>DASYEW010000010.1:0-134833 GCA_036498785.1 Steroidobacteraceae bacterium | reverse complement strand
GAAGATCCGGGTCAGGTCGGCCACTTGCACCGGTCGTTCCGGGTCGGCAACGCTCGCAATGCCCAATACCGTCTCCGACACTTCCGGCAGCTCGGTCAGTTCGTGCAAAGACCGGTTCGCACTTTGCAATTGTGCGATCGCGCCGCGCAGCGAGCCGTTGCACTCGACTGCGGCCTGTACTTCCTGGGGTGTCGTTCCAAGATGTTCGGCGAGCAGGCTGGAACGCAGCTTGCGTGCCGCTACGCTCACATCCGGGCGGTTGCCGTGTCGCGGATCGCTGCTGCAAATAGTGAGATCGCACTCCGTATCCGTGCCCATCGAACGATTCGCAACGTTGGCCGAGCCGATGCGGACAAAGTCGTCATCGACAATGAGCAGCTTGGCATGCACATCGATGCAGGTGCCTTCCTGCAAGCCTTCAATGTGCGGATAGAACACCCTGAGCCGATCGAACCGGTCCGCCGCGCGCAACTTACGTACCAGGATGGCACGTCGCGATTCCATAGCGAGTTCTTCGAGCCAGCCATGGCTAAGCCTGCGTACGACAACGATAACCTCAGGGCCGTCTTCTTCCAGCAGCCGCTGCGCCAGCGCATTGCCGATCGCGTCCGCGGTGAAATACTGATTCTCCACATAGATCGAGCGGCGTGCCGCAGCGATCATGTCGATGAACAATGCCTCGATCTCACGAATGCCGCCATCGCCACCGTTGGGTGGCTGGGTTCTCGATATCGCAACCTGCACATCGCGCACGTCCGCATCCACCGACTCTGGCCACAGCGACTCGCCGCTCGCACCTTGCTCGCGCACGCGGCGTGCCGGCCATCGCGACCTGCGAACGGTCGCGGGTAAAATGGTTTCGCCGGTTGCACGTAGCCAGCGATCGCGCACCAGATCGCCAAGGGCGGAAGCAGCCTTACCTTCCACTGCCATCATCAAATCGTGAAACGGCGGATAGGGAGTGCCTTGCGCGACCCGCAGCTCATCGTTGGCCGCATGTGCACAGGTATCCCAGCGTCGGCTGGTGAGGTCGATGCCACCATTGAATGCCACCGCATCGTCGATCACGACGATCTTCTGATGATGCGAACCGCCGACCGGATGGGTGTTGTCGTAACGGAAGTGAATGCGCCGGCGCGGCTTCCAGCCCAATCCGTAGATGGGCGCCCATTCGCGCTCCACCCCAAAGATCACCGGGTAGTCCCAGATCAGGATATGAATCTGCAGCTGGCGATTGCGCTTCACCAGGCTGTTGAGGAATGCCCCAAGTTCCAGCTCGCAGTCTTGCGGCGGCGTGCCGCACAGCAAACGCGTCCGACTATGGAAATCCCATCCTACGATGAGGATGGAGCGCCGCGCTTTCTGCGCAGCGGCGACGAATGCCTTGAAGTAAGCATCGCCGTCGATGAGAAATGCCGCCCGATCCGCATGCTCCACCCGCCAGCAATTACGGCCCGGCTCGAATCGGGCGGTAGCCATCGATCGGGAAGCTGCGTCTGGATGCTCCGGCATGCGTGGGCCCCGCTGGTGTCAGCGAGGAACGTTCGCGGAACGAGGGAGGTTCCGGGGGAGAAAGAGGTGATGAAAGTGACGGGTGATGGGTGACGAGCAAGAGGCGTGAGCCGGGCCGTCCATTCCTCGTTCCTATATTTCATTTCCCGTTCGTGGTGAGCCTGTCGAACCATGCCGGAGATCATTCGTACAAGCCCCTCCTCTGCCCCATCACTCGTCACGGCGTCGCTTTCGTTCCCGCAACGGTGATGAGTGACGGGTGACGGGCAAGAGACGCCGACGGACACCTCTTCTTGCCTGTCACCCGTCACTCGTCACCCATCACTCTTCATCCCCTCAATACCCCCTGCCCACATCCACCACCGACAGCATTTTCTCGCCCGCACTGAAGCGCCGCAGATTCTCCTTGGTCACCTCCGTTTGCGCGCCATAGCCGAGGTCGGAATCGTTGGCCACGTGGGGCGTGATGATGATGTTTGGCGCCTGCCACAGTGGGTGCCCGGGCGGCAACGGCTCCGGTTCGGTCACATCCAGCGCTGCACCGGCAATCCGCCTCTTCTTCAGTGCTGCGACCAGGTCGTCGGTCACAACACTGCCGCCGCGTGCAATGTTGATGAAGTAAGCCGAGGGCTTCATGCGGGCAAAGAACGCGGCGTTGAACATGCCGGTGGTCTGGGCCGTCAGCGGCGCTGCGTTGACGATGAAGTCCGCTTCAGCCGCGAGCTTCGGCAGTTCGTCCGGCAACCCCACGTAGCTGACGTAGTCGGGGCCGGTGCGGCCGCTGTTGCGGGTCGCTACCACCTTCATGCCCAGCGCCGACGCGCGTTTGGCGACTTCAGTGCCGATTCCGCCCAACCCGACGACGAGCATGGTTTTGCCGCTGACCACTTCCATGCGTCCCGGCGGCGTTGCACGCCTGAATTCTTCTTTCGCTTGGGCCGGGATGTAGATGTCCAGGCCGCGGGTAAAGGCCAGCATCATGGCAATCGCATGCTCCGCAATGACCGGACCACCGATGCGCTGCATGTTGGTGACCAGAATCTTGCGTTCGCGCAATTCCGGGTTCGCCAGGCACTGCTCGATACCCGCGGTCACCATATGAATCCATTGGACCGATTTGCCCGCAGCGACAATTTCCGGCGTGCAGATGCCGAACAGAGCATCGACATTGGCGGCTTGTCGAACCGCCTCTGCGGAACGAACGGGAATGAATTCCACATCGGGGGCCGACGCCTTGAGCGCCGGAATCATCTGCGTGGCCATGCCACCCACGAGAATGCGCCGGGGTTTGTGCCAGCCCGCACGCTCCTTTACCGGGGCCTCGGACTCTTCCAGCGAATATCGCTGGATCAAATCCTGCGCCAGCGGATCCGGGCTTTCAGCGGCACGTACGGTCAGGGCCAGCAGAAAGAGCACGAGCGATGAGCTGATGCGGGCTAACGCGGACATGGGCACCTCGGAGGGAGTGGCCGGCCCGCAAAAGTGTAACGCAGCATGGCTCGGCAGTGGCCCGGCCTGTGCTCAGGTCTATAGATCCCGATGGGCGGTCACGCTTCCCAGCGCCGAAAATCAGCGACCCCTATCTGCTGCACCGATTCTGCTGCAGCGATGCCTTCCGTGGCACGTTCGGTCTATCTCAGACCAGCACCCGCTCGATCCCGCCGTTGTTGGCCGCGCGCACATACGCTGGCAGCCAATCCTCACCGAGGATGTTCTTGGCAATCTCCACCACGATGTAGTCGGCGTCGATGTCCGCGTCGTCGTTGTAGCGCTTCAGGCCCTGCATGCAGGAAGGACACGAGGTAAGCACTTTGACCTCGCCCTTGAAGCCGTCCTTGCGGACCTTGTCGGCGCCAGCGCGGATCTCCTGTTCCTTGCGGAAGCGAACCTGCGTAGCCACGTCCGGACGCGTGACGGCGAAGGTGCCGGACTCGCCACAGCAGCGATCGTTCTTCTCGATCTTGCCGTTGAGCTCCTCGTTCATCAGCGCGTTTACCACTTTCAGCGGATCCTTCTTGATCGGCGAGTGACAGGGGTCGTGGTACATGTAGCGCGTACCGGTCACGCCTTCGAGCCGCACGCCGCGTTCCAGCAGGTATTCGTGGATGTCGATGATGCGCGAGCCGGGGAAGATCTCGTCGAATTTGTAGCCCTGCAACTGGTCGTAGCAGGTGCCGCAACTGACGACCACCGTCTTGATGTCGAGATAGTTGAGCGTGTTGGCAACCCGGTGAAACAGTACCCGGTTATCGGTGATGATCTTGTCTGCCTTGTCGAACTCACCTGCGCCGCGCTGTGGATAGCCGCAGCACAGGTAGCCCGGTGGCAGCACTGTCTGCACACCGACCTGCCACAACATCGCCTGCGTTGCGAGCCCCACCTGCGAGAACAGGCGCTCCGAGCCGCAGCCAGGGAAATAGAACACGGCCTCGGTCTCACTGCTGGTCCGCACCGGATCGCGAATGATGGGCACGTAGTGCCGGTCTTCGATATCGAGCAAGGCTCGTGCGGTCTTCTTCGGCAGGCCGCCCGGCATTTTCTTGTTGATGAAATGCAGCACCTGCTCCTTGATGGCAGGCTTGCCGGTGGTTGCCGGCGGCCGCGCCGTCTGCGATGCGGTGAGCGCACCTAGTGTGCGATTGGCCATGCGCTGCGCCTTGAAGCCCCAATCCATCATTACCTTGCGACCGAGCTTGATGGTCTCCGGATTGGTGGCGTTGAGGAAGAACATCGAAGCAGCGGTACCGGCGTTGAAGCGCTTCTTGCCCATGCGCCGCAGCAGGTCGCGCATCGCCATCGAAACGTTGCCGAAATCGATGTCGACCGGACACGGCGTCACGCACTTGTGGCACACGGTGCAATGATCGGCGACATCGGAGAATTCATCGAAGTGCCGGATCGAAATGCCGCGCCGGGTCTGCTCCTCGTACAAGAACGCCTCGACCAGCAACGAGGTAGCGAGAATCTTGTTGCGCGGCGAGTAAAGCAGGTTCGCTCGTGGCACATGCGTAGCGCATACAGGCTTGCACTTGCCGCAGCGCAGGCAATCCTTGATGGCATCCGAAATCGAATTGATGTCGGAATGCTGCATGATGAGGGATTCGTGCCCCATCAGGTTGAAGCTGGGCGTATAGGCATTGCGCAGGTCGCCGCCCGGCATCAGCTTGCCGGCATTGAAGCGGCCGTCCGGATCGACACGATCCTTGTAGCGACGGAACTCCGCGGTTTCCGCATCGCTGAGGAACTCCAGCTTGGTGATGCCGATGCCGTGCTCGCCGGAGATCACGCCATTGAGGTTGCGCGCAATGCCCATGATGCGCACCACAGCGCGATTAGCCTCCTGCAGCATTTCGTAATCGTCGGAGTTCACGGGAATATTGGTGTGCACGTTGCCGTCACCGGCGTGCATGTGCAGCGCAACCCATACCCGCCCGCGCAGCACGCGCTTGTGGATTTCCTGCGCAGCCTGCAGCACCGGCGCAAACGCGCCGCCGACAAACAGTTGCCGCAGGTGTGCGCGTATTTCCGTTTTCCACGATGTGCGGATCGAACGGTCCTGCACCAGGTCGAAAACACGCAGCTGCGGCTCCTTTTGCAGCCGCTCCTCGAAGTCGCGCCGCATCGGCTCGTAGCCTAGTGCCGCAAGTTGCGGCAACGCTTCGTGCACTGGCGTATCGAGATGCTCGTATACGTACGTCCAACGTGCCTGGGTAGCAGCGATCGTCTGCTGTGCCTGCGACTGGCGCTCGCCGAGCAATTCCTGGCGCGATGCGCCCTCCATGTCCGGGTCATCGACCTTGCCGAGTTCCAGCTCGCCGCTGAAGTAGTTCTGCAACTCGCGCAACAGCGCCAGCTTGTTGCGGAACGACAGCTCGATGTTGATGCGCTCGATCGCGTCCGTGTAGTCGCCCATGCGCTCCAACGGAATCACGACGTCTTCGTTGATCTTGAAGGCATTGGTGTGCCGCGCGATCGCGGCTGTGCGTGAGCGGTCGAGCCAGAACTTCTTGCGGGCATCGGCGTTGACGGCAACGAAACCTTCGCCGGATCTCGCGTTGGCAAGTCGCACCACTTCGGAAGTGGCGCGCGCCACCGCATTGTCGTCGTCACCGACGATATCCCCGATCAACACCATTTTCGGCAGTGTGCCGCGCTTCGATTTGGTGGCGTAGCCCACCGCGCGCAGATAGCGTTCGTCAAGATGCTCGAGCCCGGCGAGCTGCACGCCGCTGCTGCGCGCTTCCTGGTCGAGGAAGGTCTTGATCTCGACGATGGACGGAATCGCGTAGCGCGCCTGACCGAAGAACTCCATGCACACGGTGCGAACATGCTTGGGCATGCGATGCAGCACCCAGCGGGCCGCGGTAATCAATCCATCGCAGCCTTCCTTCTGCACCCCCGGCAGGCCGCCGAGAAACTTGTCCGTGACATCCTTGCCGAGGCCGGTCTTGCGGAACGATGCACCATCGATATCCAGTCGCGCGGTGCGTATCACGCGTGCACGCTCCACGGCTTCGCCACCGTCTTTCCAGACCAGATCGAAGCTCGCCACTTCGACATCGTGAATCTTGCCGCGGTTGTGTCCGACACGCGTGACTTCCAGCCAGTTGCCGTCGGGGTCGACCATGCGCCACCACGCCAGGTTGTCGACTGCCGTTCCCCACAGCACGGCCTTCTTGCCGCCTGCATTCATCGCAACGTTGCCGCCTACACAGGAAGCGTCCGCAGAAGTGGGATCGACAGCGAATACCAGTCCCGCACGCTCGCCCGCATCCGAGACGCGGCGCGTCACTACGCCGGCCTCGCTGAAGATGGTCGGCACTGGGCCTTCGACACCCGGCAGTGCGCTCATTTCCACCGGATCCAAGCGTTCCAGCTTCTCGGTGTTGATCACGGCCGACATTGCCGTCAACGGAATGGCGCCACCGGTGTAGCCGGTGCCGCCGCCGCGTGGAATGACAGTGAGACCCAGGTCGATACATGCACGGACCAGCGCCGGAATTTCACTTTCCTCATCCGGGGCCAGAACCACGAACGGATACTCGATGCGCCAGTCGGTAGCATCGGTCACGTGCGAGACGCGCGCGAACGCGTCGAAACGAATATTATCGGCGCGCGTGTGTCGTTCGAACTGCTTGCGTGCACGCTTGCGCAGGGCAACTGCGTGTTCGAATCCGTCCGCGAATTTCTCTACGGCCTTGTGTGCCGCCTGCAGCAACTCAGCTACTTTGCGATCACGTGCTACATCGGCCTGCGCGTCACCGTTGCCTTCGCGACGACGTTCGACTTCCTTGAGCCGGTGACGCAGCGCCTCGACCAGCAGCCGACGGCGCTTCGGATTGTCCATCAGGTCGTCCTGCAGGTACGGATTACGCAGCACGACCCAGATGTCTCCGAGGACTTCGTACAGCATGCGCGCCGAACGACCGGTGCGACGCTCTGCACGCAGTTCATCCAGAATCTGCCAGATCGGGGCGCCCAGCAGCCGCGTCACGATCTCGCGATCGGAGAACGAGGTGTAGTTGTAAGGTATTTCGCGCAATCGTGCCGGCTGTGCAGCGACAGGAGTACGTTGCGCCTCGACTGGATCGAGCGGCAGAGCAGGGTTGGACAAGGGATGGCTCGCGGGTCAGGCAGGTACAGGGCGGGGACCGGGCAATTGTAGAGGGCATTGGGGAGCTATAGAAGGAGATGACTGGCTGCGGCGACAGCAGATTAACGCTCCAGCCGGTCTGCGGTAGCCTTCGTGCCGGCCAAGCGACCGGTTTATCCGGCTTCGCTTATAGTGACCAAACCAAGTGGCATAAGGATGCGATGTGAATATCGAGCTGGACCCGCTGGAGGCGCGCGTCATCGGCTGCCTGATCGAAAAGGCACTGACCACGCCGGATCAATACCCGCTGTCGCTGAATGCCCTGACCAATGCGTGCAATCAGAAGAGCAATCGCGACCCGATCATGGACTTGGACGAGCGCACCGTGCAGCAGACCGTGGACTCGCTGGTGCGCAAACATTTGATCATGGAGAAATCCGGCTTCGGCAGTCGTGTGCCCAAGTATCAGCAACGCTTCTGCAACACTGGCTTCGGCTCGCTGAGTTTCAGCCCACACGAAACGGCGATTCTGTGCGAGTTGCTGCTGCGGGGCCCGCAGACGCCAGGCGAACTACGCACCCGCGCCAGCCGCATGAGCGAAATGAGCGATGTCAGCGAGATCGAAACGGCATTGCTCGACCTGAGCACACGCGCAGACGGTCCCTTCGTCGTGCAATTGCCGCGCGAGTCCGGCCGTCGCGACTCACGCTACGCGCATCTGCTCAGCGGCGACATCGATCTGCCTCACGCCGTCCCCGATTCGCCGGCAGCGACTGCCCCGCTGCATCCCCGTCCACCTCAGACCGACCGCATCGCCCAGCTGGAAGAGCTGGTATCGGAGTTGCGGCACGAGCTGGATGAACTGAAGGAGAAGCTGGGGGACTGAAGAGGGTGACGGGTGACGGGTGACGGCAAGATGGTGTGCCGGAGCGCGACTGCGTCAAGCCAATCTGTACCCGTCACTCGTCACGTTGTCACTCTCAACTCCTCACTTCCCATACCGCCACAAAACCCCGACCGAAGGCACCAGCGGTAACCAGTTTCCCTCTTCCCTGTTCAGCGTCAGCGAGCCGTCCGGGTTCTGTGTCGCGGTGTAATCCGCGCAGCACGGGTTGTCGCGCCACAGCAGGTTGCTCGCTTCGAAATAGACATCGAGCTGGCCTCGCGGCAGCGTGAACGTGCGGGTGACGCGCAGGTCCAGTGAGTTGTAGTCCTGATAGCGCTCGGCGTTACGCGGACCGAAAACAACTTGGGAGACGCCACCCGGCGTCGCTGGCGGCAACACCTGCAATTGGGTCGTTGGCCAGCCCGTGTGATAGATATCCGCCAGCGTCACCGCCCATGGCCCCTGCTGCCAGGCGACACCGACATTCAATGCATGGCGCTGATCCCAACTGCGATAGACATCCTGCCCATCGATGCGGTCCTGCGCTCGCGACAGCGTGTAGCTGATCCAGCCGCTCCAGGTACGATCGGGCTGCCAGTTCAGCGAGACTTCGACACCGTCGGCGCGCGAGCTGCCCGGATCGACCATCACTCGATCGAATTGCGCTTCGGGCAATAGCACCAGCGGATCCAGCGCATTTTCGAAATGCGGATTCACGCGCGGATAACTCTTGTGGTACGCCTCGATCCGCAAATCGAAAGCACTGCCGAAGGAGTGTTCGATGCTCGCGATCAGGTGATTGGCATGCTGCGCCGGATAGAAATGATTGACGCCGTCTTCCACCTGCAGCTCATTGATGGCCTGCGATTGGAAGAACCGCCCCCAGCTCATGCGCAGCCGGGTGTTCGCGGTGGCGTTGTAGAGCAGGCTCAGGCGCGGGCTCCATTGTTCCGAATCGTCGGAGCCGTCGTAGGTCTGCGTATCCACTCGCAAACCGGTCTGCGCCACCCAGCGCTTTCCAAGCGCGAAGCGCATGTCCCAGTAGGCGGAAGACTCATAGCCGTCCGGATGCAGCACGGCGACCCGCGATTGTGAAAGCGCCGGAGAGCCGGGGAAAGGATAGCCGGCATCGAACTGGACATCGCTGCTGTAGTCGTAGTTCGCCCACAACCTGCGCACTTCGGCGCCGAAATGGTGAGTTACGAGCGCGCCCGCAATCTCGTTATCCAAACGCAGCCCGATCACATGGAAAGCGCGTGCGTCGTGAACCAGGGCGCTGCGCTGGTCCGGATCGTCCACGTCGCCGGCACGCTCGTTGTTGACCGAGGTAGATGACGCAATGAGCCGGCTATTGGCGTGCTCGGACCATTGATGATCGAGCGTGGCCCACACGTACACGTTGCGATATCGATCGTCGCTGTGCTGCGTCCCGGCGGATTTGATCGCATGAATGCGATCCTCGGAAGCCAGGGCGCTGAGGGATCCCTGCGTGGCGTCGGTGAACTTGTAATCCAGCCGCCCGAAACCGTCGGCATATTGCAGGTCGCCGAAATCGTTCTCGCTTAATTTCCCGACCTCACCGAGATTGCTGCGCCGTGCCGAAAGCAGCGCATGGCCGCGATCGTCATCGAAAGCCATGGAGGCCAGGGCGCTGGAATGGAACAGGCTCAGCCCCAGCTCGTAGTAACGTTCCTGTGTCGGATGGATCGAGTGCGTATCGATGATGGCACTCATGCGGTCGCCGAAATTCGCCGGGAAGCCGCCGGAATACACATCCATGCCATCGATGATGCGCGAGTCGAGCACGCTCACCGGACTGAAGAAATTCTTCAGGTGAAACGGCTCATAGAGCCGCAGGCCATCCAGCACGATGGCGGTTTCATCCGGCACGCCCCCGCGCACCGGCCCGACGCTGGAAAAGCCGTTGACCGCCGACCCGGGCAGTCGCTGTACCGCGCGCAGGGTTTCATCGCCCAGCCGCGGCAGGTTTTTTACCTGTTCCTGGTCGAGATAAACGTTGGTACCGATGGTGCTGGCCGCCAGTCCGTAGCGGCTGGTCTGCACGACCACCTGCTCGATGGTCGCCTTCGATCCCGGCGTGGGGGCATGCGCCGCAACAGCGGGAGCGGTCTTACCACTCGCAGGCGGTTGCGCAACCACCGCGAAAGTCTGCGGCGCAACCTGCGAAACCGTCAGGCCGTTGGCTGCCAGGATCTCCTTGGCAAGCTCGATTCCCGCCCGTGCCTGCGGCTCTTTGCCGATGACGAGCTGATCGGAAACGATCTGCGTGTTGTAGATGAAGGTCAGTCCCTCGGAACGCAGCAGGTCCAGGACTTCGCTGACACGCCGCCCGACGAGCGACCCTGCAATCGCGGTGGCTGCGGTCGCAACCGCGGGTAAAGCCGGCAAGGGCGCTGATCCCAGCAACAGGCACGTCGCGTACACGCAGCAACGCAGACGAGAATCGATGCGATGTATCAAGGGTATGCGGCAGCCCGTTGGGTTGGGGACGACGCATGTTAATGAGCGCAGCGGATCACGGATAGCACATCGTGAAGGATCGAACGGTCCACCAGCCGCACGCACTGCGTTTGTCAGCAGTTGCCGAGCTATCGACCTGTACTCAGCGGCGCTCCGCAACGCTGCCGGCGTGTCGACAGTGCCTGTTGGGCACTACTCTGCTGGGTACTACGGGCCGGGTACTACGGCGCGGATTTCGATGGACTGATTACGATGCCTGCAGCCGTTTCAGTGTGCGTGAACGAAGTTGTGGCCAGCACCGCCGCGAGTGCCTGCTCGGGCGCAAGGTCGCCCGCCGAGCCGCGCAGAATCAGTTTGGCTGCGTCGGCCTGTGCTGCGGGCGTCGCGTAGTTCACACGCTTACCGGTCTCGCGCGCAACCCAATCGAGAAAGTGAGTCAGCGGCTGCCTGTCGATGTCGAAAGCGGGTGCGATGCGCGTGGCCCACTGCCAGCTTGCATCCTGCGGCGAGATGCTCGTGCGCGTGATTTCCCCCGACCCTGCGACACTCAGGTGCTCGCCCGCCTGAGCCGTTTGCGTACCGCTCTCACGGGTAATCTCGACCCTGCCCTCGCGAACGCTCAACTCGATACCATTGCGGGTAGTACTGACCAGGTATTGCGTTCCCAGATGATGCACGGAGCCATAAGGGGTTCCGACCACAAGCGTTTGCACAACCTGGGCGGCGACGTGTGGGTCTGCGTCTATGTAGACGCTGCCCTGGTCGAGCACGATCCGATCGGCAGAAGCTATCTCCAGCAGCGAATTCGCGTCGAGGCGCACCGATATGCCATGACCGAAATCCAGTGCCGCGCGCGTACCTCCGTCGGTACGCAAGGTGTCACCGGTTGCAACATGCTCGCCGCTGGCGAGCGCGTGCCAGTCGTCGCTGCCAGCCGGGTCGACCTGCAACACCCCTTCCAGCCTTGCAATGGACGCAACCGGCACCGCTGCCCCGGACCTGAACTGCAGACTGACCGTGACCGCCAAAGCGATCGCCGCAACACCGGCAGCAGCCGCGTATCCCACGAAGCGGCTGCGACGTTGACGCTGCCCTACCAGTTCGAGCCACTCGCCGTGCACGGCCTCGCGCACCTGCTCCATGATTTCCGCCGACGGCAAATCGCGCTTGCCCACGCCTTGCAGCAATTGCTCGATGCTGTACTCGTCCGGATCGGATTTGTCAGGGCGCTGATTCATATGTCACCACGCATGCCCGCAAGCACGTCTGCGGCAGTTGAGCCAAAGACGGTCTCGAGCGCCTCACGGAACGCGACACGCGCCCTCGCCAGCAGGGACTGCGCCGCCGTCTGCCCGACCCCGAGCAATGTGCCGATCTCCTCCACCGAACGCCCTTCGACATATTTCCATTCCAGCACGTCGCCGTAACGCGCCGGCAACCGATCGAGCACCGACTGCACCAGCCGGCGAGTTTCCGCATTGCCGTACTGATGCATCGGCTGATCCTCCGCCGGGGCCTCCACGGACTCCAGCGCCGCCCGCAACTCCTCGCTATCCTCCATCAGCACCACGCGTTCGGAGTACCGGTTGCGGGCGCGCAGGTAGTCGACGATCTGGCGGCGGCAGATCTGGCAGATCCAGCTGAACAGCGCCGCGTCGCCGCGAAATCCAGCCAGATTGCGGATGGCCTTCACCAGCGTCGCCTGCACCACTTCGCGGCTGGCTTCCACGTCGCCCCCCAGTCGCGGCAGTGCAAAACGGTAGACGCGCGGAAAGTAGGTCTGGAAGAACGCGTTGAACGCGCGCTCTTCGCCAGCCAACATCTCGCGCACCAGTTCCTGCTCAGCCGTCAAGGGTTCATCCAGAGTTGCAGCACCTCGGTATAGACGCTGCTGGCAGGACAAATCAATCGGTGTTAGTTAAGTGGCGGTGCAAAATAAAGTGCGGGCGCGAAGCGACTGCGCCGACTCTCAGGAACCGCCACGCCGGGGGACAACAGCGCGCAGGAGGACTGGAGCAGACGCAGCATTATGGAGGGGGAACATTTCGCCCTTGTTGCCACTGTGGTGGCCGCTCTTGTTTCCACGCCGGGACGCCCACAAGTCACACCTCGTACCGCATCGCAACGCAGCGTCCCAGGCAGCCTGGACGCCCATGAATACTTCTTAATACAGATACTTGGCTTCAAACTTATCGCTCGTGGCATCGTCTTATGCAGCATCCTTTCCTCTCGCATCGGGGTTTAACCATGATCGCGCACTGGTCTCGCATTTCTGTCGCCGTGGCAGCCGCCGGATTGGCTTTCGTTGCGTGTTCGCGCAACTTGACTCCGACCGCCGCCGTTGAGTCTTCATCACCCGCGGCAGCCACCGCAGCTCCCGCTGCCGGCACGACCGCCAACGCGCGCATGGGCTCGGGGCTGCCGGACTTCACCGGCTTGGTCGAACGCTACGGCCCCGCCGTCGTCAACGTCACGGTCGTGGCCAAGAGCCAGCCGGTGAGCAACGATCAGCAGCAGCAGCAGGGTCCGCGCGGCATGTCGCCGAACGACCCGTTCTATGAATTCTTCCGTCGCTTCGGCGGCGGACAAGGGCAGATGCCGCACGCCAACCCGCAGCCCGCTCGCGGCGAAGGCTCGGGCTTCATCGTCACCGACGATGGCTACATCCTGACCAATGCCCACGTCGTCGACGGCGCCAACCAGGTCACCGTCAAGATGACGAACCGGCGCGAGTACAACGCAAAGGTGGTCGGTGTCGACGATCGTACCGATGTGGCGGTCATCAAGATCGACGCCAAGAACCTTCCCACCGTGCGTATCGGGGATGCCTCGAAGCTCAAGCCCGGCGAATGGGTGATCGCCATCGGTTCGCCGTTCGGCTTCGAGAACAGCGTGACCGCAGGCATCGTCAGCGCCACCGCGCGCTCCATGCCCGGCGAAAGCAACTTCGCGCCGTTCATCCAGACCGACGTCGCGGTCAACCCGGGTAACTCCGGTGGTCCGCTGTTCAATCTGAATGGCGAAGTCATCGGTATCAACTCGCAGATCTACAGCCGCACCGGCGGTTACATGGGCCTCTCCTTCGCGGTGCCGATCGATGTCGCCAACAACGTGCGCGAGCAGCTCGTTGCCAACGGCAAGGTGACACGCAGCCGCATCGGCGTCTCGATCCAGGATGTCGACGCGCAGCTGGCCGATTCCTTCGGCCTGGACCGTCCGCGCGGCGCGCTGGTGGGCATGGTTGAATCCGACGGCCCCGGCGAGAAGGCCGGCATCAAGGCTGGCGACGTCATCCTCAAGGTGAACGGCAAGGACATCGAGACTTCGGCGCAGGTGCCGGGATTGATCGCCGACACCAAGCCCGGCAGTGCGGTGAAGATCCAGGTGTGGCGCGACCACGATGAGAAGTCGCTGACCGCACGGCCCGAGGAGATCAAGGACGACGCCGAGCAGATGGTGGCGAAGGCCGGCGATTCCGGCGATGCGACCAGCAAGCTGGGCCTCGCGGTCCGCCCGCTTGCTCCAGAGGAGAAGCGCCAGGCTGAAACCGAAGGCAACCTGCTGGTCGAAGACGTGGGTGGCCCGGCAGAAGAAGCCGGCGTACGCCCCGGCGACATCATCCTGGGCGTGAACGGCACCCGCGTGAAGTCGGTCAAGGAACTGCAGAATGCGGCCAAGACCAACAGCAAGGTGGTGGCGCTGTTGATCGATCGCGAAAACCGGCAGATCTTCGTCCCGGTCCGCATCGGTTGATTCCCATCGGCTAACCTTACCCAGCCGGAACACGAACTTGACCGTAGCAAACAGCACTCGCACAGCCCTCTCCCGCGCCGCGGGGGAGGGCTTCTCACAAGAAGCTCGCCCCAATACCAACATGCGCCTTCTGCTCATCGAAGATGACCTTCAGGCGGCCGAATACCTCGTCAAGGGACTGCGCGAGAACGGCTATACCGTGGAGCACAGCGCCGATGGGCGCGATGGCCTGGTCAAGGCCGCCGAACGGCGCCACGACGTGATCATTGCCGACCGCCAGCTGCCCTACCTCGATGGCCTGTCGATCATCGGCGCGCTGCGCCAGAACGGCGATCACACGCCGGTACTGATCCTGTCGGCGCTCGGCACGGTCGACGATCGCGTGCACGGCCTGAAAGCCGGCGGCGACGACTACCTCACCAAACCTTTTGCGCTGTCGGAACTGCTGGCGCGCATCGAAGCGCTGAGCCGTCGCGGCTCGGCATCGGTAACCGAACTCACGCGCCTGAAGATCGCTGACCTGGAGATGGACCTGCTGACCCGCCGCGTCACACGCTCAGGGAAAGCCATCGAACTCACTGCCAAGGAATTCCAGCTGCTGGAATACCTGATGCGCCGGCCGGGCCAGGTGATCACGCGCACCATGCTGCTGGAAGGGGTCTGGAACCTGCATTTCGATCCCCAGACCAACATCATCGACGTGCATATGAGCCGGCTGCGGACCGCCATCGATAAGGGTTATTCGAAGCAGCTCATTCACACGGTGCGAGGCGCAGGTTATGTTCTGAGGGATGGCGAATAACACCTTCCGACTCTCCTCAGCCCGTCTCACCACGCTGTATGTGGTGATTTTCGCCGCCGGCATCACCGCACTGCTGGCCAGCATCTTCGTTTTCACCGCCCGGGTCCTGGACCGCGAGGTCGACGCGGTCATCCAGGCCGAGGTCAACGGCCTCATCGACGACTACCGTCGCGGCGGCCTGCTGCAGCTCATCTCCACCCTGAACCTGCGCGCCGACAGCTGGGGACGCTCCGGCGCGGTGTACCTGCTGACCGATCCCGACGGCACGCGCATCGCCGGCAACATCGTCGGCTGGCCCACGCAGATCGACACCAAGGACAAATGGATCGAGTTTGAAATCGATGCCAGCGAGCATGGCGGCATCGTCGCGCATCCGGTGCGCGCCCAGGTCTTTCGCATGCCTGGCGGCCGCCGATTGCTGGTGGGCACGGATATCCTGGAGCGCAAGCGACTGGCCTCGCGCCTGCGCTCTTCGCTGCTGTGGAGCGTGGGGCTGTGTGGCGCGCTGGCGGCGTTACTCAGTTATAGCTACAGCCGCCGCGTAAGACGGCGCGTGAGTTCGGTGGCCGCGACCTGCGAGAACATCATCACCGGCGACCTGTCGCAACGTCTCGCCATCGAAAATACTCGCGACGAATTCGACGAGCTTTCCGCAACGGTGAACCACATGCTCAACCGGATCGAGCAACAAACCGCCGTATTGCGTACCACCTTCGACAGCGCGGCCCACGATTTGCGCGCGCCGTTATATCGCGCCCGCGTGAGGATCGAGGATGCCCTCCAGCACGAAGGCGTTTCCAGCGGTTCGCGCGATGCGATGGAAGCCACGCTGGCCGAACTGGAGCGGGTGCAGCGTACGCTGGGTACGCTTCTGCAGATTGCTCAGGCGGATGGACGCGACCGGGAGCTGGCGCTTGAGGATGTCGACCTGAGTGTGCTGGCGCGCGAGATCATCGATCTGTATCGACCGGAAGCGGGCACGCATGACATCACGCTGTCCTTCACCGGTACGGAAAATGCGGTGCTGCGCGGCAACCAGCAGCTGCTCGCCCAGGCACTCGTCAATCTCATCGAGAATGCGCTCAAGTACGTGCCCGCCGGCGGCCGTGTCAATGTGTCCGTCGACAAGGTTGCAGATGACATCATCCTAAGCGTGGCCGACAACGGCCCAGGCATTCCGGCAGCCGACCGCGAACGCGTGATGCAACCTTTCATGCGCCTGGAACGCGATCGCGAACAGACCGGCACCGGCCTGGGGTTGAGCCTGGTGGCATCGGTGATGCGCCTGCACCGCTCGAGCGCCGAGCTGCAGGACAATCAGCCAGGGTTGCTGGTCAAATGCAGGATTCCCGCTCTTGGGCGGTAGTGATGAAGGTGATGTAGGTGATGGGAGTGATGCAGGCCCGGAAAGCGTTCAGCGTGGCCTTGACGGTCATCACTTACATCACGTTTATCACAGGCCGGGCGGTGACAAACGTGCTGTAGCAGCTGGAAGTCAGGAGGGCTCTACGCCCTCCTGACCTTGCTGGAAGAAAGCATCCGCAGTCCCCGTTGGTCAGGTAGCGGAATCGAAACGATCGGGGAGGATCGGCATCTGGGATCAATCCCGATAATCTGCGAGGCTGCGGATGCTATAAACCGGTTAGCCGGAGTGCTTGCCTTCCTTGCACTCTTTCACGAACTTGGTACGCGCATCGCCTTTCAGGCCCTTGGCCTTGGCTTCCTTCGCACAGGACTTGTTGGCTGCCTGGGTGGTAGCGGCACTCGGCGCAGTGTCGGCGGCGTACGCGGCGCCAGCGAGCAGGGTCAGAGATAACGCAACGGCAGACAAGGTCTTCATGATGGCTCCTTTCGCTCCGTAATAATTACGGCACCGTCACTATAGGACGGGGCGCTGCACCCAAACTTACGTTCGCGTTAACTGTTTGTAATCGGCAGCGCGCCATTACCGTCATCGACGCCCTGACGATGACGTGACGCTAAATATTCTTTTATCTCTGCCAGCGGGCGCCGGCCCCTGCGCTTTTCCTCAGCGCTTATCCTCAGCGCTTTTCCACGGCCTCGACGTAGAACAACTCACACGCCCCCGCCCCGGTATCGTCGCGGGTCAGCGACGTATTCCATGTGTAGCCGCCCGGCCCCTGGGCATTCACCAGGAAGCCTCGCAGGTGCGCAACATTGCCCGGCCGCACGTCTTCGAGCTGCTTGCGTACGCGCGCAGTCGCAGGAATCAGATGCATGTTGGCACTATTGTGTAATGCAGTTCCGAGATCGATCGCGCCGGCATCGGGATAGATCGTGAAGAAGCGCGCCGACTGCGTGACGCGGAAGTGATCGAGCGTGGCGGAATCCGACATCGGTCCCCAGCCCACGGCGAAATCCAGCGGCGACAGCCTGGCGCCGCCGTCCACTTTGTAGCTCTCCACTGAAAGCACGCGCGCTTCGATGTCGTAGCGTGCACGCGGCGTAAGTTCGAAATCGCCCACCCGGATCACCGCAGCGTCGCTGGGCGATTGCTGCGGCTCACCCTCGACAAGCACACCCGCAGCACGGTGAATCGGCCGCCCCGATAGCATGCCGGCTACACCGAAACAACACAGGACGATGGCGAGCAGAGGTTTCCAGAGATCGGCCATGGCTACAGGTTCCAGAAGTCCCACAGATTGACAATGCGTGAGCACGAGGCGCGAGAAGGAATCATCCTGGAGCACGCAGCCGATCTTCAATCGCCGCCGCAAGCTCAGGGTTTGCAGTTTGCGCGAGGCTATTGAGCCTCTTCCACTTTGACCCACACACTCTGCGCATCGCTGCGCGTTGCGTACTGACGGCCGGGAACTGCGCTGGCGGTCGACTCCGAGGACGCACTCGCACCGCCGAGCTCCAGCCATTCACCCAGTCGTCCGCTGACCTGCGTTGCCAGGGATTGCGTTTGAATAGCCTGGCTGTTGCCACGACCGTCGTCGCCGATGTGCTGCGCCTGTTGAGCGATGTCCAGAACGACCTGCTCGCCAGACACTCGTGGCGTTACGGTGAACCCGCTGCTGGTATCCCGATAGCCTGTCGAGCCCGCGATCCACGGTCGACGGCGCCCGCCTGCGATGACCGCGGTGACGACGGGTACGCTGTTGCCGATCGCGATGAACGCGGATCTTCCTTCCAGTACCCGAATGCTGGTTGTGTCGTTACCGGTACGGTGCGCCGCCGAATCGGTTGCTTGAACGGTAGCCAGCGAACCGCCCTTGCCGGTCACGACTGAGGCGCCAACAGCGTCGCGTTCCAAGTCCTGACGAGTGCCCTGGCGCACCGCAATCAGCAGCGAACGCGGTTCGCGATCGATCTGCGCAAGCGCCTGGCGCAGTTGGGCCATGTTGGCGCTGCTCGCACGAACGAACAACTTGTAGTCCTGGCCGCTCAAGGCGCCGCCGGATTCCAGCAGCGGCTGCAATACGGGTATGACTTCCTCGGCCGGCCGGTGCTGTAACTCGATCACCTGTAGCGCCTGCGGCCAGGCGGGCGCGCCGAACAGGCAAGCCAATAAAACCAGGCGCTGCGTCACGTTTGGAAGAAATTTCATGGCGGTGTTTTCCAGCCCGATTGTGCCCCTGAAGACGACGCCGGACGGTGATCCGCGTCTCGCCGCGAATGCGCGGAAGACTCATCCCGCGTCGCGGGATCTTTACCGGACTTAATCCTCAAGGTCCCACCCAAACGGCCGAATTAAGGGGTACGCGTGAGCAAATCCGCGGGTCGTCCTGAGACAACTCAATGAATCTGATTCTGGGCATCGTTGTGGTGATGGGCTGCGTATTCGGCGGATTCGCCGTGCATGGGGGCCATCTCGCCGCGCTCTGGCAACCTTCGGAAGTGCTGATCATCGGCGGTGCGGCCGTGGGCGCGTTCATCATTGCCAATCCGTTCAGCGTGTCGAAGCGGGCGCTTAGCGGTATCGGGGCGCTGCTGAAGGGCTCGCCGTACAAGAAAGAGCACTACCTGGCGCTGTTCGCCGTGATGTACGACCTGCTCTCGATCGCCCGCAAGGAAGGCATGATGGGCCTGGAACGGGTCATCGAAGATCCGGCCAAGAGCGAGCTGTTCAAGAAGCGCCCGCTGATCCTCAACGATCACCATGCGACCGAGTTCATCCAGGACTACCTGCGCCTGATCATCAGCGGCGACATGGATCAGTTCCAGCTCGAAGCATTGATGGACCTGGAGATCGAAACGCATCACCACGACGGCCAGGAGCCGGCCGGCGCGCTGACCAAGATGTCGGATGCCATGCCGGGTTTCGGTATCGTCGCCGCGGTGCTCGGTATCGTGAATACCATGGGCTCGCTCGGCGGTCCGCCCGAAGAAATCGGCCTCAAGGTGGCCGCGGCGCTGGTCGGCACCTTCCTGGGCATCCTGCTGGCCTATGGCCTGGTCGGCCCCATGAGCAGCGCCATGGAGCGCATGGCCCACGAAGAAACGCAGTTCTACACCAGCATCAAGACCTGCATCATGGGCTTCCTGCAGGGCCACCCACCGCAGGTAGCCATCGAATTCGGCCGCAAGTCGACCCCAGGAGCATTACGTCCGAGCTTCAAGGATCTGGAAGCGCAGTTGCGCGGCAAGCGCAGCTAACGGGTGAATGTCGATGGCCAACGCCAAGAACGACAGCACCGCGCCGATCATCATCAAGCGCGTCAAGAAGGGTGGCCACGGGCATCACGGTGGCTCCTGGAAAGTCGCGTTTGCGGACTTCGCCACCGCGATGATGGCGTTCTTCCTGCTGCTGTGGCTGATGGGTTCCACCACGGCCAAGCAGAAAGGCGCCATCTCCGAATATTTCAACAATCCCTCCGCGGTTCCCGGCGCCAGCACCGTACCGTCGCCTTCGATCAATGGCCCCGGCGGCGCCAGCACCAGCATGATCAACGCGGGCGGCGGGATGGAACTGCCGCGCAATACGCCGGCTGAAGCACCTCCGGCGCTATCCGTCGCCACACCGGCAGAAGCCACGCCGGAACAGGCGCAAGCCGAGGCGGAAAAGCTCGACAAGGAACGCCTGGAATCGCTGCTGCAGGATCTGCGCAAGGCGATCGACGAACGCGAATCGCTGGCCAAATTCAAAGACCAGATCCTGCTCGACGTGACTCCCGAAGGCGTGCGTATCCAGATCATCGATCACGACCGCCGCTCGATGTTCCCCCTGGGCAGCGCGGTGCTGGAGTCCTTCAGCGACAACATCCTGCGCGAAGTCGCCAGCATCGTGGTGACCGTGCCCAATCACATCAGCATCAGCGGACACACCGACATTCGTCCGTACGGCAAGGCGAACTACAGCAACTGGGAACTCTCGGCCGACCGCGCCAACGCCGCGCGCCGCTCGATGATCGCTGGCGGTCTGCCAGAGGAAAAAATCGGTCGTGTGGTCGGCCTGGCTTCAAGCGTGCTGCTGGATCCCGGCGTCCCGGACAGCCCGATCAACCGGCGCATCAGCATCGTCGTGATGAACAAGCACACCGAGGACGCAATCAACCACGAGAATGGCTCGCTGCTCAGCGTGCAGCACTCGGCGGAGCATTCCGCCGACGATCCGACAGGATCCGATCCCTCGGTTCCAGTAGCGCAGACGGAATCGGCGCCGGTGGCAGGAACCTGACGGTCGCTACGGCCCTTCGGGCCGGCTCAGGCTGAGCCACGACAAGGCCGATCCCGCCGCGACGCAAGCGGACGACGTTGATGGCCGGTGCCTGCTTCGTCAGCTTCTGCGCATCCATTCCGGATCCGGCAATGCATGGAAGGCGTGGCGCAGGCTCTCGCTCCAGCCGGTACGAATCATTTTGAAATAAGCATGCTCCGCGTCGATGTTGACGTGGCTGTGCACGCGCAACCCGTCGCGGTGCACGCTCAGCAGGTCCAGCGGCAAACCAACCGACAGATTCGAGCGGATCGTGGAATCCATGGAGATCAGCGCGCACTTGGCCGCCTGCGCCAGGCTCGTGCTGCGCGACACCACGCGGTCGATGATGGGCTTGCCGTACTTGGATTCGCCGATCTGGAAGTACGGCGTATCGGCAGTCGCCTCGATAAAGTTGCCGGCCGCGTAAATACAGAACAGCCGCGGCGGCTCGGCGCCGATCTGCCCGCCGAAGATCAGCGACACGTTGAACTCGATGTCGTGATCCTTCAACGCCTGCGCATCGCGCCGATACACCTCGCGCAACGCTTGGCCCACCTGCAACGTCGCCTCGAACATGTTCGGGGCGGCGAGAATGTTGCCAGCGACGGCCTCCTCATTCTGCTCGCGCAGGACGTTCGTCAGCGCCTGCGAGATCGCCAGGTTGCCAGCACTCATCAGCACCATCACGCGCTCGCCGGGCTGCTCGAAAACGGTCACCTTGCGGAAGGTGCTGATCTGATCGACGCCCGCGTTGGTGCGCGAATCCGCGAGGAACACCAGTCCGGCATCCACCAGCATGCCCACACAATACGTCATGAAAAATGACCCCAGCGACTAAGTGACGAAGCGACCGCGAACCTGACGACTGGCGGCCGGGAAGACGCACCGGGCGAGTCGGCCGCAAATGTTAAGACTGCAGCGCAGCCACGCGCCAGCCGTGAAGAACGAAGCCACCGGAAGCCAGATCGCCCGTCCTGCCGGAAGAAAGCAGACAAGCTGCGGCCAGCTCGTCGCCTGTTGTTTTTATTGCTGTGCCGAGGTCGTGACCATGACTGGGGAACTCAGGGAGTGACCGGTGACGAGTGACGGGCCAGAACGGCTATGAGTCACTGAGCCGAGGCACTGAGCCGCGCATTCCTGCCCTCCCATCCTGGGCAGGATGGGAGGGGGTGAGACCGTCGATCAGGGAAGCTGGATCTTGCCGCCGCCGCGCGGACCGCCGCCGAGATTGGGCACGCCGCCCTGGGGCACGACCAGCTGCGAGGCCTGCTGGCGACGCATCTCCTGGATCTGCTGGACGGTGCGCTCGATCGCGACCTGTGCAGCCGCGGCAAAGCCGGCGACGGCCTGATCGAGCGTTTCGCCCTCGATCTCGAAATTGATCGGTACCGGCCCCATGTTGGTCATGATCTCGGCCTGGCCGAGAAACAGGACCGCGCGTTGCGGATCCCGGCTGCCGTCGCCCTGGACCGGCGTCAGCCGCCGGATCGCACCGACCCGGCGATCGGTAAACATTTCTTCCTGGTACAGCGCAGCGATATCCATCTGCGCTTCGAGATTACGTTCATCGGCCATTGTTTGCCTCGAGAGTGCTTGAATTCCTTATGACAGTAGACCAGCGATATCCGGACTCTTCAAGGCATTGCGCGCCGACGCGTACAATGCCGGCCCACTTCATCAATGAATGACCCGAACCCCATGCAGGAAACAGATAATCCGTTCAGCGACGCCTTCGGCAAGGCGGTCGACCTGGGCAATCGTATTGCCGACACCGACCAGAAGGCGGACATCTGGGACATCGCCGACGGCCTGCTCGCCGGCGCAGTGCAGTACTGGCTGTATTCGCGCCAGCCGTGCACCGACCCGCAATGCGAGGAATGCTTGCCAATCAGCACCGCTGAAGGCCGTGTCGAAGAACTACGCAAGCTGATGCGGCAGTTTGCCGCCGAAAGCGAATACTTCCATTCACCGACCGATCACAACGTCGGGCGCGCCTGACCGGCGCAGCACTCACGCCCACTCGCCGAAGTCAACGCCTGACGCGACCTTTTTTCGTCGCGAAAAATTTCCGTCGCGCAGGTGATTGATCCTTAATGCGGCCTGCACGCAACAGCGTTTTGCGGCCGCCTTTTGCGATCCAGCGCACACCACGACGAGTGCGACGCACTCCACACTTTGCCGCGACCTCTATCCATGAGGGTCGTCTTGGAGAAGATCTCGATGGGACTGATCAGAAATCTCAAGCTGCGCAATCGAGCTTACGTGTGCGCTTACAACTCGTTCCGCTTCGCTGCGCGCCTGCGTGGCGACCTGAGCGAGTTCGCGCCATCCATTGCCGAGACCATCGCCAGCGTCGGCGACGAGCTCGCGTCTCTGGCGCGCGATGCGTGTCCGACAGAAACCGATCGTCGTCAGTTGATCGATGGACTCGAAGGTGCATTGCGCGCGCTCGGTCTTTCCGATGCCGCTCAAGTGCACATCGTTGCGCAACTCGCGCCGCGCATCATGGCGGGCGAACCCGCCAGTACCACGAAGGAAGCGTGGACACGCATAGCGGTCTGAAGAATTCACGGCGACTAGTGACAGGTAACGATGCAATCGAATCCGCATTCGATGCGGCAAGCTGTCAGCAAAACACTCTCCCCTTTTAAACTGCCGGCACTCGCTCATTGCCCGCTCATTAGTCGCCCATCACCGCCGCGCACCCCATCTACGACATAACCCCAACTGCAGGTCAGACCGCCACTTGTCGCGTGCCGCCCTGTCTCCTGAATACGACGTCGATAGCTTGACTTATAGCGACCCGGTGTCGAAGATCGCAGCGTGCTAAGAGCAAACTCGCTGAAAGGCGAGGACGCAAAGCTACCGGTCTAACGGAATCGTTTCCCAGGACAGCGGGGTTGCCACGAACGTCGCAATGCAGCGACAGATCCATTGCCGCCATCGGGCCAGTTCCCATTCCCGGATCTGGCACGAATCAACAACCACCGGCGGTTGGACCACGTGACACTTCGGAAGCGTGCTCGCTTCCCCCCCTCCCGAAATGAAATCCGCCACAGGCAGCTGCGCACGAGCTTCGGTCTGGCTGGCGTTTTCGACGGGGAAGTGTCGTGGAAGAGAATACCAGTAAGGTTTACGTTGAACCGGCGGCGCATCCGCTAGGCGCGCAGCTCGCGGCTGCCAACGGCGCAGGCTCGGCGCTGTTCGTCATCAACCTGTGCGCCTCGATGGCGCCGGTACCGCTCGCGGGCAAGACACTCCCCGGGCTCGACAACTATCGCGTCTATCAGGTTTCACGCGTCGAGGACGGCCGCACACGCTATCGCCTGCGCCTGGGTTTTTTCCCCAGCGAAGCCGACGCCGAAACCGTGCTGGCCGGTGTGCGCGAAAAGTATCCGACCGCGTTCACCGCCTGCCTGTGCGAAGAAGATCGCAAGTTCGCTCGCGGTTACGTATCCGCTGCGCCTTCGCTCGACGACACGCAGAGACAGAAGCGGCCCGTTGCCCTGGTACCCGTCGCGGCCGCACCAACAGCGACCGCAGTCGATCCATCCAAGTCAGCAGCGCCTATCAGAGCACCCGCTAAAACCAGCGCGCCTGAAAAGACCGTGCAACCGGCGGTCGTCGCGATCAAACCCGCTGCGCCTATCGCCACCAGCGCAACTCACTCGCCCAAAGTATCCGCTCCGCAAGCAACCGAAATCGAGCTTTCATGGGAACCGGAGATAGCTGCGCGAGTGGCCGAATCCATGCGGGTCGCGCCCGCACCGGCTGTCAAGGATGCCAGTGAAATCGAGTTGTCCTGGGAGTCGCCTTCGCTGCCCCAGAAGCTCGCCAATGAGCCCACGCGTTCGACTCTAGCAATACCGGTGGCAACATCGGTCGCAGCGCCGGTGGCAGCAGTATCCGCACCGATTGAGTTGACTTTGGAAAGCACGGTCGAACCGCGAGCGGAAGTGACGCAGGCGAAACCTTCCGACGCTCCGTTTCACGTGGGCAAAGGAGTGGATATTCCTGCGATATCACTCAGCCTCGCCGCAGAGGCGGACGCGCCGGCAACAAACGCAGCAAGGCCGGAAGTCCCTGCGAGCAAACCCGCAATCAAAGCGCCGCCCGCCGCTGCGAAAGAAATGCCGAAGCGCAATGGCCTCGCCGCGGTGAACAAGCCAGCTGCCCCGACCCCCGCAACACGTATCGCCAGTGCGGTTGCAAATACTCCGCCACTGCATCGAACAGCGCAGCCAGCACATCCTCCTGGCATGTCCGCCTTCGCCGCGGAGCTGGACAGCACTCAGACGATCCGCGCACTGACCAGTGCCGAATTGAACGATGCGTCACAGGAAAAGTGGTTTGCGATTCAGCTTGCCGTCTCGGAACAGCCCGTCAACCTGGACGCGATGCCGCATCTCGACATCTTCGAAGCCTATCGCCTCTATTCCGTTGCCAGCGCCGGCAGCGGCAAGATCGTGCACTCCCTGCGCCTGGGCTTCTTCCGCGAAGCGGTCTCCGCGGAAGCCGTCGGCGGCTATCTGAAAACGTTCTTCCCAAATCCGTCGGTGCTGCGCATCAGTACAGCCGAGCAGACGCGATTCAAGGATGCGCCGGCGCACAAACCCGCCGCCGCCGACACCAAGAATGAAGCGAAAGTACTCGACCTCAGCGATGCACGTCTGCGCTCCAACAAACCCGTAGTACCGACGGTAACGATGGAAGTCGCTACTCCGCGCGCCGGAATGCCTGGCGGGAGCATGTCGCGTGACAGCAGCTCCACAGGTACGCACAAGATCAGCGCGTCGGGCTCGTACAAGATTGGCGCCACCGGTACACATAAACTTAATGCAACCGGGACGCACAAACTTGAAGCCACAGGTACTCACAAACTGGCTGCAAGCGGTCCGCACAAAATCAGCGCCACCGGCACCCATCGTGCACTCAAGCCAGCGGCGAAGAATGCTGCGCCCGCAAGCAAGCATTCCGCGCCGTTGAAAGGCAGCAAGACCTCCGCCAGCGGCAAATTCCGCGCGATGGGTAAGAAGAGCTTGCACGATCAGTTGTTGGACGAGGCGCGTGAAGTCGCGTTGTCCGAGAGCGGTATCCGCAAGCTGCCGAAGAACGACTCGCTGCTGGCCCGGCTGGTGGACAAGCTGAAGAAGTAATCTCGCACCGGCGGCAATCTAGCTGCGCTGCCGGTAGTGCCGACTCTGGCCACGCGCCGCAGCCGATTAATCGCCACACTTCTGTCACGCCCCTGTTGCGTTGGCGTGCCACTATCGCTTTGCCGGATTGAGTCCTCGCGATTCCCCGTCACTGGCCACGTGGCCGCCGTTACTGCAAACTTTGCTGTCACTCCCCCCTGGACAGCCTCGTGGAATTCAAAACCGCCGATCTCTGCGATCAATTCAGCGACGAACTGCAAGTCTGCGAACCGCTGTTTCGCAGCTTCGGCGAGCATCTGCGCTTCGGCGGCCCGATTGCGACCATCAAGTGTTTCGAGGACAACTCGCGCGTGCGCGATCTGGTTGCGGAGCGCGGCGATGGCAGGGTACTGGTAGTGGATGCCGGAGGATCCATGCGGCGCGGCGTACTCGGCGACCAGCTCGCACAGAAGGCTGTCGACAATGGCTGGGCCGGCTTCGTGATCTTTGGCTGCGTGCGCGACTCCGCCGCCATTGCGCAAATGCCCATTGGCGTACGCGCACTTGGCACACTGCCGATGAAAACCGACAAGCGTGGTGAAGGCCAACGCGATCTGACGGTACAGTTCGCGGGCGTTACCTTCCGGCCCGGTGCATGGGTCTACGCCGACGAAGATGGCATCGTCGTGGCGCAGCGCGCGCTAGCCAATTGAAAATGACTCGCATGCACGCGGCGCAATGAACGCTTTCCGACCGCCGCAGCATTCGACGCAGTTACATAACTGCGTTCGCTCAAGCTAGAATTCCCGCAAGCCAGCTTCTCGCCAGCAATCGGAGAGTTTCCCCATGAGCGATTCACGCGTCGATCGTCGTACCCTTCTGAAGAACACCCTCATCGGGCTGGCCGCGATACCGGCAGCAAGCCTGATCCGCGAAGCAGATGCACAAGGCTCGCCGCCGCACCTGGCCGAGACCGACCCGCTCGCCGTATCCCTGGGCTATGTCAGCGACGCGAAGAAGATCGATGCCGCCAAGGTGCCGCAGCACAAAGCCGGCAGCCATTGCGCGAACTGCCTGCAATTGCAGGGCAAGGAAGGCGATGAATGGCGTCCCTGCAACCTGTTCCCCGGCAAGCTCGTGCACTCCGACGGCTGGTGCAAGGTCTGGGTCGCGAAGCCAGGGGCGAAGTGAAGAACAGGTGATGTAAGTGATGCGGGTGATGGAGGCGATCGATGCCTGCATCACCCTCATTACCTCCATCACCCTCTTACCTACACCATCAGTTCCAGCTAACTGAGTCGCCGCGCAAGTGATGTCAGTGATGTAGGTAATCGATCGCATCACCTCCATCACCCCTCCCCTCACAACTTCACCCTCTCCCCGTACCCCGTCAGCTCCAGGTAGCCGCGCCCCAGCGGCATGTCATGCTGGTCGAACGCGCGCACTGCACCCTCCCAATAAATGGTTCCGGTGCTGCCTCGAGTATCGTTTTCCTGATCGTTCATGAGTGGGCGCAGCACGACGCTGCGCTCGCCGACCCGCACTCGCCATTCGACCGGGTACTCAATTCCGGTACGCGGTGAGCGCCACTGGCGTAGCGGCAACCATTCCACCTCGGCAGGAGCGGACTTTCGCGATTCGGCACCACCCCAGGTCGCCGCAGCCCAGCGCGATTTGCCGTCGATGCCGCGCATCCGGAACATCATCAGAGCAGCGCCGTCGTCGAGATTGATGCCGGCCCAGTCCCAACCCTGGGATTGCGGCTCCATGAGCTCGGCGGACCACTCATGATCCAGCCAGGCGACGCCGTGAACGCGATGCTCCCGCCCACGGATCTTCATCTGCCCGCTCACCTGTAGTTGCGGCACGCTGTAGTAATAACTTGCGGAAGACTCGGCTGGACCTTTGCGGCTATAGCCGTTGTCGCCTTGCAGCACGGCCGGCTGTGTCGCCTGCAGATTCAATTGAAACGAAAATTCCCGGCCCTGCGCAGACGCCTCATATGCGTGCTGGCCATTGCCGCCGCTCGCACGCAGATGCCAATCGTCTATCGACACGCTCAGCGCTCCGCTTTGCGCAGTCGCAAGCCCGAACCCCTCGCGCGCACTCCTTTCGTCGCGCAGCAATCTCCCGACGCGAGGATCGCTGATTGCGGCATGCGCAAATAGCAACTGCTTGGCGGCAAAGCGTGATGGATTGGCCTCATCGATGCCGGGACGGCGTCGAAAGAACGTCTGCTGGAAACCGATCGGCGCGCCGCTCTCATCCTCGAGCCAACCGGTGACGTACCACCACTCGGTGCGGAAGTCGGGATGACTGCCCTCGTCTCGAGGAAATTCGATACGGTAACCAGCCACGACTGGCGGATACGTGACCTCGCCTGCGACAGCGGGTGACTGCAGAACCAGCGCCGCAACGAGAAGAAGGAACATGGCCGCGACGCAACGTAGGGCACGCCGCAAGCTCGCCAGATGCCCCACGGACGCATTGCAGTCATTGCAACCGCAGCGATCGCAACCGATCCCCGCTCTCGTCGATGCGTGCCTTCTGCGTTGCGTTGTGGTCATCACCAATCCTCCTTCACCGCGCCCACTACGTCGCGACGCATCGCCTGTCGCCCGCTGAATACTGCGATCAACGCAGCAGCCGCAACCAGAGCGGCACTCAATCCAGCGACCAGACCCAGCGGCACGGACAGATCCATGCTCCAGTGAAACGATTGGCGGTTGACGACATAGATGAGAATCAGGCTGACCACGCTCCCGGTCAGCAGCCCGGCAAATACTCCGACGCTGCCCAGGCCGGCGCCTTCGATTGCCAGCATTGCCGCTATCTGTACGCGTGTAAGGCCGACGTGCCGCAGCACACCGAATTCACTGCGACGCGCGAGCACCTGCGCGCTTGTTCCGGCGCTTATTCCAAACAGGCCGATGAATATCGCAATGAGCTCCAGGACGTAGGTCATCGCGAACGTCCTGTCGAAGGCCTGCAACGATAGCCGCCGCAATTCGCGAGGGGTACGCAGATCGTATTCGGAACCCGCCGGCAGTCGCTGCCTGATGGATTGCAGCACAGACTCCTCCGTCGCACCGGGTTTGAGCCACATCCACACGCTATTGACGAATAAGTCGCCAGTAAGCTGCAGGTACGCTGAGCGCTCCATGACTACAGCACCGCGCTGATGCTCGTAGTCGCGCCAGACACCGCGCACAAATGCCTTGAGAAGATGTCCGCCGATATTCAGCTCGACCGTTGCTCCCGATCGCAGGCCGAACAGATCAGCGGCAGCTTCGGAAATCCACACTGGGGTCGTCCCCGGCGGCAACTCGACATCGCTGCTTGCTTCGACCCACAGGGTGCGTTCGACATGGGCCTGGTCCAGGTCGCGTGCCACAATCGTAACGTCACCGCCACTCGCAAGGCTTGCTTCTGCGAAGCGACTTACTTCGAGTCTCTCAACGCCATCGACTGCACGCAGCGCAGCGACCGATTGCTCGTCGAGATGCGATGACTGCCCCGTGTATCCAACGCGCATATAAATATCCGCGGGCAGAATGCGCTGCGTCCACGCATCCAGCGAATTGCGGAACGAGGTGACCATGATCGCCATCGCCACCATGAGACTGAAACTCACGACGATGGCCGAAACGCTGAGCGTGGCGTAACGCGCGGTGCCCCGCAGATGCGCAATCGCCATCTCATACGGCACCGCCCGGACGAATGGCGCCTTGGCGAGCAGTGCGTTCAGCAACGACGGCATGGCGACGATGGCGCCGACCAGCAGCAGCGCAATCGCGGCGTAGCCCGGCAACGGCAGGCCGGCCACTGGCGGCAACAGCAAGACAGTTCCAGCCACGGCGAATAGAACGACGATCAGCGCGCCGTGACGGCGAACTTTGCCGCTCAGCACATCTCCCGCTTTGAGTGCAGCGGCAGTCGGAATACGCGCCGCTTCGAGCGCGGGCCGCACTGTTCCCACGATTGCCACGAGAGTGCCCAACGCGATGAATCCCAGGACCTCGGGCCATTGCAAACGCAGCTGCGGTTCGATGCCACGAAAGAAGCCGGCACCGAGATCCGCCCCCAGCAATCCGAGGCCTGCCTTGGCAATGCCTGCACCGAGCAGTATTCCGAGCACGGCACCCGCCAAACCCAGCATCACGCCATTCATCAGCACCAGCGTCAGCTGTTGTCCACGACTAACGCCCAGCGCATGCAGCAAAGCAAACTCCCGGCGTCGGCGCAAAACGGCCAGAGACTGTGTCGAGTAGACGAAAAAGCCACCCGTGAACAGAGCGACCAAGGCGAGCGCCGTGAGATTCGATCGATAGGCGCGCGACAGCCGCAAGGCATCGTCGGTTGCTTCACCTGGAGCCACGACTCTGACTCCCGGAGGCAGAAGAGCCATCAGGTCAGTACGTACCCGGTGAAGATCGCTGCCTGACTGCAACCGCAGATTGATGCGCGAGATCTTTCCCAGCCGGTCGAACTTCCACTGCGCCGTGGCGATGTCGATGACAGCCGCCTGGTCTCGAAGCGCTGCAGGCGGCAGCACGCCTGCTACTGTGAACTGCAGCGACTGCAGTCCGTTTTGCAGTTGCAGCCGGTCGCCTTGGGCCAGGCCAAGACTGCGTGCCGCGCTCGCGCTCAGATAGGCGACGTCCGACCCAGGCAAACCGGTCGCGTCATCAGGCATCGTCGTGGCCAGGCTTGCGAACGAGGGCTGCAGTAATCGCGAACGAAAGCCGTCCATGCCGATCACAGTCAATGCGCCACGCCTGCCAACCAGTTTTGCCTCGACTTCGACGACAGGACTCGCTGCTGCCACACCGGGCACGCGCGCGATGACCGGATAAAGAGTCTCATCGAAGCCTGTTCCGGAAGTCTCCACCGCCAGATCGGCCAGGCCGAAAGTACTGCGCGCCGCCAGCGAAACTTCGTCGGCGGCAAGACGGTTGATGACGTAGATTGCGAACCCGAGCGCCACACCTAGCGCAATCGCCAGGACCGCCAGCAAGGTACGGCCCGGTGTCTTGCGCATCGGTCCGAAGACGCCTGCGTCGAGAATGATCCAACGGGTGGCGAACCAACTGGCGACGGACATCGATGCGCTATCCGGGCTGCGAGCTCAGCAGCGACAATCCGTTCGCGGCGAGCCGGTAGGTCCGATCCGCGGTCGCCGCGGCAATGCTGGAATGAGTGACGAGAATTCCGGCCGCGCCATCGCGCTTGAGCTGGTCGCGCAACAGCTGCAGCACTTCGCCGGCGGAATCGGCATCGAGATTCCCGGTGGGTTCGTCTGCAAGCACCAACGCCGGCTTGTGCACGAGCGCACGCGCTACAGCGACCCGCTGCATTTCTCCGCCGGATAGTTCAGCGGGATAACTGCGAGCCCGGCCCGCGAGATGAACGGCGGCCAGCATCTCTGCGACGCGTGCGCTGGCCGCCCGGCCGTCGATGCCGTTGAGAGCAAGGGGGAGCGCCACATTGCGCTCGACGCTCAGATGCGGAAGCAGATGAAATGCCTGAAAGACGAATCCCATGCTACGACGACGCAAGCGCGTGCGCTCGGCGTCATCAAGCGCGGCAAGGTCCTGGCCAGCGATACTGATCCGGCCCGCATCGGCAACATCGAGTCCCGCGATCAGATTGAGCAACGTGGACTTGCCTGCCCCGGATTCGCCCATGATGGCGATGTAGTCGCCGCTCGCCATCTGCAGCGAGATTCCCTGCAACACGCTGCGGGGAGCCGCGCCGGCGCTATAACTCTTGCGGAGGTTCTCTATGCAAAGCGCGAGCATTGCAACGGGAATCGTGCGCGTGCCTTAGAACCCGGCGATGACACCGAGTCCAATCGTGTACTGCACGAACGTGTCCGACTGCGACTTGATAAGGCACGTGCCGCCTGCGGAACCCGATCCGCAGAAAATATTCGCGTCGCTGTTCATGACCGTGACGAAGGCACGCGCATCCAGGCGTATGCCGATGTGCTCGGTGACCGGGATTTTCATGCCGCCAGCCACGCTGAACGACAACTTGGTGGCCGAGTCCAGGCCCGCAGCATCCGGTTCGAACCGTGTGCCACCCACCGTAAGGCCGAAGAACGGAATCACATGGCGCGACTCATCGGTGAAATTCACGATGCCGCCGATGTGCAGATACTGAATACCCATGTCCAGGGGCTCAGTGCCTTGCACCGAGGTGCTCTGCCGGGTGTAAACCAGCTCGTACTGGCGTTCGTAGCTATCGGCATTCGCATCGAAGATGATGCCGTAGTCGGTATCGCTTTCGAGATCGCGGTTGCTGCCATCGGTTGCGTCCTCGAACTTGCCGCCGCCCATTGTGCCGACGAACGGCGTTATTTCGAATTCGTTGCGACGTGGGGACGACTCCGCGGCGTGAGCCGACGTCGCCATCAGCAGACTCAGCACGAGGCCCGCACCGATAGCACCGCCGGCGCTGGCTGCATTCTTCGCGACACTCATAATATTCCTCATAATCAATGACTTATGCATGAGCAATGGTAGTGCTGTGAGAAGCATTCGAGACACTTCGCCGGCCTGCGTACGAAGCGCTGCGCGGGGAGGCGGTACGTTACCATGCGCGCCGCACATTGCATGACATCGTTCCCCTTCCTTCGCGGCGCCAGCATCGAGCAATGAAGCTTCCCGGATTTCTCGTCGCGGCCACCTTCGCGGTAATCACCATCGCCGCGTGGGCCTGGTTGAACAAGCCGGTCGAGGAACCCGAATGGCCCGAACGCGGCGTGCAGGGAATGGCGTTTTCGCCGTTCCACGCCGAGCAGAACCCCATCGAACGCGCCCTGCCCTCCGCAGCACAGATCGACGCCGACCTCACGCTGTTGAGCAACGATTCGGTGAACGCGGTGCGCACGTACTCGGCACTGGACACGCTCGCCGAAGTGCCACGCCTCGCGGCTGCGCACAAGATGAAGGTTGCGGTCGGCGCCTGGATCGACACCGATCGGCAGACGAACCGAAAAGAGATCGACGCCGCGATCCGACTGGCACACGACTACTCGAATGTGATTCGCGTGATCGTCGGCAACGAGGTCATCCTGCGCGGCGATCTCACGGTTGCCGAGCTGGCGCGTGAGCTCGACCGGACACGCGCCGCGGTGGAGCAACCGGTAAGCACCGCCGAACCCTGGCACGTATGGATCGACAATCCCGAACTCGCCGAGCACGTCGACTTCATCACCGTGCATCTGCTGCCGTACTGGGAAGGCATCAAGGTCGAACAATCGGTCGACTACCTGAGCGCCCGCATGGAACAGCTTGCCAACCGCTTTCCGGACAAGCGCATCGTCATCGGCGAAGTCGGCTGGCCATCGGACGGACGCACGCGCGATGCAGCCGTCGCATCCGCAAGCAACGAGGCGCTGTTCCTACGCAGATTCCTCGCGCGGGCCAGACAGGAAGGCTACGTCTACTACATCATGGAAGCCTTCGACCAACCCTGGAAGGCGAGATACGAAGGAGCGGTCGGTGCCTATTGGGGCGTCTACAACGTTGATCGCAAACCGAAGTTCGAGTTCGTCAAACCCATCGTACGTATTCCTCAATGGCACGTGCTCGCTGCCATTTCGGTCATCATTGCCGCAATCCTGCTCGCACTGCTGTACGTCAACAGCACGAGGATCGGCACGCGCGGCCGCAGCCTGCTGGCGATCGTCGTGTACGCCGCCGCCACCGTCGCGGTACTGGTCATCTACACGTACTCACAGCAGTACCTGACTTTCGCGAGCGTACTGATCGGCACCTTCCTGATTCTCGGCATGCTCGGCGTAATCGCCGTGCTGCTTGCCGAAGCACTCGAATGGGCCGAGGCCCACTGGTTCACTGCGCGCCGACGCGCCTTCGTAGCATCCACGTCCGCGACCGGTGCGCGCGGCAAGGTTTCCATTCACGTGCCGGCCTACAACGAGCCGGCGCAAATGCTGATCGAAACCCTCGATGCGCTGGCGCGCCTGGATTATCCCGATTACGAAGTCTTGGTAGTCGACAACAACACACTCGAGGAAGCCGTCTGGCGTCCGGTCGAAGCGCACTGCCGCACGCTCGGCCCACGCTTTCGGTTCTTCCATGTGGATGCGCTGGCGGGATTCAAAGCCGGCGCACTGAACTACGCACTACAACACACCGCAAGCGACGCCACCCTGGTTGCGGTGATCGACAGCGATTACAAAGTCGATCCGCGCTGGCTTGCGGATCTGGTACCGGCATTCGGCGACGCAAAGGTAGCCATCGTGCAAGCGCCGCAGGACTATCGCGATCAGCACGCCAGCGCATTCAAAGCGATGTGCTACGCGGAGTACCGAGGCTTCTTTCTGATCGGCATGATTACGCGCAACGAGCGCAATGCGATCATCCAGCACGGCACGATGACGCTGGTGCGACGCGCAGCGCTCGACCAGGTTGGCGGTTGGGCGCAGTGGTGCATTACCGAGGACGCCGAACTCGGCCTGCGCCTCTTCGAACACCGCTACCAGGCGCACTACCTGCCGCGCAGCTACGGTCGCGGCCTGATGCCCGAAACCTTCGTCGACTACAAGAAACAGCGCTTTCGCTGGGCGTACGGCGCGATGCAGATTTTGCGTCGTCACGCCGACACACTGTTCTCGCCACGCGATCCACGCCTCACCCCGGGACAACGCTACCACTTCGTTGCCGGCTGGCTGCCGTGGCTCGCCGACGGACTGAACCTGATCTTCAATCTCGCTGCGCTGGGATGGTCGGTGGCAATGATCGTTGCACCCGCCCGGATCGATCCGCCGCTGATGATGTTCTCGATACTGCCGCTCGCACTATTCACCTTCAAACTCATCAAGCTGGCGCATCTTTACGTATCGCGGGTCGGCGCCAATCTGCGGCAGACCTTCGCAGCAGCACTTGCGGGGCTCGCGCTGTCGCACACGATCGGCGTTGCGGTTGTTAAGGGCATGATCACTCGCAACGAACCGTTCTTCCGCACGCCGAAGGTTCCACGACCGCACGCGCTCATCGAGGGGTTCATTGGAGCTCGCCAGGAAACCTGCGTGCTCGTTGCACTGCTGTGTGCGGTGTACCTGCTGACTCATCAGGTCGCCATCACTCCGCGGTTACTGCTGGGCATCCCTGCGGACCTCGAAGGCCCGGATGTTTCCGTGTGGGTCGCGGTGCTGCTGATCCAGTCCATCCCTTACGCAGCCGCGCTCGTTGTCTCGCTCATCAGCGCATCGTCACTCTCGGCGCGCTGGCTCGGCCCTGTCTCTCAGGCCAGCGAAGCAGTACCCAGCAAAAACGCGACGACGTAGAGGCGCCGCGTTTTCACGCATTTCACTGTCTTCACCGCTTTCACTTCCTTCACGACTTTCAGTATTTTCAAAGCTCATATCGGCAGCTCGCCGACGCGGCGAATTTTTCCGCGGCGAGCCCCTTCTGCGGATTGATCGCCCTCCCGCATCGGCGGACAATCGGTCCATGCCCGACGCAACTGTCATTCTGCTATCGCGAATCCAGTTCGGATTCGTGATGAGCTTTCACATCATCTTTCCGGCATTCACCATCGGGCTTGCGAGCTGGCTGGCCTTTACCGCCGGAATGTATCTGAAGACCCGGCGCACGCTATGGCGCGAGCTGTACCTGTTCTGGCTGAAGATTTTCGCAATCTCCTTCGGACTGGGCGTCGTGTCGGGCGTGGTGATGAGCTTTCAGTTCGGCACCAACTGGGCGGAGCTTTCAACTCGCGCGGGCAACATCCTCGGACCGCTACTGGCCTACGAGGTCATGACGGCGTTCTTCCTGGAGGCGACATTTCTCGGCGTCATGCTATTCGGCTGGCGACGCGTTTCGCCGCGACTGCACTTCATCGCCACCTGCATGGTCGCGCTGGGCACTCTGATCTCCACGTTCTGGATCCTGGCAGCGAACAGCTGGATGCAGACGCCCGCGGGTTACGAAATCCGCGACGGCGTGTTCTACGCCACCGACTGGCTGGCAGTGATCTTCAATCCCTCCTTCCCGTATCGCCTAGTGCACATGACGCTCGGCGCCTTCATCACCACCTGTTTCGTGATCGGCGGCATCAGTGCGACTTATCTGCTGCGCAACCGTCACCGCGAAGCGGCGCAGCTGATGCTGAAATTGGCAATCGGTTTTGCTGCAATCACGGTACCGCTGCAAATCATCGCGGGCGACTTCCATGGCTTGTCGGTACACGAGCATCAGCCGGCGAAGCTCGCGGCCATCGAAGGCCATTGGGAGACGCATCGCGGTGCGCCGCTGATCCTGTTCGGCTGGCCCGACCAGCAGGCGGAGCTGAATCACATGGAAGTGAGCGTGCCGAAACTCGGCAGCATCATCATCACGCACAGCATGGACGGCGAGATCAAAGGGCTGAAGGAATTCGCACCCGAGGACCGTCCGCCGGTAGCACCGGTGTTTTTCGCATTTCGCGTGATGGTGGGCATTGGCATGCTGATGCTGGCGCTGGTGTTGTGGTCGGCCATGCGCTGGCGTGCAGGCAAGCTGTTTGAGTCGAAGCTTGTATTGCGCATCTGGATGCTGATGACACCGGCTGGCTTCGTTGCGGTGCTCGCTGGCTGGTACACAGCCGAGATCGGCAGGCAGCCCTACGTCATTTACGGATTGCTGCGCACTGCGCACGCTGCGAGCGCTGTCGCCGCCAGCAGCGTGATTACATCGCTGGTGGCGTTCGGTTCGGTCTATATCTTCATCTTCACGGCTGGTACCTATTACCTGCTGAAACTGCTGCGCAAGGGCCCACAGCCGGTGAGCGAACATTTACGGCATCCCGAAGACAAGACCGCGCATCGGCCGATGTCGTTGCCCGATGACGCGCTGGAAGGCAGCTGAGCATGACGACTCAAACTGTTCTGCCGGTGATCTGGTTCGGCATCATCGCGTTCGGCGTCTTCATGTACGTGCTGATGGACGGCTTCGTGCTGGGCATCGGGGTGCTGGCTCCCTTCGCGGAGGACGACCATCAGCTCGACCAGATGATGAACACCGCGGCACCGATCTGGGATGGCAATGAAACGTGGCTGGTGCTGGGCGGTGCCGGATTGCTAGCGGCTTTTCCCAAGGCCTATGCGGTAATGCTGTCGGGCCTGTACCTGCCGGTACTGCTGATGCTCATTGCATTGGTGCTGCGCGGCGTATCGTTCGAATTTCGCTTCAAGGCGGCCACGTCGAAGTATCTGTGGGGTAGATGCTTTGCGATCGGCTCCATAGCGGCCGCCTTCGCACAGGGCCTGATGCTCGGCGCCATCGTCGAAGGCATGCCGTTGCAGGCAGGCAAGTATCTCGGCGGCGCGTTCGGCTGGTTCAGTCCGTTCTCGATGCTGACCGGTACCGCCGTGGTCTTCGGCTACGGGCTGCTGGGCAGCACCTGGTTGATCATGAAGACCGATGCAGGACTGCAGAATATCGCCTACGCGTTGACTCGCCCCCTGGTAGCGGTCGTCGTCGCGTTCATGGGACTGGTCAGCACCTGGCTGCCTTTCCTCAGCAGCCAGATCATGCAACGCTGGTTCGAGCACAAAAACTTTCTGTGGCTGTCGCCCGTGCCGCTGCTGGCTCTTGTGAATGCGTATCTGCTGTGGCGCGCGGTGATGCGGCGCGCCGAACGAATGCCCTTCCTGCTGGCGCTGTCTTTCTTCGCGCTGGGCTTCGTAGGATTGATGCTGGGCATCTGGCCGAATCTGCTGCCACCCAATTTGAGCATCTGGGATGCTGCGGCCCCGCCCTCGAGCCAGGGATTCATCCTGGTGGGCGCACTCATCGCGTTACCGGCAACGCTGGTCTACACGTGGTGGTCCTATTCCGTCTTCAGAGGCAAGGTCACCGCGGACAGCGGCTACCACTGAGTCAGCAGGGCCTGACCTGGCGACCGATTGCACCGCAAGCCAGGTCCCGGGCACAGCGTGGCTCGTCATTCCGATCGTTGCGCATGGAAGGTTCCTTACCTGAAGAGGATGTTTAACGGACGACTGTAACGGATGCCGGATAGTTGCATAGCCCGCGCGGCGCGGACAGATGCTCTTTGGTACACGTGCGCCGCATGCCATCGCTTGCTATGACAGAACCCCGCAAACGATCGCTGGACCAGATTGTGAATGAAGCGCAGACCATGCCGCCCGGCGAGCGACTACGCTTCATCCGCGACGCATGCGCCAGCGACATCGCCCTATACGAGAGCGCGCTCGCCGGCGTGCAATCGCGCGAGCGATGGTTCGATAGCGAGGGCTTCAGCGACTTCGACGGTCATGCAGACAGCAGCTGCGAGCCGATCGTCGATCCCGCAGGCCAGTTGGTCGGCTCCTACCGCATCGTGCGCAGCCTGGGCCAGGGCGGCATGGGTGAAGTGTTTCTTGCCGAACGCGACGACAAGGAATTCCACCAGCAGGTCGCCCTCAAACTGGTGCGACGTGGACTGCTGTCGCGACAAGTGCAGGGCCGGTTGCGCCAGGAGCGGCAGATCCTCGCCTCGCTCGATCATCCGAACATCGCCCGCCTGTATGACGGAGGCACGACACCGGATGGCACCCCCTACATAGTGATGGAATATATCGATGGCGAACCCATCGATATCTATTGCGACCAGCGCGGACTGACCGTCGAGCAACGCCTGCGGTTGTTCCTGAGTGTCTGTGCGGCGGTGCACCGCGCCCACCAGAACCTGATCGTGCATCGCGATCTCAAGCCTTCGAACATCCTCGTCACCCCGGACGGAACGCCGAAGTTGCTCGATTTCGGTATCGCGAAGCTGCTGGATGAGCGCGAACTGATGCATACGCTGGCGGTCACGCAGGCGGACGTCCGCGTCATGACGCCGGGCCACGCGAGCCCCGAACAGATTCGGGGCGAGCTGATTTCCACTGCCAGCGATACTTACGTGCTGGGCGTACTGCTGTATGAATTGCTGTGCGGCTACAAACCGTTCGTGCTGCGGGGTAACCGGCTGGCCGAACTCGAGCGCGCCATCTGCGAAGACTCTCCGCCAACGTTGAGTGCAGTAATCGCGGCAGCGGAGCATGCTGCGGACAGCGGCATCACGTCGGTCGCCGCGCAACGGTCGGTCAGCGCCGCAAAGTTGCGCAGGGAATTGCGCGGCGACCTGGAGAACATCGTCATGATGGCGATGCGCAAGGAACCCGAGCGCCGCTATTCATCAGTCGAGCAGCTCGCTGCCGACATCGAACGACATTTGCGCGGCATGCCCGTCATCGCGCGCGCGGACTCATGGTCCTACCGTGCCGGCAAATTCATGCGACGCCACATGGTAGTCGTTGCACTGTCCGGCGCATTCATCGCCCTGCTGGTTGGCTTTTCGGTCACCACTTACATTCAGTCCCAGCGCATCGCGCACGAACGCGACCTGGCCCAGGTGGAGCGAGTGCGGGCCGAGGACGAGCGCGGCCGGGCGGAAGCTGTCGCCACCTTCCTGATCGACTCCTTCCGGCTCGCCGATCCGTCGCAATCGCGCGGCAAGGACATCACCGCGCGCGAGATTCTCGATAGCGGCGCCAACCGCATCACCCGTGAGCTGCGCAGCCAACCGGCGCTGCAGGCTACCTTGCTCGACGTGATCGGCAGCGTCTACCTGAGCCTCGGACAGCCCACAGAAGCGCAGCCACTGATCGAGCAGGGGTTATCCATTCGTCGCGCACTGGCGCCCGATGGCAGCATCGAAACGGCACGCAGCCTGTACAGCCTCAATCGCGTTTATGAGAAGCAGGGAAACCTGGCGCACGCCGAAGTCCTGATGCACGAAAGCCTGGCAATGAACCGCAGCCTCAAGGGCGAACGCAGCCTGGAGACTGCGGGCAGCTATTGCGGCCTCGGCTTCCTGCAGCAAAGCAATTTCGATTTCAAAGCGGCCGAGCGCTCTTTCGAGACCTGCCTGCAGATCCGCACCGAACAGCTCGGCACCGGGCGCGGCAGCGAGCAGATCGCACTACCGCTGGACAATCTCGCGCTGATCGCACAACAGCGTAACGACTACGTTCGTGCGGAACAGCTATTGCGCGAGGCGCTTGCCATAGATCGCCGCATGCTCGGCGAAGACCATCCGCAATACATTCGTCATCTGCATCACCTGGCCTCCGTCATGTGGGACCGAGGCGACCTGCGGCAGGCCGAGGATCTCTATCGGCAGTCCATTGACCTGAGCAAGCGCGTGCTGGGCGCGATCCATCCGGAAACCATCGATGCCATGAGTTCGATGGGCACGCTGCTGATGGAAACCGGCCGGCTGGACGAAGCGCAGGGGATTTTCCAGTCCATCCTCGAAGCCGATCGCCGCCTGCGACCGCAGCATCAATACGTGGGCAACGATCTTGAGAACCTGGGCCGTCTCGCCTTCAGGAAACAGCAGTTCGCCGTTGCCGAGACTCACTTCAGGGAAGCGCTCGCGATCTACAACGTCAAGTTCGCGCCCGGCAACGGTTTCATCGCTGCAACTCAGACCATGCTGGGCCACTCACTGCTGGCGCAGGGACGCCCGAAAGATGCCGAGACGGTGCTGCAAAAAGCAGTCGCCTCGTGGCTCATCCAGTACGGCAAGAACAGCCCGGGCTATGCGACAGCACTGGCATTCATGGGCCGGGCATGGGCGCTGCAGGGTCGCAACGCCGAAGCCGAGCGGGCGCTGCTGGAAAGCTATCCGATCATTCTCAAGTCTTCGCGCGCGCCCGACCGGGAGACCGCTGCCCTCGTGCGGCAATGGATCGAATCGCTCTTCAAGACAACCGGACGGGCACCGGCCGCGCAGCAGTACTTCGAACAACTGAAGCCAGCGAGCTGAGCGCACCCGATCCGGCCCGTAAGGTCAATTGCCCGCACCGCTACCTGACGCGACTATCGATGCGATTGCAGGTCGCGAATTGCGTTGTAGCGACAGGGGCGATCGGGGCGACCGCGCTCGATGGCCCGGCGTCATCGAGCGTGACCTACATGATCTGGCGTGATCCGGAATGATCCGGGTCGCGGCCCGCAGCGAACAATAGTGAATGTCATTGGAGAAGGTATGCGCATCCTCATCGCGGATGATTCCGTCGCCGCTTCGAAATCGTTGCGTCCGCTGTTCCGGCAAGGCGCCTCCTCCCGCGGCAAGAAGAATGCGGCCAGGCGAGGTTCGCCTGCCCTGGGTCAGGTGATCGTTTCCTGCGCCCCGGCAAAAGGCGCCCGGGGCAAACGCAGCCGCGGACGCGCTCCCAAGGATGAATGCGCGTGTTCCGGACTGGATCTCGGCGATCAACCCGAACTGGCGGCAACCATCCTGGATGCACTCGGTGTCGCACTGCTGAATCGCGGTTGCCTCACCGAGGGCGGCCCGCTGATCGAGCAGGCGTTGCGGATCCGGCGCAATTATTTCGGCGACGCTCATCCCGCCACCGCAGCGAGCCAGATCAGTCATTCCCGGCTGTTGCGCGAACTTGGCGACTACAAGGGAGCCGAAACGGCGGCGCGAGAATCCCTGCGCATCAACAAGCGAGTGTTCGGCCCCCACGGAATGCCGGTGGCACCGAGCCTCAACGTGCTCGGCGTCGCGCAATTGGCCCAGGGTGAGTTCGATGCCGCACTGGAGTCCGCCAACAAGGGATTGGAGATTCTGGATGCGCACGATCCGCTGGACCGCGACCCCAACGTCACCCGGCTGATGGACGTGCAGGGCCGCGCGCAGACGGGATTGGGACAACTCGATGCGGCCGCTGATACCTACAAACGGCTGCTAGACCTCGACGTCAAACAGCTCGGCACGAAGGATCATCCGAAGTACGCAACGCACCTGGCCAACGCCGCGATCGTCCGGGAAGCCCAGGGAGATCGCCAGGGTGCGGAAGGCGACTATCGCCACGCCATCGACGCATTTCAGCGGAGCCTCAACCGGCCGTGCCTGCCGAACCTCCTCGATACCTATGCCAATCTCGGCTCGTTGCTGCGGGAACGCGACGCAAGCGGCGATCGCACCCAGGCGGGCAGGCTGTTTACAGAGACCTTGCGGCTGGATCGCAGGGTACGGGGCGAGTCGCATGTGGCCGTGGCCAACGACCACGCGAACCTGGGACGCTGGCAGTACGACCGGAAAAAGCCCGAAGCCCTGCAAAGCTTCGCGACGGCAGTGACGGTCTACGCAGAGAATATCGACGCCCGGAAATTCCCCGCCGAACACTACCTGCTAGCGGAAGCCCGCACTTGGCAGGGACGAATACTGGTGGAGCGCGGCGACCGCCAGTCGGCGAGAACCGCCGAACCGATCCTGGAACTCGCGCTTGCCAAGTGGCCGGCGCAACTGGGCCCGGATACGGTCGGCGAGGGAATCGCTAAAGCCTGTCTGGGTTGGTCGCTGTATTTGCAGCGCAAGGATCTCCCCCGTTCACGCCAGTTGCTGGCCGAAGGTCTCGCGATCGCGCAACAGAAGCTGCCAGCCGATCACCCGCTGGTGAGGCAATTCGAACGATGGCTGAAGGAGGCCGGCGGTGCAGCGGGCCGAGCCAGTCTTTGACGGAGCGAATCGGGCTTTGACCCGAACGAGGCCACGAGGAATTTTTTCTGCATTGCACCAAAGGGCAATTGCCGTCCCCCTAGCCCGGACGTACGATGGACCGTGTGGGCCATCGGGATTAGAACCGGGGCATGGGCAACGGACTGACCTGGAAAGACAACCTGGCAGACGACCCTCAAGGGGAGCAATCCTGTGAAAATCCTCATCGTTGACGATCATCCGCTGTTCCGCGCGGGCTTCCATGCCGTGCTGGAGCAAAGTTCCCTGGACGCCGCGGTATTGAGCGTGTCCTCGGTGCAGGAAGCGAAGCAGATCCTGCAACGCGACGCCGATGTCGGACTGGTGCTGCTCGATATCCACCTGCGCGGCGACGATGGCTTCAACGCTCTGAAGATCATCGGCGAGAAATTCCCGACCACCGCATGCATCATGATCTCCGGGGATGAGCAGGAAGGCATTGCGGCCCGCGCCGTGGCGGCAGGCGCCTCCGGCTTCATCCCGAAATCCTTCACGGCCGATGAAATGGTCGCCGCAATTCAACAGGTCATGGCGGGCGACGTTTTCGTTCCCGCACCCACCGCTGCTGCCCCCATGAGCGAATCCGGCTCCCTGACGCTGCGGCAGATGGAAGTCATCGCGATGCTGGGCCGTGGCTGCAGCAATAAGGAAATCGCCCGCGCGCTCGACGTAGCGGAAAGAACGGTCAAAGCTCATGTCAGCGCCGTATTCGAAGCACTGAATGTCCGCAACCGCACCCAGGCTGTACTGGTCGCACAACGGCGCGGATTCCTGCCGGGCGCCACTACGGCTTACAGCGCTGCACCCTGATCATTACCGCTTCGTCGCACACTCCTCCATCCCCGATCCGGCGTAGAACGGACATGGATGCCGCACTACTGCGACGCGTTGAGGAACAACGCGTCGCTTTGCTGTACGGAAATACTCTCGCCGTTTCCAGTTCTTCGCTGCTGATGGCAGCCCTCGTCGCCATCATCGTTTGGCCGCAGGCCTCCGCGATGGCCGTCTTCGGCTGGTGTGGCGCCGTACTGCTGGTGCAGGCCGGCACGCAATGGCTGTCATCGGAATATCGCCGCGCCAGCAACGCCGCGACCGAACCTCACCCCTGGGGCACGCGCTTCACTATCGCCGCGGGGATTGCCGGCGTGGTGTGGGGACTCGTCGTCTTCGTGCTGGTCGGCCCGAATCAATCGCTGATGCTGGCACTCATATCGGCATGCCTGGCCGGTCGCGCAACCATCAGCATCATGACGCACGCGTACTACCCACCAGCGTTGAACGCGCTGGTAGCGCCGATTTTCGGCCTGCTCGCATTGCGTTACACCCTGGATGGTGGATACAGCAATGCCGCACTGGGCGTGATGTGGATTGCGGTACTGGGCTACGTCTTGTTGTTCGCCGATCGCCAGTCACGGGCGGTGGCCACGCAGATCCGGTTACGTTGCGAGAACGAGCAACTGGTCGAAGAACTGAAGAAGCAGAATGCCGTTGCGGAGGAGGCGCGGGTGCGCGCCGAAGAAGCGAGCCGCTCGAAGTCGAGATTCTTCGCCGCCGCAAATCACGACCTGCGCCAGCCGCTGCATTCGCTCGGCCTGTTCGCCACCGCCCTGCGCAACGGATTGACCGATGAGACCGGTCGCAAGCTCATCGACCAAATCCTGCTGTGCACCGAATCGCTCGAACAACTGTTCGACAACCTGCTGGATATTTCACGGCTCGACGCCGGCCAGGTGGAAGTAAAGCGTGAGACGGTGCGAGTGAACACGGTGCTCGATCGGCTTCGCGGCACATTCGCGGTGCCGGCTGAGGAAAAGGGCCTGCGGCTGAGGGTGCGTCGTTCGCGCATGGTGCTCGACACGGACCCGACACTGCTGTTTCGCGTGCTCTCCAACTTCGTGTCCAACGCGATCCGCTACACGGAGTCGGGCGGGGTCCTGGTGACATGCCGGCGCCGCGGCAACAGCGCCTGGGTCGAAGTCTGGGACACCGGTGTCGGCATCCAGGCGGAACAGCACGAACGGGTTTTCGAAGAATTCTACCAGCTCAACAATCCCGAGCGCGATCGCACCCGTGGCCTCGGCCTGGGGCTCGCCACCGTCAGACGTATCGCAAACCTGCTCGCGCATCCGCTGCGATTGAACTCGACTCCCGGCAAAGGTTCCCGATTCACCATCGAGGTGCCGATCGCCGATGCCGCCCGGGTCCAGTCCATCTCCGCAACGATCGAGCAGAAGGTACCGAACCTGTTGCGCAACAAGCGCATCCTGGTGATCGACGATGAGGCGTCGGTGCGGATGGGAATGCAGAGCCTGCTGGAGAGCTGGGGATGCAAGTGCGTCGTGGCAACGGATGTCGGCGAGGCGCTGCGCGAACTGAACGATACGGTGCCGGACTTCATCATCGCCGACCTGCGCTTGCGGGGCGATGACACAGGCATCGACGCGATTCGCACCCTGCGTGCCCAGTTGGGCGACTCCATTCCGGCCGTGCTGATTTCAGGCGATACGGCGACGGAACAGCTGCGCAAGGTGAGCGCGGCGGGACTCACGATGATGCACAAACCGCTGAAGGCGGTGCGCCTGCGAGCCTTGCTCAATCACGAATTTGCTCGCCAGAGCGGGCTGCGCGCCGCCACTGGAGGCTAGGAGCCCGGGGGATATTTCCCTCCGCGCTGGCTAGTAGCTGCGACCGTCCACCGGAACGACCTTCAGTTTCGCCAGGTCGACATTCTCCAGGCAACGCACGTTGATGGCGGCCTTGGCGGCCCCCTTCGGGTCCGTACCGAACCCCAGCGGCGCACAGCCGCATTGTGGGCAGAAATGATGCTCGATCACATGTTTGTTGAAGGTGTAGGTCGCCAGCGCTTCCCGCGGCATCTTCAACTGAACATCGCTCCGATTGACGAACCACAGCAGGTATCCCTTGCGGCTGCAATGCGAGCAGTTGCACTCGATGACCTGTTCGAGAGTGCCCTCAACTTCAAAAGCGACCTTGCCGCAATGGCAGCTGCCGGTGTAGTTCATGTGGCCTCGGTCCGTGATGGTAAGGGGTGGGGTTGTCCGGAAAGAGTTCTCTCGCGGCGATTGCGGAGCACGCAAAGCCCTGGCGTTACGCGCCGGAGGTTGCGGTTGCCTGCGAATCCACTTATTTGGTTGCCGACCAGGAGTTCACGGTAAGAATCATCCCCGTCGGGATCCTACGGTAAACTGCCGGCCCTGATCCGGCAATCGTGGAAACAGACCCCTAATGACGGCCTCGCATCGCTCCCCAGCCCGCCCACCTCACCGTGAGGGCGGAGTCCGCCTGCAGAAAGCGATGGCGGACGCCGGCATCGGCGCGCGGCGGGATTGCGAGGAGATGATCACCTCGGGACGTATCAAGGTGAACGGCCGCGTCGTCACGACACTGCCCTGCTTCGTCGACCCCTCGCAGGACGTGGTCAAGCTCGACGATGAAGTGATCCAGCTCCCCGAAATCGTCACCGCCAGCGCATCGAGCGGCGCGGCTGCGACGACGCAGGCCCGCTCGCTCGTCTACGTGCTGGTCAACAAGCCCAAGGGCGTCATCACCACGACACGCGATCCGGAAGGCCGGCGCAACGTGCTGGAGCTGCTGCCCCCGGCGCTGCGTCGCGAGGAACGGCTCTATCCCGTCGGCCGGCTCGACGGCGACTCCACCGGGCTGCTGCTCATGACCAACGACGGCGACCTCGCCTTCCAACTCACCCACCCGAGCTTCGGCGTCACCAAGCAATACCGCGTGATCTGCGCCGGCCTCGCATCGGTCGAACAGTTGGAACAACTCAAGCGCGGCATGTATCTCGTGACGCCCAGCGCCGACGGCACGAAGAACTCGAAGCTCGCGTCGATGGAATCCGTCAAGATCGTCAAGCGCTTCGTCGACCGCAATCGCGGCGACCGCACGCTGATGAGCGTCACGCTGCGCGAAGGACAGAATCGTGAAATCCGCCGCATGCTGGCCCGCGTCGGCCTCAAAGTGCGGGAACTCGAACGCGTCGCGATCGGCCCGTTACGCGCCCCGGATCTGAAGCCCGGTCAAGCCAAGCTGCTGGGCAAGCGCGATGTGGACAAGCTGCGCGAAGCGGTGCTGGAAAGAGGGTCAGCGAGCCAACCGGCAGCAGGTAAAAGGGCCAGAAGCAAGCGAGCCTGAGCCCTGTTCTGGATGCTCGCCGGTTAAGCCAGTAGCCAGTTGATCGGTCGGCCAGCCGGCCTCTTTTATGCTATCGGCCGCACCAATCCTTCCTGCGCGACCGACGCCACTAGCTGCCTTTCCCGGTTGAACATCTGCGCGCGGGTAAATCCACGAGCGCCGCCCGCGAAGGGACTGATTGCGTCGACGAGAATCCACTCATCGGCGCGACAGGGACGGTGGAACCACATGGCGTGATCGAGACTGGCCATCATCACGTCCGCCGACATCATGGACACGGTGTGTTTCAGCACTACCGTCGTGGTCAGGAAATAATCGGACAGGTAAGCCAGCGCCGCCAGCTGCGTCAGCGGATCGCCCGGCAATACCGAACTTGACTTGGTCCAGTACAGGCCGCGTGTCGTGGCCGCTTTACGCATGAAGAAATCTTCGGGGCTGACCGGCTTGAGCTCGACGATGGACTGGCCGCTCGCCAGCAACGCAGCCTCTGCTGGCAACTGGTCGGCATACTTGCGCGCCAGCTCACCGATGCTCAGCAGCTCGTCGGGATCGGGCACGTCGACATCGAGCTCGATCGCATGCTCAAAACCCTGCTCCTCCTTGTGAAACGACACTTCCATGTGAAAGATCGTTTTCGCACGCTGCCGCGCTACCACGCGGCGAGTCGAGAAGCTGCCGCCGTCGCGCGTAAGTTCCACGTCGTAGATGACCGGAATATCGCTGACACCCGCAAGCAGGAAGTAACCGTGCAGCGAATGCGCATGCCGCCCCGGTTCCACGGTCAGCGCGGCCGCTTTCAGGCCCTGCCCCAGGATCTGCCCGCCGAACAGGGACCGGTTGCGATTTATCTGGTTGACGCGGCTGCGAAACAGGTTGGTATCGAGCTGCTCAAGCTCCAGCACCTCGTGCAGGAATTGCGCAGCGGGCGTAGGGACGACGGTTGATGTAGGCATGGATGAAGTGTAGCAAGGGATAGTGACCGTTTGCGGTGTCGACGCAAGCGGCGCGGCCCCCTCTTTGCCAACTGCCAACCACTGCTCTTTTTCCGGAACGCTGCTGCGACCGCTTTTCAGCGCAGGCGTTTCGCCGACGGTCGCTCGCCACTCCCGTGGTAAGCGTCTAAGGCATTCACTGTACCCAGCGGTATCGCCGGTACGGTTCGCCGCCTTGCCGTTCTTTCAGCTACTCCCGTGGAGCCTCGACTTCTCTGGTCTCCGGCAGAAAAAAGAAGCCCACCACGCACGTGAATATCGCGACCGCGATCGGATACCACAACCCGTAATAGATATCGCCGGTGAGCGCGACCAGCGCGAATGAAACAGTGGGCAGGAACCCACCGAACCAGCCGTTGCCGATATGATACGGCAGCGACATCGAGGTGTAACGGATCCTCGGCGGAAACAGCTCGACCAGCCAGGCTGCGATCGGGCCGTACACCATGGTCACGTAGATGACGAGCACCGTCAGTACCAGCAGGACCATCACGTGATTGATTCGGGCGGGATCGGCCGCAGCAGGATAACCGGCTGCCTTGAGTGCCGCGCCGAGTTCCGCCGTGAACGCATCGCTACGAGATTTCACATCCGTAGCACCAAGGACGGTTCCGTCGAAGGACGCGACGCTGACATTGCCGATGCGAACCACCGCGACGCCGGCATCCGTCGATTCATTGCTGTAGGGCACACCGGCCTTGGCAAGCGCCGCTTTGGCGAGATCGCAGGAACTGGTGAATTGCGCCTTGCCGATCGGGTCGAACTGGAAACTGCATTGCGCTGGCTCCGCTGCGACGACCACGGGACTGCCGCTACGCGCTGCCTCAATAGCGGGATTTGCGAAATGCGTGAGCGCAGCGAACAGAGGAAAGTACGTGAGCGCAGCCAGCAGGCAGCCGCCGAGCACAATGGGCTTGCGGCCAATGCGATCCGATAACTTGCCGAACACCACGAAGAACGGAGTGGCGAGCAACAACGCCCCGGCAACCAGCAGGTTCGCTGTCTGTGCGCTCACCTTCAAAGTCTGCGTGAGGAAGAACAGCGAATAGAACTGGCCGCAGTACCAGACCACCGCCTGTCCAGCGGTAGCTCCAAGCAAGGCGAGCAACACGATCCTCAGATTCGACCAGCGGGCAAAAGAATCCGTGAGCGGCGCCTGCGAAATCTGCTTGGCCTGCTTCATCTCCAGGAAAACCGGCGACTCATGCAGTTGCAAGCGGATATAAACCGAGATCGCCAGCAGGCCCAGTGAAACGAGGAACGGGATGCGCCAGCCCCAGGTTTCAAACTCGGCGCCCAGCAACGACCGGCACGCGAGGATGACGAGCAGCGAAAGAAACAAACCCAGTGTCGCCGTCGTCTGTATCCAGCTCGTGTAGTGCCCACGCTTGCCTGGCGGCGCATGCTCGGCGACATACGTTGCCGCTCCGCCGTACTCACCGCCCAGTGCCAGTCCCTGCAGCAACCGCAGTGCTACCAATGCGATGGGCGCAGCAACTCCGATGGACGCATAGCCCGGGAGCATGCCCACCAGCGCCGTCGACAGGCCCATGATGACGATCGTGATCAGGAACGTATGTTTGCGACCGGAGCGGTCGCCCAGCCGCCCGAAGATGATTGCGCCAAACGGGCGCACCGCGAAGCCCGCTGCAAAAGCCAGCAACGCAAAGATGAATGCGGTCGTGTCGTTGACGCCGGCGAAAAACTGCTTGCTGATGATCGAGGCAAGCGAGCCGTACAGGTAGAAGTCGTACCACTCGAACACCGTGCCGAGCGATGACGCAAAAATCACCCGCCGATGCGCTTTGTCGATGCCTGCGTTTGCGCTCATGTCGACATCCCCATTTGTAATTTGCTGTTGTTCGGGATCGTGTCAGTACCGTAGCAGTGTATGCGCGGTGCGGCCGGGATTGGAACAGTCGATAATGCCGCCGTGACACCCGTAAAACAGCCACTGCCGATAGAAGAAGCCCTGCCGGAACTACGCCGTGCGCTGGCGGCCAATCCGAACGTCGTATTGCAGGCGCCGCCTGGCGCGGGCAAGTCGACCGGCGTGCCGCTGGCGCTGCTCGATGCCGAATGGCTCGGCGACGGCCGGATCGTGATGCTCGAACCGCGACGGCTTGCCACGCGAGCAGTCGCATCCAGGATGGCCCAGACGCTGGATCAACCTGCCGGACGCACCGTCGGGTATCGCACCCGCCTCGACTCCAAAACCAGCGCGGCGACGCGGATCGAAGTCGTCACCGAGGGCATTCTGACGCGCTGGCTGCAGCGCGACGCGGCGCTGGAAGGCATCGGACTGGTGATCTTCGATGAATTCCACGAGCGCAGCCTGCAGGCCGACCTCGGCCTGGCACTGACCCTGGATGCGCAGGCGACGGTTCGCGAGGACCTCAAGATCCTGGTGATGTCGGCCACGCTGGATGGCGAGGCAACTGCCGCCCTGCTCGGCGGCGCCCCCATCGTCAGCTCCGCAGGCAGGGCCTTCGAAGTTGTAACGCAATATCGGGAGAGAGAGCGGGGGCGCGCGACCAGCAATGACAATCGCGGACCCGATGCCGACATCGCCCGATCCACCGCCGCAACGGTACTCCGCGCGCTGCAGGAAGAACCTGGCGATGTGCTGGTCTTCCTGCCCGGCCAAGGTGAAATCCGCCGCGTGCAGCGCATGCTGGAGGAGTCGCAGCTACCGCAGGGAACCCGCGTCCTGCCGTTGTACGGTGAATTGCCCATTGAACAACAGGACGCCGCGATTCGACCGAGCATTCCAGGCCAACGCAAGATCGTGCTGGCAACGAATATCGCCGAGACCAGCCTCACCATCGAGGGCGTACGTGTCGTTGTCGATTGCGGCCTGGAGCGCCGCTCGCGTTTCGACGCCGCGACCGGCATGAGCCGCCTGGAAACGACGAACATCTCGCGCGCGTCGGCAGACCAGCGGCGCGGCCGGGCAGGACGACTTGAACCGGGTGTTTGTTATCGACTCTGGTCGGAGACTCAGCACGCAGGCTTGCTTGCGCAGACGCCCGCGGAGATCAACGAGGCCGATCTCGCGCCGCTTGCGCTGGAACTGGCGAACTGGGGAATCAGCGATCCGCACACTTTGCGCTGGCTCGATCCGCCGCCAACGGCGACATTCAGTCAGGCACGCACACTACTCAAAGCACTCGATGCGCTCGATGACAATGGCCGTATCAACGAGCACGGGCGTGCACTGAGCCGACTCGGAACCCATCCACGGCTGGCGCACATGATCGTTCGCGGCAGTGAGTTGGGCATGACCCGGCTGGCGGCGCAGATCGCCGCGTTGCTGGGCGAGCGCGACCTGTTACGCACGAGTCACAACAATCGCGACATCGATCTGCGCCTGCGCCTGGATGCTTTGCAAGGAAAGCCAAGCCTGTCGGCAGATATGTCCATCGACTCCGGTGCGCGGCAGCGCGTGTTGCGCAGCGCTGAACTACTTGAACGTCAACTCCAGACCCGCGCCGGTCGCGACCAGCCTTCGTCTACCGACGACGCCGGCAGACTGCTGGCGTTCGCCTATCCGGACCGCATTGCCCAGTCACGCGGCAGCGGCGGCCGATATCTGTTGTCGAGCGGACGTGGCGCGCAACTCGCGAATGTGCGCGACGTCGGACTCAGCCTTGGGCAGGCAGAATTTCTGGTCATTGCCGATCTGGATGCCGGTGAGCGCGACGCCTTCATCCGCCTGGCGGCGCCCATCGACCGCGCCGACCTGGAAACGGAATTCGCCTCTCATATCCTGACGCGCGAACGCGTCGAATGGGACTCGCGCGAGCAGGTTGTGATCGCGCAGCGCGAGCGCATGCTCGGAGCCATTGCGCTCGAGGCGCGTCGCATCGACAACATGGACAGCACGCAGGTCAGCGCTGCGTTGCTTACCGGTATCCGCGAACTCGGTCTTGCCAGCCTACCGTGGACCAAGGAGGCACGCGCATTACAGGCACGAATGGTGTTTGCCCGCGCAGTAGATACACGCAGCGTCAAGCCATGGCCGCAAGTCGACGATACTGAATTGCTGGCGACGCTCGAGAATTGGTTGTTGCCATGGATCGCGAGCATGACGCGACGCGAACATTGGAACCGTGTCGACCTGCACGCAGCGCTGATCGCGCTGATCGATTGGGATCAACAGCAACGCCTGAACGAAATAGCACCCACCCACCTGGCCGTGCCGAGCGGATCGCGAGTACCGATCGATTATTCCACCGACGCCCCAAGCGTCTCGGTGCGACTGCAGGAAGTATTCGGACTGCGCGAAACGCCCGCCGTGGGTGGCGGCAAAGTGCCGCTGACCCTGCAACTGCTATCGCCAGCGCATCGCCCGGTGCAAATCACGAAAGATCTGGTCAGCTTCTGGGCGCGCGGCTACCCGGAAGTCAGGAAGGAGCTCAAGGGCCGCTATCCGAAACACTTCTGGCCGGACGATCCGCTGACGGCGGCAGCGACTGCACGTGCGAAACCGCGCGGAACTTGATGCGCGACGCCACAATCGGTGAATTCCTCAGTAAGATCGGTTGTTCGCCCCTCATCCAGGAAGACCGCCATGTCGATCCGCATGCCTTGCCTGCTCGCCCTGACGCTCACCATGACGCTCGCGACGATGACCGCGCAAGCCGGCGCGCTGCTCAAGACCAAGGTTCACGATATTGCATCGAACAACGACTCGGAGACTCTGCTGTACGCGCAGGACGGGAATTTGCGGGTGGAGACCGGCGACGCGCAGAAGAGCTACGCGATTTTCAGTAACGATGCGTTGTACGCGATAGACCCCAAGGACAAGACCTACACGACCCTGGATCGCGCCTCGATTGCCCAGATGGCCGACCAGCTCAATCCTGCATTGAAGCAATTGCAGGAACAGCTGGCGAAGATGACACCGGAGCAGCGCGCGCAGATGGAAAAGATGCTGGGCAAGCGAGTGCCGGGGCTAGGCACCCAGACCGTACAGGACATCCGCAAGACCACGCGCACTGACGACGTTGCCGGATACCACTGCAATTACACCGAAGTTCTCCAGGATGGCGTGCTGAGCGCCGAATTCTGCGTCGTGCCGCAAAACGCACTCAAGGGTGGTAAGGAACTGGCCGAATCCTCAGCCAGGGTCAGCGCACTGGTGGCAGACATGCTCAAGCAGATCGACGCACCTTGGCTCAAGCAACTCGCGGAAAAGCAGATCGAGGATTACGCCAAGCTCGGCGGCATTCCCGTGGCATCACGGACGTTCAGCGACGGCAAACCGACCCGCGAATCGACGCTGGAATCCGCCACTACCCAGACGCTGCCAGCCACGCTGTTCCAGGTCCCCGCTGGCTTCACGAAGAAAGACATGCTGCAGCCGAAGAGGAAATGAGGGGCGGGGGCGACGGGCCGCAGGCGTACGGGCCAGGGGCTACAGGCCACAGGCTACAGCCAAAAATCCAGACCCAGATTCTGACCTCAGTCTCTAACTGTAGCCTGTAGCCCGTGGCCTATGCCTTTGGCCCGGTGGCCCGTCACCCGTCACCCGTCACCTGCGGCTCCTCCCCTTGCCCCTTCTCCCCCCGCCGTGCGAATTTTCCTGCAGAATCCCGCTATCCGTCCGTCGCCGAAGTGAGCCCACCGTGAACGCCGATCTGCGCAAGCAACTGGAATCCCTGCACTCCGAACTGAACCGCAGCGCGCCGCTGGATGCGGAAGAGCGCGCCCTGCTGGTCACGCTACTGGGCGACATCACGCGACTGCTGAGCCGATCGCCACCAAAAGACGCCGTCGAAGCACACGGCCTGACTGCACGGCTGGACGAACTGGTCGTACAGTTCGAAGCCGAACACCCGGCTCTCGGCACCGCACTGCGTCAGCTCGTCGACACGCTGGCGAAGGTGGGGATTTGAGATTGAGATTCAGTGACCGGGTGACGAGCTGGTGCGGAACCTAAGCGGCACCCCCTTGCCAAGCCCCCACTACCGGCTTTGTTATCATCAGCTCAATCAGTGACGGGTGACACGCAGGCAAGATCGCTCAACAATCTCCATCATCACCCTCGTACCCCTGCCAGTCTCTCGTCACTCATCACTCGTCACTTTCCCCATGTACTCCCCCACCAACATCTTTGCGAAAATCCTGCGCGGTGAGATCCCGGCATCTACGGTGTTCGAGGATGAGCGCGCCCTGGCTTTCATGGATGCCATGCCACAGTCGCAAGGCCATACGCTGGTCATCCCGAAGGTGCAGGCGGAGAGTTTCTTCGACATCGAGCCGCAGGCGCTGGCGGAGCTGATCAAGTCGACGCAGCACGTGGCGAAAGCGGTGAATGCGGCGTTCAAGCCCGACGGCATGCGCATCATCCAGTTCAATGGCGAGGCCGCCGGCCAGACCGTCTTCCACATTCATTTCCACATCATCCCGTGCTACGAAGGCGAGGCACTGCGCTCTCACAACCGCGACTGGGCCGACAAGGCCGTGCTCGCCGAACACGCGGAGAGAATCAAAAAAGCGCTAGCAGGCTGAATGCAGCGCGCGAAGCATCGGCCTGCAAACTTGCAGGGAACTGCGGGCGGGAAACTGAATGTCTGCGCGTCTCGTTGCAGAAATAGTGCAGCAGTAGCGCGGACGGAAGGATTTCACCGCAGGTCTCGTTAGACCACGGACCCAGCCTGGCCGTGGCCGGCAGCCATCCGCGGCCCTTTTAGGCTACCCTTCGCCTCCCGATATCGATCTTCGAGCCCGATGCCGCGATGAGCCAGAAAATCTATAAAGTTCCCGAGGACTTCGCCGCGCTGGCCCACTTGAGAAACGCCGACTACCAGCGCCTGTACCAGGAATCGGTGCGGGATCCGGCTGGTTTCTGGGCGCGCATGGGCCGCCGCATCGACTGGATCCAGTCGTATGCGAAGGTGAAGGACACCAGCTTCGACGAACACGATTTCCGCATCCGCTGGTACTACGACGGCAAATTGAACGTCGCGGCCAATTGCCTGGACCGGCATCTGCTCACGCGCGGCGACAAGACAGCGATCATCTGGGAGGGTGACGACCCCAAGCTCTCCGAGCGCATCACCTATCGCGAACTGTACGAGCGCGTCTGCCAGTGTGCGAATGCGCTCAAGTCCCTCGGCGTCAAGCGCGGCGACCGCGTCACCATCTATCTGCCGATGATTCCAGAGGCGGCAGTGGCCATGCTGGCATGCGCGCGCATCGGTGCGACGCATTCCGTTGTGTTCGGCGGATTCTCCGCGGACTCGGTCGCGGGACGCATATCGGACTGCCAGTCGAGCGTGGTGATCACGGCCGATGAAGGTCTTCGTGGCGGCAAACGCGTCGCATTGAAAGCCAGTGTCGACCAGGCCCTCGCGGCTCCCGGCACCGATTGCGTGAAACATGTACTGGTCGTTCGACGTACTGGCGCACGTGTCCCGATGCAGGCGGGTCGCGATCAGTGGTTCGAAGAATTCGTTGCAGGCCAGTCGAAGGAATGCGCGGCCGAAGTGATGGAAGCCGAGGACCCGCTGTTCATCCTTTACACATCGGGATCGACCGGCAAACCGAAAGGCGTGCTGCACACGAGCGGCGGCTATCTCGTCTACGTGGCGTTGACTCACGAACTCGTCTTCGATGTTCGCGAAGACGATGTCTTCTGGTGCACGGCTGATGTCGGCTGGGTGACCGGTCACAGCTACGTTGTGTACGGGCCGCTCGCCAACGGCGCGACCACTGTCATGTTCGAAGGCGTACCGAACTATCCCGACACCGGCCGCTTCTGGCAAAGCATCGACAAACATCAGGTGACGATCTTCTACACGGCGCCGACGGCCATTCGCGCGTTGATGCGCGAGGGCGAAGAGCCGGTAAAGCACTGGTCGCGCAAATCCCTGCGGCTGCTCGGATCGGTGGGCGAGCCGATCAATCCCGAGGCCTGGGAGTGGTATCACCGCGTGGTCGGCGACGGTCGCTGCCCAGTGGTGGACACGTGGTGGCAGACGGAGACCGGCGGAATCCTCATTACGCCGTTGCCGGGTGCGATCGATCAGAAGCCCGGTTCCGCCACCCTGCCCTTCTTCGGCGTGAAGCCGGCGATCCTCAGCAACGAAGGCGAAACGCTCGAAGGCGAATGCGAGGGCAATCTCGCGCTGACCGACAGCTGGCCAGGCCAGATGCGCACCGTGTTCGGCGATCACCAGCGTTTCATCGATACTTACTTCAAGACGTTTCCCGGCCGCTATTTCACCGGCGACGGCGCACGACGCGACGCCGATGGCTATTACTGGATCACCGGCCGCGTCGATGACGTACTCAACGTCGCCGGCCACCGGCTCGGCACCGCCGAGATCGAGAGCGCGCTGGTGGCGCATCCGAAGGTGGCTGAGGCGGCCGCGGTCGGCTTCCCTCACGACATCAAAGGCCAGGGGATTTACGTCTACGTCACCCTGATTGCGGGCGAAGCTCCGACCGAAGCACTGCGGATGGAATTGCGCGATTGGGTGCGCAAGGAAATCGGCGCCATCGCAACGCCCGATTTCATTCAATGGGCGCCGAGCCTGCCCAAGACCCGCTCCGGAAAAATCATGCGCCGCATCCTGCGCAAGATCGCCGCGAACGAGCACGATCAGCTCGGCGACATTTCCACGCTGGCCGATCCGGGTGTGGTGGAAAGCCTGGTCAACGAGCGCATGAATCGGCCGGCGCAGGAACAGCCTGCGGCCGCACCGGCGAAGAAAGGCCGGCGTAAGTCCAGCAAGACGGAACGCTGAAGGGAAAAGATTCGGGCCTAGGCGCGCGCGGGAGACATCCCGCCGGCTGGCTAGCGCTCGGCAGTTCCGACGATCTGCACGGTGCCATCGAGCACGCGACCGGCTCCGACGAAACGACGGCGGTAGTACTGGTCGTCCATGTCCCGCAGTTCGATGGGCCGCCCGGTCTGGGGCGCATGCACGAAGCGGTTGGAGCCGGTGTAGATGCCCACGTGCGAAACACGCGATCCATGCGTCTTGAAGAACACCAGGTCGCCAGGCTCCAGCTCCGCGAGCTTCACCGGCGCGACCGAACGAAACTGCTCTGCAGCCGTGCGTGGCACATCGATGCCGATCTCGTCATACACGAACTGCACCAGCCCACTGCAATCGAAAGCCTTTGGTCCGCTGCCGCCGAATTTGTAAGGCGCACCCAGCAGGGAGATGGCGCGGATGGCCACTTCGCTCCCCAGCGAAAGATCGACCTCACCCTCAGGCGAGGGCATCGGCGCCTCGATAGCACCGGGAGCCGGCATGGTGATCGCAGCTCCGGGCGAAGTGGGATGTAGGGACGGAGTGCTGGCGCAACCCTGCAGCAGCGTGGCCGCTACCAGCCACCCACAACAGATCAGTCGCGAACGCCCACGGGCCAAATCAACAATCGCGCCGACGACCGCATTGCGGGCCGCAGGGATGGCAGCCATTTTTGGCAGGGCCCCGCTCATGAGGCCCGGATTTCCCGGACTACGTAGCCCCATTGCAGGAGAGCTGGCATTGAAATGGGCATGGAAATGGGCCGGCTGCCTTGGCTACGGAAGATGCTGAGAATGCCGCAGCGAAGAAGAAGTTCCAAGAACTCATTTTGTCGCCGACGGTGGGACTGGCTTGTTGGTGTGGCCAGCGGAAGTGGCCTGTTGGGCCGGCGCGTAGCGGAGCCTACTGGCAATGCGTCCTCGGGATGCATCATGTCGGCGACAACAGACAACTTCTCCCATTCGGGGGCGAGTCTGTGTAGTGTGTCGCGTCATCTTTTTCAGGCAGCATCTGTGCATTTTCCGATGCGTTCTCTGCTACGTTTTTTGGCCGCCTCGCTGGCCATATCGCCAGGCACAGTGTTGCTGTTCGCGGGCAACGCTGCGGTCGCGGCAGAGCGGCAACCATGGACCGCGGTACGGCCCGACGCGATTCGCGGTCATGTGGAATTTCTGGCAAGCGACCTGCTCGAGGGCCGGGCCGCGGCCTCGCGCGGCTATGACATCGCCGCCTCCTACGTGGCCGGCCAATTCCGCCAATACGGCCTGCATCCCGCCGGCGCAGGCGATTCCTTCTTTCAATATGTCCCGCTGCTCGAAGCCACGGCGGTGCTGCCCGGCTCCTCTGTCAAATGGACCGTCGAGGGAAAATCGCACGAGTTCGAATACGGCACCGACTACCTGCCGTCCGCGGATTTCACCTCGGCCAGCTCGACGCTGAGTGCGCCGCTGACCTTCGCGGGCTATGGCATCGAAGCGCCGCAGCTCAATCACGACGACTTCGCCAATATCGATGTGAAAGGCCGCATCGCCGTGATCTTCAGCGGTGCACCGGCGCAGTTTCCCAACGATCAGCGGGCGTACTACTCCTGGAACAACCGCAAGTTCGCCAGCCTGATCGAACACGGTGCGGTCGGCGTGGTCGTGGTCGCCTCACCGCAGGATGACCGGACCTTCCCTTGGGATCGCGCCGTCGCCATGAGCTGGACTCCGCAGATGCGTTGGCTCGACCAGGACGGCAAACCGAAAGATGCCTTCGAGCAGCTCAAACTGCGCTTCCGCTTCACCCAGGACGCAGCCGCGAGGCTGTTCGAGAACGCCGGGCACACATTCGCCGATGCGCTGGACGCCGCGGAGGCGGGATCGGTGCAGGGATTCGACCTGCCTGGCCTGCTCACCCTATCCGCCACAACCGGCCTGCGCCGCACCGAGAGCGTCAATGTGGTCGCAACGTTGCCTGGCTCCGATCCGCAATTGAAGAATCAGTACGTGGTTGTCTCCGCGCACCTGGATCACCTCGGCCGCGGGGCCGCCGTCAATGGCGACTCGATCTACAACGGCGCCCAGGACAACGCCCTCGGCGTCGGCATCCTGCTGGAGATGGCCCGCGCACTGAACGATGCCGGCACTCGCCCGCGTCGCTCGATCATCTTTGCGACACTGACGGCGGAAGAGAAAGGCCTGCTCGGCTCGGACTATTTCGTGCAGCATCCGCCGGTCGTGCAGCAGGCGCTGGTTGCCGATATCAATATCGACATGCCGATGCTGTTCACCCCCACTGTGGATTTCGTCGCACTCGGCGCCGTGCATTCTTCGCTCGGTGCCAGCGCACGTGCTGCCGCAGCCAGCCAGGGTTACCGCCTCAGTCCCGATCCCGCACCCGAACAGGTCGCCTTCATCCGCAGCGACCAGTTCTCATTCGTGCGCCAGGGCATTCCGTCGCTGGTGCTGACCGGAGGCTATCGCGCACGCGACAAACACATCGACGCCGCCGAACTGCAGCGCGATTTCCTGCAACGCCGCTATCACCAACCAGCCGACGACCTGAACGGCGCTATCGACTACCCCACAGCCGCAGACCTGGCCCGAGTCAATCTGCGCATCGTGCTGGATGTCGCCAATGCCGATGCCGCACCGCGCTGGAAGGCGGGGGATTTCTTCGGTGACGGCTTCAATCGCCGCAATCGCAACGGACAATGACAGAGCTTGTGTCAAACCAAACCCATTGATGGAGCGGATGCACAATGCAGGACACAACCACTGACCTCACCCAGCTACGTCGGTCATTCGAGCTGTGCGACAGCAACGGCGATGGCTCAATCGGCGCCGGGGAATTCGGGACATTGCTGAAAGCATTGGATCAGCAACTCTCGGATGACGAATGCCTGCTCGCCTTCGAAGCCACCGACAGCGATGGTGACGGCGCGATCAGTTTCGAGGAGTTCATGCAGTGGTGGACGCAGTGACAGTCATCGCCGACGTCGACCTCCACTGCTGACCGCGACAGCGCCACCGCTCTTGCCTCCCGTCACCCGTCACCTGCTCCTTCCCCCCTGCGGAACTAAAGGTGTGAGCCACCGCTCAACTTTCCCAATCCGAGCGCGGATTGCGGTTTTCCCCTAGCGCAATATCCGCTCTGCAATCCTACGCTTACGTCCATTGGGGCCGATACCTAGGGAGAAACCACCTGCGATGACGCAGCACGGTTCCACAGCAGAGGATTCCCCATGAGCACTGAAACAGCCACCAAGCGATTTCGCGTCGGCGACCCGGTCCGCCTCAAAGACACCGATCTGGATATGCGCGGCGACGTCTGGCAGCTGCGTACCGGCGAATACCTGGTCGTGCGCTGGCAGGATGCCTGCCGGACCACGCACTCCGAGGACGCGCTCGAGTACGACCAGTCCAGCAGCCGCGCCGACTGGAGCCGCAACCTCAGCCACGAAGACCGGCACGGATAAGCGGAACGTCACGACGCCTTGCGCTTTGCCGCGCGCGGTCGCTTGGCGTGCGACGCGGATGACTTGCGGCTTCCCTCCCCGGTCTTGCCCTGCCCCTTCTTCTCCAGGCTGCGCTTCAGCAGCGCCATGAAGTCCACTACATTGGTGCTCGCCTGCGGATGCTCGGGCGCAGGGACTTTCGCCGCCTTCCCCTTCTTGCCGGACTGACGCGCCACCTGCGCGTCGATCAGCTTGTGCAGCCGCGCGCGAAACTCATCGGCGTAGTCTGCGGGATCCCACTTGACCGTCATCGATTCCACGAGCTGCGACGCCATCTCCACTTCCTTCGGGGTGACGCGATAGCTCTTGGCAGTGCCGCCGGGTAAGGAGAAGTCACCGGCTTTGACCAGTTCCTGGGGGAAGCGCATCAGGTTCAGTACCAGTGCGTCTCCGAGCGGCATCATTGCTGCAAGGTACTGACGCGTGCGAATCACCACTCGCGCGATACCTACTTTGTCCGTCTTGCCGAGCGTCTCGCGCAACAGCACGTAACCCTTCTCCGCTTTCTTGCCGGGCACCAGGTAGTACGGCTTCTCGAAGTACATCGGATTGATGTCCTCGCGCGGCACGAAAGCTTCGATCTCAACGGTCTCAGTACTCTGCGGTGCCTGCTTGCGGATCTCTGCCTCGTCGATGACCACGTAGTTTCCTTTGGAATATTCGAAACCCTTCACGACCTCCTTCCACGGCACCTCCTCACCAGTTTCGACGTTGATGCGCTCGTAGCGCACCGGGCTCTTGTCACGGCTGTCGAGCAGGCGGAAGTGCAGATCGACGGAGCGTTCGGCCGAATAGAGCAGCACCGGAACATTGAGCAGGCCGAAGGAGATCGTGCCATTCCAGATGGGACGTGCCATGCGGGTCACCGTTGATGAAATAACTATCGCCATCCTAACGTCAGCATGGCGCGAAAGTTCAGCGCCACAAGTGATGGTCAGGCGCGACGGCGAAGACCTGCTGGCGCCAACTCATTTCCGGCTATTTCTGCTGTAGATCATCTGGCCAGCTACTGCCGTCAGCAGCAACTCGGCATTGGTCACCACGAACACCCCGTTGCGAAGCAGGTAGCTGTAGATCAGGAAGCCGCTGGAGGCTGCGAGCTGGCCAACAAAAAGCCAGTGCGAAACGCCTCGAACGCTGCGTTCGCGCCACTGCGTGTAGACCTGGCGCAGCAGCGTCAACAGCAGAACCGCCGAACTCAGCCAGCCAATCCAGTCAACCGGTTTCATCGTGCCAATCCCGATGTTGATATATCTGACTGGAACGCAGCGCGACGCTCGCGCCCAAAAAAAGGGCCGCGTCGTCAGACGCGGCCCTCAAGTGCACAGTCACCGTCACGGCTTGCGATGGGATCTCAGCGGGTGTCCCATCGTCCTGGGGAGGCCCGCGCGGAACTGCACAATCCAACAGTGATCCGCCCGAGTTGGTTCGGATGAACCCAACCCCAGGCGAACCCAGCGCGAAAAAATAAGGCAACGAATGCCAGAACGAAAGCCGAATGAAACCGATAGCCGCCCTGAGAAGAACCAGTCACGAAAGCGCAAATCGCGCGATATTTAGACTCATTCAATTCGCTCACGCTTGCGCAGCGCGACTGCTACAACGCGCAAAGTTCTGCTTTAGATCCGTATTGGAGGATTTTTTCTGCAGCGGAACGAAGGACCCCTTCGGAACGCCGTGTCGAAGGCAGGAACAGAATCAGCACCGCAACGTAACCATCCCTGCCCAACAAACTCATGCACTGCAATCAGGCAACTGAAATTAGGACAGGCGTTTCGTTTTCTTTGCGTGCCCACTACATTGCTTACAGCCCAGCTTTGCGCAAATCTCCTCGGTGCTCAGGAGATGCCGCAAGCGTCGCCGCCGTGACGAATCAGTACGTCACGGACCTTGTCGAATTCGGAAGCCTTATCGAAGAAGTGGTCGGCACCGCAGTCGTGACTCGCCTTGCGATAGTCATCGGTCGGATAGTTGGTGACCACGATGACCAGCTCCGGACGGATGACCCCATGGGCACGCATCTGTTTGAGCAACCGTATACCGCTACCGCCGCGCAGCTGGATGTCCAGGATCAGCACTCGCGGCTGGGCGCTACGCACACCCTCAAGGGCCTCGGTTACAGCCTCCGCCTGACCCACCACGCGCGCGTTCGGAATCTCGCCAACAGCCTCCATGAGCCTTTCTCTCACCGGCGCTGAATCCTCGACGATATAGATCGTGAGTTCCGGGTTGCCCATGACGCATCGTTGGCCGGGCCCGCTTATGCAGCGCTGCCCGGGCGATCAGTCCACCAACTGATTGCGCACTGCATACGCGGCGATTTCCGCGTTGCTGCGCATGGCCATCTTCTCGAGGATGCGGGCGCGATAGGTGCTCACGGTCTTGACGCTGAGCCCCAGCTCGTTCGCCATGACCGCGGGTGAAATGCCGCGCGCAATGCGTGTGAATACCTGTAGCTCACGTTCGGAAAGCCGATTGTGCAACGGACCTTCTTCATCTGCGGCGCAGTCCGAGGCCAGTAACTCGGCGACGATCGGCGTGATATAGCGTCGTCCTGTACCCACGGCACGCACTGCCTTCACCAATTCCTCGGGGACGATCATCTTCGGCACGTAGCCGTTGGCGCCGGCGCGCATCAGGCGCACAGCGAAGCTGCGTTCCGGATGCATGCTCAGCACCAGGATCGCCAGATCCGGCCGGTCGCGGCGTAGCTGCTTGAGCAGGTCGATACCGCTCTGGCCCGGCAACGTAATGTCGAGCACCACCACATCCACCTCTGTGCCATCGCGCAGGGTCTGCAAAGCCTCCTCGGCCGAGCCCGCTTCAGCGACCACCCGCAGGTCTTCCTCATCCGACAGCATTTCGCGAACCCCGGCGCGCAGGATCGCGTGATCGTCGACGATCAATACCCGGATTTCCTTTTGCACGCTCGTATGAGGCTCTTGAATTTCGTTCTCTCTCGCGTTGAACATCAGACTGCAACCTCCGTAAGCTCACCGTCGATCTCGCTCAAGTCCTGTCCTTGAGCCCGATAGGTGTTGAGCCGGTTGTAAAGGGTTTTGAGACTGACACCGAGTAACGCAGCAGCACGCGTCTTGTTTCCACCGCATTTCTTCAATGTCGCAATAATCATCCAGCGCTCCGCTTCGGCCAGGTTGGTGCCAACCGGAATGCGCAGCGCCTGATCGTCGCCAATCGACGACGGCACCACGGCCTTACCGGTAACGGCGCGAAGCTCAAGCTCGCTATCGGCGAGAATGAAAGCGCGGTGCACCACATTACGCAGCTCCCAGACGTTGCCCGGCCATGAATAGCTGCGCAGGACGGCAAGGGAATCCGCGGAAAAACGTTTCGACGCACTCTCCGTCGCATTCAGCGCGGCCAGGAATGCCTGGGCGAGAAGCTCGACATCGCTCTCGCGCTGCCGCAATGCCGGCACCCGGATCGGGAACACGGCCAGTCGATACAACAAATCCGCACGCAACGTCCCCTCTTCTACAGCTTGTTGAGCGTCGGTAGTAGTTGTAGCCAGTACACGACACTGCAGACCTTTGACCGCCGCCCGCGGCCCCTCGCTTGAGGTCGACCCCTCGCGTGAGGTCGCCATTGATGCGGTGCCCGCTTTCGCATCTGGTGCATCTAGCGCATCTAGCGCCGCGATCAACCTCGCCTGCGCATCCGGGGACAATCGCGTTACCTCTTCGAGCAGCAACGTTCCCGCTCCAGCAAGCGCGATCTGTCCGGGCCGTGAACGATGCGCGAGACCTGATCCATTGCCGCCGACCTGCTCTTCACCGAACAACTCAGTCGCAATGTGTTCCGGTGCCACAGCCGCACAGTCCACCACGACGAAAGGCTCACGTGCGCGGGGGCTCATATCGTGCAGACAGCGCGCAATCAGCTGTTTCCCGGTTCCCTTCTCGCCGATCAGCAGAACACAGCTATGAGTTGGCGCAACACGACGCAACTGGGCCGAGAGCTTCTGCATGGCCCCAGACTCGCCGATGAGAGCGTCGCCGCAGCTCGTTGGTGCGGACTGCATGTCGGCTGCAGCAATCGACGACGCCGCAGCCGGATCCTGTGTGCCTCGATTGAAATCGCCCTCGATCATCGACCTTACTCCCCTGCGACTCGCGACCGGACCTGACACCTAACGAATCCGGGGGGCATAAGATCCCGATGACTCACGATCAATGCACTCGACCCGCCGTCATTGCAGGAAACCCGCAGCGCGGCGCGGTCTTTCCAGACTGATCCGCGCCAGACCGGATCAGCGATCCGAGCCGATGTTTCGCGGTGCGCCCGGTCGCGTCAGTTTTTTCCTACAGCACCAGCCACGACACCGGGAACAACAACTCCCGGCGTCACCCGAGTGAGCTGAGCCGCCGGAATGAAGGCCTCGACGATCGTCCCGGGGTTCGTCCCCGGTTGTGCCGCATTGCCGCCAATGGTGAGAACGCCGCCGATCTGCCGCATCCGCTCGCGCATTCCCACCAGACCGTGCGACTTCGGTTTGGAGGCGGAACCCTCCGCGATACCCACTCCGTCATCGAAAATCCGCAGCCGGATACCTGCCGCATCGCGCTGCAACTCCATGTGCACGTTATTCGCCTGCGCGTGCTTGGTGACATTGGTCAGGGATTCCTGCGCAATCCGGTACAGGGCGATCGAAACCGCGGGATCGAGATCGTCGAAGTCCTCCTCGACCTGAACATCGCACGGCAGCCCGGTACGGCGCGTGAACTCGCGACAATGCGTGCGCATCGCAAACGCCAGACCAAGATTGTCGAGATGACTTGGCCGCAGACCTTCGATGACGCCGTGCTTGAGCTCCACCGTCTCGGTGAGCATCTGCAGCGAACGCTGCAGCCGCTCACGCACTTCGTGCTGCGGCGGCAAACGCTTCAGGATCCAGTTGAGATCCATGTTGATAGCCGTGAGATTGCTGCCTAGCGTGTCGTGCAGTTCGCGAGCGATGCGCGCTTTCTCTTCTTCGGACAACCGGATCAGGTGTTGCGACAGTTCGGTAAGCTCGGCGGTGCGGTCCTCGACCTCGCGATTCAGGCGGCGATTGGCCTGTCGTAACGCATCCTCGGCACGAGCCCTTGCAGCAACATAGCGGCGCAGCAACTTGTGCAGCCCGATCAGCACGGCAACGGTCATGACCGTCGTGAATAGCGCGACCGCCACTGTCAGCCAGACGTCGTGTAGCACTTTGGCACGTAGCGCCTCGATGCGGGCGTCCTCTTCCTTCAGCAATCGCTCGACGATGCTGCGCACACGATCCATCGTCGCCGTCGCGCGGTCGGTGCCGACCACGTCCGCCTGCCCTTGCTGGCCTGGCTGATCGGTCGTAGCAATGGTCTGCTCCAGGTTCGCTACCGCAGCAGCTGTCGTCGTCTCCAACGCGACGATGTCCTTTTGTCGTTCAGGGTCCTCCGCCGTGAGATTTCGCAGGCGCTCCATCTCGATACGCCAGTTGCGTGTGGCGCGGAAGAACGGCTCGAGATATCCGGTCTGCCCGGTCAGCAGGTAGCCGCGCTGCCCGGATTCCGCCGTGGTGATGATGGCCTGGAAAGCGGTGAGCGAGCGCTTGATCTCGTAAGAGCGCGCGTACTGGGCGTTGGAATCCATAGTGCCGGCGGTATTGATCACCAGTAACGTCGCGTTGACTACCAGCAATGCAATCGACACCAGCGTAATGGCAATGACCGCCAGCGGCACACGGCCGGTTCCACGCTCGAAAGCTTCAGCAGCCTCCTCGGTGACGGAGGAAGTCGCAGCGTCCACATCGGTGGACGGGGCGGTGGACGGAACGCTGCTCATGTCGTCGGCGCTTTCATCGGCAGTCTTTGTCACACCGCGACCCACACGAGCAATGCATGCGGCTGAACATTGTCATCCAGCCGTGCGTTGCACGCATCGAAACGACAATCGCGAACCGACCTTCCGTATAGGGAGCTGCCAATGACACTGGGTACCATCCTGCTCATCATTCTGATCCTGTTGCTCGTCGGGGCCATTCCGAGCTGGCCATACAGCCGAGGCTGGGGTTACGGGCCAAGCGGTCTGCTTGGTGTAGTGCTGATCGTGTTGCTGATACTGCTGCTGACCGGGCGCATCTGACTCACAGCGGTTGGCGGCGGTTGGTGCACGGCGGTTGAACCGCTTCGGCCATCTGATCGCCCATCTGGACCGCTAGGCCTGGACCGCTAGGCCGGTCGTTGCGGGACTGCCCTCGCTCAAGCCCACCGGGCGTGAATGCCCGGTGGGCAAGATTGATAAACGCCGCGCCGCAATTTCTGTTCCCTGCGTTCACCCTTGCGTTTATCTGTGTGCCGCAATCTTCATCGCAGCTTCATCTGGAACCTTCATCTGCAACGACACGTTACCGACGCAACCGATAACCGCCGTCGAATGCGCTATCGATCTGGCGTGCAGCGCGATGCACAGCACGGCGGTTATGGACACAAATTCAAAGTTGGACAGGAGGATCGAGACATGAAATCGCAAGCACTGTGGATGGTCGCTGCCGCGACCCTGGCGTTGAGCGCATGTAACAAGGCGGAATCGCCCGCCGAGGTTCGTCACGACGTAACGGACGCGCGGGCGGATGCGCAGCGCGATGTGGCCGATGCCACGGCGGATGCGCGCGAAGCCAATGCCGACGCGCAGAAAGATGTAGCGGACGCACAGGCGGATCACGACCCTAAGGACGTCGCCGACCAGGCGCAGCAGGCGAGTGAGACGGCCGCTAAAGGCGACTACAAGGTCGCGCTTGCCCAAGCGGATGCCAATTACAAGGTCGCCAAGGAAAAATGCGAGGCGATGAGCGGTTCGGCGCAGCAGGGCTGCAAGGACCGTGCGGAAGCGGAACACGACACGGCCAAGAAGCAGGCCGAGCAGATCCGCGACGGCAGCGGTTAGGTTTAGTATGTGGCATCCAACGAACTGCCCGACCGGACTAGACCGACGACCAGGAGTGAACTGACATGATGCGAAATACCAGGGCCGCGATGCTGCTCGGGGCGCTGATCGGCACCTCGATGGTAATCGCAGCGTGCAGCTCCACGCCCACGCAGCAATCCACCGGCCAGGCGATCGACGATGGAGTGATCACCGCGAAGGTGAAAGCGAAGCTGATCGACGATCCGGTGACCAAGGCCCATGAGATCAACGTTGAAACCTTCAAGGGCAACGTGCAGCTCAGCGGCTTCGTCGAGTCCGATCAGGCCCGCGCCCGCGCACTGGAGATCGCGCGAGAGGTCGATGGCGTCAAGAACGTCAAGGACGGAATGCAGATCCGGAAAGCCAGCTGACAGGTGCCCGCGCGCCGTCTACGGAAGGACGGCGCGGCGGGATGAACGACCGATTAGACGTCTGTTCGAACGGTTACCGGGATATATATGAAGCGGCTGCTACAGGCAGCCGCTTTTGTTTTGGCGCCGTGGATCCACGCGCCATCATTCCCGCTACGCGGCGACCGCAGGCAGTAATTTATCCAGGCGTGTGGCGGTCCGTAGCTGTACGTGGCAGTTGGGGGCCTTGGAGTTTTGGACCTTGACTGCCGCTGCGCCGCAAAACAGGACGAATTCTGGTCGATGTTCAGCCGGCTGCCGGCGCCAGGCCCCGTCCCGACGGCATGTATACTGACTGCAATGCATCGGAACCGTTCGATAAGTATCCTCATCAAGCACTACCAGCATCGGAGCATGAGAATGAACAGCACCAAGAAGTTTTCGGGCGTTGCGCTCGCCACGGCAGCAGCCATGCTCTTCAGCACGGCAACCGTAATGACTGCACACGCCGCCGATGAAGCCAAGGTGAAATGCGAAGGCGGCAATTCATGCAAGGGCAAGGGAGCCTGCGCCACCGCCAAGCACTCGTGCGCCGGACTGAATTCCTGCAAGGGCCAGAGCTACGTCATGCTGCCGAAAGCGGAATGCGATGCAGCCAAAGCCGTCAACAACAAGACCGCCAACAAATAGTAGACGCAAGCGTCGGGGCAGCAGCACCGCCGCGTGCCCTGCCTCTCGCTCCCAGCCATGACCGACATACGCGCTGCCTCCCTCGGATTCGGCCTCGGCCTGCGGCCCGCGCACTATGAAGCGCTGTCCGGCGAGCATCTCGGCAGCGTCGCATGGCTGGAGATTCTCACCGAGAACTACCTGATTCCCGGCGGACCTCCGCTGCATCACCTGGAACGACTACGTGCCGACTATCCCTTCGTCATGCACGGCGTCTCGCTGTCGATCGGCAGCGCCGATCCGCTGAATCTCGACTATCTGCGCCAGACGAAGGTGCTCGCCGCTCGTTTCGAGGCCCGCTGGGTCTCCGACCATCTGTGCTGGACCGGTGTCGAAGGCATCAACCTGCACGATCTGATGCCGCTACCCTACACAGAAGAAGCAGTGCGCCATGTCGTCGAGCGCGTCTCGCAGGTTCAGGACGTGCTCGGGCGGCGATTGCTGCTGGAGAATGTGTCGAGCTACGTGAGCTACGCCGGTTCGCAGATGAGCGAATGGGAATTTCTCAGCGAGATCGCCCGGCGCGCCGATTGCCTGGTACTGCTCGACGTCAACAATATCTACGTCAGCAGTGTGAATCACGGCTTCGACCCGCTCGCCTACCTGCGCGGTATTCCCGTGGAACGCGTGCAGCAGTTTCATCTAGCAGGGCACAGCCGGCATCACAACGAGCAGGTCGAATTCCTGATCGATACGCACGATCAGCCGATAGCACCTGCTGTGTGGGAACTCTACGCCGCCGCGGTCGCCCGCTTCGGTAACGTCTCGACGATGATCGAACGCGACGACAACATTCCGGAGCTGCCGGTATTGCTCGCCGAACTGGACCAGGCGCGTGCCATTGCAAGCGGCATAGCAGCGCAGGCGGCCTGATCATGCAGCTCGCTCAACTGCAGCGTGCTTTTCAGAATCATGTCCTGCATGAGGATGGTTCTATTGCTGAGCAGATCCAGGCATCCGCGGACGCGCCGGTCGCAATGCGGCTGGAGGTGTATTCACAGGCCTATCGCTTACGGCTGGTCGACGCGCTTGCCGAAAGCTATCCGCAATTGCGGGCGCTGATCGGCAGCGAAGCGTTTGCCGACCTCGGCGCGCGTTATCTTCAGGCCTATCCGTCGACGAATTTTTCAGTGCGCTGGTTCGGCGATCGACTCGCAGTCCCGTTGCGAGAGCTGCCGGAATTTCACGAACAACCCTGGCTTGCCGAACTCGCGGAATGGGAATGGGCGCTTGCGGAAGCGTTCGATGCAGCCGACGTTGAGCCGCTGGCACTGATAGCACTTGCGTCGGTAGAGCCCTCGCAGTGGCCGTCATTGCGATTCAAGTGCCATCCTTCACTGCAGCGGCTGGTCACGCGCACGAATGCTGCGGCCCTCTTCAAAGCACTCGCCACTGAAAGCGGGGCGCCTGCTCCAGCCCTGCTGAACGATTCACGACATTGGATTATCTGGCGCCAGGACCTGGCTACGCGTTATCGCTCGCTGGACGAGGACGAGGCGCTCGCGTTACGTACTTTATGCGAGGGCGGCACATTCGACGCAGTGTGCGAATCCCTGTGCGATCACCACGAGCCCGCTGCTGTACCCGCCATCGCGGCGGGAATGCTCAAGGGATGGATCGTGGCAGGAATGATGGCGGACGTGACAAGCGATGAGTGACGAGCGAGCTGCGCCGATTGCGGACTCGCAATCGACTGCTTTGCACGCTCGTCACCCGTGATTCAACGCTGCCTCACACTTTGCGCTGTCTGCCCGAACAGAATCTTGCGGCTCTCTTCCGAAGTCACCTGCGTGCTGCCGAACTGTTTGGCGATCTCGTAAGCCCGTTGCGTCGCAGGACGTTCGCGAATCGCATCGAACCAGCGATGCAGGTTCGGGAAATCATCGAGGTTCTGCTGCTGCTTCTGCCACGACACGATCCAGGGGTAGCTGGCGATGTCGGCAATCGTGTACTGATCGCCGACAATGAATTGCCGGCCTTGCAGTTGCCGATCCAGTACGCCGTACAGACGATTGGTCTCCTTGACGTAACGCTCGATGGCATACGGCAATTTCTCCGGCGCGTACTGGCTGAAGTGATGATTCTGACCGGCCATCGGCCCCAAGCCGGCAACTTGCCACATCAGCCATTCCAGAGCCTGATTGCGGCCGCGCAAGTCTCGCGGCAGCAACTTGCCGGTCTTCTCGGCGAGATACAGCAGGATGGCGCCGGATTCGAATAGCGAAAGCGGTTGGCCGCCGCCCGCTGGCGCGTGATCGACGATTGCGGGGATGCGATTGTTGGGACTGATCGCCAGGAACTCGGGCTTGAACTGATCGCCGGCGCCGATATTGACCGGAACGATCCGGTATTCGAGGCCGGTCTCTTCGAGGAACATCGTGATCTTGTGACCGTTGGGCGTGGTCCAGTAATGCAGGTCGATCATGGCAAAGCGGCGTCCGTTGAGTGAAGAGGTAGTAGCAAGTCTAGTCCGCTTTGCGCAGCCGACTGACTACGCTCTCGTCATTACTCCCTTCTGCCGCGGTCACGAATTATTTCTTTTTTATCGTCGTCTTTTCAGGGACCTCTGTGGCTCTTTCCCAGGCCCGTCAGCGCAACGCCGTGCCGGTGGATCAGGACATCGCCTAGTTGTACACGAGGGGTTGTAGCAGGGGTCGGCGCGGAGGGGCTGTAACTGGGGTCAGTGACTGAGGCAAAATGCGCGCTGGGCGTCTTGTTGACTGATTGATTCTGGATTTATTGGTTTTTTATTTCGCACTACCCATCGATGGTTCACCCGTTCGAGCGGTGCGCCCCACATCTTGAATTCCGCCAGGTTCCCATGTCCTACATCTTCCCTGCACCCGCTCAGCCCGCTGTGGAAATCAAAGGCCGCAACGAGCGTTTCGCCGTACGACGCATTTTCTGCGTCGGCCGCAACTACGCGGCGCATGCACGCGAGATGGGAGGCAGCCCCGATCGCGAGCCGCCATTCTTCTTCACCAAGCCGGCGGACGCGATCGTGCCGAACGACGCAACCATTCCCTATCCGCCGCGTACCGACAACCTGCATCATGAGATCGAGCTGGTGGTCGCCATTGGCAAGGCCGGCAAAGACATTCCGGTCGAACGCGCGCTGGACCATGTGTATGGCTACGCGGTGGGTAACGACCTCACACGCCGCGACCTGCAGTTCGCATTACGCGACAAGGGCCGGCCGTGGGATGTTGCGAAAGGTTTCGATCGGTCCGCACCCATTACAGCAATTACGCCGGCAACCGGCGGCGCGCACATCAGCAAGGGCCGCATCTGGCTGAAAGTGAATGGTGAGCTGCGCCAGCAGGGCGATATCTCCGATCTCATCTGGAGCGTTCCGGAAGTGATCGCGGAGTTGTCGGCCCTGTTCGAGCTGGCTGCGGGCGACCTCATCTACACAGGGACGCCCGCCGGTGTCGCCGCCGTGAAATCCGGCGATCGCATCGAGGGCGGCGTGGATGGACTGGATACCCTGACAACGACGATCGGCTGACACAGTCCATCCAGGCTAAGAGGAAATTTCTCGCAGAATTCGCCAGGTACGCCAAGCAAGGCCGTCACCGGCAATCGCCGCCCCACGGAAATATGCGTGGCCGGCGAGAATCATCTTCTCTCATCGCCAGCCGTAGCCATGAAGCTCTACACATTCTTCCGCAGTTCTGCCGCCTTCCGCGTTCGCATCGCGCTCAACCTGAAAGGGCTGCAGTACGAATCGATACCGAGGGTGTTTGCAAAGCATGAGCATCGCAGCGCCGAGTACCTTGCGATGAATCCGCAGGGCCTGATTCCCGCCCTGGACACGGACGGGGCGGTGCTCTCACAAACACTCGCCATCATCGAGTATCTGAACGAGCAATACCCGACACCCGCTCTGCTACCGACGAACGCCATCGCACGTGCGCAGGTGCGCTCGATGGCCATGGCAGTTGCCTGCGACATTCACCCGCTCGATAACCTGCGCGTACTGAACTACCTGCGTAAGGAACTCAAGCAGGACGACAACGGTATCGCCGTGTGGTACCGACACTGGATAACGGAAGGCTTCAAGGGACTGGAGCAGCAAGCGCTGCGGCATTCAACGGGTGGTCGCTTCTGCTATGGCGATGAGGCGTCGCTCGCCGACATCTGCCTGCTGCCGCAGATATTCAACGCGCGCCGTTTCGAAACCGATCTGAGCGCATTCCCCACCCTGCTGGGAATCAGCCAGCACCTCGAATCGCTGCCCGCTTTCGCCGCAGCCCGGCCCGAAGTACAGCCGGACGCGGTGTAAGACAAAGCGCGAGCCGTGTGGAGTGACAGGTGATGTAAGCAATGACAGGTGATCTCATCACCCGCATCGCTTCCATCATCTGCATCGCTACATCACTTTCCTTCCAGCGCCTTCTCCACTCCCGCCAGCAGCACCGACAACACCACGCCTTCCGCGGCCTGTGTCACCTCGGCAAGCTCAGGAAAACTGGGAGCGATGCGAATCGTGCGATCGTGCGGGTCGTTACCCAGCGGATGGGTCGAGCCAGCAGGCGTGAGTTCGACGCCCGCTTCCTTCGCCAGCTTGACCACTTTTTTGGCGCAACCATCGGCGACGTCGAGCGTGATGAAGTAGCCGCCCTTCGGCCGCGTCCAGGTAGCAATACCGGTATTGCCCAGATGCTCCTCGAACACTTCCAGGACTCTGGTGAACTTCGGCGCCAGCACGGCGCGATGACGATCCATCAGCGCGGCGATCGCTTCGGTATTGCGGAAGAAGCGGATGTGGCGCAGCTGGTTGACCTTGTCACCGCCGATGGTGCGCTTCTCGATGCGCTTGAGATACCACGCGACGTTTTCCTTCGACCCCGCGAACAGTCCGACGCCGGCACCGGCCAGGGTGACCTTGGAGGTCGAACCGAAGATGAAGGCGCGATTCGGGTTGCCCAGACGCGCGCAGGCGGCATCCAGGTTGGCGATCTCGATGCGCTCGGCGGTCAGATGATGCACGGCATAGGCGTTGTCCCAGAAGATGCGGAAATCGCGGGCCGCGGTCTTCATGCCGGCGAGGCGCTCGATGGTTTCGTTGGAGTACACGGCACCGCTGGGGTTGCTGTACTTGGGGATACACCAGATGCCCTTGATCTGCGCATCCTGCGCCACCAGCTTCTCGACGATGTCCATGTCCGGACCGTGCTCGGTCAGCGGCACGGCAATCATCTCGATACCGAACTCCTGGCAGATCGAGAAATGCCGGTCGTAACCCGGTACCGGGCAAAGGAAGGCGATTCGCGATTCCTTGCTCCACGGACGCTCGCTGTCGCAGGTGCCCTTCAGCAACGAGAACGCGATGGAATCGTGCATCAGCGACAGGCTGGAGTTTTCGCCGACGATCACGCGATCGGGCGTGACGCCGAACACGGGCGCCAGCAAGGCGCGTAGTTCCGGCAAGCCCTGCAGCTCGCCGTAGTTACGGCAATCGATGTTGCCGGACATGAAATCGCCAGTGCCAGGCAGCGCCAGCAGCTCGTTGCAGAAATCCAATTGTGCGGCGGACGGCTTGCCGCGGGTGAGATTCAGCTTGACGCCGCGTTTGGCGAAAGCGTCGTAGCGTTGGCGAATCTGGGTGTGCCGCAGCTCAAGCTCTGCGCGCGACAGCTCGGAAAAATGGGGCATGCGATCCTCTGGAACTCATCAAATCCGGGGACACCCGCCACAGAGCGCCCGTGCCGCACGCGCGGCTATGATCCCGGCCACAGGGCGACGGGCAGCGGAAGCTCGACCAGACGGGGATACGGTGGAAGTTTAGCGCGGGATCGGCCGACGTGCTGCTTTTTGCGCCCGGCCGACCACATTCACCCCCGGAATTGACGACATAAGAGCCCGCCCCATGCGAGCACCGCATCGAGCAGATAGCGGGCGACCGGGACTATGCTCATTCTCAACTCACAAGTCGAACGCGTGGGCCGAACGCGCCGATGAGCGCGAAAGGCGCCGTCGAAAAATCCGCTACAGTGGACGCAAAGACCGCTCAATCGCTAGGATCACCAGGATCGCTAGCCCGGCGAATGTCCCGGCGAGTCGAACACGGACGTTGCACTCCACCCATGACGCAAATCGGCTCAGCGGATCAGATTCTGCGCGTCAACCACGCCGGGGAGCGCGGTGCGATCTGCATCTACCGTGGACAGCTCCTGGTATCGCGAATCCTGCATCCTTCCTGTGTGGAACCGCTCGCGGACATGCTCAGCCACGAGCAGCGGCACTTCCTGGTCTTCGACACGATACTGAAGGCCCGCGGGCTACGTCACTGTCATGCACTTTTCTTCTGGGCCACTGGCGGATGGCTGCTGGCATCTCCACCGCCATGCTGGGCAAGCGGGCAATCTGGGCGTGCACCGCCGCGATTGAAAGTACCGTGAACGGCCACCTCGAGCATCAGCTCGAGTTTCTCGGTCCGCGCGATCCTGAAGTGCTAGCAGCAGTCGAATCCATTCGTGTCGACGAGCAAGCCCACGAGCATCACGCCCGCGAGAGCGGCGGCGATGCAGGCGGCGTCTATATCGTGCTGCGCTTTGCGATCAAGGGAGCGACTTCGCTCGCGATCTGGCTCTCCACTCGCTTGTGACGCCCTGCACACCATGCCGTATAGCCTGCTTGCAGATTCCGTATTGATCGCACATCTGCTGTTCATCGTATTCGTGATGCTCGGCGGCCTGCTGGTGCTGCGCTGGCCGCGCGTGGCGTGGCTGCATTTGCCTGCAGTGGCGTGGGGCATATTCATCGAATTCAGCGGCCGCATCTGCCCGCTTACGCCGCTGGAGAACGAGCTTCGCGAACGCGGCGGCGGCAGCACTTACAGCGGCGGCTTCATCGATCACTACATTACCGCCCTGATCTATCCAGACGGCTTGAGCCGGACCATGCAGTTCGCCATTGGAGCACTCGTCATTGCGATCAACGCGACTGTATATTGGCTGGCGTTGCGTCGACATCTGCGCCTTCGCACAGACAACAGAAACACAACGCGATGAAAACCACGCGCCGCAAGACTCCGGCGAGCAAACCTGGTAAGCGGGTGGCGCAGCAAACGCCGGACGCGCACTACGCCCGCTACCTGAAGCTTGTAAAGAAACTCCCCGGGGTGGAAGAATCCATTTCGTACGGCACCCCATCCATCAAGGTCAAAGGCAAGATCCTGTCGCGACTGCGCACCGAGGCCGAAGGCGCGCTGGCGCTGTATTGCGATTTCATCGATCGCGAAATGCTGCTGCAAGCAGCTCCGAAAGTTTTCTTTCTCACCGATCACTACCAGAACTACCCGACGGTCCTGGTGCGGCTCGACAGAATCCGCGCCGATGCGCTATCCGACCTGGTCGAGCGTGCCTGGCGGATGCGCGCTACGGCAAAACTGATCGCCGACTACGACAAAGACAACACCAGGACGAAGGCAACGAAGTCATGACAGCTGCAACAGCGCCGTCCATTCTTATCGTCGGCGCCGGCGCGGTCGGCGCGCTGTTCGGGTCGGCGCTGGCACGACAAGGCGCCGAGGTATCGGTGGTCTGTCGCTCCGATTACGCAGCCGTACTGAAGGACGGCTACCGTATTCGCAGTCCTTTGCTGGGCGATCATCGATTCCGGCCGCACGCCGTGCTGCGCGAAGTCGCGGATTGCGTATCGGCGCCCGACTACCTGCTACTCACGGTCAAGGTATTGCCACACGTCGATCGAGCCGCACTGATCCGGCCAGCGGTGGGTCCACACACGGTGATGCTGCTCATCGAGAACGGCATCGATATCGAAGCTGAGATCGCCAACGCATTTCCGGATAACGAACTGCTCAGCAGCCTCGCCTTCGTCGCGATCAGCCGCGGTGGCGATGGCAACATCCATCACCAGTCCGCCGGTTCGCTACTCATGGGCCGTTATCCGCACGGCATCACACCGGCCTCACAACGCATTGCAGCGCTGTTCGAGGCCAGTGGCATTGGCTGCAAGCTGACCGAAACAGTCGTCGGCGCCCGCTGGCACAAGGCGGTCTGGAACACGATCTTCAATCCAATTTCCATTCTGGGCGGGGTACTCGATACATCCGTGATGTTGCGAACGCCGCAGGACCAGGCATTCATCCGCCAGAGCATGCTCGAGGTCTGCGCAATCGCCGCAGCAGACGGATATCCACTGCACCCCAACCTGGTCGAGGAGATGATTGCGGCTACGCGCGCCATGCCCGCTTATAAGACCAGCATGGCGCAGGACTATGAAAACGGTCGACCGCTGGAAATCGAAGCCATTGTCGGCAACGCCGTGCGCATCGGTCGCAGGCTCAACGTGGCGATGCCGGCGCTCGAATCGATTTATGCGCTTGCCCGGATGGTGCAAGGCGCCCGTGAGTGACTAGCTCCCCGCGTTCCAGTTTGTCGGAGGTTCCCTGCAGCGCAACGTCTATATTTCTTACACGCCTGCGCTTGGACTATTTCCCCGCCCCAACGCGGGGAACTCTGCAGATTTTCAGGCGCGGCGCGACCGGTCGGAGCTATCGATGCGCGCGCACGACCGGTACGGCCTACTTCGCTGCAGCTTTCTTCTGCACGGCCTTGGGCGGCTGGCGAACGGTGTGCAATACGTTGTCCGCGACGCGTGACATCCAGCCGCCGGAGTAGAGCATCATTTTCAATGCATGCAGCAGCACCTGGCCCGGACCTTCGACGGCAAGCCGGCAGTTCTCTTCAATCTTGCAGTTCTGCATTTCGAACAGGGCATTGCCTTCGATAACCAGATTGGCATCGTCGAAATGACATTCCACGAATATCTTGCCGTCCAGCACCACTCGCTGACCGGTAAACGTCTTGCCGCGTATCGTTTTCATTCACTTCACTCGTTTCGGATCGGATTGGCGATCGTGCGCTGCTGCGCGGGGCGAATGTTACATGAAGAGTTCGCCGACGGTGACCGCAGGTGGCACGACCGCAAATGCACGCAGGGCGTGGAGAGTCACCGCAGGTTGGCCATGGGATGGCCGCAGACCGGCATCGCCTCTTATGACAACAGGGTGACAATGGGAAATGACAGCGCGAAGGAGTTCCGGGGTAGAAAGACCACGATCTTTCTACCCCGTCTCCGCTCGTCTCACCCCTGAGCCGAATTCAATGAGCCGATAGTGCGGCCGGCCTTGCGAGCCCGCAACTTCGACCAGCCGCTATTTGCCTTTGCGCGCCTTGCTGGCCCGTTTACTGGTCTGTTTACGCGGCGATTTACGAACCGCGGCTTTGCGCTTCACGGCAGCCTTCTTCCGGCCGGCGACCCGGACAACCTTCCGTGATGGACGCTTGCCAGCCTTGGCCGCCACACCACGTCGTTTGCTAGCTGTCTTGCTGGCTGTCTGGCCGGCTTTTTTGCCAGCTGTCTTGCTGACCGTCTTGCTGGCCGCTTTGCGGACTGGCTTCCTGGCTGGCGACTTTCCGGATGCAGGCTTGCGCGGGGCCACCACCTTCGAGGCAACCTCTGCTTTGATTGCTGCCTTCGGTGCAGCAACCGGCTTCGATGGCTGCATGTCCTCCTTCAGGACTACGGCAGCGAACGACGCCCCATGCGGATCCTCGAACATCGCCACCCAGTCCCCACCCGGCACTTCCATCGGCCCGTTGATGAGTCTACCGCCGGAAGACCCCACCTTCTTCACGGCACGATGAATGTCCTTGACGCGCGTGTAGCCGAGCCAGGCCGATCCGCCGGGCTTCTGCTCCGGCTTGTTGAAGATGCCGCCGAGCTGCCGGCCGTTGCGGCCGAACAGGTAATAAATTCCCATGGGCCCCATGTCGAATTCGCCGGACTTCTCCCAGCCGAAGAGCGTCATGTAGAAATCGACCGCAGCCGCGGCGTCGGTAGTGGCCAGCTCGTGCCAGTGAACCTCCCCGTGCCTGGGCGCGATATCCTGCCCCGGATCCGCATCGGATCCATAGACGCCAAAGTGCGCTCCTTGAGGATCCGCCAGCACCGCGTAACGCCCGCCTGAACCCGTTTCGGTCAGATCCTTGACTACGGTGGCACCCAGATCGCGCGCCTGGCTCAGCGTCGCATCGATATCAGCGCTGCCCAGATAGGGAATCCAGTGCGGCACGTCGTCGGCACCGGCCGCCATCGTGCCCCCTATCGGTCCACTGGCCGCCGCGAACATGACGTAAGCGGGATCCTGGTCCCAGGGCTGACGCTTCCAGCCGAAAACACTGGAATAGAAGCCGTGCGCCGCCTCGGGCTCGGCAGTCACCAAGTCATGCCAGACGAATCGGCCACGAGAGGTTTTGTCGACCATTGCGGGACTCCCGAAAACTGCGCGGTGCGAGGAAATTTGGCGCCGCCGAGCATACTCCGCGGATAAAGGCCGGAACAATTACAGTTGGAGAAAAAGAGGGAGCGGCCAACGGGCCGGTGGCCAGTGCGCCCGCGCTGAGGCGCAGAAAGAGTCGGTGCTGCTGTTCGAACTCTGGCCCACTTGCCACAAGCCCACCGGCCCACTGGCCTCTCCCTCGTGGCTCTTCTGGCTTATCGACCCCGCAGCGGTCCGCGCAGAGACTGTCGGTGAAACAACAGTCGCCGCGACAAGCACAGCAAGAACCCGGTGCCCGGTCGCCTTCGACCGGTTTCGCTCGTTACCACAAGCCTCCGAGACCTCCCATGCTCACTGCCAGCGCTCACCAGTCCACGCCCAGTCACACCGACATCCTGGATGCGCATAGCAACTTCCTTATGGCGGCACGCTACCTGTATCTGCCTAACGTCGTGTGGCACGCACCCAGTCGCGACATCCGGCGCGTGGGACGTGAGGAAGTGATTCGCCATCTGCTGCGCGAAGCCGGAGGCATGCAGGACCCCGACCACACCTTCCTGCACCGGAACAGTAACGAACGACAGATCATCGATGAGTTCGCCGTGCGCTTCGTCTATGCCGGCGAAGGCATCGACCGCGCCCCGGTCGCGGCCGGCGATCTGGTAGAGCTGAAACGCGTGCGGATCCTCGAACTGCACGGCAACAAAGTTGCCGCAGAAACGTGCGTGGAAAACTGGACGGTGATAAGGCCGGCGAGCTGAAAGCTCGCCGGCGGTCAACCGGTCAACCGGCCATCGGTAAGGGGGTCAGAACAAGGACGCGCTGATGCGTGGTCTCTGGCCCCATTACCGATGGCCGGTTGACCGTTGGCCCGCCTCCGTCATGGCTCTTCCTTCCCCACCCCTCTGGCTCCTCGGAGCGATGTTCGCTAGGTCCCCGGTGCCGAGAATGCACGCATTGGCTGACGGCCACTTCGCCGGACATCGAACCTGAGGGAACCACCATGAAGAAACGCATCATCTGCGGCTCTGCCGCAATTCTGCTGACGGGACTGACTACTGCTGTTTTCACCACTGCTGCGCCGCGTCCGAGCGAGAGAGCCAAACCGGAGATCAGGATTGCCGCGGCGGCAGCCAGCACCGTCGACACGACCCTGATCGATCGCGGTCGCTACATCGTCAAGATTGCCGGTTGCAACGATTGCCACACGCCGGGCTACCCCGAAGCCGGCGGTGCCGTGGACGAGAAATTGTGGCTGGTCGGTGGTGGGTCGGGCTGGCAGGGCGGCTGGGGCACGACGTTCCCGATCAACCTGCGACTGTTCATGCAAACACTCAGTGCCGAGCAGTGGCTCAAGGTTGCTCGCACGCCGAGCCGCCCGCCGATGCCGTGGTTCGCATTGCGCGATATGTCGGACGCCGACCTGGTCGCCATCTATCACTACGTGCGTTCACTCGGCGCCGCTGGCGTCGAGGCACCGGACTATCTGCCGCCCGGCAAAGACTCCACGAATCCCGTCGTGAAGTTCCCCGGTTGAATCTCAGACGCACGGGGAATCGTCATGACCAGAGGCACTCTTGCAGGAATCCTGGCCTTGGGTTTGTCCCTGGGGCTAGTTCCGGATTTGATACGCCAGGCGCACGCAGCCGAACCGTTCGCGGACGGTGCCACCGTGCGAGTGCTCTCGAACTCGATTGAGCCCGGCTGGTTCACGGGGAAGATCCGCCGCAACCAGGATCGATGCTGGATGGTGCATCTCGACACACCCACCAAGGATCACTACACGATGCTCTCGCTGCTAGTGATCGATGAACTGCAGGTGGCAAACGCAGCGCAGTGGGTGCCCGTTGCGGTCACGCCGGTACTGCAGGCAACTCCAGCGTCATGCCGCGAATACGGCGCGGATTGATGGAGCCCCGAATGACCGCGGCACGATTTCACTCGCCCCCAGCGACAGCCCCTGTGACAACCCGGGCGACAACGCGCATTGCAGCCTGTGTCGCCGCGTTACTAACGGTGCTGCCACTGTTCGCCGATGCCGATGCTGACCTCAGCAACATCGTGGGCAAGCAGCGCAAGCCGCACGAACAGACCATCCTTACCGCCACGCCTCTGCCGGCGGCGCAGCAACAACAGTTCATCGCCAAGCTGAATGCGATTCGGGATGCGTTGCGTGCGACACCGGCGCTGCGAGATCTGCACGGCTACGACTGGGAAACCTACACCAGCGTAAAGACCACTCTCGATGCACACGCACCCGCCAGTGCCGTGCTGGGCTACATCGTATTTCCGTACTTCCTGAATTCACGCACCGGCCGCACGGAAGTCTCCGTCGAAGGCCCCGGCATGAATATCTACATCAACGATCCGCTGGCCATCCTCGGACAGAACCTGTTCAACGTCGATATGGAAGCGCACTTCAGCGCCGAACCGAAGATCACCGGTGAGCTGAATGGATTCCCGGTCTACAACAAGGAATTCGTGGTCATCAGCAAGCGCGGACAGCCGGTATTCACACCGGTCTCCAAGGAACGCTTCCTGAATAACAGCCTCGCGAAAAAACGCCGCGAGCTCGCCGAGATACAACGCGACTTCAAGACCGCACCCGAAGACCCGCGAGCCAACCAGCAGGAAATCGCTGGCTTGACCGCCGCGGTCAAGGCGCTGCGCGAGGAGAACGAACGGCGCTGGGCAGCGATGGGTAAATGGCCGGAGCGGGTGGCCGCCGAGCGGCAGAAATTCGACACCAAGGAGCGCCAGAAGCTGGCCGAAATCGAGCAGCTGAAAACCAGCTCGCCACGACAGCGCTTCATCGCACCGTTCGAAGCACGCTTGCAAGACACGGAAGACGAACTGGCCGCGTTGTCGGCCACAGAACGTGCCGAGCCTGCTTATCTGCCCGGCACAAACGACAAACCGCAACCCTCGGGGCTCGCCCCACGCGGCGCGACCGACGGACAGCGCATCGTGACCCTCAATCCCGAGCTGTTCGATGCCAGCAAACCTCGAACAGCCGTGCAGTTGATTATTCTTGGAACGACAATACATTTTCCTGTGCTCTACGATCAGGCGCAGCGGCAGCTGGACAAAGCCACGCTGACCGGACTGCTCGATTAATCGCGCTCTTGGCCGCGCCCTTTGCGGAGGCCTTCGATGAAGCACCCAATGAAGCAGGAACTCGGCAAGCTCTGGCATTTCATCCGGGAGCTGTCCACGGATGACGCGTACGAGACCTACCTGGAACATCATCAACAGACGCACGCCGATACACCACCTTTGGACCGGCGCGCCTTCTACCTGCGTCAGCAACAAGAGAAGTGGAGCGGCGTGAAGCGCTGCTGCTGACCTCTCCCCGCCTTGGGCGGCACCGCTGACACGCCTATCTCACTGATTTCCGGGCTTCCTCAGCAGCCCGCCCTCCGCGTCAATTCACACCCGTTCACCCCCTCCCCAGGGGGTCCTCGCCCTATACCCCTTTGGTCACCAAAAATTCATGTTGCTCCGCAATTTTGAGACCCAGAACTCATTGAATAAATTGGAATCGATGCTATATTGCACTGCACAAAGACGAGCAACTGCAAAGGAGATTTTCATGGCGATCATCGCGTTGGTGTTCCTGATTGGAACGGCAGCCTGGACGCTTCTGAACGCGTTCGAAGGCTAGTCCCTAAGTAGGCATTCCCCGCGAGGACCCGGCGACAACACGCCATGGGTTCTTGCGGGCGTAAGTGATTCGAAACAACCCTGCCCGGCGTCCGCCGCAGGGATGACGGTAAATTCCCCTCCTTCGTTGGCCCCTCCGTCCGGCCGATCCACCTGCCATTCTGTCGATCTTTTGTCGGCTATCTGTCGTCACGTCCCGACACTTGTGTCGAGCTGTTTGACACTCCAAAGCGTGCTGTGTAATTACGGCATGTGAACATCCGACTCTCACTTCGATTTCGGTCCTGAAGGAGGACTCGCTATGGCGTTGTGGAAAGACCAGTACGGGCGCGAACAGGGCGCGCAAGCGGACGCGGCCGTGAAGGACGTGGAGAAACAACCGCTGGCAGCAAGTCCGGAACCGTCCCGGCAACCGCAATCGCCGGCGCGAGGCGATGCCAAGGAATCCCTGCTGGCGGCCGGGCTCACCATCGAAGGCAAGATCGAAGGCACCGGCCATGTGCGCATCGCCGGCAACTTCAAGGGTGACGTAAACGTGCAGGGCAACCTGACTATTGAGGCCGGCGCTCGCGTCACCGGCGGTGTTCGCGCCAATACCGTCATCATCGGCGGCGAACTGGAAGGCAACATCGATGCGGCGGCGCGCGTCGAGCTGCTGCAGAGCGGTGTCCTGAACGGCGACCTCAAGGCCGGTTCTCTCACCGTAGCGGCGGGATCGCGGATGCGCGGTCGCGCGGAATTCGGTTGGGACGAAAAGGGTAAGACCTCCGGCGGCACCTGACGCGGACACATGAGCACCAGTCGTGTCACCGCGCCTGGCAAGACGCGGATCTGCCCTCACTGCAAGTCCACCATCCTCGACAGCGCCACGATCTGTCCGGGCTGCAATCACCATTTGCGCTTCGATGCGAAGGCTATTGTGGACCGGCGCGCCCAGCCGTCGTTCTCGGCGCTGCGCGTGGAGGGGGCGTTTCGCAACCCCGAGGATGCGGAGGCCTGGGAGTATTCGGTGGTCGTGTCGATTCGTAACGACCGTGGCGAGGAGCTGGCGCGCAAGGTCATCGGCGTTGGCGCGCTGCAGTCCAGCGAGGGACGCACCGTCACACTCTCTGTCGATGTGTTCGCGCCCGACGGCAGGAAAGTAGTCCCGCGCTAACCCTGCTATTTCCGATTGGATTCCCTGCAGACTCGCCGCGACCGCTGCGGCGAGATGGAACGTCATGCCTCGACTCTATCTGGTTCGACACGCCAAACCCGCTGCGGGCTGGGGCCAGGAAACGGACCCCGGATTGGACGAAACCGGTGTCCAGCAAGCCAGGGCTACTGCGGAGGATCTGGCGCGGCGACTGGATCGTGTGCCGCTCTACACCAGCCCCCTGCGCCGCTGCCGGGAAACGGCGGCTGCGACCGAGCAGGCATGGGATCGGCAGGCAGAAATATTTCCCGCCGTGGCGGAGATTCCAGCACCGCCGCTGACGCTGGTATCCCGGGCAGAGTGGCTGACGGCAGCCATGCGCGGCACCTGGACCACGCTCCAGGAATCCGCCCCGCAAGGCTCATCTGACTACTTGCTATGGCGGCGCGATTTGCTTGCAGCACTGCTCGCCGTGCCCGGCGACAGCGTTATTTTCACTCACTTCATTAGCATCAACGCTGCCGTGGCAGCCGCGCGCGGCATCGAGGACGTTGTCTGCTTTCGGCCTGACCACGCATCGGTCACCGCCATCGAAACCGTGGGCAGCGGGTTTCGCGTCGTCGAACTTGGCCGTGAAGCCGCTACGACGGTGCTGACCCGGGGCTGATGGACGAGCCGAAAGCCCAGCCTCCCCGCCTCAACAACATTTAATTTCCGGGTATCCGCCGGCTACGCGTTCTCGACATATCCCGCGCCCTATAATCCGCATCCCCCCCTTTCGCTGGAACCATCCCATGACCATGTCCATGTTCGAAGCCTCGGTACCGTCCTTCATTCATTCCCTGACCGCTCTCAAAGTCATCCTCGAGAAAGGCGCCGCCCACGCGGACAGCAAGAAGATCGATCAGACGGTGCTGGTGCAGACCCGGCTGTTCCCGGACATGTTCCCGCTGTCGCGCCAGGTGCAGATCGCCACCGACGCGGCCAAGGGCGCAGCCGCACGCCTGGCCGGCGTCGAGCCGCCGAAGTTCGAAGACAACGAAACCACGTTCGTCGAGCTGATCGCGCGCGTGCAACAGACCATCGACTACCTGCAGGGCTTCAAGGCCAGCCAGATCGACGGCTCCGAAGGCCGCGACATCGTCCTGAAGTCCCCGCGCGGCGAGCGCCAGTTCACCGGCCAGGTCTTCCTGCGGCATTGGGCGCTGCCGAATGTGTTCTTCCACATCACCACGACGTACAACATCCTGCGCAGCAGCGGTGTCGAGCTCGGGAAGGCCGACTTCCTGGGAACCGTTCAGGGCTGATCTTTCGGAGCTCGTCTGTGCTATCGGCTCTGTGCTATCGGCGCAGACGAGCCTCCGTCCCGTGGGACCTGCCGCTCACAGCGGCAGTGTTCGCTCCCCACGCACCGGCTGCCCAAGGAACAGCATCCGGTCATTGAGCGCATCAACGATCCGCGTATACGCAATGGCGCGTTGTTCGTCGTTACCGACCGCTTCGGCGGCGGCGATGGCTTCCTGAAAAATTGAATCGCCAGCAGCGTTGCCCGAGGCGACGCGCAACGAAGCCAGCGTAGCGAGCGCCGCAGGTTTCAGCTCCATCTCACCGATCGAACTTACGGCCGCATGAGCCGCATCGATGGTGGGCGCTGCCACGGCGAGATTCGGCTTCGTGAGCTGTGCGCCAAGCATCCCGAACAATGCAGCGGTCCGCATCAAGGGATCGTCGAAATTCGCGACTCCCGCCGCCACCGTACCCTGCTCCGTCCTGACCGACACCACGTCCCTGATCAGTAACGCTCGCGCAATTCGATCCGTCACACCCGACGCCGTTGTCATGGCAGCCTCTGCGTTGCCAGCGCGGGCCTGACTTCGTGCTATGAGATCCAGCGCATCGTCGCGCTGTTCTCCAGGTTGCAAGCTGTTGCCAACGACCAGAGCACGACCGAGCGTGCTCAATGCGCCAGACCGGTCTCCACTGGAAATTTGTACACGCGCTAGTTGTGACAGCGTTACCGCCTTGCGATAAGGCAGATTCCGGACCGGATCGACACTGTTCAGTGCACTGACAAGCAGCCGCTGGCCGTCCGCGACCTGGCCCACAGCGATGCGAGCAGACGCCACTCGACTCAGTGTTACCGCTCGTTGCAGGGGATCCTCGATTCGAGCGAGCGTGTCGAGTGCACCGCGAATATCGCCGACATCGGCGCGAGCCACTGCAATCCGTCCCAAGATGAGCGGGCGCTGATTCCTGCGAGCTCGTCCAACCAGGGCCTCGGCGGCCTTGATGTCGCCGCGACGCACTTCCGCGGCAGCAACGTCGCCGAGTGCGTAAGCCAGATAAAAATCGTCGTCGATTGCGCGCAAGGTCTCAAGCCCTGCCGGCAGCGCGTCCGCGGCGGCTTGTATCGCAACGATCTGGCGTAACGCCGTTCCCCGCGAACCACGGTCTCTGATCTTCGCTGCCGTTGCCTGGGCGGCAGCGAGTTCGCCGCTGCGCAATTGAACCTCTGCAATGATTACCAGCGCAGCGCCATGAGGGCGGTCGGCATGGATACGATCGGCTGTCTGCCTGGCACCGAGCAGATCGTCGGCGGCAATCTGCACAACGACGATGTCGTGAAACACCCAGCCGCGGAAAGCGGGCTGGGTCACCAGATCCGCAGCAGCCAGCGCCGCGCGAATTGCGGCCTCCGCGCCGTGCATGTCGTCGCTGGCGATCTGCGCCTTGGCAACGCCGGCGAAGGCTTCGGCGCGACGATAAGGATCGGCAATTGTACTTGCCGTAGCTACGGCACGATCCATCGCAATCCGTCGCCACTGCTGTAGACCTGGTCCGGAGAGACTCGGCTCTGCGTTATCGGCGGCACGAGCGTCGAATTGCAGAATCGTGCACGCCAGCGCGGCGCTAGCGGCGGCGATACAAACGAGTTGTCTTGCCGTTCCTGTCTGCATGACCTCGCCCTCGATGGCATAGATTCCGTCGAGGCACCGCAAAGGTCAACCGCAGATCACACCGCCCGCAATGCCGTCGCGACCGGCAGCCGCGCGGCCCGGATCGCCGGGAACAGTCCGCCAAGCAGCCCGATCGAGCAGGCCCAGGCAATACCGATTGCGATCAATGCCGGCGTCACCGCCAGTTCGAAAATCAGATGTCCGCTGGCAGCACCGCCGGTGGAGCTGCTGACGACGTGGCCATTGAAAAACAGCCACGCCAGCAGCGCGCCGATAGCGCCGCCGATGAATGCCAGCAACAACGCCTCCACCAGGACCGACACCACCATCGCGGTGGAGCCGAAGCCGATTGCCCGCAACGTTGCGATTTCCATCAGCCGCGCACTCACCGCCGAGTACATGGTGTTGAGCGCGCCGAAGATGGCACCTACCGCCATGATGCCGCCCACCACGTACGCGATGACTGAGATCACCTTGCTGATGGTCTCGGACTGGTGCTTGTAGTATTCGCGCTCGCGGCTGACATCGACCGCAAGCGCGGGATTGGCCGTGAGCGAATCCTTGAATTTCTGGAAAGACGCCGGCGAGTCCAGCAGTACCGTCACGCTCTGGAAGGTGGTGCGATGATCCGAGGACATCACCGTTTCCGCGTCCGCCATCAACCCGGACTCGTGGGAATCTCCGCCCGTCGAAAACTCTCCGACAACCGTCCAGGTGGCGCCGCGCGTCGTTACCTTGTCGCCGATCGCCACACCCTTGAACTGCTTGATCGCTGCCTTACCGACGATGATCTCGTTGACGGCGGGGTTGAACATGCGGCCGGCGACGATCTTCATTTCCGGACGCAGCTTGAACACTTGCGGCCCGACACCACGCAGCGCAACGGCCACTTCAGCATCATCCTCCAGCCTGTGAAGGTTCAGCAGGCGCAGTGTGTCGGCAGAGCCGATGGGCTTGCCTTCGGTATCGCGCTTCACGCCGGGACTATCCAGTATCAGCCGTGCGGAATCGTGCGGAATCGCGCTGCCGTTCTCGGCGGCCGAGCCATTGCGTAATATCACCGCGCGATCCTCACGGCCGGAATTCTCCAGCGTCCGGATCATGCCGGTGGACATCGCAAGCACCGACACCAGTACCGCGACCACACCGCCGATACCGATGACGATGACCAGCGAGGTACCGAAACGCTGCGGCATGCTGCGCAGGTTCATCATCGTCACCGCAGCGACCTGTCTGAGCATTTTCATCGTTCTATCTTCCCGCCAACGCATCGACAATATTGAGCTGCCGGGCGCGCCACGCGGGCGGCAAGCCGCTCACTAACGCCAGCAGCAACGCCATGCCCGCGCCCATCGACACGACGATCATCGGCATCCGGAAGTGGCCGAAGATGGGCTTGAGCATCGGAAATACCGAACCCGCCAGCGCCAGCCCCGCCAGCGCGGCAAACAGGCACAGCAGCAACGCCTCGATCAGCACCAGCACCAGTACCTTGGTGTCGGAGAATCCCAGCGTCTTCAGCACGGCAAGTTCCGAAGTACGTTCGCGCACCGACTGCATCATCGTGTTCGCAGTGAGGAACAGCAGCGTGAACAGCACGGCGCCAACGATGGCGTTGACGATGAAATTGATGTCGCCGATCTGCTTGAGCTGCATCTGCGCCAGCTCCGACTCGGTCTGGGTACGGGTCTCGTTGGTGGAGTTGGCGAACAGCGCATCGATATGCTTCGCCACTTCGGTTGCCTTGGCAGGATCGGTCACGCCGACCAGGTAGTAGTGCACGATGCCGCCGCCCAGCGCGGTGGCTTCCTGGAAAAACGCATAGTTGATATAGAAGCTCGGGAAACCGGCGCCGACCGATGAGGTATCGAAGGTGCCAACCACGTCGAAGTACCAGGTATTGCTGCCCTGCTTGTTGGTCCAGATCGAGGTCCCCACCGGAATGCGGTCGCCAATCTTCCAGTGGTATTTATCGGCCAGCGACTGCCCGATCAGAACACCGGTGCGTGTCTTCTTCATCGCTTCCAGGTACTCAGGCTTGATCTTCAAATCCCGATACACGGCGAACAGGCCCTCGGGCTCGGTCGCGAACGCGGGCAGCGGATTGCGGGCATCCTGGAAATATCCGCCGAAATAAGTCCAGTGCGATAGCGCGCGCACCCCCGGTACCGTCTTGATCCGATCCGCATACGCAATCGGCAGTCCATCGGTCATGTTGGTCTTGGCGGAGACGTACAGCCGGTCGACATTGAGGTCCCGGATCACATGGTTGAATCCCTGGTTGATCCCCTGCAGCAGCCCGAACAGCAGGAACGCCACGACGATCGACAGCATCGTGAAGATGGTGCGCGTGCGCTTGCGCCACAACCCGGCCCAGATGAGCGGGAAGTACTTCATGCCACGTGCCTCACTTCCTCGTTGGCCAGCTTGCCCTTGTCCAGGTGCAACTCGCGCGATGCATATTCGGCGGCCCGCGGATCGTGCGTCACCATGACGATCGTCTTGCCCTGGGTGCGGTTCAGCGCCTTGAGCAGGTTCATGATTTCTTCGGCGTTCTGGCGATCCAGGTCGCCGGTGGGTTCGTCGCAGACCAGCAGGGTAGGATCGGCGACGATGGCGCGCGCGATAGCGACGCGTTGCTGTTGACCGCCGGAGAGTTCATTCGGCTTGTGCTTGGCGCGATCCGCTAGGGCGACCAATTGCAGCGCCGTCTGCACTCGCTGGCGGCGCTGCGCCTTCGAAAGGTTGGTAAGCAGTAGCGGCACCTCGACGTTCGCTTCGGCCGTCAACACCGGCAGGAGGTTGTAGAACTGGAAGATGAAACCGATGTTGTGTGCACGCCAGTCCGCCAGCGCGCCGCGCGACAGCTTGTCGATGCGGTTGCTGCCGACCACCACCTCACCGGAGCTGGGCTGATCCAATCCCGCGATCAGGTTCAGGGTCGTCGTCTTGCCGGAACCCGACGGTCCCATCAGCGCGAGAAATTCACCTGCTTCGATCTGCAGATCCACGCCGTGCAGCACTTCCACCTTCTGCTTGCCGCGGACATAGCTCTTGGTGACATTTCGCAAAGTGACGAGAACAGCCATGAGGATCCCCAACGCTTGTTGCAACGAGCGCGGAGTCTACGACGCACGGATTAACGATGTAACGCGATACCGGTAAATGGCGGGGAGAAGCCGGGCAGAAAACCGGCCAACCGGAAACAGGCCAACCGGCCAACCGGTAAGGTGGCAAGGTGGCCAGAAAGAGTTTTTCTTGCCATTTTACCCTTGGCCGTTGGCCGATCGACTGGCGGGCCATTGCCCAGCCTCTCTCTCATGCCGCTACCGGCGCCGCGTCCAGCCGCTGTTCGCGAATCGGAAGATTGATCGCCGCGGCCAGCAGTGCCAGGGCAATGTCCGCGTACCAGATCCAGTCGTAGCTTCCGGTCTGGGCAAGCGCCACGCCGCCGAGCCAAGCACCCAGAAAACCGCCGACCTGGTGCGATACCAGCGTCATGCCGAACAGCGTTGCGATGTATCGCGTGCCAAAGAGCTTGCCGACCAGCCCGGCAGTTGGCGGCACCGTGGCCAGCCAGGTGAGGCCCAATGCGCCAGCAAACAAATACACGTTGAGTGTGGTTTTCGGCATGACCACATAGACGGCAACGATTGCGGCGCGGCTGCCATAGATCAGCGCAAGCAGGTACTTCATCCGATAGTGCTGGCCCAGCCAGCCGATCACGAGGCTGCCGACCACATTGAACAGCCCTATCAGCGATAACGAAGTCGCAGCCACCGTCGCCGTCATGCCACACATCTGCAGGTCGCTGGGCAAATGAGTCACCAGAAATGCGACATGGAAACCGCAGGTGAAAAAGCCCGCATGCAAGTACAGGTAACTAGGGTTACGCATCGCTACCCGCAATTGCTCGGAAAGTGTCACTGTGGGCAGATGCGCACCTGCGAGACCCGTTGATGCACTCCTCGTCCTGGCCGGTGCGCGCAGGAGAAACGCCAACGGAATAGTGAGCAACGCTGCTCCGGCTGTCGCAAGCATCGCCGTTACCCAGCCAGCCGCACTGATGACTACTTGTACGAAGGGCGCGAACAGCACCTGCCCCATCGAACCGCCGGCATTGATCAAGCCTGCCGCGAACGATCGCTTCTCCGGCGGCAGGTGCTGTGAAGCCACGCCGATCAAGATGGAGAAACTTCCAGCCGCGGTGCCGGCAGCACTGAGCACTCCGAAAGTCATGACCAGTCCGGTATTGGTTGTCATGAGAGGAGTCAAAGCCGCGCCCAGCGCCATCAGCAGGCCACCGAAGATCACCACCTGGACCGCGCCGTACTTGTCCGCAATCGCACCGAAAAACGGCTGCGCCGCGCCGTTCATGAACTGCCCTATCGCCAGGGCAAAGCTGAAAGCGACAACAGACACGCCGGTTGCGTGCGTAACCGGCAACAGGAACAGTCCGGAGATCTGCCGCACTCCCATCGTTATCATGAGAATCAGCGCCGCGCCGAGCGTCAACAGCAGCAGATGTCGCCGCTGTTTAGCCTGGCCAATCTGCGGATCGGCATTGAGTTCGGTCATTGCGGAATCATTCATGGGCAGTCGTAACTACGGGCAGTCGGGCGACCCTAGATGGCTTCGCAGTATCGCGGGGAATGCCACCCTCCGGCAGGCACAGTGGCGGATCCCGATATCGCACAACTGTGCTTGTCCGCCACTCCTGCGGAGTGCAGAACCTCCCTGGCGGCCGGATTTGTCAACCGGGTGCCGATGGCGATGTCAGGCAATATTGGGCGATACTCGACAGTACGCGCACCAGCGCCGGAGGAAACACAATGAACGGCTATGGATTGTGGGGATTGCTGGTTCTGATCGCCGATGTCTGGGCCATTGTGAATATCTTTCAAAGCGGCGCCGATACCGGCCGGAAGGTGCTCTGGACAGTGCTGGTCATCGTCTTGCCGGTGCTCGGATTCATCATCTGGTTCTTCGCCGGGCCCCGCACCGGCAAGTCATGAGCGCGCCATAACAAGCAACGCTGACGCTCAACGCGTTGCAGCCACGACCCGCAATGCCAACGCGTTGAGCTTCTTGCGCAGAACACGTGGCTTGACGATCTCCACATCGTCGCCGAGCCCGAACAGCACGCGCAGCGCAGTCTCTTCACGCTCCAGTTCGAGCGTCACCGGCCGGCGGCGGAATTTCTCGCCCAGCGGTTCCAGTTGTTTGCGAAACCAGCGGCCATAGGTATCGAGCAACTGCCGGCGTCCGCGCGCTGAAATGATGATGTCGACGCTGTAATTACTCGGTACGTTCTTCTCGAACCGCTCGCACCAGTCGTGCCAGAAGCGATGCAGATCGAAGCTCGCATTGCGAACGAACGTTTCGCCGAGCCGCCGCAACGACTGCAGGCGCGACAGCCGGAACACCCGCACCTCCGCCTCCGCATTTCCGGGCTGCGTCACGTGGCCGATCAGGTACCACGTGTCGACCTTCACGACGAGTGCGTGCGGATCGACGCGATACGTCTTGCGCGTCCCGTCGCTGCGCTCGTAACCGATCTCGATGCGCTCGTCGCTCCAGATGCACGCTCGCAGCTCATCCAGATGCGGTGACGCGTCCAGCGAACGGAACCAAGGCTTGGTATCGAACAGCAGCCGGCTACGCGCGTGCTGCGCACGGATCTGATGCATCGAAGGTACGGCGGCGGCAAGCTTGTCGAGCGCCGTTCGAGTGGGTGCAGTGAGCTGGCTGACCCCTGTCGTGGCCGGGCTGGCAATCAACGCCAGCGCCTCCGCTTCGCCCGAGGACAAGCCGGTGAGATCGGAGCTGTAACCTTCCAGCAAGCGGATGCCTCCGCCCCGTCCCGGCTCCGAGTACACCGGTACTCCCATGCCGGAGAGCGCGTCGATGTCGCGGAATATCGTCCGCACCGACACATTCAGCCGCATAGCCAACTCACCTGCGGTTGCCGCATTGCGGCGCTGCAGGGCCATCAGCAGTGAGATCAGTCTTTCGGCACGCATGACCCATTGAACCGCATAAACATGACACGAGGTGCCATATATACGCGCCATAGTATCCAGGACAACAAGGGATCCACGTTAAAGGCAGTTCGTGGTGGGGTAGCAAAGACATGAACATCACATCGTTCGGCCATGCGGCAATCAAGGTACGGGACCTGGATATCAGCGAAGCCTTCTACAGCGGCGTCCTGCGCATGCCGGTAGTGATGAGCTTTCCCCAGGACCGCGAACGCGGTTTCGGCGTGGGCGCGACGAGTCATTTTCTGGTTCAGGCGGTGGGCCCGGACGCACCGGCACCTGACGCGCACACCCTGGGGGTGCATCATGTGGCGTTTGTCGTCGGCAACAACCCCGCGGCGCTGGATGCGGCGGCAAGCCACCTGGACCAGCACCGGATCGGTTATCGACGGGTATCACACGAGGAGTACGAATCGCTGTATTGCCACGACCCGGACGGCCATCTCATCGAGCTGTACTACTGGCCGTCCTGGTAGATCGCCAGCGGTAGACGCGACTGGCAGGTCGCGATCACCTGCGCAGCAGCCTAATCGGTCAGGGACTGACTTCAAACCGTTGCAGCGCATGCCGGGCTCGCAAAGAAAGTCGATCCCGTTGCAGGATCTGCCGTCTGTGCGTGCCCGGCACGCTGTGCGGGGAAACCCGCCTTACTTTCAGCGCTTGCCCGCCCCCATGAACGCGGCAACGTAGTCGGACTGGCTGCGCCGGATTGCCTCGTACGCTTCGCTCTTGCCGTACACGTGCGTGATTTCGACGTGATGCTCTTCGGAGCCCGGGGCCTGCTTGTACGTCAGGAAGTAGTGCTTGAGACGTTCGATCACCGATGCCGGGCATTGCGTGATATCGGTGAGATGTCCGTACAACGCATCCTCACGCATCACGGCGATGATCTTGTCGTCGGCCTCGTTGGCGTCGATCATGCGCAGGCCCCCGATCGGGATCGCCTGCACCAGCAGATCGCCGTGCCCGATCGACTTCTCGGTCAGCACGCACACGTCCATGGGATCGCCGTCACCGGCAATGCCTTCGCGCCCTGTCTTCTCGGAGCAGAAGGCACCGACACGATCCGCACACAGCGTGCGCGGCAGGAAGCCATACAGCGAGGGGCATACGTTGGAGAAGCGCTGCGGGCGGTCGACCTTGAGCAGGCCGGTGCCCTTGTCGATTTCGTACTTCACCGTGTCGGTCGGAACGATTTCGATGTAGGCGGTTACGACTGCCGGCGCATCGTGGCCGAGCTCGACGCCGTGCCAGGGATGGGCACGGAAGGCGGAAGGAAACTGGGTGGGCATTGAATTGAATCCTGGAAAATACGGGACGACCCGCCAGCGGCCGGCAGGTCATGGAAATAAGCGGGAAATCCTACGGAGGGCGCAGTTTACCTTTCCGCCGCCATTCCCGCCCTGCAGAGATTGTCCCAGCGATGGTCCAGGGATGCGGGGAGCCGTAGATACCCGACCTGACAGGTTGTTGAAAAAACCCCTCCATGGGCCTTTCAACGCCGGACCATAGGCCGGGCCAGAGGGGGTGCAATAGCTGTAATGCCACGCGGTAGGATAGCTACCGCCCCAATATCCCCCGGCCTGACCCCCAAGGACCTCGAAGATGGATTTGCAGCGTCACATACGCAATGTCGCGGACTTTCCGCGGCCCGGCATCCTGTTTCGCGATATTGCGCCGCTGTTGCGCGACCATTTCGAGCCAACCATCGACGCATTGAGCGCGCTGATCGACGCCCGCACCTGGGCGCGAATCGACGCAGTCGCCGGGATCGAGTCGCGCGGATTCATTCTGGCCGCCGCGCTCGCGCTACGGCACCGCAAGGGCTTTGTGCCGATTCGCAAACAGGGCAAGCTCCCGCCGCCGGTGGTCAGCGCTGCCTATGACCTCGAGTACGGCACCGGCGTACTGGAAATGCAGCAAGGTAGCGGCAACCTGCTACTTGTCGACGATGTACTGGCAACCGGCGGTACGTTACGGGCGGCGGCCGACCTGAGCGTCCTGGCCGGCTACGAAATTGCGCAGCTGATGGTACTGATCGATCTGAAGCTGCTGCCCGACTTTTGCTGGCGGGAGCAACGCGCGATATCGGTCATCCGCTATTAAGTAAAACAGGCCGCTGCTCGCTTTCACACTGTGCGGTCTATTCCTTCAGCATCCGCGCAATCGCTACTTCGCCGAGTGGCTCGCGGCCTTTGATCTGCAGGCTCTCATTCCACTCGCGTGCAAAGTCACGCTTGATCCTGGAGTTGATGAACGCGGTGATGCACATCGCCACCAACGCGCCGAGGCTGGCCAGCGCCATGTCCTTGTGCGCGTCCCAGACGTCACCCTGCGTTCCGAGATAAGCCGCTCCGAGATCCCCGCCGAAGTATTCGGCCGCCATCCACTCGATCAACTCGTACAGCATCGAGGTAGACATGGTGAGGTCCAGCGGCAGGAAATATCCCCAGAAGCCGCGCACGCCTGCCACCCGCAGGAATAGTTCGCGAATCGGGTAAGCGAGCAGCAGCCCATAGCTGAAATGCACGACACGATCGAAGTTATTGCGCTTCCAGCCCACCAGCTCGTTGAACGTGGAGCCCGTCAAGGACTTCCACCATTGATCGTACGGCACCTCGGCATAGGTGTAGTGAGCGCCGATCGTGTGCAGGCACAGGAAGACAAAAATCAGCGAGTAGGAGATCCGCGACAGCGGCAAGCTTCGATAGGTTGCGGCCAGCAAGGCGATGGCGGCGACCAGCAGCAGATTTTCCAGCAACCAGTCCTTGCGATCGAATACATCGAACGCCAGGCAGACCCACAGAACTGCCAACAGGAGAGCGAGCGTACCCACGTATTTGATGTGCGTCATGTTCCTTTCGCGCCGGCCGTTTATTGTGCTCTATCGTGTGCGGCGCCTCCCCGTCAGCATGCTACGCCGCTGATGTTGCGCCGCAAAGGATTGCGTCTGGGGTGGGAGGCCGATGCGTGACGGGTGACGAGTGACGAGCAAGAGGCTCGCTCCGAATCTTGCCCGTCACCCGTCACTCGTCACTCGTCACCCACGACCCCACTCGGACCTGATGGGAACCAGGCCGCCCTCCCAAACGTCTTACTACCGGAGCTACTCAAAATCTCTGGTGAAACCAACCCGTTCGAGGAAATTTCCCCCACGGAATTTCCAAGCAGGTCGACGATCCAGGATCGGGTAATTCCACCGAAGCCCCGCCCGCACGACGGGGCTTCACTTTTTCATGGCCGGTCATTTACCGTGCGGAACAGCTGAAGCAGGGAACCCACATGCACCGCCACAACATCATTAGCATCCGCGAGGTTATCGCTGCAGCGCGCGCGGCGGCGAAGTCCGGCAACTTCGACGGCTGCGATCTCGACGACATCGAGGAAGTCATGCTGCCAGTAGAACGCGAGCTGGACGCGGCCCATCCCAATCCACACACCGTGGCGACCTACCTGAATTCTCTGGCACGCAGCTTGCGGTCGCAGCCCGAGGCACGCGCCGTTGTCGTGAGAATCGACGAGGTGTTGCGCGACGCCGGATTGCCGACCGATTGGGAGCACTGATCGCCCTATAGCGCGCCCTATGCCGCACCTATTGACGCACGGAACCAGAGGGGTCAGCGTCGCGCTCGGTATGGGGATTGGGTGTCGCCATTTGGCGAACCTTCCGCACAATCATTACAGCGCGTGCTCATTCGCTTATATTCTTGCCCAGCAAATGCAAATCAGAAGGAATGGCTGGTGGTACGAAAAGTCCTGTTTCTCCTCACACTGCTCGCCGTGGCCAGCGCCTACGCCGAGACCGTTTATATCTCCGATGAACTGACGGTGCCGCTGCGGCGGGGGCCCTCCAACGGCCACAAGATCATCGATGCCGCGCTGCCGGCCGGCACTTCGCTGGAGGTCCTCAGTGAGGACAAAGCTGCCGGCTTTACCCAGGTCCGCACCCAGAGCGGCACCGATGGCTGGGTGCCCACGCAGTACCTCACCAACACGCCGATCGCCAAGGACCAGCTCGCCAGCGCCAACAAACGCGTTCAGGCCCTGGAAGCCGAGTTGAAATCGGTGCGCCAGAATTTCCAGGAGACCCGTGGCGCGCGCGCCGAGGCGGAGACTCGGGGCGCGGATCTGGACAAACAGACCAAGCAGCTGCAGGCGGAATTGGCCGAACTGAAACGTGTATCCGCCACTTCGATCGCGCAGTACGAGGAGAACAAGCAGCTCAAGATCGAGAATCAGGAGCTGCACACGCAGGTCAACGATCTGAGCAGCAAGGTCACCTCGCTGCAGCACAATACGCAGTTGCGCTGGCTGCTCGGCGGCGGCGCTCTCGTGCTGTTGGGACTCATGTTGGGCACGTGGATCAAGTCACGGCCAAAGCGCAGCAGTTGGGCGTGAGGAAGAAAGCGACAGGAGTGCCGGGAGTCACAGGGGTGACAAGGAGAAAGGGAGAAAGCTAGCCGATGGCGGGATAGGTGAAGAATAGGAAGTGGGTGGCGTTCAGCAGGAAGTGCGCGAGGATCGCCATTTCGATACTGCGTGAGCGCCGGTACGCAATGGCGTACCCAGCTCCGGCGATAGTCGCGAGCAGCACGTAACGCCAACCCCCGGCAAAATGCGCCGCTCCGAACAGCACGGCGCTGCAGCCAATGGCGATCGCTGAGCCCCACCGGCGTCCTGACAACGCGCTATCGAGTTCACGCTGAATGAAGCCGCGAAAGAACGCTTCTTCGCTGACACAGGTCAGCAGCAAGTTGACCGCGGCCCAGCTCCAGAAGAACGAAGTCCACTTCGGCTGGAAGCTCACGTAACCGAACGCCGTCGACAACAACATGGCTGCAATCACGTTCAGCACGATCACCGGTGCAGCAAGCCGCGCGGCCTGTCGCCAACCAGTGCCGGACCTGAGAAGCGGCACACCAGCCAGTGCAATCAGCAGTATCCCTGCGATCGTCTTGTCGAAGTTGAAATACAAGGTGTAGGGCGCATCGCCTGGCGCGATCACCAGATCCTTGGCGATCAATGGATTGTCGAATCCCGGCAGCGCATGCATTCCCAGCAGGACGGTACCGACAACAACCACCAACGCGGCCGGTTTGAATTGCCGATATAGCCAGACACCCGCTCCCGACAGGCCGATCCAGATCGCGGCCGCACCCTGAAGCACGTGCGACCAGTAACCTAATGCCACTGTTGTCAGTAACGCGACCGCCCACAGTCGCCGCGGAATCCATAGCGAGAGCACGGCCAGCAACAAGGCGGCACACGTAATTATTGTTGGTGTTGTTGCAGGCACGATCGCATTCTACTGAATGCCGGCTGCACCCAGCGATGCTCCTTCAGCATCTGCAAGGGGAACAGTAGTGACGAGATGAAGGAGTGACGAGATGAAGGACAGCGCGTCTGGCCGTCGTCAGCTTCTTCGATTTGTCGACGCGCCTTCTCAGGCTGCAGACGCCACATCCGGCGGCGTTACCGAACGCTGATCCACCGGTAGCCCTTGCGCCCGCCACGCGTCAATACCGCCCGCGAGCGGTCGCACACGTTTGAATCCACGCGCCTGCAGTTTCTTCGCCACGACTGCAGCGGTTGCATCGTTCGGACAGTCGCAATAGACGATGACTTCGTGTTGTGGATCGAGTTGCAGCTCACTGATATCGCGCAACTGGATGCTGCCGGGAATCCAACCCGCTTCCTCGCGCCGCTCCGGAGAGCGAGCATCGAGAATGACCGTCGCCGCGCCGGATTTGAGCAGCAAGCTCAGGTCGTCGATCGAGATGCGGGCCATGCGGATCTCGATCATGAATCGATGCCGCTGCCACCACTTGTAGGCGATGAACAGCACGACAGCGACCACCAGCAGCATGAGCGCGTAGTGCCCGAGGTCTTCCAGCTCCGCCAGCAATGCTTCCACTGCTTCATGGAACACGGCACCTAAAGCGACTGCACCACCCGCCCAGAGCACCGCTCCGATAGTGTCGTAGAACATGAAGCGCCGCACGCTGGTACCGGTTTCTCCGGCGAGCGTCGTCGCCACTGCGGCGAAGCCAGGAATGAATTTCGCGAGAATCAGCGATGGCGCACCCCACGCCGCATAGATGCGTCGCGTCGTTCCCACGCAAGAGTCCGGTGAGAGCGAAACGCGGCACATCAGCCGCAACAACGACGCACCGAAGCGCCGCCCACCGGCAAACCACAGCAGGTCGGCAATCACCGTGGCAAGCGTGGCAATGGCCAATATCGGCCACAGCGGCTGATTGGCATTGGCGGCGAGCGCCGCCGTGACGATCATCGGCGTATAGGAAGGAGTTGGCAGCCCACCCTGGTCCAGCAGTACGGAGATGAAGACGACCCAGAGCCCGTACGTCGCAATGATGTGTAGCAGGGTGTCCGTACTAGAACTCCATCGCCACCTGGTCGACGAAACACCAGCTCCAGTTCTCACCGCGCTCCAGCGACGTGATGATCGGATGCCGTGTGGCATGAAAGTGCTTGGTCGCGTGGCGGTTTTTCGAATCGTCGCAGCAGCCTACGTGCCCGCAGGTCCGGCACAGCCGCAGATGTACCCAGGTGTCGCCGGTCTTGAGGCATTCCTCGCAACCGCGCGTGTTGGGATGATCCGTCTTTACCTGATCCAGATGAGTGCAGCTTACCGACATAGATCACCTGTGCAATGCAGCTTCGACGGCGTCACCCAATGCGTGCAGCCCAAAAGATACATCCTGCAGGTGACCGTTTACGTAGAACGTCGGCGTGGCGCGCACACCGCTCTCGTTGCCGCTGGCTTGGTGTTCGCGCACGCGCTGCAGATAGATCTCATCGTCCATTTCGGCCGTGTAACGCGGCATATCGAGCTGCAGGCGCTGCGCGTACTCCTGCAGATTGTTCGGCTTCAGATGCAACTGGTTGTCGAACAGCATGTCGTGCATCTCCCAGAACTTGCCCTGTCCGCCGGCGCACTCCGCGGCCTCCGCAGCACGCAACGCGTGCGGATGGACTTCTTCCAGCGGGAAATGGCGAAATACCAGGCGCACCTTGCCGGCGAAACGTTCCATCAACAATTTCACGGCGGGCGCGGCCTGCTTGCAACTCGGGCATTCGAAGTCGCCATACTCCACGACGGTGACCGGCGCATGTTGCGGCCCCAGGGAATGATCGACCGGGCTGATGGCAACGGCTAACTCGAACTTGTGATGCTGGCTCATGCGCCTTCTCGTATCGGTAAACGGACGGATTGACATCATAGCGCCGCCCGCGCCAGTTTCGTCACGGCGGACGGAATTGTTCCGGCCGGCAAACGAACTGGTTATTCCAGGGGCGGGCAGAGGCGCTGCAGCCAAAGCGCGAAATGACAGGCAGCGCTCGTTCGTACCACGAAGACCACAGATCCCACCAGAGTCAGGACGAGCGGATTTCCCCAGTGGGCGGAGCCGTTGAAAAGTCGACCGTTCCCCTGTCGCATGTCCGGGGGTGTCTGGTACGGGGCGATCTTCAGCATTCTTTGCAGACAGCTCGCCACTTCACAGTCAACTTGTCCCAGACATGGCGCGAAGCGTCTACCGGTAATAGAGTAGCGACATCTCCCCGTCCGCGGGGAAACAACGAACAACCGCCGTACGCGGCTCACTCAATCCTGAGGTTCCCCCCTTGAAGCGTTTACTTCTTGTGCCGGCCCTGTTGTCTTTTTTTGCGAACGCCGCCTACGCGCAGCTGCACAGCGAACCACAGCCGACACCGATGCCGCCGCCCATCAAGGCGCCGCGAGACGTTCACTATCCAGGGGTGATGACGGTGTCAGTCGACGCAACCGATGTCGAACGCCGCATCTTCCGCGTTCGCGAGACCATTCCCGTCGCCGCAGCCGGACCGATGGTGCTGCTCTACGCGCGCTGGATCCCCGGTCATCATTCCCCCAGCGGGGAGATCCATGACTTCGCCGGGCTGAAGATCACCGCGGGCGGCAGGCCCGTGCCATGGACGCGCGATACGGCCGATGTCTTCGCTTATCACGTCAACGTTCCCGCCGGAGCGAAAGCACTGGAGATTGAAGCGCAATTCCTGAGTGCGACGGATACCCCGCAAGGCCCGGCAGTGATGACGCGTGAAATGCTGCGACTGAACTGGTTTGCGACAGCGCTGTATCCCGCCGGCTACTTCACGCGCCGCATCGACGTCGATGCCAGCGTGAAGCTTCCGACCGGCTGGCAATTCGGCACGGCACTGGAAAGCAGCGGTGCCAGCGGCGACACCACGCGATTCAAGACCGTGTCTTTCGAGGTCCTGGCCGATTCGCCACTGATCGCCGGTAAATATTTCCGCAAGATCGATCTCGATCCGAATGGACGTTCGCGCGTCACATTGAACGTCATGGCGGACACGCCAGAGCAGCTCGAAACCAAGCCGGAGATCGAGAACATCCATCGCGAACTGGTGCGCCAAGCCGACAAACTATATGGCGCACGGCACTACGATCACTACGATTTCCTGCTGTCGATGAGCGACCGCCTGGCCGGCGCCGGCATCGAACATCACCGCTCCAGCGAGGACGGCGTGACCTCGAAGTATTTCGCGAGCTGGGATACTTCTTTCATCAGCCGTGACCTGCTGGCGCATGAATACAACCATTCCTGGAACGGCAAGTACCGTCGCCCGGCCGACCTGTGGACGCCGAATCTGAATGTACCGATGCGCGACAGCCTGCTGTGGGTATACGAAGGTCAAACGCAGTACTACGGTAACGTGCTTGCGGCGCGTGCCGGTTTCCTCAACAAGGAACGCGCGCTCGACAGCCTGGCACTCACGGCGGCAACGTACGACGTACGCGTCGGTCGCACCTGGCGCGCCCTGCAGGACACTACGAATGATCCGATCATCGCGCAGCGTCGCCCCATTCCATGGGTAAGCTGGCAGCGCAGCGAGGACTACTATTCCGAGGGCCAGCTCATCTGGCTCGAAGTCGACACGCTGATCCGCGAGTTGTCGGGCAACAAGCGCTCGCTGGATGACTTCGCCCATGCATTCTTCGGCGTGAACGACGGCGATTGGGGGCAACTCACCTATACGTTCGCGGATGTCGTTGCCACGCTCAACAAGATTCAACCGCACGATTGGGCCGGTTTCCTGCGCAAGCGCCTCGACGAGAACGCGACCGGCGCACCGCTGGAAGGAGTGAAGCGCGGCGGTTATGAGCTCGTGTATGTCGATACCCCGCCGGAATTCTTCAAGGATAGCGAGACGCGCCGCAAGGTCGTCGACCTCACCTACTCCATCGGCGCGATCATCGATAACACCAGCAAGGTTACGGGAGTGTTGTGGGATAGCCCGGTGTTCAAAGCCGGTCTCACCATCGGCAGCGAAGTAGTCGCCGTCAATGGAGTGGCATTCGATGCCGACAAACTACGGGCCACGGTGAAGGCCACTGCCAAGGGCGGCCAGGCGCCGAGTGGTCAGCCGATCGAGTTACTGATCAAACAGGGCGACACCTATCGCACGCTGAAGGTCGACTATCAGGGCGGCGCGCGTTATCCGCATTTGCAGAGAATCGAGGGCAAGCCGGCGCTGCTCGACGACATTCTCGCGCCACGGACCTAGTCGCAAAGAACTAGCCGCAAAGAACCGCAACCCAAAAGCTACAACCCCCAAAGCCACAACGGGAATCAACAGATCTCATCCCTGCCCTCCCCGTTTGGGGGAGGGCAGCCGATGAGCGACTCCGCCGCGACTTACTGACTTGGCGGCGGTGTCCCCGGAGGTGTAGATCCATCAGCCGGCGGCGTAGTGGACTGTGTATCCGGTGGTGTGGCCGGCGCCTGATCCGGGCTCGGAGTTGGCGTCGATTCAGGCGGCGGCGCCGGTGTCGAATCCGCCGGCGGACTCGAAGCCGGCATGTCGGTCGTGTGGTCTTTCTTTGCACATCCCGCGCCTAGCACGAGCAATGCGCTCAGCAGATAAATCGATGCACGCATATCGGTCATTCCTCCTTCATGGCGGGAATCGCGGGACTCACGACCCCATGTCGATCCCTTTCAGAAAGCGAATGCACGGCGCAAGGTTCCCTATGTCGCATGCATTCGTGCACAAGCGCGTCCTTTTCATCAGGATTGTCAACGTTGTGTCAACGCGATTGCACTATCGCGACAGCATTGCGCAGAGATGTCGGCTCTGAGCGACTCACTACCGGCGTGGCTGCAGCAATAGTCCGATTCGAGACATCGATATTTCTACTGCTCGCTGTGCGCCGGAACTCCTTCGTGCATGTGCGTGCCTTTGTCGTCCGTTCGCACATTCCTGCGCGCCCCATTACTACGCGGATAGAGCACGAGCAGTTTACGCAGCACTCCGTTGGTCCAGCCGAAACCATCCTGCAACGGATATTCGCCACCGCCGGCAGTGACGTCGGCGGCGACATCGTATTTCTCGACGAGCTTGCCGGTTGCTCGATACACACTGACATTCTTGTCGATCCAACGGTTCGCGATCGCAGCAGCCAGTTCGCCCTGCCCGTAGTCGCGCAGACCTTTGATAGCAATCCACTGCAGCGGAGCCCAACCGTTGGGCGCATCCCATTGCTCACCGGTAGCGAGCGCAGTGGTCAGCAATCCGTGCGGACCAAGCAGCGAACTGCGAACTGTCGCCGCCGTCCCGCGCGCTTGCGTACGATCTGCGATTCCAAAGTAGAGCGGATACAGCGCGGCAGCCGTGATCGCTGGGCTCATACGGCGCTCTTCCCAGAGATAGTCCACATAGACTTTCTGTCGCTCGTCCCACATGAGCCGGCGGACCGCAGCCGAGCGAACCGCCGCTCGCTGCTTCAAATCCGCTGCTTCTGCTTTGCGGCCCGCCTGCGCGTAAGCCTTCGCGAGCTCGCGCTCCAGGTGATACATCAGGCTGTTCAGATCCACCGGCAACACCTTCACCGTGCGGATGGTCGATAGCTTGCGACCATCCTCGAACCAGCGAGAGCTGAAGTCCCAGCCGCTCTCTGCGGCGGCGCGCAGATTTCGATACATCTCCTGCACGGGTCTGCCTGATGCCTGTGCAGTTACAACGTCCTCGCGATACGACTCCTCGCGCGGCGTCGCCTGATCGTCCCAATAACGATTGAGCACTGTCCCATCGCCGAGCCGTACGACGCGACGATGCGCCTCGCCTTTCCCAAGCGTCGCCGCGCCTTCCATCCAGAATGCGTATTCTCTTTCGAGTTGCGGCAGGTACTTCGCATATGTCGCCGCGCCGTCTCGCGCAGCCACCAGGTCAACCATCGCCGCGAAAAACGGCGGCTGCGAACGGCTCAGATAGTAGGTTCGATTGCCGTTGGGAATGTGCCCCAACCGATCGATCAGGTCGGCGAAGTTATTCACCATGGCCACAACCATGTCGTGGCGCCCGCTTTCCTGCAGCCCCAGCATCGTGAAGTACGAGTCCCAGTAGTAGACCTCCTTGAAGCGGCCTCCGGGCACGATGTACGGATTCGGCAACGGCAGCAACGAAGAGTACCGACCAGACGGATCCGGTCCGCGTGTCAGCACCGGCCACAGCGCGTCGATGTGCTGCTGCACACTCTGCGTAATATCGGAATGGTATTCGCGAGCGTTATCCGGCGGTGCGGAGAAATGCGCTGTAACAAAGTCCCGCAGATTGAAGCCCTGTTCGGTGCGCGCGCGTCGATAGTCCTGCAGTACTTGCTCTGGTGGCTGCATGGGAGTCATGTCGACAAATGTCTTGCTGTCCGCAAAGACACCAGCCGTCTGCACGTCCACGAAGAGTTCGCCATATAACTTCGCCGGCGACGCCAATTGTTCATCCGCGTGGACGCACGTCGCCAGCGCGACGCTCAACAGCGCAAGCCATTTGCAAATCATTGTCATTGAACCTCCGCTGGAGACTGCGACGAACCTGGCGGCATCCGACACCTACCTCACCCGAGGCTGTTGCCGATGATCCTAACCGCCCTTGTGACCCGGATGGTCAGCACCAGCTCAACGGTGCCGATTCTGTAGTCGAATTGAATACACAGTCGACGCGGAGTACTTCAGTAGCAACCGCATACTCATTTGCATCGAACAGAATGCGTGGCCGAGGTCGTCGCAAGCATCGCTCGCCGCAGACCCAACAACGAGCAAGGATTACACGGTACGGCACCACTGCTGCACCGCCGCATGACGAGAAGCTATCGCACGACAACCCGCTTTCGATAGCACGCCATTGCCTACGGTAATTGCGGAGTTCGCGTGCCATGACAACGCGAGGACAATCCATGCTGTCGATCAGGGCATCGCACGTTTGCATCATGGGGTTTCATAGGGTCCGGGCCGTATCGACATTCCCGAAGACGAATACGGATGCACTCCGCCAGACGCAGCGCTGGCCAATTTATTTCACCACAGGCATGCGATGACACTTCACTAGCGATTGCACGATTGCATCAGGGGGGAATCATGCGTCAGTCAGAGACCCGGCTCCTTGCTCACGCGGCCGTCACAGCCAGTACCCTGCTCTTGTCATTGCATGCATACGGCGCGGAACCAACGGCGCCGCCCGAGTCTGAGCCCGGACCTGAAGGCACACGTGCGCTGGAGGAAGTGGTCGTGATCGGTACGGCCGTGCAGGAGCGCACCCGTTTCGACTCGAGCGTCGCCATCTCCACATTCTCCGCCGACCAGATTGCCCAGCAGGCACCCGCCAGCTCCGCCGATCTGATCTCCGCCGTGCCGGGATTCTGGGTCGAATCCACTGCTGGCACGACGCAAGGCAACGTATTCGCACGCGGCATCATCCAGGACGGCGGCTATCGGTACGTCACGCTCATGGAAGAGGGCATTCCCATCTATCCGGTATCGGAGCTGTCCTTCTACAACCCCGACCAGTTCGTGCGCGTCGATGAGACCATCGACCACGTCGAAGCATTGCGCGGCGGCACCGCGCCGATCTTCAACTCAGGCGCCATCGGCGGCACGGTCAATTTTGTCACCAAGTCGCCTGGCAACAATGCCGATGGGCTGGTCAAGCTGACGGTCAGCGACTACGGCCTGTATCGTGCCGACGTATCGTGGCAAGCGCCCCTTTCCGAGAACTGGGGAATGGCGATCGGCGGTTACTACCGGCAATCCGACGGCATCCGCGATCCAGGCTATGACGCGGACAAAGGCGGTCAGCTGCGGTTCAAGGTTGCGCGCCGCTTCGCCGCCGGCAATCTTGAGCTGTTCGCCAAGTACATCAACGACCGCTCGTTGTTCGCGATACCCATTCCGCTGCAGGGCAATCCGTCGAATCCCGATGCGATCAATGGCCAGGATGCGGGCACGTATTCGCTGCACAGCGAAGATCTGAATCGCGCCGCACTACCCGCTTCCGCCGCCGAGGTCGGCTTGCAGGGATCGAAGCTCGAGGACGGCATTCATCCCGACCTCTTTACCGGCGGCGCCAAGCTTACCTGGGATTTCAACGACATGATTTCCCTGAGCGATGTTCTGCGCTACACGGACGGCTCAGTGCGCTTCGACGGTCTGTTCCCCGGCGACGCGCCTGTCACCGGCACGCAGTTCGCCGCGGCACGCGGCGTTGCTCCGGTCTACACAGTGCTGGACAGCGGAGCGGCTTATGCGGCCACGCAATTCGTCCAGAACCACGGCCACTGGGCTATCAACAAGGACTACCAGGCACTGCAGAACGATCTGCGACTGAGCTTCAAAATGGAGCGTAACAACCTCACGTTGGGCGCTTACATCGCCGACTATTCGATGAAGGATCGCTGGAGCCTCGGCAATTCGCTATTGATGGACGTGCATGACCGGCCGCAGCGGCTGTCACTGGCCGGCGTCACCGACCCGGTCGGCTATACGACTTACTCGACCTTCAACCTGCGTACCGACGACGATGCCACCGCCTACGCACTGTACGTATCGGATGAATGGCAGATCATCGATCAGCTCCGCCTGGATTTCGGCGTTCGCTACGACCACCAGTCGATCGATGCCAAGATCAGCAATGCGACAACGGTGGATCTCGACAACAACCCCACCACGCTTTACGACAACGGCACTTCGGTCGCCGGTCCGCTGGTCACCCGGGACGTTCCCGACTACGACAACACCGGCTATTCGGCTGGCTTCAACTTCGACATGACCGGAACGCAGGCGCTGTTCGGACACTACACCAAGTCCGCCAAGCTGCCGCACTTCGACGACGTGCGCGGCGCCATCGGCAGCGAGGTGCGCCTGGATAAGAGCCAGCTACGCAAGGACGAAGTGACCAATATCGAATTCGGCTACAAGCTCGCCACTCCGCTGCTGGGCCTGTTCGCCACCTTGTTCCAGACGGAATTCGATAACGTTCCCTTCCAGGACATTCTCACCAACGGCCAGACTATCGTGCGCCACGCGGGCACCCGTACGCGCGGCATCGAGCTGGAAGGCGTTCTGCAACCGATCGACGCACTGGAAGTCCGCTTCAGCATCACGCAGCAGGACCCGAAATACACCTCGTTCTCCGGTGCTGCCGCGGACAACACCGGCAACGTGATCCGCCGCATTCCGAAATCCATGATTCGCCTGACGCCGACCTATAAGTTTCTGGACGAGCGCGCGCAGGCCTATTTCACCTACACACGCGCCGGCAGCCGCTTCGCCAACGACGAAAATACGATTGAACTGCCGTCGTACGACAAGTTCGACGCTGGCGTGATCTTCGATGTCAACGCCACCTGGACGCTGCAAGTCAGCGTCGACAACCTCACCGACGAAGTGGGATTGACCGAAGGGAATCCACGCACTGACGTCGGCGCCGGTGGCATCGGTGCGGTGTATATGGCGCGGCCACTATTTGGCCGCTCGTGGCAGGCTTCCGCAACCGCTCACTTCTGAAGCCCCTCGTTCGCGGTGAGTATGTCCTCCCTCATACGTGGCGAGTTTGCCCACCGTTCGTGGTGAGCTTGTCGAACCATGAATGGATGCTGGCAGCATCGATCAGAACATGCATCCGTCGGCGGGTTTGCTGGCACGAATTCCCTTCGACGGTGCTCAGGGCGAACGCAGTAAGAGGATGAAGCCCGTCGAAACACGACGTCAGTCAAGACGAAATCAGTCCGAACTTACCAGCCGTCCGTAGTCTTTGCGATGCCCTCGATGCACCAGGTACTTCTGCGAGAGATCCTGTCCCTATCGATGCTGCTTCTGCGGATCACTGCGCGACCGTTCTGTCTGTTGTGACTAGTGCTGACACTCGCACGGTACATCTTGCCGATTCCTACGCGACGCTTCCTATCGCCTTTGATACACCCTGACGGCGGCAGCTCAGGAAAGGCTGCCGAACCAACGCCGCCGGCGCTCTCCTGAGCCGAACGGCAGCCGCTCTGACAATCACATAGGGACATGGATTGTGGATTACTTCGACCGCATCCAATCGTTCATCGAGCATTGCGAACACGCAGCGGACGCGGACGATCTCGCGGCCGCATTTCAGCAAGTGCTGGAGACGCTCGGTTTTCGCCACTTCGCCTGTTGCTCGCATGTCGACCCGTTGCGGCCGCCGCGACGCGCGGTGGTGCTGCAGACGTATCCCGCATCGTGGGCACGCAGTTTCAGCGAGCTACGCTTCTACGAGTTCGATCCCGTTTTCCTGCGCGCCGAACATACAAGTCAGCCTTTCCACTGGGATGCTCCCGATTTCCGCGCCGAGCTTACGCCGCCCCAACAGGAGATCATCGCAGAGGCTAGCCGTTTGGGAATCGTCCATGGCTACACTGTTCCGCTGCACTCGATCGATGCCGCCGGCCCGCTGTGCGCTTCATGCTCCGTCATCCCGGATTCAGCGACGATCAACGATAGAAGCTACTTCTCGGTACGCTTGATGAGCGCGTACCTGTTCGACGCGGCAAGCCGTGAAGCCGGCGCACACGACCCACCTGTCGCCATCGGCATACTCAGTCGTCGCGAGCGCCAGTGCCTGGAACTGGCCGCACAGGGGAAAAGCGACTGGGTCGTCGGCAGGCTGCTGACCATCAGCGAACGCACCGTTCACAACCACATCGAGAGCGCCAAGCGCAGGCTCGGCGTCGCAACGCGTGTCCAGGCCATAGTGCACGCGCTGGCGAGCCGCCAGATCGCCTTTGGCGATGTCATCAGGTCGCAGGTATCGGAACGTCACCAGCCGCAGAAAATAGGTTCCTGGTGCCGGCGTTCGTAGACCCGCACCATCCCCTCACGGCATCGATTGATCCGATCGGACCAATTCACCGCACGACCGAATCGCGTCAGGCTTGAAGTCATCCAGGGCGAGGAGAGTGCCCCGATGATCTTCATCATCAATGCCGAGAATCGCGCGCTGTTCGAGCACGACCTGCTGCAAATGCATCGCCAGCGCCGCAGCGTCTTCGTCGAAGGCCTGGGCTGGAGCATTCCGGTCGTGGACGGCCTGGAGATCGACTGCTACGACCGCGAGGACACCACCTATCTCGTGGCCAAGGAGGAACTCGACGGTCCGGTACTGGCATCGGTCCGCTTGCTGCCGACAACCGGTCCGCACCTGATGATCGACTTGTTTGCGGAAGCCTGCCTGGGCCCGACGCCGCGCGGGCCATCCGTCTGGGAAGTATCGCGTTATTGCTCAACGCCCGCCGTCCTCAATCGCGGCCGCCGACTGCGCCTGCTGTGGGAGATCGTCTGCGGTGTAATGGAAACCGCACTGCTGTTCGGCCTGGATCAGGTGATCTTCGCTGCCAACCGTGCGCTGTTGCCATTGATGCTCAACTGCGGCTGGCACGCGGTCACGCTTGGGCCAACCTTGCCCGATCGTGACGACAGGGTTACCGCGGTGCGTGCTGCCATTACTCCGGAAGGGTTGCGCACTGTGCGGCGCCGTTTCGACATCACCGGTCCGGTAACGCGCTTCCTGACTCCGGCAACGAGGATAGCGGCGTGATTGCCGGCTCAATCGCCGCTTCCCCGACGGACCAGTTGAGATCCAACGGCTATGTGATATTCGAGTCCCTCATTGCGCCCGCTGCTGTCGACCAGGTTTGTGCGCAACTCGAACCCTGGTTCGCCGCCACGCCCCACTGCCGGGGCGATTTCTATGGCTGGAAGACCACCCGGTTTGGATCGGTACTACTCAAGTCGGATGCGTCGCATGCGCTGGTGCTCAATGAGACGATGCTCGGGGTGATGACCCAAGTGCTCGGCCCCCATTGCGACTGGTACCAGCTCAATCTCACCCAGGCCATCCGCATCCATCCGGGACAGCGGCAGCAGGTTCCGCACCGCGATGACGAAATGTGGCCGTGCCACAAAGGCGGCGTCGAGTACCTGGTCAATGTGATGTGGGCGCTGTCGGACTTCACAGCGCACAACGGCGCGACGCTCATCTGGCCACGCAGTCACTACCATCCCCTGAGCCGGCAGCTAGATCCGGCCGAAGCAGTCGTTGCAGAGATGCCGCGCGGCTCGGCCCTCGTGTACCTGGGTTCGGTCACGCATTGCGGAGGAGCGAATCGCACTCTGGCGCCGCGCAACGGACTGATCCTAAGTTACTGCCTTGGCTGGCTCAAGCAATACGAGAACGCCTTTCTGGCCTATCCACCCGCGGTGGCCAGGCGATTCCCGCCGGCCATTCGCGACCTGATCGGCTACCGCATTCATCGGCCGAATCTTGGCGGCTATGAAGGCCAGGATCCGGCTGTGCTATTCGAAACGGATTCGCACACGCTGGCCGCGGTCGATGCCGTCTCTGAGGCGACCGCGCAGGAACTCAGGGCGTACTACCACTATGGGAAAACCGATTGCTGACTCTTCCCCTGTCGACAACGATCCACTGCAAACACTCGTCCAGAGCGAATGGAGACCCGCATGTCCCGTCGTCAACGACTCCATGTTCCGCACGGAATGTACTACGTAGTCCAACGAGGCTCGGCGCATCAGCCTGTATTCTCGCGACCGGACGACTATCTCGTGTTCGAGCGGCTCTTGTCTGCGTGCTTGCGTCGCAATGCGATGAGCGTGCATGCGTATTGCTGGGCTCCGCAGGCAATCCACATGCTGGTGCAGATCGATGAGGTGTCGGTGGGCCGCTTCATGCAAGGCCTGACCAGCCGCTATGCGCGCAGTATCCACCAGCGTGCTGGCGAATCGGGCCACTTCTTCCAACAGCGCTACCAGGCAATGCTGGTCGACTCTGATACCTACTTGCTGAAGTTGCTGCGCTACATCCACTACATTCCCGAACTACTCGGACTCGTGGACGACGCGCGCGATTACCCTCATACGAGCCACCGGGCTTATCTTCGCGCAGCCGAGGTCCCGTGGCTCGCGACCCGCAAAGCATTGCATGCATTCGGCGAAGACGACGCGATCTCTGCCTACCGTGAGTCGATGTCGCATGCACCCTCAGCGCAAGACCTAGCCCTCTTCGAGCGCGGTGGAACCGACGACCTGCGAGTCATCGGCAGCCCCGAGTTCTTGCGGAACCTGCCCCGCGAATCACGCACCTATCGCAGCAAGGTTTCGCTGGACCAGGTCATTCACTCGGTAACGTTTGCGATGGGCGTGGAGCGGGAGCATGTCCTCTCCAGCTCTCGCAAGCGGGATCTAGCCTTGGCGCGCGCCCTCATCGCCTGGTTCGCCATGGAGCGTCGTGTGTGTACCCTGAGCGAAGTTGCCCGCCGCCTGCGTCGCGACCCTTCGACACTGTCAGTCGCGGTAAGTCGCTATCGCGAGCGCCGTCCGGATCTGTTCAAGCTCAACTCACTGCACTACCTGGTACCGATCGGCCCGCAGGAATCGGGCTCGCTGGAGTTTCGCGCTGAACCCGGATAAGCGCCCCTTTACGGGGCGACGGGCAAGAGTCAGAAGCAGACAATGGCCAGCAACCCTAGCTCACCTGCTTGGTGACCCCTCGCCCCGAGCCCCACCGCTTCATAAGCCGGATTGACGCAGTCGAGCACGTGCATCCGTCAACGCCTTGTCCCACACTCAGCCACCGAAGCCTCAAGAGAAGACACGTCGCCGTGTTGCGCCTCCCAGAGCGCAGCGTAGTGACCGTCCTGCCTCTGCAGTTCCGCATGGGTGCCCCGCTCGACGATGACACCGCGGTCGAGCACTAGTATCTCGTCCGCGTGCACCACGGTCGAAAGCCTGTGGGCTATCACCAGCGTGGTGCATTTCCTCGAGACGTCGAGGAGATTGCGCAGGATCTCGCGCTCGGTCTTGCTATCCAGCGATGAAGTCGCCTCGTCAAAGACAAAGATGCGCGGCCGCTTGAGCGCTGCACGGGCGATCGCCACACGCTGTCGTTCGCCGCCGGATAGCCGCAGGCCCCGTTCACCCACGACGGTTTCATACGCATCCGGCATGCTCATGATGAAATCGTGCAGGTTGGCGATCCGAGCTGCCTCCTTGATGTCGTCCATGCTTGATCCGCGGCGACCGAAGCCAATGTTGTTGGCGATGGTGTCGTGGAACAGCACCGTATCCTGCGGTACGACGGCAATTGCCTGGCGCACAGTCGAGAGCGGCAGCTCGGCGATCGGCAGGCCATCCAGCACGATGCGGCCGCAATCGGGTTCATAAAGCCGGAACAGCAGGCGGATCAGCGAGGACTTTCCGGAGCCGCTGACTCCAACCACGGCAACGGTCCGGCCGGCCGGAACGCAGAAGCTCACTCCTTTCAGCACCGACTGATCGTGGCGATAGGAGAAACTGACGTTGTGAAAGATCAGCGCCCCGAGCGGCTCCATCTCGTAAGGTCCGCCGTGGCGCAAGCCGCCTTCTGGCGGTTCCCGAAAGAGGTCGAGCATCTTCTCCAGAAACGCTAGCGCTTGTGCAATATCGCGCACCGCGAAGCCAAGCATCTCCAAGGGTTGTACCAACCGAGCAATGTAGGCGTTGATCAGGACAAATCCACCGACCGTCATGGTACCGCGCACGACGTCGTTAGCCGCATAGATGAGTGCGGCACCGAGCGAAAGCGCGAAGATGCTCGCCACCAGCACGCCATTGACGGCGCGGCGGCGAAAGAAATGCCTCCAGGCGGATTCGGTTCGGCCCAACGCCATATCGTAACGACCGCTGACCACCGGCTCGGCATCGAAATACTTGACCGTCTCGAAGTTGATCAAGCTGTCGGTCATCACTGCATGCGCCTCGATGTGCGCTGCCGAAATCGACCGCGCTGGCTCCTGAACGCTTGCCGCACCGCGCTGGAAGACGGCCACATAGGCGATCGACGACAACGCGAGAATGACCAAGTACGCCGCGTGACCGAGATTGACGAGCACGATCGCGACAGCGACGAACTCCACCGCGACCGGAAGAATCGTGTAGATCATGTGATTGAGCAGCAACTGGTAGCCTTGGATTCCCTGTTGCGCGGTCTCCCCCATCGCCCCCGTCTTGCGCTCCAGATGGAAGCGCAGCGGCAGGCGCACCAGGTGGTCGAATAGCTGTCGTCCAAGGTGACGACGCACACGCTGGTCAGCCTGGCCGTAGACCAGCGTCCGTATCTCGGTGAGGAATCTCACGAAGTACTGGCCGAGCACATACAGGATCACAAACATGAGCGGGGTAAGCAGCGCCGGACCCGCAGACCCTTGGGTTAGAGCATCAACAGCAAGTTTGAGCGCAAGCGGCGTGAGCGCGGATAGCAATGCACCGCTCGCAACCAGACCAAGAGCGAGCAGCAAGCGTCGTTTAGCGTAAGCATCAGCAACGGTCCACAGCAGTTGCAGAACTTCACGCAGGGTTTGCCAATCGCTGCGTACTTGCATCGATGGCGGTTCCGCAGCACCGCCTTGACCCACGTGATGTGAACTCCCATCCGTCATTCGCAGTCTCTTGGTCGCAATGCACGCTCGGACAGCATCGCGCCGTTGTACAACATCGTGTACTGGCCTTTTGGCAGTCCGTGTGCTCGCACGAATTCGACATGCAGGTCGAAGCTGGCCGGATCGCTGTACGCCGGCAACCACTGGTCTTCGTACTCATCATGCGATTCCATGCATGCGGGTCCGTCTACCCGCCGCCTCCTGGCATACGTCATGGACATCTCCGTGATGTCGGGCCACTTCAGACCGATGCTATTACTGCTCATCGCAAGACCCGTCTGCACGTATAGCCATCCGTCAGTGAGACAGGGCTGCCGGATAGAGCATTCGCGATTGCCGATCCACAGCGATTCCCGACACTTACCGCCGTTCGTGCCTGCATCCGGCCGACAGTTATCGGGGCCGTGGATGTCGTGACAGTGCAGGCATTGTTGGACTTCGGTTCTTGACTACCGCTGCGGCTATTGGGTAACGTTCGCGCGCGCCGATTTGATTTCAGCTTGCGGGCGCTTAAGAAATACGGCTAAAGCGGCAGCGGTAACCTGCGTCGGCTTGGCTGGGCAGGTTTTTTTCTGCCCGCCATTCCCCACCCGGCTCACGCCTGCCTTGGCTTCACGAGGAGAGTGGCATGGCCGGCGACCTGATCGTCCTGAAATTCGGCAGCTCGGTGCTGCGCAATCGCGCCGACCTTGCGGCTGCCGTTCACGAAATCTATCGCTGGTATCGCGCCGGCTGGCGCGTCGTCGCCATCGTCTCCGCGCTCGGGGATACCACCGAAATCCTGCTCGATGAGGCCAGGGACCTGGCCCTGACGCCGGAACCGAATGCCACGGCGGAGTTGCTGGCAACCGGCGAGCGACACTGCGCCGCGCTGCTTGGAATCGCTCTCGATCGTTCGGGAGTAAAGTCGCGGGTAGTGGACCCACGGGAGATCGGCCTCGCAGCCGACGGCAGCGCCCTGGACAGCGAACTCGTGGCTGTCGATGCAAGCCGCATCGCGGCATTGCTCGATGAATCTGCCGTACTGGTCGTGCCCGGTTTCTTCGGCTACGACCCGAATGGCCGCCTGCACCTCCTCGGCCGCGGCGGATCGGATCTGTCGGCGGTTTATCTGGCTCACACCCTTGGCGCGCGCTGCCGGCTCATCAAGGATGTCGATGGCGTCTACGAGTGCGATCCGGCATTGGCGGGCTCCGATACATCACGTCGCTTCGCTTCCCTGGGCTACGCGGATGCATTGGAGTGCGCCGGGCAGCTCATTCAACCCAAAGCGGTCCGTTTCCTGGAGAGCCATGCAGCCAGCGCGGAAGTTGCCGCCATCGCTCGCTCACATCAATCCGTCATAGGTCGCATCGAACGCAAGCTGGTCGAGTCCACCCGCAGGCCACCGCTATCCGTACTGATATTGGGTCTCGGCACTGTGGGGTTCGGCGTCTATCAGCGACTGTCCGCCATGCCGGATCGCTTCCGCGTCATCGGCGCGCTGGTTCGGAGTCGAGCCCGGCATTCGATCGATTCAATACCCCAGGATCTGCTGCACGACTCGCAGGACACGTTGCAGGATTTGCGACCAGATATTGTCGTCGACGCACTGGCAGGACTGCAGCCGTCTCAATCGCTGGTCCGTTACTACCTCGCGCACGGTATCAACGTCGTTTCCGCCAACAAAGCCTTGATCGCCGAAGCCGGAATCGATTTGAGCGCCCTCGCTGCACACAGCTCGGTAAGCCTTCGCTATTCGGCAGCTGTCGGTGGCGGCGCGCCGATGCTGGAGAGACTGCGCCGCGAGACCAATAGCGGCAGCATCCGCTGCATCGCAGGCGTGCTGAACGGTACTTGTAACTTCGTGCTCGACCGATGTGCCGAAGGCTTACTGCTCAACGAAGCAGTTCGGGCAGCACAGGCATGCGGCTTCGCCGAAGCGGATCCGGGCGAGGATCTCTCCGGCCGCGACGCCGGCCGCAAGCTGCAGATCCTGGCTCGGCATGCATTCGGACGGGATCTCGACGCTCTGGAGATCGAACCGCTGAACACCGCCACTCTCATGCATCGTCAGACCGCATTGGCCCCCAACGAGAAACTTCGAGTGATCGCCAGGGCGTGGCGCCTCGAAAGCGGTCTCTTCGGCCAGGTTCAGCTCGAATCCGTGGCGGCGGACGATCCCTTCGCGACGACCTGCAACGAATGGAACAGATTGGTCATCACCCGCGAGGGCGGCGAGGAAGTCGCGATCAACGGCCGCGGCGCCGGTCGATGGCCGACTACCGAGGCCGTGCTTGCGGATTTATTCGAGATCGGGGTGAAGAATGAAGAGTGACAGGAGTGACAGTAGTCACACGGGTGACAAGGGCCAGAAGGGAGTGACAGGCTCCGAGTCCGTGCTGTCCGTGTCACCCCTGTGACTACTGTCACTCCTGTGACCCTCCTCTCTCAGCCCTCCAGCCTGAAACGCAGCCTCGTATACGTGCGCACAAGTTTCTGCAGCACGACCTCACGCGCCACGCCTTGCCGCTGAGCAATCTGCTCGCAGTTCAGGCCCTCGTTCGAATACAGCACAAAGGCTTCGCGGTGACATCGTGGCAATCCCTTCATGACCGCCTCTACATCCTTGCGCAGTGAATCGAGCCTGGCGGGATCGCGCAGTTCTCCATTCTCCGCGACGAGATGCCCTGACCAACCGGCAGCGGGACGATGGCTTTGTTGCGAATCACGCGACCGCTCGTTCGCGACATCGTCAGCCAGCCGGAACAGATAACCCTGTGGATCGTCTGCGGCAGCATCGCTCTCATCGCGCTGCATGCGTGCGAAAATCTCTCGCGCCAATGCATCGATCTCTCCGCCGCCTGGGAGCAAAGAACTCACCGGGCGTCGGACAAATCGACGCCGAATGGACAGCATCCATCTGCGCCAACGGCTCACACAGCTCAAACCGCCGCCCGTGCACAGCCCCTTCACAGTGTCGTGACTCACGATTCTGCCTGCTCCCTGTTAGTGCGGTGAGCAGCCTGTCTTGCAGTGCTCGTACCGCCGCCTCCACATGCCGCTATCCGATACCAATCCCATCTGGCATCGTTTTATTATGCACTGCTTTTATACTACATACGACAAGATTGGGAAAGCCAATGACAACACTTGCCCCACCACGCCAGAACTGGTCTGTTGGCTGATCGTAGAAGAACGAATAGATCGATGGAAAAATAAAGGCAGGGATGCCAGTGAGACATAGTGATCGCGACGCGGGCCTATCACCCCTTGCCCGTCACTCGTCACCCGTCACCCGTCACTTCAGCAGAACGCCCGTTCCCGCACCCCCACGCATCTCTTATTGATCTGCTGCCTGACGCTGCTCCGACATGCCACGATCATCCAGCGCTCGATCCTGCTTACGATCGGCGCCAGCAATCAGCACGACCGCCACTAGTGCAATCGTCAACACAAACGCAGCCAGCGCGGCTCCGAGCTTCCATCGGCTCCAGCGATCCAGTTTTGGAGTTACCGTCGCTTCTGCGTAATCGTCCGCTTCCAGCTTCACGCTGTGCAGCAGCACATCCATCGCATCCATGCGCAGAGCCTCGGCGACATGCTCTGGCGACGCCTTGAGCCACGCGACCTGTTTCAGTCGTTCGCTGGATGACATCGAGCCTTCGTTTGCGCGCAGATGCCATTCCGCCGCTTCGTTGGCCAGGAGCTCGCGTTTCCTGTCTTCTTTCTCTGTCACTTGTCCCTCCTTAGCAAGCGCGATGGGCTGCCGCGCCTATCACTTCATCCATGCCATCGCCTCATCCGTGCCATGCCGGCGAACATTACTCGGCTCTATGTCGCGCTGCTGAGTAACTAGAGAACGCTCCTCCTATCGAGACCGCTTCAACGGCATCACTCAACCCCTGAGACTCGGTTTATCGCAAAGGCTGCGAACTTTCGGCAAAGACGGTGCGAGATTGCGGCAGGAAAGAGTCGGGTTTGCTGCTGAAACCGATCGCCTCACGTGCAGCGAATCCGATCTGACTTCAGGAAGAGACACAGCATGCACGAGACAGTTCTCTATCTCGCGGGCATGAGCTCCGACAGGGGAATCAACGCAGCCGATAGATGGGATAGAGATTCAGACGTTGATCCCACGAAGCGTGCCGGCGATGAAAGAACTCCAGGCGCGCGCTGGAGCTTGCGGCGAAGAGCGGCTCGTCGGCCAGCTTGCGCTTGAACTGCGCGGCCAATTCCGCGTCACGATCGAGCATCTCGCGCGCGATGATCTCCGCCACATACGGCTCCATATATTCCTTCTGCTCGAACCAGCCATTGAAGAATCCCCACGCGGCGAACGAGTCGGGCGCCTGCGGTTCGAGCAGCGCCATCACCAGGCGTGCCTTGGGTTGCCTGATCGGCACAAACAACGATCCCGTCGGAACCTCGATTGGCTCTGAATGCCAGCCCCCTTCCAGCGTCAAGCGCATGCGCCCTTCAAACGGTGCGCTGGAGAACTTCGTGCTCGTCGCGCGGAACACCTCCACATCCATTTTTTGCAAGCCGACACCGACCTGATCGAACCGGATGCCGTGCAAGGCGAGTTTCGGCCCTATCTGCTGGGCGTAGCCCGCTGGCACCACATATCCATCGCGAGGCGCGCGCGCGACCACTGCCGGTTCGACCTGATTGCGCAGCGGCACGTGCCAGATCTGCGGCTTGCCCGGATCGTAAGTAGTGACCAGCTCGCCCGATATGGCAGACGGTTCACGCGTGTACGCATAGCCGCGGAAGTCGATCATGGTGACATTCGGGTCGGAGTCGTTGCCGGCCGGCCTCGTTGCCGGACTGCCCGCCTCCTCGTTCAACGGCTCGCGCCAGCCCGACTTGAAGTCGAGCGTGACGTCGGTTCCGCCGAGCCGCATGGCTCTCGCGTCGGCAAGATGGACCTCTTCAAGCAACTCGGCACCGTTGGCGCCTATCAGTTCGGTAAGCCCGATGAGCGTATTGCGGGTAATGCGTACGCGAGTCGCATAGTCTTTCCACGAGTGCGTTTCGACCAATACCGTGAAGCGGTTGCGCGCCGGAAAATATCCCGTGGAGAATCGCGGCGAATAGACCGTGAGCTGGAATCCGGAGGCGGGATCGTCGGGACTCGCGAGATCGGGATAGAACGGCAACGGCAATGAGCCCTGCGCTGCCAGCTTCGCGATCAGTTCGTCGCGCAATTGCCGGCCGCTTGCGTACAACCCCGGATCGCCCTGATTGATCGGTTCGACTTGCAGCGAAATATCGGGCTCGAAATCCGCCCCGTCGGTTACGTGCAGATCGGCGCAGACCAATGGATCCCATTCGTTCAACAGGCGCAGCATCGCGTGCATTTCCGGTGCGTCCGCCTTGGTGTAGTCGCGATTCAGGTTCAGATTGTGCGCCGTCGTGCGCCAGCCGGTTTCCTGCGGACCATTCTGATTCAGGCGATTCCAGCGGCCGACGCGTTCGTGCCCATCCGTATTGAACGCAGGTACGAAGAGGATGGCCAAGCGCTCCAGCAGCCCGCCCGGTATTTCGTCGGACAGTAGCTGTCGCAACGCGATGAAGCCCGCGTCCTTGCCATCGCTCTCCCCGGGATGGATCCCGCCCTGAAGCATCAGGATGGGCAACCCGCGCCGGCTCAATTCGCCGGGCGACAGCACCCCAGCACGGGAAACGATCATTGCCCGCAGCGGACGACCTTCGGCGGAACGACCATATTCGAAGCTCCGCACTGCATCGGGCCAGATGCGGCCGAAGGCTTCGCACAGCCGCTCGACTTCATCGACGCGACCCGTCTCAGAGAAGCCGGAGCGCTCAGCAATCGTGAGAAGCTCAAACATCGCCTTGTCGTTAGTGGCCATGCCCTTCCTCTTGTTGGTTTCGCCCGGCTGCACTACTGGAGTGCATTCATCGATACATCCGCCGAATCCGCACCGGGTGTGCAGCGTAGCGGATGAGACCGCGCGAATGAAATAGCCCTGGGCGAGTTGGCTGACAAAGCTAGTCCATTGACAGCGCATTCGTACTGGACTGCCGTGACATTTCCACTGACGGGCAATGACCGGCTACTGGATGCTCAGAAGGCGGACGACGATCTGACGCCATCCATAGGGCGGCGGGAGTCAATGCAGCTGCTTGGTCTCTACCACGGGCATGCAGGATCCGAACACCTCCCACCGTGTACGCAGGAACATGAATTCCTCCTCGCTGAGAACGATCCAGCGCTTGCGTGTTCGCGGACGCAACCGGTTCATCGAAAGCTCCAGCAGCACCAGCAAAGCCGTCCGACAACGAGCGGCATCGGGCTTGAACAGTTCCTTGAAGTCCTGATACACGGCCGCCATTGCCTCCCATACGGACAGTTCCCGCTCGGGATAGGCGTCGCGGCGAAACTGCTCCAGAATCTGCGCCAGGCTATCCGGCAATACGTCACTGAACGCATGCCGGATCAGGTTGAGTCGGGACATGAGCGTTTTCGGAAAGCCCGGATCGCTGTCCCGGGCAGCGTCTGCGACGCCGTCGTCGTCGCTCATGGTGGCCGATCCCTCGCAATAAAGATGACCGCGTCCGAGCCCGCGGCGGCTGCCAATGGACCGCGGTTACGGCAGCACAAAAATCGTCCCGACCCTCACGGACATCCCCGAATGATTCCGGGACGACTGACTCAAGCCATAGCCGAAGGGCTGAGAGCTTTCCTGCTGGGGTGGGCAATGTATGAGCTCTGTAGACCGGTCGGGTTGACGCACTCATCCCCTGAGACCATGTCGCATGCCGCCGCCGGCACTTCGTAAGGGGGCTGGTCGAAGAAGGAAACTCCGAAGTCCGAATGCTTCGACGGGCTCAGCACGAACGGACAGAGGCACGCCGCGAACGAAAAGCGACCGAGGGCAAGAACGATCCGCTCTCCATCCTCCTGCCCCGTTCGCCCTGAGCCCCGTCGAAGGGGAACTCCGAATTACGAATGCTTCGACAAGCTCAGCACGAACGGATAGAGGCGCGACGCGAGCGAAAGGCGACCGAAGGCAAGAACAATCCACTCTCCATCCTCCCGCCCCCGTTCGCCCTGAGCCCCGTCGAAGGGGAACTCCGAATTACGAATGCTTCGACAAGCTCAGCACGAACGGATGGAGATACGGCGTGAGCGAAACCAACGACCGAGGGCAAGAACAATCCACTCTCCGTCTTCCTCCCCGTTCGCCCTGAGCCCCGTCGAAGGGGAGCTCCGAGTTCCGAATGCTTCGGCAAGCCCAACACGAACGGACGGAGGCCCAACGCGAACAAGAAGCGAACCGACTCCACGCACGCGACCAAGCCGACGTCACCTGTTCACTGCATTCGCGACAATCCCGCAGCAGCAAATTTCTCGCTCGCGCTCTGCAGTCCCTGGCGCACGTCCGGATTGAATGCCTGTTTCGCAGCCTGCTCGAATTTTGCCGCGATAACCACCAGGTCGATGCCATCCAGCTCCTGCATGAACCAGTTCGGACGCGGACCCGGGAAAGGCCACTTCAAGCGGAAGCCGTTGCCGCACCAGTCATCGGCGAATTCACTGGTATATCCACCGACGATGATGATTCCTTGGCGTTCACCCGCACGCTGGAAAGCGTTGGCGACGTTCTGCAGCAACTCGACGCGGTTGATGACCGTCTGAGCAACCTCTACCAGGAACGCATAACGCGGCGGCAACGGCTGGGGATTGAGCGCTACCTCATCGCCAAAACTGTGACCTCCACCGATCGCGTCGGCCGCTTCAGGATGCCTCGCGAGAAGGCTGGCTAGAACAAGCATCCATGGATCTGGATGCGGACCAAAAATCGAACCTGGAATCCGCCGGTGTGCGGCTGCTCCGAATCCCGTCCACGGATCCGGCGCGTGGCCAGCTGGCATGCTCTCCAATGCCGAACGGATTACTGGATCCCACGGCCCTGGCGGCAGTGGGTGCTCATCGTCTTCCCGTCCTGTGCTTCCGCCGATGACTGCGCGCACGAAGGCCAGCAATCGTTCCTGGCTGATCGGTGTAGACGATCGCTCTGTCTGGACAGCGTTCATTGCTGTTCCCCCTCTATGAAGAAGACCTGAAAGGAATAATCACCAACCTGCGCGCTTTCCTGCCGCCCCACAATGTGCCGAACGCCCTAATCCCGGCCTTCGTCGCGAATAGCCAATCGTCGTTTCTGATATTTCTCGACTCACATCTCCTCGCAGCTTCGACATCGATCACCCATCGCCAACCACCCATCGTCGCCGCCGGCCCTTTCGATCAATTGCGCCGGGCACGCGAAGCGATGACGCTCCATCGCAGTCGCATTCGTTGCCCGGTACCTGCAACCAGCGGAGCAATCGATGGCCACGAAACGGGTGAAGGTCGGAATCCTGCGCGCGCGTCACGATCCGTCGGTGCCATTCATTGCGGACCGGGCCTGTATTGAGATGATGATGACGAACCCGGCGCATGAGGCCGTCTTCGACTACTGGGCAAACAACACGCGCGGCTATCTCGATTTCCGCGACAGCGCGCTTTTTCCCTGGGTCGACATCGCGCTCGACGCCAGCGAGGTCGGCTCTCGCGAAGTGCACGGGCAGAAGGCGTACGACGCTGCGAAAGCGCTCCCCGGAGCGATTCTGGATGGCTTCGACGTCTTCCTGGTTCTCGTTCATCCAGGTACCGCGGTTGTCCCCAATCCAGACGCCGGCAAACCCGGGCAGCCCGCTACCGTCGTCACGGGACTCGATGGCGGCGCTGGCTACAACCTCGACAACACGCCCGCGTGTTCGTTACCGGTGATGACTGGCGACCATACATTCTTCTGCCATGAGTTCGGTCACGTGCTCGGCTTCAGCCACAGCTATGGCGTTGTGAACAACGGCATCGAGTGGGACGGCAAGCCTCCGTGGGATGAAGGCACTGTGTACGGCGATCCGTACGACTTGATGTCTTCCGCGTCTTTCGGCACCCGCAATCGGGACGCCAATAAAACCGTGTGGATCAGCACGCCGACATTCAAGGGAATGCTTCCGGCCGGCTGGCCCAATCCCAACGCCGCGTCGATGGGACCGGGGCTAGCTCGTGCACACATCCACCAATGGGATCCTCAAGCGCTGCCTCCCGGCACGGTGCGCGACATGCCCTACCCTGTTGGCGGCGCGATGTATCGTGTACGACTCGTCGGCGCCGGCCGCAGTTCACAAGCACCAAGCCTGTTGGTCCTGCGTCCGCCTGGCGAAGATGCCGAAGGACGTTTCCGCTGTTACGTTGAGTATCGAAGCAAGAATGGCTGGGACATGGGCCTGCACGAAGCGACTGACAATCTCGCTCGCCGTGCCGTTGTGGTTCACACCCTCAACGATGCAACCGGGGATGGCGTGCGCTGCTGGTACAGGGGGCACATCGTTGTGCCTACAGAAACAGATACCGATCTCGCACCCGCATTTACCCTGCTGGTGGTCCGTGTAATCGACGTGGACGAAGACGCCGGGGCAGTCGAAGTCGAGATCGGAACCTCGAGCCCACGCGAGATCGAGATCAAGGCACGGCATTTTCAGTCGCTACTGCTGACCAGCGACGAAGAGCCGATGCAAACTCCCTGTGGAGATACGATTGTCTCGGCGACGCGGATCTATCAATCGACTTCTCTCTATCGCGCATCGACACGTGGCTATGGCGATGCGGGAGATCCGGGGGTCGTCAGCCCGGTCATTACCTGGACCGTGGCCGATCAGCCGATCGCCCCCGGCACGGGCACCGTCGATGTGGATACTCCGGACGGGACGTTCACCCTTCAGTACGAACTGTTCGCTGATCCGAACGAATTGGCCCTGGTCGCCCGTGGCGGAGAGCGCTACACCGCAACCGTGATGGCGAAGGCTACCGAATCGAACGGAAACTCGAGCCGCACCACGACCGATACCTTCAATCCTATCGGCTGGACGACTGGCTTCACCGTGCACGACCTGACTTTGCTGGATACCTGCCTCGCAAGAAAACTACGGCGCGTTTTCGTACGGCCGTTGGATTGGCTACTGCCGCAGGTGGAGGACGACGGCTTGAACCGCATGTACGACCGTATCAACCAGTCCCGCCTGCGAGAAATCCTTCGCCGCGTCGTGGATCAATACCCGACGCAAGCACTCGAACTGGAACAACTGATCGAGATGAGAGCACGACAGTTACGTTAACGAACGCACATTCGCCTCCACTGCAAATGTGCGCTCCAGCCGAAAGCACGAACGACACGCGGCGCAGCATGCCCTTCCTGTGACTCGTCTCTCAGACCCCCTACTCCTGTGTAGCGCACCGTGACCCTGTCTGGATTGTGTCGGACCGTCGGCGCGACCCCAGACACGCATCAGACGTCTGTAGCCAGACACATGCACAGGAGACCTACATATATATGTATATGAGAGCCGCTCTGATTCTGACCTGTGCCTGGTTATGCGCCGCTTGCACGGCCACGCCGATGCGCTCGGATGTCGCCATATTTCACCAGCTCCGAACTGAACTGACGGGCAAGACCTTCGCGCTCATTACGCTGGAGGCACAGGACGATAGCGCTGAATATGAGACGTACCGAGAGATCGTAAAAGAACACCTGCTCGCGGCTGGCATGCGCCTGGCGCAACGACCAGTCGATTCGGATTACCTCGTCGCGTTCGATTATTTCGCCGGCTCACCGCTGGAACCGACTCTGCATGTCCCCGCATTGGGGCAGACCGGCGTTTCGGGCTCCTTGAAGCCAGGCGTTCTCCAACCTTACGGCGCGACCAGCAGCGTCCAGCCTGTGCCCGCGTCGAACTCCCCCTCTGAGCAGGGTTTCACGATGCTGATGTATGAAACGAAGATCGCCGTACGCGGTGGCGACTCGAAACCGGTGTACGAAGGTCGAGTATCCAGTCGGGGCAATCCCGGTTCGTTATCCGGAACACTTCCCCTGATGATCGGCGCTCTGTTCGAGGAATATCCCGGTCACAGTGGCGACATGAGAGCAGCACTGATGAACTGCGAAGCGTGCGGCCGCTAGCCCTACAGCGTTGCCTCACCCCTTACCGCTGCGGATTCCGCCACTCGCCGCGACGATACCAGCATGAGCACCGCGGTATAGACGGCGACGATCACCACTAGCCAGCGCAACCACAGCAGTGGCAGCGATCGAACCACGAACGCGGCGATCAGGACCGCAGGAATTCCGCCCAGCGTCAGTCCGAGCGCCGCACGCAAATCGTATTTCTGTTCCCGAACGAAACGTATTGCAGCGACAGGCATGAGAAAGGCGCACGAGCCCATCATGATGGGAAATGCAGCGATGGGATTCATGCCAAGCAGGCTCACCAGCACAAGACACGGCGCGTACAGTCCGATCCCGAGTGTCATGAGCGCGCCGAGAATAAAATTCACAGCAACCGCCACCGCGAGCAGGCCACCACTTAGTTGCAACGCAGTGCCACCGCTGGGAAGCCAATTCACGATCATGAGAACGGTCAATACCGCTGCGACAAGCAGCGCCGCACCCATGCCGATCTGAATCTTACGGCGCGGCATTTTCGCTACTGCGCCGGCACCGAACCACGCACCCAGGATCGCGGTGCCAAGCATCGATACCAGTGTGAGTGCCCCAACCTCCACCGCGCCGATGAAGATCAATCCCTGAATCAACGTCGGCAGCGTATGACCGACATTCAGCGTTCCCGGAATCAACTCGTCGCTGACCAGCCGTCGCAGCTTGAAGATCGAAGTGGTGGGGGCGAAGGAGCCAATCCCGAGTGTGTCGAAGAAATTCGCCACAAAGCCAATACCCGCACGCAAGAAGCCGCCGGGTTTTGCAACACGCAGCAGCGCATTGCGTCGTTCGGCGCAGAACCAGCGCCAGGCGAAGAAAGTGCCCAGCAAGGCGATCGCGGCAAGCAGTGCAACAGCGATTTTCAAGCGCCCTCCAGTGTTGGAAGAACAGCCGCCCTCACACTACGGGTCTGCTACGCACGTAGCAAGCACTCGAAGGCGATTGTCGCGACGGCCGATACCGGCAGGTTGCGACTCATCCGTCGCAGTCACCCTTCCGAGCACCGCAGTTCGCCGACCTAAACTTTAGGCGTATTGACTAACCTGCGTCGCGATCGGACTCTGCATTGCCTGCATCCGCATTAGTTGATTCACCCGCCTGCCAGTCCTGGATCCACCGGATCACTCATCACGGGAATGTAACGAAGGTGGCAGACGCTAGGGATTGCGATAACGCGGCAACGAGGGACGTCTCATGCGTGTATTCACCAGCCAGGGGCCGCTAAGGGTCAAAGCTGTCGCCGGTACTCATGTGGTGCTGATGGCATTCGACCTCGATGCAGCGGCGCGACCGGGTTTTCGCGGGTTCGCAATCAAGACCGGAAGCGCCGGGCACACCCGAGCGTGGCTGAAGGGAATCAAATACTTCAAGGCTCTCGTGGCCGAGCCGCGCAAGGGGGCAGAGTATTCGACCCGTCAACATCCGATCCAGAGCTTCCTGTGGTCCGATTACGCGGCCGAGCCCGACACTGAGTACGACATCACGGTGGTCGCGTTGTACGGCGACATCGGCCAGCTCGAAGCCAGGTATTCGGCAAACTTCAGGATCACGACCGAGAAAGAACAGGATCGCGGCCATGGCGTCTGGTTCAATCGCGGCGCTATCGCAAGCCATGCGCTCTCGGAACAGTTCCAGAACAAGCGGCTCACGGATGCCATGGCGAATGAAATCGACGCCCAGGGCCAGATTGCAAACCGTGAGGCGAAGTGGCTCTCCCGAGGTTTGGCGGAGGCCTGCATCGACTTCATCAACGGAACGACGAAGGGCGAAGGCCTTCGCGTGTGCGCCTATGAATTCACCTACCAGCCCATCCTTGGAGCGTTGAAGCGGGCGCTCAAACGCGGCGTCGACGTTCGTATCCTCTACCACTACACGAAGACCGCCAAGGATCCCAACGCCAAAGCTATTGCCACGGCGAAGTTGCCGAAGACAGCCATGCGCGACGGCAAGAGAATACCGATACTCTTCCAGCGCACGCGCACCAAGATTCCCCACAACAAGTTCATCGTGAAGCTGGTCGACGATCGGCCGCGCGAGATCTGGACCGGATCCACGAACTTCACCTCAACGGGATTTCTCGGACAGACCAATGTCGGCCATCTCGTCGCGCATGCCGGAACCGCGGCGACCTATCTGCAATTCTGGGAAGAACTGAGAACCGACCCTACGCACTCGGTAGCTGTCACGAATGCGGTCAAGCTGACGCCGAACCCGCCCAACGCGATCGCACAGAAATCGACTGCAATGTTCTATTCGCCGAGGATCGCGGAGAACATGCTCGACTGGTACGCACACCGTATCGGCAACAGCGCTTCGCTCGCGATGATGACAATTCCGTTCAACGTGGCGACCCAGATCCTGGGCGGGCTCGGGCAGACCTCGGATTCGTTGCGGCTGGTCATCCTGGAGAACCCACCCACCAAGGAAGTGACGGACGCAGAGAAGCGCAACCGGGGCAAGCTCGCCTTCTCGAATGGTGAAATCCTGGGTAAACAGTTCATCCGCTACGCGCGAGGCGGTGGCAAGGTTGTCCCCATCGCGCACTCGAACCTGGAAAAATGGTTTGTCGACGAAGAACTGGCCCGACCCGTCAACAATGGCCATGTCTTCTTCGTCCACTCCAAGATCCTGCTGATCGATCCGCTGTCGGACGATCCGCTGGTGTGCTCCGGCTCAGCCAATTTCTCCAAGGCGTCCCTCATCACCAACGACGAGAACATGCTGCTCATTCGCGGCAACACGCGGGTCGCGGATATCTACTTGACGGAGTTCGATCGCATCTTTCGCCACTTCTACGCACGGGATGCGATCAACAAATTCGCGCAGCGCGGATCGAAGATCAATCCGCTGGAGCTGGATGAAACCGATAAGTGGATCGGCAGCAACTTCAAAGCCAATGCCTACAAGAACAACCGCCGGCTGCTCTTCTTCCCCGATCCCACGCTGCATCGAAAGTCGTGGAGCGAGAACGCCGCAGCCGACCCCGACTTGTTCGCGAACGAATTGGAACTGGCTAAGCAGGCGCGGAAGAAGCCGGCGAAGAAGAAAGCACCGGTCGTGAAGACGGCGCCCAGAACAGCGTCAACGCGAGAGGCAAGGCAGGCATCGAAGAGAAGAGCCGTGGCACCGTAGAAGCGCTGGGTGTTGCCCCGTGTTTGATATTGACCAAGGGGCAGCGTTGCAGGCTGCCCCTTCTATTACTTCTTTGAGAATTACCCGTTCGACGGCGGCGCTCAGCGTTTCGCAGCTTCGCCAGCCAGCTCCCGCCTCGTCGACCGTTCGCTCGCTCGTCTTCGCTCCACAGCGCTGGCCAGACGCTCCAGTGCGCGGACCGAGGTATCCCAGTCAATGCAACCATCGGTGATGCTCTGGCCATAGACGAGCGGCCGACCCGCAACCAGATCCTGTCGCCCTGCCACCAGATGGCTCTCGATCATGACGCCGGCGATGCGATGCTCGCCCGACTCCAGTTGCCCCGCGACGTCCTCGATAACCTTGGGCTGATTCTCAGGCTTCTTGCTGCTATTGCCGTGACTGACATCGATCATGACGTGCGGCTTGAGCCCGGCAGTGACGATCGTGTTGCACACCGCTTCGACGCTAGCCGCGTCGTAGTTCGGCGCCTTGCCCCCACGCAGAATCACATGGCAATCGGCATTTCCGGCGGTCGTCGCAATAGCGCTGCGGCCCTGCTTGGTGACGGCGAGAAAATGATGCTTATGTGATGCCGCCTGCACTGCTTCAATCGCAATCTTCACGTTGCCATCGGTACCGTTCTTGAAACCGACCGGACATGACAGGCCCGACGTTAGCTCACGATGCACCTGGCTCTCCGTGGTGCGTGCGCCGATTGCACCCCACGACACCAGGTCCGCAATGTATTGCGGCGTAATCATGTCGAGGAATTCGCAGCCGGCCGGTAAACCCAACTGGTTGATCTCGACCAACAGACCACGCGCAAGCCGCAGTCCCTTGTTGATATTGAAGCTGCCATCCAGATCGGGATCGTTGATCAGCCCTTTCCAGCCGACCGTGGTGCGCGGCTTCTCAAAATAAACCCGCATCACGATTTCGAGCGTATCGCCCAGACGGTCTCGCTGCTGCTTGAGTTTCGCCGCGTAGTCCATCGCGGCGGCAGTGTCGTGAATGGAGCACGGACCGATGACGACTGCGAGCCTGTCGTCCTTGCCTTGAAGGATTCCCTGCAGCATGCGCCGTGAATGCGCCACGGTTGCGGAAGCGGCCGCACTGCTCGGATATTCGAGCATCAGTTCCTCGGGGGTGCTCAGCTCCCTGATCTCGAGGATGCGTAAATCGTCAGTGCGGATACTCACAGTAAACTCCGATGGGCTGGTTTGTCGGCGGCAAAAAAAAACCGCCAGGTGGTGGCGGTTTTCTTGGTGCTCGGTGTGACTTTGATTTCAGTTCGAGCGCAACTCATCCGCCAGCGGTTCAGGTAGGCGATAAAACCAATAGCGGTTGCGGGAAATCGACGTCATGGTGCAATTGATACCACACAATTGTGGCAGGAAGCAACGCAACAAGAGCCGGAGTGGGGGTCGGGTCGTCGTTCAAGAGCCTGTTTTTGTGGCCTTGGTCGCTCGACGCGGGATATGAACGTCCTGGGAAGCCCCGCACCCGAGATCGGCCCAGCACAAGATGGCAGCTCAATAAATCACTGGGTCGATTCTCTTGCGACCGCGAGACGGCTGGGGCTGCGAATCAGGGTGTCGGGACATGCCTGGAAGGAAATGAACTCGCTTTTTGGTCTCGCCTGCGTCAGGTCGTCGCGTCGGTTCGAGGGGTTGTGAGTGCGGGGTCGGAACAGGTCGCAATTGCAAGGCCCGCTGCCTGGAATACGCCCTGAGGCGAACAGCAACCCAGAGTGCACCGAACGCCAGCAGCACGCCGAGCAACGACCATCCGAGGAGTTGCCATTGGTAACTGCCTGCTTCATAGCCCAAACGCTCGCGGATCGCGATCGCTATCTCGCAGGTCGCCACAACACTGATCCCGTAAGCGGCTGCCAGCGCCAATGGCTTTCTGTGCTTGTTGATCCACCGACACATAGCGACGACGCCACGGACTATCGCCGCAATGCCCTTTGCGATCGCCTTAGCGAGAAGCCAGAGAGCCCAGACAATCGCGGCCGCCAGTGCCGCACCCAGAACCGCAGGCAATGCCCACCAGCCGATGGAATCCGCCAGGTCGGCACCGACCCCCAACCATTTCAGCAATGCAGAAATACCCACCGCGCTGCCGACCCAAAGCCCAATCCAGCCTAAGGGCGCCCAGGAGCCGCCGGAGGATTGCCCGCTCGCAGCACGCTGTTGGTAGTTGGAATGCCTCGCGCCAGTCCAACTGGACCCGGCATTGAATGAACTAGGAATCGCTGGCGGAGTAAAGACCTGCTGTCGCGCTGCCAACTCCTGCTTCAAGCGATCGTTCTGCAGTGATCGCTCGTATACGCCCATACGCTCGGCGTAGTTGGAACCATGCAGGATGTTCCCGGAATAGCCGCGATTGAAATCTTTGTCGGAACTCATGGCACTCCCCTTTGACGTTGTTCTCCCGCACTATCCAGATCAGCCTTTCTCGTTTGCAACGAAGCAAACACAAGTACCGATTGCCCGCCCGCTTCCCCCGCGGCTTGAAGAAGTGCCTCAACACTTCGCCCGCCCAATAGTGCGCCTTATGGCATAGAGCGCAATCTCCCCTGCCCAACCAGAAGCTCCTGCGTCGCACCATCATTGCTACCGCCCACGGCTCATAGCGGACAGACGGCAATCAGTAAACATAGCTCCCAGCGGTCAATGTCAGCCTAAGACAATCTCCGTCGCCGCATCCCGTCTCTGGCCTTGTGTATCGGGCCAAGCCTGAATCTCGCCAGCCTGCTCTCCCCAATATTCGTTTCTGAGAACCACTACTCGCGGGCCACCACTCAATTCCGGCCCGGAAATGCCGTTGTATGCTTAATCACTACCCGAACGATATGTGAAACAGGCCCCATCCTCTTTGCGCCGGGCACGGGATGATTTCAGCGTGGGAATTCCGTGGATGGAACTTGCTTGAGTAATGCGTTGTGAAAAACGGCACGGGCGCTGAAGACTGGCGCACTAAATATTTCGATAGCCTGGGCTCGCTGGAAAGCGAGCAGCAGCAATTTCGAGCGATGGAGGCAACCCTCAAACGCTTCGTCGGTCGACTGTGCAGTGCTTCGCTTGGACAATCCCCACGATTGGACGCAGAGATCCGCAAGCTACAGCAGGCTTTGCGGAGCCAGGCGACCAGCGACGAGCTTGACCAGATCACGCCGACGCTCAGTGACGCCATTCAAGCGCTCGATCACTCGACGCCTGCTCTTCACGTTGTCGCGACGCAGTCAACAAGGACGCAACCGGATGCGCCGAATGAAGTATTCGACGATGAACAAGTGCGTGCGACACTTTCGGCAATGCTCGTTGAGCTCAGACGCGATCCCGAGCTGCTGGACCAGGTCGACGCGCTGGACTCGAAGCTTGAGACAGGCACGACGCGCGGCCAATTACCGGAAATTCTGTCCTCGCTTACGACGATCGTCGGACAGCGAATCCACCGCATCGAACGCTCCAAGCACGAGATTGAGACCCTGCTGAGCCAGATGGTTGGGAAGCTGGATGAAATCAGCCAATTTGTCGCCGAGCAGAACCAGAACCAGAGTCAGTCGCAGGCCAGCAACGAAACGTTGAACACGCAGCTGGTCGGCGAAATGAAGGCCATGGGAGAAAGCGTCGAGTCCGCCGACGACCTGCGACAGATTCGCACCCAGGTTCGCAGCCGCCTCGAGTCTATCGATCGACATCTGCAGGAATTCCGGCGACGGGAGACAACCCGGACCGACGCGATGCGGGCGCGCAACGAACAGATGCGAGCACGCGTTGCGGCATTGGAAGCCGAAGCCAATCGGCTACATGATCAACTCAAGGACGAACAGCGGCTGTCCACCATCGACCTGCTGACCAAGATCCCCAATCGCCTGGCCTATGAAAAGCGCATAGATGAAGAGCTGAACCGCTGGCAGCGCTTCAATCAGCCGGCCTGCATTGCCGTGCTTGACGTCGATCACTTCAAGCGCATCAACGACACCTGCGGGCATCGGGCAGGCGATCGCGTACTGAGTGTGGTGTCCAAATGCCTGGCAGATCGCATTCGCGGCACTGACTTCGTTGCGCGTTACGGCGGCGAGGAATTCGTCATGATCCTCACCGGCACAGATCTCGCCAACGCCGTGCGGCTGGTCGATGAGATGCGCATCGCCGTCTCGCTGATTGGATTTCATTTTCGCGGCACGCCCCTGCCGATTACCATATCGAGCGGCATCACCGCACTGCAGGCTGGCGATTCATCGAGCTCCGTATTTGATCGTGCCGACAAAGCGATGTATCAGGCCAAGGAGAGCGGTCGCAATCGCTGCGTTGGCATCTGACAATTCTGCCGACCGATCGGCTTTCGCCAATTTCAACAGTCGCTGCTTGCTTGAAAGCGAGCGAATGCCCCGCATTCACGGTGGCCCACTACCCTTCCAATCTCCAGATTGCGAGAATTTTCCCATCTCATCAAAGAGATCTCCGTGAAGCGGCAACTTGCCAAGCTTGCAGCCGATCATTTCGAATGGGCAGTTGCGCTCGCGTGAGTGTGGACGAGGGTGGGCCTTAGCCGCTTGCGCGTCAGTGATCCGCAGGCGCACCAGAACCGGCTTCTCGTTGTCGAGTACTTTTTACCGCCGCGACGCATCATTGGCGCTCGAGCAACGTTACTACGATGGTTCACCGCCGCCGGTCATGAAGTTCGGCGGTGCCTGGCTACCCGCCCATTTCGAGTGGGAAAACCATCGAGGTTGCTTCCGGCCTCCACCTCATCTCGCTGGTTTGCGATCGTTATTTGTATGCCGGACCAGGTAGCCGGTTGAAGATCGGTGGTACACCGGCACGCGATTGATTTTCGTCTCGCTGCCGTCTCAAACAACACAGTGCAGAGATCTGTTGCGACGTCAACCTGCTGGCGCCTGGCCACCGCACGGAGGCACCTTCGAGCTGGGCTGTCGCGACAGACGCTGCCATTCGGGGTGTTCTCAACCGGAATGGAGGAAGCAGCAATGAAGACAGCATCTGGCAACATGTTCCGCTGTGCGTTGGCCGGCGTCGCGCTCGTCGCGGCGACGACCGTGGCCGCTGCGCAGCCTGGCAGGAAGACCGAAAGTAAGCGTATCCCGCTGTCGGCGGCCACGATGATCATCGAATTCAATGCCTCCGCCGAAGACATCGGGGTTCAATTCTTCCTCGACAGCGAGGGCTGGAAGGAAATAGAGATCTTCGACCCCAGCGGCCAGGAGATCTTCGGTGCCGAGACAGAAGGCCGCCTCACTCGGCAGGGCGGCGGCACCGAGCTGTTCCTCGAAAGCGTGGAGCCGCCGACCGACGAACTGTCTATCGAGAAATTTTTCAGGCGGTTTCCGCAGGGTACCTATAAGTTCCAAGGACGCGACAACGATGGGAACCGGCTAACCGGCCACGCAGAGTTCACCCATGACATTCCGGCCGGGCCGGAGGTGGTGATGCCGCAGCCTGCTGCAGGCGCGGAGTGTGCAGTAAACGTCCCGGCCAGCGGCGCGGTCATCGCGTGGAACCCGGTGACTAAGTCTATCTTCGGTGATCCGCTCAACATCGTGGGCTACGAGGTCATCGTCGAAAACGACGACGTCAATTTCGACGTCAAGTTTCCAGCGCAGACCGGCACGATGTTGACCGTTTCAATGGAGCTTCTCCAGCCGGGCACGGATTACATGGGCGAGGTGCTGGCGGTCGAGGAGAGCGGTAACCAGACCATAGCGGAATTTTGCTTCAGCACGGCGCCTTGATGCCGGCCGGCGGCCGGGCCAGAGTCGACTCTGGCCCGGCTACGACGCCAGGACATCCACCGATTTCTCTCCAGATTGCCTGCAAATCCTCGAACTCAACCGCCATGCACCTCGTATTGTCGAACTGGCTCAGGTCGATCCAGGACAGGTGGGTGGATGGAGTCATGACGTACGCACGCAAGTCGCTCATCTCGCTGCAGGAGACGCCGTACTACCACGTAGTGGCGCGCTGCGTGCGCCGTGCCTGGCTGTGGGGCGTCGATGACTACGCCCGCAAGGACTACTCGCATCGCAAGACCTGGGTCCTTGAACGGCTCGAGCAGCTGGCCTCCATGTTTGCAGTGGACATCTGCGCCTATGCAGTCATGAGTAATCACTATCACCTGGTCCTGCATGTAGACCAGGTACGGGTTAAGGAATGGACTCAACAAGAGATCATCGATCGCTGGACGCGACTGTTCGCGCGACCCATATTGATCGAACGCTGGCAGCAAGGACTGTGCGTCCAAGGTGAGCGTGCGGCAGCCGAACATCTGATCGAACTGTGGCGAGGCAGGCTGTGCGATGTGAGCTGGTACATGCGCTGCCTGAATGAGTATCTAGCTCGGCGCGCAAATGCGGAGGATGGCTGCAAGGGTCGTTTCTGGGAGGGACGGTTCAAATCCCAGGCCTTGCTGGATGAAGCGGGGCTGCTCACTGCCATGGCGTACGTGGACCTCAATCCGATCCGGGCCGGCATTGCCGCAACCCCAGAGCAATCCGAGTTCACGTCAATCCACGCTCGAATCGAGGAGCTCAGGCGCTCATCGACACCGTCCAAAACGCCATCCGAGTCCAGTACAGACGTGAGAGTCGCGCTGCTTGATTTCCACGACACCGTGCCCGTAGGCCGCCCGAGTATTCCCTTTTCACTACGCGACTATCTCGCATTGGTGGACTGGACCGGGCGGGTCCGCCGGGAAAACAAGCGCGGCGCCATCAGTGAACAGCTCCCCGCCATCATGCATCGCCTGAGGATCGATGCCGACGCCTGGAACCTCGCCATGCGACCTCAGGGCAACCGCTTCGGTCGTGCCTTGGGGCGGCTCGATCATCTGCGGCTACATGCGAGTCGTTTGGGGCAGTCGTGGATTCGGGGGCTGCGACAGGCTGGGCAACTGTATCGCTCCGGATAACAAACACGCGGGCGTCGGCGACAAAGCGTTCATCACCCTCCTCGGACACGATACGGCTGCTCTCGATACCCGGCAAGAGAGCGGTAACCATCGTAAAACCTTCTTGATCGATCTGCCGACTTCCTGTCTCTGTGCGTCGTCGGACGGCAATCGGCGCACGACCCTGAGCGTTGTCGTCCGAGACGAACGTACGGCCGTATCAGACGATGGGTGTCCTAGTGACTGGGTAGACTAGGTGTCCTAGTTAGACTGGTCCCGTTACCGAATGGATCCGGATTCCAGGTCCAGCGCACCGCGTTGTCGCTAGGGCGAGTGATCTTGCGCGGGGTGTTCAGGTGATCGGTATGGATGTACCAGATGTTCACGCTGAGGTCGGAATTCTGCGTCAGGACGGCGACTGGGATGTCACCCATCCAGATCATTTCGCGATAGAGCTTGGTGGCGACTGAGCTGTTGTAGTCGCCGATCAGGTGGCCCGCTTCGTCATACGCGTAGTAGCGATTCTGCGGCGCCTTCTTGATGCGTTGGCCCAGTGCGTTATAGGTGTACGTCGTTGTTGATGTACCCACGGTCGTGGTCTTCACGCGGCCACGATTGTTGTAGGCGAAGGAGCGAGTACCGTCATGCGTGACATTGCCAACGGCGTTGTACGCGTAAGTCCGCTTCAGAGCACCCGTGACTGCCGTGATCTGATTGCTGGTGGTTGAATATGTCAGTGTGGAAGCGGCCGTGCCGGTTTGAGCCAGACGATTGCCATTGGCGTCATAGCTGAAGCCCTGTGTGGTGCCCGTCTTGGCCGCACTTGTGAGCCGGTCCAGGTCGTCATCGATTAGCCGGACCCAGGACACCCATCGATTGGCTCCTCAGAGCAGCGCACGCTCGTCTCTTGGTCGATGGGTGTCCTGGAGCGGGCTGCACCCCTTCATCCGTCTTGAAGCCTGGGACTAATTCGAAGTTGACTCT
>DASYEW010000009.1:0-340169 GCA_036498785.1 Steroidobacteraceae bacterium | reverse complement strand
GGCGAAGCACAACGTATTCGTCTGGCGGCGCAGCTCGGCTCGAATTTGCAGGGCGTCTGCTACATCCTCGATGAACCGACCATCGGGCTGCATCCGCGCGACAACGGCATTCTGCTGGATACGCTGGACCGGCTGGCTGCGAAAGGGAATTCGTTGCTGGTGGTCGAGCACGACGAAGACACCATTCGCCGCGCCGACTACGTTCTGGATCTCGGTCCGGGCGCGGGCTCCCGCGGCGGCCATATAGTCGCCGCGGGTACGGCGTCGCAACTCGAGTGCTCCAAGGAATCTGTTACCGGGCGTCTGCTTGCCGAGCCCTTGCGCCATCCGTTCGCACCGCGACGGCCAGTGAATACGCGCTCTCCGGCGCTGCTCGTCAAGGGCACGGCGTTGCACAACCTGCGCAAGCAATCCGTGCGTGTGCCGCTGGCCCGCCTGGTTGTCATCAGCGGCGTGTCGGGTTCGGGAAAATCCACCCTGGCGCGGGATGTGCTGCACGACAATCTGCAGGCGGTGCTGAGCGAGCGCGGCCGGCGCAGAAACAAGCCGTCGTGGCATGGTTGCGAGGAAATTGCCGGTTGGGAAGCGATCGGTCGCATTCTTGAAGTCGACCAGACGCCCATAGGCAAGACTCCGCGCTCCTGTCCGGCGACCTATGTCGGCTTCTGGGACGCGATCCGGCGCTTGTTTGCCGAGACCACCGAGGCTCGCATGCGTGGCTACGAGGCTTCGCGTTTCTCATTCAATACTGCGGGCGGTCGCTGTGAAGCGTGCGAGGGGCAGGGAGTGCGGAAGATCGAGATGAGCTTCCTTCCGGACGTGCGCGTGGTCTGCGATGTCTGCAGCGGTCGTCGATTCAACGCCGAGACGCTCAGCGTGGAATACAAGGGACGCAGCGTTGGCGACGTGCTGATGATGAGCGTGGACGAAGCTGTCGAGTTCTTCGCGGCACATTCGCGCATCCATCACGCACTGCAGTTGCTCCAGGATGTGGGGCTCGGCTACCTCACGCTCGGTCAGCAGAGCCCGACGCTATCGGGTGGCGAGGCGCAGCGGATCAAGCTGGTGACTGAGCTGGCCAAGGTGCGTCCGGATTCCGCCGTGCGCCAACCCAAGGATGGGGCGGCCGTGGGAACGCTCTACGTCCTGGACGAGCCGACCGTCGGCTTGCACATGGCGGATGTCGAAAAGCTGATACGCGTGCTGCACCGGCTGGTCACGGCTGGCAATTCGGTGGTCGTGATCGAGCACAACCTCGATGTCATTGCGGAAGCCGACTGGTTGATCGACCTGGGCCCGGAAGGTGGCGACGGCGGCGGCTATGTCGTCGCGCAGGGCTCTCCGGAGGACGTGATCGTCGGCAAAACCAAATCGCACACCGCGAAAATTCTGCGGGACTTCCTGCGCGAACGAGGTATCAAGCAGCTGCAGGCCGTCGGTTGATGGCGGGCACGACGCGTAGTCGTGTCGTGCCAGTCACCCATTCGCTTCCATCGCCCTCTGCAATGCCGCGGTATTTCCCCTGAGCCACTGCTCGAAGCCGCGGATGGCGGGAAACAGTTCGCGTGACGCGGCCAGGTCGGCCTTGCGGTTGGTAATGTAGAGCCGGTTGAATTCGAACATGTTGGCGAGGTCCGCGGCGGCGGGAAACGGCAATGCCGCATAGGCGTCGTGGGCGATGTAGCGGTATTCGATTTTGCGGTTCAACAGCCGCGTCATGATGTCGGCATATTCATCCGGTCGCAGGTCGTCGCCCACCACGCCGATCACCTTGTCGCGATACCAGAACGACTCGGCCAGGATGGTCGCCACGATCGCCCCGATGTCCCCGACTGCAACCGCCGCGAGCGGGACGGTGCCCTGGGGAAAGCCGAACAGGTAGTGGCCGTTGGCCTGGCGGCGCGGCGGAAAGTAGCTGAGGAAGTTCTCGTAGTAGAAGCCGACGTGCAGGTACGTGGCCGCCAGGCTGCGGCCGCGCGCGTATTCCTCGATATGAGCTTTGCTGTCGAAGTGCGCGACTTCCAGGCGACCGCCGGAAAGCACCTTGGTGTGCGGCAGCGTGCTGAGCACCGTGTGCCGTACGTCGAAATGCGCGATGGCGTCGATGAGATTGCGGCCCTGCTCGATTTCCCGCTCGCCGTGCTCCCAGTAATTCGTAACCCCGAATACCGCGTCGCAGTCGTGCAGGGCCGCCCGCAGGCTGACCGGATCGTTGAGGTCTCCACGGATGACTTCCGCCCCGCGATCCCGCAGCGCGATGGCGGCACTGGATTCGGGCTTTCGCGTCAGGCAACGGACCTGGTGCCCGCCGGAAGCCAATAGATGGTGGGCCACCGAACCGCCCTGTGCGCCGGTGGCTCCGATAACAAGGGTGCGGGTCATGGTTGTCATGGCGCCTCCCGCTGACTCACTGGGTGGCTGTCGCGGCCGCGCATCGCCGCCCGGCCAGCCTGTCAAAAAACATTCGCTGCATTCGATGTACCGCTAAAGCACTGCTCACCTGCTGAGGATCGGAGAATCCCGGGCGCTGCGCCAGTCGGGTATCGCGTACTCGATGGATACAGTTTCCTGAACCGGTCGCGTGGATTGCTTCTGGTCGTTCGCGACGGTACCCGCTCGCGGGCCGGCGGATATCGATCTGAGCGTAAACCCCCGCGTCGCACCCAGCATTCTCCCGAGGCGACCTACCCTGGTGCGTGGCGATAGTTGCGATACATCCATGCGGCTGTTGTTGTATTCATGTGTCAAATACACCACGTGTATACAAACCGTCTGCTGAGGATGCCCGGCGTCCGTGTCGGGCGATGCCAGAAATCATGGTTTTTAAAGGAGTTTTTCGCGCCGCTGCCGGCCGTGCGAATTTAGCAACGAGGCTTTCTTTGCAGAAAATGCGGTTGTATGCTCGACACCACGCTTGGGGAGGGTGTGATGTGAATCACACAGGAGACCCAAGAAGGGAGCGTATCGCGTCGCTGTCTGGCGACTGGCCTCGGTTCCTAAACAAATATTCCCTCTCGCAGGAGGAACACTCTAATGACGACGAGCAATTCACTTCGGTGCGCAGTTCGATATGCGCTATTTGCGAGTACGGCCGTGATGGCGGCAGGCCCTCTGACGGTTCGAGCCGCGGAAGGAAACATCCAGGAAGTGGTCGTAACCGGTTCGCGCATCGCGCAACCCAACCTGACCACGACCAGCCCGGTGACGCAGGTCACCGATCAGGACATCGCAACCCAGGGTGTCACCCGCATTGAGGATTTGATCAACCAGCTGCCGCAGGCCTTCGCTGCCCAGAACTCGTCAGTGGTCAACGGCGCAACAGGCGTCGCAACCATCGACCTGCGCGGCCTCGGCGACGCACGCACACTGGTGCTGGTCGACGGCCGGCGCATGCCTTACGGCAGTATCATCAGCTCTGCTGCGGACGTGAACCAGATCCCCTCGGGACTGGTGGAACGTGTCGAGGTGCTGACGGGCGGTTCTTCCGCCGTGTACGGTTCGGATGCGGTCGCCGGTGTCGTGAACTTCATCCTGAAGAAGAACTTCGAGGGTATCGAGTTCGAAGGACAGTACGGCTTCTATCAGCACAACAACGACTACGGTGGTCCGGGCGAGACGAAGTTGCGGGACGTCATCTCGGCCAAGTCGGTAGATAACCCCAGTCAGTTCAAATTGCCTTCCGACAACGTGACTGATGGTTTCGGCAGGACCGGCACCATCATCATGGGAGCTGGAACCGAGGACGGCCGTGGCAACATCACGGCGTACCTGTCATACACCGACAACGATCAGGTGCTGCAACGGGATCGCGACTATTCTGCCTGTACGCTCGGCGCCAATCCGACGGTATCGTTCAGCTGCGGCGGCTCGGGAACTGCCTATCCCGGTACGTTTACGCAGGACTTCGATACCAACTACACGATCGGCGACAACAATACGTTCCGCGATTTTAACAATGATAGCGACCTGTACAACTTCGGTCCGGTCAATCACTACCTGCGACCCGACACGCGCTACAGCCTCGGCGCGATGGGTCACTACGAGATCAACGAGTATGCGGATGTCTATACCCAGTTGATGTTCACCGACGATCGCTCGGTGGCGCAGATCGCTCCGGGCGGCATCTTCCTGGGCGATTCGACCTCGATCAATTGCGACAACCCCTTCCTTTCCGGTCAGCAATCGGGATTGCTCGGTTGCACAGCCGGAGATGTCACTGCAGGCAACTCGGTTCCGCTGTACATCGGTCGCCGCAATGTTGAAGGCGGCGGGCGGCAGTCGGATTTCCACAATACTTCGTTCCGCATCGTGCTGGGATCGCGTGGCACGATCGTCAACGGCTGGGACTACGACGTCAGCACGCAGTTCTCGCGTACCTCGGCTGACCAGAAGACGCTCAACTACTTCTCCAAGACGAGAATCACACGGGCGCTGGATGTGGTGGACAACGGGGGCGTGCCGACATGCCGCTCTGCGCTGCCTGCCGACGATCCGCGTTTCGGCGGTGTCGCTGATGCTAACTGCGTACCCTACAACCCGTTCGTGCTTGGCGGCGTGACGCCCGCATCGCTGGCGTACCTGCAAGTGCCGGGCATCCAGACGGCAGTTATCGATCAGCACGTGACGACAGCCGCCATCACTGGCGACCTGGGTACGATCGGTGCAAAGCTGCCCTGGGCTTCGGAGCCGGTAAAAGTGGCATTCGGTGCGGAAAACCGTTCCGACAAGATGTCCAACACGCCCGACGCGGCGTTGCAGCAGTTCGATCTGTCGGGCACCGGTGGTCCGACCATCGGCTTCAACGGTACGACCAACGTCAACGATCTGTTCGCCGAGATCAACGTACCGCTGATCCAGGACAAGGCATTTGCCAAGCAGATGTCGGTCGACATGGCCTATCGCTATTCCGACTACGGTAGCGGGACCACCACCGATACCTACAAGTTCGGCGCCGACTGGGCTCCTGTAGAGGACGTCCGTTTCCGCGGCAGCTACCAGAAGGCGGTACGAGCCGCCAACATCATCGAGCTGTTCACGGCGCAGGGCTTCAACCTGTTCGACCTGACGGGCGATCCTTGCGGACGCGACGCTCGTGACCCGGCGGCGTCGGCGGAAGCATGTATCGCCAGCGGCGTGCCTGCAGCCAGCGTCGGTTCGCATGCGCTTGACAGCCCGGCTGGCCAGTACAACTTCCTGCAAGGCGGTAACCAGACCCTGAAGCCGGAAGAGTCGGAGACCGTGTCCTTCGGTATCGTGCTGACGCCGCGCTTCGCGCCCGGCCTGAGCGTTTCCGTTGACTGGTTCAAGATCAAGATCGACGACACTATCTCCACCTTCGGCGCCGACAACAGCTTGGATGCCTGCTACCACAACGGCGACGATGCGGCATGCTCACGCATTCACCGTAACGAGCTGGGTCTGCTGTGGGTTGGCAGTGGCTATGTCGAGGATCTGAACATCAATATCGGCTCTCTGGAAACCAAGGGCATCGATATCGTCCTCAACTACGCTTCGCTGGATATCGGCAAGGCTGGTAGCCTGAGCTTCAACCTGACCGGGTCCTACCTGGATGAGTTGATCACGAATCCAGGACCGGGCCTCGCTTCCTACGATTGCGTGGGATTCTACGGTTCCCCGTGCGTGTCGCCCAACGGTGCGCCCAAGCCGCAATGGAGACACTTGGCTCGGGTAGGCTGGCAGATGCCGTGGCAGAACATCGATCTGTCCCTGAGCTGGCGTTACTACGGCGCGGTGGATCTGTTCGGAGCACCTGCCAATCGCATCGACCGTCACTTCAGTGACCAGAGCTACTTCGATCTGGCCGGCAACTGGGAGGTCACCGAGAAGGCTTCGCTGCGTGTGGGTATCAACAATATCCTCGACAAGGACCCACCGCTGAGCGCCAGCGTCGGTACGACGGGTAACGGCAACACCTATCCGCAGTTGTACGACGCTCTCGGTCGTTACATCTTCGGCGGGTTGACGGTGAAGTTCTAAATCGAGTTTTTCTCGACCTTACCGGCGGCGGCCCTGCGAGGGGTCGCCGTCTTTTTTTTGACGACGAACCAAGCGTTGCGTCCCTGGGCGATGCAGGCGATGCGAGCGGCTGTCCGGGATACGGCCGCAATCAGAGTGCGTGAAGTCTCTCGAGCCGTTGCAGTGGAGGGCGTGCGAACTCGTCGATCGCTTGGTGAAGCGCGGCCGATGCGGCTGCCTGCTTGGCGGCAGCATCAGGTGAGAATGCCCGGGGATTGCCAACCGGCGCTTTCGCGTAGTTACATGAGGACTCCTCGATCAGGCGTCGCTGTCGGCTGTCGATCGAGAGTGAGAAGTGCGGTGCCACGGCATCCCACACCGCCGCGGGCAAGTCGTCGTAGGCGATCAGCTTGCCGCGCGTGGTGTCGAGCCGCGTCGCTGCGTTGCAGAATGCACCATAGAGACGGGCGACATGCTCTTCGGGCGATTTCGAAGCGCCATCGGGATCCACCAGCGCCGCGAGCTGGCGGGAGGTCTCTCCGGAATCGCGGAACCAGCCGGGAGGTTGTTGCAGCAGCGATATGCCGACCTCGACCGGATCGCGCAGGCTCAGTATCCATGGCGAATCCGGAAAGGCTTCGCTCACGATGTCGCAGAACAGCGTGTTCCAGCTGCTGAATTTGATGACGTAGGGCCTGCGCGCATGGCTGGCCAAGGCGGCACCGAGGCTGCGCAGGGCCGCAACCAGCTCGTGGCGCGGCCAAGGGTGAGGCGGGGACAGGATTTCGTTGATCGGCAGGGGCTCGGCGTACACCACGACGTTGTCCAGTAGCTTCAGCGATTGCGAAAGCAATGTTGAGCCGCAACGCGCAACGTGAAAAATGAGGCCCGCGGGCGCGGTATCGGGTGAAGCTTTGCCAACGTCTTCCCTGGCGATATGAACGAACGTTTCGGGCGCACTCAGACGCACGACGGTCTCCTGCATGAAGGCGTCCCGCAGTTGCTGCGGATCGATTTGCCGGAGCGCCAGATACAGGCCCGCAGGGTGAAGGGCGGCGCGCACCGGAAGCCAAGGCTGTCCAATCTCATGCATGAGTCAAAGGAAACATGGGTTGCCCGGCGCGTCAACTTGACCGCACAACAGCGCTGGTTTCTCGACGCACTGGGTGGTCGGTGCTACCGTTGCGTGCATGACGGAATTCAGCGATTTCATAGCACCGTTGGATGCGGCGGCATTCCGCGCGCAGTACTACGGCCAGCGTCCGGTGCATATTCGCCGCGATCGTGCGGGTCGCCCGAACATCCTGAGCTGGTTGCGCTTCAACGCGGCACTCGCGATCTCGCCGTACTGGAACGAAGACACGTTGAAGCTCTCCTTCAACAGTCATCCGGCGCTGCGAGAAAACTACTGCGATACGGCCGATCTTGCGCGCGGCGTGAGTGCGCCGGTCAATTCCGCCAAGGTGAAAGCCCTGATGGGGTTGGGAGCCAGCCTGATCGCCAACCACATACACCGCATCTGCCCGGAAGTGGCCGCAGTCGGTCACATGCTGGAAGGCGAGTTCGCTGCACGCGTAGTCGCCAATGTCTACTGTTCCTTCAAGCATGTGCAGGCGTTTCAGACTCACTACGACCTGCACGACGTCTTTGCCGTCCAGACCGAGGGCGAAAAAACGTGGCGCGTGTACGAGGCCCGAGCGGATGCGCCTGTTGCGCCGTTGCCGCCAGGCGAGGAGGGTGAGAAATGGTTGATCGCGAGCCGGGGGCGCCTGCTGATGGAGGCGCATATGAAGCCCGGCGATGTTCTCTATCTGCCGCGCGGTCAGTATCACGACGCCTTGACCGGTTCGCAAGGTTCGCTGCACGTTACATTCGGAGTATCGCCTGCGACGGGTCTCGCTCTGTTCAAGCTCCTGGAGAGTGCCGTGACGCAAGAGGGTGCGTTCCGAGCCTATCTTCCGGACGCGCGTGACGAGGCGGGCTTGCGCGAAAGCCTCACCAGGTTGGCGGACCGGATAAGAACAGTGGCCACGTCGCCGGCCTTTGCAATCGACGTGCTGAATTATCAGCGCGGTCTGGCGAGTACATCGCCTGACTATGAACTGCCGGCACGTACACAGCCATCCTGGTATTCGCTCGCGCGCAAAGCGCGGGTAGTTCGTCGTGACCAGGGATTTGCAGCCATCTTCGATGGAGGCGAGATCGCCTTGGGAGCTGTGTATCCGAGCGTCGAGTGGATTCTGCAACAGCGCATGTTCTCGCTGCAGGATGCGCTTGCCCGTCACTGCGGCGTCGATCAGGCGGAGCTGCGCCGCGTTCTGGAGCAACTCGTTCGCGCCGGCGTGATAGTCGAAACTGAGATGCGCTAGAGCTTCCACTTCCGATCCGCGTTACCGTCTTCTTCGAATCCATGAGATCGGTCCCGGCTCACTTCCATGGAACCTGAGTCGGATGTTGGGCTAGCATGGTGGCCGGTAGGTTTTTTGGTTATTCATCATGCCGGCGGCGCACCCAGATTCGATCAGCGAAGAACTGCTCGCACGTCTGCCGTTGTCGGCGGATGTGTATCCGCAGAAGATCGATATCGCCCGTGCAGCCATTCTCCTCATTCAGTTCGATGCGAGTGCGTATCGCGCCGCGAGCTTCCTTGACGATCGAATTCTGAGTCCTGCGACCCAGGGTGCGTGGTTGTCCATCGATCGGGTCGCGGCGGCGGCACAAACCGTGCGCCAGCCGCGTCCGCTGCATTTCATCTTTCACACCGGTCATGTCGGCTCGACACTGGTTAGTCGGCTGCTTGAGGAGACTGGTGTTGTGCTGTCGTTACGGGAGCCTCTGTCGCTCAGGGTTCTGGCCGATTCCGCAGATGGGCTGGGTCAGCCGGACTCGCTGTTGAGTGCGGAACAGTTCGAGGCGTTGCAGGGAGTTTTCACGAAGCTGTGGAGTCGCGGCTATGAGGCTACGCACAGCGTCATCTTGAAGGCGACCAGCAGCACGGGGCGCATGGCGGTGTCGTTGCTGGGTAAGCAGGCAGCGTCGCGCGCTATATATATGAACCTGCGTTGCGAGCCCTATCTGGCCACGCTGCTGGCGGGCCAGAATTCACCGGTCGATCTGCGCGGCCATGGGCCCGGCCGGATGCGGCGATTGCAGGCGCGTGTGAGTGTGCCGCTGACACCGCTGCATGCTTTGTCGCTGGGTGAGCTGGCCACGATGAGCTGGTTGGTGGAATCCTGGTCGCAACTGGATGCGGTTCGCAGCCACGCCGATCGCGTGCTGGTGGTGGATTTCGATGGGTTTCTGGCGAACGTGGGCGCCAGCATGGCGCGAATCGTCGAGCATCTCGCGATTCCGGTCGGCCCGGGTTATATCTCCGAGGTCGTGCGCAGCCCCGTCCTGACTCGTTATTCAAAAGCGCCGGAGCATACTTACACACCGGACTTGCGGGAGCAGGTGTTGCACGACTCGCGCGGGCGCAACCGGGAGGAGATCCGCAAAGGCCTCGACTGGCTCGAGCGATTGGCGAAAGCCGATGCCGCGGTGGCTGGGATGCTGAACAGCAGGGAGATGGGCCGGCAGACTCCGAGCGGAAGCGGGTCGGCTTAGGTGGTCGACCACATGCGCATCAGGTTCTGGCGCACCACATCCAGCCGCACGCGACTTTCCCATTGCATCGAGTTGCCTTCGAGCGCGGCCAATTCATTCAATTCGTAGACCTGCATACGCTGGTGCTGGTCGACGATGTAGCTCTCGATGAATGTGATCGACACCAGCCGCTGGCCGGAGCGCACCGGCACGACCTCGTGCAGGGTCGTCGAGGGATAGACGATGGCCTCGCCGCTAGCGCCCTTGAACGCAATCGCCTGATTGCCGATTGTGATCGACAGTTCGCCGCCCTCGTAGGTCGTCGGCGCACCGATGAAAACCGTGCAGGAGAGATCCGAGCGCAGTCGCGAACTCCCCAGCGAGATTAGTGCCGCGTCGGCGTGCGCGCCGTACTTCATGCCCGCCTCGTAGCGCGACAGCAGCGGCGGCGCCACGCGCTTGGGCATGGCGAAGTCCATGAATTCGCGCGATCGCGCCAGCGCGACATTGACGATCTGGACCGACTCGGTGTACTTCGGATCGGCTGGGTCGGCCTGCAGGTTGTGCTTGGTCAGGTTGGCTTGGTTGGTCGCCCTGCCATCGACGAAGTGCAGCTCGCGACTGAGCACTTCCAATCTGGCGAGCTCGGCGGGATTCAGCAGGTTCTTGATTTTCAGCAGCACGATGATGGTCCGCCGGTCGTTCCGGGCAGTGGTTACACAATCCCTACAGGTGTGCCGCAGGGTCCGTGCCGTTGAAGGCGTCGGTGGCAGCGATGACAGCCGCGATCGCGTGCCGCTCCTCTTCGCTGATGCGCGGACTCCAGACGTCGCAGATCAGGATGACGCGGGTCTCGTCGCTGTCGTTCCAGGCCTCGTGCTCGATAGTATCGTCGAATACCCACGCTTCGCCCATGCGCCAGCTCCGAGTCTCGCCGCCGACCCGAAAGTGGCATCCCGCCGGCAGTACCAGCGGCAGGTGCACGACCAGGCGGAAATTGGCGACGCCGGTATGTGGGGGGATGCGTGTTCGCGGTTGCAGGACCGAGAACAGAGCCGAGGGCGAGCGCCGGTCGACGCGTGCTTGCGGCAATCGGGACACCGCTTGCACGGTTGCGGGCGCGCGCTGCCAGCGATCTTCGACAGGTTTGCCCTTGTCGTAGAAGTGAAAGGCGCTCCAGCGCGGGGAGTGATTCAGTTCGCGCCACTGGTCCAGCGGCAGATGGTCATCGTAGTGAATGTAGGGACCAAAGCCGGCTTCATCTTCCTGCAGGATCGTGGCGAGTTCGCTTTGGATGGCTGGAGTCGCGGCTTCGAATTCCGCCAGCCACGGAAACTCCTCGCGCTCATAGAATTCAATCGCCGGCAGACCGGGATAGAAATACTCCAGCGGTTCCTGCTGGTAGCGCTTGCGGGTACGCAGCGTGGTTGCGATGAACGAGTCGATGCGCCGGCGCTGCGCCGCGGCGCATTGGCTTGTGGTGTCGCCGATCCGGTCGCGAATGAACTCACCGAGCTCGTCGGTGTGTCGCGCGTGAAGTTCGCGTGCGCGATTGGCCGCCTGCAAGGTGGGTGCATCCAGATATTGATCGGGCGGTGCATTGGAAAGCGCCGCTGCGTACATTGCGGCAGCGGGCCTGATTCGTCCTTCGCGCTCCAGCAACGTGCCGCTCATCAGCAGCGCAGTGAAGTTCCGGCCATCGATTCTCAGCACTTCCCGTAACGCCCCGAACGCGCCGTCCGGATCGTTCAGCTGGCGGCGCACCACCGCGAGATTCAGCCAGGTGGGGATGCTGTTCCTGTCCTCGTCCAGCGCCTGGAGCAGGATGGCGCTGGCGCTGGCAAAGTCACCCGCCGCCATGGCTCTCTTGGCGGCCTGATTCAGATTCGCGGCGTTTCCCGTCATCGCAGATGTGTCCGTGAGTCCGTGGCTCCCGATGCGGTGCCCCGGTATTGACTGGCGTTGACATGACAAAATCATTCCACCCGTGATGCAACGGGCTACGTGAACGCAGAATCGTCGGTCCCGGTCTTTGTATACCGAGAATGCGCAGTCGAGTCTGCGCTCCCGAAGGGTCCACGAACTATAGCGTCGCCGCCGTCGGTGAAGCTACACCGGCCGACGCGGGGTGCGCCATAATGGCTGCTGGGGTTGCAGCGTCGATGTGTCGCTGCAGGCACAAACGAATACGACAATGAACACGACGCACAACGACCTGCAGGTGGGGGCCGACGCCTTGCGTACCGGCGACGCTCGCAGGGCGCGCGAACTCTTTTTACGGGCGGCAGCGGCTGGTCGCGACCAGGCGGCTGCGCTGCTCGGTCTGGTGCAGGCCTGTCAGGCTCTTGGGGACGAGGCCGGCAAGGTCGCGGCGATCGACCGGTTGTTAATCGCAGAACCGCGTAACTCGTACGCTCTGATCTTCAAGGCGGATCTTCTGGCCGCGGCAGGCGATATCCGTTCGGCCTCCTCCTACTACCTGGCCGCCATCAGGAATGCACCGCCCGCGCAACAGATATCGCCCGACCTCGCCGCTCAGTTGCGCCGGGCACGGGAAGCATGCGATCGCCACGCGACGCAATATCAGGACTATCTCACTGACCGGCTGGCCGCCAGCGGTTTCGATCCGGCGACATCCAGCCGACGCTTCGCGCAGTCCCTTGACGTGGTGCTCGGCAAGCAGCGCATTTATGTCCAGGAGCCGCGCTACTACTATTTTCCGCAGCTGCCGCAGATTCAGTTCTACGAGCGCAGCGATTTTCCCTGGCTGGATGCGGTTGAGCTGGCAACGGAGGATATCCGTGACGAATTGCTCGGCATCCTCCAGGACCCGGACGCATTCGCTCCTTACGTTCAGGGCGATGCGAACCGACCACGCAAGGAGCAGGCTGGCATGCTCAACAATCCGGCGTGGAGTGCGTTCTATCTGTGGAAGAACGGCGAGATTGTGCCGCAGAACGCCGCGCGTTGTCCGAAGACGATGCAAGCGCTGCGCAACGTCCCTTTGGCGCACGTACCCAACCGATCGCCATCGATCCTGTTTTCGCTGCTGCGCCCAGGGGCACACATTCCAGCGCATACCGGGCTGGTGAATACCCGCCTGATCTGTCACTTGCCGTTGATCGTGCCCGGACAATGCCGATTTCGTGTGGGTAACGAGGTGCGCGAATGGCAGGAGGGTAAGGCGTGGCTGTTCGACGATACGATCGAGCACGAAGCGTGGAACGACAGTGGCCAGACCCGGGTGATCCTGCTGTTCGATGTCTGGCGGCCCGAGCTTACCGAAGAGGAGCGTGCGCTGGTGGTTGCGCTGTTTTCAGCCATCGACGCGCATAGCGGCAAGAAGCCCGAGTGGGCGATATAGCGGGGCAGTCTGGCCTATATAAGCGCCATACGGGGTCGATGCAGCAGTCGATGTGATACACGAACGCGATAGCGGAGAGACTCGATGAATTGTACGCGCCAGGTTCTCTTGGTTCTGACCGGTACTTGCGTCGTGGCGAGTGTTGCGTGTGCTGCAGAGTCCGGATTGCCGGCGAGTGTGACCGGCTGCATGGCGCAAAAGGATGATGCGCTCAGGTTGTCGTGTTATGACCGGGAGGTCGCTCGTCTCAGCCGGGAGGCAGGCACCGTCCCGGCACCGCCGCCTGCGCCAGCGACCATCGATCCGGAGGCCGGCTTCGGCTATCGCGGCGGCGCGGTTCCCGAGGAGCAGGAGCGCCGCAAAGCAGAAGTTGCCGCGCTGCCGCAGCTGGAGTCGACAGTTGTCGGTATCGCCAAGCGTCCTTACGGCGAAATGGTGGTCACCCTCGAAAATCAGCAGGTATGGGTGCAGAAGTCGCCCGATTCGACCCGCCTCAAGGTGGGGGATCATGTGACCATCAAGCGGGGCGCGCTTGGGGCATTCTTTCTGGTCGGGCCGACGGGGCGCTCAACGTCGGTAGCACGGTTGCAGTAGCAACAGCGTCGCGGGCATGGAAAATCGATGAGCTCCTGGCGGAAGCGGACGAACTAAACAACCCACTGCAGGGTCCAATCACCAACATCCGATCTGGCGGCAAGCATGTCATCAACGTCGTTGGTTACAGCTGTGTTCGTGACGTGCATGGCTGCAGCATTTGCGGCGGACTGCACCGAGTTGCCGGCTGTTCCACGTGACAGGGTCGCAACCACGGATCAACCGCTCTACGCGTTGCCGACACGGCGGGATCGCATCGGCAGAATCCTGGCCCCCGTCATGATCAATGGCCAGGGACCGTTTCGGTTCGTGGTCGACACCGGCGCCTCCCATTCAGTGATGGCTGCGCACCTGGCGCGGCAACTGGGTCTGGTGCCTGCGTTGGGAGGCGACGTTTTGCTCAGCGGTGTTACCGGGTCCGCTATGGTCGGCACGGTGCAGGTAGAGCAGCTCCAGGTTGGCGACCTGATCATGCAGAACCGCTCCATGGCGGTGATCAACGCCCGGCTCTCCGATGAGGATGGCGTGTTGGGCGCCGAAGGGCTGCAGGACAAGAAGATCGTCGTCAATTTCACCCGCAACCAGATTCAGATCCTGCAATCGCAGGTGGCGCGCTTTCCGAGAGAATACGTACGAGTGCCGGTGCGCCTGGGTTTCAAAGGTCTGTTGCTGGCGGATGCGCGTATCGGACACATGTCGGTCAAGGCGATCATCGATACAGGCGCGGAACGTACGCTCGGTAACTCCGCGCTCCAGCAGGCGCTGAAGCTTGGAGACACTTCGCGCGCGATGCTCCCTACTACCGGCGTGCAGGGTGTCACCGCGGAAATTCAACCGGCTTACCTGTTCACCGCCCCAGCGATCAAGCTGAGCGACATGTATATCTCGCAGGTCGATATCACTTTCGGCGACATGCACGTGTTCAAGGTCTGGAACCTGGAGGACGAACCGGCCTTGCTCATCGGCATGGATGTGCTGGGAGTGCTCGACACAGTAGTCATCGACTACGGGCGAAAATTGCTACTACTGAAGCCTCGGCCAATCCAAGTACGCCTGCAGATGGTTCGCTAGCCTCGCGACAGTTCGCGCACGAAAAAGCAATCTGTGACGCAAGTCACCTTTCGGTCTCTCTCATCTCCTCCTCAGTGGTTTGTTGAGCGCAACCTCGGCCCGCTCGTAATCGCAATGATTGCGGCTCCCCGTCGTATTTTAGTAACGACTGCGCATAGCGCGCTTTTCTGTACGAAAAAACACTGGAATCTTTTCATAACCGATTCATTTGACAGGATGTTTTGCTAATTATTGCGACTCGAGATCAACGTTCCGGCCAACCGCCTGCATCGTTCATGCAACGACTGTGGTGGGTTGCAGGGGAAAAGGCGGCGGAACGTCAACGGAAATGCGACAGGCCGATTCGGTGCTGCCGCATCGGTCAATCTCCATCGCAGGTAGGGGAAACATCATGTTCAGGAATCCATTGCTATCCAGCGCGGTGCGACGCGTGCTGGTGTCCGGAGCTGCGCTCGCAGTAATCGCAGTACCGACAGCACACGCGGCAGATGACACCATCCAGGAAGTGGTCGTAACGGGTTCGCGCATCCCGCAACCCAACCTCACCAGCATCAGCCCAGTGCAGTCGGTGGGCGCCGATCAGATCAAGATCGAAGGCGTCACCCGCGTCGAGGACCTGATCAACAACCTGCCGCAGGCCTTTGCGGACCTGGGCGGCAATCTCTCCAACGGCTCTCCCGGCACGGCAACCGTGAGCCTGCGCAATCTCGGTAATCAGCGCACGTTGGTGCTGGTGAACGGCCGGCGCCTGATGCCGGGCGATCCCACCCAGAACGGCAACTCCGCACCCGACCTGAATCAGATTCCGTCGGCACTGGTGGAACGGGTCGAAGTGCTCACCGGCGGCGCGTCCGCGGTGTACGGCGCCGACGCGGTCGCCGGCGTCGTCAACTTCATCATGAACGATCATTTCGAAGGCGTACGCATCGACGCGAACTACGGCTTCTACCAGCACAACCAGCACAGCGACACGATCGCGGGCCTGGTGCGCGACAGCGGCTACGCCCTGCCGAGCGACAACGTGACGGACGGCGTGTCCAGAGACATTACCTTCATGCTGGGCGGCAATTTTGCCGACGGCGCCGGCAATGTCACGGTCTATGCCGGTTACCGCAAAGTCGATGCACTCAGCCAGGCACAGCGCGATTTCAGTGCCTGCTCGCTGGGATCCGGCGATAGTTTCGGTTGCGAAGGCTCTTCCACCGCGGTGCCGGGGCGCTTCTTCTCGAACAGTCCCACCGATCCCAACACGGATGGCTACACCATCGGTTCCAACGGCCAGCTGCGCCCTTACCTGGCCAGCGACGGCTACAACTTTGCACCGACGAATTTCTATCAGCGCCCGGACGAGCGTTACACCGCCGGCCTGTTCGCTCACCTGAAGGTCAGCGACAAGTCGGAGGTCTATACCGAGTTTCAGTTCATGGACGATCGCAACCTTGCGCAGATCGCCCCGAGCGGCGCATTCCTGGGTTCCGGTCTTGGCGTCACCAACGGTGTGCCTAACGGCGCTTGGAGCGTGAACTGCAACAACCCGTATCTGTCGTCCTCGCAGCTGGCTGCGTTCTGCGTCGATCCCTCGACCGGAGCGGCGCTAGCGCCCGATGCGATCGCTGACGTCACGTTCGGCAGGCGCAACGTCGAAGGCGGTCCGCGTATCGACGATCTCGGCCACACTTCCTACCGCGCCGTGCTGGGCTCGCGCGGCGACATCGCCGACGGCTGGACTTACGATGTGTATGGGCTATATGGCACGACGCGCCTGACTGAGAACTACCAGAACGACGTGTCGATCAGGCGTATGGGCAATGCGTTGCTGGCGGTCACCGATACCAACGGCAATGTCGTATGCGCTGCCAACGCCAACGGTGCTAACGGCGCACCAGGTTGCGTGCCGTACAACATCTGGCAACCAGGCGGCGTGACGCCCGAAGCCCTGGCCTACATCCAGACGCCAGGATTCTCTTCGGGCTTCACCAAGGAAATCGTGACCAGCGGCGCCATCACCGGCGACCTGGGCCGGTACGGCCTGAAGATGCCCGGAGCCAGCGACGGCCTGGGCGTTGCGTTCGGCGCCGAGTACCGCGATGAGCGCGTCGACCTGAAGACCGACCAGGAGTTCTACAGCGGCGATCTGGCAGGACAGGGTGCTCCGACCCTGCCGATCCATGGCGGTTTCAATGTCTGGGAATTGTTCGCCGAGGCACGTCTGCCGATCCTGCAAGGCAAGCCGTTTGCGGAAGCGTTGACGGCGGAGGCGGGTTATCGCTACTCCGATTACAACCTCGGATTCACCACCGACACTTTCAAGGCAGGCCTGGAATGGGCGCCGACGACAGATGTGCGCCTGCGCGGCAGTTACCAGCGCGCTGTCCGTGCACCGAACCTGCAGGAACTGTTCCTTGCTCCCAAGGTGCAGCTCGATGGTTCGACGGATCCATGCTCTGGCGGCCTGGACGCCGACGACCCGTCTGGAAATACGCTGGCGTCGGGCTTTACCCGGTCGCAGTGCGCACGCACTGGCGTAAGCGGCGCGACGTTCGGCAACGTTGTTGAAAACAGCGCCTCGCAATACAACGGACTGGTCAGTGGCAACCGCGACCTGAAGCCTGAGTCTTCCGACACGGTGTCCTTCGGCGTGGTGTTCACGCCTACCTTCATCAACGGGCTGACGGCGTCGGTCGACTATTTCGATATCAAGGTCAAGGATGTCATCTCCTCCTACGGCGCCGACTTCATCGTTACCACCTGCGCGCTGACCGGCAATCCGCTGTATTGCGGCTTCGTCCATCGCGTGCCCGATAGCGGTGGCCCGGCGGATGGCTCGCTGTGGATCGGAACCGGTGGCTACATCGAAGACGGCACATTCAACCTGGGTGAGCTGCGCACGCGCGGCGTCGATGTGAGTGCGGATTACCGTCTGGACATCGGCAACCTCGGACGGTTGGCCTTCAGCCTGTCTGGCACTTACACGGATTCGTACGAGACGACTCCGGTGAAAGGCGGCGGCAGCTACGATTGCGTGGGCTTGTATGGAACGGTCTGCTTGCAGCCGATTCCGGAATGGAGGCATCGCCTGCGCACGACCTGGAGCATCAAGGACAACCTGGATGTGACCCTCACGTGGCGGCATATCGATGCCACCAAGCTGGATCACACCAGCTCGGATCCGGATCTGGCCGGTGAAGTCCCGCTGACGGATGCGAAGCTCGGTTCGCGGGAATATATCGATCTGACGGGTTCGTACACGTTCATGGAGAACTACACGTTGCGCCTGGGCGTGAACAACTTGATGGACAAGGATCCGCCGCTGCTCGGTTCGAGCAGTGCCATCAGCACCTTGACCAACGGCAACACGTTCCCGCAGGTCTATGACACGCTCGGACGTTTCGGCTTCGTGAATCTGACGATCGACTTCTGATCACTGGTACTGCTCATCGGTACTGCGACCTTGTGCTCTCGGCGGCGGGCTTCGGCCCGCCGTCGCGAGCCTGGCGGTGACGGTCGGTGGCCGCATGGCTACACTGAATGCAGGATGCATTCACGATGAAGCGAACCACCTCTGCCTTGCAATTTCCGAGCGAATTCTCCTCGCGACTGCTGATTGCGGCAGTCATTGCAGCAACAATTGGTTTTGGTGCGGATCGCGCGCGGGCGGCGGAGTTGCTGCCCAAAGGCTTTCGCGAATGCGCCACACATGAAGATCGCGACCAGCGACTCGCCTGCTTCGACGCCGAAGTAGCGCGCCTTGCCAGCGAAGCGGCAAAAGAACAGAACTTCGGTACCGACTCCGGCGATCTCGCGCGCCAGAAGGCGGCTCAGGATACGGATCGATTCGAATCGATCAGTGCCAAAGTCACTGGCATCGCCACCCGTCCCCACGGCGAACTGGTGTTGACGCTCGACAACGGCCAGGTGTGGGCACAGACGCAAGCACTCGCGCAATTTGCCATCGAGGCCGGCGATAGCGTCCGCATCAAGGCCGGCGCGTTCAGCGCGTATATCTTGATTGCACCGTCGGGGCGGACCACGCGGGTGACGAGGGTCAAGTGAGGGGCAGAGTTGCGCGATGCTAAGGGTGACAGGTGACGAGTGACGGGCAAGCAAAGTCTAGCTCGATCTTGCTCGTCACCCATCACTCGTCACGTTCTGCCGCCATCCACGCGCCTTTACTTGTACCGGCCCGCCGAATGGCTATGACGCTTGCATCACTTGCATCGCGTCACGTCATGTCATTTCACTTCGATTCCTGCCCCCTGACGTCCACGTCGCCGGGGTTGTCGGTCACTGCCATGGCAACGCGGCGGTTTTCCGCCCGGCCATCGGCGCTGCTGTTGCTCGCGAGCGGATGCGTTTCGCCGTAGCCCTTCGCCGTCAGTTGAGTCGACGCGACACCCTGTGAGATCAGGTAGGTGCGCACGGCATCGGCTCGCTGCTGCGACAGTTTGAGGTTGTATGCATCGGCGCCGACGCTGTCCGTGTGGCCTTCCAGCTGCACTTTGAGCCGCGGGTGCTTCTGCAGATCGGTGGCAACTTCATCCAGCAATGGCCGCGATTCCGCGGTCAGCTTGGCGGAGTTGAATTCGAAGTTCACTCCCTTGAGAGTCACCGATCCCTTGCGCGGGCATCCAATCGCATCGACCGCCACGCCATGCGGTGTGTTCGGGCATTGATCGGCAGGATCCAGTACACCGTCGCCATCGGAATCCTTGGGTGGCGGCGGCGGAGGAGGTGGCGGAGGCGGCGGCGGGGGTGGCGCTGCTGCTGGCGCCGGCGCTGGTCTTGCAGCACCCCACGCGAGCTGAAAGCCGACTCCGGCCATGTAATCGACGAAGTGATCGTTGGGATGCTCGTCGATGAAGTCCCAGCGCGCTTTGACTTCCGGGCGCAGTTGAAACAGGAACGAGCCGCTGGCGTTCTCCGCAACGTCGATCAACAGGCCCGCACCGACCTGCGCGAGCGGACTGCCGAAGTCGCGGCCGACACTGGGGTCGTCCTTGATATAACCGGCGCCGATGCTCAGGAATGGCGAGACGGTGGCAGAGCGCGCGAACACACGCAGCGCGTCGATGGAGAAGGCTGAGATGTCCAGGTGGCCGCCGCCCGAATCGTTGTCGTACTTACCGCCGACGGCGTTGAGCTCGAGGCTCCATTCGGGGCTGAGGTGCTTGCCGATTCCCAGTCCATAGTACAGATCGTCATCGACGGCCCGGTCCGAATCCGTCCAGAGGTAGCCGACCTGCGGGGTGATGTACCACTTTCCCGTTTCGTCGGCCGCATTTGCCGCCGTGGCGGCAAGCGCCATGGCGCCGATGAGGGCCCAATTCGTTCGCATCTTGAATCTCCTTCAGTGTGGCCGGCCCAGGCGGGCCAAGCGTGGCCTACAAACGACACGAAAATGTCGTAAGTTCCCCAAAAATGGCATCGAGGCAACGGGGTAGATCCGGCGCTGGGAGCGACCGGCGGGATGCGAAATCCGTTTTTTCGCGCGCGCTTACGCGGAAATATTGGCGATCGGCGCTTGCTGGAGGCAGCGAATGGGTCGGCGCGCTGGCGGATTAAATAGTCGTCACACGCGAGTGCGCCGCTTTCTTCGCTGGCGAGAGCTGCCGGTCAGTCCCGCCACCATGCGTCGCTATCCGTGACTGAAGGCGGGATGCATGACAACTGCGCCGGCCTTGATATTCAATTTTGCCGCGGTACCCGCATTCAACTCGATCACACCGATGACGTTGCTGCCGGATTCGATGGTCTTCAGCGACTCAGGCTCGGTGTGTTCCGCCACCCGCATGACGCGGCCGTTGGCGGCCACGAACAACATGTCCAATGGGATCTTGGTGTTCTTCATCCACATGGCGATGGACTGCGGGCTTTCGTAGATGAATAGCATCCCGGCATCCGGCTCGAGCTGCCTGACGAACATCAGGCCGCGCTCGCGCCGCGCATCGTTGTCGGCAATCCAGATGTGGAACGTGTGCAGGCGCGCGTCGGGAGTCGCAATCTGCAGGGTCGAGCGCTCGAACATCCGGTCGAGCTGCTCGGCATCGGTTGGGGCTGCGAACAGGCTCAGGGGCATTGCCAGCAATGCCAGCGTAGCCATGAGAAAGCGGATGGCGCTGGCAGCCAGTGTGCGACCTTCCGTCACGCGCCGCTCGGCGCCCACAATCGAATTCCGGCACATCAACATTGCTGATTTCCTGCGTTCTTTATCGTGATTCCAGCTCGCCGCCAGCGCCTGTGTGACGCCTAGTTGCCAGCAACGGTTTTTTTCCCGGCAGCCGGGCTCTCATCCTCGGTCTTATCCTCAGTTTCATAGTCCACGCGTCCGGCGTAGTCGAAGCGAGATAGCAACACAGCGCCCGCGCCTCGTACAGCCCTTGCCGGTTCAGTGCAGAAGCCGCGTACCACGACGCGATAGGAGCGCGTGCGATGCGGAATACCTACGATAGGCGTTTGCGTGACCTGGTCCAGCGTGCACTTGTCATCGCCTTGCGTGCCGAAGAAATCGCCGCTGCCTTCGCGGATGACTGTAACGTTTACAGGCAGCGTGCGCGCCGGCTGACCCTCGCGCAATCCGGCGATGCCGAATACCAGCACCAGCCGATCCTTCGATTCGGGCATCTTGTGCGTGAAGCGCATGCGGACTCCGCCATCCGTCGGCCGCACAGCGCCGGTGCACTGGGTACCCGCATTGCCCCAATCCAGCTCCAGGTTGATGGCCCCTTTGAGGCGGCCACGCAGATAACCGCTGCGGTCGGGAAGGCAATCCGCCGGCGCGGCGTCGTCGGTGACGCCAAGAGTGACACCAAGAGCGGTTGAATCTGCCTTTTGCTTCTGGATGTCAGCGGCTTGTGCATGGACTTTGCAGGTAACTGCCAATGCGAGGGCGCACAACAGCACGCTTCCGCATGCCCGGCTCGGCGTCGAGCGGGCAGTCACGGAGGCAGCGCGATGTCCGAACCGGATGATGGTAGCGATAATCGGGCCCTTGCAGCATTACAGTGTTGGCATGCGGACGCCCCGGATCCGCAACGCGAAGACCGACCTCAGGGCGACATGGTCCGCACAATGCCCAACCCGCGCAGGACGGGCAAGCGCAGGACGCAGCCAAGTGCTGCGCGCTCGGCTACCATGGCGGCGGACGGCGATGCCGTTTGCTTAACCCTGAGAGCGTCGACTATGGAACACCCTGTGGTGGCGGCACGTGCCGTCAGCCGATCGAAGCGCACACCCAGTCAGCAGCAAGCCGCGGCCAGACGCTATGTCAGCCGGCTGACACGCAATACGCTGGCCGTCATCATGGCCGGCGGCCGTGGTGAGCGTCTCAAACACCTGACCGATTTCCGCTGCAAGCCCGCGACGCCCTTCGGCGGCAAATTCCGCATCATCGATTTCGTACTGTCGAATTGCGTGAACTCCGGAATTCGGCGTGTGTCGGTGTTGACGCAATACAAGGCCCATTCGCTGATCCAGCACATCCAGCGCGGCTGGGGCTACCTGCGCGGCGAATTGGGTGAGTTCGTCGAGATCATTCCCGCGCAGCAGCAGTTGGGTGACATGTGGTATCGCGGCACGGCGGATGCCCTTTACCAAAATCTGCAGATCATCCGTCTGCATCACCCGCGCCACATCCTGGTCCTGGCGGGCGATCACATCTACAAGATGGACTACGGCCCGATGCTCGCTGCGCACGTGGAGAAGAAAGCTGACATCACCGTGGGTGTGGTCGAGGTGCCGCGCGCCGAAGCTTCGAGTTTCGGTGTGATGACAGTCGATCAGGATTATCGCATCACGCGCTTTGCCGAGAAACCGCGCGACCCGGAGGGGATTCCGGGGCGGGAAGACTTTGCGCTGGGCTCCATGGGTATTTATGTTTTCCGCGCGAGCCTGTTATATCGGCTGCTCGAAGAACAGGCGTTGCGGCCCGATACCGCTCACGACTTCGGCCGCAACATCATTCCCGACGCATTGCCGCACCTGAAAGTATTCGCGTACCCGTTCCAGGATGTACGCACCCGCGTGCAACACTACTGGCGCGATGTCGGTACGGTGGATGCGTTCTATGAAGCCAACATGGAACTGATCCACGTCAATCCCGAACTGAACATCTATGACGAGCAATGGCCTATCTGGACTCATCAGCGCCAGTATCCACCCGCGAAGTTCGTGCTCGATGACGATGGCCGGCGCGGGATGGCGGTGAACTCGATGGTTTCCGGCGGTTGCATCGTTTCGGGTGCACACGTGAACCAGTCGCTGATGTTCTCCAATGTGCGTATCGACGAACGCAGCTACGTCGAAGGCGCGGTGATCTTTCCCGATGTACGCGTCGGTCCCGGCTGCATCGTCAAGCGCGCGATCATCGATACCGGTGGGGTCGTTCCCGAGGGCACCGTAATCGGCGTCGATCCGGCGGAGGATGCGCGCAGGTTCTACGTGAGCGAGAAGGGCGTGGTGCTGGTGACGCGCGAGATGCTGGCGAAGTTGAGAAAGTAGACGTAAGTAGAAATGGTGACGAGTGACGGGTGACGAGTGACGGGCAAGAGCGTCGGCTGCCTGTCTTGCCCGTCACCCGTCGCTCGTCACGTCTCATCGCTTCTATCTCTTCCCCGGGGGGACTCCAATGAAACTTTCATTCCCGCGCGCCTGCGCGCTGGCGCTACTCCTGTCCGCGCTGTGCGCTTGCAGCTTGACGCCCAAGCTCGAAACGCCGCGGCTCACCATCATCAATGTCGCGATGATGTCGGCGGACATGTTCAACCAGCAGTTCCTGGTGCACCTGAACGTGCAGAACCCCAACGATCGACAGCTTGCGATCAAGGGAATCGAGTACACGTTGTTCCTGGAAGGCGATGGTTTTGCGGAGGGCACCAGCCAGCCCATCGTGTTGCCGGCCAAGGGTGAAACCGAGTTCGATCTCACCGTGCACACCAATTTTGTCAGCAGCATCGGCCGCCTGCTGTCGCGCCTGAACGGCAAGCAGACGGTCGACTACGAGATTGAGGGTAAGGTGGTCCTGGAATCGGGCATGATTCGCACTATCCCGTTTCGGGAAAGCGGCCAGGTGAGCATCAAGCTGAAGAAATAGCGACGCTGCGCCGCTTGTCCAAGCGGCCTGTGGTTGGTGAGGTCGTGATTGCGGTGCGTCGGATCAGCTTGCGTCGAGGTCGATACCAAGATCGCGCAAGTAGCCGCGTAGCGGCGCTAGATGTGCCGCATAGTTGCGCCATCGACCTGAGGATCGGCTGTACAGCGGCTCGCGCACTTGCCAGACGCTGGCGGTCTTGACTGCGTTGTCCACCTGCTGGAACTGCAGGCAGCTCTCTTCCCACTCCAGTGCGCAGAACTCCAGCAGCTTCGCCACCGCCTCGCGCGGCTCACGCACGAAGGCGTCGTAGTCGAAATCCAGAATGTCCGCACCGTACAGCGATTTCCAATGCGACATCAGTCGCCGGTATTGCGCGTAGTAGTGAGCCGTATCCAGCAGGTCGGATGCGTAGCCCATGCTGTGATCGAGGTGCAGAAAGAACACCGAGAGACAGTTGTCCAGCGCGCCACGCGTCGTGTGGATGATTTTCGCGTTGGGGAATAGCTGCTTGATCAGGCCGATGTATAGAAAGTTGTCCGGGCGCTTGTCGGTAACGCGATCGCTGCCGGGGAACAGATTCGACAGCATTTCAAGATAGCGCGCGGCTAGCAGATCGAGTTGCTGCGGCGTTACCCCGGCAAAGGCCGCTGGAAACGGAGCGAGCTGCGTACGCACGAGCGACGGCAGAAAACCGATCTCGCCACCGGCCGTTACCCGCGAATGGGCGGCGAGTACCTGTTCCGTCAGTGTTGAGCCGGACCGGAACATGCCGCAAACGAAAATCGGTCGGGCCACGCTCGACGTCAGGTTCGGACGAACCGACGTAAAGGTTGCGATCAGCTGAGCGACGAACAGCTCATGCTGTCGAGGATCGTAGGGTGCGGCCTGCGGGCTGGCGCTCTCGCGGCTGTACCGATTCGCCGTGACGTAGGCGTTGAATGCACGGTCGTAACAGCCACACGCATCGAGCAGTTTTCCCAGAGCGAAGCCGAGGCTCGCTTTGTCCGCGGAAGTCGTCGCCGTGTTGGCAATGGCTGATTGCAGTTTGTCGATCAGTGGATCGTCGGGACGGCAGGTGCTCTTCAGGTTGGCGTAGCGCGACAGTGCTTCGTGGTTGTGCGGCTGGAGCGCGAGGATACGTTCATAGAGCCCGAGAGCTGCGTCGCGCTTGCCGAAATCTTCTCGCAGGTTGGCGAGATTGAGCAGCGCGGGAATGTACTTGGGATTGAGCGCCAGCGCCGCCTGCAGTTCTTTTTCCGCTGCTGCTTCCTGGCGCAGGCAATCCGAATAGATCACGCCGCGATTGAGATGGACTTCTTCGGGCTGGGTTACGCCCCGATCCAGGGCCTGCTGATAGGACGCCAACGCTGTATCGAAACGGCCCGAGCGGCGTTGCAGCAGCGCGAGGTTGTACCAGGTGTTGGGCAGATTCGGCCATTGCGTGAGCACCTGCACATAGACCGCTTCCGCTTCTGCCAGACGGCCGGCGCGCTCCAGGTGTTCTGCGTTACGCAGTAGGGCGGAAGGGTCCGCGCTGGAGATCATGATGGCGGGTCCTGGTCATCCTGTGCCGGCTGATTCGACTTCTCTTTGGTAGAGCTGCACATACTGCCTTCCCTGCGTGTCCCAGGAAAAGTCCTGCGCCATGCCGTTGCGCATCAGCTGTTGCCAGGCGTCGCGGTCCTTGAACAGATCGAGCGCCGTGTGGATAGCCCAAGTGATGGCGGGTGCGTCGAAATCGTTGAAGACCACGCCGGTACCCTGGCGGCTGGCGGGATCCCACATCTGCACCGAATCCGCGAGTCCGCCGGTGCGCCGGACGATGGGGACAGTTCCGTATTTCAGGCTGTACATCTGGTTGAGGCCACAAGGTTCGTACAGCGAGGGCATGAGGAACATATCGCTGGCCGCTTCGATGAGGTGGGACAGCTCCTCGTGATAGCCGCGATGGAATACCACCCGCTCGGGGAAACGGCGTTGCAGGTCGGTGAAGAAATCCTCGTAGCGGCGCTCGCCGCTGCCCAGTGCGACGACACACAGGTCGCGGCTGGCAAGAATCTGCGGCAGCGTATCGAACAGCAAGTCGAAACCTTTCTGCACGGTCATCCGCGACACGATGCCGGCAACCGGCGTGGTCGGCGCGACAGCAAGGTTCATCCAGTCGAGCAGGGATTGCTTGGTGGCAGCTTTGCCGGCAAGTTGTTCCGGGCTGTAGCGATGCTGCAGGTAACGATCGATGGCCGGATTCCATTCGCTGTAATCCACGCCGTTGAGTATGCCGACGATCTCGCCACGTTCGCGCAGCACCCCATCGAGCCCATATCCGCCGGCTGGCGTGCAGATTTCACGCGCGTAGGTCGGGCTTACCGTGGTGACGCTGTCGGCATGGCGAATGCCTTCCCTGAGCCAATTGATCTCACCGCTGCTCGCGACCAGGGGTGACAGTAGTGCCGTCACATCCCCGCCCACGTCGAAATGGGTCGCCGCGGGGAATGTGCCCTGGTAACCGATGTTGTGAATCGACAGGACCGTGCGGGTCTGCGCGAACAATCGATCCCAGGCGTACACCGATTTCAGCAACAAGGGCAGCAGTGCGGTATGCCAGTCGTTGCAGTGCACGATCTGCGGTGAGAAAAGAATGCGCTGACAGGATTCCAGGACGGCGCGCTGCAAAACCAGGAAGCGCAGATGTTCGTCGCTGCCGTTCGTATAGATGGTGGGCCGGTCGAAGGCCTCGGGGCAGTGCACCAGCAGCAGCGGCGTCCGCGATCCGGGTAACTGCGTCTCCAGCAGCGAAAAACGATAGGTCTGAGCACCGAGGTGCAGCTCGACGTTCTGGGCTTGCGGCACCGGCACGGCATTCAGCGGTGCAAGGCCAATACTCGAATACAACGGCATGAACACACGGATGTCGTGTCCCTGCTCGTGTAGGTAGCGCGGCAATGCACCCGCAACGTCGGCGAGCCCGCCCGTCTTGGCCAACGGGGCGACTTCCGAAGCGACGAAGCAGATACGTAGCGACATGAGACCTCACCCTTGCCCTCTCCAGCGGGAGGGAAAGGCGTTAGTGCAGTGGCGATTTCCGGCGGCTTGCGCGTGCCCGAGGCATTGCAACGCTCGACGAGCTGGTCCCGTGTTGGGTCGAGTACTGGGTCGATTGTTGCAGGTCGGACCTGAGCCGGGAGGATCTCACTTCTTTGTGTCCTCTGGAGTGTCGGGCGCAGGGTCGCCCGCGGCACGCGGAGTATCACGCGCACCCGGTGCATCGCGCGGCGGATTGAAGGCGGCGAGCATGCTTTCCTGCATGCGGCTCCACATTTCGAGATTCTGCCGCGTGAGTTCCGACATCGCGCTCAGCGGAGCGTTGGTCATCATGCGCGCGAGCTGGGTCTGCACCACTTCCTGCTGGCGCATGAAGGTTTCGACACTCTTCTCCAGGTACGTGCTGAGAAACCCCTGCAGCGAGTTGCCGTAGAAGCGGATCAGCGATTCCAGCAGCGCCGTGGAGAGAATGGGGCGGCCAAATTGCTCCTGGTCTGCGATCACCTGCATGAGGATCAGGCGCGTGATGTCCTCATTGGTCTTATCCTCGACCACCCGCACGTGTTCGCCGGCGACGACCATGTTGCGGATGTCTGCCAGCGTGATATGACGGCTCTGCGAAGCGTCGTATAGCCGGCGGTTCGCATACTTCTTGATGACACGTTCTTCGCTCATGCTGACGCTCTTTCCGGCACCGGTTCGCAGCGTGGCCGGCAGTTCGGAGGTTGGGTCGGACGCTGGCGTGCGGATGCGATTTCCGTATTTGCGGCGTATTTCTGGGACAATGCACAGCCATCCCGGATCGCGACGCTCGTGGCGCGCGGGGCGGCTACTTTAACGATGGTTATTTGGCGCTGCAACAAAGGATCGGGGCGAAGCGCGGATTGCAGGCAGGGGCCGGTCATAACGAACCGCGGCGCTCTGCGGCATTCCTTGGGCCCTTCAGCCTCGGCCGCATCTGTCTCACTCGGATTGAGCATTCATGACTGAAAAGGATTCGCCGTCGCAACAGCTGGATTGGGCAAGCGCCTGGCTGCGGCAGCAGGCCGAGCTGTTGCGATCCAGCGCCGCCGCCCCGCATGGCGGCCGCCCCGGCAGCGTTGATGACACATTGCATGCTGTAGGCGATCACTGGCTCGAAATGGGCAAGGCTTACCTGGCGTCGATACAGCATACGGCCGGCATGGGCGGTGAGCATGGTGAGGCAGGGACCTCGGAGGCACCGTTCAGGATTGGCGAAGAGCTCATGAATCTCTGGCGTGGTGCCTGGACCACGGTAACCGATGCCCAGGCGGGGGCTGGCCCGCAGTTGTCGGATCTGCTGGCCCGGCTGCCTCCCATCGGTATCGCGAGGGAGCACTCGGAGACCTGGCGCGAGCTGCTGGCCGCCCAGGCGGAATGTCAGCGATTGGAGCAGGAGCTGCGAGCGGTGCTCGCCGGGGTACAGGCCGACGCGCTTGACCTGCTCAGGGAGCGGCTGCATGAGCGCGAGCAACAGCAGCGGCCGCTTACCCAGTATCGAGAGCTGTACGACTTGTGGGTCGAGTGCGGCGAACAGGTGTATGCGAAGGTTGCCCACAGCGCCGCGTATGCCAAGTTACAAGCGGAACTTGGCAACGCCGCCATGCGGGTGCGCACGCACCAGCAAAAAGTGTTGGAGCAGTCGCTCAAGCAGTTCGACCTGCCAACACGGTCCGAGCTCAATACCGTGCATCGCCAACTGCGAGAGCAACGCGAACAATTGCGGGAATTGCGCGAACTCATTGCCGCCCGTGCTACTCCCGGCGAGATGCCTGCGTCCGATGCTGAAAAGCCGCGTGCGCGGAGCACGTCCAAGGCCGGGCCTGGACCCAAACCTGAACGTGTCGAGCCCAGGGCCAAAGCGCGGCACAAAACAACAGTCGCGCCTGGATCTGTGGCCAAAGCAACGGCCCAAACCCGTCCAGCTGGCTCAAACGGAGCTTCGGCCAGGTCTGCCCGTGCGGCGGCGCGCGTGAAATCGAGGAAGTCCTCATGAGTGCTTTGCAGTTCGATCCGCAGCAGCTGCAGCAGGAGGCGGAGGCCTTTGCGCAGCGTCTCAGCCGCGGTGTCAGCGCGCTCGCACAAGTTGGCAACGTAACGATCGGCGGCACGGCGAAGGAAGAGGTTTTCCGCCTGGACAAGCTGGTCCTGTATCGCTATCGGCCGCTTGAAGGTGTCGCGCCCAAGGACCGCGTGCGTACGCCGATGCTGATCTGTTATGCGCTGGTCAACCGCCCCTACATGATGGATTTGCAGCCTGACCGCTCCTTGATACGCGGTCTGTTGCAGCGAGGCGTGGACGTCTACCTGATCGACTGGGGATATCCCGACGGCGCCGACCGTTATCTCGGCCTCGACGACTACGTGTTGCGTTATCTGCCGGCCTGCGTGGATTTCGTGCGCCGCTCGACCGGCCTGCCGCAGATCAATCTGCTGGGCGTTTGCCAGGGCGGCACGTTGAGCCTGTGCTACACAGCGTTGCATCCCGCAAGCGTGCGCAACCTGGTCACGATGGTGACTCCGGTGGAATTCCAGACCGCGGAGAACCTGCTTAGCAAATGGGCCGAGCACGTCGATCTGGATGCGTTGGTTGCCGCGACCGGCAACGTTCCGGGCGAGATGCTCAATGCCCTGTTCCTGGCGCTGATGCCGTTTCGCCTGACCAGCCAGAAGTACATCGACCTGCTGGATCACATCGAGGATCCCAAGGCGCTGGAGAATTTCCTGCGCATGGAGAAATGGATCTTCGACAGTCCCGACCAACCGGGCGAAATGTTCCGGCAGTTCGTGCAGTGGCTGGTGCGTGAGAATCGCCTGGCACGGGGCACGCTGGCGATTGGCGGGCGCGGCGTCGACCTGAAGCAGCTGACACTGCCCATGTTCAACATTTACGCTACCCAGGATCACCTGGTGCCGCCTTCTGCCAGTCAGCCCTTGGAAAAGCTTGTCGGTAGCCGCGACTACACCAGCTACGCGTTTCCGGGCGGTCACATCGGCATCTATGTGAGCGGGGCGGCACAGCGCGAAGTCCCGGAACGCATCGCCAACTGGCTGAGGCAGCGGGACGCGAAGCAATAGCCGACGAGCTCAGGATACCCCGGCTCTGAACAGATTCCCAAGGGGCAGTTGCACGCCGCCAAACTCGCGCGCACTCTTCGTCTTCTTTTTCTGACCATCCCCCATCCGCTATCCGCCAGTCACTATCCATATGATCTACGACAGCATCCTCGGCACTATCGGACGTACCCCCATCGTCAAGATCAACCGGCTCGCGCCGGCGAACGTGACGCTGTACGTGAAATGCGAGTTTTTCAATCCAACCTCGTCGGTCAAGGACCGACTGGCGATTGCGATCATCGAGGATGCCGAGCGGCGCGGCACGATCAAGCCGGGCCAGACGGTGGTGGAGGCGACTTCCGGCAACACCGGCATTGCTTTAGCAATGGTGTGCGCCGCCAAGGGCTATCCGTTCGTCGCGGTCATGGCCGAGAGCTTCTCGGTGGAGCGCCGCAAGATCATGAAGATGCTCGGTGCGAAAGTGATCCTCACCCCCGCGGCCGAACGTGGCACCGGAATGGTGCGCAAGGCGGACGAACTGGCGCGCAAGAACGGCTGGTTCCTGGCGCGCCAATTCGAGAATGCCGCCAATCCCGAATATCACCGCAATACCACCGGTCCGGAAATCCTCAGTGACTTCGCCGGCCGGCGGCTGGATTTCTGGGTGAGCGGCTGGGGCACCGGCGGAACCCTGACCGGCGCGGGCGAAATGATCAAGAAAGCGCGGCCCGAGGTGAAGATCATTGCCACCGAGCCGGCGGTCGCGGCGTTGCTCTCGGGCGGTGAATTCAAATCGCACAAGATCCAGGGCTGGACTCCTGATTTCGTTCCCGGCGTGCTCAACCGCGCGGTCGTCGATGAGATCGTCACCGTTACCGACGACGAAGCCATCCAGGCGTCCCGTGCGCTCGCTGCCAAGGAAGGAATTTTCTGCGGCATCTCCTCCGGCGGCACATTTGCGGCTGCCGTGAAGGTGGCGCAGAAGGCGCAGGCAGGCTCGGTCATCCTGGCCATGCTTCCGGACACGGGCGAGCGTTACCTCACCACCGCGCTCTTCGAAGGTATCCAGGAGACCTCCGATGCGGAGATCTGAATTACGCCATCAATGCCACCGGGCAGCGTTCGCGTCGCCATAAAATTTCAACATTGGACGCGGAATCTGTGCGACATTCCGCCCGGCCACTCGCACCGCCGGATATGCGGAAAGCATTAAATTCATGATTCTTTACAGTCCCCGCGCCGCGGGCGGGGCTGGCGCCCGGTTAGGCTCGAGCATCTGCGAGCCGGATCGACGGCGACCCGCTTGAACTCCCCGGAGTGTGGTGATTATTGTGTACGCAACAGAAGAGTCGCCTGACAGTCCAAGTCGGGACGGGCGGCCTATGGTTTGGAATAAATGGTACTGAATCTTCGTAGCATCGCGGTTGGGGCAGCCATCGTCGTAGCGCTGGTGGGTGTGGGCTGGTTTGCTGCCTCGGACGGGGGTGCGCCGGGCACGGCAGCCCCGGGCGATCGTATCGTTGCCGCGCAGGACCCAGCCGCCGGACTCGGCGCCGGCGCTACAGCTGCCAGCGTGCTGGTCGCGACCGTACGCAGCCAGCCATTTGCACAGGACATGGAGGCCATCGGCACTGCACGCGCCAATGAAGCGCTCGATGTCACGGCCAAAGTTTCCAATCGCATTGTCGCGATCCGTTTCCGCGAGGGCCAGCAGGTCAGGGAAGGCGACGTGCTGGTGGAGTTCGATGGCGAACAGACCCGCGCCACGCTCGCCGAGGCCGAAGCAACCCTGGTCGACAGTCGCAGTCAGTTCAATCGCAGCAAAGAATTGTTCGCGACCAAGGCGTTGTCGGAGGCGCAGCTCGTGCAGTTGCAAGCGACGCTGAGCGCCAACGAAGCGCGCGTGGCCGGAGCGCGTTCACAGCTCAGTGACACCATCATTCGTGCTCCATTCGCTGGGCGCGTCGGCCTGCGCCAGATCAGTGTCGGCAGCCTCGTGAGTCCCGGCGCGGTCATTACTACGCTGGACGACACGAGCGTCATCAAGTTGGATTTCTCCGTTCCCGAACTCTTTCTGGCCAGCCTGCGCGAAGGGCTGGTGATCACCGCACACAGCACCGCCTATGCCGGCACCACTTTCAAAGGTGTGGTATCGAGCATCGACAGTCGTCTGGACCCGGTGAGCCGCGCGATCACCGTGCGGGCTCGCATCGAGAATCGCGATGGCCGGCTCAAGCCGGGAATGCTGATGACCGTCAGGCTGATGCGCTCCGAGGCGCCCGCACTGATGATTCCGGAACAGGCGCTGGTGCCCGAAGGCGACCGCAAGTTCGTCTTCGCGGTGCGCGACAGCAAGGCGATGCGCATGGAAGTGAAAACCGGCAGGCGCCGTCCCGGTGAAGTGGAAGTTCTCAACGGCCTGAGCGAAGGCGACGTCATCGTGGTGGAGGGAACCCAGAAGGTGCGCGATGGCGCGCCGGTAAAGGCGCTGGCAGCCGACACCCTGCCCGAACGGGACAACGCATGATCATCTCCGAACTTTCGGTACGTCGTCCGGTGTTCGCCATGGTGGTGAGCCTGCTGCTCACCATCATCGGTTTGATGGCGGCAAACCGGCTCTCGGTACGCGAGTATCCCGACATCAGCGCTCCCATTGTCAGCGTCGACACGCGTTATCGCGGCGCGACAGCCCAGGTGGTGGAGTCGAAGATCACCCAGATCATCGAGAACCAGATCGCGGGCCTGGAAGGGGTCGAGAAGATCACGTCCTCCAGCGCCGAGGAACGCTCGCGCATCACCATCGAATTCGGTACCGACCGCGACATCGAATCGGCGGCTAACGACGTGCGCGACCGCGTGTCGCGAGTGCAAGGCACCCTGCCGGACGAGGCCGACCCGCCGGAGATCAGCAAGGTCGATGCGAATTCCGATCCGGTGCTGGTCATCGATGTCGCTAGCGAAAGCCGCTCGATCCTGGAGCTGAACGACTACATCGACCGTTATCTGCTGGATCGTTTTTCGGTGGTCAAGGGCGTTGCAATGGCCCGCATCAACGGCGAGCGGCGCTATGCCATGCGCATCTGGCTGGATCGTCAGGCGCTGGCTGGCCGCCAGCTGACCGTGCAGGACATCGAGGATGCGCTGCGTCGCGAGAACCTGCAGTTGCCGGCCGGGCGCATCGAGTCCACCAATCGCGAGTTTTCGCTACGCACCGATACCGGGTTCAACACTGAAGAGGATTTCCAGCAACTGGTGATCGGCCGCGGTGCGGACGGTTCGCTGGTGAAGCTCGGCGAGGTCGCTGAGGTCAAGCGCGACGCCGAGGATCTGCGCTCCATCTCGCGTTCCAACGGCTCTATCGGCCTGAGTATTTCCATCGTACCGACCTCCACCGCCAACGTTCTGGATGTGGCGCGGGGCGTGCAGGATGAAATGACGAGCATTCGTAAGACGCTGCCTGCCGACATCCGCATGGAAATCAACGTCGACAATTCACTGTTCGTGAAGGAGTCGATCAACGAGGTGATTCACACGCTGGTGATCGCGCTGATCCTGGTGCTGATCGTCATCTATGCGTTCCTCGGAACACTGCGTGCCACGCTGATTCCCGCGGTCACGATTCCGGTGTCGATCATCGCCGCGGCCATCGTGATGGTGATGGCTGGATTCTCGATCAACGTATTGACGTTGCTCGGCGCGGTGCTCGCTATTGGCTTGGTGGTGGACGATGCGATCGTCGTGCTCGAGAACATCATGCGCCGCATCGAAGAAGGCGAGCCTGCGCTGATCGCCGCCGTCAACGGCAGCAAGGAAATCGGTTTCGCGGTGGTTGCCACCACGCTGGTACTGATCGCGGTGTTCCTGCCGATCTCCTACCTGCCGGGGAATCTCGGCCGCCTGTTCGGCGAGTTCGGCATCACGCTGGCCACGGCTGTGGCTTTTTCGGCGCTGATTTCGCTGACGCTTGTGCCGATGATGACCTCGAAGTTCTTTGCTCGCGGCGTAGTGCGCAGCCGCACCACGCTGGTGGTGGAGAGATTCTTCCACTGGTTGTCGGATCGCTACGAAGCCACGTTGCGCGCGACCATCCGGAAGCCGCTCGTTGGCATTGGGCTTGCTGTGGCGACCTTGGTGCTCGGTGGGCTGTTGTACATGCACCTGCCCAAGGAGTACGCGCCGACCGAAGACCGCGCGATGGTGCAGCTGATGGTGACCGCGCCCGAAGGCGCGAGTCTTGGCTATGTCGATCGCTATCTGAAGCAGATCGAGGCGGCGGCCACCGATGAAGTAAAGCGTGGTAACGCGCGCCGCGTGTTGACCCGTTCGGGCAACTGGGGCGGTGGTGGCGACGTCAATACCGCACGTGTCACCTTGCCGCTGAATCCATGGGGCGAACGCGAAGAGTCGGCCACGCAGATCGTGCAGCGGCTGCGCACCAAATTGCAGGATTTCCCTGGCGTGCGCGTGGTCGTAATGCAGCCTGGTGGCTTGGGCATTCGCGGTCCCGGCTCGCCGGTGCGCCTGGTCCTCGGCGGTTCCAGTTATGAAGAACTGGCCAAGTGGCGCGACATCGTATTGGCGCGCGCCGCCGAGAATCCCGGCCTGGTGAACCTGGATTCGGACTACTACGAACGCAAGCCGCAGATGGATGTAGCCATCGACCGCAATCGCGCCGCCGACCTGGGCGTGTCGCTCGAATCGGTCGGCCGTACGCTGGAAACCATGATGGGCTCGCGCATCGTGACCACCTACCTGGAAAATGGCGAGGAATACCGGGTGATTCTGCAGGCGCGGGAGAGCGATCGGGCCAGCCCGAGCGATCTGGAGAATATCTATGTGCGTTCGCAGACGACCAGCACCATGATTCCGCTATCGAACCTGGTCAGGCTCACCGAGACGGCGGGACCGCAGGACTTCAAGCGCTTCGACCGCTTGCGGGCCATCACGATCTCCGCAAACCTCACGCCGGGATATTCGCTGGGCGAAGCGCTCGACTACCTGGAAAAGGTCGTGCACACCGAACTGCCGCCCGAGGCGCAGCTCAACTACGACGGCGAGTCGCGTGAATTCCGTCGCTCCGGAGGCGCGCTGTACGTGACGTTCATGCTGGCCCTGACCATCGTGTTCCTGGTGCTGGCCGCACAGTTCGAGAGTTTCCGTCATCCGCTCATCATCATGATGACCGTGCCACTGGCGGTGACGGGCGCGTTGCTGGGCCTGTTCGTGCAAAACGGATCGATCAACGTCTTCAGCCAGATCGGCTGCATCATGCTCATTGGGCTGGCGGCCAAGAACGGCATCCTGATCGTCGAATTCGCCAACCAGTTGCGCGATCGCGGCGTGGAGTTCGTGGAGTCAGTGATCGAGGCTTCGGCAATTCGCCTGCGCCCGGTGCTGATGACCAGCCTGTGCACGTTGTTCGGTGCCATACCGTTGCTGGTCGCGTCCGGTGCGGGGGCCGAGAGCCGTCGTGCAATCGGTTCGGTGGTGGTCTACGGGGTCGGCTTCTCGCTGCTGCTGACTCTGTACATCGTGCCCACCATCTATTCACTGCTGGCACGTAACTCGAAGTCGCCTGAACATGTGAGCCGCCTGATCGAGCAACTTCGCGGGGCTGCGGCTGGCGAGGCTGGCAATGGCACCGCGCCTCCTGCGTTGCCTCACCCCCAGCCAGGGGCTCACTAAGTAAGAAACCGCCTCGCCTGGGGTCTCCGGGTGAGGGGGCCGATAACGTCTGAGCTTCGTGATGGGGTTCAGACCGCGGTTCGGGGGCGTAGAGGCTGGCATTGCCGTCTTCCATTCCTTGGAGCGATGCGCCCTTGCTCAGGCCGACCAAGGTCACGCAGGCCCGGTCAGGCCCCCCCAGAAATGGAAAAGCCGGTGGCTTTGACCCCACCGGCTAGTGTCCAAAGCGTCCGCAGGACGCCCGCAGGAGGACATCAGCTGAGACCCGGCTGCCAATTGACGGTTCCATTTCCTATCGATTAATTTTTCACGCGATCATCCACTGATCGACATTGAATTCGCCCGGATTTACTGCGTATTTGGCGCGTCCGGCAGGCCAAACATTAAATAAACTTTAATTACCGGCGATGGCGGCGCGATCCCTGCCCGCTGCTGTGCCGCCCCTCCTTGGTAGACTGGCAGCTCTTCCGCCCGCCAGGTTTGTCGCAGCTACGCCCCAGGTCCGCTGCTCGCCGCTGTTGCGGGATTCGTTCGCTCACCGGGATGACCATGCCGCTATCGCCGTATCAACAGCTCGAGCAGGAATTTCGTCGCTTACACGCCTTCCGTGGCGCCGCCAGCGTGCTGCGCTGGGATGCCGCCGTGATGATGCCGCGAGGTAGTGAAGATCTGCGTGGCGAGCAGTTGGCGGCGCTGGAAACCGAAAGCCATTCGTTGATGATTTCCCCCCGCGTTTCCCGGCTGCTGGATCGCGCCGAGGCGAACGCCCAGGGCCTTGAGGACTGGCAGCTCGCCAATCTTCGGGAGATGCGCCGCGAGCGCGATCACGCCATTGCCACCCCGCTGAGCCTCGTTTCGCGGCTGGCCAAGGCGACCGCGCGCGCCGAAGTCAAATGGGTCGAGGCCAAGCAGAAGAGCGATTTCGCCTACTTTGCCCCGCACCTGGAAGAAGTGACCAACCTGCTGCGGGACAAGGCGAACCTGCTCGGCAAGGCCCTGAACCTCGATCCGTACGACGCCCTGGCCGACGAATTCAGCCCCGGGCTGCGCAGTGCCGAGATCGACGCTATGTTCACCACGCTCGGTCGCCGGCTGCCGGGACTGATCCAGGACGTAATCGAGCTGCAGTCGCAGCGGCCGCCATTGGAGATCGTGGGTAAGTTTTCCACCGGCAAGCAGCGCCAGTTGGCGCTCGAGCTGATGAAGCAGATTGGCTTTCCGTTCGAGCGCGGGCGGCTCGATGAAAGCGAACATCCGTTCACCGGCGGCCTGCCCGGGGACATCCGCATCACCACCCATTTCAATCCCACCGATCCGCTGACCGGACTGATGGGCGTGCTGCACGAGACTGGGCATGCGATGTACGACGTCGGCCTGCCGGAGGCCTGGCGCGGGCAGCCGGTGGGGCACGATCGCGGTATGGCGGTACAGGAAAGCCAGTCGCTGCTGCTGGAAATGCTGATCTGCCGCAATAAACCGTTCCTGCATTACCTGAAGCCCCTGCTGGAGAAGAGCTTCGGGGTATCGGGCCCGCAGTGGGAGGCCGAGAATCTCTATCGCCTGCTGATCCGCGTCCGCCGCAGCCTGATTCGCGTCGATGCCGACGAGGTCACCTATCCGGTGCACATCATGCTGCGCTACGAATTGGAGAAGGAGATCTTGAAGGGTGAGCTGAAGATCAAAGACCTGCCGGAAGCGTGGAATACGCGCATCGGGGATCGCCTCGGCGTGCGCCCGGCAAACGATGCAGAGGGCTGCCTGCAGGACGTGCACTGGGCGGTGGGGTCGTTCGGCTATTTCCCTTCCTATGCCATTGGCGCCGCAATCGCGGGCCAGCTTTACGAAACCCTGCGTGCCGACCTGCCGACGCTGGACGAGGAGATCGCCGCCGGCAAGTTCAGCGGCCTGTTCGACTGGCTGCGACAGAACGTGCACAGCCTTGGCGCCAGCCTCAGCACCCCCGAACTCATCAAGAACGCTACCGGCAAACCGCTGTCCGCCGCGGCATGGATCCGGTATGTGGAGGGGAAGTATCTGGAGGAATAGCGGTTGGCGGTAAGTGCGGGCCGCAAACATCGGTCAGTTGACAGGTGTCACCAGCTACAATCCTCTCCTCCGACTCACGGCTCTGGCTATTGGCCAGTTGCCCATTTGCCAGCAGGCCCGCTTCATGTCCGCCGTTCTCGAACCTTCCAACAACTTCAAGCGTCTGCAGGCGCGGCTGCGCGGCCTCGTTGGCAAGGCTATCGAAGATTTCCGCATGATCGAGCCGGGCGATCGGGTGATGGTGTGCCTGTCCGGCGGCAAGGATTCATACACGCTGCTGGACATTCTGCTGTCCCTCAAGCGCAGCGCGCCCGTCGATTTCGAACTGATCGCCGTGAATCTCGATCAGAAGCAACCGGGCTTTCCCGCGCATGTCCTGCCTGAGTATCTGACCGCACTGGGTGTGCCCTTTCACATCATCGAACAGGACACTTATAGCGTTGTGAAGCGGGTGATCCCGGAAGGCAAGACGATGTGCGGCTTGTGTTCGCGCATGCGGCGCGGTGCGCTGTATCGCTATGCCGCTGAGAACGGCATCACCAAGGTCGCGCTCGGTCATCATCGCGACGATATCGTCGAAACCCTGTTCCTCAACATGTTCTTCGGCGGCAAGCTCAAGGCGATGCCGCCGAAGCTGCGTTCCGAGGATGGCCGTCACATCGTCATCCGTCCGTTGGCCTACGTTGCCGAAGCGGACATCGAGCGTTACGCGCGCACGCGCGAATTTCCGCTCATCCCGTGCACGTTATGCGGGTCGCAGGACAATATGCAGCGGGTTGAAATCAAGAAAATGCTGCACGAATGGGAACAGCGCTTTCCGGGTCGCAGCGAGACGATCTTCTCCAGCATCCGCAACCTGGTGCCATCGCACCTTGCCGATCCGAATTCGTTCGACTTCGTCGGCCTTGCCGCGGACAGTGAGGCTGGCGCAGTGCAACCCCCGCAAGGCACGGATTAGTGCCAGATCGCGGAAGGGCTGTTCGCCGCGCGCGCCAGGGGCGAATCCGAACGACACGAATCTGCGATTTCGCGGCGAGCGCTGCGCGCTTCTCGAGAAGAATCCGGCTCCATCAGCATGACCACCGGTCATAGGAACCAACGTAATGCTCAACTCAAGTATCGTGTTTTCACACGGACAGGATGGCGAACCGTGGGGCGGCAAGATTGTCGCAATGGCGGAAGTCGCGCGTCGTCACGGCCTGCAGGTTGAATCGGTGGATTATCGCGGCATGGCCGATCCGGCCGTTCGCGTTGCCCGCCTGCTGGAGGTCTGCAAGGCTTTACCCGCAGCGCCGTTGCTGGTTGGCTCAAGTCTCGGCGGTCATGTCGCTGCGGCTGTTTCCAGTCAGGTTGGCGCGGCCGGTTTGTTTTTGCTGGCTCCAGCGTTCTACATGCCGGGCTACGAGCAGTACACGCCGGTGCCGGCCAATTGTCCGATCAGCATCGTGCATGGATGGAACGACGATGTTGTTCCGGTGGACAACAGCATCCGTTTCGCGCGCCAGTATCGCAGCGCATTGCACCTGCTCGACTCGGATCATCGGCTGACCGCGAGCATTGCGGAAATCTGCGAGCTGCTGGATGGATTTCTGGGGCGGGTGCTGCAGCGTTAGTGACAGGAGTCATACGGGTCACATGAGTGACGAAGAGGAAGGGCGTTGGGGGCTTTCTCCGCTTCCCTGTCAGGAAGCAGCGGCGGATGCGCTACTATCCGCATTGCCCCATTCCAGGAGTTCTCATGGCTACCCATCAGCGAGTTCTGCTGGTCGCGATCGCTGCAACGCTGTTGACCGCTTGCGGAAGCAACAAGCAGCCTGAAGCGGCGCCGGCGCCTCCGCCGGTGAAAGAGACGGTCTTCAAAGATATGGCCGGGACGCTGGACAAAGCGCGGGGCGTGCAGGACACCGTCGACGCGCAGAAAGCGGCGCAGGACAACGCCATTCGAGCTGAAGAAGAAGGGTCCGGTTCGCAATAGCTTCGGACCGCGTTCGAATACCACCGATGGCTGAGTTGTCAGGACTGGATCGTCTCTTGCTGGCTGTGTTGCGCGCGCCCATATCGATGTGGGCGCGTCCACATGTACTGCCTGAGGACCTGGGCAAGCGCTTCGCGCAGCACGCACGACCGATCTGCTACGTGCTCGACATGCTTGGCGCCGCGGACCTGCTGGTGTTGGAGAAAGTCTGCCAGGCGCATGGATTGCCACAACCGCTGCAGGCTCTGCGGCCGCCGTTGCCGGCGCAGTCGATCATCTTCCTGGAGCGGCGTGCCGGTTTCTGGGGCGATCGGATCGATCGGAGGATCCCGCCGGCGATGCGCCAACTGGTGGCAGCGGCCGCAGCCGATCCCACTCTCGATGTCGATCTGATTCCGGTCAGCGTGCTGTGGGGCCGCGCACCGGAAAAGGAAGGCTCGTGGCTGCGCCTGCTGCTGTCGGAGAACTGGGACCGCGTTGGACGTTTCCGCCGGTTCCTGTCGTTGCTTGTGAACGGGCGCAACCTCTTCGTGCAGTTTGGCGCGCCGGTATCGTTGCGCGGTGTGATCGAGGAAGTTGCCGATCCCGCGCGTGCCGTGCGTCGCGGCACGCGAACACTACGTAGCCTGCTGAGCCGGCAGCGTGCCGCAGCTATCGGTCCGGACTTGTCGCACCGGCGCACCATCGCAACCCAGGTGCTGCGTGCGGCGGCGGTCCGGCGTGCGATGAGCGATGAGATGCGTGCCAAACGCATTTCCCGGCGCGATTCGTTGCAACTGGCGCGTAAGTACATCGAAGAGATCGCCGCCAATTATTCGAATGTCTTCGTGGCATCGCTGGCGCGCATCCTGTCGTGGTTCTGGACGCGGCTCTATGACGGCGTCGAGCTGCACCACTTCGAGCAGCTTGCCCAGATCGCTGCCGGCAAGGAGATCGTCTATGTGCCTTGCCATCGCAGCCACATGGACTATCTGCTGCTCTCGTATGCGATCTATTACAAGGGCTTCGCCGTCCCGCACATCGCCGCGGGAGTCAATCTCAACATGCCGGTGGTTGGTGGCATGTTGCGCAGGGGCGGGGCCTTCTACATGCGGCGCAGCTTCAAGGGCAACGCGCTGTACACGATGGTATTCATGAAGTATCTCGGACTGATGATGGCGCGCGGCCATTCCATCGAGTACTTCATCGAAGGCGGCCGCAGTCGCACCGGCCGGCTGCTGCAGCCCAAGACCGGCATGCTGTCGATGACGTTGCGCAGTTACTTGCGCGACCCACGCAGGCCCATAGTATTCATGCCGGTGTATTTCGGTTACGAACGGTTGGTCGAAGGCAAGACTTACATTGGTGAGCTGTCCGGGCAGGCCAAGCAGAAGGAATCCGTGTTCGGGATCCTGCGTACATTGCCGGCGCTGCGCAAACGCTTCGGCAAGGTTCACGTCAGTTTCGGCGAACCCATCGCGCTGGATGCGGTGTTGCAAAAGTACGCACCGCAGCGGCGGCCGGGGCAACCGGAAAAGAACGAACGGCCATCCTGGCTGGCGCCGGCCGTGGATGATCTCGCGACGCGCATCATGACGAACATCAACAGTGCCGCGTGCGTGACGCCGATCAATCTGCTGGCGCTCGCATTGCTGGCAACTCCGAAGCAGGCGATGCTCGAGAGCGACCTGTCGCGGCAGCTTGAGCTGTACGCATCGCTATTGCGTCAGGCACCTTATTCGCCGCTGGTATGGGTCACCGAGATGGATGGCGCGTCGATGGTTCGTTACGGCGAGCGCATCGGGGTGGTGCAGCGGTTGAAGCATGCCCTGGGCGACGTCATGAAAATGACGGAAGAGAATTCTGTGCTCATGACCTATTTTCGCAACAACGCCCTGCACCTGATGGCGATGCCGTCGCTGGTGGCTTGCTGCTTCCTCAATAATCGTACGATGAACGTCGCGGATATCCAGCGGCTCATGTGGCGAACTTATCCCTATGTCCGTGACGAGCTGTTTCTGCGCTGGAGCGAGGCCGAGCTGGCCGACGCCGTCGTTGAGGCGCTCGACGATCTGGCGAACCATGGCCTGCTTGAGTTAGTCCAGTCGGAGGAAGGTGCGCAGTTCCGCCGGCCGCCAACCGGATCCACCGAGGCAGTGCAGCTATCGGTGCTCGCGCAGGTAACGGTGCAGATTGTCGAGCGTTACTATCTGGTGATTGCGGTGCTGCTCAAATCCGGCAGTGGCCGCATCGGACAGGACGTGCTCGAGTCGCAATGCCAGTTGATGGCGCAGCGGATGTCGCTGCTGCACGAGCTGAATTCCCCGGAGTTCTTCGACAAATCCCTGTTCAAGAATTTCATCGACCTGCTGCGTGCCCGGCAGGTGCTCGGCGTCAATGCCGAGGGGCGATTGACTTATACCGACATGCTGACGGCGGTTGCGGATGACGCACAACTCGTGCTTCACGAGCAGATACGCAATAGCGTGCTGCAAGCGACGCACGCGTGAATACACACCGTGCGTTCCGTGCTGTCGACGGCGCAAGCTCATTCTCGTTTCAGTTTCATGTCCGCGCAGGAGTTACACGCGAGACAGTATCGTATTGACACCTTTACGCGAGTCCACGAGGCTGCGCTCACGTCCACCGTGTCGAGTCACCCCATGAATGTCAGGGTCGTGCTTGGCGTTCTGCTGATGCATGCGTGTATCGCGAACGCGGATATCGTCATTACCTCGCCCATCGCACGCGCCGCGCCGGGTGCCCGCGTGGAGCTGGACCTGACAATCACCAATGACGAGAGCGAGCCGCTCGTCATCGATCTGCCGACGCCGTTGCGGGTGCGCTTCGAGAGCGCGGCCGCCACTTCCATACTTGAATTCACGCCCGCCCGCAGCGGCCGCATCGAGGTTGCGCCGCACGAGTTTGCCCGGGTAAAGCTCACAGGTACGCTACCTGCGCAAGTGGCGGGAACCGCGATCCTCGCTCCCGCTGGCCTGCAAACCAATCAGTTGGTCTTCCAGATCGATGCCGCTGCCAGTGACGCCGCACCGGTAATCGAAGCGAATACGTCGACTCCCCAGACGGCGCCTGCTGCGGCAGGTCCGAGCGCGCTGGTGGACAAACCGCCACCGCTGGCGGTTTCGGTCTACGAGCCGGTGTACTTCCTGGTCGGCGGTGACGGTGGCCTGAACGCCAAGTTCCAACTCAGCTTTCGCTATCGATTGTTCGAGGAGCACGGCAAGCTCGCACAGAAGGTGCCGTGGATAGACGATATCTACCTGTCGTTCTCCCAGACCTCGCTATGGGATCTTGACGATCTGTCCAAGCCCTTCCGCGATTCGAGCTACCGGCCACGGCTGTTTTATGCGAACTACGATCTGGGGCGGGTGTGGGATGGGCGCATTCGCCTGGGCATCGAAGCGGGCGCCGGCCACGAATCCAACGGCAAGGACGGCACCGACTCGCGCAGCTACAACATGTTCTATATGCGGCCGACGTTCACTGCCGGCGATCCCGATGGCTTGCGGTTCTATTTCGCCCCGCTAATTCACGACTACAAGGCGGATGACGAGAATCCGGGCCTCAAGGACTATCGCGGCTATGTCGACTGGCTGTTCGGCTTCGGCAGCAAGGGCGGGCTCGATTTCTGGACCACAGTGCGCAAGGGGCAGCGCAGTACCTACGGCAGCGTGGAAGCAAACATCTCGTATCCACTTTCCAAGCTGAGCCGCGGCAACCTGACCGGCTGGCTGATGTTCCAGTACTTCGACGGATACGGCGAGAGCCTGCTCGACTACCAGCGCAAGCTGGATGCGCAATTCCGGTTGGGGATCGCGGTGGCGCTGTAGGAGGAAGTGACGGGAGTGACAATAGTCACAGTAGTGACAGGAGTGACACGGATGTCGGTTACTTCGGTTCGCGCTTCAGATCACTGTCACCTCTGAACTCGTGTCACTCGCGTGACCCTTGTGACTCCTGTCACTTCTTCTTCTACTCCTCCGCTCCCACTCGCCCGCGGCCTCTTTTCACGTTGCTACGCTGCTGTTTGCCTTCGAGGCGGCGTTCCTTCGAGGCACGGGTAGGGCGTGTGGCGCGGCGGATCTTCGGTTCGATGCGTGCCTCGCTCACTAGTAATTCGAGGCGCTCGAAAGCGTCGCGCTTGTTGTGTTCCTGGGTGCGAAAACGCTGCGCGCTGATGACAATCACGTCGTCGGAGGTCAGGCGGCGGCCGGCGAGCGTGCGTAATCGGGCGCGCACCCGCACCGGTAGAGTGGGCCACAGCTTCAGATCGCAACGAAGTTGCACCGCGCTCGCGACCTTGTTGACGTTCTGGCCGCCGGGGCCGCCGGAGCGGATAAAGTGCAGCTCGATGGCTGCATCGGGAGGCGCAAGGCTCATGCCTGTCGCTCGCCGTTTCTCATCTCCATCACGATCTCGCGCTGCGCGACTGGAATCGTCACGCCGTTTTCCTTGAACAAGCGCCAGATGGCGCGATTCACATCGGAGCGAATGTTGTTGACGCCTTCCTGCGGGTCGGCGATCCAGAAGCGTAATTCCAGGTCGAACCCGTAATCGTTGAAGCCCATCATGCGTGAGACGGGTGCGGGATCGTGCAGGATGCGTTTGTGGCCCTCGGTGGCCCTGGTCAACAGCGTCAGCGCCAGCTCCGGATCGTCCTTGTAGCTCACTCGCACCGGCAGTTTCAGGCGTACACGCGGATCGGTATAGCTCCAGTTGATCACTGGATTGGTGATCAGGTGCTGGTTCGGCACCAGCGTCTCGACGCCGTCGCGATCGCGTACCACGATGTAGCGGCCACGCAGTTCCTGTACCCAGCCGAAGCCCTCGGTGGTGGTGCCCGTGGTGCCCGTAAAACTGATGACATCGCCAGGCTTGATGGAGCGGTCCATCAACAGTACGAAGCCGCTGATGAAGTTAGCAACGATCGCCTGCAGGCCGAAGCCAAGGCCGACACCGACCGCGCCGGTGAGCACGTTGAGTGTCGTGAGGTCCAGGCCGGTGGCATTCAGGCCGAGCAGAATCGACAACGCCACCAGGAAAGTCTGCGCAAATTTGGCGATGCCGATGCGCATGCTCAGCGCCAGGCCCTGCATCGCCATCAGCCGCCGCTCGATCCAGCGTGCAATCCACACGGCTATCAGGATGAAAGCGCCGACGGTAAACAGGATTTTCAGCACCGACCACAGGGTGACGCGGCTCTTGGTGGTGCTGACGCCGACGCTATCGAGCGCTTGCACTACCGGCTCGAACCAGCCCAGCACGTGCAGCGCCATGATGCCCCACACGATGAAAGTGATGGTGTTGCCCCAACCCTTCGTGCGGTTGCCGACCGAGAGGCGCACGACGTACACCGCAACGCGGATGAGCAGCAACAGTCCTGCCAGCGTGATTGCGAGATCGACGAGGTGGCTCGGGGCCTTGAGCGCGTGCAACACGCCACCGAAAGCGGAGACCAGGACCAGTGCCGCCAGATGGGGGCTCGCGATCAGCAGCGCTTCGGTCAAGCGCGCCTGCAGGCCGTATTGCACAACGACGGCCCGCGCTCTATCGGTACCGCGCACCTGGCGACCAAACCACCACGCCACCACGATGGCGATCGCGATCGTGCCGAGCTGCAGCAATGCAGCAGGTGCAAGCAGGTCTTCCAGTTCTTGCCTTAAGTTTTGCAGCAATTCCTGCATGCGAAGTCTTCGGTCCGGTTGGCTTGGGTCCAGTGCGCCCTGCCGGCGGTTCCCGGCTAAGCGTTCAGATCGGGAATCAGCTCACTTTCCAGGCGTGCTATCTGATCTTTGAGCAGCAGTTTGCGTTTCTTGAGGCGCCGTAGCTGCACTTCGTTGACATACAGGTCCATCTGCAGCCGGTGGATCACGTCATCCAGGTCGCGATGCTCGATACGCAGGCCCCTGAGCCGTTCCAGCCGCCGGAAGGTTTCCGTTTCGACGTTGTTTTCCGATTCACTCATCGCGGCGGTACTTTATCCAACCTGCGAGCGCACAGCCACAGCAGGCGCACCGCGCGATCTGGTGGCGGTGCGGGATCAATGCTTGCGATCGCTATGATCGGAGGGCCGTTCGGCCGGCGGATGATCGCGCCACGAAGCGGGCGCCGAGGTGGGGTGCGAACCTTGGTCGTGGCTCGGGTTCTGGCTTGGATTCTGGTTTTGGGCCTGGCTCTGATGGTGGCCATGGTCCTGGTGCGTGCTCTGACCGCCATGATGGGTAGTGCGTTGTCGCGCCCGCCAGTCTTCCAGGTTGAGCACGTTGCCTCGATCGGGAGTGTGTTCATGCGTCGTCGGCGTGAAGGTCTGCGCGGCAATCCTCACCCGCGGCTGAGTTTCTCCAGCTGCATAGCCCACCGATTCGACACGTTGTCCGGTGAGCAGGACGAAGCCCTGCCTGCGCTCGATGCTGTTGGCGGTGTAGTCGAATACGTAAGTGCGTCGCAGCGCGATCGAACCGCCCGCGCCGCGAGTCAGTACGATCCGCGCGAAGGCGACAGTGCCGTCGAGAAACTGCAGGCTGAGTCGTTCGCACGCTTCGATAGCGGCCGAATTGGCTCGTTCCCGGGCCGCCAGGCTGTCCTGCCAGAACCAGGCAACTGCGGCAGTAATGATGATGAACGCCAGAGCGGTCCAGCCCAATTCCATCGCGGTCGGTATCTCTTGTGGACTTGAAGCCTTAAGGGGAAGCAGCGCGAACCGGTATGATACGGCCTGCGGCAAGCTCTGCGCAGATTACTTCCGTCGCTGTCGCCGATGTATGACGGATTGAAGAAATCGATCTGGCGCGGCAGCCGCAATTTCGCAAGCTACCGGAACGCCCCATGGACTTCGCATCAGCGCCTGGTTCGCAGCGGTTGGCGCACGGCGCAGCGCCGGACAAGCTGCCTCGCTGGAATGCCGTCGACACCGTGCTGCTCGACATGGACGGCACCTTGCTGGACCTGCGCTTCGACAATTATTTCTGGCAGGAACTGGTGCCCGAGCGCTTTGCGCGGCGTAACTCGCTGACGCTCGAGGCTGCCGTCGCGACGCTCGCGCCACGATTTGCAGCTATCCAGGGAACGCTCGACTGGTATTGCACGGACTACTGGAGTCGCGAGCTGGGGCTGGATATCGCCGGTCTCAAGCGCGAGGTGCGCGAGCAGGTGCGCTTCCTGCCCGGCGCGACGCAGTTCCTGGAAGAGTTGCGTCAGCGCGGCCTGCGTACGGTGCTGGTGACCAATGCACATCAGGACACCCTGACCATCAAAGCCGAGCAGACCGGCCTGTTGCGGCATTTCGATACGGCGATCAGCTCGCATCAATACGGCGTGCCGAAGGAACATCCGCAATTCTGGGAGCGCCTGCAGGCGCAGCTGGATTTCGCGCCCGGCCGCAGCCTGTTCGTCGATGACAGCCTGCCGGTGCTGCGGGCCGCGCGCCACTATGGCGTCGCACAGATATTTGCGATATCGCGGCCGGATTCGAGCCAGGAGCAACGGCTTGTTGCGGAGTTCCCGGCCGTAGCAGGGGTTATCGAGTTGCTAGGGGGCGGCGAGGAAAGTGCGGCGGACTGAACGGTCGCGTGCGCACTTGATTTCATCGCCTCAGTACCTACATCGCCCTTACCCGTTCCTATTCCGTTGCCTGCGGCGGTGCGCCCGCAGCTCCACTGGTACCGCTTCTCTTACCACGGCGGCGTCGGCGGCGAGCTTTGTTCGGATCTGCCGCCTGAGTGCCGGCCTGGGTTGAATGATCCGCGTGTTGCGTTGCCTGCGCAGTCGAGTGCTGGGTCGATTGACTACCGGTCTGGCTGTCGCCTGAGGCTGCCGGCGGTGCCGCGGAGTGTTGTGCGGGGCGAGGCGCGCTTCTATGGCCACCGTGTCCACCACCTGAGCCATGTCGTCCGCCCGAGCCTGGGCGGGGACGACCGTCGGATCGGGTGCCCGGTCTGCCACCACCACCTCCACGCCGGCCCGAACCGCCGCCGGAGTCACCGAAGCGGGGACGAGGACGCGAACGCGGGATGACGATCTGCGGCAGCGTATCCACAGGCACCGCGGCCACGGGCAGCTTCCTGCCGATGTAGGCCTCGATGTCGGGCAGTGACATCACGTATTCCTCGCAACCGAAACTGATTGCGTCGCCTTCGTTGCCGGCGCGTGCCGTACGACCGATGCGATGGACGTAATCCTCAGGGTCCTGCGACAGGTCGTAATTGAAGACGTGGCTGACGTCCGGTATGTGCAAGCCGCGCGACGCGACATCCGTACCGATGAGCACCGCAAGCGTGCCTTCGTGGAAGTCGCGCAGCATGCGTAAACGCTTGCGCTGCGGGACGTCGCCGGAAATCGCCTCGGCATTGATGCCGTTGGCCTGCAGCAACTGCTCGACATCTTCGGCGGCGCGGCGAGTGTTCACGAAAACCATGCTGCGGCGCGGATCCATCTGCTTGAGCAAGCCGACCAGCAGGCGCGGTTTCTCATCGTTCGATGGGTAGTAGATCACCTGGCGTACACGATCGACCGTCATCTTGTCCGGCTCGATGCGCACCAGCGTCGGATCGTTCATGTGTTCGTAGGCCAGTTCCAGCACGCGCTGCGACAGTGTCGCGGAAAACAGCATGTTGAGCCGCTGATCGGGCGGTGGCAGGCGCCGCAGGATGTAGCGGATATCCGCAATGAATCCCAAGTCGAACATGCGATCCGCTTCGTCCAGTACCAGTACCTGCACCGAGCGCAGGTCGATGACGTGTTGTTTGGCGAAATCGATGATGCGGCCCGGTGTGCCCATCAGGATGTCCACGCCCTGTTCGAGATGATGGCGCTGCTTTTCGTAGTCGACACCGCCGAAAGCCAGTCCGAGGCGCAGGCCGGTGTGCGAGCCGAGCGTTTCCGCGTCTCGGTGGATCTGTACCGCCAGTTCGCGCGTTGGAGCGACAATCAGCGCACGCGGCGCATTCAGATTTCGTGACGGCGGTACTGGTTCGCGAATGAGGCGGGCGTACAGCGCCACCAGGAAGGCGGCGGTTTTGCCGGTTCCGGTCTGTGCCTGGCCCGCAACATCCATCCCGGCGAGCGCCTGGGGCAATGTCTGAGCCTGGATCGGCGTGCAGCGCTCGAAGGAGGAATCCGCAAGTCCTTTCTGCAAAGTTTCAGGAAGGTGCAGGCTGGAGAACGATAGTTCGGTCAGGTGTGAGTCAGACATTAGATGTGACGGTCGGGTCTCTGGGTAATGGAATGGGATGATGGAGTCTGGATGACGCAGTATGGGGCAGTGGAGTATGGGTGCGCAGATAGAGTCTGGAACGAATGCGGCAAGTGGAGGCTTGCAAATTGGTTATCGGACGGTTCTAATAAGCTCCAACGTAAGCGGACTCATCCGCGCCCGCCCCGACCGGATTACCGGCACCAAGCTCCTTCGACGATATGGCCCCCGACGCGGGGACTCTTTGAGTCACTACTGGCACTCAAAAACTGGCTGACATCAGGCCCACCGCCCCACATCGGACTTAGCCGCCGCCGCGCCGCCTATATCTCCTCGAGGAGACTTGATCGCCCGACATTGTGCCCGACCGGGCACACGCAGTCACTAAATACGGTCCTGACACGGTCTGGCCGCGTCCGATCTGACCGGATCACGTTAGTAAATTCTTTCCATCGCCAAACAATTGCATGAACGAGACTGGAGGTAGTTTCCGGTGAGCAGCGAGACGATTCTGCACGTCACTGACGCAAGCTTCGAGGACGACGTGGTCAAGGCCGGCCGCCCGGTTCTACTGGATTTCTGGGCTGAATGGTGCGGTCCCTGCAAGATGATTGCGCCCATGCTCAGCGAGATAGCCGCCGAGTACAAAGACAAAGTGACCATCGCGAAACTCAATATCGACGACAACCCCAAGACGCCGCAGCGCTTCAACGTGCGTGGCATTCCGACCCTCATCTTTTTCAAAAACGGCCAGGTCGAGGGTCAGAAAGTCGGCGCTCTGCGCAAATCTGACCTGGCTGCATTTCTGGACAGCAAACTGTGAGAGGCTACCTCGGTAATCAGGCCCGCAATCGCCCGGGCAACAAAGGCGGCGGTGGTGGCGGCGATCGTCGCCCCAATCGCGGCGGCGGCAACAACGGCAACAACGACGGCAACCGCGGCAATCACCGCAGTGCGCAGCACGACGATCTGCCGCTGGATGATCCGTTCGACGCCGATGACGTAGGGATCATCTCGCCCTCGGAGCTGGCGGCGTCGCGGCAGTCGATGAACCTGACCCAGCTCAAGCTCAAACCCGTACCCGAGCTGGTGGAAGTTGCGCAGAAGATGGGCCTGGACAACCTGGCCCGCTCGCGCAAACAGGACATCATCTTCTCCATCCTCAAGGCGCATGCGCGCAGTGGCGAGGACATCTACGGCGACGGCGTACTGGAAATCCTGCAGGACGGCTTCGGCTTCCTGCGCTCTGCCGACAGTTCGTACATGGCCGGGCCGGACGACATCTACGTCAGCCCCAGCCAGATCCGCCGCTTCAACCTGCGTACCGGCGATTCCATCTCCGGACTGATCCGTCCGCCCAAGGATGGCGAGCGCTACTTCGCGCTGCTGAAGGTCGGCGAAATCAATTTCGATTCCCCCGAAGGCGCACGCCACAAGGTCCTGTTCGAGAACCTGACGCCGCTGCATCCGACCAAGCGCTTCAAGCTCGAACGTGGCAACGGCTCGAGCGAAGATCTCACCGCGCGCATCATCGATCTGGTCGCGCCCATCGGCAAAGGCCAGCGCGGTCTGATCATTTCGCCGCCGAAAGCCGGTAAGACGATGCTGCTGCAGAACATCGCCAGCTCGATTACCTCGAACCATCCCGATGTGTACCTGATCGTGCTGCTCATCGACGAGCGTCCCGAGGAAGTGACCGAGATGACGCGCACGGTGCGCGGTGAAGTGGTCTCCTCGACGTTCGATGAGCCCGCTACCCGCCACGTGCAGGTTGCCGAAATGGTGATCGAGAAGGCCAAGCGCCTGGTCGAACACAAACGCGACGTGGTGATCCTGCTCGATTCGATTACGCGTCTGGCGCGTGCTTACAACACCGTCATCCCAAGCTCCGGCAAGGTGCTCACGGGCGGTGTGGATGCGAATGCACTGCAACGTCCGAAGCGCTTCTTCGGTGCCGCGCGCAATATCGAAGAGGGTGGTTCGCTGACCATCCTGGCCACCGCCCTGATCGACACCGGTTCGCGCATGGACGACGTGATCTACGAAGAGTTCAAGGGCACCGGCAACTCGGAAATTCACCTCGACCGGCGCGTTTCCGAAAAGCGTGTATTCCCGGCCGTGAACATCAATCGCTCCGGCACCCGGCGCGAGGAACTGATCACCTCTGCGGAAGAACTGCAGAAGATCTGGATCCTGCGCAAGCTGCTGCATCCGATGGACGAACTGGCCGCGATCGAATTCCTCATCGACAAGATGAAGGATACGAAGACCAACTCCGAATTCTTCGATGCGATGAAGCGGTAAGGGTCGAAGCAAGCGGGCAGGGACTGCGGCCGGCTGTTGCCGGCAAATGGTCACCCCGGAAGATCGCCCCAACTCATGGGGCGCAATTGGGGGCGCCAATGGGCGCGACATCACTACCAGAGTCACGATAAGCCGCGAAACGCGGTAGACCGAAGGCCGTCGCAGATTGCTTTGCGAAAGGCGTACCTGCCGGTCCGATCTGGACTCGCAGACTCGATACCAGCTTCGATTCATGCGGGACCGCCTGTGCCGCATCCTCACTGCCTTCGTTCCTGATCGGGCGCCATTCAGGCGCTGCCTGTCGTTTGCGCACCCCATCACATATTTAGGGGGTGTACTGATTTTCCCGTCAGCATTCCCATGAGCGTTGCGATGCGCTTCTCAGACTGGCCTCCATCCACATCGTTAACGTAACCCGAGCTTTTCCTGGGGCAAATCATCAAGTCCTCCGCCATGTCCGATCCACGCCCGGATTCGCCCACGCTGCGCTTGCGCAGACTGGACGCCGCAACCCATGAGCTCACCGAGCTCGTGCGCGAGGGGCGCATAACGACTCTGTTCCAGCCCATCGTGGATCCACGCTCACGCGGCGTCTGCGGGTTCGAAGCGCTGTCCCGCGGGCCGTCGGATAGCTGGCTACACGCTCCACTGAATCTGTTCGAAGCGGCGCGCCGCAGCGGTGTGAAGCTCGATCTCGATTTCCTCTGTATCCAGAATGCCTTCAAGCGCTTCGTCGCCGCGCGCGTCGCAGGGCAGCTATTCGTGAATGTGTCGCCCGACAGCATTTATGAGGAGCCGAATTTCGCCACGCGCTTTCTCGACTACGCCCATGCCGCCGGCATGTCCCCGAATCGTTGCGTGATCGAACTGACGGAGGAAAGCCTGCTGGATGACTACGCGCGCCTGCGTTCGACGCTGCAGCGCCTGCGCGATGCCGGCTGTGCGATTGCCATCGACGACCTGGGAGCGGGCTCGTCGGGGCTGCGCACCTGGTCGGAGCTCAAACCGGAATTCGTGAAAATCGATCGCTACTTCGTCAGCGGTATCGATGCGGACACCACCAAGCTCGAATTCGTGCGCTCGATGCTCGACATGGGGCGCGCGATGGGTTGTCGCGTGATCGCCGAGGGCGTCGAGACCGAACGCGAATGCCGCGAGCTGGTCGATCTGGGCCTGGACCGGCTGCAGGGAAACCTGTTCGGCCGTCCGAGCGCGACGCCCATGGTCGCCTTGCAGCAGATCGAGTCGCTGGATCGCTCGGTCGTCACTCACGGTACATTGTGCGCGGATCACATCGCGACTTACGTGCCACCGGTATCACCGGACATGCGCGTCACCGATGTGGTCGACCTGTTTCGCGATTCGCCCGAACACCTGACGCTGGCGGTCGTGCGCGACGGTCGGCCGGTGGGTGTGGTGCGGCGTCACGATCTTTTCGCTCTGCTGGCGAAACCGTTGCACCCGGAGATCTACAACAAGAAGCCGGTTGCCTCGATCATGGAATCCCCAACACTGCTGATCGACGGCCAACTGCGCCTGGAGCAGGTCAGCCGCCTGGTCACCCAGAAGGGCCGGCTGCGCCTCACCGAAGAATTCGTCATCACCAAGGACGGCCGCTATCACGGGCTCGGCCAGACCATCGACCTGCTGCGGCTGATCACCGAGCAGCAACTCCAGACGGCCAAGCACTCGAACCCGCTCACGCTGTTGCCTGGCAACGGGGCGGTGCGCAGCTGCATCGACCGGCTGATCGAATCGCAGCGCCGCTTCGTGGTGGGTTACTTCGACCTGGACGCCTTCAAGCCGTACAACGATGTCTATGGCTACGCGCAGGGCGACCAGATCATTCTGCATCTGGCGGGCTTGCTGAAAGGAGCGTTCTCGGCGCGGTTGGATTTCGTCGGCCATGTTGGCGGCGATGACTTCGTCGTCGTGATGCGTTCGGCTGATTGGCGCGAACGGGTCACGAAGGTCGTGGAGCAGTTCGCCGCTGCGGTGACTGGCTTCTACGCCCCCGACCATGCTGCTGCAGGGCATATTGTCGCGGCAGGTCGCGATGGCGCCCGTTGCGACTTCCCATTGCTCACTGTCTCTGTGGCGGCGCTGGACTCGAGCACGGTCGGTGCCACTAGTGCCGATGCCATCGCCCACTTGCTTGCGCATGTGAAGAAGGTGGCCAAACAGCAATCAGGCAATAGTTTCATACTGCGCAGCGGCGAGCGCGTGTTGGATCTGCTGCGTACTCAGCGTGCAGCGGCTGATTCGATAGGCACCGCCGATGCCCTGGGCGACACCACGGATGTGAGCGAACTGCTGCCGTTGGAGCAGCTGGCCGGTTGAGTCGGGCTCGTTGAGCGGATGACCTCGGACACGTCGTCCGTCCGCCGAAATTCCTCGCCGCATTCCTCTTCATCTCTCTTGTGGCTGCCTGTCGGGGTCAACCCAGGCGCGGCTGCTGCGTTATAAAGGATCGGTTCCACCACGAGCTGATCGCGTGACGCTGACCAATCTCATTGCCGCCAACAGGTTCGGGCTCGGCGCCCGGCCGGATGAACTGGCGTCGATCGGCACCGATCCGCGCGGCTGGCTGGCTGCACAGATCCAGGGAACCCGATCGCACCCGGACGCCATCCGTTCGCTGCCCACATCGGCGCAGGTGTTTGCGGCATATACGCAAGGGCAGGAAGCCAAACGTGATCTGCGCAAAGAGTCCGGCAAGCAGGCCGAACGCGTGCAGAAGCTGATTGCGAACATTCGTCAGAAGGTGGTGCCCATCTACCTCGATCAGGTTGCGGCGCGCTACCGGATCGCGGCCACCACGACGGAACCATTTCGCGAGCGGCTGGTACATTTCTGGTCGAACCACTTCGCGGTATCCGCCGATAAGGCCGCCGTCATCGGGCTGGCTGGAACATTGGAGAACGAGGCGATCCGGCCGAATCTGCAGGCGCGCTTCATCGATCTGCTGTACGCAGTCGAGTCGCATCCTGCGATGATTCTCTATCTCGACAACCAAGCATCGATCGGTCCGGACTCGAAGCTTGCCACGCGCGCGGCGCGACGCCTGCAAAGCAGTGGGCGCAAGGTCGGCATCAACGAAAACCTGGCCCGCGAAATACTGGAACTGCACACGCTGGGCGTGGGTAGCGGCTATTCGCAGACTGACGTGAGTGCATTTGCGGAAGCGTTGACGGGCTGGTCGGTCGGCGGTGGTGGCCGCGGCATGCTGGCCGAAGGCGAGCCGGGGAAGTACGTCTTTCGCGAAAACTTTCACCAGCCGGGCGCGAAAACAATCCTGGGCAAACGTTACGGTGCCGACGGCCCGGGCCAGGCGCGTGCGGTGCTGCGCGATGTGGCCAGCCACCCAGCGACGGCGACGCACATTGCCACGAAGCTGGTGCGGCACTTCATCGCCGACGACCCTCCTTCGGCAGCGGTGGAGCATGTCGCGAAAGTGTTTCGCGATAGCGACGGCAACCTGCCTGCGGTCCATGCAGCATTGATCGACCTGCCACAAGTAGCGACTCAACCGCCGCCCAAGTTCAAGACTCCGCACGAGTTCGTGATTTCGGCGCTGCGCATGCTGGACTTCGTTCCCGACAAGCCGCAGCAGGTGCTGGCGCCATTCCAGTTGCTTGGCCAACGGCCCTGGTCGCCAGGCTCGCCGGCAGGCTGGCCCGATACGGCCGATCAGTGGGATGGCCCCGACGCGCTGCTCAGGCGCATCGAATGGGCAACGCAGGTTGCTGATCGCATCGGTTCTAAGTCCCGGCCGCTGCAAGTCGGAATGCAGTCGCTGGGCACGGCACTTACACAGCGAACGAGCACGGCGATCTCACGGGCGGAGAGCGGCGCACAGGGACTGACGTTGTTATTGGTCAGCCCGGAGTTCCAGCGCAGGTAGGGCGCTTTGCGCTCTACCGATTTTTTCATCCGCAAGAATTTCCTTCGATTGCAGAACGGTCCCGGCGGAGCGCAGACATGATCGACAGACGAACTTTCGTTAGCGGCGCGGCACTGGGGGCGGCAACAGCGTTTATGCCGCGCTGTCTCTTTGCACGTACAGATTCCGATGCGCGCTTTGTGCTTGTGATCTTGCGCGGTGCGCTCGATGGGCTGGCTGCCGTGCCTGCCTACGGAGATGGTTACTATGCTGGCAAACGTGGTGAGCTGGCGATCACTGCGCCTCAATACAAACTCGATGGATTGTTTGCGCTGAATCCGGCGCTGGAACACCTGCACGAACGTTATCGAGCTCAGGAGTTGATCGTGTTTCACGCGGTCGCATCGCCGTATCGCGAACGGTCGCATTTCGACGGCCAGGATTGGCTTGAAAACGGGATGACCAATGCCACTGTTCATGACGGCTGGCTCAATCGTGCATTACCCACAATGCCTGCGACTCGGGCGCGCAGTACGGAGCAGGTTGCACTGGCACTAGCGCAGAATGTGCCTCTGGTGCTGCGGGGCGCGGCCCGTGTGAATTCATGGGCGCCGTCGACCTTGCCACAAGCAGACACCGACACTCTGCAGCGGATCGCCGATCTGTATGCCGACGATCAGTATTTCGCGAGTCGCCTGCAGGCGGCTCTGGCGGCGGATGAAGTCGCTGGTGCAGACATGCAGGATGGAATGCAGAACGCGCAGAAGGGTGTTCGCGATCCTCTCAGGGCGCTCGGCGCGGTCACTTCTGCAGCGGGAAAGTTTCTTGCCGCGGCCGACGGTCCACGTATTGCCGTCATCGAAGCAAATGGATGGGACACTCACGCCAACCAGGGGGCCGAGAATGGCCAGCTCGCAAACCGGCTGCGCGGCCTGGACCAGGGGCTCGATGATTTACGGACCTCACTGGGTGCGTCATGGCGCGATACGGCTGTGCTGGTGGTAACCGAGTTCGGTCGCACTGTGGCAGTCAACGGTACACGTGGGACCGATCATGGCACTGCCACAACCGCGTTCCTGGTCGGCGGCGCTGTCGCCGGAGGCCGAGTGATTGCCGATTGGCCGGGACTTGCGACCGGCGCGTTGTACCAGGGGCGCGATCTGCGGCCGACGCTGGATCTGCGAGCAATCTGCAAAGGCATCCTCGGCTCTCACCTTGGTGTAGCGCAGAGCGCGCTGGAGGAGAAAGTGTTTCCGGAGAGCCGCAGCGTGCAGATGGTAGATGGGCTGATCAGGTCAGCGTGACTTTCAGATCAGCAGCGGGGTTTCTCGCAGAGCACGCGGAGTTCGCAAAGCAGAAAATACGGTCTTTAGGAGTAGATCCTCTCTTCCTCTGCGAGCTCCGCGTGCTCTGCGAGAAACTCCGGACTCACTTCCCCAACCGATACAACAGCACACCCAGCCGCTGTGCCTGAATCTGCAGCGTGCGCAGATCGGCGAATTCCTGCGGCGTGTGATTGCCGCCGCCAAGCAGGCCGAGGCCATCGATGGCCATATCCACGTGATCCGCGGCGAACGAGATGTCCGCGGCACCGGCGCGGCGTGGATTCACTGCCGTCACGCTTCCAAAACCCAGGTCGCGACTGACGTGATCATAGAGGCCGAGCAACCGGTCGTTACCTGCACTCGGCGCCATCGGCGGATAGCTGTCGTCGAAGGTAATTTCGGCGGAGGTCTGCGGCAGATGGTCGGCGACGATCTTGCGCATCCGCTCCTGCGTCTGTTGAATCTGCTGCGGCGTCAGCGCCCTGAGGTCTCCCGAAGCCATCGCGACTGGCGCAACGATATTGTTCTTGCCGGATGCCTTTGCCTGCAGCGGCTCGGCGTTGAAGTCCAGTTGCGTGCTGCCGATGGCGAGGCCGGGGTTGAACGTCAGATATTCCTCCTCATGCAATTGCGTGTAGAAGCCGTTGAGGATGCGCGCCAGTTCATAGATCGCGCCTGCGCCGACTTCGTCGGTGAAAATCTGCGATGAGTGCGCGCTGCGTCCCGTCACCTTGACTTGCCAGCCGCCGGAGCTGCGTCGCGCAGAGACCGCGGTTGCCGGATCGTCGGCCGCGTTTTCCAGGCCGATGGCGATGTCGGCAGCATCTGCCGCATCGATCAGCGTTTTGCGCGCTAGCTGCAACGGCCGGCCCGCGTCTTCTTCGTCGCCGTTCATGACGAACGTGAGGTGCAGGTTATCGAGCGCTCCGGCCTGTTTGAGTGCGGTAATGGCCGCCAGCGCGACGACGATGCCGCCCTTCATGTCGGAGGTGCCGGGTCCCTTGGCGATGTTGGTGTCGGCGCGTTCGAATTTCTGGAAGGGGCTATCAGGCTCGAAGACGGTATCCAGGTGGCCGATCAGCAGAATGTGCGGGCGCTTCTTGGATGACTTGCCGACGTATTCCGCCACCAGGTGCCCGGCACGGCCGAAGGGCGCGCCGTCGACCCACTGCGTCTTGAAACCGAGCGCCTCGAATCGAGGGCGAAATACGGCTGCGACGGCGCGCACCCCGTCGAAATTCATGGTGCCGCTGTTGATGTTGACGACCTGCTCGAGCAATTGCTCTGCGGGTTTCTGCTGGGCTTTCACCGCGGCGACGATGGCTTTTTCCGGCGCGCTCGGGGCAGCGCTCGCGGCGGGCATGCCGCACAGGCCGATACCCAGGCCTGCGGCGAGCGCCATTGCCGGGGCAATTTGAACAAGGCTGCGCTGGATTACCCGCATGGTTTCATCTTTGGCCCGCATGGTTCACCTTTGGAATGGCAGGCCGCATGATACGCGACAGTTCTCCAACGGCGTACCCGATGACCGATCCTCACTCACTTGATCCGGCGCCGCCGCGAACGGATGGCGTCACCGCAGAAGGAGCGGCCTATTCGTCCAGCCCCACGCGGCTGAGGTATGTGGACGTTGCCGTGCCCGCGCCGGGCAAGACGATAGTGGTCGCGCCGGGTGTCCTGTGGTGTCGCATTCCGCTGCCGATCGATCTCAACCATATCAACGTGTGGCTGCTCGATACCGACGATGGACTGGTGCTGGTAGATACCGGCATGGCAGCAGACGTCGGTAGAGACGCATGGGAAATCATCGAGAACGAGATCCTCGCGCAGCGCCCGTTGCGTGCAATCTTCGTTACGCATATCCATCCCGATCACATCGGCCTCGCTGCATGGCTGCAGCAGCGGCACGATGTCCCGGTGTGGATGTCGCGGCGTACCTTCGAGCAGGCTCGGTACCTGTTCGATGACGCGAGCGCGTCCGATGGCTCGGTGGCGGAAGCGTTCTTTCGCTCCAATGGAGTTGACGATCCGACAATGTTGCGGCCGGTCATGTCGCCGCGGCGCTTTGGGAGTGTGACCAGCGGCATGCCCGAAGTGCAACGCTTCGTTGCCGATGACGAAGTCCTGCAGTGGGGTGCGAATGCCTGGCGGGCTCTGGAAACCAACGGCCACGCTGAGGGGCATCTGTGTTTATCGAATGCAGCGGGCGGCTTGCTCATCAGCGGCGATCAAGTGTTGCCGACGATCTCATCGAACATCGGCTTCACTTTCTACAATCGAGATATGAATCCTCTGCAGTCGTTCCTGTCGTCGCTGATCAGGTTACGAGCACTGCCCGAAGACACTCTGGTGCTGCCTTCCCATGGAGTGCCGTTCCGCGGCTTGCGACAGCGCATCGATGATCTGCGCCGCCATCACGAAGAACAGCTCGATGAAGTCGTCAAAGCGTGCGCGATACCGAGGACCGCTGCGCAAATGCTGCCGTTGATGTACCGGCGCGAGCTGAAAGGTATCCACATGTTTCTGGGACTGGCCGAGGCCCTGGCGCATCTGGAGTACCTCGCGCACGCGGGACGGTTGCGGCGGAACACGGATGGGGAAGGGGTGGTGAGGTATGGGGCGGAGGGATAGAAGGTCAACGGGCCACCGGCTGCTGGCAAGTCGGCTAGAACCTGTGCCGAAGCCCAGACCAGAGGTCGGAATATCCGGCCAGTAGCCAGCTAGCCAGTTGACCGGTTGCCTCCCCTCACTGCTTCGGGATCGAATTTCCTTCCGCGTCCGTGGTCAGCATCACCGGTGTGGCGCCCTCGATCTGGCCGACTTTGGCGCGGTCGCTCACGTACAGGTCGACCTCGCGTTCGAACTTCAGTGGGCCGGTGACGACGACGTCCGGGCCGATCACGATGCGGGGATTACGGTGATGCCAGTTGAACAGGCTGGGCGTGGTTTTCTTGACCAGGATTCCGCCATCGATGCGCGATCCCGCGCGTAGCGTGATATCGCCGGTGGAGGTGTGCAGTCCCCTGCCGATGTGAGCGCCTTCCAGGGTCATCGCGCCGTTGACGTTCGATACTTCGCCACCCACGCTCGCTCCGCGTGCCAACGATAGCGTGCCGTTGGTTGCAGTTACGTTGCCGGCGATCTGTGCGCTTTCGGCGACCTGCAGCTTCCCGTTGACGGTTTCCAGGGAATCGGCTTTGGAGTCGGCGCCGAGGCTGATGCCTCCGTTCACGGTATTGAGCGCTTTGGCTGTGGCGCGGTCGCCCACTCGCACCGAGCCGTTGACCGTCTCGACATTGCCCACGCTGGCGCCAGCGTCGATCTGTATCGATCCGTTGACGGTTTCAACATCACCGGTCTGCTCACCGGCAGCCACATGGACGGAACCATTGACCTTGGAGACGCCGTTATCGGCTGCCACAACGACCGGAGCAATGCCGGCCATGGCCACAACCAGGCAGGCAACCAGTGACAGTATCCCTCCCAGCCGGGCGGTCTTCGATTTTGCTTGCAGTGTCATGCCTGGTCCCCTGCCTTTGCGTATGAGTAATGCTTGGACGCGGCAACTCGCGCCAAGGTTGCGTCGTGGCTGCACCAAGATTGCAATTGGGCTGCGTGAATGGTGTATCGGATGTATTCGACCGGCAGGGGCTGGCCTGGGGCAGTGCGTAGGGCTGGCAAAGGGCGATTGGGGCGTTGCGCTGTCACCGAATCCGATTCCGATTCCGACTCGTGTATCTTTATCGCCCCCTGGGTTCGCTTGGAAGTACGGAATTGCGCATGAAACTCTATTACAGCCGTGGCGCCTGTTCGTTGGCTTCTCACATCGTCCTGCACGAAGCCGACCTGCCGGCCGAACTGGAGAAAGTTGACCTCAAGACGAAGACCTCCCACGACGGCGGCGACTTCACCAAGGTGAATCCGAATGGCTACGTGCCGGTGTTGCAGCTGGACGATGGCCAGTTCCTGACCGAGAACGACGCGATCCTGCAGTACCTCGCCGATCTCAAACCGCAATCCGGTCTGGCCCCCGCCGCAGGTACGCTCGCCCGCTACCGGTTGATGGAGTGGCTCAGCTTCATCTCCTCCGAACTGCACAAGGGCTACAGCCCGCTGTTCGCGCCGACCACGCCGGAAGAATACAAGGCCACCGTCAAGAACAAGCTGACGCAGCGCCTGGGCTATGTCGATCGGGCACTGGCTGGCAGTGATTATCTGCTGGGGAATACTTTCACGGTCGCGGACGCCTACCTGTTCGTCGTCCTGAGCTGGTCGCGTGCGACTCACGTCGATCTCACGGCGTTTGCAAATCTGCAGGCATTCCAGCAGCGGGTCGCTCATCGTCCTGCGGTACATGCAGCGATGCTCGCGGAAGGATTGGTGAAGTGAACGCAGGTCAGCCGGCTCGCTGGCGGTTGAAAGACTGGCCGGAGCCGGCTGGCGCAATTGAAATGTCGACCTGTGTCGGGAGCATCGAACTGTTCGTTGCTGGTCAAGTTGCTGGTCAAGTTTCTGGTCAGGGTTCTGGCCAACAGCCAGCGGTCGGTTGACCGGTCGCCTCTATCATGGATTCTCCCTCCCACGTCGCGACGCTCGCACAAGTCATCCAGCTGGCAGTGGCTCCCGTGTTCCTGCTGGCAGGGGTCGGCGCCACGCTGAATGTGCTGGCCACCCGCATCGGCCGCATCATCGACCGCGCGCGCGTCATCGAAGAGCGCTTGCCGAGTGCGTCGCCCGAGCTTGCCGATGAGCTGCACGCGAGGCTGCGCTCACTTTCCCGGCGCGCGACGTTGATCAACCGTGCGATTGCGTTGTGCGTCCTGTGCGGCTTACTGGTGTCCCTGGTGGTGGCAGCGCTGTTCGTCAGTTCTTCCTTGCGCATCGATCTCACCACGCCGATTGCCATTGCTTTCGTCATCGCGCTGTTGAGTCTGGCGACCGCGTTGGTGCATTTCCTGCGGGAGGTGTTCCTAGCCACCTCGTCGCTGACGTTCGGGGGAGTGAGGAAGCAGGAGGGGAAGGGAAGTAAGTGAGGCAGTGATGAAGGTGATGGAGGTGATGGAGGTGATAGGGCAAAGAGCACGCCACGTTATCCGTCTTTTCCGGACCTGCATCACTTACATCACCTGCGTCACCTCCATCACTACCTTCACCCCGTCGCCAAAGTCTGACAACTAAGGCCCAAACGCGTCAGCGGGCGCAATTCCGTGATGTATTGCTCAACCTTGCTACCGGATGTCCCGGCATCATCCTGAGGTATGAGGAACCGCTGAATGTCCGTGCCGAAGGAAATTGTGGTGCAAGCCGATGCGTTCCACGTATCGCGCGAAGTGTCGCTGCTGGTTGCCGAGCTGAGTGCGGCGCTGGCCGTCTGCGTTTATGACGATACCCAGGCAGTCGGTGGCCTGCTTCACCTGCGTTACGTTGCGACCAGCAATGACCAGCCGCTGGACCTCACCGACAACACGTTGAGTTCGGATCTGCTGTTGATGGATCGTTTCTGCAAGGATCTGCGCGGGGCGGGTGCACGCAAGCAGAGCTGGCGCATCGATATCCTGGCTCACACGCCGGAGCAGCCGGGAATGGAAGGTCCCGCCGCCACGGTGCTGGATCTCGTGAAAGCCTACTTTGCCGATTCCAGGCGACCGGTCGAATGTAAGGAAAGCCGCCGTGCCCTGAGCCTGATGGTCCGCATGCATTCGCGTGAGGGCCGCATCTGGATCAATGGGACCCCGGGAACCGCTGGTACCCGTTACGCCGCACCCGCAGTGGCCTAGCGGCCGGGTCTGGAATATTTTTCGCTGAAGCGCGGGTTCGCCAAGAAGAACCGTTCGCCAGAAAGAATGGCGCAGGGACGGTAGTGCGTCATAGCTTTGCGTGCTCTGCGAGACACTCCGCTGCGGTACTTCGTGCTTCCAGACTCTGGCTGTCGCCTGTAGCCTGTTGTCCGTGGCCTGAATCAACAATAACGGCGAGCCGATGCATTCCCCCAATCCCCACTCGCAGCCTCTGTACCGCAGTCTCTATTTCCAGGTCCTGATCGCCATCGCACTCGGCGTGTTACTGGGTCACTTCCACCCGGAACTTGCCACCAGGTTCAGGCCGCTGGGCGACGGCTTCATCAAGCTGATCAAGATGATGATCGCGCCGATCATTTTCTGCACCGTGGTCACCGGCATCGCCGGCATGGAGAACATGAAGGCGGTCGGCAAGACCGGCGTGCTGGCGTTGTTGTATTTCGAAGTGGTGAGCAGCATCGCACTGCTGATCGGGTTGATCATCGTCAACGTGGTCAAACCCGGCGCCGGCATGAACATCGATGTCGCCACGCTGGATGCCAGCAAGATCGAGGGCTACACGCAGGCCGCGCAACACCAGAGCGTGGTCGACTTCCTGCAGGATGTGATTCCGACGACTTTCATGGATGCCTTCGCCAAAGGCGACATCCTGCAGGTGCTGCTGATTGCGCTGTTGTTCGGTTTCGCGCTGCATCTCGTCGGTCCGCGGGCGCGTGGCGTTTTCGATCTCATCGACGGCCTCTCGCAGGTACTGTTCCGGATCGTCGGTTTCATCATGCGGTTGGCGCCGCTGGGCGCCTTCGGTGCGATGGCGTTCACCATCGGCAACTACGGCATCGACAAGCTCAAGGACCTCGCCTGGCTGATGGCCTGTTTCTACGCGACCTGCCTGATCTTCGTTTTTGTCGTGCTGGGGGCGATCGCCCGCGCGCATGGCTTCAGCATTTTCAAGTTCGTCAGGTATCTCAAGGATGAGCTGCTCATCGTGCTCGGTACCTCTTCTTCGGAGTCGGTGCTGCCCCGGATGATGACCCGGATGGAGAGCGCGGGTTGCGCCAAGTCGGTGGTCGGCCTGGTCATTCCCACCGGTTACTCGTTCAACCTCGATGGCACGTCCATCTATCTGACGATGGCGGCCATATTCATCGCGCAAGCCACCAATACGCCGATGACGCTGGTGGATCAGCTGACCCTGCTAGCTGTGCTGGTGCTCACCTCGAAAGGTGCTGCGGGGGTTACCGGTAGCGGATTCATCGTGCTGGCTGCCACGCTGTCGTCGGTCGGTACGCTGCCGGTGACGGCGCTGGCATTGATCCTTGGTATCGACCGCTTCATGTCGGAGGCGCGAGCGCTGACCAACCTCGTCGGCAACGGCGTCGCTACCATCGTGGTCGCCAAGTGGTGCAAGGCGCTGGACGAACCCCGGTTGAGGCAGGAACTGGGATGAACGTCGGCTCAGCTTTCGCCACTGCCCATAAGTGAGCTTGCAAACAAGCGCCGCTTTCTCGACCCTCTCGCCGTCACCCGTCACCCGTCACCCGTCACCCGTCACCCGTCACCCGTCACCCGTCACCCGTCACCCGTACCATGTCCGCAGTGCGATTCGTTCCCGCCCACACCGACGCTCAGATTGCGGCGATCGCCGCGCTCGCGCAAGAAATCTGGTACGAGTACTACGTACCGTTGATCGGGCTGGTGCAGGTCGAATACATGGTGGCGAAGTTTCAGAGCGCCGCAGCAATGCACGCACAGATTCGCGAAGGTTACGAATACTTCCTGATACAAGGCGACGCCGCGTTGTGTGGATATATCGCGGTCCAACCGCAACCTGCTGAACGGCGGCTCTTTATCAGCAAGCTTTACCTGCATCGAGCGGCCCGAGGCGCGGGAACCGGGCGGCTGGCTATGGAGTTCATCGAGGGGCTGGCGCGCGACCGTGACATGCCTGGGTTGTGGCTGACGGTAAATAAGGGCAACCCGGCAGTGAAAACCTACGAACGCCTCGGTTTCCGCATTGAAGCGCCCCTTGTCATGGACATAGGCAACGGGTTTGTCATGGACGATTTCCGCATGGAAAAAGACCTGCTGTGAGCCCTGCAGGATTGCGGATCCCGCTGCGCTACTCTAGTCACGGAATGTTCCATCCTGGGATTGGCGCGGTATTGGCGGCGTCGACTTGCAAGACACTGAAATGACACGGATGAATGGCCGTGGCGGCGGAATCGTGGAGCGTGGGACAAAACAGACGTCGGATCGACGCGACAGGTGCCATCCAACCCAGCGGGGCTTAGACTGAACTGTTATGAGTGTGTCGATTGACAAGGATGCGGCTGAAGACGGTGCGGATGCGCGCGGCGTGCTCGCGAGCTGGCTGGATGATTACACCGCCGGGCGCTGCGATCGTGCGCAGATGCAAGCGTCCTTCCTCGAGATCTGTCGCGGCAATCCTGAAGCGCCGTGGGACGCGCTGGCATTGCTGGATCAGTATCAGCGCCGCGGCCGCGTCGATGTCACCCTCGCCCGATCGCTCAAATCCGACATCGCACAGCTGGTGTTCGGTGTAGCCAACCAGACATATAACGAAGACGCGGCGGAGCCGGCGTCCGACTCTGACAGTCCCACGCCGCACGAACCCGTATCGCGGCAGCCAATCAGCCAGGGCGGCGGCGCCCATACCCCCGATGCGTCCAAGGCGCCCGGTGTCCAAGCCGATAGCAGCGATACCACCGGTTCACGCTGGCGCAAACTGGCCGAGCAACGTAAGACCGGAGCCCCCAAGGCCGAGGAACTGTTCGCCGATCCGACGCATTTCCGGCGCGATTTCGATCCGCTGACGCGTCCGCCGCTGACGCGCTCTCCCGTTACCGATCGCCCATCGCCCAGCAGCAGCGTGCTGCGCGACCGCTACGAGTTGCTGGCAATTCTCGGACGAGGCAGTGCCGGAACGGTTTACAAAGCGCTGGATCGTCATCGGGCGAACCTGTCGCCCTCGGCGCAGTGCGTGGCATTGAAGGTTTTGAAACTCGATTACCGCGATCGCGGCGAAGCCCTTGCCCAGCTCGAGCACGAGTTCCACCAGGCACAGTCGCTGTCGCACCCGAATATCGTCAGCATGTTCGACCTGGATCGCGATCGCGACACCTACTTCCTGGTGATGGAGTTGCTGGAAGGGGAACTGCTGGCCGATATCCTGCGGCGGCTCGACCATCGGCCGATGGCGCGCAGCCAGGCTCTGACGATCATCGGTAGTATCGGGGCCGCGCTGGCACACGCGCATCGACGCGACGTGGTGCATGCGGATCTCAAGCCCCGCAATGTGATGATTACCGCCACCGGCGAAGTGAAGGTGCTGGATTTCGGCTTTGCGCGCACCCAAGCCCTGGAGCCGTTCGTCGGAGATCTGCGGGACGATGGCCTGTCAGGATCGCGCACGCCGGCGTACGCGAGCGCAGAGCGGGTCAACGGCGAACCGGCAGACTCCAGCGACGATGTCTACAGCCTCGCGTGTATCGCGTACGAATTGCTCGCCGGCCGGCATCCCTATGGCGGTCGCTCCGCGACGCTGGCACGCGCACATGGACGGGATCCACAACGCATTGCCGGGCTGAACGGCCGGCAGTGGAATGCATTGCGTACCGCGTTGCATTGGTCGCGTTCGGACCGGCGCATCGACGTCGTCGAACTGGTCGCGGCACTGGGCTGTGCGGAAGTAGAGCAACAACTGATATTGCCGCACGAATCGTTCGCACAAGAGGATGCCGGCGCTTCAGGATCCACGCCTCGCAAACTGGCGGTACTCGCTCTCGTGCTACTCGCATGCGCCATTGCCGCCGGCATTTTCTGGAGTGAACGCTGGCTGCCGCGCGAGACCGCCGCATCCGCCAGCCAGGATCAGAGCGCCACGCCGTCGCCTGATGCCGCAACGTCTGATTCCGTTACGGGAGGTACGGCCGCAGCCACAGCGCCCTCGGCTCAGTCACCAGCTCCGGAAGTTGCCACGGTGCCGGGCGCCAAGACGGCAGCGCCGTCCAAAGTGCCTGCGACCTCGCCGTCCGCTGCCTCACAACCTGCGGTTGCGCCAGTGGCCTCGCCAGACAAATCGCCAAACAAGGCGCCAGAAAAATCGCCGGAAAAGTCACCAGAAAAATCGCAAGACCAGCCAGTCGATAAACAAGAGTCCGCCGCGGAAAAGGCAGCAGCGGCCGGGCCGAGCCTGATCCAGTTCGACAAGGATACTTACGTCGCAAGCGAAGGCGACGGCATGGTCAAGCTCACGGTGAAGCGCACGGGCAGCATCAAGCACGATGCGACGTTCCGTTGGTCGTTACAGCCCAATTCGGCCGAGCCGGGGAGCGACTACGCGGCGATCGGCCCGCTCACCGAACACATTCCTGCAGGCAGCCGCACGGCCGTGCTTACCGTTCCCCTGGTCGATGACAAGATCAAGGAACGCACCGAAATGTTCATGGTCGAGCTGGCGCAGGAAGAGGGTGGCCCCGCGCTGGGTGCGCAGGCGCGTGCCGTGGTCATCATCGTCGATGACGATTGACCGGGGCTGTGCTGCAAGGGCTCACAACAATAAGGGTTCGCAATAACGAACGGTGGATAACCAGGGTGCGCCGATGAACATCCGCTTTTCCCCCGGCGCCGTGCGCTGCCGTGTCAACAGCAAGGAACTGGACTCGTTGCAATCGGGGCGCGCGATCACTCTTGAAGTGGCATTGCCGCGCAAGCACGCGTTCCGCGCGAACATTCGCCCCGGTGTCGTCGGCGGATGGTTACTGGATAGCGATCCCACCGGCCTATGGATCACCATCCCGCGTACGGAGCTGGAACTGCTCGCCCAGTCGTTACCAAGCCGCGCCGGCATCGAACATAAATTCGATCTCGTCGATGGTGGGACGGTGCTGGTCAGTTTCGAAGTGGATGTGAAGGAAAGGCGGTTGGCGGTTAGCGGTTAGCGGGTGGTAGGGAGGCTGTCGCGCATGACTTAGATTGCCAAGATTGGCAGCGTCGGTGGCGTTGCGGGCTGATGCATCCCGCTCCAACCGCTAACCGCCGACCGCCAACCGCTGCTCTCTTTCTATCGCCCTATAACCAATATCCCGACGGTATTGCACGCCGTCCCATTGGATCTTGTCTGCGAGCGCATAGGCGGCCGCCTGGGCGGCGCTCACCGATGAACCGAGACCGACGGCACAAAGTACGCGACCGCCATTGGTGACGACTTTACCGTCGCTGAGCTGGGTGCCGGCGTGGAAGACCTTGCCGGGGAGTTGCGCCGCCGCGTCGAGGCCGCTGATCGCGTCACCCTTGTGGAAGGCATCGGGATAGCCGCCGGCGGCGAGCACGATGCCGAGCGCGGCGCGGGCATCCCATTTCGCATCCACCTGATGCAACCGGCCTTCGAGCGCGGCTTCGCATAGTGCGACCAGGTCCGACTCCAGGCGCATCATGATGGGCTGGGTTTCCGGATCGCCGAAGCGGCAATTGAATTCCAGCACGTTGGGGGTGCCGTCCGCCGCGATCATGACCCCGGCGTACAGGAATCCGACATACGGTGTGCCGTCGGTCGTAAGGCCGCGTACCGTCGGCTCCATCACCTCGCGCATGATGCGCTGGTGAATTTCGGGAGTAACGACCGGTGCGGGGGAGTAGGCGCCCATGCCGCCGGTGTTCGGGCCCTGGTCGCCGTCATCGCGACGCTTGTGATCCTGGGACGTCGCCAGCGGCAGGATGTGAGTGCCATCCACCATGGCGATGAAGCTCGCTTCCTCGCCTTCCAGGAATTCCTCGATCACCACCGTATCGCCGGCCTTACCGAACTGGCCGGCAAACATCGACTGCGCGCTCTCGATGGCTTCTTCCACCGATGCGCAAATGATCACGCCTTTCCCGGCTGCCAGGCCATCGGCCTTCACAACCAGGGGTGCACGCTGCTTGCGCACCCAGGCGGCATCGAAATTCGCTTTGGTGAAGGTTGCATACGCCGCCGTCGGAATCTTGTAGCGGCTTAGGAATTCCTTGGTGTACGCCTTCGAGCCTTCCAGCCGCGCTGCCAGTTTGCGCGGGCCGAAGCAGCTCAGGCCAGCGGCGGCAAATGTATCCGTGACACCCAGCACCAGCGGTGCCTCCGGTCCGACCAGCGTCAGGTCGATGTGTTCGCGCTTCGCAAATTCGAGCAGGGCATCGATGTCATCGGCGGCAATGTCGACGTTCTGGACACCGGGCTCCAGCGCCGTACCTGCGTTGCCCGGCGCAACGTACACGGCGCTGACGCGTGGCAGTTGCGCAATCTTCCACGCGAACGCGTGTTCACGGCCACCGCTTCCGAGGATGAGGATTTTCATTGTGCGCACCGCGCACGGCTTGCGGGCAACGGGCGATGGGCAACTGGCCGGACAGCAGAATGAAGAGGTGACATGGGTGTTATTCCAGCATCAGCGGTACGCATAGTCTCGTGAACGACCGCCGAAAGCCGGGCTCTTGCCGGCAGCCAGTGGCTGGTTGGCCAGTAACCCTTCGGCCACATCAGTGCCTGAAGTGCCTCATCCCCGTCAGCACCATCGCGATGCCGTGTTCGTCGGCGGCGGCGATGACTTCGTTGTCGCGCATCGAGCCGCCGGGCTGGATGACGGCCTTGATGCCGAATTCGGCGGCGACGTCGAGGCCATCGCGGAACGGGAAGAAGGCGTCGGAGGCCATGACCGCGCCGGCGACGGTGAGGCCTTCGTCCTTGGCTTTCATCGCGGCGATCCGGCTGGAGACGACGCGGCTCATCTGTCCGGCGCCGACACCGATAGTCATGCGGTCCTTGGCATAGATGATGGCGTTCGACTTGACGTATTTACAGACCTGCCAGGCGAACAGCAGATCGTCGAGTTCGGCGGCGCTGGGCTGGCGCTTGGTAACGATCTTCAGGTCGGCTCTCGCGACCATACCCTCATCGCGCGTCTGCATCAGCAGGCCGCCGTTGACGCTGCGGTATTCGTACCTCAGGTTGCTCGGGTCCAGTCCACCAGTGGTGAGCACGCGGACATTTTCCTTGCGTGCGAGGATTTGCAGCGCCTCACTGTCGGCCTCCGGCGCGATGATCAGCTCGACGAATTGCCGCTCGACGATGGCGCGGGCGGTGGCGGCGGTGAGCGGACGGTTGAAAGCGATGATGCCGCCGAATGCAGAAGTCGGGTCGGTGCGGTACGCCTGTTCATACGCAGCGAGGGTGTCCTGCGCAATGGCCACGCCGCACGGATTCGCATGCTTCACGATCACGCAGGCAGGCTCGGCAAACTGGCGGACACATTCCAGCGCGGTATCGCCGTCGGCAATGTTGTTGTAGGACAAAGTCTTGCCCTGCAGCTGAGTGGCGCTGCCGATGCTTGCGCCGTGTGCAGCGGGCGTTGCGTAGAAGGCCGCGGCCTGGTGCGGATTTTCGCCGTAGCGCAGATCGATGCGCTTGCGAAAGTGCAGGCTCAGCGAGTCCGGGAATTCTCCCGGCGCGTTGTCTGTGACGCGGGCCAGGTAGCTCGCCACTGCGGAGTCGTAGCTGGCCGTATGCGCAAAGGCTTTTGCCGCCAGCCGCTTACGCGTCGCTGCAGAGATTGCGCCGGCGGCGATCTCGGCGCCGAGCGCAGCGTAGTCCAGCGGATCCACCACGACCGTTACCCGATCGTGATTCTTCGCCGCTGCGCGCACCATCGCGGGGCCGCCAATATCGATGTTCTCGATCGCGTCCGCGAAAGTGCAATCAGGTTTGGCGATGGTGGCCGCAAACGGATAGAGGTTCACCACCAGCAGGTCGATCGGCTCAATGCCGTGCTCGCGCATCACCGCGTCGTCGACTTCGCGGCGACCGAGTAACCCGCCATGGATTTTCGGATGCAGCGTCTTGACGCGCCCATCCATTATCTCGGGGAAGCCCGTGTGCGCCGAAACCTCGGTGACCTGGATGCCGTTCTTCAGCAGCAGAGCGGCGGTGCCGCCGGTGGAAAGAATGGCTACGCCGTTTTGCTGCAGCGTCTTCGCAAACTCAAGCAGGCCTTCTTTGTTGGAGACGCTCAGCAGGGCGCGGCGGATGGGGTGGGGCATGATGAAAGACGTGATGTAAGTGATATAGGTGAACTAAGTGATGCGGGTGTACGCAGCGGGCCTATTCTTTCATAACGTACATCACCTACATCACTTTCATCACCTGTATCGCACCGTTCTGGCCCTCATCCATCCAGGCCGTACGTTTTCAGCTTCTTACGCAGCGTGCCCCGGTTGATGCCGAGAATGTCCGCGGCACGGCTCTGATTGCCTGCGGCGTAATCCAGCACGGCTTTGAAGAGCGGCTCTTCGACCTCGCGCAGCACCAGGTCGTAGAGCTGGCCGGGTTTGTGGCCATTGAGCGTTGCGAAGTAGGAGTCCAGCGCTTCCGCAGTCATGGTTCGCAAGGGCATTGCGCGCGTCGCCGGTTTCACAAGCGGCTCTCGACGAGCTCTGGTTTTTTTCTTCGGCGCCATGTCTCTATACCAGCCAAATACCCAGCCAAATTCCCGGTCCCGACGTTTGTGGCGAAGAATCAATCCATTCCATCGGCCGTGCGCCAGCCATCAGCTGCGGCGGGCGTCCTGCCCTCGAGGAGGATCGAATCAAGCCGCGCTTTGCAGTGCTTGCGTCTGCGCGAGCGCATCGAAATACGCCTGCGCAAGTTCAAGCTGCGTCGCCGCCTCTTGCGCTTGCATCACGGCATGCCGTAAATGCGCTTGGGCCCGGCCCGGGTCATGCGCTTGGGCATACCAATCGACGTGTTTGCGCGCGACCCGGACTCCAGCCTCTTCCCCATAGAAAGCATGCAGGTCGCGCAAATGGGCGAGCATGATATCACGGACTTCTGCGATGGAAGGCTCATCGCAAAGCTCGCCGCGCTGAAGATAGGCATCGATTTCGCGAAAGATCCACGGGCGACCTTGTGCGCTGCGTCCTACCATCAGCCCGTCGGCGCCGGTGGCGTCGAGCACCGCTTTCGCCTTGAGCGGCGAGTCGATGTCACCGTTGGCGAAGATAGGAATCGCAACGCTTTGTTTGATCGCACGAATCGTTTCGTATTCGGCGTTTCCCTGGTACATGCATGCACGCGTGCGGCCGTGTACCGCCAATGCTTTGACGCCGATGTCTTCCGCCATACGGGCGATCGCGACGGCGTTGCGGTTGTTCGCGTCCCAACCGGTGCGCATTTTCAACGTGACGGGGATGTCGACCGCCTTGACAACCGCCTCGAGGATATGGCGAACCAGCGATTCATCGCGCATCAGCGCCGAGCCAGCTGCCTTGTTGCAGACTTTCTTCGCGGGACAACCCATGTTGATGTCGATGATCTGCGCGCCCGCGTCGGCATTGCGTTGCGCTGCCTCGGCCATCATCTGCGCATCGCCACCGGCGATCTGCACGACGCGCGGTTCGGACTCGCCGCTGTGATCCATGCGGCGCCGGGATTTTTCCGTGTGCCACAGGCGCACATCGGAAGTAAGCATTTCTCCTGCCGCAATACCGGCGCCCATGCGACGGCACAACAACCGGAACGGCAGGTCCGTTACGCCCGCCATTGGCGCCAGCGCCAGGTTGTTGACAAGTCTGTAGGGGCCGATGTTCATGAGGAGATCAACTGCAAGCGGATCAACTGGCTACTGGTCAGTGGTTGCTGGCCAGGGTCAAGCACAGGAAGCAAGGTGACGGAGGAGTTTGTCAGGGTCGATAGAACCAAGGCAACGCTTGCGTCAATTAATCTGCACCGGTTCGCAATTCTAACCAGTCGCTCCAGCCGGCGGCCGCCAGCCGTTCGACCAGTTGACCTGCTGATTTTATTCCGGTACTTCCGCCGCGCACACCGGGCCGGCTTTTCCGCGCAGGCAGACATCGAAGCGGAAGCCTTCGGCATCCGGACCGGGATCGACGATGGCGATGGTGGCATTGACCTGCTGCTGGGGTGCGAGCAGGCGATCCGAAGCGGTGCCCGGGTCGAGGTATTCCGCTGGGTCGAATTCGCGCGCACGCACCTGGTCGCCCCAGCGATCCTCGAGTACCAGCTTGAGTAGCGGGTAAGGCTGCGCGAACTGAGCGCGATTCGTAATGCTGGCGCGCACCTTGAGCGTTCCCGGCACCGCCGGATCGGAAAGCACGCCCCATTGCTTGATGTAGTAAGCATGCAGATTCCAGTCGGGAGTCAGCGGCAAGTGCAATGCGCTGTAGATATTCATCAGCGGCCCGCTCGTTGCGGGATTGCGCGCCAGGCTTGCACGGTTGTGATGAACGATCTGCGCCAGCAGCAGTAGCACCAAGGGTGCGGCCAGAAGCTTCCACACCAGAGAAGTACGCGAGCCGCGTTCATGCGCCGCTAGGAGATCGAGGTCCGCCCCTGACTCGTTCTCGGCTTCGTCCGGTCTGCGGCGCGGCGCGAAGATGGCCGGCTCGACTGGTGCTTGTTCGGCTTCTTCCCAGGCGGCCTGCGCGTGCGCCGGTTCTAAGCTTTCCTCTGCAAGGGAGGCTTCGAAATCATCGGCAGCCAGGTCGGCATCGGTCGCAACGCCTGCTTCTTGGCTTGGCTCAGCGTCCGTTTCATTGTCCGGGATTTCCGCATCGAGGTCGTCGATCTCGACCCATTCTTCCGTGACTTCCTGTCGTACGCGCGGTTCGCCGTCGCTGTCCAGGTCGTCCGCGACGCGGTAGGTGCCGGTGATCTCGATGTGGCGACCTTCCAGCGTGATGTCTTCCTGCGTCTGCGGCTCTTCGACTTCGATCTCGGTTGGGTTACGTTCCGGCACCGCGGAGCGCGATGGCTGCAGGAAGCGACCCGATTGCACCTCATCGGCGCTGCCTTCTTCGATCAGCCGTTCAAGCGCATCGAACTGGGTATGGCAGCGTCCGCAGCGCACCTGCCCATGTGCCACGCGCAGAATTTCGCTGGTGACGCGAAATGTCGTCTGGCAGTTGGGACATTGAGTCAGCACGTGGGGTGGAGCTGTTAGCGGGTAGCGAGTTGCTGCGGATGATCAGAAGGCACGTCGGTGCGTAGCGCACTTTAAGCGAATCTTCTCACGCCATGTAAGCGCGCCCAGCCCTCCCGGAGCGCCGCGGGTTCCATTGCAAACCACGGTACGTAGCGCCCGGCGACGCGTTGCGACTGATCGTGCAGCAATCCCGACAGCACGATATGGCCGCCGGCCACGACCAGGCCGCTCAATGTCGGTGCGAGTTGTTCGAGCGGTTCGGCAAGGATATTGGCCAGCAGGATATCGGCAGGCTGCGCATTCATTTGCGCGACGGTGGAGACGCTCAGCCGTTCGGCGACTCCATTGCGTCGGGCGTTATCGAGGGTCGCAGTGACCGCCTGCTCGTCGATGTCCACGGCGATGGCTGAGGCGGCTCCCAGCTTGAGCGCGGCGATGGCCAGCACTCCTGAGCCACAGCCGTAGTCGATGATTGTCTTGCCGTGCAATTGCGCGCCATCCAGCCATTCGAGGCACAGCGCAGTCGTTGGGTGCGTGCCGGTGCCGAAAGCCAGGCCGGGATCGAGATCGATGTAGCAGGCAGCCATGGACGGCTCGCCATCAGCCGTCCGCAGCAGATCCGGATCCGGACGCTGACCATCCGGACAGATCCACAGGCGCCCGCCGAAGCGCATCGGATGGAAGTCCTTGAGCCATTCGCGCTCCCAGACCCGGTCGGCGAGTTGCTGGAAGTCGACGGCAGGCAAGGGCGAGGGCAGTTGCGAGCTCAGTATTTGCGTGACTGCCGCGGGATCGGCGGAGGCATCGAACAGGGCGCTGACGCGGACGCTGGGCCACAGCGGAGTGGTGCCTGGCGCCGGTTCGAGCACCGGATCGTCAGCCGCGTCCTGTAGCGTGATCGACACGGCTCCGGCGGCCAGCAATGCATCTTCGAACGGCGCGGGGTCTGCCGTACCGATGGTCAGGGTGAGTTGGAGGAAAGGCATGGGAAAGCGGTTGGCGGTTGGCGGTCTGCGGTTGGTGAGGAATTGCAGTTAGTGACGAATCGGAGCGGCGCTCCTGTCGCTTAGGAATCTTCGGCTGTGCCGAAGATTGTTCCGCGACCAACCGCCAACCGCTACCCGCCAACCGCTCCTGCGTCACTTGATTCCCAACCGCCTCTCCAGGTAGTGAATATCCAGGCCGCCGGCTTTGAACGCCGCGTGGTTGAATATTTCCTGATGCAGCGGGATGTTGGTCTTGATGCCTTCGATCACCATTTCCGATAGCGCATTCTTCATGCGTGCGATCGCGGTATCGCGGTCTTCGCCGTAAGCGATCACCTTGCCCACCATCGAGTCGTAGTACGGCGGCACGACGTAACCGCTATAGAGATGGCTGTCGACACGGATGCCGGGGCCGCCGGGCGGATGGAACAGTTTGACCGGGCCGGGGGAGGGGATGAAGCCCTTCGGGTCTTCGGCATTGATGCGGCATTCGATGGCATGGCCACGAATGGTGACGTCGTTCTGCGTGTAAGCCAGTCGTTCGCCGCCGGCAATGCGCAACTGCGCCTTGACGATGTCGATGCCAGTGACCTGCTCGGTCACCGGATGCTCGACCTGCACCCGCGTATTCATCTCGATGAAGTAGAACTCGTTGTCCTGGTACAGGAACTCCAGGGTGCCCGCGCCGCGATAGCCGACGTCGCGGCAAGCAGCGATGCAGCGGTCGCCGATCATCTTGCGCTGCTTGGGTGTAATGCCCGGTGCGGGCGCTTCCTCGATCACCTTCTGATGCCGGCGCTGCAGTGAGCAATCGCGCTCACCCAGGTGGATGACGTTACCGTAGTGATCGGCGAGCACCTGGATCTCGATGTGCCGCGGCTTCTCGAGGAATTTCTCCATGTAGACTTCGGCGTTGCCGAATGCCGCCATCGCTTCCGCCTGCGTGACGTTGATGGCGTTGAGCAGGGTCGCTTCGCTGTGAACCACGCGCATGCCGCGCCCGCCGCCGCCGCCCGAAGCCTTGATGATGACCGGATAACCGATCTCGCGTGCAATCCGGAAGTTCTCTTCCGGCACCGCGCCCAGCGGTCCGTCGGAGCCCGGCACGCACGGTACACCCGCTGCTTTCATGATCCTGATCGCCGAGACCTTGTCGCCCATCATGCGGATGGTTTCGGCCTTGGGGCCGACGAAAACGAAACCGCTCTTCTCGACACGTTCGGCAAAATCGGCGTTCTCCGAGAGAAAGCCGTAGCCGGGATGGATGGCCACCGAGTCGGTGACTTCCGCGGCGCTGATGATCGCCGGCATGTTGAGATAACTGTCCTTGGACGCAGGCGGGCCGATGCACACCGACTCATCCGCCAGCAGCACGTGTTTCTGATTGAAGTCGGCGGTCGAATGCACCGCGACCGTCTTGATTCCCAGTTCGCGGCACGCGCGCAGGATGCGCAGTGCGATTTCTCCGCGATTGGCGATGACAACTTTTTCAAGCATGGTTTTTTATGCAGTAATGAACTTGGGGCCGGGGATGCGAGCGGCAATGCGGCGAGGATGCGGCTGTATGCCGGCGCTCGCGCCTCGCCTGGGGCCCGTGGCCGTGACGGGCAAGGCCGTCATTCGATGATGAACAGCGGTTGCCCGAACTCGACCGGTTCGCCGTTCTTGGCGAGCACGGCGGTGACGCGACCGGACTTGTCGGACTCGATCTGGTTCATCATCTTCATGGCTTCGATGATGCACAGCGTGTCCCCGACGTTCACTTCGCTGCCGATGTCCACGAACGGCTTGGCGCCAGGGGTGGCGGCGGAGTAGTAAGTGCCGACCATCGGTGCCGTGACGGTGTGATCGGTTCTGGCGGCGACCGGAGCGGCAGCTGCGGCCACCGGTGCTGCAACGGTGACCGGAGCGGCGGCATAGGCGGGTCCCGGCGGGGGCGCGGCGTAATGCACGATGGGCGTTTGGCCAGCATTCGGGGCGTAGCGGCTGATGCGCACCGACTCTTCGCCTTCGCTGATCTCGATTTCCGCGATTCCCGATTCCTCGAGCAGTTCGATGAGCTTCTTTACCTTGCGAATATCCATGCAGAATCCTCTTGAAGTTCTCTAATCTGTTTTTGTCGGGTCGGTTCTTTTGAGCCAGGTCTTTTTTAAGACAGGGTCGTGAGCGCCGTTCCCGGCGCTGTTGTCATCGCCGATGTTATTTGGCGGCGGTTGCTGCCAGCTGTTGAGTTGCGGCGCGTAACGCCAGTTCGTAACCCACCGGGCCCAGGCCGGTAATGGTGCCGACGGCAATATCGGAAAAATAGGAGTGATGCCGGAAGGTTTCCCGCGCGTGCACGTTGCTCAGGTGCACTTCGATGAACGGAATCTTCACCCCGAGCAGGGCATCCCGCAGCGCCACGCTGGTGTGGGTCAGTGCCGCCGGATTGAAAATGATGAAAGCGACGTGGGTGCCCGGCGCCGCGTGAATCCGGTTGATCAGCTCCGCTTCCGAATTGCTTTGGAAGGCCGAGAGGTGGTGTCCCGACTCGGCGGCCAGCTGCGCCAGCCGCGCTCCAATCTGCTCCAGCGTCACCGCGCCGTAGATGGTCGGCTCGCGTGTGCCAAGCAGGTTCAGATTCGGGCCGTTGAGAAGCAATAGATGGGCCATAAGCCGCAGTTCAGCCGTTCGCCGTGTAGTTACCGGGAGATGGCCGCGAGTTTAACCATTTTTCGAAACGTTTTAGCGACCATTTAGTGCGTCGCACCCCGCTGTAGGGGTGTCCACTCTCGGCGAATTCGCAACAATCGCAGCGCCGGGATGGCGCTTTGCGGGCTATTTGCACCGCCAATCGGCGGGGGAAGGGATTGGGCGGCGAGCGCACGCCGTCGCGCAGTTCGCCGCATTCGCGGGCCATTCGAACGGGGAAATTTGCGAGGCTGCCCGTTGCATCGGGCCGGCTCGTACACTGCGGCAGTTGTCGCGCCTCAGGTCGCTGGTGCGGTCGCCGGCGATTCAAGTGCCTGGAGTTGCTTGGTCGCAACGACCTGGGCCGCTGCCGGCGTCAGCTCACCCCGATTCACCTGCCCCACCACCGCAAGCAGGATCTCGGACTGTGGCTTGGTCAGCTCGCCAAGGTGGGTGACGACAATGCGCCCCTGGGTATCGGTAAACACGGTGAACGGAAAGCCCAGCGACCCCATGCCGAACTTGGTGACCGCCTCCAGCCCGTCCTGTTCGCCGATCAGGATCGGGTAGTCCATACCGATATCCTTGGCGTATTTCAGTACATCGTCGCGGAAATCCACGGCAACGCCGACGACCTGGAAGCCTTCGCCAGCGTGCTTGTGCTGGATGTCCTTGAGCAGCGGGATTTCACGCCGGCACGGCGCGCACCAGGTGGCCCAGAAATTCACGATCATGGATTTTCCCGGCCAGCTGTGGATGGAACGCAGTTGGCCATCGCGATCCTGCAGCGAAAAATCCGGCAGCGTCGTGGGAACGGGCGGAATTGCACTCTCCGCCTCGCCACCGCTTGCGCCGGCCGCAGCGGGAGCGCCGCCCGGCTGCGCAGCCATCTGCTGCGGGGTTGTCTGAGGCGCCAGTTGCGGAGCGATGCCGTAACGATAGATGCCGAACCCGGCCCCCGCCGCGACGGCGGCGATGGCGACATAGACCAGTGATTTCATATCAGGATGCGAACGCTGAGGTGATGTGTTGATGGAACTGCTCGGCAGGGGTGAATCCTACCAGCCGGAAGTTCCGGCGTTCGACTCCGTCGGCGCCGAAGAAGGCGATCGTCGGCGGGCCGAAGATTTCGAAACGTGCGAGCAGGGCTTTGTCCTGCTCATCGTTCGCGGTGACATCGGCCTGCAGCAGAACCGCATTCGCCAGTGCCGCGCGCACCGCCGGATCGTTGAACGTGTATTTCTCCATTTCCTTGCAGGACGCGCACCAGTCGGCATAGAAATCGAGCATCACGGGCTTGCCTGCGGCGTGCGCGGCGGCAACCTGTTCATCGAGATCTGCAACGGACTTGATACGACGGAAAGCTACCGTGTGATCGGTGGACGCAGCGCCGCTGCCGGATGCTGTTCCCACACGCAAGGCAGCGAGCGGTTGCAGTGGGTCATGGCCTCCGGAGGCGGCGCCGATCAGCAGAATCACTCCGTAGACGAGTGACAGCAGGCCCACAGCACGCACCGGCGAAGACACCGGTCCGCCGTCGCGGGCTTTCAGCGAGAAAATCCAGAATCCCGCGATCAGGGTCAGCGCCGACCACAGCAGCAGCGTCAGCGCAGGCGGCAGCAGCGGATTGATGACATAGATCGCCACGCCCAGGAAGATCACCCCGAACAGCGATTTGATCGTGTCCATCCACGGACCGACTCGCGGCAGCAGCGACCCCGCCGATGCACCCACAATCAGCAGCGGCACTCCCATGCCGAGTCCCGTTGCGTAAAGCGCGCCCGCACCGCGAACCACGCTACCAGCCTGGGCAATCACGGAAAGTGCCGCGACGATGGCGGGCGCCACGCACGCAGTGACGATCAACGCCGACAAGGCACCCATGATGAAGGTGCCGATGTAGGTACCGGATGTCTGCTGGTTGCTGACGTTCGTCAGTCGAGTTTGCAGTGCGCTCGGCAACTGCAGCGTGTAGGCGCCGAACATGGCAAAAGCGAGCGCTATGAACAGCAGCGCGAACAGGATCAGGATCCATGGTTGCTGGAAGGACGCCTGCGGTGCCTGCTTGAACGCCAGGGCGAAGATTGCGCCGGCACCCGCGTATGTCACCGCCATGCCTTGCACGTAAGTGAATGCCAGCGAGAAGCCGCGCAGCGGTGTGATCTTGTCGCCCTGGCCGACGATGATGCCCGAGAGAATCGGAATCATGGGCAGGACGCACGGCGTGAGTGCCAATACCAATCCGCCGCCGAAGAAAGTGATGAGCAGGACGAACAGGTTGCCATCGCGAACCAGCGCCGCAAGGCTGTCCTGTTCCGCGACCGGTGCATTTGCGGTGCCTTTCGCTGCCGCGGGCAGGACGGTCGCCGTGTCAGTCGGCGGCAGCTCGACGGCAACGACCTTGGTGATCGGGTTGTAGCACAGGCCGCCTTCGGCGCATCCCTGGTAGGTGACCTTGAGATTGAGCGTTCCGGCGGAGCCCGCCGGGCGCGCGACGGGAAGATTCGCATCCAGCAGCTGGTGATAGACCTCGGTATCACCGAAAGACTCATCGTGTTTCGGCTCGCCCTTCGGCAAGGCCAGCGTGCCGATCTGCACACCGGTGGTATCGCTGCTTACGGAGATGCGCTGCCTGTACAGGTAGTAACCATCGGCGATTACCCAATTGAGAGCCACTGAGTCTGGTTGCTCCATGCGTGCGCTAAACCTGAAAGCCTGGTCCGGCGGCAGGAAGTCGTCTTGATTAGAGACCACTCCTTTAGCCGTCTTGAAGAAGGCCTGCAGACCGACGGGCGCAGCTGTGGATTTGCCGCCAGATGCTGCTACTGAATCCAGCGGCACCTGCGTCTTCCAGGTCATCGGTGGAAAGCACAAACCCGCGTCCGCGCATCCCTGCAGCTTCAGTTCGACGGCGAGTTCTGCGGGTCGTGGGCCGGAGAATGAAACCGGTACCGGCACCTCGACCTGGCCGCGGTAGATTTCCTGATCGCCGAAGTACTCGTCGTGGTGATTCTCCCCCTTGGGCCATGCAGGCTGGCCGAGCTGGGCAGTGGAGCTGCCTGAGGCGACGCCGAGCCTCTTCTTATAAAGGTAGTAGCCGGGCTGGATCTGCCAGGTGACGATGAGCTGGTCGCCAGCGACGCGAGTCGAATATTTATAGGCCTGTTCGGGGGGCAGGAAATCGTCCTTGGCCCACAGCGGTGTGGCGAGCGTCGCCAGTCCAAGCACCAGCAGCGCGCGCAGCACGATGCCGATACCGGCCATGCGCCAGTTACCACGCGCCAGTTGCCCGGTTCCCGTCACTTCCCCGGCTCTTGTCACTTCGTTGATCCTTTCATTGACTTCGACTCTTGAAAATAAAGCTGCTGAAGCTGCTGCCGGACTGGCTGGCCCGCTACCAGGCTGTCCATTCGGCCGCTATCTGCCACCGGTGCCCATTCGGACCCATTCCAGGTACCGCTCGTTCCCGCCTGCGACGCTGACCGTCAGCAGTTCCGGGATCTCATAGGGATGCAGTTCCTTGAGTCTCGACTCAAGGGCCGCTACCCGGTCGGCGGTGGTTTTCATCATTAGCAGAATCTCCGCATCCTCCTGGAGACGGCCGTCCCAGATGTAAGTGGACCGGACCGCAGCCATTCGGTTGACACAAGCCGCCAACTTTTCGCTCACCAGGGTGGCCGCGATGCGCTGCGCGACAGTCTCGTCGGGGCAAGTCGCGATCGCGATAATTACTTGCTGGCTCATTGGGTTAGAGGGAAGCGGCGGGCCGGCAGGATAGCCGCACGGACAGCGGCTTGTCACGGCGGTGGAGGATTCGTCGAGGCGATGCGAATAGGGCGTGAATGTGGAAGATTCCGCTTGAATTAACTGGGTAGCCCCCTATTATTAGCACCCGCCAGGGGTGAGTGCTAAGACCGAATGTGTCACGTCCGGTCGAGCCACCACTCCCGCGAACTCCAGGTATCCCCTTCAGATCGATCTCAAGAGTCGAGGTTTGACCCATGGCTGAAAAACTGAAAATTCGCCCGTTACACGATCGCGTCATCATCAAGCGGCTGGAAGAAGAGCGCACTTCCCCAGGCGGCATCGTGATCCCGGACTCGGCCACCGAAAAGCCCATCAAGGGCAAGGTCGTTGCAGTCGGCAAGGGCAAGATCCTTGAGAACGGCGAAGTGCGTCCGCTCGACGTCAAGGTCGGCGACAACATCCTCTTCGGCAAGTACAGCGGTACCGAAGTGAAGGTCGACGGCGACGAGCTCCTCGTGATGCGCGAGGAAGACGTCATGGCTGTCATCGAGAAATAAGCGTCGCCCGCGACGCCTTCGGACTACCACAGAATTTTTGCGAGGTTGAACTCACATGGCAGCTAAAGAAGTACGTTTCAGTGATGACGCCCGGCAGCGAATGCTGCGCGGCGTAAATATTCTTGCCAATGCCGTCAAGGCGACTCTCGGCCCCAAGGGTCGCAATGCAGTGCTCGAGAAGAGCTTCGGCGCCCCCACCGTCACCAAGGACGGCGTTTCGGTGGCGAAGGAAATCGAGCTCAAGGACAAGTTCGAGAACATGGGCGCGCAGATGGTGAAGGAAGTCGCTTCCAACACGTCTGACGAAGCTGGCGACGGCACCACCACCGCCACCGTGCTCGCCCAGGCAATCGTTCGTGAGGGCCTGAAGGCTGTCGCCGCCGGCGCCAACCCGATGGACCTCAAGCGCGGTATCGACACCGCCGTGGCAACCGCCGTGGACGAGCTCAAGCGCATGTCCAAGCCTTGCAAGGACCAGAAGGCCATCGCGCAGGTCGGCACGATCTCTGCGAACTCCGATGAGTCGATCGGCAAGACCATTGCCGATGCGATGGAAAAAGTCGGCAAGGAAGGCGTCATCACCGTTGAAGAAGGCACCAGCCTGCAGAACGAACTCGACGTCGTCGAGGGCATGCAGTTCGACCGCGGCTACCTGTCGCCTTACTTCATCAACAATCAGCAGAACCAGACGGCGGAACTGGATAACCCGTTCGTGCTGCTGTACGAGAAGAAGATCTCCAACGTTCGCGAAATGCTGCCGCTGCTGGAAGGCATCGCGAAGTCCGGCCGTCCGTTGCTGGTCGTCGCTGAAGATGTCGAAGGCGAAGCGCTCGCCACGCTGGTCGTCAACACCATCCGCGGTATCGTCAAGGTCGCGGCCGTCAAGGCTCCGGGCTTCGGCGATCGTCGCAAGGCCATGCTGCAGGACATCGCTGTCCTCACCGGCGGCCAGGTGATTTCCGAAGAAGTCGGCCTGTCGCTCGAGAAGGCGACCCTCGCTGACCTCGGCGAAGCCAAGAAGATCGTCGTGGAGAAGGAAAACACCACGCTCATCGACGGCAAGGGCAAGAACGCCGACATCAAGGCGCGCGTCGAGCAGATCCGCAAGCAGGCTGAAGAAGCCACTTCCGACTACGACAAGGAAAAGCTGCAGGAGCGCGTTGCCAAGCTCTCTGGCGGCGTTGCCGTGATCAAGGTCGGTGCCGCCACCGAGATCGAAATGAAGGAAAAGAAGGCCCGCGTCGAAGACGCGCTGCACGCAACCCGTGCCGCCGTTGAAGAAGGCGTGGTGCCGGGCGGCGGCGTCGCGCTGATCCGTGCGCAGAAGGCTGTCGAGAAGCTCGAAGCGAAGAACGAAGACCAGGCTTTCGGTATCCGGATCCTGTCCCGTTCGATCGAAGAGCCGCTGCGTCAGATCGTGGCGAATGCCGGTGAAGACGCCGCTGTGGTCCTCGCGAAAGTGAAGGAAGGTAAGGGCACGTTCGGCTACAACGCGGCAACGGGCAACTACGGCGACATGCTCGATATGGGCATTCTCGATCCGACCAAGGTCACGCGCCTGGCGCTGCAGAATGCAGCTTCGGTCGCCGGCCTGCTCCTGACGACCGAGGTGATGATCGCCGAGGCTCCGAAGGATGAGAGCGAGCACTCGCACGGCGGTGCCGGCCCTGGTATGGGCGGCATGGGTGGAATGGATATGTAATCGACTTCGGTCGGTTGGATATCGCAAGTGCGACAGCGCGCTTGCTCGAAAGCCCCGCACCTGCGGGGCTTTCTTTTGGGCCAACTGGTCAGCCCGCGAATGAAGTATTACACTCCTCCATAAGGTAATACTTCCGGGAGCAAGCTATGGCCACCACGCTGACGTCCAAAGGGCAGGTAACCATTCCCAAGAAAGTGCGGGATGCTCTGCAGATCGTGCCGGGCAGCGCCGTCGAATTTGCGGTCAACGCCGAGGGAGAGGTTGTGGTTCGAAAAAGCGGCGGCAAACCGCTGCCGAAACGCGATCGTTTCGACGCGGTGCGCGGCAAGGCGCAGATTCGCTGGCGGACGGACGAACTGATGGCGTTGCTGCGCGGTTGATTCATGCTGATCGTCGACACCAATATCTTGGTCGACGTCTTGCAAGACGATGCCCGGTGGGCCGAGTGGTCGGCGAGCCAGCTCAGAGCGCAGTCGGCAGTGCATGAACTCGTGATCAATCCGGTCATCTACGCCGAGCTTTCATTGATGTTCGAAGCGCCGGGAGCGCTCGACGAGGCCATCGATAGCATGGAGGTGCGTTTTCAGGAGCTGCCGCGTGCCTCGTTGTTTCTCGCCGGCAAGGCCTTTGTGCGCTATCGGCGCGACGGCGGGAACAAGCAGAATGTGCTGGCAGACTTCTTCATCGGCGCGCACGCCGCAGTGCAGCGATGCCCGATCCTGACCCGCGATCCGCGGCGGTATCGGTCCTACTTCCCCACCGTTGATTTGCTGATTCCGCATGCGGGGACGGAATAGCCACCGCTGCGGGCTCGCTGCCTTCATGTCAGTGCGGGTCCCTGCTACATGGACAACCAACCCACATTCTTCGCCGACCAGCGCCTGCATCTCTTCCGGCCACTGACCGGGAAATATCGGGAGCAGGTGGTCGTCTGCCTGCGGGCCCTGTACGCGCGGCTATACAGTTCTCTTGCCGACTACAGCCGTGTCGTGCAACGCGAGCTGGTGATCGAAGTGTTTCAGGAGGTGATCACGCGCACGCCGGTGCTCGATGCATCGGAAGATGAAACCTCGCCGCCGCCGCGAGGTGAACGCGAGCAGGCGAACTGGATGTTGAACCTGCTGCTGGAGTACGGCTGGATCGAACGGCAGGTTGATGAAGTCACACTAAGCAGTACTTACAGCTTCTCGCGCATCGGTCGATTGTTTACGCAGCCCATGCACGAGATTGAAGGCGGGCGGTATCGCACGCGCCATCGCAATACGCGCAACACCTGCAGCGCGCTGCGTTCGTTTCTGGACAAGCAGGAAGTCTACGATCTGCTCGATGCCTACGAATACTCCGAGCGCATCGTCGCGGACTTCTCCGACGTCATTGCCGAGTTGGACGAACGCAAGCGCCAATTGGTGCGTGAGGTGGAGGCCCAGCAGCTGGTGCAACGGGCCAGCGAGGAGTTTTTTGACTTCATGGAGAAGCGCTTCATGCCGGATCTGGCGATGCGGTTCTCGGAAGACAGCGTGGTGAAGTATCGCGACGAACTGGACGGCCTGCTGCGGCGGGCGCGTGCGCAGCGGCGCGAGACAAAACTGAATGTCGAGCGCGAGCTGCGCCGTCTGGCGCCGGAGTTGTTGGTAGACGGCAAACGCTCCATCTACCTGCAACTGCTCGACCAGATCGAAAGCCGACTGCATAGCGCCGCGGAGATCATGCTGCCGGCCTTGCGCAATGCGCTGCACGGGTTCACCCGCCGCGCGGACATTCTGCTGCGGCAACTGAGTTTTTCCGAAGCCAGTCAGCATGCGTTGCTGGATGCGTTCGGGATGCTCGCCGCAATGCCGGTGGAGGAGCAGGATGCAAGACTTGCGAAGGCGGCGGAACACCTTGCGGTCCTCAACGTCGGTTTCGTCGATCCAGACCACCTGCGGTTGTACAACACCGAGCGCAAGCGCATCGTCAGTACCGCTGCTGAGGCAATCGCGGCGGATGGCCCGCAGGCCCGTCGCCGCCTGTTCGTCGAACAGGCGCTGGAACGTGCCTTCGCGGTGAACAACCGGCAACTGCGTGACTATCTTGTCAACGCGCTGGCTGGCGGCCATGAAGTCCGCACAACAGTGTTGCCGATCCGCGACGCCCGGGAACTGCTTTATGCGGCGCATGTGCTAGAGGTCGGCAGCGCGGGATCCAGGGATTCCGGCTATCGATTCGAGGTGCGTGCGACCGGCCATCGAACGCGCAACGAGTTCTTCAATGGCATGGACGAGTTCGTGATCCGCGTGGTCGACTCGCCGTCTTCTTCTGTTGTGGCCGGGAGCGGCGCGGTAGTGAATGTCCCGGAAGCAAGTCATGCGATTGAATGAGTATCTGGAGAAGCGCCTCGACAGTTCCGCTGTCTCCCTGGACGAGCTGCGCGAGTTGCTGATCCGTCTCATGAACTACGGCGTGCTGGTGCGCGAGGATTCGCAAACGGCGCGGGAAATGTACGACCGCTTCGTGCGTGTCGAAGAACTGGCCAGCGAGGCGTTGGCATTGCACGGCATCGAGGTGTATCACGATCGCCATTTTGAGTATGTGCGGCTATATCCGCCCGGCAGCCGCATGCCCGGCATGGACCAGGCGGAAGATCAGGCCTTTGGCGGCAGCCTGCGCTCCCGCCTGTCACAGAACGAAGTGGCATTGATCCTGGTGCTGCGCGCGCAGTACGACAAGGCAGTGCGCGAAGGCAAGATTGACGAGCGCGGCTATGCCACCGAGCTGCTCGAGGCGATCAGCCTCGCGATGAAGAACTGGCTGAGCCGCAGCCTGCCGGAAAAGGCTACCGAGCGTCGCGCCGTGTTCCGGCGTCTGCGGCAACTGCGGCTGATCGAGTATCGCGAGGAGGACGATCTGGACCAGGCGGAGGCCTGGGTGCGTATCCATCCTATGATCGTGGACTTCGTGAGCACGGATGCGATCGATGCGCTGCAGGCGCAAGACGGCCCGGCCAGTGGGCAGCGGGAGGGCGGCAATGTTTCTTAAGCGGCTGGTATTCGTGCATTGGGGGAACGTTCCCGACGGTGAGTTCGATTTCGGTCCCATCAGCCTGTTCTCCGGCGCGAACGGTTCCGGCAAGACTACCGCCGCGGATGCGATTCAGACCGTGATGACCGCCGCCCACGAGAACCTGTTTCACTACAATCCGGGACAAGAGGAAACCACGCAGCGCGGTCGCGGGGGCAAGCGGGTGCGTACGCTCGCGTCGTACGTGCTGGGTTGCGACGATGGCAGCTTCGCGCGCACTGAACCGACCGATGGCTATCTCGCCGCGGTCTTTCATCCAACCACGGGTGAATCGGCCGAGCCGTTTACGGCCGTGATTGCCGTGCGCGCCTGGCTCGATCAATCGGGCAAGCAGCCGCTGGCACGCGAAGATCAGCTCGCATTCTTCGTACTGCCGGGTGTCCAGCTGGATCTGGGCGCCTTTATCCAGAAACACGGCGGCACATCGCATGTGATTCTGCTCGACGAAGTTCAGCAGATACTCATTTCCCGCTTCGGCAAGCGCGCCGTCGAGCGGTATGACCAGAAGCGCGCGTATCTGCGCCGGCTCTACGGGGCATTGCGTGGCAAGCGTGATTCGGTGACCGAGCGTGAGGCGATGGCTGCCGCGCGCGCCTTCTCCCGCTTCATGGCGTACAAGCCGGTGAGCGGCATCAACGAATTTGTGGCGGATGAGGTGCTGGAGCGCAAAGACCTTGCCGAAGCAGTTCGCGCGGTATCGAGCCAGCTCAAGACCATCCATGGCATGGAGCGTGAAGCGCAGGCCCTGAAGGACAGCACGCAGTTGCTGGAGCAGGCGGGCAATCATGCGCAGGATTACATCGAAGGCTGGACTGAGCGGGCCACGCTCGATTATTCGCAGGCCAAGGCGCTGTACCTGGAACGCCAGGAGCAGTATCTCGGCGCGCGCAACGAGCGCGAAACGCTCGAAGGACAAGCGCAGGAGAACGCCGCCGAGCTGGCGCTGACCGAGCAGCGTCGGGAGCAGACACACAGCGCCGTGGTGATGCTGGAAGCGCAGCGCCAGAGCGTCGAGCCGCTGCGCCGCAAGGACGAGTTGGAGAAGCAATGCAAGGCGCTTGAGGGCCGGCTTGGAGAAACCGTTCGCGACCTGCTCCGGCAGGACCAGCAGCTGCAAGAGAATCTCCGCAGCGTTCGCGCCTTGGGCAACCTGCTGGGCTCCGCGTCGCTGATGACGGAGTTACCACAGCTTACGGACATGCACGCGAAGCAATTGCTCGACCAGGCGCGTGCCACCGAGAAGGCGACCGACATCGACCTCGCACGCCTGCTGCAGAAAGACCATACCGGCGATCTGGCGATGCTCGAAAAACACCTGGACCAGGCCCGCGCCGTGCAGCGGGCGCACACGGAATTCGCGGATCACTGGAAGCGTGCCGATGGAGACAGCGTAAATCGCCGCGATCTACTGGCGGAAGCGAATCACCGGCGTCGTCAACGCTACGAGCAGCTCTCGAACCAGTGGCAGCAGAAGCAGCAGGAAGTTGAACGGCTGGAGGCTAAGCAGGCCGTATATCCGTCCTACGTGGATCGCGCACTCACGGCTATCCGTGCGCAGCTGCCGAAGGCTGACCCTCGCGTGCTCTGCGATCACGTTGAGGTGGCGGAGCCGCGCTGGCAAATGGCGATCGAGGGCTATATCGGCGGTGCGCGTTTCAACATCATCGTGGATGAAGACCATGAAGCTGACGCCATCCGCGTGGTGCGTTTGATGCCCGGTCGCGACAATCGCGCCCGTGTCGTGCAAGGCGCAAAGGCGCTACGCGATGCCGCTCGCACCAAGCCGCCCGTCGATTCCATCGTCAATATTCTGAAGTTCACTCATGCGGTCGCGCAGGCATTTCTGACCGCAAGCTACGGGTCAGTCGTGCGCGTGGAGACGGCAGACGAGCTGCGCAAGACCGCGCGCGGCGTCACTGCGGACGGCATGGGTTCGGGCAGCTATGCCATGTTCCGATGCGACATTGCGGACGCCGATCTCGTGTTCGGCATCGCAGCCCGTGAACGCGCTTTGAAAGCGCGCAGGGCCGAGCTAGAGGATCTGGTCGTCGCGCGTAAGGAGGCGAACGAGCGCATGCAGGAAAGCGCCCGCCTGCTGGACGCAGTGGATAAATTGCAGTCGCTCACCTATGGCGAGGCGATGAGCGGTGTCCTGGCTTTGCATCGCGAGATCCGCGCCGCGGAGATGCTGATCGAACAGCTCGATGTCAGCGAGTATCAGTCGCTGGATGCAAAGCTCTACGAGCTGCAGGCCGAGGAGCAGTCCTTTTGGAAGAAAATCAAGGAACACAGCGAGCACGCCGGCAAGTTGCGCAAGAGCCATGACGATATTTGCAGCAGGATCGAGCGTCTCAGCGAACAGAAGGACACCGCTCAGGAAGCAATGACGCAGGCCGAGGAGGCACTGCGAGCGCTGCATGCGGACTGGCCGGAGTTCAATTTCGATGCGCGGCTGCAGTTCGCCGACCAGGAAGCGAAGGCGCTGGATGCACAGCGCAGCGAAAGGCAGCGCCAGGAAATCGACGCGCGGCTTGGCAGGGCCGAGCGTGCGCTCGATACCGCGATCCAGCGGCACAATCAGAAGTGCCAGCCCGGCTATGCCATCGTCTATGGTGCTTTTTCAGGCAGCTACGACCTCGCGCTGTTCAAGGGCATCTGCGGGCTGCGGCGCGAGATCGACCGCGTCTACAACATCCTCAAGAACAACGTGCTGGTCGACAAGCATGAGCAGCTGAAACTGCTCAAAGTCAGTTTCAACGATGCTTTCGTCGCGCACCTGTGCCAGGAAATCTACCAGGCGATTCTCGACGGCCGGCGCCAGCTCGAGCTGCTCAACAAGGAACTGGTCAATCACCGCTTCGGGTCGGATCGCGAGCAGTTCAGGTTCGCCGCCGAGTGGGTGCCGGAATTCCGCGAGTACTGGCGGTTCTTCGAGGAAGTGGTCAGGAATCCGGCGATGGGCGAGGGCTCGGCCCTGTTCGAAGCGCCGCTGTCGCCAAAATCGGCGGCGGTGCGCGATGCGCTGATGAATCTGCTACTGGGTGCGGACGAACAGAAGTCGCAGCGCGAGCTGGAGCGGATCGCCGACTATCGCAATTACTACCGTTACGAGATCTACAAGGAAGTCGAGGGCAAGACACCCATCGCCTTGTCCGAATACGGCACCGGCAGCGGCGGCCAGCTGGAAACCCCGGCGTATATCATCCGCTCCGCGAGCATCACTTCCGCACTGCGTTTTGCGGAAGGAACGAACCATCTGCGCATGGTGCTGGTCGACGAAGCGTTCTCGAAGATGGACGAAAGCCGCTCGCGCGAAGTGATCGACTACCTCACGCGCACTCTGGGCCTGCAACTGCTGTTCATCATGCCGACCAGCAAGTGCGGCCCGTTTATGGACCTCATCAGCAACGAATTCGTGTTTGCGAAAGTGCCGAGCGGGCCGCGGGGCCAACTACACACCCGTGTGCTGGTCGATCGCAAGGAGTGCAACCAGGGGCGCATCGGCGAGCTGTGGGCGCAGCATCGTCGCAGCGTGCAGCAGCAGGCTGAAATCGACTTCATGAGTGAGGTGTGATCACTTTGCCTGCGTCGCCAGCTTCTCTGCCTATCTGGCTGGCAGATGAACCCGAGATCCGCGCGTTGCTTGGCGTCGTGCTCGATCGCTTCGACCAACAGTCCGGCGATTCGCGGGCACGACCGATTACCGTGCCGGTCGCGCGTTATGTGCCGTCGCTGGCAAGCAATAACTCGGCGGCGGATCGGACGTGGGGATTCATAAACGACCTGCAGCGCGCGGGAGTGCTGTCGATCCGGGCCTCGCGGCGCGGTCCATACGATCCCGCCTGGCATGGGGCGAAGTTGGGATTTGCGCCGCCGAGTGAGATGCTGTTGCGTGGCTGGCTCGGCCGGCCCGCGGAAGAGTCTGCGATGCTTCAATGGCGGCGAGCTGTCGAGCAATATTCGGCAAGCTTTCCCGGAGGAACTGCCACGCTGCTGACACGCCGCATTCCCGTCGCAGGATGCTCGCCCGAGGACGTCGTCGGTGCTCTGGCGCGTCTCGGGAAAATACAGGTGCCTGCAACACTGCGCCAGCTCAGCACATTTGCCTTCCGGGGTGATTCAAAGATCCTCGATGACCGTGCCGATCTGATTGCGGCGCTGTTTCCGCGCCTGCAGATCCGTGAACGACCCCTGGTGGTGGCGGTACATTTGCCGGAGCGTATTGAGGGGTTGCTATTCATCGAGAACCAGGATACCTACACGTCCGCCGTCGCCGGGCAGCCGGCAGCAACGCTCAATCATGCATTGGTCTACATGGCGGGCTTTCGCGGTGCCGCGGTCCGTATCCGCGAAAGCGACGGGGCATGTCTACATTTCGGTGGTCCGGGCCGCGCCAGCCGCAGCATGGATTTCGAGCGCTACTGGTTTGGCGCCGACCCATGGACGGGCACGTTGGGTTTCTGGGGTGATCTGGATTTCGCTGGCATGCAGATCCTCAAGTCCTTGCGCGGACGCTTCGGCGATGTGGTGGCATGGCAGCCGGGCTATCTGCCGATGTTGGACGACTTGTGCCGTTGCGGCCAGCCGCGATCCAGTGATGAGCCGCGCGGCCAGGTTGATCCGGGCTTTACCGGCTGTCACTTCGCCGACACGCAGTTACTACCCGCGATGCGGGATCACGGGTTCTGGCACCAGGAACGGATCGCCGACGTCCCGGACCCGTCTGTCTGATCTGTCAGCGCGGAATGCCTGCTTAGTACTCGATGAATCCCACCAGCTGCCGGTCCGTGATCTTGCGTCTATTGGTGCGGAACACGCCGACGCCTTCGCGGCCGGGGATTGAGCCGTCGTTGATGTTGCCTTCCACTGTGATCAGCCGCCCCGCTTCGACCCGTTCGACGATGCCGGTGTGACCCAGGCCCCTGCCGAAATCGTAGACGAAGATGAAGCCGGGCCGGACGCGCGCGGGATCGCTTGCGGCGCGGCTGCGTGAGTGCAAGGTCGCAGCCGGATTGGCTTTCGCCAGCTCCCAGTGCCGCAGCACGCCGCCGGTTCTCGATACGGGATTCGTCACGGTCAGCGACTGCGCCGCGCTGTTGAAGCACCAATAGGCGAATGCCGCGCACCACGCGCGATTCGCCGCTGCGCCCACTCCGGGTTTGACGCCAACGCTGGACAAGTACTTGTCCACTTGCGGACCGCTGTTGGATCCCGGCGGTTGCTCGAGCACGCCGATCTGCGAAGATGCTACCGCCAGTGCCTGCAACGCGAGCGCGCTGCTGTTGGTCACGTCGGGTGGTTTGGGTGGCGTGGGAAACAATGCGGCCCACGTGAATGAGCCGACCTTGCCGTCCACCTTTAGCGGCACCCCGACCTGATCCACATGCTGCGACTGAAACAGGCGCACTGCGGACTCGGTTGCCTCATCGAAAACCCCGGAGCTGGGAAACGGACCGTAGCCCATCGCTTTGAGTCGTCGCTGAATTGCCAGCGTCGCGGCGGCATCGGCCTGGCCGCGACGCATAACCGTTCCTGGATACGCTGGCATATTTGCTCCCCTGCGGCCGGCGGCCGATGCAATCGGCTATGCTTGCTTACGCTTGTTCCACAGCCGCCATTCGAACCAGTGGCGGCCGCGAGGGCAATCGGTCCAAAGGACATGCTGAACGGAGAAAGCGTATGCCGTGGTGGGGCTGGCTCGTGCTGGGTATCGGTCTGCTGGGCGTGGAGATGTTCGGCATCGACGCGCAGTTCTACCTGGTTTTCCTCGGTGTCTCCGCGGCCATCGTCGGCCTGCTCGGACTGGCGGGAATTGCGCTGCCGCAGTGGGCGCAGTGGCTGGTGTTCGCGGCACTGGCGGTCGTCACGATGGTTGCGTTCCGGCGTCGCATCTACCGGATGGTTCGTGGTCACGCCGGGCATGTCGAAGAGCGCCTCACGGTGGGAGATCGCGTCGTCGTGCCGGTACGACTGGAACCGGGGCAGAACTGCCGGGTCGAATATCGCGGCTCTTCCTGGTCGGCGCGCAACATCGACGCGTTGGCGATAGAGCCGGGCACGGAAGCGCAGATTGCTCACGTCGATGGCCTGACGCTGCACATCAAAGCATAAGCAGGCAGCGGGCATAACAACTACCGTTTTGAGGAGCCGAGCATGGGAACGATGTACGTCGTATTTGTCATTGCAGTGCTGGCGGTCATCGTGCTGGCCAAGACGGCCAAGGTCGTGCCGCAGCAGACGGCCTTCGTGATCGAGAATCTCGGCCGCTATAGCCGCACGCTGCCTGCCGGTTTTCATATCCTGATTCCGTTCGTCGAGCGCGTTGCGTACAAGCACAACCTGAAAGAGGAAGCCATCGACATTCCCGAGCAGGTCTGCATCACCAAGGACAACGTGCAGGTCGGCGTCGACGGTGTGTTGTATCTGCAGGTGCTGGACGCGGCGAAGGCCTCGTACGGAATCACCAACTATCGCTTCGCCATCATCCAGCTCGCACAGACCACGTTACGCAGCGAGATCGGCAAGATCGACCTGGATCGCACGTTCGAGGCGCGCGGCACGATCAACGCAAATGTCGTCAGCGAGCTCGATCATGCATCGGGTACCTGGGGCGTGAAGGTACTGCGCTACGAGATAAAGAACATCAACCCGCCCAAGGATGTGCTGCACGCGATGGAAAAGCAGATGCGCGCGGAACGGGAAAAGCGCGCCGTGGTGCTGACTTCCGAAGGCGAGCGCGACGCCAAGATCAACCAGGCGGAAGGCGAGAAGCAGCGGGTGATCAAGGAATCCGAAGCGAACAAACAGTTGCAGATCAATCAGGCCGAAGGCCAGGCGGAAGCTATTCTGGCCGTGGCAACGGCGACGGCGGAAGGCCTGCGCCGCGTCGGTGAAGCGCTCAGCGGTCGCGGCGGCATGGAAGCGATGCAGCTGCGCGTCGCCGAAGAGTACGTGAAACAGTTTGGCCATCTCGCCGATGAGGCGTCGAGCACGCTGATCGTACCGGCCAACCTGAGCGATATCTCGTCGATGATTGCGATGGCGACGAGTGTGGTGAAGCAGCAGACGGCGAAGCCGGCGTAGCGCTGAGAGACAGCGGGCCAGTAGGCCGATGGGCCGGTTGGCCAGTGGTAAGGTGGCCAGAAGGAAATGACGGAGAGACTCAGACTCTGGCCCACTTACCACCAGCCCACCGGCCAGTTTGCTCTCTCTGCTGAACGGCTACGGGCCACAGGCTACGGGCTACAGCCAGAGCTGGAAGTCGGAGCTCTCTATTCTGCCTGTCGCCTGTCGCCTGTGGGCTGCTCGCCGCCCCACGGCCCTCCGGCCCGTAGTCTTCCCTCCCTCACCCTCCAGCTCTCAGCAGCTTCGTGCACACTCTCTCCAGCTGCGCCAGCGTTCCGCATTCTTCTACCTGGTGACAATAGGCTGCGAAATGCCGCATTTCGGAGTCGCCGGTGTTCCAGATAGTGCGCGCTCGGGGTTGAGCCAGATCAGGCGCTTGCAGCGCTCGTAGATTTCCTTGAGCACGTCGGTGCGGGCGTCGCCGTAGTTGCTACGCGCATCGCCCAGGATGACGATGGTGGTGCGCTTGTCGATATCTTCCAGGCAGAGCCGGCGGAAATCGGCGAACGCCTGCCCGTAGTCGGTTGAGCCGCCGCCGTACTGCTTGAGTGTCAGCGCCATTGCCGCGTCGATATCGTACTGCGCGAACAGATCCGATACTTCCGCGAGGTCGGATGAGAAGGCGAAGGATCGCACCTTGGGTAGCACTTCATCGAGACTGTAGAGGAACATCAGCATGAAGCTGGCGTAGTTCGCTACCGAGCCGCTGACATCGCAGATCGCCATCACCCGGGGCCGATCGACCTTCACGGACTTCCAGTGCAGATCGAAGATCGCGTCGTCGTATTTCATGTTACGGCGTAGCGTTCGTGGTACGTGCAATGACCCGCGGTCAAAAACCTTCCTGCGTCGTGAATATGCGGCTACCAAGCGCCTTGCCATGCGTCGCACTAGATCCTGCACGATGCGTCGATGTCGCTGATCGATGGTGCCGAGTCGCACATTGCGCAGAAGGTCCTCGCGCAGTCGCTTGCCGGTCACGTCCGCATGCAGGAGAAATTGCCGCTCTACGTAGTCGCGCACCGCTACCTGCAGCCAGTCCCGGCGGCGAATCAGATCCTGCGAGAGACGACGCTCCGCGACATCCTCGCTCCCCGCGAGTTCGCCGATTTCTGTCTGGAGGGCCGCCAACCCCATGGCCTCCATGATCCGGCGTGTGTAGACGCCTTTCTGTGTGAAGACTTCGATTTCATACGCCTTCACGCGCTCGCCGGCGCTGTTGATGGCGATATCGATTTCAATCTGGTTGCCGCGGGTCAATAGCTGCCCGAGCGCAGATTGTGGTTCGAGACGTACGCCGTCTGCTACGGAAGACCCATGCATCTCGCTCTCGCCGGGCTGCTTCGCCGGTGATGTCGATTGCCGACTCGATGGGGTTGATTGCGGGTTCTGCCCGTCCTGACTGCCACCGGACTGGTTCTGGCCGCGATCTGCGGTGGGAGCGGCGTCGCTGGGTTCGTCGACGCCGTCGCTGCCTGGAGTTTGCAGCGAGCTGACGCCACGAGAGGCGAAAAACTGATCGAACGTCGTATCGAACACAGCCTTCTCTTCGAGCGTCTTCGGCAACGCCAACGCGAGACTGTTCTTCAGTAGTTTCCTGTCACCGTAGCCCACCAGTTCGACAGCGTTCAGCGCATCGAGCGTTTCCGCAGTCGAGATGCGGATATCGGCATTGCGTAGCGCGTGGATGAAATTGGTGAGCAGGATGTCCATGCGGGGGAAGGCGGTTGGCGGTTGGCGGTGGGTAAGGAGCCGATCACGTTGCTTCTTTCTTTCTTTCTTTCTGACTCTCACTAACCGCCAACCGCTAACCGCATCGCGTTATCCGTGAGGGTCCGCAGTTCCGGCTGCACGCTTTCGATGTCCTCCTGGTACTTCAGGATCACATTCATGGTGTCGCGGACCAGTTCCGGATCCAGGCGGTCGGCGTGCAGCAGCAACAGGGTGCGGGCCCAGTCGATAGTCTCGCTGATCGAAGGCGCCTTCTTCAGGTCCAGATCGCGCAGGTCGTGGATGAAGCGCACGAGCTGCGCCCGGAGTTGCGGCGGGATCTGCGGCACACGCGCCTGGATGATGCGTTGTTCCAGGTCGATATCGGGAAAGGGAATGTAGAGGTGCAGGCAGCGGCGCTTGAGCGCGTCGGAAATCTCGCGCGTGTTGTTGCTGGTCAGGAATACCAGCGGCGGTTCATGCTTCACTTTGACGGTGCCGATCTCGGGGATCGAGACCTGGAAGTCGGACAGGATTTCCAGCAGCAGCGATTCGAACTCGTGATCGGATTTGTCGACTTCGTCGATCAATAGCACGCAACCGCGCTCTGCGCGCAACGCCTTGAGCAGCGGCCGTGCTTCGAGGAATTCCTCGGAAAAGAAGATGTCGCCGAACTCGTGCAGGCGTTTGACGGATTCGGCAAAGCCTTTCGCACCCTGCAGTACTTCATCCAGCGTTTGCTTCAGTACCTGCGTGTACAGCAACTGCTTGCCGTATTTCCATTCGTACAATGCCTTCGCTTCATCGAGCCCTTCATAGCACTGCAGGCGGATCAGCGGCAGGTCGAACATTTCCGCCGTGGTCTTCGCAAGCTCGGTCTTGCCGACGCCCGGCGGGCCCTCGATGAGTACGGGCTTGCGCAGGTGATAAGCGAGATAGACCGCCGTCGCGATCTGGTCGCTGCAGATATAGCGATGCTGTTCCAGGTGCTGCTTGAGAATCGGAACCTAGGCGGTTATCTGCTTGATGTCGGGCATGGGAGTGCGGTGCCGCGCGAGGAAGGAAGTAGTGGCTGTCGCTTTATAAGTAGACGGATTCAGGGATAGACGGATTCGGTAGGGCAGCGATGGCGGTTCCTCCTTTCACGTTACTCCTGTTCCAGGGAGGCAGCGAGTGCCGCGTCCCGGTGCGACATCCGCCCTGTGGCTACATCGATAGCCACTCTACCAGCGCCCTGGTAACAGCCTCGGGACGCTCCAGTGTAGACAGATGGCCGCATTCAGGAATCGTTGCCAACCGTGCGCCGCGAATAGAGGCGGCGATCTCCTCCGCGTATATCGGTGGAGTCAGCTTGTCGTTGGCGCCGACAACAACCAGCGTGGGACAGGCGATTGCGGCCAGCGACGGGCGTGAATCGGGACGGCTGATGTTGATGTTCTGCTGGTGTACGAACGCTTCAGCGCCGGTTTCTTCGGCCATCTGCAGCACGACGCGTCGCAGTTCCGGATTGTTCGCGTCGTGCAGCAGTTGCGGAAGTATTTTTTCGGGGATCTCCGCGAAATGCCCGGTCTGTGCGAGCTCGATCTGGGCACGTCTGAGCTGGCCTTGCTCAGGTCGGTCCTCGCGTGCCGATGTGTCCAACAGCGCGAGGCGCCGAATGCGTTGCGGTGCCTGACGCAGGATCTCGAAGGCGATGTAGCCACCCATCGAGAGTCCGGCGAGCGCGAATTCAGCCGGAGCGCTGGCCAGGATATCCCGTGCAACCTCTGCCACGGTCACATGGCGTGTGTGGTCGGCAATCGTCACCGGGCCGTGGCGCCATAGCTCGGGAATCTGCGCGGCGTACAGTCGCGGTGTTGCCAGCAATCCGGGAATGAGCAGGATGGGCAGGGACTGGTTCATGACTTTCTCCAGCGGCGATTCGCAGCGGTGAAGTGTAATCGGTAGTGGATATAGAATGTGCTGCAGCCGGCCCGGCACGATGGCGATGCCGGCACGTTCACGAACCGCAAGGGAGCGACAGGATGAGTATTCGCAAATTACGGCGATACGTCGTGCCGATGACGCTGGCGATCATGGCTGCTGCGACAGCCGGTAGCGCCTCGCTCGCTGCCGCGCCAGCTAGTTCGAAGCCGTTGAAGATCGGCATCGTCGGCACCGGCAACATCGGCGGCACGCTCGCGACCCACTGGGCCAAGGCGGGCCATGAACTGCTGTTGTCCTCGCGCCATCCAGAGGAGCTGCAGGCGCTGGCAAAATCGCTTGGTCCCAAAGTGCGTGTCGGCACACTTAAAGAAGCGGCTGCGTTTGGGGATGTCGTGCTGTTGTCAGTGCCATACGCGGCGACACCGCAGATAGGCAAGGACCTGGCTTCGACCTCGCAAGGCAAGATCGTCCTGGACACGGGAAATCCGTATCCGCAACGCGACGGCGACATGGCGCTCGAAGCGCGCAAGAAAGGCACCGGAGTGGCATCCACGGAATTCCTGCCAGGTGTGCGGTTGGTGCGTGCGTTCAATGCCATAGCGCAGAGCGCGCTGGAGACGCAAGCCAATCGGGTCGGCGAGCGCTATGCCATTCCCCTGGCGGGCGACGACGCCGAAGCACTTGCGGTGGCGCAACGATTGGCTCGCGACGCGGGTTTCGATCCGGTTGTGGTCGGCGACCTGTCGCATGCCAAGGAATTCGATGTCGGTACGGCGGTATATACGAAGCTGCTTACTGCGGCGCAGTTGCGCAAGATGCTGGGAATGCCGGCGCAGTGAGCGGCGTAAGCGGGCCGGAGCGTCGACACACGGGTGCCATGTCTAGATTCCCTTATACCTTCGGCATCGAAGAAGAATATTTTCTCTCGCAGGCCAACGGTCAATTACTGACGCGATTCCCGGACGGGTTGCTGGCCAACGCGCGGGCGCAACTAGGTGAGGCGGTAACACTGGAGTTTCTGCAATCGCAGATCGAGATTGCATCGCCGATCTTTCACGAGATCGATGCGGCCCGGGAGTCCATGTCAGGCCTGCGCACTTCGCTGGCGCGGCTGGTGGCGGACATGGGATTCAGGTTGATCGCTGCGAGCACCCATCCGCTAGGTGCATGGCATGAACAATTCGTGACGGAAAAGCCGCGTTACGACCAGATGATGTCCGACTTTCGCATCATCGGCGAACGCAATCTCGTGTGCGGCATGCATGTCCACGTGGCGATTCCGCCGCAGGTCGATCGCGTTGAGTTGATGAACCGGGCGATGCCTTGGCTGCCGCTATTCCTGGCATTGAGCGCTTCTTCGCCATTCTGGAATCGTCGTGTCACCGGCCTGATGAGCTATCGGCAGGCGGTCTACGATGAGTGGCCGCGCAGCGGCATTCCCGATTTCTTTGCGGACGAGGCCGACTACCAGGCATTTGTCGCCGCATTACAGCGGGCGGGTGCGGTCAAGGACGCCAGCTATTTGTGGTGGGCAATTCGTCCGGCTTTAAGATTTCCGACCCTGGAGCTGCGAATCGCCGATGTCTGTACCCGCATTGGTGACGGCCTGGCGCTCGCCGCATTATTCCGCTGCTTGATAGCAACCCTGGTTGCGAGGCCGGACATCGGCAGCCATCGCAGTACGCATACACGCCGTCTGATCGACGAAAACCGCTGGCGCGCCAAACGCGATGGCACCGCCGCGAGCTTCATCGATGAGGCGTCGGGCTCCCTCGTGCCGCTGCGAGAGGTAGTTGGCAGGACGCTCGAGCTGGTGGCGGATGAAGCGCATCGGCTGGGATGTACCGCCACGCTGGAGCGCCTGCCACAGATCCTGGACGAGGGTACAAGTTCCCAGATGCAGCTGCGCGTTTACAATGGGCATCGCGCCGCCGGCATCAGCAGGGCGCGCGCATTGCGACGGGTAGTGGAGTGGCTCGCGGAGGTAACGGGACGAAAATGAGGTGATGAAAGCGATGTAAGTGATGCAGGTGATGAGCGCGGGACGTCCATCACCGTCATTACTTACATCGCCTCCATCACTGCCTTCAGCCACTGTCTTCACCCTATGAACCGCAAAGTCATCATCGGCCTGTCCCCCAGGATCCTGCGCCAGGTACCGCAGGAGTTGGGGTTTCGCGGCAAGACGCTGCAGTACCTGGAGCAATCGATGGCTCACTGCGCCATGCGCCTGGGTGCGGTGGCGGTGATGATTCCGACGGTCGAGCACGCCAGCGAGATCAGTCGCTGGGAGGTGGCGACGCAGGATTATGTGTCGATGCTGGACGGGTTGATTCTGCAGGGCGGCGCGGATATCGATCCGGGCGTTTATGGAGAAGAGCGCAGCGCGCTGCTCGGCCCGATCGATGCAGTGCGCGATCACTTCGAGCTGGAGCTGTTACGGGCCTTTGCGGATGCCGACAAGCCGGTGCTCGGCGTGTGTCGTGGGCTGCAGCTTATCAATGTCGCCTATGGAGGCACGCTGTATCAGGATCTCGAAGCGGCGGGCGTCGGTTCTCACGCACACCGGATGGCCGACCTTTACGACGAGCATACGCATGAAGTCGATCTGGTGGCCGGCAGCTGGCTGCAGTCGATTTACGGCGATACCCATCGCGCTCGCGTCAATTCGATTCACCACCAGGGCGTGAAGCGGCTTGGCGCCGGGCTGGAGGTGGAGGCGATGTCCACCGATGGCGTGATCGAGTGCATCCGTCACACCAGGTACAGCTTCATGCTTGGCGTGCAGTGGCACCCGGAGTTCCACGATGCGCGATTTCCGACGCTGTTGCCCAGCGCCCCGCTGATGAATGCGTTCCTTGACGCTGCGGCATTGCGGCAACGCGACCGGCGCGGGTGAGCGTGAAGGTTTCGAACTTTACGAATGCAGCGAATCTGCCGAATTGTGGTGAGAGTGATGAAGGTGACGTAAGTGATGAAGTGAAACGCAGTGCTACAGGTCTGGAAGCAGTACTGACAGTGATGGAGTTCCGGGCCGACAAGGACGAGCACCGGGATGGCGTTGACGCCCTGCAACCTTCGTCACTTCCATCACTCGCATCACCCCCATCACTTCGCTCCCTTTGCTTGCATACGCGTTGACTTGTTTGCGGCTGCCGAATTAGCCTGACAGCAGCGCTATCCCGCGCACAAAATAAGACCAGTCGGCGGGGTCGAGATGGACATCCAGGGGAACTTGCGACGTGCGGTCGCGCTGGCTTTGCTTTTTGTCATGGCAGCCTGCTCGGACGACGGCGATTCGGAGGGTCCGCGGGTGTCGCCGTTGGCCGGATTCTGGGCCGGCAGTGCAACGGATACGACCACCGGCGAGGTGCTTAACGCCAATGCATTCATCGACGAGTCGGGCGAAGCGCACCTCATGGTCACGCCGGCTCTGCTGCCGCTGCCACCGGGCATGCCCCCCACGTTTCCAATCTTCAGTAGCGGACCGTTGCCGCGCTCCGACCTGCCGACCAATGTGATCATCGCATCGCCCGTCAACGCCATCAGGGCGGTAACAATTTTCGTCGTGCACGGCAATCTGTGTTGCGCTGCCGGCTTTCGTGGCGCGTTGAACGCGGAGCCGATAATTTCGGGCGCCAAATCCACTGTCCAGATCGATGGCTCGCTGTCGAGCGGAATGCTGGTCGGGACATTCGACTTCGCAGGAAAGCCGTACTCTTTCAGTCTTGCCCCGACGCCGACGTATGCCGAGACGCTGACGATGCAGGATCTCGCAGGTGTTTACACGCGGACGCAAGTAGCCTTCTTCGGCAACGCCACGACAGTCTCCACGATCGCGGTGACTGCGAACGGTACGATCACCGGAACAGATGCTGGTGGCTGTATCTACAACGGCAATGTCGTAATCCCGGATACCAGCCACAACATGTTCCGGCTCAATGTGCAGATATCGAATTGCGATTCGACGGTCCTCAGCCTGCGCAATGGCGAGTACACGGGATTCGGGATGCTGGTGCGCAATGTGGCAACTGTCGGCGCTGCGACGGCACAGACGCAGCTCTTCTACTACAGCCTGATTGGCCCGGTCTGGCTCGGCCCGCAGGGGCTGGGGCGCTAGGCTTTCAGCACTCGATGACGTTTACGGCGAGTCCGCCGCGGGACGTCTCCTTGTACTTGGTCTTCATGTCGGCACCGGTTTCGCGCATCGTCTTGATGACCTTGTCGAGTGAGACGTAGTGGGTGCCGTCGCCGCGCAGGGCCATGCGTGCGGCGTTGATCGCTTTGACCGATGCGATTGCATTGCGCTCGATGCAAGGGATCTGCACTAGTCCGCCCACCGGATCGCAGGTGAGCCCGAGATGATGCTCCATGCCGATCTCGGCGGCATTTTCAGCCTGCTTCGGAGTGCCACCCAGCACGGCGCATAGCGCACCCGCCGCCATGGAACATGCGACGCCGACTTCGCCCTGGCAGCCCACTTCGGCGCCCGAGATCGAGGCGTTCTCCTTGTACAGAATGCCAATAGCGGCTGCGGTGAGCAGGAAGTCGATGACGCCGCTATCGTTCGCTCCCGCAATGAAGTTGGCGTAGTAGTGCAGCACTGCGGGAATGATGCCGGCCGCGCCATTCGTCGGGGCCGTCACGACCCGGCCGCCTGCGGCGTTCTCTTCGTTGACCGCGAGCGCGTAGAGATTCACCCAGTCGAGCACAACCAACTGATCGCGGGAAGCGGCGTGCGGATCGGCCGTGAGCTGGCGATACAGGTCGGAGGCGCGCCGTTTGACCTTGTAGCCACCGGGCAGTACACCGGGTGTGGTGCAGCCTCTTTGTACGCAGGCCTGCATGACGTGCCATATTTTCAGCAGCCCGGCGTCGATCTCGGCATCGCTGCGCCAATGGCGTTCGTTGCGTCGCATGATCTGCGCGATCGACACGCCCTCGCGCGCGCACTTCTCGAGCAGCTCATCGCCGGTATGAAACGGGAACGGCAAGATCGTTGTGTCTGGTGCTATGCGCTTGCTCAGCGCACCATCGTCGGCAACTTCCGCGCTGACGACGAAGCCACCGCCAACCGAATAGTAGATACGATTCGTCAGCTCGATGCCGTCGCGGCCGAATGCGGTGAAGCGCATGCCGTTGGCGTGCAACGGCAGGGTCTCGCGACGATTGAAGATGAGATCGGCCTTCTCATCGAACGCGATGCTGTGCTGGCCCAGTAGCGCCAATTGGCCTGAGTCGCGTACAGCGGCCAGATACGCAGGGATGGCGTTCACATCGACGCTGTCCGGTTCGTGACCGGCGAGGCCTAGCAATACCGCTTTGTCGCTGCCGTGACCTTTGCCGGTGGCGCCCAGCGAACCGTACAGTTCGACCGTTACTCGTGCGGTATCGGCCAGGAGTTTGTCGTTCGCCAGGCGATTGACGAACAACCGGGCGGCGCGCATCGGCCCAACGGTGTGCGAGCTGGAAGGGCCGATGCCGATCTTGAACAGGTCGAAAGCACTGACTGCCATGGCGTTACAGACTCTCCGTCAGATCCTGGTGAACCATCATGTGCATCGCTCCCGCGCCGCCCGTGCACCCCATGCCCATACGTGCTCATATATATGACCGGGTAAGGGCGGGTCCGAAACCCGAGGCGTAGCCAAAGTCTGCGCGCTAAACCACTGCAATGCCGAGCACTCCAGTCGTTCCGTTGCTAATAGGCTTGTTCCTCGAGGGCCGCGATTCAAGCCGTCAGATCCGGCTGGCGCGAGATCAAGGTATCCGAGCGAGCTTCGCCGGCGGGACAAGGGTCCGCCGTGAATTCCTTAGTGGCTGATTCCAATGGATTTTATGGGGGATCGATTGGGCTGAAAGGCGGGTTCCGGGGTGCCTTTCGCAGAAAAACCAGCAGGGTTGTGCGGCTCAAGGTGGAACGGTCGGGTCAGCAACGGATTGCGAGCCGGCCAACGAAGGGTCTCGCGGCAGTGGTGTCCCGCCATCACTCAGGTCGGCGGACTTTCGACCAATAACCGCCATCGAGGGGCGGTGCTACGGTCCTGCGAAAATAGCAATACCAGGTGTGTAATGCCGCCCGCAGAGAATCCGGATCCGCCGAGCGAGCCGGCGAGCTTCAACGAGGTCTTCTGGCAGGAGCTGACGGAACTACGTCCGGGTTATCGTGACGCCGGCTTCACTCCCGCCAGCGTTGCCGATACCCACTCGGCTCGGGCGGAGAATCTGCAGCAGCTCTATCGCTTGCTGGGTGCAACGACGCCGGCTGATGCGGGAGCCAAGCAAGCTGCGCCGCTTGCAGCGTTGTGCCTCTCCGGCGGCGGCATTCGCAGCGCCACTTTCAATCTGGGTGTTCTGCAAGCACTGGCACGCGCCGGTGTACTCGACAAGTTCGACTACCTGTCGAGCGTGTCCGGTGGCGGCTACATTGCAGGCTGGTTGCGCGCCTGGATCAGCCGTACCAGCGTCGAGCGCGTCACGGAGGAATTGTGCCGGCCCGATTCGAGCAGCGATCCGCTGGAGCCCGAGCCCGATGCGATCGATCACCTGCGTGAATACAGCAACTATCTGACGCCGCAGCTCGGCCTGTTCTCTGGCGACACGTGGACGGCGGCTGCCATCGTGTTGCGCAACCTGATATTGAACTGGCTGGTGATCGTGCCCCTGTTGGCAGCGTTCATCGCGATACCGCAGATTCTCTATTTATTTGTACAGAGCACCGTCATCAAGGCGGACACGGGCCGGGTCCTGCTCGGCGTGGCGCTGGCTATCGAACTGCTTGCCAGTGCTTCGATCTATCTGCATCGACGTTTCGCGCATACCAATGCTACGCCGCACGGACGGATCATGGCGTTGACCGTCCTGCCGGTATTTTTGTCGGTGAGCGCATTATCCACTGCGATTCTCGGGATCGAGCAGCCATGGAAACTGTCGGCGGTGCCATTCGCGCTGGATGAATCCCACTACCGGTTAGCCATCTTTGCACTGGTGTGGTGTGTGGCGGTGCCGCTCGCGGGCTGGCTGCCCGTGGAGTTCGTGTACATCCTCAAGTATTGCCGCCCGGAACGCAGGCTGTCGCACTGCCGGGTGTTGAAGTACGAACTGCTGGCATTGCTCGTATCGGGCGTGATCGCCGCTGTGTTGATGTTCGCGATGGCCAAGTACTGGCTGCACTATCTCTATCAGCATCCGGCGACCTATGTCGTGCTCGCGTTGCCCTGCCTGCTGACGCTATACCTGCTGGCGCGAACTTTGTTCGTCGCATTCGCCAGTCTTAGCGAGCGTGGCGGCGAAATCGCCACTGCGATGCTCAACGACGCAGATCGCGAATGGTGGGCGCGCCTGTCGGGCTGGGTGCTTGCAAGCGCGATCATCTGGATCGCGATCACGGTTGCCTGCTTGTTCGGCCAGTATTTGCTGACACACCTGGTGATCTGGGGAAAGTATGCGGTCGCCGCTGCGGGCGGCTTGTCGGGCGCCGCCGCGGCATTGCTGGGTAGTCGTGACAACGGTCGCTCGCTGGACGAGCCGCCCTCGCTTGGAGAGAAGCTAGCGCTCACCTGCGCCGCACCGCTGTTCGCACTGGGCATGGTGCTGATCATTTCGTGGGGAACCAGTACGCTCGGCCAGGCGGTGGTCGACAAGGCGGGCATCTTCGAGATTCAGCAAGGGCTGGTCCGCTGTTGCGAGCAACTGGTGTGGAATGACTATCGCCTGTTTGTGCTGTTCCCTCCCATTCTGTTTCTGCTTGCACTGGTTGCGGGGTGGGTGGTCAACGTAAATCGCTTCTCGCTGCACGGGTTCTATCGCAATCGCCTGGTGCGTGCTTATCTGGGTGCATCCAACGCCGAGCGTAAGCCGGATCCGTTCACCGGTTTCGACCCGAGAGACAACCTGCGGCTGCATGCCGTGATAGCTGCTGGCGTTACACCGCGATTGCTGCCGATCGTCAACATGACGCTCAACCTGGTTCGCGGCGGCAAGCTGGCGTGGCAGCAACGCAAGGCCGAGTCGTTTTCGGCAACGCCGTACTACTGCGGCAATTTCTACGAGGGCTATCGCGCGTCCAGGGAATACGGCGGGCAGGGAGGCATCACCCTGGGGACGGCGATCAGCATCTCGGGAGCCGCTGCCAATCCGAACATGGGATATACCTCGTCCCCGGCGTTGGGATTCGTCATGGCCATGTTCAATGCGCGACTCGGAGCGTGGCTGGGCAACACCAACGATCACGGTCGAGATACCTACAGACAGCCCGGTCCACGCCAGGCGTTGCAGCCGCTGCTCGCAGAGCTGTTCGGCTTGTCCACCAGCGATAGCCGCTACATCAGTCTTTCCGACGGCGGCCACTTCGACAATCTGGGGCTCTACGAAGTGGTGCTGCGGCGCTGTCGCTATGTCGTGGTCAGCGACTCGGGCTGCGACAGCGCCGGAACTTTCCAGGACCTGGGCAATGCGATCCGCAAGATCCGCATCGACTTCGGCATTCCCATTGAGTTCGACCGCCATATCGAGATCTATCCCAACCGTTCCGAGAAGGTCGGCCTGTACTGCGCGATTGCAACGATCCGCTATGACATCGTCGACGGTGCGCAGGTCGAGCCGGGCCAGCTCGTCTACATCAAGCCCACCATGCGTGCCCGGCAGGACACGGCGGATTATGATGTATACAGTTATTGGCGCACGGCCCCGCTATTTCCCCACGAGCCCACTTCCGATCAATGGTTCAGCGAATCACAGTTTGAAAGCTATCGCATGCTCGGCTCGCGTTCGGTGCAGCAGATCGCCGGCGGACTGAGCTTCGCATCACTGCCGGAATTCTTCGAGCGCGTGGGGGCGTATGTGGGGGAGGAGGTGAAGTCACAGGAGTGACAGGAGTCACACGGGTGACGGGTGACGGGTGAGAGGGTGATGGGGTGAGTGGCCGGGTGCCGCGGCGGGCGTACAATTCTGGCATGAAAACTCCCGTGGCCAGTTTCTATGTCGATCCGGCGCGACTGCATTCCGAACAGGACGAAGTATTTGCCCGCTCGTGGCAATTCGTCGGACATGCGGGGCAGCTGGAGAATCCGGGCGATTACTTCACCGTGCAGCTTGGTCGCGAACCGCTGCTGTTCACTAACGACGCGGGTACGATTCGCGGCTTCTTCAATGTCTGTCGGCACCGCGCAGGGCCGGTCGCTTTGGGTTGCGGGCGTGCCCAGCGCCTGTCCTGCCGCTATCACGGCTGGACTTATGACCTCGCGGGTCAGCTGCTGCGCACGACGGAGATGGACGGCGCGGAAGACTTCGACCCGCAGCAGATTCGACTTGCTCCGGTCGCAGTGCATCGCTTCGGTCCACTGCTGTTTGCGGCCCTCGATCCGGCAACACCGGCGTTCGATACGTTGTACCCCGGCGTCGCCGAACGTTGTGCACCGCTCGCATTGGAGAAGCTGCGCTACGTAACGACGCGCAATTTCACCGTCAACGCCAATTGGAAGGTGTATGTCGACAACTACCTGGAGGGGTATCACATTCCGCTGGTGCATCCGGGACTCAATCGCGAGCTGGACTATCGTCAATACATCACCGAGCTCGGTGCACGCCACACGCTGCAGTACGCGCCAATAAAGCCGTCCAGCGCGCAGCACTACGGAGCCGGGACGGCTCTGTACTACTGGCTGTTTCCGAACCTCATGCTTAATTTCTACGAGGGTCAGTTGCAGACCAACGTCGTGATTCCGCTCGATGTCGACCGCACCGTGGTGCGCTTCGACTGGTTCGCGCCCGAGCCGCTGCCGGATCCGCAGACTGATCGACGCTGGCGCGAGCTGGCTCAGTTCAGTGAAGAGGTGCAAGCCGAGGATGCGCAGATCTGCGAGATCGTCCAGCGCAACATCGGGTCCCGCGCTTATCTGCCCGGGCCCTATTCGCCCAAACGCGAGAGCGGCGTACGGTTATTTCACAGTCTGATGCATGCAGCACGGGATGAGGGTTAATGATGGGAAGAAGCCAGGTTCGTCGTGCACGGCGCTGCGGTGCGGGTGCGATCCTCTTCGCGTTGTGCGGCGTGCTTGCGACAGTTGGTGCGCATGCCCAGGCTGAGCGTGAAATGACGCAGCGTGAAATCTGGAACCAGCCGACCCCGCCGTTTCATCTCATCGGCAATATCTACTATGTGGGCACCAACGGCCTGGCGTCTTTCCTGATTGCGACCCCCGAGGGCAACGTGTTGCTCGATGGGGCGTTGGAAGAATCGGCGCCCCAGATAGAGAAGAACATCCGCACGCTGGGATTCAAGCTGTCCGACATCAAATACCTGTTGAACAGCCATGCACACATGGATCACTCGGGCGGCCTGGCGCAACTCAAGCAGGACACCGGCGCCATATTGATTGCCAGCGAGGGCGACAAGAGTGCGCTGGAAGGCGGCTTCTATCTCGGGTCGGAACAGAATCACACGCTCGATGCGCCGCCGGTCAAGGTCGATCGGACCGTGAGCGACGGACAGACGCTTGCTATCGGTGGGACGCGGCTTACCGCGAATCTGACGCCCGGTCACACACGCGGTTGTACATCGTGGTCGATGCCGGTGATGGATGCCGGCAGGACATTGCAGGTCCTGTTCTTCTGCTCAAGCTCGGTCGCATATAACCGGCTGGTCGGTCCGCCGCAGTATTCCGGCATCGTTGCCGACTACGAAACGACCTTCAGGAAGGCGCGAACTCTCAAGGTCGATGTGTTCCTGGCGGCGCACACGGAGTTCTTCGATATGCAGGCGAAGCGCGCCAGGCTGAATCAGGGCGGGGTCAATCCGTTCATCGATCCTGCCGCGTTCGGTGCATTCATCGACCGTTCCGAAGCCGACTTCCACAAGCAACTCGCAGCGCAGCTGTCCAAGCAGAAGGAGCACACACCATGACCCGCAACGCTATCGACGCCGGCGGAGCCGCCTCCGTTGGCCCGTACTCTCACGCGGTAGCAGCCGCCGGGTTGCTGTTCCTGTCAGGCCAGACGCCCATCGACCCGGCCACCGGCCAGCTCGTTACGGGATCCATTGGCGAACAGACCGCGCAATGCCTCAAGAATCTGTTCAAGGTTCTGGACGCCGCGAAGCTCACTGCCGACGACGTCGTCAACGTTCAGGTGTACCTGACCGATATGAACGACTTCGCCGCCATGAACGAGGTTTACATGCGGCACTTCACGCGGCCATTTCCGGCCCGCACCACCATCGGCGTCGCCAGCCTGCCTTATGCAGCCCGGATTGAAATCGGGTTGGTGGCAAAAACCGGGGAGAAGTGAAGGCGGCGGGAGCGGCGTGCTTTTCACGGCTGCCGCGACTGCGGTTGCTCGTGTCACTCCTTGCGCCGCGCTACACTGGAGACTGGGCCGTTGCGCAGCGACTAACCCCGCGCGACGGTATTGATCGCTACAACAAACACAGGAGCGAAGCCGATGGGTAAAGGTATGGAGCGTAAGAAAGAGGACAAGAAAAAACCCGCCAAGACGCTGGAGGAAAAGCGCGCAGCGAAGAAAGCCAAGAAGGCGGAACGCGGTTGATCGCGGGCGGGTTGCGCACGGCGTTCCCCGCTTGGGCGGGAGTCCGGTACTGACTCGCTACCGGGCTCCTGCTGTCTCCCGATCGGCCCTGCGCGACTACTGCTTCCGGGCAGTGAACTTGCCTTCGCCCACCTGGCCCATGGCCACCGTTCCCTTGGCCGTGTTGCCCTCTACGGTACCGACGTATTTCACTTCGAGTTCGGTGCCCTGTAGATCCAGCTTGTAGCTCAGATTGAGTGCGTTGCCTTTGACGGTCCCGCTGATCGGGATATCACCGCGCTGGCCCTTATAAGTTCCCGTTACGTTCTCACCACTCTGGGTCAGCACCATGGTGGAGTTGCGCGTGGCGCGTTGTGTCTGCACCGTCACGTTCCAAGTGCCGCTGACACTGGTACCGGCTGCGTACGCCGTCACCGCAGCTGCCATCGCTACAACGACCGTCAGTATTTTTCGAATGCCTTGCATGCCATTCCTCCGTGGGATTTGCGTGAGAGGCGTGCAGCTACCCAGCCGCGCGTCGTGCATGCCATGCGGTCAGCTTATGCCCTTTGTACGTACTCGCCAGCAGCGCGATGATGTCAGCGCGTATCTTTTTTCGGTTCTAAATCAATCTTAATAGGATGGGGTGAGGAGTGGGGAAGACACCGTGGTGAGGAATGTGAGCGGCGGTACGCAGCTTGTGCCGTAGCAGGTCGCCTGCGCTCTAAGAGCTCGTGGGAGTTCGTGGGTGCACTGCGGAACAAACCGGGCATGTTGGCGTTGCGATGCTTGCGCGCCGCCAATCCGTCGCGGCATTCGAGGTTCGTATGAAAATTTCACGTTTTGTAGATGGCCTGGCGCATGGCCCGGTGCATGCTCGGGCGCTTCCTTGGTCGCAACGTTCGACCGCCGGCCGTACGCTCATCGGTGTCTGCGTTGCCGCCGCGTCGCTGGGTCTTCCGGCAATTGCCTGCGCTTCAGGGTTCGCGTTGCTGGAGCAAAGCGCCAGCCGGCTGGGTACGGCGTTCTCCGGTACCGCCGCCGCAGCCGACGATGCCAGTACGGTTTTCTACAACCCTGCGGGTCTGATGAAACTCAGCCAGGCACAGGCACTGCTGGTCGCAAGCGGCGTGCAGATCGGGTCGACTTTTCACAACGTGAATTCGCAAGCCGCGCTCGGCCAGTCGCTGGGCTCGGATGGTGGCGATGCCGGTGGCTGGAGTGTGCTGCCGGCGGCGTACTTTGCATTGCCGGTCAATTCCGACCTGGCGTTCGGTCTCGCCCTCAATGTGCCCTTCGGCCTGCAACTGGATTACGACAACGACTGGATCGGGCGCTTCCAGTCGCAGAGGTCGCAGATCGAAACCTACAACATCAATCCGGCGGTGGCGTGGCGGCTCAACCCGCACGTGTCCTTGGGGTTCGGGTTGAACTATCAGCGCGTGCTGGCGGAGCTCACGAACGCGGTCAACTACACCGCTGTCGTCGGTCAGGGGCTGCAGCAGTTGGTTGCAGCCGGCCAGTTACCGCCTGCCGCTGTTCCGGGATTGATTGCTGCCAACGGCGGATTGAGCGGTGCGACCAAGGTACGTGGCGACGATTCCGCCTGGGGTTTCAATGCGGGTGTCCTGTTCGAGTTCTCGCCCGACACTCGCCTGGGCCTCGCGTACCGATCCTCCACGCTCTATACGATCGAGGGCTCGGTTAACTTCGCTCCCCCTACTGCGTCTGATCCGGTGGGGGCGGGAATCATCGCCGCTGCATCCGCGACTGGAGGCCCGTTGAGCACCGGTCCCATTTCCGTTGATCTGGAATTGCCGGAAATCGCCACCGCTTCTTTCTATCACCGCATGGGCAACGTGGAACTGCTGGCAGACGTTGCATGGACTGGCTGGAGCAGCGTGCAGGAGCTACGCATCGTGCGCGATTCCGGCGATGTGCTCTCGGTCACCCCCGAGTTATGGAAGGACACGTGGCGCTATGCCCTCGGCGCGACCTACGCACTGAATGACATGTGGAAGCTGAGGGGCGGAGTTGCCTTCGACCAATCGCCCGTACCGGACTCCACTCGCACGACTCGACTGCCGGATGCCGAACGCAAGTGGGTGGCGATCGGAGTTCAATGGACGCCGTCGCCGGCAACCGCCATCGATGTGGGTTATGCACACCTGTTCAGTGATGACGTCACCCTCAACCAGGACGAGGGGAATGCTGCGGCCTTTGGCCTGGTCGACGGCCGGCAGGAGTCGGACGTCAACATCCTCAGCGTGCAGCTCGGCTACAAGTTCTGATGCGGCTGTTGTCTGATGCCGAGGCCGCGCGCACGCAGTTGCAGCGATTCGTCGCTGCGGCGCGACAAGTAGCGAGCCGTCGATGCTGGTATAAGGTCGCACCAACAATGGTAGCGATGCTCCTGTAGCGACGTCGCTATCGTCGCTACAACGTCGTAATCGTGCATCAGTGGAGCTTCGCGCACATCTCTGTAAATCATTTCGACACTGATTTTTTGCGCACATCGTGTCGCACATCGGCGAATCCAGCGCGCCATGAAACATTTCTACGCACAGCCGGAACAAAGCTTCGCATCGACAGCTTTTGTGAAGTCCGAGCGGATTACCGCAGCGGCAAGCGTTGCCCGTTTGATCGATGCAACGATCGCTTGTCTTCGGACGGCGACGTCAGCACAAGTGGCATTGTCGGCAGAGTGTCGGATGGCTGTAAATAACGTGGGCTTTGTTGGTGCGTGATTCGCGCAGCATGGAAGAAGTTGAGGCGACGATGCACTGGCCAGTACGCGCGTAGCTCGGCGATTGCACTTCCTACGTAGGAAGAGAGCTTACAAATATAAGGAGTAGCCGCTGCGCCGTCGCGTGTTACGCGACGAAAACGCCGCAAGGATGGCCAGGTCGGTCGACGGAACGTTATTTGCTTGCAATGGAGAAAGAAGATGATTGCGACGAGGATTGGAAACGGGGGCATGGGCGCAGACAAGCGACATGAAGTCGGCGTGTTTGCGGTGAGCGGTTGATACGGAGTTTCCTATGCGCGTTGCCATACTGGTACTTGGAATATTGATTGGCGTTCTTACCATCGCTGCCTCATCCATCGACGTGAATGCAGCGGTACCCGCCGGTGGTGCTCGTGCGGCTGCTGCAGCAGCTGACGATGCAGCGGCAAATCATCATCGCATTGCGGGATCGCAGGGCACGGTCGCTCATGCGGCCGCGCAACCCAGCGGCGCAGTGCCGGTGATAGTCACGAGCGACGATGCGGCATTGCGGCTTGCAAGCCTCGATCCGTCGCAGTTCGTCTACGAATACGTGCAGGACCCGCCAACCTCGGCGCCGGTACTGCTCTCGGGAATTGCTGCAGCCGACGGGCGAGTGTTTCCGGTGCGGGAGTTGCGGGTGATGCAGCATCAGCGACCGCGCACCGCCGGAGACTTCATCCTGATGGGCTGCGCTGCGCTCATGCTCGTCGCGTATCAATTGCGTCGCAAGCATCGCTTCCTGCGTCCTCATCCCTTCGGCTTATAAGCAGCGCTTGTAAGCGAAAGAAACAGGGCGGCGGCGCCACGAATGCACAGCGGATTCGGTTACGGATTCGATTGCGATGGTGGTACCCCGAGGCGGCCTGCATGCGTTGTACGCTGAATGAATAGCACCGATTATCCTGCCCGGCAGCCAACGCCGGATCTCGAGCCATGGCGTTCGCGTGATCGCTCGGGAGAGGTGAATGCGAACGACACCTTTTCGGTGTTCGCGCTCAAGTCCCTGCTATATCCAACGATCCCGGTCGTCACGCTGCTGCTATCGCTGATCGCATGGCGCGAGCCGCTGTACGGCCCCTACTTCCTGGTGGGCGTGCTCGCTTTCCTCGGCGCTGCGGACCTGCTCGATGTGGTGCCGCTGCGAACCATGCCCGCCAGCATCATGGCGCTGCGTTCGTTGATCGATATCGTCCTGCGCTGGGGACTGTTGATGGCCTTCCTGTGGGTGCTGCTGAAGCTCTCCGACCTGGGGCACTACTTCGACAAGCGGGTACTGTGGTCGTGGGCGATCGCCACGCCGTTCGTTCTGTGGATCGGCGAGATGGCGGCACAACGTGCGCTCATCGGTGCCGCGATAGCGCAAGGTCGGATACGCAACGCGGTGATAGTCGGGGCTACCACGCGCGCCGTGCAGCTGGTGCAGACGCTCAATGCCCGGCCAGGTCTGGGCGTCAGGACATTGGGTTATTTCGAAGATCGGGCGCCGAACAGAATACCCGCCGAGTGCCAGGGCCGCATTCTGGGCACGCTGCAGGATGTCGGCGAATACGCTGCGCGGGAACCGGTCGATATCGTCTACATCACGCTGCCGATGACGCCGCATCCGCGGATCGTCGAGCTGCTGAATTCGCTGCGCGATTCCACTGCATCGATCTACTTTGCACCCGACCTCAGCGTATTCGACCTGGTACAGCCGCGCTTCGACCTGGTCGACGGTATCCCGGTCATCGCCGTCTGCGAGTCACCTTTCTTCGGCATGCGCGGTATCGCCAAGCGACTCAGCGATGTGCTGATCTCGGGAACCGCGCTGCTGCTGCTCTCGCCGCTACTAGCGATTGCGGCCCTGGGAGTGCGGCTGAGCTCGCCGGGTCCGATCATCTACCGCCAACGACGCTACGGCCTGGATGGACGGGAAATCATCGTCTACAAATTCCGTTCGCTCAGCGTCGTCGAGGACGGAGTGGGCAGCTATACCCAGGTGTCGCGCAACGACGCGCGTGTCACGCCGTTCGGTGCTTTCATTCGCGCCACCTCGATCGACGAACTGCCGCAGTTGTTCAACGTCCTGCTCGGCAACATGAGCATCGTCGGTCCAAGGCCGCATGCCGTCGCTGTCAACGAAAATTATAGGCGGCAGATTCCCGGTTATATGGTGCGCCACAAGGTAAAGCCAGGAATCACCGGCTGGGCGCAGGTCAACGGCTATCGTGGCGGCGACGACCTGCACCACATGCAGATGCGCATCAGCTACGACCTGGAGTACCTGCGGCATTGGTCGCTCGGTCTGGATCTCACCATCATCCTCAAAACAGCAACAATGATCTGGAACGACCGTCATGCGTATTGATACACGACCGAACTCTCGAGCCGCTATCTACGTCGTCATGTTTCTCGGCCTGTTCGCACCGCTCTGCAGCCGTGCGCAGCAGCCGCCGCCGCAGGACTACCGCATTGGCTCCGGCGATCTGCTGAGGATCTCCGTGTTCGGTTCGCCGGACCTGACGACCGAGGCGCGCGTTGCGGAGTCCGGCTCGATCACCTGTCCGTTGATCGGTGCAGTCTCGGTCACCGGATTGTCCACGGCGGCGGCCGAAACGTTGCTGGCCAAGCGATTCGTGGATGGCGGCTTCCTGCGTTCGCCGCAGGTTTCGGTGATGGTGATGGAGTACCAGAGCCAGAAGGTGTCCGTGCTCGGCTATGTCGTCAAGCCCGGCCAGTACCCGCTGCGGGAGACCAGCAAGATTCTCGATGTGCTCGCCGAGGCGGGTGGCGTGGTGCCGCTGACCGCGAGCGACGAAGCAACACTGGTGCGCAGCAATGGAGCCACCAGCAATATCGATCTGGATGCGCTGTTGCGCGGCGATCCGGCACAGAACGTTTCGGTCGCCGGCGGCGATCGCATTTATGTTCCGCGCGCGGAGCAGTTCTACGTTTACGGGCAGGTGCAGAAGCCGGGCGTCTACCGGCTCGAGCGCAACATGACCGTATCGCGTGCGATTTCGGCAAGTGGCGGATTGACGGCTCGCGGCACGGAGCGCCGTGCCATCGTCAAGCGACGCGATAAGGACGGCAAGGAAACGGAGTATTCGGTGCACGGCACCGACGTGCTCAAGGCCGACGATATCCTCTACATCAAAGAGAGTCTGTTCTGATGTCCGGGCATGAATCGTACAGCGGGAGACCAGGCACCATGAGCTTCGCACAGTTGTTACGCATTCTATGGGCGCGACGCAGGCTCGCGGCTGGGGTTGTGGCAGGGACGCTGGTGCTTGCCCTGGCCGTCCAGATCCTCAAGCCCGCCACTTACGCGGCGGTCACGTCGGTGGTCATCGATGCGCGAGGCGTGGATCCGCTCACCGGCGCGGCCAGTCCGCAATCCATCGCGGCGGTGCTCGCGACCCAGGAAGACATCATCAACAGCCGGGCGGTTGCGCTGAGTGTGGTGAAGGCACTGAACCTGGTTACCAACGAGGAGGGTGCGCGTACCGCCGATTCGTGGGCAAGCTCGCTGCTGCAGAATCTCAAGACCAAGCCGGAAGCCACCAGCAGCGTGCTGCGGATCAAGTTCGAGGATTCCGATCCCGAATTTTCCGCCAAGGTTGCCAACGCATTCGCCGAAGCCTACCTGCAGACCAGCCTGGAATTGAAGCTTGAGCCGACGCGGCGCCAGAGCAACTGGTTCGAACAGCAACTGCAGGGGTTGCGCGGAACGGTCGAGGCTCAGCAGCAGCATCTGTCCGAGTTCCAGCGCAGCAACGGCATCCTGGCAACGAACGATCGTCTGGACGTCGAAAACGCGCGACTGGAGGAATTGTCGCGTCAACTGGTCGAGGCGCAGCGCAACGCGCAGACCGCTAACGCCAAACTGCAGCAGGCGGATCAGGCCATTCGTACCGGCACGCTCAATGAAGTGCCGGACATGATGAGCAACGGCTTGCTGCAGACCCTCAAGGGCGAACAGATCCGCGCGCAGGCGCGCCTTGCGGAGCTCGGTCAGCGTTACGATCGCAATCATCCGCAGATGATCAGTGCCACTGCCGAAGCCAACGCACTCGGTCAGAAGATCGCTGCCGAGCTGCAGAGCGTGAAGGGCTCGGTACAGCAGGCAGCGCAGATCGCACGCCAGCAGGTGGCGGATCTGCAGCGTAGCTTCGACGCGCAGAAAGCACATATTCTGCAGCTCACCCAGCAGCGCGACGAGATCGCGGTTCGCGATCGCGAAGTACAGACGGCTCAAGGCGCCTATGCCGCCGCCCTGCAGCGCTCCAGCCAGTTGCGCCTGGAGAGCCAGCTCAACCAGGCAAGCGCCGCGATACTCGATGTAGCTCCGGTTCCGCAGTCCCCCGATGGCCTGGGCGTCATCGTCACCGCCGTACTGGCCATCGTATTCGGCTCGATGCTGGCCGTCGCTTTGGCGCTGGGCCTGGAGATGCTCGACCGGCGTGTGCGCGACGGTCGCGAGCTCACTCGAATCTCAGGTGTGGAAGTTCTCGCCGAGGTGCCGCGCCTGCGCGCGAGCTTCCGGCCGAGGAAGCTCATTGGTGTAAGTGGTCCCCATGAAGTTCTGGAGGGCAAGCCTGCCTGACCGGCAGGGCGTGTGCTGTCCCAAGAAGATCAACCGAGCTGGAACACTATGGCTATCAATCCGCTTCCTTCCCAGGGCCCCGAGGCCGGCGCTGTGCCAAGGCGCATCGGCGAGTTGCTCGCCGAATCGGCGCGGCTCACGGAGCACGATATCAAACGTATTCTCGCGCAGCAGCGCAAGAAGAACCTGCGCTTCGGCGAAGCCGCACGCGGGTTGGGTCTGGTAACGGACGAAGAGGTGCGACGTGCGCTGGCGCAGCAATTCAACTATCCGTACATTCGACGCGGGGAATCCGCGCTGGATCCAATGCTGGTAAGCGCATATCAGCCGTACGGCAACGGCGCCGAGTCGTTTCGCGTACTACGCGGGCAGTTGATGCTGCGTTGGTTCGACCAGGGTCGAAAAGTGCTTGCTATCGGTAGTCCGCGCGGCGGCACCGGATGCAGCACGCTTGCGGCGAATCTCGCCGTCAGCTTCGCGCAGCTCGGTGAGCGCACGCTGTTGCTGGAAGCGAATTTCCGACGTCCCATTCAGCATGCGCTGTTCGGCATGTCGGGTGAGCTCGGTCTCGCCGATGTATTGCTCGGGCGTTGCAGTGTCGAGAAGGCCGTCGTCTCGATCGCACAGCTCAATGGCCTGGCAGTGCTCGGCGCAGGTCCGGTGCCGCCGAATCCGCACGAACTGCTCAGCGGCCGCGCGTTGCAATACCTGCTCGACCTGTCGCGCGAAATATTCGACGTCGTCATCATCGATTCGCCTGCGATCCTCGAGTTTGCGGATGCGCAAATGATTGCGGCGCGTGCTGGCGGCTATTTGCTGGTTACGCGCCGGCATCGTACGAAGATCGCCGATATCGAGGCCGCCAAGGAGCGGCTCGAGCCGGCGGGTGCGACCATCGTGGGGTCGGTCGTCAACGACTGAACTGTGCGATGCGCTTTCAGTATCCAGTAGGTGCGAGCAAAGGTGCGCAGCGAGGTCGCGGTTCGCGATGAGCACCTTCGCGCCCGCCTCCATTGCGCCACCCCTGATCCATGGGCAGGACGACTCCTGCTGGGTGGACCGGCTGATCGTCTATTCCCCTGCGGTAGGCGCCACGCTCTTGTCGAAGTTCGCGCTGCCGGGAATGGGCGCGTTGGGCCTGGGCGTGGTCTTTCCCATGACCTTCGTCGCGCTGATAGTGGGCTTGCTCACCACGCGCATGCAGCTCATACCGCGCCGTTTGCTGCTGCTGTTGCTGATGCTTTCGATACTGGGCCTGGTGCAGGTCATTCGCGGCGGCACCTTCTCGTTCTCATCGTTGGCCCTGATGACGGCTCTGGCGTGCGCATTCGTCCCCGCGATGATGCGCGGTTCGGTGGATTCCGATGCAGCGGTGCGCTTCCTGTGCAATCTGAGTGCGCTTATCGCCTTGCTGGGCGTGGTGCAGTTCTTTCTGCAGTTCGTGCTGGGTCACGGCGCCGCTTTTCCCATCGACACCGCGTTGCCGGACATGTTCCGGGTGAAGAACTTCAACGATGTCATCCCGCTCAAGTACGGCTCGAACACGTTCAAGTCCAACGGCGTGGTGATGATCGAGCCGTCGATCTTCAGTCAGCTATGTGCGCTTGGGTTGATCGCCGAGCTATGCAGCAGCAACCGCCGGTTGCGGCTGGGACTGTACGCGGCCGGTTTGGTGGTCGGGTATTCGGGAACGGGACTGCTGGTCCTCGCGGTATCGCTGCCCATCGTGGTGCTGCTGCGCCGCCGTTGGGATCTGCTGCTGGAAGGCGCGCTGTTCCTCGTCATCATCGCGATATTCGCCGAGCCGTTGCACCTGGATATCTTCCTGCGCCGCCTCGGCGAGTTCGGTTCGGCCGGCTCCAGCGCCGACGCCAGGTTCGTGAGCTGGCAGGTGCTGTTCTCGGAGAAGCTGTGGAATTCTCCCATCCACGCGCTGTTCGGCTACGGCATCGGCTCGTTCATCACTGAAGCGACCGGCTATGGCGCGGCGCAGATGGCGCACACCAAGATCATCTTCGAGTTCGGCGTGCTGGGAGCCATTCTCTACATCGGCTTCCTGCTGTATTGCTTCTTCAGCTCGCCCGCGCCGCTACCGCTGCGCTTCGCAATCCTGATTGCGTATTTCATGAACGGTGCCTACTCGCCGTGGATCCTGGGGTTGGCATTGAGCGTGTTGTTATGGCCAAAGCAGACATCGGCGGCCAGTTCGCCGGTGAAGGAGCCGGTGCCAGTGTCGGCGCGCGTGGTCAGCGGTCTGTCGGCGACACCGATGCGGGGTGGGTTATGACATTGACGCTGCTTGTTATCGCCGCTGCATGCCTGTTGCTGGCGATGCATCCGTTCGTGACCTATCCGCTGTCGTTACTGTTGATGAAGCGGTTTAGAAAGGCGCCACCGACGACGCCGGCGGGGAACGAGGCGCCGTTGAGATTTGCCATCTGCATGTGCGCTTACAACGAAGAGCGTGTGATCGGGCAGAAGGTGCAGAACCTGTTGCAGTTGCGCGTGCGTGAGCCGGGATTGCAGATTCATATATATGTGGACGCCGCCACCGACCGGACGACCCAGATCCTGCAGGAACATGCCCACGAGCTGAACCTGCACATCTCTCCGGAACGGCACGGCAAGACCTATGGCATGAACCTGCTGGCGGCACAGGCGAGCGCCGATGTGCTGGTGTTCACGGACGCCAACGTCATGCTGGACCTGGAGTGTCTTGCCGACCTGCGCCGGCATTTCGCCGACCCGCAGATCGGCTGTGTCTGCGGCAACCTCAACTACACCAATGGATCTGCTTCGGTAACGGCCTCCACAGGCTCGCTCTACTGGCGTTTCGAAGAAGCCATCAAGCGCCTGGAAGCAGACACCGGCTCGACGATGGGTGCGGACGGTTCGATCTTCGCCGTGCGCCGTGCGCTGCGCCATGTCCCGCCGGACCACATCATTGATGACATGTATGTCTCGCTGATGGTGCTGGTCGATGGCTACCGGGTCATACAGACGAGCGATGTGCGCGCGTACGAAGAGTCGGTAACGCATTCGGGCGAGGAGTTCAGTCGCAAGGTGCGCATAGCCTGCCAGGCGTTCAATGTGCACAAGCTCATCTGGCCGCAGTTGCGGAAACTGGATCTAGTGACACGCTACAAGTATGTGTCGCACAAGCTGTTGCGCTGGGTAAGCATCTATTTTCTTGCCGGCGCCGCGATTGCGTTCACGCTCGCGCTCCTGTCCGCCGGATACACGCTCATCGCGCTGGTTCTCGTGGTTATGGCACTCGGTGCGGGAGCGCTTGGCTGGTATTGGTCGCTGAAGCCCTTTGCGCAGATCATGGATGTGCTGACGGCGCTCGCCGGCGCCGGATTGGGTGTCTGGCGCTCGATTCGCGGTGAGCGATTCCAGACCTGGACGCCCGCCAACTCGATTCGAGGAGGCGGCTGATGATGCGAATCGTCGCCACGCTCTGCAGCGTTGTCCTCGCCAGTTGTATCGCCGCTGCCGCGTTCGGCCAATCGCCGGCGCAGCAGATCGATCAGTCGCCGAAGCGTGTGCCGCTGGGCGTCTACGAAAAAGCTGGCTGCGACGGTGTGCGCGGCGTTGCCGATTTCAAGCGCTGGTTCGGTCGCAATCCGGACCAGACGCTGGAATTCATTACCTGGCAGATCATGCAAGAAGGCAGCACCTGGGCAATGGGCTGCTGGAAGAATGCCGGCCAGAAGTCCGTCGTCTACTCGATACCGATGCTGCCCGACGACAATTCGGCGACGCTGGCCGAAGGCGCCGCCGGCAAGTTCGACGCGCTGTTTCGCAACTACGCCCTCAAGCTGGTGCAGTTCGGTTACGGCCATGCCGTCATCCGCCTTGGCTGGGAGTTCAACGGCGATTGGTATCCGTGGGCGGCCAGCAAGGATCCTGAATCCTGGAAGGCCTACTGGCGTCGCATCGTAACGGCCATGCGTTCCGCACCTGGAGCGCACTTCAAGTTCGACTGGACCATGGCCGGCGGCTGGACCGATTTCCTGCCCGAGGCGGCGTACCCCGGCGATGAGTACGTCGACATCATCGGCATGGATCTCTACAACATCGTCTGGGACAAGAATGCCGACACGCCCGAGGGTCGCTGGGACTTCCACCTCAACACGCGACGCGGCTTGGTATGGCAGCGCGATTTCGCCGCCCAGCATCGCAAGCCGATTTCGTTCGCCGAGTGGGGAACGGGCAAGCAGCCCAGCGGCGGTGGCGGCGACGATCCGTATTTCATCGAGCAGATGGCTGCGTGGATCGGTGCCAGCAACACCGCGTACCACAATTACTGGGATCACACTGGCGGCTTCAACGCGAAACTGTCGGACGGTCATCAGCCGCAATCGGCTGCGGCATTCCTGCGTGCCTTCGGCGGGCCCAAGCCCAGGCCGCCGGGCCTGATGCAGCCGGGCTGAGGTCAATCACATGAGTACACCCGCGCGCCAGCGCCCCGACTTCAACCAGGCCCTCAACGGCTATCGCGGTCTGTGCGCGTCCCTGGTTTTCCTGTTCCACCTGGGCAGCGCCGGCGTAGTTGCGTGGCCAGGCGGGTCGCCGGTGCAGGACTGGGCGTACCTGCTGTGGTCCTCGTGCATGTACGGCGTCGAGATGTTCTTCATGATCAGCGGCTACGTCATTCTCGGCAGCCTGCTGCGCCACGCGACAGTGAGCGGCTTCCTGAAGGACCGCTGTATCCGCATCTTCTCCGCCTGGGTGCCGGCCTTGCTGGCTGTCACTGCCATCTGTGTCGTGTTTCGCATGAAAGTGTTCGCCGACGTCAGCTTCTTCGAAGGGCTGACTCTCTTCATCGCCAATTTCTTCCTGCTGCCGCCGGTGGTGCCGCTGCCCACCATCCATCTGGGCTCCTGGAGCCTCACCTACGAATGGATGTTCTATCTCACGGCTGCGCTCGGAGCCTTGCTCATCCGGGCGCACATACGAGGTACCGCAGTTCGCTATCTGGTGATTGCGACATGGGCAGCGCTGGCCGCATTGCTGATCTGGATTTATCCGCGCGGCATGTTCTTCCTGACCGGCGTGATCGTGTTTCGGCATCGCGACTGGTTTGTGGAACATCGCGGCTGGCTGCGCATGCCTCTGGTAAGCCTGCTGGTGTTCCTGGTGGCGTGGCATTTCGCGCAGCTTGGCGGCAACGAACATCGCCATGACACCATGCTGGCCATGCTGGGGCAGGGGCGCTGGATCGCGATCATCATTGCGATGATCGCGTCGCTGCACATGTTCGCGAGCATCTGCACCAATGCGAGCGTGCAGACCGCGTTCCTGCAGAGCCGCACGTTCCAGTTTCTGGGCAACATCAGTTACAGCTTCTATCTGTGGCATGCACTGGTGATGTCGGTCGTGAAGCGCATCGTCATTCCGTACGTAGTGCCCCAGTACGGCACTGCCGTCGGCTTCGTCATCTTCGCGGTCGCAAGCCTGGCTATTGCCCTGCCCGTGTCGTGGGCATCTTGGAAGCTGTTCGAAGGTGCATTGGCGCAGCGTGCCCGGAAGTCATGGTCGCGCCCAATTCCGCTGAGGAATGCTGCCAGTGCAACGTGAAACGCAGCAGATAGCAGGCCACGCAGCGCGAACTGCGGAGTCATCCGCCAGCTGGTCAAACAGTCTGCTAGCTGGCGGTCAGCTCGCTGGAATCGGGCAACCGATGAGGTGCCTGTGGATCTCGCGCTATATCCCGTATCCGTTGGATGCGGGGGCCAAGGTCTATTCGGCGCGGCTTGCTGAGTCGCTCGCTGAGGCGGGTGTGTTCCTGCGCTACCTCGGTTTCGGTGACGTGAATGCGGCGGCCACGCAGCGGCGTGTCGACTGGGTGGCAGTGCCTGGGGAGAAGCGCCGGCAAGTCGCCGCACTGTTCAGCAGTCTGCCAGTGGCCGCAGCTATCGACGCCACCGCGGCCTATTCATCCTTGCTGGAGCAGCAGCTCCAGGGAGATTGGGATGCGATTGTCCTGGACGGCTATGGAACCGGATGGGCCTTGCAGCGATGCCGGCGATATGTGGCCGAGCATGCTTCGCGGGCGCCGGTTCTGGTGCACGTCTCGCACAATCACGAAGCAGCACTGTGGCGTTCGATGGCGCAGCACGGCAGTGGCTCGCTGCCCAAGCGGCTGGCACTGTGGCAGAACTACCGGAAGGTGCGATCGCTGGAGCGCAAGGTAGTTCGTGGCGTCGATCTGGTTACAGCGATCACCGAGCAGGATGCTGACGCGTTGGCGGCGACCGGGCGGAACGGACGCACGGTAACGCTGACTCCGGGTCACACGGGATGGGTTGCGGCGCCGCGTAGCATCGACGCAGCTACGGCGCGTCGCGTCATCATCGTCGGCTCCTTTCGCTGGGTGATGAAGCAGGAGAATCTCGCGCGCTTCCTCGACGTCGCCGATCCCGTATTCCGCGCACACGGCATTGCCCTCGACGTGGTCGGCGATGTGCCCGATGCATTGCTCGCGACCTTGCGGGCGCGCTGCCAGGCCACTCATTTTCATGGATTCGTCGACGACATCGCGCCCTATCTCGGGCAGGCGCGGATCGCCGTCGTGCCGGAGCTGATCGGCGGCGGCTTCAAGCTCAAATTTCTGGACTACGTCTTCGCGCGCGTGCCGGTAGCGACGCTCTCGCGTGCAACCGATGGGCTTGCACCGCAACTCCGGGAGCAGATGCTCTGCAGTGACGACCTGCAGTCGCTGGTTGCCGGCATCGTCGCCAACATCGACGCGATAGAGACGCTGAATGGTTTGCAGGAGCGGGCGTTCACCGCCGCCCATGCGTTGTTCCGCTGGGAAGACCGGGGCCAGCAGCTCAGGCAGGCAATCGCAGCCCTGCAGCACGAGCATCAAGCCGCGAACGGTAACGTGCGACGGGCCTCGAAAGAGCTTGGCGTATCGACCGTCTAGTTCGGGTCGGGCTTCGATTTTTCGTATTTTCGGCGCTTTGACGGAGGGTGGCTGTGGAAGAGGCAGAACGAATTGCACGCGAGCGCGACTATCACAACCAGCGCTTCGAGGATAACTCCGACCGCGAGTCGCGTACCCGCAGGTTCTACGATGCGATCGCGTACGGGTTCGATCTGTATCGGCGCCGCGTACACGAGGAAGCCACCGGTCGCACCGTGGTGGAATACGGTTGCGGTATCGAGAGCCTGGCATTCGAGCTGGCCGCGGACGCACGCCAGGTGCTGAGTATCGACATCTCCGATGTGGCGATCGGCCACGCACAACGCACGGCGGCATTGAAGGGCCTGAAGAACGTGGAATTCATCGTCGACAATGCCGAGGCCATGCAGTTCGCGGACGGCAGTGTGGATGTCGTCGCCGGCAGCGGGATCGTGCATCACTTGGATATCCCGAAGTCGATGCGCGAGGTGCGGCGTGTATTGCGTCCCGGTGGGGTGGCGATCTTTGCGGAGCCGCTAGGGCACAACCCGGTCGTGAACTGGTATCGCAATCGCACGCCGGAGCTGAGAACGCCCGATGAGCATCCACTACTGGCGGGCGACCTGCGCATGATGGCGCAAGGATTCGCGAAATCGCGGGTCACCTATTTCGGCATGCTCGCGCCACTGCTCGGCCTGGTCTCTCGCAATATCGCAGCAGCTAGTCCCGTTACACGCATGGTGTGGGCGCTGGACCGCCTGGTCTGTCGTATCCCGTTCGTCAATCGCTATGCCTGGTTCTGTGTCGTGGAGCTACGCAGCCGATGAAAGTTGTTTTCATCTGCACCCTGTATGCGCCCAATGAGATCGGCGGGGCGGAGCGTGCCATGCGCATCGTGGCCGAGGCGCTGGTTGCCCGTGGCCATCAGGCGGTTGTCATCAGCCTGGACCCGGAGGGCAAGCGGTCGCAGGCGCGCATCAATGGCGTTGTCGTCCACTACGTGCCGCTTGCAAATATCTATTGGCCGCATGCGTCGGCCGCGCGGCGTCCGGCTTGGAAGCGGGCCATATGGCATCTGCTCGATGCGTACAACCCGATGATGGGCGCACGCGTGCGGCAGATTCTTGCGGCCGAACGACCGGACGTGGTCGAGACGAACAACCTGCAGGGCCTCTCGGTGTCGGCGTGGCGGGCCGCGCAGCAACTGGGAATCCCGGTGGTGCAAGTCGTTCACGACTATTACCTGGGATGTCCTAATTCGACGATGACGCGACGTGGGCACAACTGCGCCTCGCAGTGCACCGGCTGTCGCGTGTACGCGTTGCCGAGACGCCGGCTTTCGGTCATACCACGAGTGGTATCGAGCGTCAGTCGTCGTACGCTGGAACGCCTGGAGAGCTGCGGAATGTTCGCGGACGTGCCGACGAAGATCGTTGCTCCTACCGCGTTCGATGTGCGTCACGCTCAGCCGCTACGTCCCGACAAGCCGCCGGGCACCGCGCTGACCATCGGTTTCATGGGGCGGCTCGAACAGATCAAAGGCATCGAGGTATTGCTGAGTGCGATGCGCGACGTGCCCCGCAGCAGCATAACGTTGCTGGTTGCGGGCGCGGGCGATCCAGCGTACGTCGCGGACGTCGTGGCAAGGTTCGAGCAGACCAATATCCATTTCCTCGGGTTCGTCGCGCCGGAGGCGTTCTTTCGCCGCATCGACGCGCTGGTGGTGCCGTCGATCTGGGAGGAGCCGCTGGGAAGGGTGATCTTCGAAGGTTTCTCCTACGGCGTGCCAGCCATCGTGAGCCGGCGCGGCGGCATGCCCGAGATCGTCGAGGATGGCGTCACCGGATTCATCGTCGAACCCGGCAAGCCGACCGTGCTGGCGGACCTGCTCAACGATCTGGTCCGTCGTGGGCTGCCAGCCGAACGCTTCGGCAAGGCGTGCTATGCGAAGAGCGCGCAGTTCGGCATCGACGGCGTGTTCGCGACGCATATGGCGAACTGGCAGAAAGCCATCGCCGGCACGCGGCAGCCAACCCCCTACCTTGCAACCGTTGCGGACCAGGAAAAAGTCACATGAGCACGCCCGATTCAGCGCCCACTGCGGCAACGGCGCCGCGTTACCGCGGAATGCGCGTGCTCGCTTTTCCAAAGAGCGGCGAGAACGCCTTCCTGCAGAGCTTTGCTGCCGGGCTGGAAAGCGGCGGCGCGCGGGTCGACGATTTCAATTTCTGGCGCGCGTTCTTCGGCAGCTACGATGTGGTTCATATCCATTGGCCGGATACTCACCTGCGCACACATTCGTGGTGGCGGGCGCTGGGAAAGCACGCGCGCCTGGCACTGATGTGCATGATGCTGCGGCTGCGGGGAACGCGGATCGTATGGATGATGCACAACCTGAAACCGCACGAGCAGGACCATCCGATTTCGTCGTGGTTGTTTCCGCGCTGGTTTCCGCAGCTGTGCACGCATGTGATGGCGCTTACCTCCAGCGGCCTGAACTCGGCACGCCAGTTATATCCGGCGTTGCGCAGCAAGCCCTCTGTCATCGTTCCGCATGGTCACTATCGCGAAGCGTATCCGCCGGCGCCATCGCGGGAGACCTGTCGCGATGTGTTGGGCATTGCGCGCGACCGGTTTACTTTTCTGTTCTTCGGCAACATCCGCCGTTACAAGAACGTGCCGCTGCTGATCAGGACCTTCCGCCAGATCGAAGATCCCGATGTGCAGCTGGTGATTGCCGGCCTGCCGGTGCTGGGCATGCAGGCCGACGATCTCAAGGCAATGGCGGCGGGCGACGAGCGCATTCATCTGCATCTGACCTTCATCCCCGATGACCGGCTGGCCGTGTTCGTGGGCGCCGCGGACCGGGTGGTGCTGCCTTTCGACAGCATCCTCAATTCAGGCAGCGTGCTGCTGGCGCTGTCGTTCAACCGGGCCGTCCTGGCACCGCGCCTGGGTGCGTTGCCCGATATCGAACATGAAGTGGGTTCGCGCTGGTTGCAGCTGTACGACGGCGAACTGACGCCGCAACACCTGCGGGCCGCGAAGGCGCAGTCCGATGTACCGCATGAAGCGGAGAGCGTCGACCTGTCGGCATTCGACTGGGACGCCATCGCGCGGACCACGCTGGAGTTCTACGGCGCCCCACTGGGACAGGTGTCGGTGACCGGCAATCGGCCCGCTTTGGGCGAGTCGTCATCGCGTTGAAGCTGCCTCGTACCGCGCCGGGGGGACGGCGCGCCATGCCCGCATACGGCTTACGAATATAACTATGGTCGCACGGGTAGAAAATATCATTGAGTCCGGGGCTGGTATCGCGGCGGGTGATACAGCGCTGGGCGGATCCGCTCGTAACGGCGACGAGCTGCGGCAGCGTGCGCTCAGCGGATTGTTCTGGGCGATGCTGCAGAATTGGAGCGGCAAGGGCCTGAGTTTGTTCCTGTTCCTGATCCTGGCGCGATTGCTGACGCCGGCGCAGCTGGGTGTGGCGGCTGCCATCAACGCGGTGATCGTCTTCGTCAGCCTCATCGCGGAGCTGGGTTTCAGCGATGCCATCGTGCAGCGGCGCCGCCTGAAGAATGCCGATATCAATCTGCCGTTTTTCTCCTCGCTGACGATCTCGGGAATCATGGCGTTGAGCGTGGTGCTGCTGTCTTCGCGCATCGAACGCTGGATGAACGTGCCGGGGCTGGCGCCGTTGCTGAGCGTTGCCGCGGCAACCTTGCCGCTGGCAGCGATGACGATGTTCCAGGAGGCCATTTATCGGCGGCAACTGCTGTTCCGCCAGGTTGCGATACGGATGCTGGTGACTTCCACCGTCGCCGGCGCGGTTGCGATCGTGTGTGCGTACGCGGGGATGGGGACCTGGAGCCTGGTGGTGCAGGCGCTCGTCATGAACGCGATGAACGTCATCTGGCTATGGCACAAGCCGCTGTGGAAGCCGGGTCGCGAGCTGGACTTGCGGTCGTACGCCCAGATCGTGCGCTTCAGCGGCAGTGTGCTGGTGGCCAGGGTGGCGGATGTGGTCGGCACCCGTTCCATCGAGCTGTTGATCGTCGCGATGCACGGACCGGTCGCGCTCGGGTTATACGCAGTTGGCGCCAAAGTCTTCCAGACACTCATGCAGCTGCTGTCTTCGGGCGTCAATACGGTATCGCTCGGCGCTTTGTCGCATGTGTCCGAAGACCGGGCCCGCCTCGCGCGCGCTTACGTGAAGACGCTGACTGCCAGCGCCGCCATTGCAATGCCGGTGTTTCCGCTGATCGCGGCCACTTCCAGCGAATGGACGGTGTTGTTGTTCGGGCCGAAATGGGTCGGCAGCAGCGGTGTGATGATGGTGTTGATGCTGCTCGGAGCGCTGCAATGCGTGCAGTTCAGCAACGGCGCTACCTTCAGCGCTCTCAATCGACCTCACTACGTCGCATGGGCTGCAGCCCTGAAGGCGTGTACCGCCGTGCTGGCGATATGGCTGGTCCCCACGCACGGAGTAGGGGAGCTCACCGTCGTGTACGCACTTTCGCAGCTGGTCGCCACGCCGATCAGTTACGTATGGTTGAGTCGCTGTCTGCAGTTACGTCTGACGGCATTGGCGCTGCAGGTCCTGCCGTTCTATGCGGCCGCGGCGATGGGTTGTGTCGTTATTGAAGGCGCTCGCGCGTGGCTTCGCGATGCCGATGTGCATCCCGGCTTGCTGCCGACGTTGCTGATTCTGAGCTTTGCATATGCTCTCGTTTACGCTCTGGTCGTGTTCTTGTTAGGCAAGCCGCAGCTGCGGCAGGTGTGGATGATTTTCAGGAAGGAGCCTATGCAATCGAAGCTTGCTCGCGGCATCCAGCGTTACTGGAGGTATCGGCGTATCAGACGTGGAGCGGACTACGCCGCGGCCCTCAGCACTTCGGTGCCGTCGTTGACGTACATCGGCTACCTCGGCCACGGCAATGTCGGGGATGAGGCGCTGTATCTCGCTTTTCGCGACCGCCTGTTCGAGCGCGCCCTGCTGCTGCCCTTCGACGATATTTCGCCGCTGGCCGCATTGGCGCGCTTGAAGCCCACCCGCTGGGTGCTGCTCGGCGGCGGCACTCTGATCAATATCAATCCGTATCTTGAAGCGATGGAGCGTTTCAGTCGCAGCCAGCGTCCGTTCGCAGTGTTCGGCACCGGCGTCGCCGATCTGAGCTATTGGGCCCAGCATCCGCAGTATGAGCGCGGCAACGTCGATCGCTGGATCGAGGTACTGGGCAAGGCTGGCTACATCGGAGTGCGAGGACCGCGATCGCAACGCTGGTTGCGTGAGCAGGGCCTGGCGGCGGTGGAGATGATCGGAGACCCGGCGTTGTCGCTGTGCAATCCGACAGTAACACCCGCCGCGCGCAGCGGACGCAAACCCGTCCTTGGAATCAACCTGGGCAGCCACGATCCGGTCTCGGGTGGCGAGGAACCCACATTGCGGGCGACCGCCCGGCTGGTCGGCTATGCGCTCGACAAGGGCTTCGATGTACGGTTCGTCCCTTTGCATTACATCGATGTTGAATGTGCGGCCAGATTGCGCGAAGTGGTGGGTGCTCAGCGGCTGGAGATGCCGCGTTTCCTCGGTGACGTGGCGCAGACTATGGCCGAGATCGAAAGCTGCGACTACCTGGTCGGCCAGCGACTGCATGCCACGGTGCTGGCGTGCGGCTTGGGGGTTCCCACACTGTCGTTGAGCTATCAGCCCAAGTGCCTGGACTTCCTGGAGTCGATCAACCGCTCCGATCTCGCGTTGCCCACCGCGCAGATCAGCGACGATCTGCTCATCGAACGTTTCGAATGGCTGCAGCAATCGCATGATCGGCTGCGTGCTCCGATCGCCGAAGCCTGCGAAAGCCTCAAGCAGCTGCAGCGCGAACGGGCCACGCAGCTCATGAACGCCATTGCCAGCGTCGACCCCGCTTCGGTGCCTGGCAGTGCATGAAGGGCCGGCAATGAAGATCCTCATGGTTTCTCCGACGGCCACCCATCCCGTAACCGCGGGCAATCGTGCGCGTATCCTGGCGCTGGCGAAGGCGTTGCAGGGCCTGGGTCATGAAGTACATTTCGCGCTGGCGACGGTAGCGTTGGAGACAGCAGATCTGGACGCCATGCGCTGCCAGTTCGGTGCGCATCTGCATGTGCTGAAGTGCCGCTTGCCGTATGCGGTGACGGGCGTGTTACCGCGCCTGATGCGGCGGATGCTCAGAACCGTCGGCGATGAAAGAGCCTGGCTGTGGGGTCTCGATGACTACTACGACGTGCAACTGACACCGCAGCTTGCCGCTCTTTGCGAACGGGTGGCTTACGACGCGGTGTGCGTGGAATACGTGTTCATGTCGAAGGCATTCGAAGCCGTACCGCCGGGTGTGCTGAAGATTCTCGATACGCACGACCGGTTTGCGCTGCGGCACCGCACCTTTCTGCATGCGGGTCAGATTCCGCAGTGGTTCAGCACCAGCGTGGCTGAAGAGACCGCAGGCCTGTGCCGTGCCGACTACGTGATGGCGATTCAGGATCGCGAGGCGGAGGCGTTCTCGACGCAATTGGGGGCGGCGCGGACGCGTGTCGTCACTGTCGGTCATCTTCTCGACCTCGAGGTGCGGGTCGCGCCCGCGGCAGCACCAAGCGCGGTGTTTCTGGCGTCCGACAATCCCATCAATGTCGACGCCGCGGAATATTTCATCGAACGCGTCCTGCCGCTGGTGCTGCGCGAACAACCGGATTTCAGTTTCATTCTGGCCGGCAACGTCGGTGCAAAAGTGGTCGGCACCAACCCGGCCGTACGGCGCCTGGGACGGGTCGCTTCGGTCGCAGATGCCTTCGGGGCGGCGAGGATTGCCGTCAACCCGGTGCGTCTTGGCACCGGACTGAACATCAAGATGCTGGAAGCACTCGCGTGTGGAGTTGCCTGCGTCAGCTCGGAGACAGGTGGCCGGGGATTCGAGCAGTATCGCGATCAGGCATTCGCGACGGTGCGCGACGAGGATCCCGCGGCGATGGCGCAGACGATCCTGCAATTGCTCCGTGATCCAGCGCGTGTTGCCGCTTTGGGCGATGCTGGATTGAAGCTCGCGAGGGAATGGAATGCGCAGCAGCTCACAGGACTGGTGCAAGTGCTGGCGGGCGCGCCGGACAGTGCTCGTGCCGTTGCGGATTCTCAAGCGGTCGCATGAAGCGTCACAGCGCCGCAAACCCCGTGGATGCCGTGCGTAACGCGGAGCCAGGCCCCCAGTCAGGCTTGAGCGCGCACGCCTTCAGAGTCTGCGCGCGGCGGCTCCGGCGATGCGAACAACTTCTTGAGCTTGAGGAAGTGTCGCTCCATGCCGTAATAGGACGCGGAGGCCGCCGCAAGTGCCAGTGCGATTTTCAATGGGAAGAGCGTCAGCAGGCGAGTCCCCGGGAAGGCATGATCGACGGCCTGGAAGATCGGCAGATGCAGCAGATAGATCCCATACGAAATCCTGCCGATGTACACCGACGGCGCGAGGCTCAGCGGCACCCGCAGCCACGATGCCGAGCCCATCATGAGGTCGTAGATGATCAGCGCCGCGGCCACCGCCGCTGCGAAAAAACCGAGCCGTGCCATCCACGGGCTTTGCCACGTCAGCCGGCACAGCACGAGTATCACAGCGATACACGCTGGTACGACGAGCAGGCCCAATATCCTGCCGTTCAACACGGAGTCGCGATTGCCGCGCAGGCTCTTGATCAGGTAGCTGAGCGCGGAGCCGAGCACCAGCCCATCCATATGCGTGTCCAGCCCGAAGTAAATCCGCTCCGCACTGAAGGTGTCGACCATGGCGGATCGGTACAGGGCCAACGCCAGGGTAGCGGCCAACAACAGCAGGCCCTTGCGGCCGTTATCCCGCATCGAGCGTTCCAGCCCCAGCACGATGACAGGCCATACCAGGTAGTACTGTTCCTCGATTGCCAGCGACCAGTAGTGATCGATGGCACCGAGCTTCACGTCGAACAGGGCACGGGCCCAGTTGGCCGTATGTGTCAAGGCAATGGCAAGCTGGGTCCAGGGCCAGCGCTGCGTCTGCAGATAAGCCAGCACCGCGAAGACGACAGTCGTCAGGAGCAGGCAGGGTGCCAGCCGCAGCACGCGGCGGATATAGAAATTGCGCAGATCGATGTTGCCGCGACGTTCGGCTTCGGCGCTCAGGATGGTGGTGATGAGGAAACCGCTGAGCACGAAGAAGATGTCGACGCCGACTCCGCCGCTGCTTACCACGCGGATGTGTGCGTGAGCGACGAGCACGATCATGACCGCGACCGCGCGCAGTCCGTCCAGTGCTGGGTAGTAAGTCCTGTTCACGATCGGCGATTGTCCGGTGTTGCTGCAGCGACTACTTTGCATGATTGAAGTGCAGCCAGGTAGACAACGATTGATGACGCAGAAAGGTCCCGAAGGTCCCTCTGTGAATTCCTCGTCCGCAGATCCGCCCCATGCCGATTCCCTGGGGACGCTCGCGGCGCGGTCGCTGGGCTGGGTGGTCATCGACAAGTGGGGCACGCGGGTCGCATCGCTGCTGACGCTGGTCGTGCTCGGGCGTTTGCTGGCGCCCACCGATTTCGGTCTGGTGGCGCTTGCGTCGATGTTCATTACGTTTGCCGGAATATTCGTCGAGCAGGGTTTCGGCAAGGCGCTCATTCAGCGTCCCGAACTGCGGCCCGAGCACATCGATACGGCGTTCTGGACCGCCCTGGCAGTCGCGATAGTGCTGACCATCGCTACGATGCTCGCAGCAGTACCGCTAGCCGCTGCCGTGAACTCGCCGGCCCTTGCGCCGGTGCTGCGCTGGCTCGCACCCGGCCTGCTCATCAATGCTTTATCGGCAACGCCTTCGGCGCTGCTGGAGCGGTCGTTCGGCTTCAAATCTCTCGCGTTGCGCCGCCTTGCCAGCACGCTTGCCGGCGGAATTGCCGCCGTGACGGTGGCGTTTGCCGGTGGCGGAGTGTGGAGCCTGGTGGCGCAGACGCTCGTGGGTGCGGTGGCCGGATTGGTGACGTTGTGGGCGGCAACGCAATGGCGGCCGCGCGGCCAGTTCAGCTTCCTGGCATTGCAGGAATTGTGGCCGGTCGGCTTTGGCGTGCTCGGTATCGAGGTGCTCGGGTTCATCGGCGGGCAGGCGGACCGGCTGCTGGTCGGAGCTTTCCTCGGTACGCGGGCACTCGGACTGTATTTCATGGCGATGCGGATCGTCTCGATCATGGTGGAGATCTTCGCTTCCATCTTCTCCGCGGTTTCGATGACCATGTTCTCTCGCCTGCAGCACGACCATGCACGCCTGCGTGATTGGCTCTATCGGCTGACGGGCGCGAGCAGTGCCGTCACGCTGCCGTGCTTTGCACTTGCCGCGGCTCTCGCGCCGATCGGCTTGCCTTTCGTAATGGGTTCCCAATGGACCGCCAGCGTGACGATATTCCAGGTGCTCTCGCTGCTGGGTGCGATCAACTCGGTGGCCTATTTCGATCGCAGCGTCCTGCTCGCCACTGGCCGTGCGCGCGATGCATTTCTGCTGACGCTCGGTCAAAGTGTTCTCGGTGTGGCGCTGATTCTGGTGGCTGCACCCTACGGTGTACTGGCAATCGCAGTGGCCGTGGTCGCGCGCCAGTATGTCTATTGGCCGATCAGGCTTGCCGTGTTGCGCCGTGCGGTCGCTATCAAGCCTCGTGCATACCTGGCGCAGTGGTTGCGTCCTTGTGTCGCTGCGTTGCTCATGTTCGCCGTTATCTACGGAACCACCTGGCGCTGGCCGGTATTGATGTCGATCCCGATACTTTTCATGGCCGCTGCGGCACTCATCGGCGGCGGCATTTATCTGGTGGTGCTGCGCCTGCTCGATCCAAAGGTCTTCGTGGATGTGCGCGGGGCGTTCGAGTCCCTGCGCCGCGCCCGCAATTGATGGCCGACAACGCTTGCCGAAGGAGCCCATGTCTACTTTGATATTTACGGTGGCGCAGAACGGCTACGGGGTCGGCTACTCCCAATGTGTCCAGTCGCATGCGGCGTATGCGAAGCGTGTGGGTGCGAAGTACCTGCCCGTAGTGCGGCCCTTCCGTGTGAAGGAACCGGCGCTGAGTGCGTGGCTCAAAATTCCATTGATGCTGCACGCATTGCGCAGCGGCTACGAGTGGGTCGCGTTCGTGGATGCCGATTGTCGTATTCACTCCTCGGCTCCGGATTTCCGAGCTGTCGAACAGCCCGGCAGGTCGGTGTACATGGCGAACGGCCGCTCCGGCCGCGTCAATTCCGGTGTCATGTTCGCGAAGGCGGCCGCTGGCGCGGCGGCATTCTTCGAGCAGGTGATGGGCAGCCTGACCACCGGTATTCCGCCGGAAGATCGCCAGAATCTGCGTTATGAGAACGGCAACGTCATCTACTGCACCCGCCACAGCGAGCAGGTCGAAGTGATCGACCATCGCTGGAACAACACGTACGAGCCCGGCCTGCAGGATCACTTCCGCCACTACACCGGGCCGCTGCGCGGCGAATATCGACGCTCGCTATTCGATACAGCAGCGTTCTGGGTGGCTCGCTCGCTTGCTGCAACTCCCACTTCGCAACCCGAAGCCCGCGATGCGGCGTTCGTACAGCGACTCGCCGATCTGACGGCGACGTGCGTGGGGATTTATCCGGTTCTAAGCAAGTTACATGAGTGACAGTAGTCACAGTGGTGACAAGGAAATCCTGAGTGACGCGAGTCAGTGACGACGAGCTTGTGACCTCCGTGCCTTTGTCACCCCTGTGACTAGTGTGACTACTGTCACTTCCTTACTAACTCCCCATACATCTTCGCCAGCTGCGCACACTGATCCGCAGCGGAGAAGCGCATGCGGGACTGGCGGTCGCCGGGTATTTCCTTGAGCAGTGCGAGATGTACTGCGTTCGTGATGTCGGCGCCTTCCACATACTCCTCATCCTGTACCCGGAACATGGCTGGATCGCCGAAAGTGGTGACGTGAGGGTCGGAGTCGAATACGTGCGATGTGAATTGCGTGCCCGGCAGGATCAGTTGGACGCCGGTCGAATGCGCTTCCCAGTACGAGACGCTGAAGGTGGTGAATACCGCAAAGTCGGCGGCGTTGTAGATATCGCGCAGGCGCTCAGGCGTCGCCTGCGGCAGCACTATGACGGTGCCGGCTTCCAGGCTCTGCAGTTGCGCGGCTACGTCCGGTGCGATGGTGCCCACCAGGATCAGTCGTATCCCTGCCTTCTGGCAGGCCTTAGCGACATCGAAGACGCGTTTGAGCTTGTGCAGCTTGCCGGACATGACTGCGGCTCGCTCCTGCGGCCGCAGATTCAGTTCGGCGCGTACGCGCTCGCGTGCTTCGCTATCGTAGTAGAAACGTTTTGGGTCGACCCCCAGCGGGGCGAATATCATCGGCACGCGACGCGGTGTGCAGGAGAGAAAATGTTCGCGGTTGGCGAGCACCGTATGGCGCACGCGGGAGACGGTCAGCGAGCCGATGAAGATCAGTATCCTGCGAAACTGGCTATCGACGCGGCTGTACCATTTCTCGGTCCGGTCGCCGCGCTGCTCGTGATCGTATACGACTGGTTTGCCGAACAGGCGCGCCAGCAGGGCGACGAGGACCGTGATGCCCTGGCGAAATTCGATCACGTGCACCACGTCGGCACGGCGAATCGCACTGAGGAGCGGCCAGTACAGCACGAAGTCGCTGACGCGCAGGAAAACATGGCGCCGCAATACGACGACCCCGGTGGTTGCGGCAAAATCCGCGTCGTTGCGCGTCGGATTGGTCGATGGCAGGCGCACCCGGCTGTGCTTCCAGACATAACTCTGGTCGCCGCACATGAGCGTTACGTCGTGGCCGAGCGCAGCCAGCTCCTTGGAATAGGAATATTCGCGGAAGGAGGGCAGTTCGCTCTCGAAGAAACCGCTGCTCAGCAGGATTCGCATAGGACTCGCTCGGCGCAGGCTGGATCGGGATAGAAGCGCATTATCGATGAATCTGTTGTGCAGTCTCGGTGCAGGCCAGGGGCTTTGCCGGGGCGGCTGGGCAAGCCAACCCGGTAAACCACGGTGCGACAAGGTCTAAGCGTGCAAGCCGGGTGCCACGGCCGGCGTCGGCTGCGCAGATCGGATGTCCTGCGTGGCGCGAATCGACGACAGGGTTTGCGCTGACTGACTCCCGACGGCGACATTGTTCTTTAATGGCTCGCGCATGTATCTGGTGCATGTCTGGCGAATGTATCCCGGCGCAACGCGCGAATGAGTGATTTTGTTCGGTCGGCGGGAACGTTGCCCGATGCCGCGCGTTTTCGCATCGGTGGATTCAGGGGTTGCGGCGGTTCGTTCACCGGATTGATAGGTTCGTTGCGGGCTCAGGTTGGAGTTCGAATGGGTTCGGTGGTTTCAGCCCCAGCCGTACGCGCACATTCGCGACCGTGGGCCATAGCTTGAGAATGCGGGAGAGAAGGTACCGATGCATCGCGAGGTTTGCATGAGCACGACACCGATTCGGCCCGTTCGCAATCGGCCTATCCGGCCTGTCCACGGGAGCACCCGGATCGAAAGCACCCGTACTGTCGGACTCTGTGTCATCGGCGTGCTGGCAGGCGCGCTGGCGATGCATGCGCGCAGCGCCGGTGCGGCTACCAACGCGTCCGACCCCTTCGACTTCTTCGTGTCGGACCGCTATCTCTACGACGACAACCTGTTCCGCCTTGCCGACGGTGTAGTGCCGATTCAACCCGTGATCAAGAGCAAGGACGACTCTCTAAACCGGCTGTCCGCCGGTATTGCGGCGCGCGTGGACGCGGAACGCCAGGTGTTCGAGCTGAACCTGCGAGCGGACGATGTGCGCTACGACAAGAATGACGATCTCGATTACACCGGTGGCAGCGGTACCCTGTTGTGGAATCTGAAGATGGGCCACGGGCTTTCCGGCCGTGTGCAGGCCCGCTACGACCGTTCGCTGGCCAGCTTCTCGAATTACCAGCTCTTCGTTCGCGACATCGTCGATGTTGCCAACTACGGTGCGCAGCTTCGCTACGAGATCGGGTCACGCTGGTCGGTGTATGGCGGAGTCAATTTCGCCACGGCGGACCATAGCGCGGAGATTCGCAAGTTGAATGAATTCCGTGCCCAGACCGGACGCGCGGGGGTGGAGTACCAGACCCCGAGCGGCAACATCTTCGGGCTCGGTTACGACTTCACCGACGCGACCTTTCCCGTCGCCGAGCGCACGCTCGGCGCAATTGCGGCGAACTACCAGGACATGGTGCCGGCAGCGACCTTGTCCTATGCGTTTACGGTGAAGACCAGTCTCTATGCACGCGTGGGATATCTCACTCGCGACTACGACAATCCGACGCTGGGTGATTTCTCCGGTGACGTATGGAACGTTACGCTGCATTGGGAGCCTCGTGCGAAGCTGTATTTCGACATCAAGGGATGGCACGACCTGCGCGCGTACTCGGACGCGGAATCGGACTATTTCGTTTCCGACGGCGGCAGCATCACGCCGACCTGGGAACCGACCGAGATGATCAAAGTGTCCGCGGTCTATTCAGTGGAGCGGCAGAAATACGTCGGTATCGAACCGCTGTTGCCGACTAGCACGGCACGCCGCAAGGACGACGTGAATTCGGCGCAGCTCAGCATCGCCTACTCGCCGCGCGACTTCTTCAGCCTGGAGCTGGGCTACAACTGGGTGAACCGCGATTCGAATCGCGACTTCCGTACTTACGGCGACAACGTCGCCTACGCGCAGCTCAAATTCACTCTGTAGCGGATTGCAGAAATTCTCAGGCCGCGCGGCATGGTTGCGGAACCTGCTTTCAGGTCGGTGGCCTTACTCAGCCGCTTCCGTCTGGGGTAGTTGCGCCAGCTCTTCCAGCAGAGCTCCATCTCCCGCGACCTCGATACGTTCGGGTGCGGTGAGCCAGGCGAGTGCTTCGCGCAGCGATTGAGCTTCCGCCAGTTTGTGCCCTGCCGTCAGTCGATGCGGGCTGGGGTGGCCGCGCATGTCCGGTGTCCGAGGCGCGTTGCCCATGACGTGCGCCATGCGTGACGATTCGTGCATCGCCAGGTGACGCAGTCCATCGGTGGGCAGAGGTTCGGCTGAGTGGATCAGTTCGTCCCGGCGGCTCAGCAACTCAGGTACCGAGCGCTCTTCGGGAATGCGCAGCAGTCCCAGCCGTGCGAAGAGTTGCCCGGCTCGCACGCTGCCGCTGACTTTGGAGAGCGGGATCGCAAGCACCAGCCCAGCGACCGTCGGCGTGAGCCAGGCAAGCAGCCTGGGCGACAGCAGGAAGGCCACGATGGCGATGGCGATGCCGATTACCGTGTGCTTCCAGTGATAGTGCGCGGATTCGCGCCAGGAGATGACTTCCGCTTGGCGCCGCTGCGATCCCCAATCCGAATCGCGTCCGGTGAGGATGCTGAAGACGTGCTGGGTCTGGATGACCATCATCACCGGCGCATACAGCGCCGAGAGGAATATCTCGATCACCACGCTGACTGGCAAGCCGATGATGCCGCCGCAGCCACGCCGTACCGAAGAACGCAGCAACGCCCCCAGGGACGCCAGCAGCTTGGGGCCGAGTAGGACCGTCATGCTGAAGATGAACAGCAACACCATGCGTTCGGCGTCGAACACCGGCCAGTTCGGGAATAGCTGGAAGCTCTTGCTGAAATATTCCGGTCGGATCAGTGTCGCCTGCAATGTGAGTGCGAATCCGATCAGGATGAGCATCAGCCACAGCGGCGAAGAGAGGTAGCTCATGATGCCGACGGCCATGTGCATGCGGCTGGTCCACGCCAGTCCCCGCGTGCCGATCAGCTTGAGATGCTGCAGGTTACCTTGCGCCCAGCGTCGATCGCGCACGGCCACGTCCACTAGCGATGGCGGACCTTCTTCCCACGAGCCGGGCAGGTCCGATGCCATGCGGACTTTCCATCCGGCGCGGCGGATGAACGCCGCCTCGATGAAGTCGTGCGAGAGCACGTGGCCACCGAAGGGCTTGCGTCCGGGAAGCTGCGGCAATCCGCAACTATCCGCGAACGCGCGTACGCGAATGATCGCGTTGTGTCCCCAGTAGTTACCGTCGTCGCCCGACCAGGCCGCCACGCCCCGCGCGATCAGCCCGCCGTAGACGCGGCTGGCGAACTGCTGCAAGCGTGCAAACAGGCTCGATTGCCCGATCAGCGAGGGTACGGTCTGCAGGATGCCCAGTCGCGGATCGGCCTGCATGCGCTCGACGAGCGCCACCAGGGTGGTGGGGCTCATCAGGCTGTCCGCGTCCAGCACGATCATGTAGTCGTAACGGCCGCCCCAGCGTTTGACGAAATCCTCGACGTTGCCGACCTTGCGGCCGGTGTTGTGCCAGCGGCGTCGATAGCGCACCGGCATGATCGTCGCCAGCGCGCGTCGCAGGCGATCCACCGCCAGCGATTCCGCGATCCACGCGTCGCAGTTGGTTGAATCCGAGATGACGATGATTTCGAAGTGCTGCGCGGCATCGATCGCGGCCAGCGACTCTGCCATCGCCTGCAATGCCGAGGTCGTGCGAATCGGATCTTCGTTGTAGACCGGCATGACCAGTGCGGTCTGGCTGCCTGCCGCCGCCGCATGTCTGCTGCGTACCGAAGGTGTGAGCAGCCCGGCAACCGTGGAGCCCGCGGAGAACGCGATCCATCCCAGCGTGATGGCGAAGAAAAAGATCATCACGCCTTGCAGCAGCGTCATGTTGCTGAAGCCGACGATCGCGATCATCTCGCCGATGGCATAGACGGCGATGGCCAGCGTTGCGCCTATGGACAGCGTGCGCGCCAGCCACGTCACTGCACTCTGCGACTCGGTCGCGGTTCCGGCTTCTGGCAGGGAACGCAGATCCTGTACCGGCATGTCCAGCGGAGCATCTGGCGGCATCCCGCCGGGCGTTACCGCCGCCGAGGTCAGATGCAGATGTTCACCGTCGCTCGCCGGGTTCGCGAGGCGGTTCAGCTCGGCGTCCATCGATACAACCATGTTTCCGTCACCGGTCGATCGCCCTTCAGTAGCCGCAGCCGCAATTCGGCAACGCTCGCTTCTCCGGGGGCCAGTTCAAAACTTGCACGCACGCTGCGCTGGGTTGGATTCGCCTGCAGCAGCACGTTACTGATCTTGCCGGCGGAGGTTCCCGCCTCGATCTTCAGATCGTCGATGGAGCGGCCGGCGCCGACGAAGTCCACCACGAACAACCGGCGCTTGCCGTCGAAGCTCGGTCCCGATCGCGTCGCCGTGGCTCGGCCCATGGGCGGGGAAATCCGTGGCTCGGCGTTCCAGCGGATGCGGTAAGCCGCGTGCCAGGGCTTGCCCGCGGGAATCACGTCCTTCGGCCGCCAGAACGCAATGATGTTGTCATTCGATTCGCTGTCGCTGGGGATTTCCACCAGTTGCACTGCGCCGGCACCCCACTCCCCGACAGGCTCGATCCAAGCGCTGGGGCGCCGTTCGTACTGCGCTTCCAGGTCCTGGAAGTTGACCAGCTTGCGGGAGCGCTGCACCAGTCCGAAACCGCGTGGCGCGGTCGAGGTGAAGCTGGATACTTGTAGCTGGGTCGGATTGGCGATGGGCCGCCATATCTGCTCGCCGCTTCCGGTGACGATCTGCAAGCCGTCGGAGTCATGCACCTCGTCGCGGAAATCGTCGATGCGGGCGCGGTTGGACTCATCGAACAGGAACATCGAGGTGAGCGGCGCAATCCCCACGTTGTCCAGCGCCACTCGCGGGAACAGCGTGACATCCACGTCCATGATGGTCTCGGTCCCCGGCGTGACCGAAAAGCGATATGCGCCCGTGGTCGATGTGCTTTCCAGCAGCGCGTGGATCACGATGCCCGAAGCATTGGTGCTGGGTCGCTCGATCCAGAAATGCGTGAACTCGGGAAACTCCTCGCCGGTGGGATGAGCGGTCTTGATCGCCAGTCCGCGCGCCGACAAGCCGTAGAGCATGTCTTTGGCGACGGCGCGGAAGTACGAGGCACCCTGGAATACCAGGAACTCATCCCACACCGAACGGGAGTTGAGGTGGGTGCGGACCCGAAAACCCGATAGCGGCAGGGACAGGTTGTTCAGCGCCTTGGTAACGGACGGGCCCAGCGTGAAGGTCGCCGGCGTCGAGCTGACGTCCTGCGCCATGCCGTTCTCGACGATGGAAACGGTTACCGGCGTCTGAAACAGGAAACCCGCGGGCAACTCCTCGACGCGCATCGGCACCTGGTCGTTGCGCCAGATCGCGCTGTCCGGATTGACGCGTATATCGCGGTACTGATCGTAAGTGATGGTGCGCAGCGGTGAATTGGCGTCGAGTTTGCGTGCCGGCCGGGATTCGGCAGACAGCCGCGAGGCGAGCTGCAGCACGGTGTCATCGGTGAATTTGTACTGCTGCGCCGACTTGGGCTCGGGCTGCTGTCGCATGGCGGCGACGCCCGCGAAGCTGCTGATGAGCAGAATGAAAGAAGCCAGCCCCAGACGTCGCCGACGCGCGCTGATCATCGTGCTGCGCTTCCGCTGAAGGGCAACGAATATCCGCTGGCTGCAACCTGGCGTGCGCGCGCGGCAAAGCTATGCAGTACTGAAGTCATGCAACCCCACTTGGTTTGCGATTCTGCGACGGGCATGGGCACGGTCTGTCCGCCTGTGCCAGCGCCGGGCCCGCGGCACATCCGGCGTTCCCACCCGGCAGCGCGCAGCTCCGGGTCGCGATTGTGCCTGTAATTGTGCCTGCGATTGGGTCCGCTGGTCCCGGCAAACGGCTCCTGGGGCGCGGCGCGAGTCTTATCGGGTCGTCGCCGACAGTCCAACAAAGGCCAGCAATGGGCAGAATTCACAGGAAACGGGTCCAGATCGTGTCGCCTCGGATCAGTGCATGATAGCCGGGCAGAGGCGTGCTGAGAAAATCATGCGCCGCGTTCCGGCAGACATTGCGTGCGCACATCGACGGTTTGCATCGCGTCCAAACGGTACGTCCGGCAGCGCGGGTCGGTTCCTTGGAACGAGGTTCTGCCGATCCGGCGCCCGCCCGCCCGATCCACGCCTCGGCGTTGGCCGCCATGTCGGTCTTCCCGGCCTTTCGCATTGCTTTGCTCATTGTGTATGGTGCGCGCCCCTTTGGTCGCGCCCAGCCGTCACACCCGTACCCGGGTCGTCACAGTGCGCCGGCATAATCGCGCCAGGGGGACAGGCGCCATTTTCTTGACGCTGGCGGTAGCGGTTCATGCCTCGGCGGGCCTTGTTTTTAGGCCTTCGGCTTGAGCCTCTGCACCGGCATTCCCCGGAGATTCGAGCATGCGAAAACTGTCGATCATTGCGCTGCTGGCACTAGCCGCCACGGCGCCGGCCCACGCGGACTGGACCGGTAAAGGCGAGGCCGGCCTGGTCATTTCCAGCGGCAATACCGAAACCACCACCGGCAACGCCAAACTTAATCTGGCGCGCGAGTCGGGTAACTGGAAGAACGCGTTCGGCTTGGCCGGATTGTATGCATCCGACGACGTCGGCACGACCGCACAGCGCTGGGAAGCCTTCACCCAGTCCGACTATAACTTCAGCCCGAAGGATTTCTGGTTCGGTGCAGCGCGCTACGAAGACGACGAATTCAGCGGCTTCGTGTACCAGGCCACGGTGTCCACCGGCCTGGGCCGTAAATTCCTGGATTCGGACACCACCAAGTTCGTCGGCACGGCCGGCGTCGGTTACAAGTTTCTGGAAACGCGCGACGTCTTCGACGCGACGACCGGCGCACTGATCGAGCGCGGCGATACCGACAGCGATGTGGTTTTCCGCGGCACGCTGGACCTGGACCACAAGTTCACGGCCAGCACCTCGTTGATCGACAAGTTCATCGTCGAGGCGGGCGCGGACAATACCTTCGCGCAGAACGACATCTCGCTGCAGGTGAAGATGACCGAGGTACTGGCGCTGGCAGTGGGCTATTCGGTGCGTCATAACACCGATCCACCGGCCGGGTTCAAGAAGACGGACACCCTGACCACGATCAATCTGGTGTACGAGATCAAATAAAGGCAGGAACAGCGGCCAACTGGCGACGGGTAAGTTGGCCAGCGCCCAGAAACTGCAGCCAGAGTTGGAACTCTCCCCGCTTGCGGGGAGGGGCCCGTTCGGGTCATTGACGCGATTCGTTCGCGGTGTTGTCATCGCCGCCGCGGTAATCTGCGCGGCATAATTTTCCAATAAAGACCGGCTCTGCAAAGACAGGCTCCCGGGCGGTACGACCCTGGGAGCCGCGCGGCTGTCATCGATCAACAGGCGGGTGACATGTGAAGGATCTGACCCAGGGGCCGATCGTCCGGAACATCCTGGCCATGGCGGCGCCCATCGCCTTCGGCATGATCTTCCAGACGCTGTACTACCTCGTCGATCTGTATTTCGTCTCGCACCTCGGGGATGCGGCGATTGCAGGCGTCAGCGCGGCCGGTAACGTGATGTTCATCATCCTGGGCCTGACGCAGATCCTGGGTGTCGGCACAGTCGCATTGATTGCTCACGCGGTCGGGCGCAAGGATCAGCCCGAAGCCAACCTGATCTTCAACCAGTCGCTGGTGCTTTCGGCGCTGTGCGGGCTGATCACCATCGTCGGCGGGTATGTACTCGCGCCGATATACATGCGCTCGGTGGCCGCCGATGCCGCGACCGTCGCCGCCGGAATCACGTATCTCAACTGGTTCATTCCAGGGCTGGCGCTGCAATTTGCGCTGGTGGCAATGGGCTCCGCACTGCGAGGCACCGGCATCGTGCAGCCCACGATGGTGGTGCAGATCGTGACGGTCGTGCTCAATATCGTGCTCGCGCCGATACTGATTGCTGGCTGGGGTACCAACCATCCGCTGGGAGTCGCCGGCGCGGGGTTGGCGAGCAGCCTGGCCATAGTCGCCGCGGTTGTACTGCTGGGCGTGTATTTCTTTCGCCTGGAGAAGTACGTCGGCTTTCATCACGAACAATGGCGGCCGCGGCTGGATGCGTGGAAGCGCATGCTGGCGGTCGGGTTACCCGCGGGTGGCGAGTTCCTGCTGATGTTCGTCTTCATCGGCGTCATCTACTGGTGCATTCGGGACTTCGGCGCCGCCGCGCAGGCCGGCTTCGGCATCGGTTCGCGCGTCATGCAGTCCATCTTCCTGCCGGCCATGGCGGTGGCCTTCGCTGCCGGCCCGATCGCCGGTCAGAACTTCGGTGCCCAGCGCCACGACCGTGTCCGCGAGACTTTCGCCAGAGCAGCACTGATCAGCAGCGTCATCATGGCAACGCTGACGTTGCTGGCGCACTGGCGACCGGAGCTACTGGTCGCATCGTTCACCAAAGAACCGGGCGTGCGCGAAATTGCCGGGACCTTCCTGAGCATCACATCCTGGAACTTCGTCGCACAGGGTTTGATCTTCACCTGCTCGAGCATGTTCCAGGGCTTGGGGAATACACGACCCGCGATGTTCAGCACTGCCACGCGCCTGGTGAGCTTCGCTGTGCCGGCGATCTACATGTCCTCGCAACCGGGCTTTCAGATTCACCATCTGTGGTATCTGTCGGTTGCGACCGTCACGTTGCAAGCGGTGACCAGTCTATTGCTGCTGCGGGGGCAGTTTCGTCGTCGGCTGATGCCGGTGGGAGCTACGCCTTCGGTTGCCTGAGCAGGCCAGCCGGCGGGCGTCCGCCTGCGTGTTGTGAACTCGCGGGCGCAGCGAGAAATATTCCCGGTGCCTTATGCCTTGGGCCACAACACCATCTGCGTGCAGCGAAACAACGCGATGGTCTTGCTGGTGGCGAGGTCGGTAACCGTTGCATCCCAGACATGCGTATTGCGGCCGAGGTGCGCAGCGCGGCAGACCGCTTCGAGTGTGCCGGCACGGGCTGTGCCCAGGAAATTGGCTTTCAACTCGATGGTGGTGAAGTTTACGGCGCCATCGGGAAGGTGCGCGCGGCAGGCGTAACCGCATCCCGTGTCCGCCAGCGCGATAACGCTGGCCGCATGCAGGTAACCGTTAGGCGCCAGAAACTGCGGCTGCACTTCCATTTGCATCGCCAGCTCGCCCTGCTGCAGCCGCGTCGTCTTCAACCCAAACATTCCGGGCAGGTTCGCTGCGCCGAAGCTGTTGAAGTGATCGGCGCTCAGATCGGGTCGCAGTTTCATCTTCGCGCTACTCCCGAGCAGCAGGTGCCAGTGGTTTGCCTGCTGGGCTTACTTGCTGGTCTTGTTGCCAGGGGGCGCAGCTACCGTGGCAACGATTTCCTTGGCGTTCACGGCCAGCTCTTCCAGGGTGGAACCTTCCACCACATATTTGCCGGCCACGACCAGCTTGGGAATGCCATCGACCTGGTAGGTGCGCGACAGCTCTTCCGCATGAGCTGCCTTGGTCGTTACTGCGAACGAGTTGAACGCTGCTGTGAATTTCGCCGCGTCCACACCGTGCGCGCTTACCCATGCCGTGATGTTCGCCTCATTGAACAGGGGTTGCTGTTCCTGGTGAATCGCATCGAACAGCTCACCGTCCAGGCGCTTGAGATCGCCCGTGGCCTGCAGTGCATAGAACGCGCGTGACAGCTGCCCCCATTGCGGACGCCCGAGCGAAACCGGGATCCGCACCAGGATGGCAGTGGCGGGCAGCTCGGTCGCGAGCTTGTCGACGTACGGATGGAAATGCCAGCAGTGCGGGCAGCCGTAGGAGAAGAACTCGATGACTTCGGTCTTGCCGGAGATTTCCGGGGTCTGCTCGGGCTTGAGCAGGGTGTACTGCTTGCCTTCGACGGCATCCGACAGCGCTGGCACGGTCCAGCCCAGCAGGGCCGTCATCACGGCCAGCACCGCCACGGAATTCACGCTCAGATTCGATTTCACGACAGGCTCCTGTAACGCTACTTGATTTACTGCTGCATTACCGCTGCGACAGGTTACTGCTGCGGCGGGTTTTCGATAGCCAGCAATTCGACGTCGAAGATCAGGGTGGAACCCGGACGGATGTCCGGAGGCGAGCCGCGATCGCCGTAAGCGATGTCCGAGGGGCAGACGAAATGGCTCTTGCCGCCGACCTTCATGAGCTGCACGCCTTCGGTCCAGCACGGGATCACGCCGTTGAGCGGGAAGGTTGCGGGTTCCTTGCGCTCCACCGAGCTGTCGAACACTTTGCCGTTCGGCAGCGTGCCGTGGTAGTGCACCTTGACGTTATCGGTGGCCTTCGGGGTCGCACCGGTACCTTCCTTGATCACGGTGTAGATCAGTCCGGAGGCGGTCTTCGTCGCGCCCGGCGCGGCGGCGGCCTTGGCCAGGTATTCCTCGCCCGCCTTCTTTTCGACGGCCGCAGCGGCAGCCAGCCGCGTGGTCTGCAATTCCTGCAGCTTGGGGAAATAGTCGGACGGTTCGAGCTGCGTTTTCTTGTGCAGGGCGACGTCGGAGAAACCGGCCTTGACCTTCTCCAGCTCCGCCGCGCTCAGGTCGAACCCCGCCACCTGGCGGGCGACGGCCGCGCCCAGTGCATAAAACGCCTTGTCTTCGTCGGTCTTCAGATCGGCAGCGACCGCGGTCGTGCTGGCGATACTGGCGACCACGAGCAGCGTGGCAAGTAGGGGATGACGCATGGGGATCCTTTGGGGCGGGGGGTGGAGCGGATGCAGAGAATAACCGATTCGCGGCGCGGAAAAAGGCCAAAGGAATGTTGTCGCAAAAGACGCGAAGACGTCACGGAAGCCGCGTAAGCGGGCGCCCGGAGGCGCGCAGGTTGTTACGATAGCGGGGTTGTCAGCGTGGAGAGATGCCGTGCAGAAAGCTCGACTCAGGCCCGAAGATGCTCCGGTGACGCCCGAAGCGATTTCCATTTTTCTCGAGGGCGATCATTTCGTGTTTCGCGTCGGGAATGCCAGTGCCATCTATTTTTCCGACAAGGACACGGTCGGCAAGTCCAACTGCGATGGGGCGTGCGCCGCGATATGGCCGCCGGTCAGCGCCCGTGCCGGTGCCACCACTGTCGGTGACTGGACTGTAGTCATTCGCACTGACAAGTCCTCCCAGTGGGCCTACAAAGGCAAACCGGTCTATACGTTCGCGGACGACGTTGCCGGTCAGGCGACGGGCGAAGCAGGGCATCCGGGATGGCACATCGTCAAACCCTGAGTCTGGCGGTGCCGGATTGCATCACGGTGCGGCGAGCGTGAAGGTTTGCGGCGTGCCTTGTGAGGAGGACGGCGCGATCCATACGTCGAAGGCGCCGGGCTCGGCGATCCATTTCAGATCGTGGCCGACGAACTCAAGGTCGTGGCGCGAGAGCGTGAAGCTGACCTGCGCGCTGCGCCCCGGTTCCAGGCTCACCTTGCGGATCCCTTTGAGTTCGCGAATCGGGCGCGTCAGGCTGGCGACGCGATCGTGGATGTAGAGCTGCGCCACCTCTTCGCCGGCGCGCTTGCCGGTATTTGCGATCTGCGCCTGCACGGTGATGGATCCGTTCCACGCCAGCGTTGAATCACTCAACGTGAGCGGGCCATAGGAAAATTTCGTATAGCTCAACCCATAGCCGAAGGGGTAGAGCGCTTCGTTGGCGACTTCGCGATAGCGGGCCTTGAAAGTCGGGTCTTTGCTGCCGCGCTGAAAAGGCCGGCCCGTGTTCTTGTGATTGTAGAAATACGGCTCCTGTCCGGATTCCTGCGGGAAGCTCACGGGCAGTCTCCCCGCTGGGCTGTAGTCCCCGAATACCACGTCGGCAACTGCGTTGCCGGTTTCGGAACCGAGGAACCAGGTGACAAGGATCGCTTGCGCGTTGCGTACTGCGCCTTTGAGCGCCAGCGCCCGGCCATTACGTAGCAGAACTACGATGGGTTTGCCGGTTGCGGCGACTGCGTCCGCCAAAGCCTGTTGCGGTGCCGGCACGATAATCTCGGTGCGCGACTCGGCCTCTCCGGACATGCGCTCACTCTCGCCAATCGCAAGCAGCACGACGTCCGCAGCCTTGGCGGCGGCAACAGCGGCCGCGATGCCGCCCGCGAGCGGGCTCTCGACTTCCGATCCTTTTACAACGGTCAACGTGCCTGTCTTCTGCAGCGCGCCGCTCAATCCATCGGCCAGCGTCACCGATTCGCGATCGTTCGCGAATAGTGTCCATGGTCCGTGCAGGTTCTTGCGATCCGCGCCAAACGGACCGATCAACGCAATCTTCGCGGTCTTACGCAGCGGCAGCAGGTCGCCTGAATTCTTCAGCAGCACGATGGATTTCCTGGCTGACTCGCGCGCCAGCGCCCGGTTCGCCACGGTGCCGCTGTCCTGCTTTTCGCGAGCTGCGTCGAGCGAACGGTAAGGGTTGTCGAACAATCCCAGCGCCTTCTTCACGCGCAACACGCGCCGGACGGATTCATCGACTACTGCCTGCGGCACACGGCCTTGGGTGACCAGCTTCGGCAGGTACGCGATATACAGGCCACTCTGCATGCTCATATCGACGCCGGCGAGAATCGCCAGCCGCGCCGCATCCGCCTTGTCCTGAGCGTAACCATGCGGAACGAGTTCTTCGTCGGCGGTGTAGTCGGAAACGACAAAGCCCTTGAAGCCCCACTCGCCGCGCAGGATGTCCGTCATCAGGTAGCGATTGGCCGACGACGGCACGCCGTTGATGTCGTTGAACGCACTCATCGTCGACAGCGCACCTGCGTCGAACGCAGCTGTGAAAGGCGGCAGGTGCACCTCGCGCAGCGTCTGTTCTGAAATATCCACGCTGTTGTAGTCCATGCCTGCTGCCACTGCGCCATAAGCGGCGAAGTGCTTCGGTGTGGCCAGCAGGGAATCCGGCGCGCTGAGATCGGAGCCCTGAAATCCGCGCACCCGTGCCGCGGCGAACAGTTTGCCGAGATACACATCTTCGCCCGAACCCTCGGCAACCCGGCCCCAGCGCTGGTCGCGTGCGACGTCGACCATTGGTGCGAATGTCCAGTGCAGTCCGGCTGCGGTTGCTTCGATTGCAGCGATGCGTGACGTACGTTCTGCCAGCGCCGGTTCGAAGCTCGCTGCCTCACCCAGAGGGATTGGGAAAACGGTGCGGAAGCCGTGAATCACATCGCCGCCAAACAGCATCGGTATCTTCAGGCGAGACTCTTCGAGCGCGGTCCGTTGCATCAACCGGCCGCCAGCGACGCCAACGCCATTCAGAACTGCGCCGACGCGTCCGGCGCGGATTTCCTTCAGCAGGTCGCCAGCCTGGCGACGATTGGTGTCCGGGTTGACGCCCGGGTCCATGGAGCGGATCTCATCCGCGAAGATGCTGAGCTGCCCGGCCTTTTCTTCAAGGGTCATGCGCCCGATCAGTGCTTCGATCTGCGGATCGGGTGCGGCGTTCGCGATGTCGTTCGCGGATGCGCACCATGCGCCGCAAAGACTCAACGCCAGGAGCAGGGCACGGATGAAGGGAACGCTCGGTGGCGGCATCAAGGGATCTGGCAATGGCTATCGGCGGCCTGGATGTGGCAAGGGGCGGGGAACAGGTTGTGCCGGCGAAAATACTACCCCAGCGGCGTGGCCGGGTCTGCCGGAGAATTTTCCACGGCAGGCTGCTGCCGCGTTACACAGCAACTGCGCAGCTCCGTGTCAGTCGCGGCAGTGCGGGCACAGCCAATGCCTCTGCGATCCGATTGCAGATCGCGCCATTCCGCGTCGCCGTGGCCGAACAGGTCCTTGAGTTCCTTGCCGACGCTGGCCATGCCGGCCTCGGTGACGCTGCAATGACGTGCGATCAGGCCCGCGGCAATGCAGTGCGCCTGCCAGTCGGGAATGCTTTCGAGCTGCTGGTCCTTGATCGCCGCGTTCATACATCCCAGGCTGGAATGCGCCGCTCGCACCTCATAGTGCTGTAGCGGCGCACATGCCGCTGCCATCGTCGCGATGCTCGCCGCTGCAAGCAGCCGGATGACTCTCGCCGGGCCTACGACGTATTCGAGCAGTGTCCGGAAGATCTCTCGCACAGCTTGCAAACCCACCCAGGCTTAGCGCTGATCTGCGAAGAATATCTGCTCGGCGCGCTCCGCGTGCTCTGCGAGAAATTCTTCTCCCCTGCCTAACGTATGCGCTGCGTGTAGTCCTGCGCCTATTGGGCGGCGCCTGTCACGACCAGTCCACGCGACTCCAGTAGCGGCTCGATATCCGGCGCCTTGCCGTAGAAGTCCGTGAATATCGTCAGCAAGTCGGTGCTGAATCCCTTGGACAACACCTTCTGACGCAACTGGTCGCCGTTCTCGCGCTTCAGGCCGCCGTGCGTGTTGAACCAGTGTTCGGTATCGCGCGCCAGCACGTCGCTCCAGATATAGGCGTAGTAGCCGGCGGAATAGCCGATCGGATTCGCGAAGATGTGCGAGAAGTACGTAGAGCGATAACGCGGCGGTACCGCGGCGAAATCGAGGCCGGCCTGCCTGAGAGCCGCTGCTTCGAAGGCGGCGGCATCCTTTGCGGCGGGTGTGTGGTCAGGCGCGAGCTGATGCCAGGACTGATCGAGCATCGCCGCGGCGAGGTACTCGGTGGTGGCGAAGCCCTGGTTGAACTTGCGCGCAGCCAGCACCTTGTCGATCAGTTGCTGCGGCATCGGCTCGCCGGTCTTGTAATGCTTGGCGTAGCTGGCGATGACGCGCGGGTCGGTGGCCCACATTTCGTTGTATTGCGAGGGATACTCGACGAAGTCGCGCGGCACGCTCGTGCCCGAGAACTGGGGGTACTCGACGTTCGAGAACAGGCCGTGCAATGCGTGGCCGAATTCGTGGAACGCCGTCGTCACTTCATCGAATGTCAGCAAGGTCGGCTGGCCCTGCGGCGGTTTCGGAATGTTGAGGTTGTTCGACACGATGGCATGGGTGCCGAACAGGCGCGACTGATCGACGAAGCTGTTCATCCAGGCGCCGCCGCGCTTGGTGTCGCGCGCATACCAGTCGAACAGGATCAGGCCGAGCGGTGAGTTGTCGGCATTGAACACCTCGAAGATGCGCACGTCCGGCTGGTACACCGGCAGGTCCTTGCGCTCCTTGAAATTCAGGCCATACAGCTCATGCGCGGCGAACAGCACGCCGTCGCGCATCACACGGTCCATCTCGAAATACGGACGCACCTGCGACTCTTCGTAAGCGTACTTGGCCTTGCGGACCTGTTCCGCGTAGAAGTCCCAATCCCATGCCGCCAGCTGGAACGACGGCGTGCCGCTGGCTTTGGCCTGCTGGTCGATCAGCTGCTGCATATCCGCCGCTTCCTCGCGGGCGTTCGCCTCTGCGGGCGGTGCAAGCTGCGCCAACATCTTGTTCACCGCGGCCGGCGTCAGTGCGGTCTCGTCCTCCAGTACGTACGCCGCGTGATTCGGATAGCCCAGCAGTACGGCGCGATCGGCACGCAGCTTGACGATCTTTGCGATCAGCTCGGTGGTGTCGAACGGACCGCCCCAGCCGCGCGCAATGGAAGTCTTGTAGATCCGTTCGCGGGTGGCACGATTCTTCAGTTGCGACAGGGCCGGCTGTCCGGTGGTGTTCAGCAATGCGATCACCCATTTGTCGTCGAGCTTGCGCGCTTTCGCAGCCTCGGCTGCCACGGCGATCTGTTCCGGTGACAGGCCGTCCAGGTCGTTCACGTTGTCGAACACCACCGCGCTGGCATTCACGCCCTTCAGCACCATCTGGCTGAACTGCGTCGTCAGCGTCGACATCTGCTCGTTCATCTGCTTGAGGCGCGTCTTGTCGGCTTCCGACAATTGCGCGCCGGCGCGGACGAACAGCGTGTAGTAGCGATCGAGCAGGCGCAGCGATTCCGGATCCAGCTTGAGAGAGTCGCGCCGCTCGTGCAGCGACTTCACCCGCGCAAACAGGTCCGGATTCAGGAAGATCGCATCGGAATGCGCGGAGAGTTTCGGCGCCATTTCCGCCTGCAGTTTCTCCAGCTCCGGGTTGGTGTCCGAGCCGGTGAGATAGCTGAAGACCCGCTGTGCGCGGTCCAGCGTCTGCCCCGAACGTTCCAGCGAGACGATCGTATTCTCGAAGGTCACCGCCGCGCGATTGCGTGTCAGCGCGTCGATCTCCTTGCGCTGCTCGGCCATGCCGGCTTCCATCGCCGGCTTGAAATCCGCGTTACCGATCTTGTCGAACGGCGGTAACTGGTAGGGCAGTGTGCTCTGCTTGAAGAACGGATTCGGGTGAGCAGCAGCGGTGGCGGGGCTGGCGGTATCTTTCATAGTGTCTGCCATGGTATCGGCGGCGTTGACGATCGGGGCTCCCATGGCGGCGAACAATACCAACGAGACGAGGGCTGGCTTGGAATCGATCATGGCGTCCTTCCGAGTATTAGTGATGGCCGGTGCGCATCAGGCTGGCGCCGGCGACGGAGGTTGCAGAGTAAACAGTGTTGCGGATTTCTCAAGCGAGAAATGCCCTTAATTTTGCTGGCAGGGTTGTATACCGTGAACGGGCTGCGGCAAGCGGCATGACGTGGACGGCGTCGATCGAGGTGGCGGCTGGTCTGTTTTTTACAATGCGGCTCCAGACTTGGCCGCGCCGATTGCTGCCTTTGCGTCGCGAGCGATGACATTCACTCGCTGTCCTGTCTGCAGTCGTTCGATACCGCGTACCACTACTGTGTCTCCTGCGGCCACGGCGCCCCGGATGGTGACGAAATCACCGTCGGTGGCGACCGTCGTCACGCTGACTCGTTCGGCGGTGCCGTCGTCGCGAACCCGCATCAGATAGTTGCCGTCCTGGCGCAGGGCAATCGCGTCGCGCGGTACCACCAAGGCGTCGGTGGCGACGCGTTCGGGTAAACCAACTTCGATTGGAGTGCCGACCGCGAGCGCGTTGTTGGCGAGGGTGAGTCGCAATTCGAATTGTCGCGAGCGTTCCTCGCCGACCGGTACGACGGTACGAACGTTGGCCTGCAATTGCTGGCCCTCGACTCTCACGGGCAGCGACACGGAATTTTGCACCAGAGTGACGAGCGACAACGGTGCCTGTGCGCGTGCTTCCAGGTGCACCGTGTCGACCAAGCGAGCTATGGAAGCTCCGGTGGCAACGTACTCGCCGCGCTGTGCCAATCGTTCGGTTACAACTCCGGGGAACGGTGCGCGCAGTTCGGTTTGCTCAAGATCGTGCTGTGCAGCTCGTTGTCGAACCTGCGCCTGCGTCAGTTGCGCCGTCAGTACGCCGAGCTGGGAGCGAACTTCATCGAGCTGGGTTTGCGAAATCGAGCTGTTGGTCAGCTTCTCGATCCGCTGCAGTTGCCGATCCGACATCGAACGCTGGGCTTCGATGCGTGCGACTTCGGCACGCGTGTCTTCGACGTGCAGCCGCACTGTTTCATCCTCGAGCTTTGCCACACGCTCACCTTGCCGAACGCGGGTGCCGACCTCCGCAACGTATTCAAGGCGGCCGGCCGCGCTGGTCGCCAAGCGGGCATCGTTGCGGCTCACGACGCCGCCCGGTACCCATCGTCGCGGTGCAATTCGCGCAACGCTGGCTTTGGCGACTTCGACCACGACCGCCGGTTCCTGTGCACTCGCTGTCTGTGCATGCGCTGCGACACTGATTAGTGCGCCTGCGAGTACCGCTGCGAGTTTTTTCGTTAGGTCCATTGCTTTAATCCTGGTCAGGCGAAGAGAGATGTTTCTCGCAGAGTGCGCAGAGCACGCAAAGGTACCGGTGCGAGGAGAGGGCGGACTAACGTAGCGGGTCCCAGTCGAATCACGGAATGGAGAGTCTCTCGCCTCCGCGGGCTCGGCGTACTCTGCGAGAAACCCGTCCTTTTCTTCATGCAGTCTGCACATCGGTGATGCCCTCGACAGCGCGGCGTTCATAGAAGAGCCGCATCAGGCTGGGTAGCAGCAATATCGAGAAGACCATGCTTACGATTACACCCGCCACGTTCACCGCTGCGAGTCCACGATAGATAGTGCTCGCAGGACCGGGGTTTACGACCATGGGTAATGCGCCCAGCGCACCTGTCATGGTGCTTGCGACCATGGCTCGCAGCCGTTGGTTGAGCGACATGCGTAACGCTGTTTCCAGATCGTGGCCGTGGTTCAACGCGTCGCGAGTGCGGTCGACCATCAGGATGGCGTGATTGACGATGATGCCGATCATCATGATGAAGCCGATCATGGTGAGCAGGTCGAGCGGCTGAAAGGCGATGAGGCCGAGCGTGCGTATGCCCAGTACGCCTCCAGCCAATGCCAGCGGGACTGTAAGCACCACGACCGCGGCATCGCGTAGCGACTGGAACATCGCAGCCATCAGCAGGAACAGCACCAGTAGGGCGAGCAGGAAGTTGATGCCCATCGTCGAGATGATGGTGTCGAGGCGATCGGCGCTGCCGGCCAGGCGGATGTTGGCGTCGGGCGGCAATTTGGCGCGCAGCGAAGGCAGGATGTCGCGATCGATCCTGGCAAGCATGTCTTCCAGCGACAGCGTCGGAGGAGGATCGATCGTCAGCGTGATGGTGCGGTGGTGATCGTTGCGCCGGATCTGTTCGGGCGCCAGCGCAGTTTGCAACTGCACCAGGTCGCCAAGCGCGACGACTTCGCCGGAGGGCGTGACGAGGGGTGCCTGGGCAAGGGATTCCGGAGTCGTACCGGAATCCGCGCGCAGGATGATGGGCAGGCGCGACTGGCCGTCGAAGTACTCGCCAAGCCAGGCGCCCTCGCCCAGTGCTCTCACGACGGATCCGAGCGAGGCACGATCCCAACCTGTTTCCGCGATGCGCCGGTCGTTGGGTGCGGCGCGCAGTTCGAGCGACTGGACGTCGGCATTCGGGAATGACTGCACGTTGGCGCCGGGAAATGAGTCTTCGAGCAATTTGCGGCCCTGCTCCGCCACGGTGCTCAGGGCGGTGGCGTCGCTGGATTGCAGATGAATGGCTACCGAGCGCGCCGAGCCGCCGATGCCACCGAAGAGCTCGCCTTCGTTTACGAATACGCGCGTGTCGGGAATGCCGACAACCACTTCGTCGCGCACGATGCGCTCCAGTTCGCCGATGCGCTTGTCATCGACAACGCGTGCTCCCAACGTGCCGCCGCCCGGCCATAGCAGCACGTAGTAGTTCTTGAGCCTGGGCTCCTTGTCGCCGCGCATGTACGGTTGCATGCGTTCCATCAGCTTGCCGGAGATTTCGCGGTCCACAGCGGCGGGGCTCATACCGGGAGGAAAACTGAAGTAGGCATCGATGGCGGCCCGCTTTACCGGCGGCAGGTAGTCCAGCTTGGGCAGCAACAACCACGAGAGCAGCAGCGGCGCGACGAGCAGCACGCCGACCCACATCAGTTGCTGCCGACGCGTGCGCGTCCATTCGACCACGCGATCGGTGAGCCATGGCCAGCCCGCGCCATACCCGGAATTAGCGGAATGATTTCCGAGCCAGCGACCGGCGGCCGCCGGCACGACGGTCACCGCTACGACGATGGAGAAGGCGACGGCAATCGAGATGGTCAGTGCGAGATCCGAGAAGATCTGACCCTCCACGTCCTTCAGGAACAGCACCGGAAGGAAGACCGCGATAGTGGTCGTAGTGGAGGCAAACAGCGCGGCGACGACCTGCGAGGTGCCTTCCTGCGCCGCCTGCGCAATCGCCATCCCGGATTCCTTGAGGCGAATGATATTGCCGGACACCACGATCGCGCCCTCGACGACCATGCCGACCGCGAAGGCGAGCCCTGCCAGCGAGATGACATTGATACTGCGGCCAGCGAGATGCAGCACGCAGAATGTCGCCAGCAGGCAAACCGGAATCGTGGTTGCGATCAGTACGGTCGCGCGCACGTCACGCATGAACCACCACACGCACGCCAGTGCCAGCAGCGCACCGACGACGAGATTCTCGACGAGCAAATTCACCGCGCGTCGGATGAACACGGATGCATCGAAGGATTGCTCGATACCCAGGCCGCGTGCCTGCAATGGGCCATTGCGCAATTCATCGACGACCTTCTTCACTTCTTCGAGCGTGCTTAGTACGTTCGCGCCGGGAGCCCGGCGCACCTCCAGGCCGATGGCGGGATTGCCGTTCTGGTAGGCGAAAGTCTGTGGTTCAGGCGGACGCAGTTCGACAGTGGCGAGATCCGAGATGCGCACGGGCTGTCCGTTGCGCCAGGCCAGCACGAGCTGGCCGAGGTCTTCTGCTTCATAGCGGCCCGTGTAGCGCAGCGAATATTGTCGCCTGCCCACGTCGAGCTGTCCGGCGGAGACGTTGGTGGCGCTCGCGGCCTGTCGTGCGATGTCGGGAATCCCGATGCCCAGTGCGGCAGCGCGTGCCAGATCGACCGTGATGCGCACGTCATTCGGCGGGCCGCCGTTGACATTGACGAGCGCCACGCCGGGCACGGCTTCGATACGCGGTTTGACGACGTCTTCGATCAGGCGCCGATAGCGCTCGATCGGCCCCTGGGTGCCGGGCAGCAGTTGCACGAAGAAGAAAGAAAGGCTCTGGTTGGAATCGCCTTCGGCACCGCCCAGCTGCACGATCGGCCGGTCCACCTCGCGTGGCAGCGGCGGCAGCCGGCTCATCCTGCCGATGACATCCACCAGCGCGGATTTCATGTCGGTGCCGATGGCGAAGGTGAGGAACACCTGGCTGCCGCCCACGGCTGCATTGCCATTCACCTCCTGCACCCCCGCCAGTCCCTGCAGCACCTGTTCCTGTGGCTCCAGCAATTCCGCCTCGACTTCTTCGGGCGAGGCGCCGCGCCAGTTGGTGAAGATGGAAATCGTCGGCCGTTCGATGTCGGGAAATAACTGCAGCGGCAACTGCCGCAGGCTGAGGGCGCCGAACAGGCAGATCAACAGCACCGCAACGCCGATCGCGATCGGGTTGCGTATCGATCCAGCGATGATGCGCACTGGACTCTCCCCTGCTGGTTATAGGCGCTGGCTATCGGCCGGTTATAGGCCAGTCAGATCCGGCGGCGCCGCGGCGGTTCGGGCGCCTGCGATGAGACGAGCGGCGGTTGCGACCAGGCGTTGGGGCTACCGGCCGCCCTGGAAGCCGCGAGGAATCACGCCCGACGCGGCGGCCAGGACCGCCGATTGTGAATTGGCGCCGGCCCGGATCGGGGTCAAACCCAGTAAGCTGATCCGGCCCCACAGCGCCGGCGCTGTCCGGTGCTTAGGGGGGAAACGCGCGGCAACAATGGGGGAATCCATGCAGAGTTCACGCATCTTCGCGGTCGGTTCGCTGCTTGCGCTCGCTGCCTGTGCGGCCACGCCCCCTGGCGCAGTGCCGGTCGAAGCCAATGTGTCCGGTGCCTGGACCATGACGGTCGAGAGCCCGATCGGCACCCGCGATTCCAATGCTGAATTCAGCCAGGCGGGCGAACGTCTCAGCGGCAGGGTGGTCAGCCGGCGCGGCGAAGTCCCGATCAACGGCACCGTCAAGGGCGACGACGTGGCGTTCGGCATGAACGTCAACATGCGCGGCCAGTCGCTGCAGATCGACTACACCGGCAAGGTGGCGGGCGATGCAATGTCCGGTACGGTGAAATTCGGCGACTTCGGCGACGGCAAGTGGACCGCCAAGAAGAAAGCCCCGTAGCGCCGCTACTGGCCCAGGCGTCGTCCCAGGGCCAATCCGGAGGGCTGCTTCACAGAGCTACTACAGATGGGCCACTTCAGGGCTAGTCCAGATATCCTGGTAGGGTGGCCAGGGAATTGCCTCGGCCAGCGCATCGTCCCACGTGTCGTCCCTTGTCGTTCCTGAGGCATAGTCTGCCGATCGCGCGGTGCGCGCCATCGTGGCTTTTTTTTCAGACTGCATGACTGCCGCGCTCGCTATCATGAGTGTGCATTGCAGCGCGCCTGCCCCCTGCCGCCGGGGTAGCCGCGTACGCGGTTCGTGACGAGTTAAGGAGCCTGCTTGACTGAAGTTATCGTGACACCGGCGGAGAAACGCCTGGTGCTGTCGGCCCTGGCCGTGGTGCTGCTATTGAGCGCGCTCGACCAGACGATCGTCTCGACGGCGATGCCGCGGATCATCGAGCAGCTGCACGGCCTGAGCATGTATGCGTGGGTGACGACGGCGTACATGCTGACTTCGACGGTCGCCGTACCCATCTACGGCAAGCTCAGCGACCTGTACGGCCGCAAGTCGATCCTGGTCGTCGGTGTACTGCTGTTCCTTGGCGGTTCGGCGTTGTGCGGACTGGCGGGTGAGTTCGGCGACCTGCCGTTGCTGGGCAGCGGCATGATGCAGCTGGTCGTGTTTCGTGCGGTGCAGGGCTTGGGCGGCGGGGCGCTGATGACCTGCGTCTTCGCCACCATTGCCGATATTTTTCCGCCGCGTGAACGCGGCCGCCTGTTCGGCATCTTCGGCTCGGTCTTTGGCCTCGCGACCGTCATCGGTCCGTTCATCGGCGGATTCTTCACCGATCACGGCACGGTGCAGCTGCTCAATCACGAGGTCGCCGGCTGGCGCTGGGTGTTCTACGTCAACCTGCCGCTGGGATTGATCGCCTTGTTCATGATCCTCTACCGCATGCCGGTGTTGCCGCGGCGCGGCGGAGGTCGTGTCGACTATCTCGGCGCCGCGCTGCTGGTGCTGACGTTCACGCCGTTGCTGCTCGCGCTGAGTCTCGGCGGCACCACCTACGATTGGGATTCGCCACGTATTGTCGGGCTGCTGTCGGTTGCCGCTGTTTCGCTGGTGGTTTTCCTGTGGTTCGAGTCCCGCACGCCCAATGCGATCCTGCCGCTGCACCTGTTCCGGATAAAGGCGTTCCGCATTTCGGTGCTGGCGTCGTTTGTCGTGAGCATGGCGTTTCTCGGCGTGGTCATGTTCATGCCGCTGTACATGCAGGTGGTGCAGGGCATCAACGCCACGCAAAGTGGTATTGCGCTGCTGCCCCTGATGGGCGGATTGATCGTGAGCAGCACCACGTGCGGCCGCCTGGTTACGCGTACCGGGCGCTACAAGCCTTTCATGATTGGCGGCGGCATCGTGCTGGTCGTCGGCGTGCTGTTGCTGACGCAGATCGGGCCGGATACCACAGCGCGCGATCTTGCGTGGCGATTGGCGATTACCGGCGTGGGGCTCGGGCCGGCGCAAAGCCTGTTCAGTCTCGTCATCCAGAACGCATCGCCGTTGAGCGAGCTGGGCATTGCGACCAGCATCAGCCAGTTCAGCCGCCAGATCGGCTCGACGGTCGGAGTCGCAATCTTCGGGACGTTCCTGACGCACAGCCTGACGGCTGAATTGCCCAGGCACATTCCGCTATTGCCGGGCGCGACCGCGCAGAAAATCGACCTGGGTCATGCGCAGAGCCAGGCCATGAATGCGGGCAGTATCCGTACCAATGTCGACCAGGCACTCGCTGCCCGCTACCGCATCATCGAACGCGCTTACCAGGGTGATCAGGCTGCAGTGGACGAGATCCTGGCGGATTCGCGTCTGCCCGAGCAGGTGAAAGCACCCTTGAGAAATGCTGGCATACGCGCCCGCATACACGGCGAACTGGCGCAGCGTGCGGACGCACTCGTTGCCGAACTGAACCAGGGCGAATCCGGTCGCGAGCATTTGTTGAACGATCCGGCGTTATCGGCCGCGACCAGGCAACAATTGGCGGACATTCCGGCGCGTGCGTGGCGCGACCCCCCGGTCATTGCGAGCGTTGCCGTGCTGTTTCGCAATTCCATCGTGGCGCAGGAAGATTCACAAGTGGCAGCCGCGACGCAACAGGCATTGCAGGCGGTCCGGACCGCAATCGCCGCTTATGCGCAGCAGATGGTCGAGCAGATCGATCGCGGCACCAAGCAGGCTTTCGCCATCTCCATCACCACCATGATGAGCTGCGCACTGTGGATCGTCGCACTGGGTGTGCTGGTGATCTTCTTCATCCCGGAGGTGCCGTTGCGTTCCCGCATGACGGCAGCGAAGCCAGAACCGGCGGCTGCTGAAGCGCCGTAAGTCCGCCGCTCAGTCGCTGTCGACACCACGTCGCGCCCGGAATCTCAATAACAGCATGAACGCTACGATGGCGAGATTCGCCACCAGCAGCAGCACTCCGAGCCACGTCGCGTGCCGTTCCAGCTTGAGAATCTCGAACGGGATGTAGACCCCGCCGCTGAGTGCCGCAAACCATTCGGCCCACGGTCGTTCATGCCACAGGCCGTAGGCTTCGATGGCGCGTACCGTGGCATAGCTCAGTGCTGCGGTGGATAGCAGCCACAGACGTACATCGGTCAACTGTTCCAGTGTTTCGGCAAAGATGCGCGGGTAGTGGTTGGCCAGATTCAGATGCAGGTGTTCGATCAGACGCTCCACCGCGTGCTGAGCATCGTGATGCAGCAGGGACACCAGCCCGAACCCGACCACCAGTACCAGGATGCCCTTGATCGCCTCGAAAATGGCCACTGCGCGCAGGCCGGCGGCAAAACGCTTCGGAATCATTGCGGTCGCATCCGGGCGTCAGCGGTACAGCAGGAAGTCTTCGCGTTCGGCGCGCCATGACGCTTCATCCGGCAGGACCACACTATCCAGATCGGCCGGTGAGGCGTTCCGGTCGTCCACCCAGTTGCGCAATGTGTCGCCGCCATTGATCACATCGATGGGCAACCTATCGCGTTCGTACTCATAGGCGAAGTCGCGCCACAACGGATAGTCGGGCCGCAGCTCGCGCAGCGCCTTGAATGCCAGTGCCTGCAGGCGCCATGGCCGGAACGCGTCGTGGTCGTAACTCTGATCTTCGACATGGACCTGGATGCCGGCGCAGAGCTGGCCGACGTGTTTGTAGAAGGTGGGTTCGAACCAGCAGGCCCGCAAGCGGCAGCCTTCGATCCATTCGGGCGCGAGCGCTTGCATGGTCTTCAGCAGGGCCGTGGTATCCAGGTCGGGTGCCCCGAACAATTCCAGCGGGCGGGTGGTGCCGCGACCTTCGGAAAGCGTAGTGCCTTCCACCATCACGCTGCCAGGATAGCAGCGCGCCATCGACAGGTTCGGTGCATTCGGGCTGGGATTGACCCAGGTGCGCTCGCCGCTCGGCCAGCCGTATCCGGGTGCTTCGGCCGGATTCCAGTGCTGCATCGTCACGACTTTGTAGTCGACGTCCAGGCGCCGCGTTTTCACGAACCAATGCGCCAGCTCGCCGAGTGTCAGGCCATAACGCATCGGCAAGGGTCCGGCACCGACGAAGCTTTCCCAACCGGAGCGCAGCCGCAATCCTTCGACGGGCCGGCCCACGGGATTGGGCCGATCCAGGATCCACACCGATTTGCCGCTCTGCGCAGCCGCTTCCAGGACGTACAGCAAGGTCGTAACGAATGTGTAGATGCGGCAGCCGAGATCCTGCAGGTCGAGCAGCACCACATCCAGGGTGTCCATCATTGCCGGCGTCGGCCGGCGGACCTCGCCGTAGAGACTGAAAACGGGGATGTTGTAGACCGGGTCGATGAAGTGCGGCGACTCGATCATGTTGTACTGCTTTTCACCGCGCAGGCCGTGCTGCGGGCCGAATGCCGAGGTGATGTTCAATTCATCGAGCGCCATCAGCGCATCCAGCGAATGCGTCAGGTCCGCGGTGACGGATGCAGGGTGAGCTACCAGCGCCACGCGGCGGCCATGCAATTCCTGGCGCAACTGGGACTCGGCAAGCAGGCGGTCGATACCGAACAGCATTATAAGAGAGGCTCCGAAGATCTGGCTTGAGCCCACAGGCTACAGGCCACGAGCAGAAGGGGGAAGGTGGGCGGTTACCGGTCCGGCGCTGCGGCGAACCCTTGCACGTTATGGAAATCGGGCTTGCCCGCAGCATGTGCCAGCGCCCAGTACGAGACCTGGTCGTCGACATCCTGCAGCACCGATGCCAGCGCGATGCGCGCAGCGTGCTCCATCGGCAGTGCAATGGTGAGCCGCACGTCCATTTGCAGGGTCCGTGCGCTGGACGAGTAACGGATAGCAGGCGTCTGCATCGGTTCGATGGGGCGCATGCCGTGACGATAGTCGTCGAATCGGTAGCCTGCCCACGCACCGGAGGGCGCGAAGTTGAATTCGTCGTAGGCACCCGATGCGCCGGGACACAGAAATACTTCGAAACAGGTTTCGCGCCACAGTCCATCGGTCCGGGCTGGCGTACCGGGCGGCGGTACTCTCAATCGTTCGATGTCGCCCTCGACCGAATACGCGAGAATCCACTGGTCTGCAGACTCGCGCGCGACGTTCACGCTGACCGAGCGAATGAATTCGCAAGGCGTGCTGGAGTGAGGAATGAGCCGGAATTGCTGCATGCCTCGCATTCTATATGCCCATACACCGAGCCAGACAGAGCTAACCACAGAGTCGGCATAGGCAACGTGCCGGGTGCTTGACTGGCCCGACCGGTACGCCAATGCTCCAAGGCCTGACGACAACGTCATTGCGCTTCCGTCCAATCGCCAGCTGACCAGCCTGCCAGTCGACCTCCTCATGAAACCCACAACGCGCGTCAATCACCCACCCATCGTCAAGGTTCCCGCGGACAACCGGCCGCTGGTTGCGCCCATCTACCAGTCGGTCAAGTTCACTTTCGACGATGTCGAGCAATCGCAGCGCCAGTCGCGAGGCGAGCGCGATGGTTTTGTGTATTCACGGGTATCCAATCCCACATTGCGGCAGCTCGAATTGACGCTGGCTGAGCTACAGGGTCGCGAAGCCTGCTTGCTGACGGCGTCCGGTATCGCGGCCGTGCATCTGCCGTTGCTCTCGTTGTGCAAACAGGGCGATCACGTCATCTGTTTTGCCGAGATGTACCAGCCCACGCGTTACATCGTCCGACGGTTGTTGTCGCGCTATGGTGTCCGGCACACGATGTTGTCGATAACCGATATCGATGCCATCGAGCGTACGCTCGCATCCACGCCGACACGTCTGATCGTTTTCGAAACGCCGACGAACCCGGTGCTGAAGATCGCGGATCTCGCACGCATCACTGCGGCCGCGCGCGCTCATGGCGCGTTGACGGTTCTCGACAATACGTTCTCCGGGTTCCACAACTACGGCGGCTTCGACATCGACGTGTTCGCGCATAGCCTGACGAAGTATGCGTCGGGACACGGCGATGTCATGGGCGGCGCGGTGATTGCGGACCAGGCCATCATCGACGCCATGAAAGGGGATTACGTCGTAACGGGTGCGACCCTTGATCCGCACAGCGCATTCCTGATTCAGCGCGGCATGAAGACTTATCCGCTGCGTTACGAACGACAGTGCGCCAACGCGTTACAGGTCGCCCGCTTTCTGGAGTCGCAAGCCGGCGTAATGGCCGTGAGCTACCCGCAGCTGCATTCGCATCCGCAGCACGAACTGGCGCGGTCGCAGATGACGGATTTCGGCACCATCGTCACCATCGAGTTGCGTGGCGATAAAAGTCACGCGCGCAGATTTGCGGAAGGTTTGCGGCTATTCGCGATTTCGGCAAGCCTCGGCTCTACCGAATCGCTGGTGCAGCCCGGCGAGCTGATGCGGCCGCGGGACTTGAGCGAATCGGAGCGCGGATGGGCCGCTGTCAGCGACTCGACGATGCGGCTGTCTATCGGCATCGAGGATGCGAACGACCTGGTTGCGGATCTGGAGCAGGCGCTAGCGAAGATGTCGCTGTGAAGAGGGCATGCGCGAGCGTGCGATCCACAATGGCACCTGATCTGAGCAACTGACAAACACAACAGATACCGATCGCGTCAACCACTTCGTCTTGACGGCGTTGTATGGCTCGAGGAGGCGCGATATTGCGCCACCATCGAGGCAGAAGAGCCGCCATAGAATGAGCCATGAGCCATGAGGAGGATGATGCGATGAAATCAGTAAGGATTGCAGTGCTTGCTGCGTTGCTGTGTTCGCTGACGGCAGTCCAGGCCGAAGCCGGCACGCGTGATCCAGGCGTCAATGCCCGTCAGCACAATCAACATGCACGCATCCGGCAGGGCGTGCGATCCGGTGAGCTGACGCGACACGAGGCGCGTCACGTTGCCGGGGAGCAGCGCGACGTGCGCCAGCTTGAGCGTGCCTATAAGTCGGATGGCAAGCTGACCGGCGCGGAACGTAAAGATCTGCATCACGAGCAGAATCAGGCCAGTCGCGATATCTACAAGCAGAAACACGATGCGCAAACACGCCCAGCACCCGGCGCGGGCTGATCGAATGCAAGGCAGTCGATGAAATCAGGAACGCAGTTCCAATCGTGCTTGCTGGCCAGCCGACCCATTGGCCAGCAAGCCCGCTCGCCTGTACTCAGGTGCTGCTGAAAACCCGCACCCTGTGGCGGTGATACGGCAGCACCTCCAGCACATCGCCTTCCTTGATGCGCTGCTGGATGCCGCGCCACCAGTCGGCGGTCAGTATTTCCCCGTGAACGTGTAGAAACACCTGCTTGAGGGCGGCGTCGAAACCCAGGAACTGCATGAAGGTTTCAGGGAACACGTCGTTGTCGTTGACGTGGAACCAGGCTTCAGCCCGCATTTCATCCTCGTCGTCACGCGGTTGCGGTATGTCGCGGAAGCGGCAATCGACCACCGCGCACAGCTCGTCGTAGTCGTAGAAGATCACCCGGCCGTGGCGGGTCACGCCGAAGTTCTTCAGCAGCAGGTCGCCGGCGAAGATATTGGTCACCGCGAGATCGCGAATGCATTGCCCGTAGTCCAGCACCGCCAGCTCTGCCTGTTCGCGCGTGGCGCTGCGGATATACAGGTTCAGCGGCGTCATGCGGCGCTCGATGTACATGTGTCCGATGACGATTTCCTCGTTCTCGAACAGCACCGTGTTGGCTGCCTCGCTCTTCAGCTCCTCGATCAGCGCCTCCGAGAAGCGCGCCCTGGGAAAGCTCAGGCGCTTGAACTCCTGCGCATCGACCAGTCGGCCGGCGCGATCATGCTTGAATACCAGCTCGTACTTCTGCAGCACCTCCTCGCGCAGCACATTCTTCGGATACGCGAAGCGGTCGCGAATGATCTTGAACACGACGTCGAAGGAAGGCAGGGTGAAGCAGATCATCACCAGGCCTTTGTCACCCGGCGCGTGCACGAACTGATCGGAGCTGCGTTGCAGATGACGGAACAGTTCGCGGTAGCGTTCCGTCTTGCCCTGCTTGGCGCGCCCCAGCACGGTGTAGAGCTCGCTGACGGGCTTGCGCGGCAGGATGCTCTTGAGGAAGACGACGGCTTTGCCGACGTGCTGCAGGTCGGCGTGAAAGTACGAGCGGGTGAAGCTGAAAAGAATACTGACCGTGCTTTCGTCCATCATCACGGCGTCGATCAGCACGCCACTGTCCGTGTTCTTGAAGGCCAGTACGAACGGCAGCACCCAGCCCTTGCCTGAAATACGGCCGACCAGGTACGCGCGCGTCATCTGGTAGAAGACCGAGCGGATGAACTCTATTTTTTCGACTTCAAGCGGCGCTCGCGCCGCGTCGGAGTCGGCCTCGCATTGCGCGCGCACTTCGTTGGTGATGACGCGGATGCTGCGGTCGAAATCGAGATACGGCGTGCGGAAGCGGAAGTCCGCCAGCACTTCCTCGAACAGCAGTTCGAGCGAGCCGCGGTTGACGTACACGTTGGTGTCGATAGGCGAGCGGATCTCGCCTATGGGGTCCAGGTCCAGCGCGACGAACTCAACGGCCGCATCGACGCCGACGGTGCCGAAGGTGGTGCGGGTGACCGAGTTGAAGAAGGTCTTGTCGAACTCCCGGTCCGAGAATGCCTCGATCAGTTCGGTAAAGCGCCGCTTGATGCTGCTCCACGTCGCGCGCTCGTTGACGTCCTCGCCCATCCGCGCCCGCATCTGCGCGACCGCGCGATTGATGCATTTGTCGTAGAGCTCGATGCGCTCCACGGCGTCGCGCTGGCTGCCGCGCCAGTCCCGCTCATCGAAGCGACGTGGCGCCCGCCGCGTGATGCCGCGATATTCCTCGTTGTAATGTGCAAACGCAGCGACGAGCGCAGCCGCACATTCTTCGACAAGCGTATCGCGGGAAGCTGCCGGGGCCGGAATGGACATGGCGGAAGAGTAGCCGAGGGGGTGGGAGATGTCACAGGAGAAGGGAGTGACGGGAGTGACAGGGTCACGAGGGGCGGAAGAGAGTGATGGGTGACGAGTGACGGGGCTGAGAGAGGAGGGGCGTGTCACTCGTGTGACGTCCTCGATGCCTGCCCCCAAAGAACTCGGGGCGCTTGCGCGCCCCGATCTGGCTGTTGCCAGTAGCCTTTAGCCCTCTCGTCCGAGGGCTGTTGATCCGCAATCAGAGATTGCGGATCAACGCATCACCGAACTCGCTGCACTTCACTTCCTTGGCGCCTTCCATCAGGCGGGCAAAGTCGTAAGTGACGGTCTTCTGCGCAATGGCTCGGTCCATGGCGGTGATGATGGCGTCGGCCGCTTCCACCCAGCCCATGTAACGCAGCATCATTTCGCCCGAGAGGATCACCGAGCCGGGGTTGACCTTGTCGAGGTTGGCGTACTTCGGCGCGGTGCCGTGAGTCGCCTCGAACACCGCGTGGCCGGTCACGTAGTTCACGTTGCCGCCCGGAGCGATGCCGATACCGCCGACCTGTGCGGCGAGCGCATCGGAGAGGTAATCGCCGTTGAGGTTCATCGTCGCGATGACGTCGAATTCCTCCGGCCGTGTCAGCACCTGCTGCAGCGTGATGTCGGCAATCGCATCCTTGATGATGACCTTGCCGGCCTTCTTCGCCGCATCCTGTTCCTCGTTCGCAGCCTTCTCGCCCTTGGCGGCCTTGGTGCGTTCCCACTGGTCCCAGGTGTAGGTGGCGTTGGCGAACTCTTTCTCGGCCAGCGCGTAGGCCCAGTTACGGAAGGCGCCTTCCGTGAACTTCATGATGTTGCCCTTGTGCACGATGGTGACGCTCTTGCGCTTGTTGGCAATGGCGTACTCGATCGCCGCACGGAACAGGCGCTCGGTGCCTTCCTGCGATACGGCCTTGATGCCGATGCCCGAAGTGTTCGGGAAGCGGATCTTGGCGTACTGCTTCGGGAACGCCTGCTGGAACAGTTCGAGGAATTTCTTGTTGTCTGGCGTGCCGGCTTCGAACTCGATACCGGCGTAGATGTCTTCGGTGTTTTCGCGGAAAATCACCATGTCGACCTTTTCCGGCGCCTTGACTGGTGAAGGCACGCCTTTGAACCAGCGCACCGGGCGCAGGCACACATATAGGTCGAGCATCTGGCGCAGCGCCACGTTCAGCGAGCGGATGCCGCCGCCGATCGGCGTGGTCAGCGGACCCTTGATCGAAACCAGGTATTCGCGGCACGCAGCGACGGTTTCATCCGGCAGCCAGGTGTTGAACAGGTCGTTGGACTTCTGGCCGGCGTAGACCTCCATCCAGTGGATCTTGCGTTTGCCGCCGTAGGCCTTCTGAACTGCCGCATCCATGACGCGTACCGAGGCGCGCCAGATGTCGGGGCCGGTGCCGTCGCCTTCGATGAAGGGGATGATGGGCTGGTCCGGAACGGTCAGTTTGCCGTCGCGGATGGTGATTTTCTGGCCCTGTGGGGGCACATTGAGCTTGAGCGCTGCCGACATCGACGGAACTCCGATGAGTGTTCGTGAGGGAATTTGAAGCGCGGAATGCTACCACAGACACCCCGGCCCAGAACCCCGTTACGCCGCGTTCCAACGCCCTGTCGCAGCATTGGCACGGTTCGACTCGTTGGACACTCGAGTGCGCTTGCCGGTAGTTGCCGGGGGCGCTAACTTCGCATGATCAGTGCGCGAATCGAGGGATTTCCCCATGAAAGCACTCAGTCAAACGCCGCGTTCCCTGGCGTATGCCCTGGCCGCGACGATCGTCATCCTGCAATGGCTCGGCGCGCCGGTCGCGCATGCGGGCGACCGTAGCAAGCCTTATCTGACGGCGGACGCGCATGGGCCGGTGCCTGCGTCGGACCGAAGTGCCCCGGATCTGAGTGCGCCCGCGCAACCGGCCAGCAACGATACCGGTACTGAGCAACTCGAGAAATTACTGTTGCACGCGGCGTTGGCCGATTCTTCCGCCTTCGGCTTGTTGCAGGCATTGCAACAACCTGCCAAGCCGGTGCTGACCCTGATGCCGTTGGCTCCGGTGGCCAAACCGGTATCGGTCGAGTGTCATGAGACTTCGCGGCGCAAGACCTGAAGGCGATCTGCCACCGTCAACGCGAGCGTTACGGTGCGATTCCTAGAAGACCACCGTCGCAAGCACGCTGTCGGTGGAATTCTCCAGCTTGATCGACCAGCGATAGCGCTCGCAGATCCGTCGCACCAGATATAGCCCCATGCCATGTCCACCGGGGCGGGTGGTGAAGCGTCGCGGCGGCGATTTGGTCAGGTCCGTGAGTGGCAACTCGCCGCTGTTGCTCACCGTCAGCTCGCGGTCCAGTAGCCGGCACACAACCGAGTCGCCGGTACCGTGCTGCACAGCGTTGCGAACGATATTGCCGATGACCATTGCGACCATGCTTTCCGGAGCGGCGACTCGCAGCCTGTGGCCTGCGGCGATCTGTACCGCGATGCGCTTGTCGGGCGCCACGCTGCGTTGATCCTCAACCACCCGGAGCAACAGGGCGTTGACCTCGCAGCTCGTTTCATTCGATTCGCGCTCCTCGCGCGACAGCATCAGCAGTGCATCGGTGAATTCCGACATCTCCCCGACGGCGCGCTGAATGCGGCCAAGCGCCTTGTGCGCCGACGGCCGATCCGTCATCTGCACTTCCAGCAATTCGACCGCGCCCCGAATCACCGCGAGTGGCGTGCGCAGTTCGTGGCTGGCAGCGGAGGTGAACGACTGTTCGCGCTCGACGAAGCCATCCAGCCGTTCCATGAAGCCGTCGACGGAGCTGGCGATGGGAGCGAGTTCGTTGCCGGCAAATTGCGCTCCGATTCGTACATGGCGAATGCCCGGATCGATCTGCGTGAGTCGGTCGGCGAGGGCGGTCACCGGCTCCACCAGCCGGCGTGCGATGCCGAACGCGATCCAGCCCGCAATGATGACGATCGCGATCACGCCCAGGGAAAGCACCAGCAGGGAGATGGATTCCTGGCGCGCATGCGTGGTGACGTCGTAAGTGATGTAGAGGCGGCCGAAATCGCCGTCGCGCACCAGGACGTCCAGCAACCGGCCGCTGGAGCGCACGCGATGCATGTCGCCGGGCTTGAGCGAGGCGATGTGGCGCGGCAGTTCGGCGAAGTCGCTGGAGCGATAGATACGCAGGCGTGCGGAGCGCAACGGTTCGGCGCCGCGATCCACCCGCATGCGTTGTTCGAAGTGGGTGAGTTCTTCGGAGAGCAGGTCGAACGTAATGTTGCGTTTGAGGCGTTCGTCCGCGAGATGCGCCCACGCGGCCAGGGCCACGCCGGCCAATGCAACCAGCGCAAGCATGGTGCCGGCGATGCGCGAGCGCAGGCTGACCCGCGCAAAGCGCTCGCTCAGCTCACGTACGGAGCGGATCCGTGGTAAGTCGATAGCCGGTGCCATGGATGGTATGCAGCAGTTTGTCGGCGAAGTTCTTGTCGATCGCAGTTCGCAGCGCGTGCATGTGCGCACGCAGGAAGTCTCCTTCAGGGGCTCGCTCGCCCCATAGTTCGCGTTCCAGCTCGGCGCGCGTCACCACGCGGTTTGAGTTCTGCATCAGGACGATCAGCAGGCGCCGCGTGGTGGGATTGAGTTTGACCGCTACCCCGCTGCGTTCCGCTTCCAGTGTGTTCAGGTCGAAGCGCAGATCGCCCACGTTCAGCACCCGCGGCATCTCCGGAGGACTGGCGCGCCGCATCAAGGCCTTGAGGCGAACCTCCAGCTCCGCCAGCGAGAATGGCTTGACCAGGTAGTCATCCGCGCCCGCCTCGAAGCCTTCGATCTTGTCGGCCAGCAGGTCCTTCGCCGTCAACATCAGGATCGGCACCTGCGTCCGCCCGGCCTGGCGCAGGCTGCGACAGACCGACAGTCCGTCCATGCCCGGCAGCATCAGGTCGAGAATCACCGCATCGAACGGGTTCTCCAACGCCATCCGCAGGCCGGTCTCGCCGTCCAGCGCATGCGCTATGGCGTCGCCGCGCGCCTCGAAGTACTCGGCGATGTTGGCGGCGATGTCGTGGTGATCTTCGATCAGCAGCAGTTGCATGGCGTCGCGAGCGAGGTGGATGTAATGGATGTGTCACATTGTAAGGAAGAAGTGGATGGCGGATAGCGGATGGTGACTAGTCAGGACCCCGGTCGCTGACCATCCGCTATCCGCCATCCGCCATCCGCTAGTTATAGTCTAAGTCGTTGATCACAGAACGGTCATACAGCTGTCAAGCGTGTGCAGCATGGCAGGCGGAAAGTCAGCCCCGCAAACAGAAGCGGGGTAAAGCGTCATGGCCTCTGCACGAACTGCCGAATTGTTTCGTCGCGTCGATGCGATCGAACATGCATGGTGCCTGCGCTTGAATCGGGGCTGCGCGAAGCCTGCGGTGCGCGATCTGTTCGTCACCGTCAGCCGGCTCGGCGACGGCATCTTCTGGTATGTACTGGTGCTGTCGCTGCCGCTGATCTACGGCGAAGCGGGACTGATGCCGGCACTGCGCATGGCCATCGTCGGCTTTACCGGCCTGGCGCTGTACAAGTACCTGAAGGCGCGCCTGGTGCGTGAACGTCCCTACATTTCATTGTCCGGTATCGTGCCGGGCACCCACGCCTTGGATCGTTATAGTTTCCCCTCGGGCCACACGCTGCACGCGGTGGGCTTTACTACGCTAATGACAGAGAGCTTCCCGGAACTCGGCTGGCTGTGCGTGCCGTTCGCCATCCTGGTGGCGATGTCGCGCGTCACGCTCGGCCTGCACTATCCGACCGATGTTCTCGCCGGTGCGGTCATCGGAGCGGGCCTGGCGATGCTCAGCATGGTGTTGATGCCGATCGCCTGACGGGCGGCTGCACGGCCTTCGATCGGGTTGCCGATCAGGCCGGGATTCTCCTCGGCACGCATGGTGGCGTGCGGCCATATCGGGCCGCGGGCGTCCCGGACTATCATGTCGCAAGCGTCGGCTGCGCACGTTGCAGTCACCAAGAACTGCGAGCATGCCAGTCGAAAGCCGGTCTTCTGCCGCCAACGCAGCACATTTCCACTCGCAAGCGGACGACGTCTTCGGACGCATCGCCTCACGCTACGACCTGCTGTCGGATCTTTTCAGTTTCGGCATTCACCGGCTCTGGAAGCGCAGAGTCGCGACCCTTATCGCGCGTGAGCCGTGGACCGATCTGCTCGATGCCGCGGCAGGTACCGGCGATGTGGTGTTGCGCGTCATCAGGCAGCAGCGGCTGCAGCAGCATCAGAAGATCATCGTGTCGGACGTCAGTCCGCAGATGCTTGCCATTGCGCAGCGCCGAGCCAACGGCAATCCGGCGCTCGAGTTCCGGGTTCTCGATGCGCATGCCATGCACGGCATCGCCGATGCCAGCCTCGACATGTACTCCATATCGCTCGGCCTGAAGATATGCGACCGCAAGCGGATCTACAGCGAGGCGCTGCGCGTATTGCGCCCGGGAGGCCGCCTGGTGGCCCTGGAGGCTTCCAATATCGCCTGGTCCTGGCTGCATCGTGCCTACCTGGCGTACATGTCGGTCTGCATGCCTGTCATCGGCTGGATTGCCACTGGGGGCGACGCATCGGCGTATCGATACCCGCTGCGCGGCATCCAGGACTTTCCGGCCGCCGAGGCGCTTGCGGCCGAGCTGGAAGCCGTCGGCTTCGAGGACGTTGCGTTCGAGCGCTTGACGCTTGGTATCGTCGCGATCCATCTGGCCCGTAAACCGGGCTGAGCCCCAACGTTGCAGCAGCAGGTGGGAACCATGATTTCAAGACAGTGGCGCGGGCTGGCGCAAGCCAGCCAAGCTGAACACTACATCGAGCATCTGAAAGCGGAGACATTCCCGGCCCTGGGCGGCCTGGAGGGCTTCCTCGACGCGGCAATTCTTCGGCGCAATAGCGAGCGCGGCGTCGAGTTTCTCATCGTGACGCGCTGGCAATCCCTGGCTTCGATCGAGCGCTTCGCGGGCGCGGATGTCGAGCTGGCGGTGGTTCCGGAAAAAGTCCGGAAAATGATGATCGAGTACGACTCGCGAGCGCGCCACTACGAAGTTATTGCGTAGTTGCGGGGGAGCGTGCGGGCCGGAAATCCAGTTGTAAGCCCGGGCTGACGCTTACTTGCCGCAAATCAGGCCCACTGCCCGGCGGAATGCCCGGAAATTTGCACGGACGCGCAGCCGGACCCATGCCCCCTTCGGCTGGGCGCCATGAATGCAGTACACTCTTTGCGCACGACACCGATCCGTACTGCTCCGTCATGCTGAAAAATCGTTCGATTCCCTGCGCCGTGGTCATCCCCGAACTCGCCTATACGGACGTGGCCGAGGCCGCGGAATGGCTGTGCGACGCGTTCGGTTTCGAGGAGCGCCTGCGGATAGGCAATCACCGGGCTCAGCTGTTGTTTGGCGAGGGCAGTGTCGTCGTGACCCAGCGGCGTCCGCAGCAGGACGCGGCAGTACCGCCTGGTGAGTCGCGCGCGCCAATGCGCGGCGAGGCCATCCATTCGGTGATGGTACGGGTTGAGAATGTCGACAGGCACCACGCACGCGCCGTCGAACAGGGTGTGCAGATCGTCCATCCTCCCGCCGACTACCCGTACGGCGAGCGGCAATACACCGCCCAGGACCTGGGTGGGCACGTGTGGACATTCTCGCAGACCATTGCCGACGTCGATCCGGCCACATGGGGTGGCAAACTACCCGAGCGCGCCAGTGGCTGAATCATCCGGGAACGCTCCGGCGATACGCAGCGCGCTCTTCATCAACGCACCAACCAAGGTGAGACCATCACATCCATGATATCGGCACGAGAAGCACTCGCACGCCTGCGCGAAGGCAACGCCCGTTTTGTCGCCAGCATCGGCAGCATCGACGGCACGATGAGTCAGACCCGCAAGGTCGAACTGGTCAGGGACAAGAATCCCTTCGCGATCATCCTCGGGTGTTCGGATGCGCGCGTACCGGCCGAGATCGTCTTCGACCAGGGGCTCGGCGATCTGTTCGTCATCCGCGTCGCCGGCAATATCGTCGCGCCCTCGCAGGTGGGTAGCGTGGAGTTTGCAGCCTCGCGTTTCGGCACCAGGCTGGTAGTCGTGCTGGGCCATTCGCAGTGCGGAGCCATCGCGGCCACTATCGAAGAGTTGCAGCGGCCTGCGGAAACCCAGTCGCGACACCTGCATTCGATCGTAGATCGCGTGCGTCCTTCCGTCGAAGTGCTGCTCAAGACCGAGTTGCGTCACGACATGAACGCGCTGGTGCAGCATGCGGTCCGCGCCAACGTCGCCGTTTCCGTCAGCCACCTGCGGCATGGCTCCGAAGTTCTGGAACAGCTCATCCATGAGGATGGCCTGCTGGTCGTTGGCGCCGAATACTCGCTGGAAACCGGCAAGGTGGAATTCTTCGATGGCGTGGAAATCAATCGCCAGGGCATCGAAGTCGAGCGCTGAGCAATCGCTGTCGTGAGCGCAGCAAAGCGCGCTGTATTGATTCTGGCGGTGCTGCTGTGCTGCGTTGGTTGCGATCAGGCGACCAAGTCGGTGGCGCAGTCGCTGCTGCCGGCTGGCAGTGCGTGGTCCTTCGCGGGCGATTCGGTGCGATTGCAGCTTGCGCATAACAGCGGCGCATTCCTGAGTCTCGGCGCAGCGCTTCCAGAGCCTTGGCGCAGCGGATTGTTCAGCCTCGGGGTGGGTTGCGTACTGCTGTGCCTGCTCGGATACAGCCTGTTCGGCCGCGGTCATGATTTGCCGGGCACGATCGGCATGGCGCTGATCGTCGGCGGCGGTTTCAGCAATCTCGCCGACCGTTTGTTGTACGGCGGTTATGTCGTCGACTTTCTGAATCTGGGCGTCGGCGGGCTGCGCACCGGCATATTCAATCTCGCCGACGTGGCCATCACAGTCGGAGCGGTGTTGCTGCTGTGTGGCAGTTTCGCCGGCACCAAGTCTGCGGAGGCAACATGATTCTCGGTCTGCGCACGGCGATCTACCCGGTGTCGGATCTGTCGCACGCCAAAGCGTGGTACGAGAAGGTCGTCGGGCACAAACCGTATTTCGACGAACCTTTTTACGTAGGCTTTGCGGTCGGCGGCTTTGAGCTTGGCCTGATTCCCGATGGGACGCCTGGCATTGCCGGCGCGCAGCCGCTGTGGGGTGTTTCCGATGTGCAAGCTGAGATGGCGCGGCTCACGGGTATCGGCGCCGTTGTGTTGCAGCCCGTGACCGATGTCGGCGGCGGTATCCGCGTTGCAGCGGTGCAGGATCCATTCGGCAATCGGCTGGGGCTTATCGAAAATCCTTCATTCGACGTGAGCGCGGTCCGCTAGATGTACCTTCCCAAGCATTTCGACGAAAGTCGTGCCGAAGTCCTGCATGAATTGATTCGCCGGCATCCGTTCGGCGCGCTCGTCGCGAATACCACGCAAGGCCTCGACGCAACTCACGTGCCGTTCGAAATCGATGCGAGCGCCGGTCCGCTGGGCACGCTGCGCTGTCACATCGCACGCGCGAATCCGATCTGGCGGGATTTCGGTGCGACCGGCCAGGCGATGGTCCTGTTCCAAGGCCCGCACGGGTATGTTTCGCCGGCCTGGTACCCTGCCAAGCAGGAGCACGGCAAGGTCGTGCCGACCTGGAACTACGCAATCGTGCACGCGCATGGCACCTTGCGGGCGATTGAAGATCCGGTGTGGCTGCGCGGCTTCGTCAGCCGGCTGACCGATCGCAACGAAGGCGCCCGCGCCGTGCCCTGGAAAGTGAGTGACGCACCCGAGGAGTACCTCGAGAAGATGCTGGGTGCGATCGTCGGCCTGGAGCTCACGATCGAAAGACTGCAGGGCAAATGGAAACTTTCGCAGAACCGCTCGCTTGCGGATCAGCAAGGGGTGGTCGCGGGGCTGGCAAGCGAAGGCGATGCGACTGCAGCGGCGATGCTATCGCTGATGCACCCGAAATCGCCGGCCTGAACGAATTTGTTTGCAGGACCCTAAGCAAGGCAGCGTCCATGAATTTCGTCGGCAAGACCATCGAAATCCGCTACAGCTCTGGGCTGGAAGTCCGTGCTCGCTACGATAGTACAACCGCGATGACATGGGAGGCGCTGAGCGGTCCCGCCAAGGGCCGGCAGGGCACTGAGATCATTGCAGCGGCGGAAGTCGCCGCGGATGTCTACTTCATCAGCTGGATCGAAGCTTCGGGCACGAGTGTCAGCAACGTCGTAGATCTCGGCGCGCGTACCGTCCATGCCTATGTCACTTTCCAGGCGAGCGAGGGACGACAGGGATATCTGGATCACGGCACGATCGTTTCGCTGGCGCCCTAGCGCCGCAGTGCCGCTCGAGCTGCGGTAGCTGCCTTGATGGCGCTGCTGGATTTTCAGACATCTGTTCATGGTTCGACTGGCTCACCACGAACGGAGGGAGTCGAAGGGGCTTTCTTCAGACGCGTGGCCTGCAGCGACACGCCTTCATACTTCCGTGAAGTAATCTCAACGCTCCGCAACGAGTGGCGGGACGGTGTCCGCCTGCGTCGTCTCCAGTTCGAAGCCCTCATCGATCCATCCCGTGATGCCGCCGATCATCAGCTTTACCGGCCGGCTCAGTCTGGCCAGGCGTATGGCAGCGCGGTGAGCGCCGTTACAGTGCGGCCCGGCGCAGTACACGACGAACAAAGTCTGCGGCGGATACCGGTTCATCGTCGACTCGATGATCTTGCCGTGCGGCAGGCTGATGGCACCCGGCACGTGGCCTTTTGCAAACAGTTCGTAGCTGCGCACATCTAGCAGGATGAAGTCCTGGCGCCCAATGGCGAGCGAGTCGTGGACGTCCCAGCAATCGGTTTCGAAGCTGAGCGCGGATTGGAAGTGTTGCAGGGCGCTGTGGCTGTCGGCGGCGGCGATCTGGGTAACGGCGGAGGGCATACGGAACTCCAGGACAGGTTGTGTGGAGATGAGCTGCGGGTCGGCAATCGCAGCCTACCGCGCACAGCTTCCGTCGCGGACTGGCGCGCACGCCAGTCTCCGGTAAGATCACGCCATGGCTAAGAAGACACCACGTCCGCACCTGGTCGTCGCCGTGGCGTACGACCGGTTATGCACTTTCGAGTTTGGCTGCGTGGTCGAGCTGTTCGCATTGCAGCGTCCCGAGCTCGGTGTGCAGTGGTATGACTTCGCCGTGTGTTCGGCCGATCGCGGGACCTTGCGAGCGGCAGGTGGAATGAGGTTCTCAGCGCCACGCTCGCTGCAGGTGCTGGATCGTGCTGACACAATTGTCATTCCGGGCTGGCGCGATGCCGATGAAGTACCGCCCGAGTCATTGTTACGCAAGCTGCGGTCGGCATATGCGCGCGGCGCGCGACTATGTTCGATCTGCTCGGGGGTCTTCGTGCTTGCCGCTGCGGGTGTGCTCGAGGGCAGGAGCGTGACGACCCATTGGCGCTATGCGCAGCGCCTCGCCCAGCGTTATCCGAAAATTCGGGTTGAAGCCAATGCTTTGTACGTGGATGAAGGTCAGATCATAACTTCGGCGGGTTCGGCTGCAGGGCTGGATATGCTGACGCATCTCGTGCGTCGCGACCACGGCGCGAAAATCGCCAACATGGTCGCACAGCGACTGGTCATACCTCCGCATCGAGATGGCGACCAGGCGCAATACGTACCGCGACCGGTCGCGGTCGATGAAGCGGGGCGGCTCTCGAAACTGCTCGACTGGATTCGCGCCAATCTCGCCGCGGAACACTCCATCGAATCCTTATCGCGACGAATAAGCATGAGTCCACGAACCCTGCTCAGGCAGTTCCGGGATGTCACCGGCCTACCTCCCGGAGAATGGATAGTTCGCGAGCGCGTCGCAGCCGCCCGCGAGATGCTGGAATCCGGCCGCATGCCCATCGGCAGGGTCGCCGAGCAAGCCGGGTTCGGTTCGCACGAATCCTTTCGACGGCATTTCCGGCTGCTCATCGGCGCATCGCCGGCCGCCTATCGGCGCCGGTTCCTGCGCTCGCCTGCATAAATTCGCTCGCCTGCGCGAATGCCCGGGCCGCATGTAGCGCGCGTTACGCTCCTAGTGGATTTGTGTGACGCGCTTCCCTTCCTGGTTTCCGGCCGGTACCAGTAACTGGTTGACCGGTTGGGCTCTGCTAACATCCCCGCCATGACAAAAACTCTCGACACCACCCCCACCGCCGATGGCTTCCGCATGCCCGGCGAATTCGAACCGCATGCTGGCTGCTGGATGTTGTGGCCCGAACGGACCGACAACTGGCGCCTCGGTGGCAAGCCGGCACAACAGGCATTCGCAGCGGTGGCTACGGCGATCGCCACCAGCGAACCGGTCACTGTCGGAGTTTCCCGCGCACAGTTCGTTCACGCGCGCACAACATTGCCGGACGCGATCCGGGTAGTCGAGCTCTCCAGCGATGACGCCTGGATGCGCGACGTCGGTCCGACCTTCGTGGTCAATCGTCGCGGTGTCCGGCGCGGCGTCGACTGGATTTTCAACGCCTGGGGCGGACTCAACGGCGGGCTGTATTTTCCCTGGGACCAGGATGACCTTGTCGCGCGCAAGGTGCTGGAGGTGGAAGGCAACGACCGCTATCGCGCCCCGCTGGTGCTCGAAGGCGGTTCGATCCACGTGGACGGGGAGGGCACGCTGATCACGACGGAAGAGTGCCTGATGAATCCGAATCGCAACCCGCACCTGGACAAGGGCCAGATCGAGATCCTGCTGCACGAGTACGTCGGTGCGACTAGCGTGGTCTGGCTGGGCAAGGGGCTGGTGGGCGATGAGACCAATGGCCATGTCGACAATCTGTGCTGCTTCGTGCGGCCCGGTGAAGTGGTGCTGACGTGGACGGACAACAAGCGCGATCCGCAGTATCGCGTCTGCGCCGATGCCTACGAACGACTGAACCAGGCGCGCGACTCACAAGGTCGCAAGTTCAAGATCCATAAGCTCGTGCAACCCGGTGCTCTGCATCGCACGAGGACCGAGACTACGGGCGTCGACGCGGTCGATGGTGTGGCGGCGCGGCCGACCGGCGAACGCCTCGCTGCTTCCTATGTGAACTTCTACCTGGGTAACTCGACAATCGTCATGCCGCTGCTGGATTCCAAGCGCGACAAGCTGGCGGCGAATCAACTGAAGAAGCTGTTCCCGGAACGTAATCTGATCGGGGTGCAGTCGCGGGAGATTCTGCTGGGTGGCGGCAGTATCCACTGCATTACGCAGCAGGTGCCGTCCGGCAAGCGCAGCAAGAGTTAAGCAGTGATGGTTGGTCGCGCTTCGGCGCGATAAGTACCCATCGCAATTGCGGCGGTCATTCGCGCTATTTTCTGTAGCTGAGGCTCCATGAAATCCAAACCGAAACGACTATCGAAAGCCGAGTTCGAGCGTCTGCTGCCGACCTTGCGCAACCAGTTGCTGGTGGCGCAGAGCGCGCTGCAGAAGCAGAAGTCGTTCGGATTGGCGCTGATCGTGACCGGCGTACCCACGGCCGGGCGCAGCGAAGTAGTCAATCAGTTCCTGGAATGGCTGGACCCCAAGCACATCAAAGTGCACGCGCTCGAGAAGTTGCGTCGCGTTGCACGCACCCGGCCGGCCATGTGGCGTTACTGGATCACCCTGCCGGCACGCGGCGAGATCGCGATCTATTTCATGGGTTGGTACGAGGACTATCTGCCGTCGGCGCAGCGCGCGCCGAAGAAAACGCGCCGCCACGAGGGCCGCGTCTTGGAGCGCATACGACAGCTCGAAACGATGCTGCCCCAGGATCGGGTACGCGTGCTCAAGCTGCATCTGCAAGTGAGTGAAAAGACGGCAGCGCAACGTCTGAAGGACCTGCGAGCCAGCAAGTTCACGCGGTGGCGCGTGACGAAGGAAGATCGCTGGGGTGTGAAGCATTTTGACCGAGTGCAGGAAATGACGCAGCGATGCATGCGTGCAACTGCCGGCAAAGGGACGGCCTGGCACGTAATCGACGGCACGGATCCACAACTGCGGGCGCTGGTGGCCGGTACGATATTGCTCGAAGACCTGAATGACGGATTGAAGTCCTCCGGTGCGCACACGGGGCATCGGCATCGATGGCCGGATTCCGGGTCGAGCGCCGGGACGCGCTTCAAGACGCATCAGTCCGGGCCATCGCTCGAGGAAAAACAGTACAAGCTGGAGTTGGAGGAGTTGCAGGGCCGCTTCGCGCTGCTGATGCGCCGCGACTCCTTTGCAAAACATGCGGCGGTGCTGGCGTTCGAAGGCATGGATGCAGCCGGGAAGGGCGGTGCGATCCGCAGGCTGACCGCAGCTCTGGACGCACGACAATACGGCGTCGTTCCGGTCTCCGCGCCGAGCCCCGAAGAAGCTGCACATCCCTACCTATGGCGTTTCTGGCGCAACGTTCCCGATCGCGGCGAGATGGCGATCTTCGATCGCAGCTGGTACGGACGTGTGCTGGTCGAGCGCGTTCGCGACCTCACGCCGGAGGCGGACTGGCGTCGTGCCTACGATGAGATCCGCGAGTTCGAGCTGCAACTGACCGAACACAAGATCATCGTCCAAAAATTCTGGCTGGTCGTCGGCAAGGACGAACAGCTCAAGCGCTTCCAGGAGCGCGACAACGACCCGTTGAAGCGTTTCAAGGTCGACCCCGAGGATTGGGCCAACCGGCGTTTCTACGACGCCTACCAGCGCGCCGCCCACGACATGATCGAACGCACGCACACCGATTACGCACCGTGGACCGTCATCGAGGCCGATGACAAAAGGTATGCGAGGCTGAAAGTGTTGCGAACGGTGTGCGAGGCGTTGGAGAAGGGGCCAACGGGTTAGTGGGTCAACCGGTAAGGTGGCCAGAATCCAAGAACGACGAGTCGCGGGCATGGACCTCTTGATTGTTGCCGGCTGGCCCGTCGCCTGTGGATTGATTGGCCAGCTCGAATCTTCCGGGAGCGCTCCTCATTGTTCTTGCTGGCCACGGACTGGTTGACCGTTGGCCGGTTAGCCGCTCAGAGTCTCCGTCTCACCCCAAAGACGAACACCACATCCGGTGCCGTGCCCACCGCTACGTCCTCGCTGACGCCGAAGTCCAGCAGCCAGTCTGAAGCGAATCGATAGTCGCCGCCGAGGGTGAGGATGGTGGCTTCGCCCAGATAGTCGAGCGAGGTGTTGCTGAACGCTCCACTGTGGCCATCCAGTTGCAGCTTGAAGCCGAGCCCGCGCCATACCCGCACATCGACTCCCAGCAGGCCGCTGCCGACAAAATGGCGTTGCTGATCGGGCAGCAAGTCGCCGCTGCCGAGATAGCTCATGCCGAGCTGGCCGAATACGGACCAGCGCTGGCTGAAGCGATGTTCGCCCGCGACCAGCAATGAGACATCGGTTGCGCCGCTGCCCGTGAGTTTGTCCGCATCGCCGGTCGGCAACTTCAGATCGAGCCAGGCGGCGATGGACGTGTTCGTCGCGTCAAGCCACTGGTAACCCGCTGCTGCGCGCACGTCGCCAATACCGGATGCGGCCGAGCGAATATCGATTGGTGTTTCGCCGTTACGCCGATAAGCGATGTGAATGGCATCGATGGGAAGACTCGGCCGCGCTCCTTGGGGCAGGTTGAAGAAATCATGCCAATGGTCGATGAAATCATCGAGGCTGCCACCACCGGTGTAGCGATAGGGAAGCTGCAACCGAAGTGCAAAGCGCTCCCCCAAGCCATGGCCGACGCTCAGGTTCAGCTCGCGCGTCTCGGCATCGACGAGCAGCGACTCACTGCCACTCGCCTGCGCGAACGCCGAGTTGCCCCAGTTGAAGTCGGCGCCGAAGCTCCACCGATTCTTCGCATCGATGCGTGCCGGCATCGGCATGGACAGGCCGTAACCGGCAAGCAAAGGATTCTGATCGCGGGTCGGGAAGGGGGAGGCGGAAGCGGGGCAAGCAGAGAGAGCGGTCAGAGTGGCCAGAAGCAGGCTGCGGGCAAGGGGGCTACGGGTAAGTCGGCCATAGGTAAATCGGCAAGACCGAGCGTGCAGGGGGGTGAATGGTTCGAGCCACGACATTCGGTTCACCGCGAGGCGCTGTTCTTATTGGCACTCTGGTCTTTTTGCTCTGGCCACCTTACCCGTGGCCGGTTAGCCGGTTGACCCTTTAGAACCAGATCGACACGAACAACTGAAACACGTTCGCGTTGAAGGAATACAGCGGCTCTGTACCTGCAATCAGGTCGGTGCGTCGCGCGTCGCGGAAATCATCGTACTGGAACTGCATCAGGTCGTAATAGAAGTTCAGCGAGCCTTTCTTGACGAATCTCCAGCCATCGCGGGCGAAGTCGTAGCTCGCGCCCACGTGGAAGGTCTTGCTGTTGAAGGTGGACAGTTCCTTGTCGCGTCCCATGAAGTTCTGGAAGTCGATGCGCGGGAACAGGTCGGAATAGAAATCCGCATGCTGCTGTTCGTAGTACCGCAGGCTCGCCTCGAGGGTGAACGGCAGGTTCTTCAGCGGATGAACGTAGCCGATGTTGTACGTGTTGGCGCCGATGCCCCAGGTATCCGTGTAGAAGCGGTAGCCGCCTTCGATGGCGGCGCGATAAGGCAGGAAATACCGGGCATTGAGCGCGACCGCGTTGCTGGTGTGCGTGTGCGGATAGATTTCCGTCGCCAGGCGGTACTGGTTGCTGTTCTCCGGATCGACGTAGCGGAACGAACGATACGGATTGTTGAGATAGCCCTCATCGGTGATCACCTCGAGATTGAGCGAGGTGATCAGGGTCTTGGTCAGGATCTGCGAGACCCCGACGCGGTAGCTCCAGCGATCGACGGACTTCTTGAAATTCGGGTCGATGCCGTCGGTGAGCGTGTCGCGACGCTGCACGGTGTCATCGCCCTTGGAGAACCCCATGTTGATGGTGGTCAGGTCGCCGAACAGATCCTGGCTGATGCCGAAGCTGACGGTCTTGGCGAGATAGTCGTTTTCCTTGCTGTTGACGTAGCCGAGGCTGTAAGTCGTCTTGCCGCGCAAGTAGTCGAAACCGAGGCTGTACTGCTTGCGCTCTTCCTTGTACTGGCTGGCGCCGCTCACCTGCACGTCGATGGACGCGCTGGTCACCATGTCCATGTAGTAGTTGGCGCTGAACGAATATTTTTCCGCCAGCGTCTTGCGTATCAGCAACGACGGTCCCTGGATGGTGACGCCACCGCCTTCGTAACGGTGCAGCAGCAAATCGGCACGATCTTCCGGCAGGACGCCGGCCGATGAGACCAACGGGTAGGCGACGGCTACTGCGGCGAGCAGCAGCGATGCAAGGAACGATCGCAACTTTGTGATTACCGCTGGGGAGATTGCCGCTTGGAGGTTTGCAACCCGAGAACCTGCAACCGCGGCAGACCGGGCATCGGCTTCCGACCGGAACATGAGCCAGGGCGCGGGAATCTTTAGCATCTTGCCAATGACCAGTTTGCCAGTAAGCGGGTTTGCCGAGCGGACGTGCGCGTCCGATCAGTTACAGCCGCACCCGCCGCCGGCGCTGCCGAGCGCACCACGAGCACCCTCGCGGGCTTCGAACACGTGATCGGTGTAAGCGCTGGAGACCGGATTCGGATCGAATGACATGATGGGATCGGCGAGGGCCTGGCGCTCGTAAGGCTTCACCCAAGGTTCGATGTTTCCGCAACCATTGAGTGTGAGCACCACGAGCGCGATGGCAATCAGCTTGCCTGCCTGCCCGCGCTTGAGCGGATTTCTCCGGGCGCGGCAAGCATGGGCGGTCGATTGCATCGTTGGTTCGCTGTCGAGCATGGCCGGCTTACTCTTTCAGAAGCGCTCTGATCTGGTCCAGGTACTCGCCCTCATCGCCTTCCTTGTAGCCACGATGCAGGTAACGCACGTTACCCTTGCGATCGATGAACACGCTGCTGGGCATCGCGTTCACGTCGTACAGCTTGCTGACCTTGTTCTCCTTGTCGAAGACCACCGGGAAACTTACCGGCGTCTGCGCCAGCCACTTTTCCGCATCCTTGGTATCGGCTTCCACGTTCACGCCAAGCAGCGTGAAACCCAGCGCACTGTAGCGCTTGTACATCTGATCGAGAAGCGGCATCTCGTGGCGACACGGGCCGCACCAGCTTGCCCAGAAGTTCAGCATCACCACCTGGCCCTTGAGCTTGTCGAGCGCAACGGTGTCGCCGCTTCGCGACGGTAAGGCAAAGCTTGGGGCGAGAGAGGAGCTGGCGCCGACCAGCGAAGAGACCGAAAGCGTCGCTACCACCGCAGCGGCGCGCAGGCAGTTGAGGATCCGGGGAGTCATTCCAGACGAACGCATGGCATGAACCTCTTGACTGACGAAGTTGCCCAGCGCGTATCGTCGCTTAGAAGAAGACCGATAAACCGAGATGCGCTTCCAGGTTATTGACGATCTTTTTCTTGCCCAGCAGGTCGGTATCGAAGACATAGTCGCGAACGTCGAAATGCACTGCCATCCAGTCCGTGGGCAATATGCGATAGCCGAAGCCGCCGCTTACCGTGAAGGCGTCGTCGCCGGCAAAACGCGTACTGCCGATTCCCGTCACCAGGTAGAAAGCGCTGTTGTAAGCGCGATCCTTGCCGACGAAGACCTCGCCTGGCAAAGCGTTCCATCCTGCCGACAGGGCGTAGTAGGTGTAGTCGCGTTGGCTGTCGGTGAGGATCTCGGCGGAACCGGACAGCGTTTCGTAGCTGGTGCGGCCGGCGCGTGAGCGGCCGAGGGTGCCCTCCAGGAAGAAGTCCTCGGTGAGGTTATAGGCGAGCCGCGCGCCGTAGACCGCGTGACTTTCGAAATCCTCGATGCTGAGAATGCCGCCGTAGAGACCGATCTCGAAATCCTCGCTCTCGATCTTCGGGCGCTTGATGACACGGCGTTCGACTTGCGGGTCGATGATGGGTCGATCTGGCGTCGCCTTGCCGGTGCCGGCCGCGGCCTGCGTTGCGGACGCAATCGGCTGGGGCGGCTCGGGCGCGGCTTCGCGATTGCCGCCCAGCCATGCGCAACCCGGCAGTGCGCTGCTCGCGGCGGCGATCAGAAAAAGAAGGCGAAGCCCAGATACTTCCATTCTTTTACTTCCTCGTTAGCGTCGCGATGCGTAAAGATGACGTTGTGGCGGTATTCGCTGCGCAGCATGAACCGCCGGGTGAGATAGAACTGCAGGCCGCCGCCGACGTAGCCGATTTGATCGGTGCGGTCCTCGGACTTTACCAGCGTCGATTTGGGGTCGGTATAGATCACGCCCGTGCCGAGCGTGAAATACGGCGAGAGTCGCCATTCGGGTACGAACACGTGCATCAGGCCGAGGGTGGCGCTGCCGCCGTTGGAGAACTCCCCGAGGATGTGGTTGAGGGTCAGCTCGATCGATAAGTTGTCGCTGAACGCATAACCGCCGAAGGCCGAGATCAGGCTGGCGCCGCCGAAGTCCCCGGCCATCACACCGCCCTGCCAGCGGCGGCTCATGTAGTTTTCGCGAGCCGGCTCGTGCAGGTCCAGCGGCTCACCGGTGGGCTCGAGCGTCGCCAGCATCTGCGAGCGTTCCACCCAGCCCTGCACGTCGCGATCGGTGCGTACCTCGAACCAGTCGGTGCGGCGCTTGATGATCACCACTTCCTGGCCGCGTTCGACCACGTGGAAAATCGGAAAGCCGCGACCGGGTCCCGAATGCAGCTCGATATACGGGTCCGCGATCAGGATCTTCGGCAGTTTGTCGTCGGCCTTGTCACCGGCTTGCGCGCTCGCTGCGAACACAACCACCAGGACTAGCAGCAGCGAGCGGATCATCAATTCTCCGGGGCGACGAACGGATCGTTGTAGTACTGGGCGCCGATGTCGAGCCATTCCGCGAGCAGTCGCAATTCCGCGGGATTCAAGTAGCCGCGATGATCTACGGTGCCGGTGGCGGCGTCAAACTTCTGGAAGAAGCGCGACGACCTTGCACCGGCGGCGCTCATGGAGGCACTGACCGGCACTGCTTCGGTAATCGGCAAATTGGTATCCGGGTCGATGCCTACCTGGATACGTTTTTCGACCAGCACTCCGCCTTGCAGCTCCAACTCGGTATCGGCGAACAGCAGTTCACGGTACGACCTGAACTGTTTGGGCTCGTCGTCCGAGGGGCCGTCGGTCAGGTCGAGCTGGCCCGCCGGCACCGCCGCCGCGTTCGCCGCGTCGACCGTGTTGTGGCACGCATTGCACTTGTGATTGATGACAGCGCCGTTACCGTCCATATCGTTCACGCCGTTCATGTCGACATCGACGAAGCGGTCGATGCCCCACAGCGGGTGAATGTTCTGCTCGTAGTTGATCGTGGTACGGCAGCGGCTGCTCCATGCGGTTTCGCACGCTTTGGTCGTCGGCGCGACGGTCTTCAACGCAGTCACGCAGGTATGGCGCGAAGCTGGATTGGCCGGATCGAGCGGAATCGTCGGGTCGAAGGGCAGGTTCGACGCGCCCGAGGAGTAGCACATGTCATACGCCGCAGCCTTGGGTAGCGCGGCCGACGGCCAGTAGTCGTCGAATACGATGTCGACACTGGGAGCGCAGGTGCCGCCGCACATGGCGCGTCCGCGTGCCTGCGCCATCGTTTCACCGGCGTCGAGCGGTGCCAGCAATGGGTTCGTGTTGGGGAACGCGGCACCGGTGGTGGTGGCGCCTGTGTTCACCGCTGCAGTCAGGCCAGCGCGGCCATGGGCGATCGGCGGTCTCGCGTTGGCATCGTGGCAGCCGTTGCATTCCAGGGTTTCACCAGGCATGACCTGCAGCCAGTTGGTGTGCCGGCCGCCCAGCGCCCCGCCCAGCCGGCGGCCATCCTTGTCCAGCACGCTGATGGCAAACGCCACATTGGCCGGCACTTTCACTTTGACCGAACCGTCCGGTTCGATCGGGGCGTAGCCCAGGATGTCGCGCATTCCGAAGCGGCGTCCGTTCGGACCGAAGGCGGTGTTGGGTACGTCGCGCGTGTCCTCATCCGGTTGCGACACCACTTTTTCGATGCGCAGGAAGCGAGCGGGGCGCGTTGCATAGGTCGCGCCGCCGGGATTGCTGAGGGCGGCGATACCGCCTGTGGCGGTGTCCTTGCCGTCGATGTCATAGACGCTGCGGATGTGCAGGATGCCGACGCTTTCGGAGAGCAGGTTGTCGGGGTAGTCGACGCCGGCGGCCTTGTCGAGAATGACCGGCGGCAGCGTGCGCGATGAGCCCGCCACCACCTCGGTGAAAATGAAGCCTTCTTGCGGAGCAACAATGGGCTTCTGTGTATTGTCGTTCACGTCGTAGATGTAGACGCCGAACAGCGGCGGCGCCTCGACCGGCGGTGTCGTGGTGTTGTTCAACCGGTCGGTCGTACACGGCACGATGCGGCCAGCTTCCACGAGCCGGCACTGCGACCAGCTCACCAGCAGGCGGTTGGTGCCATCGAACAACGGGGCCGCCGATCGGTAACGGCCGCCGGGCGATGGACCCGGGCTGGTTCTGACGTCGGTGGGCAATGCGCGTTTCTGTGCCGGGCCGGCAAGGCCGGCGCTGGCCGCGATGGTTTGTGTGTTGTCTACGTAGTTGTCTGTATCGATCAGTACCAGGTCACCGCCTTCCTGCGTGCCGGTGAAGGGGCGGATGATCGCCAGCGTACGGCCGTCGGGCATGGCGCGCGGGCTGAGAAACTGGATCGTCGTTGCAACGCCCGTTACCGGATCGATGGTTCCGGTGTCGTGGCTGTACGTGCCGTAAAGCAGCTGCAGGTTGGTGCCGTCGGGGTTGACCGTGAACAGGTCCATGCGGCCGGTGTTTGCTGGCGCGCTGCCCGGCGCGTGTTCCCAGCGCGTATAGGCAATGCGGCCGTCGTTGAGCACGGTCGGATCGAGATCGTGACTCTGATTGAATGAAATCTGGTGGATATTCGAGCCGTCGGCATCCATCACATGCAGCAGGAACGCGGGTTCCTTATCGTCTTCATCCTGCGCGGCGTACTGTGGCTTGTTCTCATCGAGCAGGATGGCGCGCGATTGGCGCTGCCGCGTCGAAGTGAACACGATCCGGCCGTCCGGCAAGTAGTGCGGCATGATGTCGTGGCCTTCCTCGGCCGTCGTGTCGGAGGCGATCACGCGACGCAGCAGCTTGGCCTTGACGTCGTATTCCCAGACGTTCCAGGTCGGCTGGTCCTCTTCGTCAGCGCCTTCGATGAATTTCGCCCGCATCGAGAACACGACTTTGGTGCCGTCGAAGTTGATGTCGACATCGCGGATATCGCCGAGTCCCGCGGTCTCTTGCTCCGTCAGGTTGATTTCCGGTGCCGAGGGCGAGGCGCGATCGCGCAGGAACAGGTCGGCGCCGATCTCGAAGCGATTCAATATCCGTGCATCGTTCGCCATCACCTGCGGATCGTCCGGATCGGGAACCGGACGTTTGACGTAGACCACTGGAAAATCGAGCGTCACCGGGTCGGCCGACTGGCCGCTGCCGATCGTTACGTCCTTGCCGCCGCTGCCATCGCCGCTGCAGGCGCCCAGGAATACGGCGCAAGCGATCGCCAGCGCGCTGGCCATCAATCCAGTCGCGCCGCGGGTCGCGGTCGCGTCTGTCATTGCAGCAGCAGCCTTCGCCTGATGAACCATTTGGCGTACTCCGGATGTCATCCATCTAACCTGGGATTGCACTGTTGCGATGCCTGCCGTGCTCGTGACCCGGGTGCCGCATCATCAACGCGACATATTCCGCGATCCGTTAATCGAGTCACAGAAGCGCCGGAGCGATTCACCGATTCGATACCGGGATATGTATTGCCAGCATCGGTTGCGTGACGTTCCTCACATTCGCCGCTGGGCTGCGCAGGTTGAATGCAGCGGCGCACGGGAATGGGCATCGTGGCGGCGAGACTACACGCGCGCGTAACCGCGAAGGTACTGTCTCCGGGGCGCGACGTCTTGCGGTTGAGACAGTTCCTTTGGCGATTTCGGCGTGCGTATAGTCCGGCCGCAATGTCGGCAGTCGGCCGACCGCGCAGTTGCAACACTGGCGAAAGCGCGGCATGGGCCGCCAAGACTGGACGAACTTCAATGACACATTCAGGGCCTGGCACGAGCACTATGAACAGCACCAAGGACTCCACGCGCGTGGCATCGCGCCTGCGTGCCCCCGCCAGAGCGCTGGCACTGGCGTTCGCCGTCGCCGCATTTGCATCCGCGCCACAGGACGCCGTGGCCGGCAATCGCGAGCAGGCCAAGCGCATGTACGACCGACTGACGGGAACGCCGCCGTCGCCCGAGGTACTGGATTCGCTGCAGCAGAAGCTGGACAACGGCATATCGCTGAGTGACACCGCGCTGTTCATCATGGATAACACCGCCGATGCTCGCTCGAGCGCCTTCTACAGCGTGACGCTGAAGAATTTCGCGACGCCGTGGACCAATCGCGATCGCACCGTATTCGCGCCGCTCAACGACTACACGGCCACCGTCATCGGCATGGTGCGCGATAACAAGGACTTTCGCGGTGTCCTTTCCGACGACATTCTGTATGTAGGCGGCAGCGGAACTTACTCGACTGCCAACAACACCATGTACGAGACGCTGGAGAGCACCAACGCCGACCTGCGCGCGGTGCTGCAGGAGCGCACGCAGTCCTCGTTGAATGGATTGCCGCCCGAAGCCACCGCCGGCGTCATCACTTCACGCGCAGCGGCTGAAGCGTTCTTCATCGCCGGCACCAATCGCGCGATGTTCCGTTTCACGCTGCTCAATCACCTGTGCCGCGACATGGAGCAGGTGCACGACACTTCGCGTCCGCCGGATCGTATCCGCCAGGACGTGACGCGCAGCCCCGGCGGCGATAGCAGCGTGTTCCTCAACAACTGCATCGGTTGTCACAGCGGCATGGACCCGATGGCGCAGGCGTTCGCTTATTACAACTTCGATGAGACCACGCAGCAGCTCGTCTATACGCCAGGCAAAGTGCAGCCGAAGTACCTCATCAACTCCGACAACTTCAAGCCCGGCTATGTCACGCCGGACGACCAGTGGGACAACCGCTGGCGGTTGCCGGGATTGAACAAGCAGATTGGCTGGTCATCGAGCCTGCCGGGCAAGGGCGCCGGCGCCAAGTCGCTGGGTGAGGAGCTGGCTCACAGCGATGCGTTCGCCGAGTGCCAGGTACAGAAAGTGTTCCGCACCGTCTGCTTCCGCACACCGGCCGACAGTACCGAACAGGGCAAGTTCGACTCGATCGTCACGGGCTTCAAGGGCAATGGCAACCTGAAGCAGGTCTTTGCTCAAACCGCCGCGGTTTGTGCCGGTAATTGAGGAGACAGTGAGAATGAAGCGCGCATTTAATCCCGGCGTTGCACGACTCGCTGCGCTCGCTACGCTCGCCATCCTCGGCGCGCTCGCCCTGGCGGGTTGCGGCGGCGGTGCCGAGACCACGCAGAATCCTGTGACCACCGGTCCGGACGCAGGTCCCACCTATGCGGGTCCGGCGCCAGCGACGGCGGATATCCAGGCTTTCAAAGTCAGCTTCTGGGAGAACGTGCGCGGCACCAATCGCTGCGGCAACTGCCATAAGGCTGGCGGCCAGATGCCGAACTTCGCCCGCTCGGACGACGTCAATTCGGCTTACCAGCAGGCGACCGCCGTCATTGATCGCGACAGCCCCTCGCAGTCGACGCTCGTTTTGAAAGTAGGCGGCGGACATAACTGCTGGCTGCCGGATCCGGCTGCCTGCGCCAGCATTCTCACGCGTTGGATCACCGATTGGGTTGGTGCCGCCAGCGGCGGCGCCAAGCAGATCGAACTGATCGCGCCGATGGCGAAGGACCCGGGCAGCAGCAAGCGCTTCCCACCCACTGCTCCGGCCGGTTTCGCGGCCGTGCACCAGCTGCTGCTCGACTACGACTGCAAGAACTGCCATCGCTCGACAGCCGCGACGCCGCAATCCCCGTTCTTTGCGGCTGACGACCTGGAGGAATCCTACAAGGCGGCGATCCCCAAGATGAATCTGGATCACCCCGAGCAGTCGCGTTTCGTCATCCGCCTGGGCAAGGAGTTCCACAACTGCAAGCACGTGTGCACCGATGACGCCGAAGAAATGCGGCTAGCCATCGATGGCATGGCCAGTGGCATCGACACGGCGAAGGTGACCAACACCGTCATCAGCAAGGCGCTCACCTTGTACGACGGCACGGTTGCCAGCGGCGGCAGCCGTTACGACAGCAACGTCATTGCCCTGTACGAATTCAAGACCGGCCAGGGCGCGACCGCCTACGACACCAGCGGCGTCGATCCGGCCGCCGATCTGCAATTCTCCGGCGACGTGACCTGGGTGGGCGGCTGGGGTATCAACATCAAGGCCGTCACGGGCGGCGCTTCCAAGGCCCAGGCTTCCACTACGGCAAGCCGCAAGTTGCACCAGCTCATTACCGCGACCGGCGAGTACTCGATCGAAGCGTGGGTGGTACCTGGCAATGTCACCCAGGAAGACACGCGCATCGTGAGCTACTCAGGCAGCAAGACCGCGCGCAACTTCATGATGGGCCAGACGCTCTACAACTATGACTTCTACGGCCGCAGCACCACGACCGACGCGAACGGTGCGCCGCCGTTGTCCACCGCCGACGCCGACGAGCGGCTGCAGGCATCGTTGCAGCATGTGGTCATGACTTTCGATCCGGTCAACGGCCGCAAGATCTACGTCAACGGCGAATACACCAAGGACCTGGACAAGGCGGGCGGCGGTACGCTCAACGAATGGGACAACAGCTTCGCCTTCGTGTTGGGCAACGAAGTGAGCAACGACCGGCAATGGACCGGTGTGGTGCGCATGGTCGCGATCCACAATCGCGCGCTTACCGAAGCACAGATCAAGCAGAACTTCGCTGCCGGTGTGGGCGAGAAGTTCTTCCTGCTGTTCGGCGTCGAACACCTGATCGGCGTGCCGAAGTCTTATGTCATGTTCGAGGCGACGCAGTACGACAGCTCGGGTTACCTGTTTACCAATCCGAAGTTCATCAGCCTCGATCCCACCGCGAAGCCCGGCAGCATTGCGCTCAAGGGCATGCGCATCGGCGTCAACGGTGCTGAGCCGACGGTAGGCCAGGCCTATCGCCTGCTCGACACGACAATCAACGATGCGCAGTACTCGGCGACCACGGGCTACACCATCTCGACCGTCGGCACCATCATCGGCCTGGAGCAGGGTCCGATCTCGGATGAGTTCTACCTGTGCTTCGATCAGCTCGGCGACAAGACGGATGTGTGTTCCGCCTTTGCCGACGTGGCGAAGGTGCCGCCTGTGCTGGAAGCCAAGCCTTCGGATATCGGCGTGCGCACGTTCGATTCCATCAATGCCACGATGGCAGCCATCACCGGTGTCGATCCGAACAACGCCAAGGTAAAGGCGACGTTCACCAACGTACGTCAGTCGCTGCCGGCTACGGCGGACATCCAGGCATTCCTGTCCTCCCACCAAACCTCGATTGCACAGCTGGCACTGCAGTACTGCAACGTTCTGATGGACGACACCACGGCGCGTACCAACTTCTTCGGTGCCGGAGCCAATTTCAACTCTGCGCTGACGGTGGCGGCGGACCGTAACGCCATCATCGACCCGCTGGTCACGAAGGTCGTAGGTAGTGTCGCAACACAGCCCGACGCCGCGGATGTTCACGCCGAGATGGACACGCTGATGCAGAAGCTGTGCACCGCTAACGCCTGCGGCGTTGGCAAGCGCACGGTGGACGTGTCCAAGGCCGTATGCGGCGCTGCGCTTGGTAGCGCGGCGACAATGGTTCAGTAAGAGGCAGAACTCATGTTCATCATCAAGTCTAGCCGCAAGCGCGCCCTGGCTCTCGACGAGCCTATCCGGCACGAGTCGCACAAGCGGCCGGTGACCCGGCGCGATTTCCTCGCGCAGGGATTCATTACCGGGTCCGCGACCGTGGTGGCGCCGAGCATCCTGTCGATGCTGATGAATGGGCGCGCCGATGCTGCCTCGATCACTCTGGCCACCGACATCGCACAACAGAAGGCTGACTGCGGCATTACCGGCGGCGCCGGCAAGATTCCGTTCATCTGTTTCGACCTCGCTGGCGGCGCGAACATCGCTGGTTCCAACGTGCTGGTCGGCAAGAAGGGCGGCCAGCTCGACTTCCTCACCACCCAGGGATATTCGAAGCTCGGCCTGCCAGGAAACATGCTGCCGAACAACGCCACCACGAATTTCGTCAACACGGAGTTCGGTCTGGCATTTCACAGCGACAGCGCTTTCGTGCGCGGCATGATTTCCAAGACCTCGGTGACCACGCGCGCCAACGTCGACGGCGCGGTGATTCCGGCGCGTTCGGAGAACGATACGGGTAACAATCCGCACAACCCCATGTACGGCATCGCCAGGGCCGGTGCGAAGGGCGAGCTGCTGACCTTGATTGGTTCGCAGAACTCGGATTCCGGTGGCAATTCGATGGCGCCCGCCATGCTGATGGACCCGGCCAATCGGCCGACCAAGGTGGATCGGGCGAGCGACGTGACCGGTCTGGTGGACACCGGCGAGGTGGCGACCATTCTCAGTCCGTCGGACACCATCGAGGTGCTGGAGTCGATGGTGCGTGTCAGTAACAAGAAGATGGATCGCGTGACCACCGGTCTGCCCACGGTCGGCGGCGTGGATCTGGATGTAGACACCGAGAAGCGGTTTCGCTGCGGCTACGTCAAGACTGCCGACACCGTGAACAACTTTGCTTCACCCGATGCGTTGAATCCCGCCAAGGACGACAAGATCACGGCGATCTTCGGCGCCAGTTTCGGCAACGACAGTGAATTTCAGAAGACCGCGTCGGTCATGAAGCTGGTCGTTCCCGGCAATGCGGGCGCGGGCACGATCAGCATGGGAGGCTTCGACTACCACACGACCGATCGCGCCACCGGCGAACAGCGCGATTTTCGCGCCGGCCAGTGCATGGGCGCCTGTCTCGAATACGCGGCACAGATGGGCAAGCCGCTGATGCTCTACGTATTCAGCGACGGCTCGGTGTCTTCGAACGGTATGGTGGATGGTTCCGCGAACGGCCGCGACAAAGGCGTGTGGACCAGCGATAACCAGCAGACGGCGTCGGCTTTCTTCCTGGTCTACAACCCAAGCGGCAAGCCGGTCCTGCTCAACGAAGACGGCATTGCTCTTGAGCGGCGTCAGCAGCTCGGTTACTTCCGTCCCGAGGGCGATGTGGAAACCGCGGGCAGTCCTGCGGCGAACAACGTCAACCTGCTCGTGCAGACCGTGTTGCTCAACTACATGGCCCTGCACAACGAAGACATGGCATTCGGCACGAAAATTCCAGGGCAGGGCCTCGGCGCGGGTTCGGCACAGCGAGCCATGGTTGCGTTCGAGCCGATCTGCAACGGCACGATTACGAATCCCGCCTGACGCGTTTCCCCGTAGAGGTCGTCAATCAGAGAAGGCCTGGCGCGCGCCGGGCCTTTTTCTTTGGCCGCGGCCATCTTCTGTCGGGCTGGTTTTTCCCCGTCATTACTTCTTATTTGAAAGTAAGATTCTAGCGGACGAAACATAGCTGCGCAGGGCTTCGCCCTGAGCTATCGAAGGAGTTTGCCGAGGGCATCTAACGAACGGGGGCTGCGGGCGGGCTCTCTTGAGTCTGGCGAGTCGGGATATTTCCGCCCAATCACCGGCAATCAGCGCGATTTTCTTGGCGCGACTCCAGCCTTTTATCTGACGTTCCGCGCTCAACGCTTCATATCGCGTCGCAAAGAGCTGTGAATGCACCAAACGCAGCGAGCGACGATTGATCGTGTAGCAGGACGGAACCGTACCGCGATGGTGTTGGCCGACTCGCGCTTCAAGGTTATCTGTGTGTCCAACATAGAAGCTGCCGTCGGCACATTCCAATATGTAGACCCAGAATGCCATTCGAACCTCCTTGTTCCGGCAGAACGCATTGCTGATTAATATCTCGCGAATCCATTCGACGAGTTTGCATGCAGACTCTGGACAGGCTCCCTTCGAGGAACGCCCTTCGACAAGCTCAGGGCGAACGGAGATAGTGTTTTTTTCCGTTCGCCCTGAGCTTGTCGAAGGGCGTTCCTCGAAGGGCCGCCTACCGTACTTGGTACTTCACTTCGACGAACACCGTGCGGCCTCTGCCCGGGAAATATCGATAGTTGCCGAAAGCGTAGTCTGCGCGATCGGCATAAGCCTCATCCGTGACGTTGTTGAGCCGCAGCGCCGTGCTCCAGTTGTCGTTGACGTTCCAGCCTACGCGCAGGTTCAGCAGGTCGTGGCCTTCGTATTCGTGAGCGTTGATGGCATCCAGCCAGTAGCGGCCGACGGATACCCATTCAAGCTCCGTATTCACTTGCGGTAACACGCGCCAGTCGAGCCGTGCGGTGTTGATATGGCGGGGTGCGGTGTCGACGTCGCGGCCGGCAATGATGGTCTCGCCGCCGTCGATGGAGCGATTGAAATCGTAGGTATGTTTTGCGTACGTACCGGCGAGGGCCAGTGACAGCGTGTCCAGCGGCGACCAGCCGAATTCGTATTCCACGCCGCGATGTTTGGTACGGCCGTCGCTGACATTGAAGCCGGCGGAATCGCGGAAGATGACGTTGTCCTTGTTCATGGCGAACACGGCGATGGAGTAACGCAACGATGCGAAGTCGCCGCGTGCTCCAAATTCTATGCTGTCAAGCTTCTCCGGATCCAGGTCGGCTATGGATTGCTGGCGCTGCAGGCGATACAGCTCGCTCGTATCGGGCGCGCGATAAGCGCTTACCGCTGCGGCGTATACCGCGTGGCGATCGTTGATCGAATAGGTCAGGCCGAGTCGCGAGGTCAGGTTGGTGAAGCTGTCGTTGCGATCGGCAGGGCGGTTGTAGAGGCAGCCGCCAACGCACGTGGTGCCGTCGTCGCGGGTATTGCCGGCGATCATGTGGTTGTCGTAGTCGTAATCTACGTATTCGACTCGTGCACCGCCGCTCAGCTTCCAGTGCTCGGCGAGGGGCTGATCGATTTGCCCGTACAGCGCCGCAACGGAGCTGTGCACGTTGTAGTCGTAGTGCTTGCCTTGCGGGCGGATGGCGTTTGCGGCCGGCGTGCCGTCGGTCGATGGATGGTCCTGCGTTTCTTTCAGGAAGCCGTCGGCGAATTCGACATCGAAGCCGGTCAAAAGCTGCGTGTTCGTAAACGCATTGATGTGCAGAGCGCTCAAGACACCGAAGGAATCCTGGCCATTCTCTTCGAGCGGTTTACCGATCAGGAAGTGCTGCAGGAAATTCATGGCCGAATGGCGCACGAAAGGCCGGATATCCAGGGTGAGTCGGTCGTTGAGCGGTCGCGTGTAGTCCCCCGTCAGGCGCAGTGCGTAAGCATCGCGATACGCCTCGGGATTCGCATTGGAGCGGGCGATGGCCGGGTCTTTGTACGAATCTTGTCCCTGGATGAAACCCGCGGTCTGCTGGTTGAGGTTGGTCGCTGCCAGGTTCAAGCCGAAGCTGCCTTCATCCAACCGATGCACCAGCGATGCATTCAGTTTCTGCTCATCCAGACCGGCATCTTTGCGCCAGCCGCCGTCGTGGGTTGCAATGGCGACCGCGCCCACATCCGTGGCGTCGCCGCGATCGGATATCGCGAGCCGGCCGCGATAAAACTCGTTCGGGCCGCCTTCCGCCGCGACACTGTATTTCGGCAACTCAGCAGGGGTTGCCTGGATGACGTTCACCGCGCCATGCATTGCGCCCGAGCCGTACACCACGCCGGCCGGGCCACGCAGCACTTCGATGGAACGTGCCTGCTCGCTGTTGACCTCGAACAATTCATTGACGTTGCAGAAGCCGGTGGGCCGGATCGGGATGCTGTCCTCCAGGAACAGGAACGAACCGCACGATCCGGGTCCGCTGAGTACCGGGGAACGGATCGCCGTCAGGCTTTCCTCGCCGCTGTTGCGCTGGATCATGGTGCCGGCGACGCGATTCATGATCTCGCTGTGATGCGTCGAGCCAACCAGCGCGACGTCATCGGCGGTGACGACGGAAATGCTGCCGGCGTACGCGCGCAGCTCCTCGGCTTGCCGTGTTGCCGTGACGATTACTTCATCGATGCGTTCCGCGGCGGATGCGGACAGGGGCAGGACGATTTGTGCTGAGAGCGCGCAGATCGTTGCGATCAGAGGGGTGGGAAACGGGCCGGTGGTCTGGTTTGGGTCGGGCATGTGCGTCGCGATCCTATCTGACGTTCGAGCGAGCCAACCTGGCAATCGATTCTTACCAATAGGGCCTCACCAATATAGCCCCACAGCTATAGCCCCGCAGCCATCGGTGCAACGGCCACGGAGTATCGATCAGCATCCCGATCCGTTTTGGCTCTTCTCTGCTCACCACCGTGGCCCGTAAATTACTTCTCCGGCAGCGCGAACGCGACCACGTAGTCGCCTTTTGTCGTTCCCAGGCCGCCGTGTCCGCCGGCGGCGATCACGACGAACTGACGTGCGTTGACTTCGTACGTCATGGGCGTTGCCTGGCCGCCCGCGGGCAGTCGGCCTTTCCAGAGTTCTTGTCCGGTATCGACGTCGAAGGCGCGCAGGTAGTTGTCCGTCGCGGCTGCGATGAAGGCGAGACCGCCGGCAGTGGCGATCGGGCCGCCTGCATTGGGCATGCCGATAGTCCGTTCTGGCACGAACCAGGGCGTCTTGTCGCGCGTCGAGCCCAACATCACCTGCCAGCGAATGGTGTTCTTGCGCAGATCGATCGCCGCCAACGTTCCCCACGGAGGCGCCGTGCACGGCAGGCCGAGCGGAGACATCAACGGTTCACGCCGCATGGCGTAGGGAGTGCCGGTCTGGTTGGCGTACTCCGAATCCGGCCATGCGTCGGATTTCTCCATCGCTGCCAGTTGTGCTCGCGGCACCAGCGTGGTGACCATCGGAATGTTGTTCGCGGCGGCAATCACCAGCTGCCGTTCGCTGTCGAATGCCAAGCTTCCCCAGCTCACTCCGCCAGCGTAGCCCGGCGACTCGATCGTGCCGCGCAGGCTGGGCGGAGTGAAAATGCCCTCGGAGCGATAACTTTCGATGAGCTTGCGGCATTTGCCGCGATCGTAGAACGTGATTCCCCAGGCATCCTGCCCGGTGATTGCCGCGTGCGAGACCAGTGTGGGCGTTGCCGGGAATGGCTGGGTGGCAGCAGCGCTTTCACCGGCAACGTCGCTGCGCGGCACGGGGCGCTCGCTGATCTCGAACACGGGCTCACCCGTTTCGCGATCGAATACGAACAGCATGCCGGTCTTGGTCGCCTGGACGACGGCCGGAATCGACTTTCCATCGCGCTCGAAGTCGATCAGCATCGGTTGCGCCGCGAGGTCGTAGTCCCACAGATCGTGATGCACCAACTGCTGATGCCAGGCGACTTCACCCGTCGCGGCGTGCAACGCTACCAGCGAGTTGGCAAAGCTGTTATCTCCGGGTCGTACTCCACCGAAGAAGTCCGGGCTCGCCGATCCCGTCGGCACGAATACCAGGCCGCTACCGGCATCGACGGAGAGTATCGACCACGCATTGGCTGCGCCGGTGCGTTTGGCGCCTTCCACGGACCATCCTCCTGCTTGTGCCTGTGCTGCATCGGTGGGGATCGGGTCCCATGACCAACGCAGCGCTCCGGTGCGGACATCGAAGGCCCGCACGATGCCGCGTTCGAGTTCGACCGCGCGGTTGTCGCCTATCGCCGATCCGGTGATGACCAGGTCGCGATAGATCGCGGGAGGTGAGGTGACGAGATAATCGCCACGGTTGCGCAGGCGCACCGAGCCGGTGAGATCGACGGCGCCGCTCACGCCAAAATCCATGCACGGCTTGCCCGTCAGTCCGTCGACCGCAATCAGGCGTGCATCGAGCGTGCCGATCAGGATCCGGTGTGCGCAGACGCTACCGGGCGCGGCATCCGGGTCGATCCACGATGCGACACCTCGCGAGGTAGCTTCCGAGTAACGCAGGTCGCGCGGAATTTTCGGATCGTAACGCCAGCGTTGCTTACCGGTGGCCGGATCCAGCGCAATCACGATGTCGGTGGGCGTGCTCAGAAACAAGGTGTCGTGCACCAGGATGGGCGTGGCTTCGAACGCAAGCTTGTCGGCGCGGGCGAAACCCTCGCCCATCTCGCCGGTGCGGTAGGTCCATGCCACCTGCAGGTTGCGGACGTTGTTGCGATCGATCCTGGCAACTTCGGAATAGCGTGTGCCTTCCGGGTCGCCGCCGTAAGAACCCCAGTCGGAGTCCGCGTCATCGCCTTGCCGGCCCGGCGGGGCGGCCTGGACGGTCAGTGTCATCGCGAGCGCGATGAGGATCAGCGGCTGCAATGACTGTGGCCAAGCACGTGCGCAGTGTCGAGCGACTATCCGATTTCCTGTCATGACCCGGCCCGTCCCGGCGTGTCTTAACGCCTTGTTGTCGCCCTGGTTGTCACTTTGGTTGCGCCTTGCTTGCGCTTTTACACCCAGTCTTCCGCCCCACAACAGTCAACCAACACAAGTCAGGCTGCTACTATTCTCCCATGCGGCTTTACTGCGGGCGTGAACATTAGTATGCGAGCTCTTAGCGCGCTGCCGATCTTGGCATCGATCCTAGCGCTGTTTCCCATGCTTTGCGGCGCGCAGGCGGCCGAGACTCCGCGTCCCCGCATCGGTCTGGTTCTCAGCGGCGGCGGTGCGCGCGGCGCGGCACATGTCGGCGTTCTCAAAGTGCTCGATGAAATGCATGTGCCCATCGATGCGATTGCCGGAACGAGCATGGGAGCGGTGGTCGGCGGCCTGTATGCCTCGGGCATGTCGGCGCTGGAGATCGAAAAGCTCATCACCTCGGTGAACTGGCAGGACGCGTTTCAGGATAGTCCGCCGCGTGCCGAGCTGGGCTATCGACGCAAGCAGGACGATCGGAATTTCCTGGTCCATTACGCCCTGGGCGTGCGCAAGGAGGGCCTGGTACTGCCGCGCGGATTGGTGCAGGGGCAAAAGCTGGAGCAGGTCCTGCGTGCCGCGGCATTGCCGGTGGCGGATGTCCAGGATTTCGACCGCTTGCCGATTCCGTTTCGCGCCATGGCGACCGACCTGGAAACCGGCGACGCCGTGTTGATGAAGTCGGGCGACCTGGTGACGGCGATGCGTGCCAGCATGTCTGCGCCGGGTGTGTTCGCGCCCGCACAACGCGATGGGCACCTGCTGGTCGATGGCGGCCTGGTGGAGAACCTGCCGGTGGATATCGCACGCCAGATGGGTGTCGATATCCTGATCGTGGTGGATGTGAGCTTCCCATTGTATGCGCGCGATCAGCTTACCTCGCCGCTGGAGGTAACCAACCAGGCCTTCGCGATCCTCATCCGCTCGCGCACCCTCGAGCAGCGCAAGAAGCTGTTGCCGACCGACATCGTGATCGATCCGCCGCTGGGCAAGCTGGCATCGACCGATTTCTCACGCGTGCCCCAGACGCTGCGTTCGGGTGAAGCAGCAGCGCGAGCATCCTCTACAGCCCTGGCGGCGCTTTCCCTGAGCGACGCGGACTATCGACGCTATCTTGCTTCCCGCAATCCACGCATGACGGCTGCGCCCCTGATCCAGTTCGTGCGCGCGGACGCCGAGTCGACTGCCTATGCGGGGCTGATCGCCGCCACGATGTCGGACGTGATCGGCAAGCCGCTCGACAAGGCGGTGATGCAGCAACAGTTGTCGTCGCTGTATGCACTGGATCTGTTCGAGTCGATCGACTACGCCGTCATCAAGGACGAGGATCGCACCGGGCTGGAGATGAAGCTGCGCCGCAAGAGCTGGGGCCCGAACTATGTGCGCTTCGGGCTGAATCTCGAGGACGATTTCGAAGGCAACAGCCGCTACAACGCCGCCGCCCGTTTCGTCATGACCGAACTGAACCAGCTCGGAGCGGAGTGGCTGACGGACCTGCAGATCGGCGACAACCCCAAGTTGAACAGCGAGTTCTATCAGCCGCTGACGCTGGCGAGCCGGTATTTCGTGGCGCCGCGGGTGAGTTTCGAGGAACACAGCGTGTTCGGTCCGGATCGCGTCGCGGAGTACCGCGTTCGTAACTACGAAGCGGCGGTGGATGTGGGGCGCGAGCTGTCGAATTGGGGCGAGGTGCGGGTCGGGGTACGCCGCGGCACCGGCCATAGTCGCGTGCTGATCGGCGATCCTTCCCTGGAGACCGAGGATTTCGAACGCGGCGGCGCTTTCGCGCGGTTCTCCTACGACAAGCTCGACAATCTCAACTTCCCGCGTCGCGGCCAGCAGTTCGACATGGAATGGCGCGGCGAGCGCACCGCCATGGGCGCGGATGAGAATTTCGATGTGTTCACGATGAGCTACCTGATCGCGCGCTCCGCGGATCGCAACACGCTGATCTTCTCCACCGATATGGGCACGACCGTCGATGCGCTGCCGACGCCGGAGAATTTCTTCACTCTGGGCGGCTTCTTCAATCTGTCGGGGTTGGCGCCGGGGTCGTTGTCCGGGCCGTACTACGGCATCGCGCGCCTGATCTACTACCGCAAGGTGGGCAGGGGCGGCAACGGCATCCTGGACTTCCCGGCTTACGTGGGCATGTCACTGGAGGCTGGCAATGCCTGGCTGGACCGCCACGACGCCAGCTTGAACAACCTGCACAAGGACGCCAGCCTGTTCTTCGGAGTGGAGACGCCGCTGGGTCCCGTCTACCTGGCCACCGGCTTCGATGAGGGCGGCAGCCAGGCGTTTTATCTGTTCCTCGGACGCACGTTCTGAGCGTAGCGAATGAAGGAATAGGCGAATAAACGAATAGTTATCCGCCAACCGTTGCGTTACCTTTCTACCTTCTCGTATTCCAGCGTCGGTTTGTCGCCGGGGCGGAAGTACACGTAACGGCCGCTCATCTGCTGCAACGCCTCGTCGCGTTCGTCGCGAGTCGCGAACCAGTGTTCCTTGGTCCAGTCGCTGTCGACCAGGTTGCGGAAGGGGTCGGTGGATCGCAGTTTGATCCGAATTCCGTACGGACACTTGGTTGTCAACGGATCGGCGAGGTTATGTTCGTGGCAAATGGGCATGGGGCGTGCGATGACGGAGTGATGAGTTAATAGTGTCGGATCAGCACGCGTAGAGTACCTATCGCCGCTTGGATCGGCCACCTTTCGGGGCCGCATCGCCATTCCGAGGATCGCTTTGCCGGGTGCAACTACCGGTGCGATTCCCTGGAGGCGCAATCTTACGGGGATGCGATTACACGCAGATGGCCAGTCCCGGCTTTCGGGCGGTCATCGAGTTGTCGCGCGTTCGTTCGTCTGCAGTAACCCGGACACTTCAGCCTATTGAGTTGTCCGGCTCGCCCGTGCGAGTGCGCTGCTGCGAGCTGTCATCCGTCTGACTTCATCATCCTGCACCGCTTGTTCCAGCACTGCGTTCGCGTCTCATCCGTGGCTTTTTTGTGTGGTGGCGACTGTTCATGCTGGCAAGCGATGAAACCTTTCGGGAGTTCCCCGTATCTGATCCTTCGTGTCCCGATTTGTATACACAGAAGCAAACCGGGAACTGGCAGGGGCATCAGAACAAAGGGAGCGAGTGCGGATGATTGTCCGTAGAGCGCATGAGATTCAGAGCGGCGGCCTTATTGGCGGCGCCGCCGGACAGTCTGGTAACAGTAATGTCATTTTGCACGTTCACACCCAGGTGGCGGATTACGCCATCGATGCGCGGCGGATGGCCGTGCTGTGCGCCTGGAACGGGCGGCAGGATGTAGGTCTCGATAACCGGCACGTACTGGTCGATGACGATAGCTGGCTGGCAGTGCCTGCCGGTCCGGCCACCGTCAGGATCCGCGCGCCGGGCAATGTGCAGGCCCTGACCATCCTGTTCCGCGTTGGGATGCCCGAGGAAGTGCTGGGCACCTTGATCACGGCCGAGGACCGGATGCTTGAGGATGGTGAAGTGTCGTCGTCGTCCCTGCCTTTTGCGCCGCACCTGCAAACGCACGAACGCAGCGTCACCCCGGTTCTGATGTTCATCCGGCGCCATTGCGAGATGGGGCTGGACGATCCGCTGTGGTACGAGGAGCAGCTCGCATTCCTGCTCGAACGCATGCTGTTGCGCCATCGGCAGGTAATGACCCGCGCCCGCTCGGTCCCGGTGCGGCGGGCTGCTACGCGTCGCGAGATCCTGCGCCGAGTTTCGATGGCAACCGATTTCATCCACGCCAGCTATTGCCGGCCTTTGATGCTGAGCGACATGGCGCGGGCGGCATTCCTGTCGCGGCATCATTTCCTGCGTCTGTTCAAGCACATTCACGACGTCACGCCGCACGAATATCTGCAACGCAAGCGCACCGCGGTTGCTGCGAGACTGCTGCGCAGCAGTGAGTTGCCGATTACCGAGGTGGTCAAGCAGGTGGGTTTCGATTCACGCTCGACCCTGTTCCGGGCCTTGCGTCGCTTCCACGGGATCACCCCGCGCGAATGCCGTCATGCAGCGGAAGCGCCGATGTTCATGGGAGCAGGTGCGGCCGGGTACGGGCTTCAGGCCACGGCTTTGGAGAAGCCTCGCGGTACATTCGCCGCTACGGAAATGGGCTGAGATATCCCAAGAGACGGAATTTCTCGCTGAGCACGCCAAGCTCGCGGAGCAGATATCGGCTCTGAATGCCTGATTCCAGATCGGTCACTTCGCGTGCTCAGCGAGACAATTCCGCGATTTCCGGCGCATCACGATTCCAGTAGATGCTGCAATCGCTCGCGTCGCTGCCGTTCGTAATCGCGGGCCATGGCGAGCGTTTTCTGCAGCGCATCCGAATCCGGGTTCAACTGCAGCCCGCGCTGGATGTCCTGCAACGAGTCCTCGATTTTCCCCAGGCCCAGGTTACACGCGGCGCGGTTCTGCCACGCTCGCCAGTTGCGTGTGTCGATCTGTAGCGACTGGTCGCAGAACCCGATCGCTTTCGCGAACTGCTTCAGAGCGGCGTATCCGGCACACAAATTGGCAAGTGCTGCTGCGCGATCCTCCGGTGCGAGCACCTCGGCCATACCTCTCTGCGTGAGCTCGATGCCGCGCTGCCAATTCCCGCGCATCAAGGCAGCGGCGCCGTCGGACAAGGCGGCATTCGCGCCAAGAACCTTATTCGACTGGTTGTCCGGTGGCGGTTCGCTGCGCGCAAGTCCGATACAACCAATGCTGGCGAAAGCGCTCGCAAGCAGCCACACGAACGGAATGGTCTGCGGTTTCATGGCGGTCGGCTGGGGCTGGCGCTCCCTTACGACTGTCAGGTCTATAGCACCCTGCCGCGGCCACGCAATTGGTGCTTGGGGCATCATCTGACGACAGTTCGGTTGTCTGTCGCGTGGCTTTTCTGCGTTGAACGAAGCGTGCGACGAACTGCAGGGACGATAGCCGGAACACCTGTTAGTGGCTCTCCTATGGCTCTCTGGCGCAGATCTCATTGCGGAATTCGTAGTTAACATGAGCCTCCAGCCTGGATGAGCCACCGTCATCCGGCCTCAAGTTCAGCAACTGACTTGATGACTACAAGAATATCCAATGAGCGAAGCTTCACCCGCCTCCGAATCGGCAGCGACATGGCAACACGAGATTCGCGCACGCGAACAAGCTGCGCGAGTCGCGTTCCTGGCGGCCGACGTGCACGCGATGGAGCAATTGTTGGCCGATGGCTATATCGTGAATTCACCCCTCCAGAAAGTGGTGGAGAAGCGGTTGCTGCTTGAATTGTTGCGCACGGGCCGAATCCGGCACAGCGCGTATGAGTGTGAGATCGAGCACATGAGTCGCCATGGGGACGTCGTTGTTGTCATGGGGCGGGATAGCGTGGTGGATCCGCCGAACGACACACCGACTCGGCGGCGCTACACGAACGTCTGGCAGCTCCAAGGCGATGTATGGCGCGCGATCACCAGGCACGCACATGTGCTCCCTCGCGAGGTTGGTACCTGACCCCCAATGCAGTGCCAATGGAGTGTAAGTAGGCGGCGGGCATCAGGAGCATCCAGCGGTCTGCATTTGAGCCCAGATCATGTGACTGGTGGCATCTCGCCGCCGCCATTGGGTTAATTCTTTTTTATCCAACGACCTGATGTTTACGGGCCTCGGGGCCCCGCCTCAGCGCAGGCCGACTCTCCAACGGCTCGCGCGCAGCGCCCGTTTGGCGGCAAAATGCCGGCAACCGGTGCCGGAAAGACTGTCTTTCCGGCGATCTGCGTGCGCGACTGCCTCATCGGAGCTAGTCTCGGCAGCTTCGCTTACCTGTCCTGGGGTCCTGAATGATGCAGTTCCGACTTCCCGCCGTTCTCGTATTCGTCGCAGCGTTCGCGTTCACGCAAACGAGTCTCGCCGGTGGTGGCATGCGCCCGGAGCATGCCGAGCACGGCATGGTGGTCAGCGTCCACGAGCTGGCGTCGCAGGCGGGCGTGGAGATGATGAAGGCCGGGGGCAACGCCATCGACGCCGCGGTCGCAACCGGGTTCGCGCTGGCGGTCGTCCATCCGCAGGCGGGCAATATCGGTGGCGGCGGTTTCATGCTGGTTCGCATGAAGGACGGCACCACTCACTTCCTGGACTATCGCGAGAAGGCGCCGGGCAAGGCAACGGCGGACATGTACCAGGATGCGCAGGGCAAGGTAATTCCGAAACTCAGCACGGTGGGCGCCAAGGCCTCCGGCGTGCCCGGATCGGTCAAAGGACTGGTCTATGCCGAGGCTCATTTCGGCAAGCTCGGGTTGAAGCGGGTCATGCAACCCGCCATCCGGCTCGCGCGCGAGGGTTATGCGCTGAGTTGGGGTAATGCGCGCTTGATGACCGGCGATACCGGCCTTGCGCAGTTCCCGGATTCGAAGCGCATCTTCCAGAACAACGGTAAGGGTTGGCACCAGGGCGACGTATTCCGGCAACCTGAGCTGGCGCGCACGCTCGAGCGCATAGTCGCGTCCCCGGATGATTTCTACACAGGCAAGATGGCGCGTGAGATCGCCGCGTCCTCGCAGCAGGGCGGCGGTCTCATTACCGCCGAGGACATGGCGAACTACGAGGTCAAGGATCGCGCTCCGGTTCGCGGCACGTATCGCGGACTGGAGATAATCAGCGCGCCGCCACCTTCATCCGGAGGTATCGCGCTGCTGGAAGTGCTCAACATTCTGGAAGGCTACGACCTCGGCAAGTCGGGGCTGGATTCGGCGGAAGCGGTGCACCTCGTGACCGAGTCCTACCGTCGCGCCTTCTACGATCGTGCGCAATTTCTGGGCGATCCGGAGTTCAGCGACGTGCCAGTCATGCAATTGGCGGATAAGCACTACGCGGACGCCTGGCGCAGTTCCATCCAGTTGCAACACGCCACCAGTTCCGCCACGTTGACGCGGCCGCCGACGTCAGCGGAATTGAGCCGCTTCGCTGCCGAGCATCCAGTGATAGCACCCGTCAGGGAGTCCACCCAGACAACCCACTATTCCGTGGTCGATGCCGACGGCAATGCAGTGGCAGTGACGACGACGCTCAATGGTGTTTTCGGTTCGAAGGTCGCGGTCGGGTCGCTCGGGTTCCTGATGAACAATGAGATGGACGACTTCGCCTCCAAAGTGGGCGTGCCCAACATGTTCGGGCTGATCCAGGGCCAGGCGAACGCCGTCGGTCCGAACAAGCGTCCGCTGTCGGCGATGACCCCGACCATCGTGCTCAAGGACGGCAAGCTGTGGCTGGTGCTGGGAACCCCCGGCGGTCCGACCATCATCACCACGGTGGCGAACATTCTCATCGGCGTGGCGGATTTCGGTCTCGACATTCAACAGGCCGTGAACGCACCGCGCTTCCACCATCAATGGATCCCCGATCGCATCCTGCTGGAGCGTGATCGCTTCTCTCCCGATACCGTCAATCTGCTCAAGGCGCGGGGTCACGACATCGCCTTCGGCGGCGTCGGTGACGGCGAATGCATCCAGATCGACCTGGCGACCGGTACACGCCTCGGCGCCAGCGATGCACGCAACGAGAATGGGAAAGCGGTGGGGTACTAGTCAAACGCTGAGTGAGAAGGGGATCGGCTGCGCGAGCGCAAGGGGTTACCCAAGTGCGTCATTTCCTAATGTCGATTTAACGCAGCTGGCAACCGGCATCCCCATCGCTCTGGCATCATCGCCGCACACCTCGTTATCCCACTACTCCTCATGAAACTCGCAACGCTACGCAACGGTACCCGCGACGGTCAGCTCATCGTTGTCAGTCGCGATCTGACGCACGCGGTGGCAGTGCCGAAGATTGCGCCGACTTTGCAGGCAGCGCTGGACGATTGGCAGCACGTGCAGGCTCAGCTGGCAGCAGTGTCGGCAGCGTTGGATCGTGGCGAGCTGCGGGCGGCATCGCCTTTCCGGCAGCAGTGGGCGATGTCGCCGCTGCCACGTGCTTATCAGTGGGTGGACGCCTCGGCCTACGTGAATCATGTCGAGCTGGTCCGCAAAGCGCGTGGCGTTGAGATGCCCGAGAGTTTCTGGACCGATCCGCTGGTCTACCAGGGAGGCTCGGATGACTTTCTCGGGCCATACCAGGACGTGCCGGTGTACGAACAGGAGTTCGGTATCGACCTGGAGGGCGAGATCGCGGTGATCACCGATGACGTGCCGATGGGCACCACCAGTCATCGGGCGGGCGAGCATATCCGGCTGATCATGCTTGCCAACGACTGGTCGCTGCGCAACCTGATCCCGGCGGAACTCGCCAAGGGATTCGGTTTCTATCAATCCAAACCGGCTACCGCGTTCTCTCCGGTGGCTATCACGCCGGATGAGCTTGGCGACGCGTGGGATGGCGGCAGGATCAATCTGCCGCTGACCGTGCACATCAACGGCAACCCGTTCGGCCAGCCGCAGGCGGGTACTGACATGACGTTCGATTTTCCGCGCCTCATCGAGCACATCGTCAAAACACGCAACGCGCGTGCCGGCACGATCATCGGCTCGGGCACGGTTTCGAATTACGATCGCTCGCGCGGCTCCGCGTGTCTTGCCGAGCGCCGCATGCTGGAGCAGATCGAAACTGGCCAACCGGTCACCGAGTTTCTGAAGTTCGGGGACTATGTGCGCATCGAGATGTTCGATGCCTCGGGAGCCAGCATCTTCGGTGCTATCGATCAGAAGGTGATTCGCGCCTGAGGCGCTGCAGACAGATTGGCTGCGCCGAGCGGACTGTATCGGCGCAATGATCCTGTGTTCTTCTGCGTTCCCGAGCGGTTATTTTTTCTTGCCAGGCTGCGATTCGATACGCGCCAGCAGGCTTGTGCCGCCCAACCCCCGCATCTGCGAGACGATCCATTCCTGTCGCGATTTGACGTAGCGTGAAGGCTCGTTGACGCGCAGTCGCTTCGGGTTCGGTAGCACCGCGGCCAGCAGCGCCGCGTCGTACATGTTCAGATTGGCGGCGGGTTTGCGGAAAAACACTTCGCTGGCGGCACCCACGCCGAAGACACCTTTGCCGAATTCGGCGACGTTCAGGTAGATCTCGAGAATCCGCTGCTTGGGCCACAACATCTCGATCAGCAGCGTGAAATAGGCCTCCAGCCCCTTGCGCACCCAGCTCTGGCCTGGCCACAGGAACAGGTTCTTTGCCACCTGCTGCGAAATCGTGCTCGCGCCGCGCACTCGCCGACCTTGTTCGCGCTCTTCGAGTGCGTTGTTGATCTGCTTGAAGTCGAAGCCGTTGTGATCGGGGAAGCGCTGATCCTCGGACGCAATCACCGCTACTTTCATGAATGCGGAGATGGCTTGCCAGTCCCGCCAGTGATGCCGATAGACGTAGCTTTTGTCACCGGTTGCGGCGAGACGATCGCGCAAGATGAAGGAGGAGGTGGGCGGATCGAACCAGCGCAGCGCGTCAACCGTGACGAGGGTAAGACAAACCCAGGCGAACAACAGCCACGCGACGCCGCGCAGCAGCCGGGACAGACGAGAGCGCGACGCTGCCATGCCTGCTCCCGCCGGTCGCCTGGGTCGCGGACTATTCCTCTGTTGCGTCGGTGCTGGGTGCTTCGATGCGTTTGGCGCTTTCGATGGTCACCGTCTCGGTCGGCACATCCTGATGGCCGCCCTTGTTGCCGGTTTTGACGGCCGCGATGGCATCGATCACGTCCATGCCGGAGTCGATGCGGCCGAACACCGCATAACCGTAGTTGCCCGGCTTGTGATCGAGGAAATCGTTGTCGGCGACGTTTACGAAGAACTGCGAGGTTGCGCTGTTGATGTCGTTGGTGCGTGCCATCGACAAGGTACCGCGCTTGTTCTTGAGGCCGTTCTTGGCTTCGTTCTCGATAGGATCGAACTGGCCGGACTTGTTCTTCAGGTCGGCCGTGAGGCCGCCGCCCTGGATCATGAAGCCCGGAATAACGCGGTGGAACACCGTGCCGTCGAAGTAGCCGGCATCCGCGTAGCGCAGGAAATTTTCCACCGAGATGGGCGCCTGCTTGTCGAACAGCTGGACGGTGAAAGTGCCGTGGGAGGTTTTGAATTCGAGCATGTCGGATACCTGAAGAGGATGACGAATAGCGATCGGCGCTGGAGGGTGTGCAGACGGGCGGATCGGTGCGACGTCGTTAACGTAAACGTACGCCTAGCCATCAGCGCTCTTGCCCTGTTTCCCGCCTTGCTTCGGTCACGCGTTCGTGACCGGCCAAATCGGCGTGGGAGCGTACGTGAGTAAAGCCGGTGCGCACAAGCAGATCGCGGACGGTGGCGGCTTGTTTCCAGCCATGTTCCAGGACGAGCCAGCCGTTGGGAGCCAGATAACGCGGCGATTCCCTGACGATTGACTCGATCGCTTCGAATCCGGTGGGGCCGGGAATCAGCGCCATGCCCGGTTCGGTGCGGCGCACTTCCGCGCTGAGGTCCGGGTCGTTGGCGGCAACGTAGGGCGGATTGGAGACGATCACATCGAACAGCGCTTCAGGCAGCGCAGCGAACCAGTTACTCAGCATGAAGGTGACGTTGGTGACCTGCAGTCTTCCCGCATTGCGTGCGGCGACAGCAAGAGCTTCTTTCGAGGCATCGCTGGCCACCATCTGTATCGCGGGCAACTGGTTGGCGAGCGCCAGGGCGATAGCGCCACTGCCCGTACCAAGATCGAGGACACGTGCCGTCGCAGATCCGGCCAGGTGCTCCAATGCGCGCTCCACGACGAGTTCGGTTTCCGGTCGCGGTATCAATACGGCTGGCGTTACTTCCAGCAATAGCGACCAGAATTCCTGCTGGCCGCGAATGTATGCAATGGGCTCGCCTTTCAGACGGCGCATCACGAGTTGCTGGAAGGCCCAGCCGGCCTGTGCCGGCAGTCCGCGCTCGGGTGTGGTGCGAAAAGCCGTGCGCGACAGCCCGGTGACGTACTCGAGCAGCAGCTCGGCATCCAGGCGGGGGGACTCGGACACGCGCGACAGCATGGACGTCGCGGTATGCAGTGCATCGGATACGGTTTGAGAAGGTTGGACGACGGGCATCGCGGGCGGGAATTCGGCGGCGGGTCACGTACAATTCGGCGCACAGAGTAGCCGATCTTCGCGGCGCCTGCCGCCCCTGCGATCGTCGCCCGCCTGTCAGTCGACTGTTTCCCGGAGTGTGCATGAACGTCTATTCCAATGCGCTCGAAATGATCGGCCGTACGCCGATGCTCAAGCTCAATCGCATCGCCTCGGGTCCGTGCGAGTTGTTCCTGAAGCTGGAGATGATGAATCCCGGCGGCTCGATCAAGGATCGGATCGGCCTGTCCATGATTCAGGAAGCCGAGCGTCGCGGCGAGCTCAAGCCGGGCGACACCATCGTGGAGGCGACCGCCGGCAACACCGGCCTGGGCCTGGCACTGGTGGCGGCACAGAAGGGCTACCGGATGGTGCTGGTGCTGCCCGACAAGATGAGTCCGGAGAAGATATTCAATCTGCGCGCCATGGGCGCCGAAGTCGTGCTGACGCGCTCGGATGTGGGCAAGGGGCACCCCGAGTATTACCAGGACCTCGGTGCTGCCATCGCCAAGCAGCGTGGCGCGTATTTCATCAACCAGTTCGGCAACCCGGACAACCCGAAAGCGCACGAACAGACCACCGCGCCGGAAATCTGGGAGCAGATGGAACATCGGCTCGACGCGGTCGTGGTTGGCGTCGGCTCCAGCGGCACGATTTCGGGTCTGGCCGCCTATTTCAAGAAGCACGCGCCGCACGTCGAACTGGTGCTGGCGGATCCGCAAGGTTCGATCCTTGCGGAATACATACAGACCGGCAAGATGACCGACAAGAGCAGCTGGCTGGTGGAAGGCATCGGCGAGGATTTTATTCCCGAGATCTGCGACTTCTCGCTCACACGCCGCGCTTACAGCATCCCAGACGCCGAATCGTTTTCGCGAGCGCGCGAACTGCTGTTACAGGAAGGCATTCTCGCCGGATCGTCCACCGGCACGCTGTTGGCAGCGGCCTTGCGCTACTGCAAGGAACAGACGGAGCCGAAACGTGTCGTCACGATTGCGGGCGATACCGGCGCGCGCTACCTCTCCAAGCTGTTCAACGATTTCTGGATGGAAGACCAGGGATTCATCCAGCGGGAAAAATTCGGCGACCTGCGTGACCTGATCGGTCGGCCGCATGGCGAACGCGCGACGATCACGGTGGGTCCGGACGACGTGCTGACCACGGCGCACAATCGACTACGCAACGCCGGCTTCTCGCAATTGCCCGTCATGGACAACGACGAACTGATCGGCATCGTCACCGAGGACGACATCCTGCGTTTCGCCTTCGGCCGACCGGAGTGCTTCAACGAACCGGTGCACCAGGCCATGACCAAAACGTTCCTGCGCGTGGACCGCAACACGTCCATCAACAACCTCGTGGCGATGCTGGAAGTCCGCTCCTCTGCCGCGGTCATGGATGGCACGAAGTTCCTGGGCCTGATCACCCGCTCGGATGTGTTGAATTATCTACGTAGACAGATGAAGTGCTGAACGAAATTGGTGACAGGAGTGACACGAGTCACACCACTCACCACTCACATGAGTGATAGCGCCGCCGCACCTTCTTTACCCTCGTGACCGTTGTGACTATTGTCACTCCCGTCACTCCCGTCACCTTCCGGATCACAATCCCATGTCCCAACCTACCTCCCGTCAGCTTGCCTTTGCTACCCGCTGCATTCATGCCGGTCAGGAGCCCGATCCGACCACGGGTGCGGTGATGCCGCCGATTTACACCACCTCCACTTACGCGCAGTCGAGCCCAGGTGTTCATAAGGGTTACGATTATTCGCGTACCAAGAATCCGACGCGCAGCGCATGGGAACGCTGCATCGCGGACCTGGAGGGCGGGGTGAGCGGATTTGCATTTGCTTCGGGAATGGCCGCGACCGCAACACTGCTGGAGTTGCTCGACGCAGGCAGTCATATCGTGGCGATGAACGATCTGTACGGCGGGACGTTTCGTTTGTTCGAGCGGGTACGGCGGCGCACGGCGAATCTCGACATCACCTTCGCCGACCTGTCGGATCCGGCGGCGCTCACCGCTGCGGTACGTCCGGATACGAAACTGATCTGGATCGAAACACCAACCAATCCCACGCTGCGACTGGTAGACATTGCGCAAGTGGCGGAGTTTGCCCGCAAGCGCGGCATCCTCACCGTCGTCGACAACACGTTCGCAAGTCCGTGGGTGCAGCGTCCACTCGAACTCGGTGCGGACATCGTCATGCACTCGGCGACCAAGTACTTGAACGGCCATTCGGACATGATCGGTGGCGTTGCTGTCACGGCGAACGCCGAGTTGGCGGAAAAGATCGGCTTCCTACAGAACTCGATCGGGGCGATCAGCGGACCGTTCGACAGCTTTCTCGCGCTGCGCGGCCTGAAAACCCTCGCGTTGCGCATGCGCCAGGCCAGCGAAAGTTCGTTGCAGCTGGCCGACTGGCTGGAGCGTCATCCGCAGGTAACGCGCGTGCTGTATCCAGGATTGCCAAGCCATCCTCAGCATGAGCTGGCGAAGCGGCAGATGCGTAATGGCTGCAGCGGTATCGTGACGTTCTTCGTCAAAGGCGGCCTGCAGGGAGCGAAGACGTTCCTCGAACGCCTGCGCCTCTTCACCATCGCAGAAAGTCTCGGCGGCGTGGAAAGCCTGGTCGATCATCCGGGCCTGATGACGCACGCCTCGATCCCGCCCGACCAGCGCAAGGCGCTGGGCATCGATGACGCACTGATCCGGCTATCGGTAGGCATCGAAGAGGTCGAGGATCTGCGGGAGGATCTGCGGCAGGCACTGGGGAGGTAAGGCGGGCGACGCGGTCAGTCGGTCAACCGGCTACTGGCCAGATAAGGATGGGTCGGGCCTCTCTTTTACCAGCTTGCCAGTGGCCAGCTGGCCGGTCGGCCCCCTATCATTCCCTCCCGCTCCAGCGGCGGGCGGGAAACACTTCATCCAGGTCAGCGTAACCTAAGGGACTTCAATAATGGCCATTCGCCCCAATCAGCCGCAAACCATCGGCGGCGTGCTCGACATTTCATTCCAGCTCTACAAGGCGGCGATCGGCTCGGTATGGCCGCTGTCGCTGCTGATGATCCTGGCCAGCAGTCCGCAGAGCATCTATGCACTGGTTCATGGCGGTTTCACAGTCAATCCCAGCGATCCGACGGCAGCTCTGGCGATGTATCGCCTGCCCGGCTACTGGCTGACCACGCTGCTGGGACTGGCGTTGACGCTCTGGGTGGGTGGTGCCCTGGTGAAGAAGACGAATGCCATCGGTGCGGATGAGGAATTGGGAGTGGGCGCCGCGCTGCAAGCCACTCTGGGCAACCTCGGGTCGCTGGTGGCGATGACGATTCTGTTCATGCTCGCGGTCGGAATCGGACTCGTGTTGCTGGCGGTCCCGGGATTGATCCTGATGGTCAGTCTCATTCTGGGAACGATCCTGATCGTGGTAGAGGGACGGGGTCCGATCGCAGCGCTCGGGGGCAGTCATCGGCTGGTCTGGGGCGACTGGTGGCGCACCTCGGCCGTCCTCACCGTGGGGTTTCTCATCGTGTTGGTGGCCTACGTTGCTGTCGGTCTGGTCGCGGGCGTCGTAGTGGCTGTCGTCGGCCTCGGCAGCGATCCGATCATGTCCGCGATGGTCAGTGTCCTGATCGTCAGCGCAGTAATGAATCTGTTTCTCACGCCGTACTACGTCTCACTGCTGCTCTCGATCTACTGGGATCTGAAGCTGCGTAAGGAAGGTGGCGACCTGGCGGCCCGCGTGGGTGCGCTTGGCACCGCTTGATTCGTGCGGGTAGTTACATTCCTCCTGTCGTTGCTTGCCGCACCGGCCGTCTTTTCGCAGACGGCTGGTGCTGGCAATGCAGCTGGCACGCCTGCGGAAATCATCGCCGCTTGCGGCCAGGCAGAGGCGGATGATGCCATCGGCGTGCAGGAGCTGGAACCGTTCTGTCCGGGAATCGAACATGCGCTGGTTGAATCCGGTTACGCGGCTTTCATCTCGGAAGACCAGCTCGATGGGTTGACTCCCTATAGCCTCGTCGACCTGCAGCATCTCACGCAGCATTACGATTCCAGCGACGCGCTATCAATCCAAGCGCCCGATACAAGCAAGCTCGGCGCGATCATGCAATCGCTGCAATCGCCCGCGCAGGCGCAGCTGGCGCCGGGGATGTTCGAACGCTTCAAGCGATGGTTACGCAAGGCCTTCGAGCAGCAACAATCCAATCCCGGTTCGTGGTTGAACCGCTGGCTGCCGGATCTCACAGTTTCCCAGGCGGTCAGCAAGATTCTCGGTTACGTCCTGGTCGGGCTGGTAATCGTGTTTGCGATCGTTGTGCTGATCAACGAATTGCGGGTTGCCGGCCTGCTCAGGCGCGACCGCCGATCGCGCCGCAACCTTGAGGGTGCCTATCCGACGTCGAATTTCGCGGCCGCGGCGGTCAGCGATCTAGATGCAGCACCACTGCGCGATCGTCCCTCGATATTGTTGAGGATGTTGGTGACAACGCTGGTGAACACCGGTCGCTTGCGCACCGAGCGCAGCCTCACGCATCGTGAATTGGGTGGCCGCGCCTCTCTGGATGAGCCCGCCCAACGCGAATGCTTCCAGCAAGTCGCGGCTCTGGGTGAACGCGCCGTATATGGTGGCGGTGGCAGCTTGCCGGAGGCGGAGATCGAGAAGGTCGTCGAAGCTGGCAGGTTGCTCAACGCGCAACTTCTGTCAGCGGCTGAGTCGGCATGAAAGATCGCGTGCTGACATTGGCGCTCGCGATTGCGGCATTCGCGTTGTTCTATACGTTGTTGATGCCCAAGCCAGCCGCCCGGCAGGAACCGGTGACTCGTCCAGTCACCACCGAGAAGGGCCCCAACGGATATCTCGCCATGGAGCGTTGGCTGGCTGCGGAAGGCGTGCCTACCGTCTCGCTGCGGCAGCGCTATGGTCGTCTGCACGAACTGACAGACGCGTCGAACGCTCCGGGGAAAGCGGGCGGCACAACCGGGAATTTGTTGATCAGCACCGCGCCGCATCTGTATCCGCTGCGCAATTCGGAAGTAGGTCCGCTGCGTGATTGGGTCTCGGCCGGCAATACTTTATTGGTGGTGGCGGGACTGTCCGACACGCCGGACTGGTCGATGGGCGAGGGCGAGGATCCGGAATTCATGGATCACATGCGTTCCATGACCGGCCTGGATTTCGTGCAGGCGCCGCCGCCCGAAACCGCTGCCGTGAAGCCGGGTGACAAGGCCGGCGCCGCTGCGACTCCCGGTTCGCAGGAGCAGAAAGCCGGCAAGGAGTCGCAGCCGAAGGCAGCGCCGCCCATCGTGGCGATCGCAGCGAGACAGAAGCTGGTCGATCCACTCAGGTTTCAGGCAGTGCCGAACGGCTCGCATCCTCTGCTGGCGGGAGTGAAGTCGGTCGCCGCGCTCTCCGAATATCCCGCGTCGCAATGGCGTGCCACGTCCAACAGCGCGGACTTGATTCTCGAGCTGACGCGCGATGCCAAGTCCGAGGAGCCGACACTGTGGCTGCTGCGCTATGGCAATGGCCAGATTATCGTCAGCGCCTATGGCAGCGTCTTTACCAATAAGCTGCTCGACAAGCAGGACAACGCCCGTTTGCTGGCAAACATCGTCAAATGGTCGCTGCGTCCTGGTGGCAAGGTGATCGTCGATGACGCGCATCAAGGCCTGGTCGCGTTTTACGATGCCAAGGCGTTCTTCGGCGATAAGCGGTTGCATTGGTCGCTGCTGTGGCTGGTCGGTCTGTGGCTGGTGTTTGTGCTCGGTCCGCAACGCCTGCGTGTCGCCGCGTCAGGCTGGCATCCGGTGGACATAACCAGCTTCGTGCGAGCGAGCGGCGGGTTCATGGCGCGCGTGTTGCGGCCATCGGTTGCTGGGCAGCAATTGTTCACCAATTTTTTCAACGACGTGCGCCGGCGTGTTGGATTGCCTGTCGATGGCGCTCCTGTCTGGGACTGGATGAATGCGCACCGTGCGCTCCCCGAGGCTGAAATGGATCGGCTGCGCGAACTGCACGGCAAAGTGCTGCGCGGACGTCGCGTCGATCTACCTGCGCTTCAGACGCTGCTTGTGGAAGCTCGCGGTGCGCTTTGGTAGCGGAGAAGATGTTCTCGCTGAGCACGCGAAGCGCGCCGAGCAGAATGCTTCTCTTGCATAAGAAGCTGCTTCGTGCGCTTTGCGTACTCAGCGGGACATATAGTTCGGGCTTCGTGAGATAAGGAAACAGAATGAGTAATGCGCTGGAATCGCTGGAACAACAACTGCAACGCGCACTGGGAGAGGTCGTCATAGGCATGCAGCCTGTGGTTCGCGCGCTCGCCATTGCCGTGGTTGGGCGAGGTCACGTGTTGTTGCAAGGTGCGCCCGGGCTGGGCAAGACCCTACTCGGCAAGACGCTCGCACGCGTGCTTGGCGGTGTGTTCAAGCGCGTGCAGGGAACCTCGGACCTGATGCCAGCCGACATTACTGGCGTGCATGTGTTCGACGCCCAGAAACAGGAATTCGTCTTCCGTCCAGGCCCGGTTTTCGCCGATGTGCTGCTGGTCGATGAGGTCAATCGTGCCGGCCCGAAAACCCAGTCGGCGTTGCTGGAAGCGATGGAAGAGCGGCAAGTCAGCGTCGACCGCAGCAACTATCCGCTGCCGGCGAATTTCCTGGTGATCGCAACCCAGAACCCACGCGAATTCGAAGGTACTTATCCTTTGCCGGAATCGCAGCTAGATCGATTCATGCTGCGTGTGGACCTGTCATACCCGGATCGCGATGCCGAGCTTGCGGTAGTCGCGCGCTATGGCAATGTCGATGCGCACGCGCACAACGAAACTGCACCGGTGATCAGCGTGGAAGCGCTCGCGGCGGCCCGAGCCGCGGTAGAGAGCGTTCATGTGGCACCGGAACTCGCTGCGTATGTTGTGGATCTCGCAGCAGCGTCGCGCGCGCATGCGCATGTGGGTCTCGGCTTGTCGACCCGTGGCGTACTCGCCCTGGTAAGGTCGGCACGAATCGCCGCCGGCATGCGCGGCTCCGATTTCGTGACGCCGGATGACGTCAAACAAGTTGCCCCGCTGGTCATTCCCCATCGCCTGGTGCTGGCTCCCGAAGCCATATTGGAAGGCGTGACCGAGCAGACAATCACGCAGCGATTGCTGGACCAGACCGCGGTACCGAGATAAAGAGGCGACAGCGAACAGGCGACAGGCTACAGCCAGAGGCACCTCCCTATCTGGTTGTAGCCTGTCGTCCGTAGCCTTCTTACTTCCTTCCTCCCATCTTCCCCCGTCACTCGTCACCCGTCACTTCTTAACTCCCTCCCAATGAGCTTCCGTCAAAACTCCCTCCTGCTCGCCGTGCTGACCGCGTTGATCGCGATTGCGGGCGCGTGGAGCGACGATCCGGATCTCGCGGGGGCCTGGCGATTGCCGTTGGCGTTGCTGTTGCTTGGGCTGGCTTATGAAGGATGGGTAGCGACACGTGCCCACTTGAGCCTGGAGATGAGATCCGGCCAGTGTGGTGTGCTGGGGCGAAGTGAAATGCTGCAACTCGCAGTTGCGCATCGGTTAGCGCGTACCGCGATGGTTGAGCTCGCTCCCGATGTGCCCCCGGAAGTCGAAGTCGATTCATCGGTGCAGGTTCTGGTAGTACCTGCCGGTGCAGCAGCGCAGACGCAATTGCGAGTGACGCCACGTCGCCTCGGCGAGCATCGCTGGCCCAGCGTACGTGCGCGTGTCGCTGGACCGTTAGGGCTTGCGTGGTGGACGCAGCGGCTCACTCCGGATTTCAAACTGCAGGTCGTCCCGGAAATGATGCGCGCGGACAGTCGCGGGCTGAGTGGGGCGAGAGGAGGGGCGCGCGCGATATCGGTTGCCGGCGCCGGTGCCGAGGTGCTGCAACTGCGCGACTACCAGGCCGGCGATCCGCAGCACCTGATCGACTGGAAAGCGGTCGCCCGCAGCGGCCGCTTGATCAGCAGGGATTTCTCCGAAGACCAGCATCTGGAGATCGTCATCGCCATCGATGCGGGCCGCGCCAGTGCATTGCGGGCCGGCGATCTGGACCGCCTCGGACACTATTCGAATGTCGCGGCGCGCTTTGCCGAGCATGCCGTGGCGCAGGACGACCGGGTTGGATTGGTTGTTTTCGCCGATCGCCCGCTGGCTGCGCTCGCGCCGGGGCGTGGCGTCGCCACTGTCTTGCGCATACGTCACATGCTCACATCGACCAAGCTCGCTGCAACCGAATCCAATCCGCTCAATGCGGCATTGCGAATCCGTTCGCTGGTGCGTCATCGCAGCCTTATCGTGATGCTCACCGATCTCGACGACGCGACTGTTGCGGGACAGCTCGCTTCGGCCGCACGGTTGCTGTTACCCAAGCACTTGCCGCTGATTGCCGGTCTCTCAAGTCCACAGGCGGAAGCATTGAGCCACGCACCGGCACGAGCATGGCTGGATCCTTATGAATCGCTCGCGGCACAGGAGTATTGCTTGCGGCTGCAGCGCAACGTGGCTGCTCTGCGCGCATTGGGGGCGCCTGCGATATTGGCGCGTCCGGACCAACTCGAACGCGCCGTGTTCGATGCTTACGCGGAGTTTCGCCTGCGGCGAAGGGTGTGACGAGGAAGTGACGAGAGTGACAGTAGTCACATGAGTGACACGGATGTGAGTGACAGAAGAGGCCGCCCTCTACCGCAACCATCTGTCCTCGTCAGATCTGACTCCTTGTCACCCCTGTGACTCCTGTCACTACTGTCACATCTTCTCCCGTCACACCTTCTTTTCCTTCTTCTCCTCCGTCTTCAATCTTCCCGCCTTGCGCAGCGCTTCGCGCAGAACGTATTCGATCTGTGCGTTCACGCTGCGCAACTCGTCCGTTGCCCAGCCCTGGACGGCATCGAGCACTTCGGGGCTGATTCGCAGCGGGTAGGCTTTTTTGTCGGCCAAGGCGCAGACCGTCAGCTATAGAGCGTGCCTGTGTTGACGATCGGTTGGGTACCGCGCTCGCCGCACAGGACCACCAGCAGGTTCGAGACCATCGCTGCCTTGCGTTCCTCATCCAGCTGCACCACACCCTTTTCAGCCAGCTGCTCCAGGGCCATGTGCACCATCGACACCGCACCTTCGACTATCAGAGTGCGTGCGGCGATGATCGCGCCGGCTTGCTGACGTTGCAGCATTGCCTGTGCGATTTCCGGTGCATAGGCGAGGTGGCTGACGCGCGCTTCGAGAACTGTCACGCCGGCCTGCGCGAGTCGCTCTTCGATTTCTTCCTTCAGGTGATTGTTGATTTCACTGGAGTGTGAACGCAGCGCAATCTTGCCGTCGTGCGCGTCGTAAGGATGGCTGGTAGCCATTTGCCGCAGCGCCGACTCGGCCTGGACGTGCACGAAGTTCTCGTAGTTGTCCACGTTGAAAACGGCTTCGGCGGCGTCGTGCACCTGCCATACCACGACGGCGGCAATCTCTATCGGCGAGCCATCCAGTTCGTTCACCTTCAGCTTTCCGGATTCGAAATTGCGCACCCGCAGCGTGATGGCTTTCTTGGTGTAGAACGGATTCGACCAGCGCGGGCCATTGTGGCGCTCGACGCCGACGTACTTGCCGAAGAACTGCAGTACCGAAACGGTGTTGGGCTGGACGATGAAGAAGCCGCGAAACAACACGACCAGCAAGACACCGGTGACGAGGGGGAATGCCGGCGTGCTGCCCTGCTGGGCCGTGATCAGGAACCACCACGCGTCGATGACGCTCGCCGCCACCAGCGCCAGCAACATCGGTACCCCCGGAAACGTAGTCACTTGACGTTCTTGCACGATGAATCCCTCGTTGACGATGTCCAGACGATATCAGAAGGATATCAGGCTTAGGAAGGGTCACAGGAGTGACAGGAGTCACAGGGGTGACAAGGAATCCGAGGTGTCGAGGATTGGGGCGAGCGGGGGGCGAGGCTCTACTGCCTTCTTATGTCACTCGTGTCACTCCTGTAACTCCCGTCACTTCTCCCTGCGCCCAAACAACCTGCCAGTCAGCGCGCCAATCATCACGATCCAGTAGCCGACGCCGACGATGACGCGGTTCAGCATCGGGAAGTCCGGATCGGGTGACAGGTAGCCTTCGATGAAACCGCAGCCGACGAGCAGTAGTGCGCACAGGACGAGCAGGCGGCTGGTTTTCGCGGTGGCGTGCTGGAAGGACTCGCGCCGGGTTGGAAAGCTGGGGCGGATCAGCGATTCGCCCAGCATCACACCTGCCGCGCCGGATATGCAGATGACCGATAGCTCCACCAGGCCGTGCGCGGTGACGAACTTCAGCAGCTCGCCCGCCATGCCGTGCTGGTGTGTAAACGCGAAGATGCCGCCGAGCATGAAGCCGTTCATGGCGATGATGTAGAACGTGCCGAGGCCGAAAAGCACGCCCAGCGCGAACGCCGTGATGCTGACGATGATGTTATTGCTGAGGATCCCGAGCGAGGTGATCGAGGAGGGCACTACGTTGAGCATGCCTTCGGTCCACAGGTGTCCCTGCTCGACGCCGACGATCATCTTCTCGCTGGCCAGCAGGCTCACCAGTTCCGGATAGGTCGCTATCAGCCACCACCCCGCTGCCGCACTCAGTACGAACAGCAGGCTGACCCATTGAATCGTCGTGCGCAGTTCGTGGACGACATCCGGGATCTGATCGCGGAACAGCGTGCGCAGGCTGGCGCGCCAGTCGTGGGGCTTGCGATAGATGATTGCGTGCAGCCGGGCGTAGTGGGATTCCAGGGCCCGGGTGACACGGCCTGCCGGAAGAATTCGCCGCGCAATCGATAGGTCGCGGCCTAACCCGCGATACATCTCGATGGCGCTCGATGCGTCGGCGGCGCTGTGATCGCGTTTGCGTTCCAGCCGATCGAGCGTGGGCGTGAGCTGCCGCCAGCTTTCAATCCGGGAGGTCAGCCACGCCTGCAGTCCGGACTCCGCCGTCATCCGCCTTTGCCACCGGTCAGGAGTAACAGCAACCGTGCCTGCAGTTGTGCCGAGTCCTGCAACATCGCATCCGCCGCAGTAATGGTCGGATCGATTCGCATCAGCAGCGAGCGGGCGAGGTTGGTGCGGGTTGCAGGATCCAGCGTTGGCCAGCGCTCGAGTAGTTCCTGCACGAGTTCGGCAACCTGCGGGTCCAGCCCGTTGGCATGGCCGAGGCTGGCGAACGATTTGTCACCGTCGGTGTTGTCTATGACCAGCAGCGTGCCGGCGGCGAGATCACCGATACGAACATGCTGCGAAGTGAACACCACCGAGGTGAGGCCGACCAGGTACACGAACGGCATGCTGTCGATCAGACGGAATACATTGCGCAACAGCAAGGCGCCGATGCTTGGCAGGTCGCCGGTTCGCGAGACCAGGCGGACTCCGGCGATGCGCTTGCCCGGTGTGCGGCCCCGCATCGCCACTTCCAGTATGGGGTGGTACAGAAAATAAATGATGCTCGGCGGGATGACGACGGTGAGGTAGTACCAGCCGTCGTGCGGGCGGTCGCTGCCGAGGATATTCAGACCGCGATTGAAAACGATGATTGCTACGAACCACCACGCCGCGGCCACCAGCAGGCGGATGTGCCAATCGATGACGAACGCGTAGCTGCGGCTGCCTGGACCGGCAATCCGCAGTTCGACGTCGACGCCGGTGATGCTCTGCAGGGTGACGGTCGGAGTGGTCACTGGGTCGCTACTCGGGTTACTCGACGATTCTCGCCAGCTGTTCCGCCTGGAATTCCTGCTGCAGCGGTTGAATCACCGGCTCCAGGTCGCCGTTCATGATGTCCGCCAGTTTATACAGCGTCAGGTTGATGCGGTGATCGGTAACGCGGCCCTGCGGGAAGTTGTAAGTGCGGATGCGTTCGGAACGATCTCCCGAACCGACCTGCAGTTTGCGCGACTGGGCTTCCGCCTGATCGCGCTTTTCCTGTTCGGTCGCCATCAGCTTGGCTTTCAGCAGCGACATCGCGCGTGAGCGGTTCTTGTGCTGCGAGCGTTCGTCCTGGCATTCGACCACGATGCCGGTTGGCAGGTGGGTGATGCGGATCGCGGAGTCGGTTTTGTTGACGTGCTGGCCGCCAGCGCCCGAGGAGCGAAAGGTGTCGACGCGCAGGTCGGCAGGATTGAGCTCGATCGCTTCGACTTCCGCGGTCTCCGGCAGGATCGCAACGGTGCACGCGGAGGTGTGAATACGACCTTGAGCTTCCGTGGCCGGCACACGCTGCACGCGATGAGTGCCTGCTTCGAACTTCAGGTAAGAGTAAGCACCGCGTCCGACGACACGGCTGATGATCTCTTTGTAGCCACCGTGCTCGCCCTGGCTTTCCGACAATACCTCGACGCGCCAGCCCTGGCCGTCGGCATAGCGTGAGTACATGCGGAACAGGTCGCCGGCAAAGATTGCGGCCTCGTCCCCGCCGGTGCCCGCTCGCACTTCCAGGTAGATGTTGCTGTCGTCGCGCGGATCCTTCGGCAACAGCAGCTTCGCAAGCTCTTCGGTTTCGCGCTCGATCCTTGCGTTGAGCGCAGCGAGTTCTTCCCGGCCCAGGTCCCGTAGTTCCGCATCGGCGCCATCCGCCAGCGCCTGCGCATGGCCGCGCTCGCTTAACAGTTGCTGGTAGTCGCGATAGCGCGTTACCACCGGGTCCAGGCGGGAGTATTCCATCGACAGTTCGCGGAACTTGTCGTTGTTGGCGATGATCTGCGGGTCGGCGAGCAGGCCGCTCACTTCCTCCTGGCGCTCGACCAGCTTTTCCAGTTTGTTGCGTATCGAATCTTTCATTACGGGTCTGAAGAGGGACGGACGAGAATATTTATAAAGAGCACGACGATCAGGGGACGGAAACCGGACTGCTGCGGGGCGCACGCAGGATACGGAAAACAACCGCAGAGATCCCATCCGACGGCGTCGGACCCGGATTTCTCGTTCGGATTCCTACCCCTTGTTGCCCGTGCTTCCCGAAGAAATTTTCTTCTCCGGCGCTACGTCCTGCGCAGCAGGTGACGGGGCGAAGATCGTCTTCACTGCCTGTAGCAGCTCCACGTCGCCGCGTTCTGCGGCATCGCGCAGGCGCTGACTGGGAGCATGCAGCAGGCGGTTGGTCAAAGTAGTCGCCAGGAATTCCATCACTTCGCGCGAATCGCGTCCGGCGGCGAGCATGCGTCGCGCCTGTTCCATGGTTTGTGCGCGCAGCGCTTCCGCTTCGTGGCGCAGCTGACGGATGGCCGGTACGGCATCGAGAGTCTTGATCTGCTGCTCGAACTGGGCGATCTCGCTGGCGATCAACTGGTTCGCGTCACGTGCCGCTTCACGACGCGATTCCATGTTCTCATTCACGACGGTGTGCAGATCGTCGATGGTAAACAGGTACACGTCTTCCAGTTTGGCGACCTCCGGTTCGATATCGCGCGGTACGGCGATGTCGACCATGAAGATCGGTTTGCGCCGCCGCGCGCGTAATGCGGCACGGACGGCATCGAAGGTGATGACTGGCGTCGGGCTCGCCGTGGAACTGATCACGATGTCGGCTTCCGGCAGGTGCGCCTCGATCGCATCCAGGCCGATGGCGAAGCCGTTGAATTCGTTTGCCAGTTCCTGTGCCCTATCCACGCTGCGATTGGCGACGATGATGCGGCGGATGCCATTGGCATGCAGGTGCCTGGCCGCCAATGCGATGGTCTCACCGGCGCCGACCAGCAGTGCCGTGTGCTGTTCGAAGCGTTCGAATACCGTTCTGGCCATTGCCACCGCGGCGGATGCGACCGACACGGCGCTCGCGCCGATGCGGGTTTCGGTCCGTACCCGCTTGGCAACTGAAAAGGCCGTCTGCATCAGCCGGTTCAGGAACGGCCCGGTCGCCCCTTGGTCCAGGGCCGCCCGGTAAGCCTCCTTGAGCTGCCCGAGGATCTGCGGTTCCCCGAGGACCAGCGAATCCAGGCCGCAGGCCACCGCAAAAATGTGCTCGACGGCCGCCATGCCCTGTAACTGATACAAGGACCCCTGGATATCGAGCTGGTGGGATTGCAGGTCGTGCCAGTGCGCCAGCCACTGTGCCAGCGGCTGCCCATCGGTATGGGTGAAGCAGTAGAGCTCGGTACGATTGCAGGTCGAAACAATCACCGACTCGCGCACGCCGGGAACTGTGACCAGCTCCCGCAACGCTTCCGGCAGTTCCTCGCCGGCAAACACCACTTTTTCGCGGATGTCGACGGGGGCAGTGCGGTGATTGATTCCGATGACGACGAATGTCATGCGTGATGCTGTCGCAAACCGGCCGGGATTGTCCGGGAAGGGGGCGGGGATGACAAGCTTTGACGGCGTTCCCTGATATAGTGGCTGCACGATGCCCGCTACCGCCCTGCGTACTCTGACCCCGGTCATTCTGATTGCCTGCCTCGTCGGCGGCTGTACGACAACCGGAAAATCATCGGCTCCCTCGTCGAATGCGGCGGAATCGCTGCCGACCGACCCGAACGCCCTGGTGCTCGGTGCGGAAGTCGCTCTGCAGCGTAACCAATATCTGGAAGCCTCGCGCGCCTACGTGCGTGCGGCGCAGCTGGCGAATGACGAGGCACTGGCGGAGCAGGCGACGCGGATCGCCTACGATCACCATCAATGGACTCTGGTGCTGCAGGGGGCGGAGCGCTGGCTCGAACTCAATCATACCAATGAGGAAGCGCGTCGGTTCGCTGCTTTCGCTGCGCTGCATCTGTACCAGATCGACCGTGCCGCCGAGCATCTCGGGGTCCTGCTGGATACCGCGTTCATCAACCCGCAGGCGGGATTTCTCGCGCTGTTGCCTCAACTGGGCGAGGAAGCCACGCCGGCTGGTGCAACCGCCGTACTGCAGAAGCTGGTCGTCAAGTATCCGGACCTCACCGAGTCGCACTACGCCCTGGCGCGAGCGGCCATGCAATCGGAAAACTTCGCGCTCGCGTTCGAACATGCGTCCAAAGCGCACGAACTGGGCCCGTACTGGTCGCCTGCGGGCTTGCTGCTGGCTCAGGTACAAATGACTCGTGGTGAGACCGAAGAAGGTCTGGCGACGGCCCGTCAGGTAATTCAAAGCGACGCCCAGGATTCCTACCGCCTCGAATACGCGCTGATGCTGCTGCAGGCGGGTAAAGAGGAAGAAGGGCGCAAGGCGCTCAGTGCTTTGGCGGGCAGTGAATCTGCGGCCGCGGTCGCAGAGCGCGCGCTGGCCGACATGGATTTCCAGTCGGGCAATCGTGACGCGGCGGCGCAGCGTTATGGCAACCTGGTGTCGAGCGGCCGGTTCGTCTACGAGTCGCTGTTCTATCTGGGCGCGATCGCCGAGTCGCGTTCGGCATGGGACGACGCGATCCAGATCTACAGTCGGGTGACCGGCGGGGATATGGCCATGGCCGCCCAGGCACGCGCCGCGCGGATCAAGGTTCAGCGCCAGGGGTTGCCGGCCGGCCTCGCCCACATCGAAGAATTCGCGAGCACCCGCCCGCAATACGCTCTGGAAGCGATCACCGCCCGCGCCGCCCTGCTCGCGGGCAATGGCGACGCTGAAGGTGCATTGGCGCTGCTCGACAGCTCACTGAAGGACTATCCGGACTCAGCGGAGCTGCGTTTCGCTCGCGTGTTCCAGCTCGAGAAGGCGGATCACGTCAGCCAGTCGATCGCCGAGCTGCGCAAGCTGGTGGCCGATCGGCCCGGCGATCCCGCGGCCAGTAATGCGCTGGGTTACACAATGGTGGATCGCACCCGCCAGCAGCGCGAAGGGTTGAAGCTGATCCAGCAGGCGCTGGAAATCACGCCCGACAGCGGCGCGGTGCTCGACAGCATGGGTTGGGCCTTGCACCGGGCAAAACGCAATGAGGACGCACTGGGTTACCTGGAACGCGCCAAGCGTCGCATCAACGATCCAGAGGTCGATCTGCATCTGGGCGAAGTGCTGCTGACACTGGGTCGTACCGATGAAGCCCGCTCGCTGCTGAAGGCCGCTAGCGAGCGTTATCCGGAAAACACAGATCTGCAGAAGCGCCTGAAATCCCTGCCGAACTGACACTCCTTCCGGAAATGCGGCCGCGCATTCTCGCTATTTGCTTCGTGCTCGCGCTGGCGGCGCTTGGCGGCTGCGTAAGCCCCGCTCAGCGACCGGGCCGCACGGTGCCGTTGCCTGCCGATCTGCATGCGCTCGAAAACTGGCAGGCCAGCGGACGTATTGGCGTGACCGGCGCCAGCAGCGGCGGTTCCGGCTCCTTCGAATGGCAGCAACACGGCAACAAGGCGGATGTGAAGATTCGTGGGCCGGTGGGCATCGGCAGCGTGCGGCTGCAGGTGGAAGGTGAGGCGGGCGACCCGCAACTCAAATTACAGACCGGCGATGGCAAGACGCTGGAATCGCAGGCCGCATGGGACGAACTGGAATCGCGCCTGGGTGCGCCGGTGCCGGCGGGCAACTTGCGATTCTGGATGCTCGGGATTGCAGCACCTGGCGAGCACACGTGGCATGACCCGAGCTCTGACGGCGTGACGACGCTGGAACAGGATGGCTGGCGGATCGACTACCAGAATTATTCGGATGCACCTGGTGCTCACGTACCGATGAAGATCCGCGCCAGCAGCGGCACCGCTCGGGTGCGCATCGTCGTGGACGGTTGGCGTCTCGGCCAGTGAGCAGGCCGTGTCGCAGATCGTCCAGATGACTGCTGCGGTGTCCGGGGAACCGCTAGGCCTGTCGCGTGCCTGGCCATCGCCAGCAAAGCTCAACCTGTGCCTGCACATAGTGGGTCGTCGCGCGGACGGCTATCACCTGCTGCAGACAGCCATGCAGTTCATCGATCTTGCCGACCAGTTGCGCTTCTATCGGCGACCGGTCGGGGTCATCGAGCGTATTGCCGGGCCGGTTTCGATCCCTCCTGAAACCGATTTGGTGGTGCGTGCTGCGCGATTGCTCGCAGCGCATTGCGAGCCAGGCAGCGGCGTCGCAATCGGCGTCGACAAACGAATTCCGATTCAGGGTGGCCTTGGCGGCGGTAGCTCCAATGCGGCAACCGTTCTGGTCGCGCTCAACCAGCTCTGGGGCATCCGCCTCGGCATGGACGAGCTGGCGGCCCTTGGTTTGAAGCTCGGTGCGGACGTGCCGCTGTTCGTAAGGGGGCAGGCCGCCTGGGCGCAGGGCGTGGGGGAGCAATTGACGCGGATGGACTTCCCCGAAAGCGACTATCTGGTGGTCAAGCCGCAGGCGGCGGTGAGCACCGGGGAGATCTTTCAGGCCGCTGAATTGACACGTAATTCACCCATCACGACAATACGCGCCTTCTTCGCGGAGGGTGGCCGCAACGACTGCACCTCCACCGTGCGCGGGCGCTACCCAGAGATAGCCGAAGCGCTTGATTGGCTTAAGGAATTCGGTGATGCGAGGCTGACCGGAACCGGCGCCTGCGTGTACGTCGCCGTGCCCGATGCGGCGGCCGCGGAGCGCATTAAGTCGCGCCTGCCTGCGCGTTGGGAAGGGTATATGGTGCGCGGGCTGAATCGTTCGCCGTTGCTGGAGCGTCTGGCGGCTGAGGTCGCGCAGTAACGCGTCGGGCTTTTCAGGCCCCATCCCGCGCAAGCGGGGTCGGCTGAGGCCATTGTTTAATTTGGGGCGTCGCCAAGTGGTAAGGCAGCGGGTTTTGATCCCGCCATCCGGAGGTTCGAATCCTTCCGCCCCAGCCAATCGCAGACCAACTGCAGACAGTTAGATTGAATTGCGGATAGTGAATTGTGACTGGCGAAGCACAGCGGCAGATTGCGGCTGGGCACCGGTCACCAGTCACGACTCACTGGAGAGCTTGAATGGATCGTGCCTCGATGGCGGTGTTTACGGGCAACGCCAACCCGCAACTCGCCCACGACATCGCCCGGCACCTGATGGTGCCGCTGGGCCGCTCTTCGGTGGGCCGTTTCAGCGACGGCGAGTCCACGGTCGAATTGCTGGAGAACGTGCGCGGCCGCGATATTTTCATCGTGCAGCCGACCTGTCCTCCAGCCAACGATCACCTGATGGAATTGCTGGCGATGGTCGATGCGTGCCGCCGGGCGTCCGCAGCGCGTATCACTGCGGTGCTGCCGTATTTCGGTTACGCCCGCCAGGATCGCCGCCCGCGCGCGATGCGCGTGCCGATCACTGCGAAGCTGGTTGCCAACATGATCGCCAGCGCCGGCGTGCATCGGCTGCTGACCGTCGATCTGCATGCCGATCAGATCCAGGGCTTCTTCGATATCCCGGTCGATAACGTGTACGCATCGCCGGTGCTGCTCGGAGACGCCTGGAAGCAGAAGCACGAAGACCTGGTGGTGGTCTCTCCGGATGTCGGCGGTGTAGTGCGTGCCAGGGCGCTGGCGAAGCGGCTCGATGACGCGGATCTCGCCATCATCGACAAACGCCGCCCGCGCGCGAACGAATCGGAAGTGATGAACATCATCGGTGAAGTCTCAGGCAAGACCTGCGTACTCATCGATGACTTGGTGGATACCGCAGGCACGTTGTGCCACGCAGCGCAGGCGCTGAAGGATGCCGGGGCAAAGCGAGTGGTCGCATACATCACGCATGCCGTGCTGTCCGGCCCGGCGATCGATCGCATCACCAAGTCGGCGCTTGACGAACTGGTGGTCACCGACACGATTCCGTTGCGCGAAAGCGCGCGCGCCTGCCCGAAAATCCGGCAGTTGTCGGTCGCCGAGCTGCTCGCGGAAACGATGCGCCGTATCCGTGATGAAGAGAGCGTGAGTTCGCTATATATAGATTAGTGACGGGTGACGGGTGATGGATGACGAGTCAGATCGTCATGTCATCGCCCGCTAGTCGTCGCGTTGGTTGTGGCATGAGAGGGTCCCGCGTTGCGAGCTTCTTGCTCGTCACCCGTCATTCCTCACCTGCCACTGCATGGACGGTTGATCTGTTTGGTCGCGATCGATCAGCCGGCTTGGGTTTATTACTGGAGCAGTTACATGAAAATCTCTTTTGATATCGTCGCCGACGCGCGGGACGGCTTGCAGGGGAAAGGTGCGAGCCGCCGCCTGCGTCGTTCCGGCAAAGTTCCGGCGATTCTCTACGGCGGTCACACCGCGCCGCGCCAGCTGATCCTGGATCACCAGAACCTGCTGACGCTGCTGGTCAACGAACGCTTCTACTCGACGATCCTGCAGCTCAACGTCAACGGCGAGAAGCAGGCTGCGATTCTCAAGGATGTGCAACGCCATCCCGCCAAGAATCAGATCCTGCACCTCGATCTGCAGCGCGTGCTGGAGAACGAGAAAGTGCGCCTGTCGATTCCGCTGCACTTCAAGGGCGCGGCCGGCTCCCCTGGCGTGAAGACCCAGGGCGGTATCGTGTCGCACATGCTCAACGATGTGGAAGTGAGCTGCCTGCCGAAGGACCTGCCGGAGTTCCTCGAAGTCGATCTGTCGGCCATGCAGATGAACGAGATGAAGCGTCTGTCCGATATCCCGCTGCCAGCGGGTGTCGAATTCGTCGCGCTCATGCACGGTCGCGACGAACCGGTCGTGTCCATCCATCATCCGCGTGCTGAAGAAGCCGAAGCTGTCGTCGAGACCGCCGCGGCGACTCCTGCTGCCGGCGCCGCGCCTGCAGCGGATGCGAAGAAGGAAGACGGTAAGCCTGCTGCCGCAGCGGCCGCTCCGAAGAAGGACGGCGGCAAGAAGTAGTGGTGTGACGTCGTCCGGTCGCTGTGCGGCCGGACGATGTCATGACGGGGTGACGGTGCGACGGATCGGGCGGAGACTGCTCCGCTTCCGCTACGGCGCTCGTCACCTTGGTCATTCACTCGTCACTTGGTGCATTCATGCCCGGCACTGCCCTGAAAATCATCGCCGGCCTGGGCAATCCAGGCCCCGAACATTTGCTGACGCGTCACAACGCCGGCTTCTGGTTCGTGGACGCACTGGCTGCGAAGCTGGGAGGCCGATTCCGCAGTCATACCCGCTTCCAGGGGGAGGTCTGTCGCGTGCCATTGCACGGCGAGGAAGTGACGCTGCTCAAGCCGGCCACGTACATGAATCGTAGTGGTCTGGCGATTCGTTCCCTGACCGACTATCTGAAAGTGACGCCAGCGGAAACGCTCGTGGTTCACGATGACCTGGACCTGCCGGTGGGCCAGGCTCGCTTCAAACTCGGTGGCGGCCACGGCGGGCACAATGGCCTGCGCGACACCAGCACACACATCGGTGCCGATTACTGGCGCCTGCGACTCGGCATCGGCCATCCGGGAGACAAGTCCCAGGTGCTCGACTATGTGTTGTATCGCGCCCCGAAAGACGACGAGGAGAAAATCCTCGCCGCCATCGCCGCTGCCCTCGACGCGCTGGACGTTTTTGTCAGCAAGGGCGGAGAGCTTGCGATGAACGAATTACATGCAAGAACGCAGTGATGAAGATGCTATGAGTGATGATGAGGATGCGGCCCAGGACGCAGCCACCTGTCAACATTTGTACGACGCTGAATTACGTTCCCAAGCGACTGTCCCGACCCCCATCACCTTCATCACTTACATCACCGTCATCACCTAATTCATGGGCATCAAATCCGGCATCGTCGGCCTGCCAAATGTCGGCAAGTCCACGCTATTCAACGCGCTGACGCGCGCACAGATCGCAGCTGAGAACTATCCCTTCTGCACCATCGATCCCAATGTCGGCATCGTGCCGGTGCCGGACCCGCGGCTCGAAGAGTTGGCGACGATCGTCAAGCCCGAGCGCATCCTGCCGGCGACAGTCGAATTCGTGGATATCGCCGGGCTGGTTGCCGGCGCCTCCAAGGGCGAAGGTCTTGGTAACAAGTTCCTCTCGCACATTCGCGAAACCGACGCGATCACGCACGTGGTGCGCTGCTTCGAGAACGATGACATCGTCCACGTGTCCGGCCGTATCGGACCGCTCGATGACATCGACGTGATCAACACCGAGCTGGCGCTCGCCGATCTCGACACGGTTGAGCGCGGCCTGCAGCGCGCCGAAAAGAATGCCAAGGCCGGCGACAAGGACGCGATACGCCTGCGCGACCTGCTGAAGAAGGTTCGCGAACATTTGGATGCGGGCAACCCGGTGCGTTCGCTCATCAAGGATCCGGAAGATCATCGCCTGCTGTATGAGCTGCACCTGATCACGCTCAAGCCGCTCATGTACGTGGCGAATGTCGCCGAGGACGGCTTTACCAATAATCCCTATCTGGATGCAGTGCAGGCACGCGCAACTCAGGAAGGAGCCGAAGTGGTCGCCGTTTGCGCCGCGATCGAAGCGGAGATTGCACAGCTCGAAGAGGCCGACCGCGCCGATTTCCTCAAGGAGCTCGGCCTGGCAGAGCCGGGCCTGAATCGCGTCATTCGCGCTGGCTACAAACTGCTGGGCCTGCAGACGTACTTCACCGCCGGCGTAAAGGAAGTCCGTGCCTGGACCGTAAAGATCGGCGCCACCGCGCCGCAGGCCGCAGGCGTCATCCACACGGATTTCGAGAAGGGGTTCATCCGCGCCGAAGTGATTGCCTACGCGGACTACATCGCCAACAAAGGCGAACAGGGCGCGAAGGAAGCCGGCAAGCTGCGCCTGGAAGGCAAGGAGTACATCGTCCGCGAAGGCGACGTGATGCATTTCCGGTTCAATGTGTAGGGCGGGAAAGTGATGTAAGTGAAGCGGGTGAGGTAAGTGATGAAGGCGGGAATGGCCGGCCGAGGTGCCGGTAGCCGCGGCGGTTGATCATCAGTCTTGGCGGCGGGCCTCGTTGGGGAAATATTGCTTTCTTGACAGGGCCGGATTCGGCCAAGACAATGCCCGCCCTTCGGTTCGCGTCCGGTTCCCGGCGCCCCGCAGGATTCGAGAGAAAGGCTAGGTAGCTCAGCTGGTTAGAGCGTGGCACTCATAACGCCGAGGTCGAGGGTTCGAGTCCCTCCCTAGCCACCATTCGACTCTCCGCGGACAATCACTGGCATCCGCGGACATCAACGGGAGCGCTGTTTCGAAGCGTTTCCCGTCTCGTCTAATCCACCCCGCTGCGGCGGCGTCCGTGGATATCCATCCGCAAACAAGGGTAACTTTGAGGGTAATTCGCGCTGCCGCGTTTCCCATGGAAGGGTTACACCCTGTGCCGCGACTTTCAGACACCAGAATCCGGGCTGCCAAGCCTCGGTCCAAGCTCTGTAAGCTCTTTGATATCGAAGGGCGTCTGCCTGCGATGACCCCTGCCGGTCGACGCTGGCGAGGCAGCTAACGTGCGGTTCGAGTGCGCTAGAATGCAGCCGCGGTGCGACGAGTCTGAGTATCGAGGGATCTTCATGCAGATTCTATTTTCGATACTTTTTGCACTCGCCTGTCTCCATGCCACGGCCGATGATGAGTCGCAGCGGGAAATTCGTTTTGTCCTGCCGATGTCGCTCACACTTATCCGCTCGACAGCCGCGGCCGCGTGAAGAGTCTGCTGGCCCCGCATATCGCCGTGATCAATCATAGCGGTGCTCCATTTGAAGTCAGGGCAATCCGGATCGAGTTGCTGAACGGCGAGCAGGTCGTCGATGTCCGTCATTTGGATGCCGCCGACATACAGCGATTTGCGAGCAACGGTCCGGGCATCCAGGAAGTGGCGCAAGTGGCCTCTTTCCTGTTCTGCGGTGCCGACCTGATAGCACCCGGAATCAAGCTCGCCGGTCCGGTGCTGCACACCAACGAAGGTTTGATCGTCACGAATCAGGTGTTCGCCTTCGATCAGGAGCGCGGTGCTCTTCGCGTGTATGCCGAAGGCACCTCGGCGGGAGAGCCGATAGAGCTGACCGCTACCCTGCCGATGAGCAGCGAATTCTCGAAGACGAAGTGGCTTTTCCCTCTACGTGGCGTGAGCTATGTCGGCTGGGGCGCGAGCCTCCATACCGGACATCGGTGGGTCTTGCCCGAAGCCTATGCGCTCGATATCGCCCGCCTCGGCGGGAGTGGTTTGACTTATCGAGGCGACGGCTCACGGTTCTCGGACTATTACGCATACGGTGCTGAAGTTCATGCCGCTGCTGCAGGCAAAGTCCTCGAAGCGGCGAACGATGCACCGGAAGATCGGTCCCTGCTGCAACTGCCTGGTGAAGCAACTGATGCATACATCGCACGCGCTCAGGAGAGTCAAGAAAAACTGCTGAAGGCCGGCAACGCCCTGCTGGGCAACTACGTTCTGATCGATCATGGCAATCGCGAATACGCCCTGTATGCCCACATGCAGCCTGGCAGCGTTCATGTTCGTCGGGGAGATATCGTAAACGCGGGCACGCTACTCGGTAGGCTCGGCTCCTCAGGCAACTCGACTGAGCCGCACCTGCATTTTCAAGTGTGCGCCGGAGCGAGTGCGCTCCAGTGCAATGGAATTCCCGTGACCTTCGACAACATCAAGGTGCTATGGGCCGAAAGGGATCGCGCCCTGCAGAGCGGCGACATCGTGATTGCGAAATAAGCCACGATCCCGGGATTCGTCTTCATTCACGTGGATCCGGAGCAATTTCGACAATCCCACGGTCATAGATAAACCGCGTTGCGGCTTCGCTAATGCGTCAGGCGGTGGCCCGGCGTGAAGGATGCGATCGAGAAACGGTAAGGACCGCTGAGCGGCTTGCTAATTATTGTTCCGCGCTATTTCCACCCGTCCATCTCTATGCACGAGCACCGTGTAGGTTCTCGTCTCGGACTCGTATGTCACCTGATATTCATACGACCAGCCTCCATCCACTTCTGACTCCCGGACCAGCTTCATCTCCTTGGGCTGCGTCTTCTCGGACGCAAGGACCGTAGTGAGTTCGTGTTGAGCGATGGCCTTGGAGGGCGTCTGCGATTCCACCGCGCCACAGGCCGCAATCGTCGTCGCGAATGCGGCACCGAGAAGAGAGAGTCTGATGTTCATGGAGGGTCCGATTGTTTTAATGGACTTCTGCCCGCGAATCCCGACTGTTTGCGGTGTTCTGAAGAGTCGTCGTGAAGTTTAGATTGTAGGCGGCCCTGACGCTGGGATTTCTTCATGCTGTCTTGCTATGCGATCACCGCCCGGCTTAGGTCTTCAGCACTGCCGACAGACTTATTGTCGTCACGTGCGGCTTCCTGATGGTCTGCCTGGACACTTCGGAAAACGCTCCTGAATGCTGTCCACGCTGTCTGCAGTTCTTGCCCGATTGTGCGTGCCTTACGGCGTAACGAGGGCCTCGACGGTTCGAATCGTTCGCGCGCAAGTGGACGAACAATGGCTGAATCGTTGCAACTTGCCGGGTATCTGTGACGAGAAATTTGTCGATCGGATCATTGATCGCACTGCACTCAACGTCTCCCGCAGCAAATAATTGCGGCACTCGTCGGCATTTTGAGTACCTGGATACAGCGCTACAGTTGTGATCTTGCACTTTGGTTGCACGCACGTTGCACTCGGTGCAAGCTGCATCGAGCTGGCAACTAGGGGGAATCTTTGTGCATATATCGACCGGCGCATCTATCGCTCTTCCGCAACCTCTTTCACTCATCCGATGTCTCGAACGCTTCTGCAAATGGTGCGCGCTGCCGCTGATTCTCCTGTTCGCTGTCAGTAATCCCGCAACGGCAACAATCGTTTATACGAGCGGCGGCTTCTTCGATACCGGTGGATGCGATCCGGTTTCCTGCGCGCAGACTGGCACTATTTCCGATGCACGGCAGCACAACACCGAGAGCGTGGCCGGCTTCGAATTGGGATCGGCCTCGATCATCGATGGCTTCTCGTGGATTGGCGATAACTTCGGCAAGAACCAGTTCACGCTGCGCATTTACGACGCGAAGCGCGGCAGCGACGCTAATCCGTTCACCGATCCGTTTTATGAATTCGCGATCGGAACATCCTATGTGGCATCGCCGCTCGAATACGCCTCGGGTGTTGCGGGCGGCACGCTGTTCAGTAGCGACATAGCGCCAATCATCCTGCCGGCCGACCACAACTTCTTCGTGTCCATCCAGGCAACGCAGGACTCGACCAGCCAGATCAGCTGGGCGTGGTACACGGGACCGCACACTTCCAAAGACGATCGGCTGGTCAGGGATGACTTCAATCCCGGGCAATGGCAGCGCACGCTGGGGAAGGTCGAGGCCTTTCAGTTCTCGGGCTTTCGACTGCCGGTCGCGGTGCCGGAGCCTTCGTCCTTCATCCTGTTCGCCATGGGATTGGCGTTGCTGGCGATTCGCGAAGTTCGCACACCGCGACGAGTGAGTCGCCGACTCGGGTGATTGAACCGGCTGGCGTGCGCGGTTCTGTTTATTGGCCGATCAGTAGGCCCACGACACCGACAACAGTAGATTCTGGTCGATGCCGCTGTGAATGAGCGGCTCCAGAACTGCCTGCGACAGAAGTGTGCCGACGTCGATGCTCAGTCGTGCCGGTCGATAGGTGAGATTCAATCCCAATGTGATCGAGGGGTCGCCGAAGTGCTTGCCGTTGCCGGCCGTGGCAGTGTCCCCCGAGAGGTCGAAATCCGGCCCGGTGATGTGACCGGTTACGCCGCGGCGTGGTAGCGGATAGGCCAGGAGGCTGTGCAGGGAGAGCGTCCACTTGCCGAAGTCACGCGGAATCTCCAGTCCGACGAAAGGGACTGCGTGATCGTACGAGGCATCGAAATCGATACTGCCGGTGAGTCCGTTGCTGGGGCCGGCCAGAATTTCGTAGTCGAAGCGGTAGTCATCGAGCTGTACGCGCTGCCACAGTACTCCAGCGACCCAACGATGATTGCCCAACAGGCCGGTGGTGCCGTGGTGCGCGATGTAGAGCCCACCGCCGAAATCCCTGGCGCGGCCATCGAGATGAGTGAACAGCGCATCCACTGGCCGTTCGATAGGAGTTTGCGGAGCGAACAACGTCTGCAGTGGACGATACTCGCGTCCGGACGTGAAGCTGAGATCGTCATAAAAGCCGAAGGCGCCCCACTGCCAGGCGTCACGCAGATTGCGTTGCATCGCCATCGAGAACATTGGGCCTTCCAGGGAGATCGAACCTACTTGGATCGACGACGCTGCGCCCTGCAGGCTTCCCTCCCACGCGGCCGATTCGTTTGGCAACCCGGGCCATATCGGTAATGTCGCGTAGCGGTTGTCCATTGCCGCCTCGGGTAGATGCTCGGCGACAAACTCGATGTCGTGTTCCGCCAGACATAGCTGGCTGAACGCAACGAGGAGTGCCGAGAACGCAAGGCGCATGTAGACAGGGGGCATGGATTGTCTGCCGGTCGGCTGTAGACCTGGGCGTGAACACAGGCGCGTCGTGGTTGGACGCCGATGTTGCGACAGATCAATCGCTGCACGTTGCGGTGATCGCGACCCGCGCTCTAGTGGCGCGCACGTGGTTGCGTCGCGATCGAGGCTCGTGACTACATCAATTCGAATTGCGACGGCTGAAGCGGTACGACAGAGCGGGTAGCACAAACAGATTCAGCAGCGTGGATGACAGCAGTCCGCCGAGCACAGTGACCGCCATCGGACCTTCGATTTCCTGGCCGGGGCGATCGATGCCAAATGCCAGCGGTGCGAGGCCGAGCGCCGTTACGGCCGCAGTCATCAAGATGGGAATCAGGCGTTCGTGGGCGCCGCGCAGTACCGTGTCCATGTTCCAGGATGATCCTTCGAGTTCCACCATGTGCTCATAGTGCGCAAGCTGCAGGATCGCATTGCGCGCACTCACGCCGAACACCGTCACCAGGCCGACAATCGTGCCGAGCGAGGTTCCGATGCCGGTCATGGCGATGGCCAGCACACTGCCGATGAGGCTGAACGGAAGATTGATCATGACCAGCCAGGTGTTGGCGCGCCAATGAAATGCCATAAACAGGACCATGACGATCAGTGCCAGCGCGAGGCCGGAGTAGAGCATCAGTTCCGTGCGTGTCTGCTGTTCGGCCGCCGCAGCACCGGTAAATTCCAGGAACACCCCTGCAGGCAGCGCCACCGCCTGCGCAATTTTCTGACGGGCTTCCTGCACGACGCTTTGCAGGGGTCGGCCGCTCACATTGAACGTTACGCTGACACGCCTTTGCCCGCCGTCGTGTTCGATGCTGTAGCGTTCCTGGGTCGGTTCGAGCTTTGCCACCTGCGACAGGGGAACGGGTCCCAGTGGACCTGCAATCATAAGTTTGCCGAGCTGTGCGGGTTCATGCCGCAGAATGTCCGGCAACAGCACCACGGCATCGACCGTGCGAACGCCTTGGAAAGTCTGGCCGACCTGGCTGCCCGCATAGGCGGTCTCGATGGTGTCGAGCACGTCCTGATTGCGCAGGCCGCTGGTGGCTAGTGCTTGCGCCGAAGTGGTGATTGCTACGGCGGGCGTCCCGCTCTGGCGTTTGAACTGCAGATCAACAATGCCGTCTACTGACGCGAGTGCACTGGATATGCTGGCGCCGACGCGGTCGAGGTTGTCGAGATCGTCGCCGAACACCTTGATGGCGACCTGCGCGGTTTCGCCGCTCAGACTTTCGCCGATGCGATCGCCGAGGAACGTGACTACCTCGCTTTGTATTCCTGGGTAGTGTCCGAGAATGTCGCGCAATTCCTGCTGCGCCATGGACTGATTCACGGTCGCGTCCGGTTTCAGTTCGACGTGGAACTCGCTGCGATGCGGGCCCCAGGTATCCTCACTGAGCTCTGCGCGTCCGACCTGCTGCTCGATGCTCTGCACGTAAGGAAGTCGCAGTACATCGGCGCTGATGCGTTTGCCGATATCCAGCATCTCCTGCAGCGAGGTTCCGGGGATGGAACTTGCGACCTGCATGACGAAGTGCCCTTCGCGAAAATCGGGCATGAAAGTGCCGCCCAGGAAAGGCAGGGCTGCCACCGCAGTCGCAATCAGGACAGCCAGGACGGTCGCCGCTACTTTGAAGTGGGCCTCCACTTTCCGGACAGCATGGGTTTGCAATTCCTTGAGGCGTGCCAACCAGCGAGTTTCGGGACGCGCATCGTGCTCGCGCAGAAACAAAGCACACAGCGCTGGCGTGGCCGTCATCGCCACCAGCAGAGAGGCAACCACCGCGAGAATGAATGCCAGGGCCAGTGGCCCGACAAAGTGTCCTTGCACGCTGGAAGTGAATAGCTGCGGAAGGAATACTGCGATTACGACTGCGGTGGCGTAGATCACCGGTCCACGCACTTCCAAGGAAGCCTCGCGGATGACATCCAGGCGTGGCAGCGGTTGCGCAAGCGCCGCATTGGTGCGCATGCGTCGCAGAATATTCTCGATACCGATGATTGCATCGTCCACCAGCACGCCCAGCGCAACGGCCAGGCCGCCGAGCGTCATGGTGTTGAGTGTCTGTCCCATGCGGTCAAGAACCAGCACCGCAGCGAGCAGCGACAGTGGGATGGCTGTAAAGGCGATCAATGCGGCGCGCGTATCGCGCAAGAACAAATACAACACTGCAAGGATCAATGCCGCCGCAATCACCAGTGATTGTTCCAGGTCGCCTAGCGCGCGTTCAATGAAGTTGGCGGGACGGTGCAGGCCGCGATAGAGGGTGATGCCCTGCGCCTTTAACGCCGGCTCCAGGTCTGACAGCGCTTGCTCCACGGCGAGTGTTGTCGTCAACGTGTTGGCGCCGTACTGACTTGCGAGCGAGAGCAGGACGCCGGGCTTGCCTTGCACCAGGGCGTCGCCGAAGCGCAGTGCCGGTGCCATCTTCACCTCGGCGACATCGCCTAGACGTACTGGCACGGAATTGCGCACGGATATCACGGCCTGACGCAGTGCCGCCAGGTCCGGTTGTGGCGTCGGCGATTTGAGCAGCACACGCTGCGATGCCGTGTCGATGAAGCCGGCGCCGCGCAAAGCCAGTGAAGCGCGCGCCGCATCTGCGACTTCGGCGACTGTGATGCTGAAGGCGGCTAGTTTCTTCGGATCGGGCAGGATCTGGATCTGCCGCACGTCGCCGCCGAAGACGATTGCGTGTGCAACACCGGGAACGGCGAGCAGGCGTGGTTTGACGATCCAATCGGCCGTGTCGCGCAGCGTGTAGGCGTCGACCTTATCGGACACCAGGCCGATCTTGAGCAGGTCCATCGTGCTCGATACCAACGGCGAGAGCTTCGGCGCACTCACCCCGGTGGGCAGGCTGCTGCCCAATTCAGCGAGGCGTTCGGAAATTCCCTGGCGGGCGACGTGCAGGTCGATGCCGTCGGCGAACGTAATAGTGACGACCGAGAGGCCGGGTATCGATTCGGAACGCATGGTGGCCAGCCCCGCCGCACCGTTGACGGCATTCTCGATGGGGCGGGTTACCAGTTCTTCGACCTGTTGCGGGGCAAAGCCCGGCGCCTCGGTCTGGATGTCGACCTGCGAGGGCACGAATTCCGGGAATACATCCAGCGAAGCCTTGAGCGCGCCCCAGCATCCAAGCAGCAGCGACAACACCGTCAGTACGGCGATCGCGCCATGGTGGCGCACGCACAGCGAGACCAGCGACCGCATCATGTCATTCGGCTTCCGTGTCTGGATTGGTCTCGCGGGCGAGCAGCAGACCGGCAGCGGAAACCACGACAGGGTCGCCAGCGAGAATACCTTCCGTAACGAAATAACCGCCTGCAGTCGGTTTGACGGTGTCGACGGCAATGCGGGCGAAATGGCCTGCCGGCTTCTCCACGTAGCACCACGACTTGCCGTCGCTGAGTACCACGGCGGCCTGCGGTATCAGCAAGCCGGACTGCGCCGTACCGACAGCGGCCCATACATCCAGTCGCTCACCTTCGCCTGCATCGCTGTTCTTGAGCAGGGCAAACAGGCTCCGTCCGGGAATCGTGGCGTCGGCGGGTGCAGCCCACACGGTATCGGTCTTCCAACGGGTGCTCGTGCCCGATGGGTCGGGACGCGAAATACGCAGGTTGTGCGGTAGTGAACCAGTCAGTGTGCCGAGCGGAAATGTGGCTCGCACCAGCTTGCTTCGACCGCTGGCGAGGTCCTCCAGCATCGTGCTGTTGTGATTCTCGTGCCACGGTGCTTCGCCAAAACTTGCTGACAGCTTGCGCTTGGCCAATGTCAGCGCCGCTGCGTCGGCAGCAACTTGTCGTTCAGTTGCTTCCTGTATTTCCGCCGAAAACGCGCCGGGTGTTCCGGCAAGACCTTTCACGCGGGCCAATGCGGCACGGCTCTGGCGCTCTGCGGCCTCACCAGTGACGACGTCGGCAACTGCCTGCGCAATTGCATCGTGCGCGAGCACGACACCGTAGCCGCCCGTTTCCATCATGTAGGTCGTTGCAGCGGCGGCACTTGTCGTTATGCCGATCTTCTCGATCTCCTCTGGACTGAGTGCGACACCTGATTTCGCCTCGTCAGCAGCTTCCGCCGCCGGCTCGTCGGTTGCGGGAGCCGCGACATCGGTACGATGGCAGCCGGCGAGGGCAATACAGACGACCGCGAGCACGGATGCGAGGCGTATCGGCGACGCGTTGGCACAAGCCACGTTTTGTTGCACAGAAAGATGCTTCACGTTGATCGCCGTCGTAGGTTCAATTCAGTGGGGAGCGGACTTTTCATTCATGCGCCGGGGGTGGCGGGATCGGCTGCGGGTTGCTCCCAGCCGCCTCCCAACGCCTTGCACAGGCTGACCACCGCTTGCAGCCGCGCCAGTCTGTATTGGTTCCATTGCTCGCGAGCCGCGTACAGCGTTCGCTGCGCATCGAGTACGGCAAGGTAGTCTCCCGAGCCGGCGCGATAACGCAGCCTGACGCCTTCGAACGCCAGTTCGCTTTGTGTGACGTTCTCGGTTTGAGCGGCCTGCTGCCGATCGAGATGACCGATAGCAGCGAGCGCGTTTTCGACATCGAGCAAGGCATTGAGAATCGCGGAGCGATAAGCGGCCAGCAGCTCCTGCTCCTTGGCGGCGGCTTCATCGCGCGCGGCGCGGCGTCGTCCGCCATCGAACAAGGTCTGCACCAGCGATGCACCCAGCGTCGCGGAATAGCCGGTTCCTTCCAGCGTAATCACCGCAGCCTGCATGGCTGGATTCTGGATGCCGCCGCTGCCTGTCAGGGTGAGCGTTGGAAACATCGCTGCGCGAGCGACAGCCAGATCTGCATGCGCTGCCTGCAGATTGGTTTCGGCAGCGAGTACATCGGGGCGGCGCGTGAGTAGTTCGGCAGGAAGGCCCGGAGCCACGGCAGGTTCAATCAATCCGTCCAGGCGCTGCGCGTCGACGGAGAAGCCCTCCGGGGTGCGGCCCAGCAGCAGTGCCAGCGCACCGCGCGCCTCGACTTCCTGCTGCTCGAGCGCTGGAATCGCCAATTCTGCATTGGCCACTGCGGCCTTCTGGGTTGCCAGTTCGGCTGCGGTAGACGCACCTGCGTTGAAACGGGCAGTCACTACTTGCAGCACTTCGCGCGTCGCGTCGACGTTTGCGCGCGCGATGTCCAGGCGTTCGCGTAGCGATAGCACCTGAAAATAGCCGTCGGCGACTGCGGTCGTGACAGTTAGCGCCAACGTGTCGCGATCGGCCTGGCTGGCGACACCCGAGAGTTGTGCCGACTTCGCAATAGCGTGGTTCTTGCCCCAGAAGTCGATCTCGTAGCTCGGCGACAGCAGTGCAGACCAGTCCGTCTCGCGCGCGGTGCGGCCATGCGAGCTGCCGGTTATTCGATCGATGTTGGCTCCGGCTTCCAACTGCGGAAGTATCGCTGCCCCGCTTGCGCGCGCGCGGGCATCGGCCTGCTGGATACGCGCCTGTGCAGCCACCAGGTCGATATTGTTCTGCTGTGCTGTTGCTATGAGCTCGTCCAGCTCCTTGCTGGCGAAACCGCGATACCAGTTTCTGTCAGGCCAGGCCGTCGCTCCCGGGAGTTGCTGTTCGAAGGCTGCAGGACTCTGCGTAGTCGGCAGGGCGTCAGGGGGTGTTGCGCATGCCGCGCATAGGACGGCCACAGAACAACAGGAGAGCAGGGTTTTTACATGCACGCGTGAATATTCCCAGGCCGGGTCGGTCCGATCATGCAGGCAAATAACGTTGGACGTCGTCAGCCGGCCAAATCTATCGCCTCAATTTAGCAGCTGACGGGCCCGGTGGTGCGTTGTCGAGGCGTCCGGCGATTGATTCATGCCGCCGGCGGCGTCTTCCAGCGATGGGCCCACTACCGGGCATCCTTTTGAGGGTATTTCATGAAGCTGTTCTCGACTGCCGTCATCGCCGCCATCGCTTCATTGTGTGCGCTGTCAGCCGGGGCGGCACCCGGCTATCGCATCGTCCACGAGGTGGGGCTCAGTGGCGATGATGGCTGGGATTATCTCAACGCGGACGCCGGGGCTGGGCGGCTCTATGTCACCCACGGATCGAAAGTCCAGGTGCTGAAGTCGGATGACCTGACGGTGCTGGGAGAGATCGCCGCGACGCCGGGTGTCCACGGAGTCGCCATTGCCACCGACCTCGGGCGCGGCTACATCAGCGCCGGCAAGACCGACACCATCGTGGTGTTCGACCTGCACACTTTGGCACGCTTGCAGGAAATCAAATCCGGCGGCGCGAACCCCGATGCGATCCTCTACGACCCCGGCACACACCAGGTCTTCAGCTTCAACGGTCGCGGCCGCAATGCGACCGTGATCGACGCCACGGACAACAAGCTCGTTGCGACCATTGACCTGCAGGCCAAACCCGAATTCGCCGTGACCGACCTGGCGGGCCATATCTATGTCAACCTCGAGGATACGAACAGCATTGCGGTGATCGATGCCCGCGAACACACAGTGCAGAAAACCTGGAAGCTTGCGGGTTGCGAGGAGCCGACCGGGCTGGCCATGGACCGTGCGCATCAGCGGTTGTTCTCCGTTTGCAGCAACAAGGTGATGGCCGTGATCGACGCTCAGTCGGGGAAGATCCTCGCCATGCCGCCGATCGGAGCGCGCGTCGATGGGGTCGCCTTCGATCCGGCCGCCCAGCTCGTGTTCGCTTCGGGCGGCGACGGCACGCTAACCGTCGTGCACGAGGACACCCCCGGTAAGTTCTCCGTGGTGCAAACCGCGACGACACGCCCTGGCGCTCGCACGCTGGCGGTCGATGAGAAGACACATCGGGTGTTCACGGTGACGGCAAAGTACAGCCTCAGCACCGACGCGGCCGGCAAGGCCTCCGGGCGACCGATGGTCGCGCCGGGGACCTTTACTTTGCTGGTACTGGAGCCCTGAACTCGTTTGGCTGGATCTTGCAGGGCAATTGCCAACGGCAATTGCCCTGCAACCGATAAGTCAGCCCTGTGCGTGCACGGGCGCTGGCTGACTCATGCCTGACAGCAGGGGCGCCGGTGGCACGAAGTCGCCTCGCCCCACATGGTATTCCAGGGTTTTCGTGATCGCCGTTGCCAGATCGGTGCGCGGCTCCCAATCCAGCGCCGCTTTGACCGCTGAGATTGCCGGCACACGCGCCTGGATGTCCTGGTAGTACTTGCCGTAATAACTCTCCGAGTCGACGCTCTCGATGCGTGCGACGGCGGCTAGATGCCGGTACTGCGGGATCGTGTCGAATGCATCGATCACCGCCTGTGCGAGGTTGGCTACGGAGACATCACTTGCCGGATTGCCGATGTTGAAGATCTGCCGGGACGCGCGCTGCCCGTCGTTGTCGATGATGCGCAGCAGGCATTCCACAGCGTCCTCGATGTAGGTGAAGGAGCGGCGCTGCCGGCCGCCGTCGACCAGGAGAATGGGCTGGCCGTGGAAGACGTTGCTCAGGAACTGGGTGAAGACGCGCGAGCTGCCTTCCTTGGATTCGAACACATCGTCCAGGCGCGGGCCGATCCAGTTGAAAGGCCGGAACAGGGTGTAATCGAACTGGTCGCGCACGCCATACGCAAAAATCACCCGGTCCAGCAGCTGTTTGGATGCTGCATAGATCCAGCGCTGCTTGTCGATGGGACCGTAGACGAGATTGCTCGCCGTCTCATCCAGCACCTGATCCGGGCACATGCCGTACAGTTCCGATGTGGACGGAAAGATCAGTCGCTTGCCATACGCGACGCATTGCCGGACCACCGACAGGTTGGCCTCGAAATCCAGCTCGAATACCCGCAGCGGGTCCTTCACGTACTGGGCCGGGTTGGCAATGGCGACCAGCGGCAGGACCACGTCGCATTTGCGGACGTTGTATGCGACCCATTCCCGGTTGATGGTGATATCGCCTTCGACGAACTTGAAGCGTGGGTGATGCAGCACGTCACCGAGCTTGTTGTCCGCGATATCCATTCCGTAAACGTGCCAGTCGCGACGCGCCAGGATCGCCTCGGTCAGCCAGCTGCCGATGAAGCCATTGACGCCGAGGATGAGAACTTTGAGGGGCATGATGACTTCCAGTAAGTGGGAGGTGTTCAGTGTTCGAGGGCAAGCGCGCCGACGCGTCCGGGGATGGCGCCGTAGTGCACGTCTTTGACGGGTACGCGACTACGGTCGATGCTCGCAGCCAAGGCCCGCAGCGAGGTCAGCTCATAGCCCTGTTGCCGCCAGCCGTGCAGCAGCTTCTCGAACCACGACGCCAGCCGTTGTCCTTCCAGCTCTGCATGCAGCGTGTAGACGTGATTGCCGCGGACGTTCTCAGTGAGTCCGAGCAGGTGATCCACTGGATGCCGATCCGCGAGATCGGATCTGCCGATGAGCTCATCCAGGGTGGGCAGCGTCGTGGGCAGTTGCAGGCAGTCCACCGCGGTGCCGGCAATTCGCGGGAAGAACGGACTTCCGCCACGCGTGTCGGACGCGTATTCGAAGCCGAACAGGTCTTCCGCGATGAACGCGGCATCGTTCATCTGCCAGCCGGCGGCGCCGTGCACGACGGGTGTCGTGCCGAAGATATCGAAGAATCGCTCGTAGCCCTGGCGCATCTGCGCGACGGTCCAGAGGCGATCCGCGCCGGCCACATTGTCCTGCCACAGCACGTGATCGAACGCGTGGACGCCGGCTTCGAAGCCCCGATCCCGGATCTCTCGCAACAATGCGCGACACCGCAAGCCGATATCGGGGCCGGGTAACAACGTGCCGTACAGGCAGGTGATCAGTCCGTAGTGGCTCAGGACCGAAGTTCGTCGCACCTTCGTCAGGAATCCCGGTCGCAGCACGCGTCGCAATGCACGACCGGTGTGGTCCGGGCCGACGCTGAACAGAAACGTGGCCTGCGCGGAATGCCGTGCGCAGATTTCCGCCAGCACTGGCACGCCCTCGCGGGTGCCACGCAGCGTGTCCACATCGATTTTGAGCGCAATCTTCATGGGGTCGGTAGTGGCAACCGGATCGGACGCTGGGCAAGTCTCATCGCCAGGCGCGCCGGATCCACGCTCTCGCCATCGATTTCGATGTCGAGCAGGCGCAGGGCCTGGCCGTCCCCACAGGACGCGTAGCAACGATCGCTGTGTGCGAAAGCAGTCGGCTGGTCGAATTCGTTAACGATCCTGGGGGCTCGCAGGGTGCGCAGAATCCTTGCCGGGCGGCCGTCGATCCGGGTGCGAGCGCCTGGATAGGGCGGCGCGACAGCCCGGACCAGGTCATGAATGCACTGCGCGGGTTGCGACCAGTCGATGACGCCGTCTTCGGGTCGCCGGGCGCCGTAGTAGCTGCCGGCAGCGAGATTCTGCGGGACACCTGCAATCGTGCCGCTCTCCAGTTGCGGCAACACGTCGTACAGCATCGATTCGGCAACGCCACACACCTTACGGAAGACATCCAGTGCCGTGTCGTCGTGCAGTATCGGAACCGCGCGCTGCGCGACGATCGCTCCGGCGTCGGGCTTCGCGGTCATGTAGTGCAGGGTTGCGCCGGTTTCGACCTCGCCTTTGAGAATGGCCCAGTTGATGGGTGCCCGGCCGCGAAACTTCGGCAGCAGTGAGCCATGTATGTTGAGGGCACCGCGATTCGCGAGCGCGAGTAGATCCCACGGCAACATGCGGCGGTAGTAAAACGAGAAGATGAAATCGGGGCGGCTCACATCGACGCAAGCAGCCAAGCGCGCCGGAGTGGTTATTTCCGCGCTAATGACCGGCAAGTCGCGCTCGTGGGCGTATTTGGCCAGGCTCTGGAACCACGCTGTCTCATTTGGATCGTCTTCGTGAGTCACGACCAGCGGCACCGTCCAGCCGCGCGCCAGTACCGCTGCGAGACAGCGCACGCCGATCTCGCCGTAGCCGAATATCACCGCTCTTGTCATGCGGCATCGTCCTTGCGTGACGTAACCGAGAGTGCGGTGTGGTGCGCACCGGCAGATTCCAGGATCGCAGCAATTCGATAGCGTGGGCGATTCAACACCTGCGCATAGATGCGTCCGATGTATTCGCCGAGCAGTCCGACGCCCAGCAACACGATGCCGATGAGGAAAAATGCGATGCCCAGGAGAGTGAATACGCCGGCCGCCTCGGGCCCGACCACCAGGCGCCGAATGCCCAGGTAGGTTACGAACGCCAGCGACATCGCTGCGATGACCGTGCCGAGTACCGAGTAGAGCTGCAGCGGCACGATGGAGAAGCCCGTCATCAGGTCGAAGTTCAGGCGGATCAACCTATACAGCGAATATTTCGACGTGCCGGCGGCCCGCTCGGCGTGGCGTACTTCGATTTCCGTCGGGGATTGTGCGAACAGGTATCCCAGTGCCGGCACGAAGGTGTTGACCTCCGGACAAGCGTTCACGGCATCCACTACCGTCCTGGCATAGCCCCTGAGCATGCAGCCCTGGTCGGTCATGCGGATGCTGGTGGTTTTCTCGCGCAGGCGATTCAGCAGCCGTGACGCCGCGCTACGGAAGAAGGAGTCCCGACGCGAGATACGTGCGGTCCCTACATAGTCGTGACCTTTGTCCAGTGCGGTGAGGAGCAGCTGAATTTCTTCGGGTGGATTCTGCAGGTCCGCATCCAGAGTAATTACCGCCGCGCCGCGGGCGTGCGCGAACCCTGCGAGGATCGCGTTGTGCTGGCCGAAATTTCCTGCCAGCACCAGTACCCGGGTCATGTCCGGTCGCTGCTGCTGTTGTGCCCGCAGCAAGGCGACAGAACGATCGGTGCTGCCGTCATCGACGAACAGTACTTCGCAGGTGCGGTCGATTGCGTCGAGCGTCGCATACAGACGCGCAAACAGTTGTGGCAACACCGACTGCTCGTTGTGCACCGGAATGACGACGGACAGGGCAGGTAGGTTCATCGCCGGTTCCGCGTAAGAATCTGGTGCACGACCGAACAGACGCGCTCTACGTCTGCAAAGGTCATCGTTGGGAACAGCGGCAGCGTGACGGTCTGCGTGCCGATCCTTTCGGCGTTGGGGAAGTCGCCCTCGGCGTACCCCAGTCCGCGGTAATAGCTGAAGAGATGAATGGCAGGGTAGTGCACGCCCACGCCGATCTTCTGGTCGCCCATCAGGCGGATGAAATCGCGCCGCGTGATGCGCAGCTCGTCGAGCGACAGCAGCGGCGCGAACATATGCCAGCTATGGCCGCTGTCGCCGCGCGCCGGAAGCTGCAGTCCCGGTGTATCTTTCAATGCAGCGAAATATGCGGCGGCGAGCTCTGCCCGCCGGCCATTGAAGCGGTCGAGGTGCGGCAACTGTCCCAGGCCGAGCCGCGCCGAGACATCCGACATGTTGGCCTTGCCGCCGGGGAACATCACATCCATGCAATCGACGTTGCATTTGCGGATGCCGTGGAAACGATGGCGCTCGATTGCCACCAGTTCCTCCGAATCGCGCGTCGCAATGGCGCCGCCCTCGATGGTGGTGATGTTCTTGTTCGGGTGAAAGCTGAAGCAGACCAGGTCGCCGAACGATCCGATCCGGCGCCCCTTCCAGTGCGAGCCGATGGCGTGTGCCGCGTCTTCAATGACGCGTAAGCGGTTGCTGTGCGCGATGTCGTACAGCCGCTCCATATCGACGGGTAGACCGGCGAAATGCACCGGCAGCAAGGCACGGGTTGCCGGCGTGATCGCGCGCTCGAGCTGGTCGAGGTCGATGTTGCGTGTCTGGAGATCGACGTCGACCAGCACTGGCCGGGCGCCGACCCGGGCGACGACGTTTGCGGTAGCCGCGAAACTCATCGCCGGCAGGATCACCTGCGAGCCCTTGTCGACGCCGGCGACGCGCAGCGCGATCTCCAGTGCCGCCGTCGCGGAAGTCATGACGCGTACTGGCCGGTCGTGCAGGTATTCGCTCAAGGCCGCCTCGAATTTCAGGACCTGCGGGCCGCTTGCCATCCAGCCGCTGCGCAGGACCTCGGCCACGCCACGAATGGTGTCTTCGTCGATGCTCGGTTGCGTAATAGGTAGAAAGCCCATGTTGAATTCGCTTCTGTCAGGAGCGGTACAGCAGCACGACGCCGCCGCAGATCAGCGCGATGGCCGCCAGTCGCTGTGCGCTTAGTGGTTCACCGAAGAATTGCCACGCTGCGAGCGTGGCGATGACATAGCCGATGGAAAGGAACGGATATGCCACCGAGACCTCCGTGCGTGAGAGCGCGACGATCCATAGCGCCACGCTCAGTGCATAGCAGGCCAAACCGGCCCAGATCGCCGGCTGCGCGGCAACGCGCAGTCCCATGTCCAGGATTCCGCCGTGCTCGGGGGAAAGGATCCCCAGGCGGCGTGTTGCCGCCTTGAGGGACAGTTGGGCGATGGCATTCAGCGATACGCCCGATAGCAGGTAGGCAAGCGTTGTTGGCGTCATGGCTTCACCATCACAACCACGTTGGGGCCCTGCAGGATTGTTCGCGGAACCAGTCCCGTGGCCTGCAATTGCGACCACACGGCGGGACTCACCACGGCAACCGCGCTGGGCTCCCGCCGCCATTGCGCGGCGAAATCCTCAACGGTTGGCATCCAATGCCGACGTTGCGGATCGAACTGGGTTTCGAGTTCGCCGGTGTGTTGAACGACGGTGCAAGTGCGCTGCAGCGCGAACGGCAGGGTATGCCAGTACATGCCGACGCAATAGAAAGGAGTGTCGGCGGTAAGATGCGGAGCAATGAGGGCGGCAAGCCCGGGTCGGGTGCGAAGCGCGTCCAGCGAGTTGCCGCCGCACATCAACAGGGTCAGCGCGAAACTGAAGCCGCTGGCCAGCGCCAGCACGGCGACGTTCATGCGATGAGTGCGCATCGCCAGCACCGCTGTGACGACACCTGCCAGGCCGATAGCTCCTGCAAGCCGCGCCCAGTTGGCAATTTTCAGATAAGCCGTTTGCTTGGGTCCGGCAGCGACGAAGTGTGCAACGAGGGGATCAAGGCACAGCAACAGCAGGCACAAGGCACCGCATATGATCACTGTGGGCCACAGCGTGCGAATCGTTCCACGCGACTGGAGCCATCGGCCGGCGAGCAGGGCGAGCGGCGGCACGGCGGGGACGATGTAAGGGGCGAGCTTTGAGCCCGAGGCCGAAAAGAAAGCCAGTTGGACCAGAGCCCAGATCAGCAGCAATCCTTCTGTGTGCAGCGTCGACCTGCCGGGACGATCCGTGCTGCGCCCATCGCGCCAGCAATCGCGTGCGGCGCGCAGAACTATCGTGATCCATGGGAGAACGCCTACAGCGAGGATCGCAATAAAGAACCACCACGGCTCGGAACGGTGATGCACCGTCGTTGCGAAGCGCGCCAGGTGTTCGTGGATGAAGAAGAATTGCAGGAAGTCGGGATTTCTCAGCGACACCAGTATCAGCCATGGCAGCGTGAGCACGGCGAATATCGGCAGGCCTTCGCGCAGACGCAAGCGACGCCACAGGCGGAAATCTCGATACAGCAACGCATAAGCGAACAGCGCAACGGCTGGCAGCACGATAGCCACCAGGCCTTTCTGCAGAAAGCCGCTGGCCATTGCCAGCCAGCACAGCCACATCCAGCGGCGCTCCGTGCGGGAGGCAGGATCGGCACGCCAAGCCATGAGAGAACACATGAGCGCGGCATTCATGAAGAACGCCAGGGCGATATCGAGAGTATCGATATGGGCTATGACGAAATACAGCGGGCAACTTGCCAGGATCAGTGCAGCAAACACGCCGGCTCGTGTTCCCCACAGTGCACGCCCCGTCATGAAGGTGACGACGATACCCAGCAGTCCGAGCGTCGTTGCCCACAAACGCGATACCCAAGGCGCGACTCCCAGGACGGAATACGCGACTGCCGTTGCCCAGTACTGCAACGGCGGCTTTTCCAGATAGGGAATGGCATTCAAATGCGGCGTGATCCAATCGCCGCTGGCCAGCATTTCGCGAGGTATCTCCGCATACCGGCCCTCGTCCGGTTCCGCGAGCGTGCGATAGCTCATGTTGGCGAACCACAGCGCGATGCCGAGGAACACCAGCATACCGACCAGTGCCCCGCGCACCGCGAGGTCCGATCCGGAACGAGCCGGTTGCAACGCCGATAGTTTCGAAACGCCGGTCAAAGCGACTGATTCCTGGGCAGCAGGTAGGGGGCATCACTGCGTTACAACCGAACGGGTCGGCTGCAGCAGTACCGTCAGCTATTGGACGGTTCTCACCCCAACATCAATCGTCGCTCGCGAGGTGATTGCAGGAAGTTAATGTTGGCGGCGTGTGGCGCTGCGGGGTGCGTCGCAAAAGTTACAACGCGAGCTACGCCACGTTACGGCCAGGTTACGACGCTGAAATACGTCACTGAATTACGCCGCTGCATTACGCCGCTGCATTACTCGTGTATGCGCCCCACAAGCGCGTCTTGAAGGCGAAGGCGTACACGCTGAGCGAGACCATCCAGACCAGGAATGCGCTCCAGATGTCGTGCGAAACGAAGTGAGCGCCGCGCGATTGTTGTGCCAGGCCAAAGACCAGTCCGGTTACCACCATCGCCGCGATACCCATTGTGGCCAGGCGGGCGTTGCGCTCCCTGAATACGAAGTAGAGCGCGATCAACGCATAGCCCGAGCTGGAATGTGCTGCGGGGAAGCAATGACCGGCATGCATTCCTGCGGGGCGGTGCGAGAACAGATGCACATACGGCTGGCTACCGCCGAAATCCGCCAATGCCCACGGGCAATGAACGTTGGTGACGGTCTTGAGCAAGCCGACGAAGGCGACGGAAAGCACCACCGCGACGATGAAGTACGCGGCGGGACGGCGCAGCTCACGCCGGTCGGGCTTCACGAAGGTCATGACCCACACGCCGATCGCCACGGCTACGAAGGATCGCACCAGCCATTGGCCGCCGGTATGCACAAAGCCATTGGTCCACCAGCTGTCGGCGCCGATCCATCGCTGATGAACGGGATCGAAGAAAAAAGCACGCGCGATTTCCAGATCGATGCGTGTGGTCGCAAAGACGACTGCCAGCAACACGAAAGCTGCAAGCGGCAACCGCGTGTATTGCCACCACAGCCGCAGCGGGCTCGTGTCGTCCTTTGGTAATCCAGCCTCTCGGCTTACTACAGCGGCTATCGATGTCATGGGAGATCCGGCCCTCGGCGTTCAGCGTTGGACGACGCGGGTGAGCGGGATCAATCGGCGCGGGAGCGGCGGATGGCTCAGGGATTGCCTGATGGTGGATGAAGAAATCTTCACCAGGTACGCGGCGCGTTCTTGAGCGATGGGTTTCCTCAGAAGCGCTGCTTGGTTTCCACCAGGAACTGCACGTTACTGATCGACGCATCGCCATCCAGCGGAAATGCCACATCGACATGAATGATGTTGCCCAATCCGGATCGGCTGTTGCCGATACGCAAGCCGACGCCCACGTCTCTGAGCATTCCCAGGCTGGGCGCGCCCGCAGCCGTATCGCCCCACGTTCTGCCCATGTCGAAGAACGCTGCGCCACCGATGCGGAACAGCCGGAACGGATACCAGTCGGTGAAGTATCGTTGTTCGACAGTGAGCAGGGCGCGTGCATCGCCGGCCTGATAGCGCAGCGGATAGCCGCGCAGGCCGTTGTCGCCGCCCAGCAGAATCTGATTGTCGAGATCCAGGTTGCGTCCTGCCGACGCGTCGAAGGTCGCGAACAGCAAGCGTCGTTGCGACTGTTGCAGGTAGTAGCGAACTGCGCCGTTGAGCACTGTGTTGCGCAGATCGCCGTCTTCCATGCGGCCGGACAAGGAGCTGCTGAACAATAGCGTCGAGCGTTCGCTGGCGCCGATGCCGTAGCCCGCCGCCGCCGAGAAGATAAGCGCATTGCGATCCGAGCCGAAGGCGGGCGCGGCCCAACCCAGCTTGGCGCTGATGCGGGTGCCGAGATAGAAATCCTCGGTGCGCCCGATCTGGTCGCGATTTTGCAGCTTTTCGAAATTGTTCTGGATCAGGTCGAAGCCGATCCACGGATAGACGAACCTGCGATCCAGAGGTACCAGGCTGGGACCGGCCCAGCCGGGTTCAGGCGCGAACTGCTCGTCGTCGTAGGTTGCGCCGTAGGTCCAGCGCTTCGTCCAGCCATCGACCAGTCCCCGCGACCAGCCGCCATAGACCGTTGCCGTGCGCGACCGGTCCTGGAATTTGTCGACCACCTCGCCGCGATCGTAGAGCGACTCGATGCGGTCATCGTCGAGGCCGGCAAAACCTGCGGCGTGGGGCGTATCGAGGGCATAGAACGGGCGTTCGAGCGACAAGCCGCGCGTCGAGCCGTCGCTGTTGTTGGCGTACTTCGCGCTCAACGACAACCAGCTTCCGCCCAGATGCGAGTCCTTATATTCCAGGATGTCCGAATCGCGGTCGACACCGGACTTGTGCGCCGCCGAGATCGAGGTGCCGGTGCCGAGAATATTCAGCTCCTCCAGTTCGAAGCCGAAAGTGTTGGTGCCGCCGTGGCGGCCGAAGGAGATGCCTGGGTTCAGGGTCCATACATCGCGCGTGGTGACGGCAATGTCGACGCGTCCATTGTGATAGGCGACCGGTTTTACCGAGGCGTCGTAGAGATAACGTGCCGAGCGCAGGATTCTTTCCGATTCCTCCAGTGCGCGCTGCGAAAAGCGGTCGCCGGATCGAAACAGCAATTGCTGGCGGATGACGTTGTCGCGCGTCTTTACGTGCAGTCCGTTCGCGAGCCTGAATACACCCTTGTCTTCCCTGGGGTCGTTCAGGTCGAAAATATTCTGCGGGTCGATGAGGATGTCGCCAATGACGGCGCCGCTGCTTTCAAGCTCGGCCGGCTGCGGTACAGGTTGCGCCGGGACGTAGTCCGCAGACCGGGCGCAGGTTCCCACCAACGCCAGCGTCAGCAACCACTGCCTCACGGTCGGACGCCTGAATGATCGATTGTGATTCATTGGATTCTCGCGCCGCTACAGTAAGGACGAGCGCAAAAGAGGACCGCTGTGGAGGGCTGCGTGGCGAGCGATGCCGTGCCGCGAGAACGCGCCCTGTGTGCCGGTATGTCTGCTATGTGTCTGTGGCGGTTGGACGCGCCATACCCGCTGGATCAATTGCGGGATCGGGTGGATTCAGGGAATCAATTAGCTGCGTTGCGACAGGCCAGAGGAGTACCGCCACGGCCGTCAAATAACGGCGATTGATTTGCGCGTTTGCCGTCGTCCAACAGCAATGCGCGCAGAAATTGAGACACCCCAGCACAACTTGCCCTATTCGCCCGGCCTGGGAGCCTCGGCCACGGGCGCCACGGGCGCCACGGGTGTCGGGGGCGGTTCCGCCCGGGTTGCCCCGGAGGCGGCTTCGGGCCTGGCCGGATGGCTACTCGGATGGTGTCGCAGGCGATGGGCCGAGGGTATCCGCTGTTCCAGCCAGACTCTCTTCGCCGTCGTCGTGTCGCTGCTGTGGGCCGCGTTCTACAACTTCACGTTCTGGCAAGAGACGGCCGCGGCGATGTGGTATCCCGGGGCCAAAGCCGCTGTCTTTTTCGTCAGCCTGTTCGCGCTGGTCGTAACGACGCAGGCGACGCTGCTATTGCTCATGCCCACGCGTCGGCTGCTGCAAGCGGCCGCCAGTGGACTCTTCATTGTCGGCGCCGCAAGCGCGTACTTCTCCAGTGCGTATGGCGCGATCATGAACAAGGACATGATACGCAACGCGCTAGAGACCGATCCTGCAGAAGTGGGCGGCCTGATCAGCGCGGGACTGATATTGCATTTGCTGTTGCTCGGAATCGTTCCGGCCATTCTGGTGTGGCGGGTTGCCATGCCTCGCACCGGGTTGCTGCAGCAGACCAGGCAGCGCGGACTCTTCCTGGTTCTTGCCTGGGTGGTCTGCGGGGCTGGACTATTCGCCGCGTCGGCGAACTATGCGGTGTTCTTCCGGGAGCACAAGCCATTGCGCTCCCTGGTCTCACCGGCGGCGGCGGTAGTCAGTACCGTCGGCGTGCTCTCGGACAGCCATCGCAAGCGATACAGCGGCCCGCTGATCGATCCAGGAGGGCGCACGCAACGAGTCGGTGTGCAGGGATCGAAGCCGGTGGTTCTGTTTCTCGTTATAGGCGAGACCGCGCGCAGCGCCGACTTCCAGCTTGGCGGATATCCGCGCACCACGAATCCCCGCCTGAGCGCCGAACCGGATTTGACCTATTTCAGTCGCGCAGCCTCGTGCGGCACTTCGACCGCCATTTCGGTGCCCTGCATCTTCTCGCCGCTAGGCCGCAGTGCTTTCGATGTCGACAAAGCCGATCGCTACGTCAACCTGCTGGATACGGTGAAGAGTGCGGGGGTCGACGTCCAGTGGCGTGACAACAATGCGGGTTGCAAGGGTGCGTGCGCACGGGTCGACACCGTTCACTACACCGCGAAGTCCAATCCGGAGCTTTGTCCCAATTCCTACTGCTTCGATGAGGTGATGCTGCAGGACCTGGCAACCAGGCTGCAGAGCATCACGCGCGACACGCTCATCGTCTTCCACCAGATCGGCAGCCACGGTCCCGCCTACGCCGAGCGCTATCCGGCGCAGTTCGAGAAATTCAAACCCACCTGCAAATCTAACGAACTGAACCGCTGCACGCCCGAAGAGATCGTCAACGTCTACGACAACACGATCGCTTACACCGATCACGTGCTTGCCCGCCAGATCGATCTGCTCCGCGCTGCTGCCGCTGCCGTCGATGGAGTGCTGATCTATGCGTCCGACCACGGCGAGTCGCTGGGTGAGCAGGGTGTCTACCTGCACGGAATGCCATACGCATTCGCGCCGCACTTCCAGAAGGAAATCCCGTTGCTCATCTGGACGTCCTCGACATACCGGCAACGCGTAAACCTGGATGAGCACTGCCTGCAGGCGCACGCGCAGGACGAGGCGAGTCACGACGATCTCTATCACACCGTGCTGGGTGTGCTCGGCCTGCGCAACCAGGTTTACGACGCCAAGCGCGATCTGCTGGCGGCGTGCCGCCGAACGCCGGCTTAAAGCAACCAGCAGACGCCGACGTGATGCGACCAAGCGATGCGAAATGTTCGCGGCAATGCGAGCGGATGCCACTGTATCGCTTCATCGGGCCGCGCTACTGGCTGTTGTGGGTCGGTCTTGCGGCGATACGCATCATCAATTTCCTGCCACTGCAGGTGCAGCTGCGCATCGGGCGAGCCATGGGACGAATGGTGTGCGTGTTCGTTCGCCGCGTACGACACATCGCCGCCATCAATGTCGGTCTTTGCCTGCCGGAGCTGGATCAGGTGCAGCAGGGCCAGCTCGTGCGCGATCATTTCGCCTCGCTCGGTTGTGCGTTGGTCGAGACCGGCATGGTGTGGTGGGCCAGCCATGCGCGGTTGCGTCGCCTGATCAGTTTCGAAGGCATGGAGCACCTGGAGAGGGCGCTCGAAGACAAGCGCGGAGCGTTGATGCTGAGCGCGCATTTCACGACACTGGAAATAGGCGCGTGCGGTTTGACGCTGCTCAGGCCCACTAGCATCATGTACACGACGCCGCTCAATCCGTTGATTGCGGAGCTGTCGCGACGCGGTCGTGCGCGTCATACCGTCCAGGCGATCTCCAGCGACCAGATTCGCGACCTGATACAGAACCTGAAGAACAACCTGCCGGTGTGGTACGCGCCGGATCAGCGCTTCACCGACAAGAACAGCGAGTTGGTGCCACTCTTCGGCCACCCTGCGGCGTCCAATGTAGCAACCTCACGGCTGGCGCGTATATCGCGTGCACCGGTTCTGCCTTATTTCTCGGAACGCCGCGCGGACAATCGCGGCTACGTCATCCGCATCTGTCCGCCACTGGATAATTTTCCCGCCCAGGACGCCGTTGCGGATACCCGCCGCTTTCATGAACTGATCGAAGCCCAGGTGCGCCGCAATCCGGAGCAATATCTATGGGCATACAAACGCTTCAAGCACGACGGATTCGATCCGTACTGCCGAGCAAAGCGTCGCTGGCCCAGGTTCAGTCCGCGACCGGTCCGCGTGGTCGCAGCGAAGTGCGACAACGCAATCTACACCGGCGAGCAGGACGGATAAGCCGGTTATTTCTTCGGCACCCGGTAGGTGTCGTGGCAACCCTTGCAGGTGAGCGCCGTCGATACCTTCGGTCCTGCTGCAGCGACACCGCCTTGTTGTGCGGTTTTCGCGAGGTCGTCGGTAGCGGCAACCAGCGCGTCCAGTCGTTTGGCGAAATCCGGCCACTGTGCCCACACCTCGGGCTTCGAGTCACCGCCGGCAACCTTGGGCTCGAACGCTTTCTTGGCGGTCGCAGCGGCGACAGCGAGGATCTGCATGTGGGTAGCAAAGCTCTCCGCGGGTGCCTTCTGTTTGAGGATCATGCCCACGATGGCGGCTTCCTCGCCCATGGTCTTCATGATATGCCGGCGATAGTCGATGGCGTCCTGATCGTCGGCGTGCGCCAGCGGCGCAGAGGCCAACGTCACGGCAAGTGTGAGCGCGCCAGCGAGTCTGCGCAGCCGATGGGTGCTGAGGACTGAGTCGATGCTGGGTGGGGCTACGCGGTGCATTTTCTTGATCAACTTTTGGTGCTCCAGGAATCGCAATGACCTGCCGCGTCCACCGGACCGCTCATGATGACGCAGGTCCCGCACGGGGATTTCCCATCAGCGGTGAAGAACCCGCAGGCGCGACATGCCTGTCCGGCAATCGGGGACGGATCTTTGTAGTTGAGTGAATCGCGCAGCGGCTGCGATGCCGCTTCGACGCACTGATCGGCGGCTTGCGCACGGCTGGCCAGCAGCGGTACTGCGGTGATTGCCGAGAGAATCTGTAGTCCCCGGCGCATTGCGGCTCGACGCGGTAATTCATCCACGAATGGGTCCCCCTGCTGGGCGGCGACGCGATGCGCCGTCCTGGAATAAGGTCGTTCAAAAAATCGTTCTTGCGACGCTGCTGATACTTTGACGACCGACTGGCATTTTTTTGAAATGCCTGGCGCCACGGGTGCGGCAATCGCTTCGACAGTGCGGTCGCCGCTGCAGTCCCAATTCCAGTTTCAACTCCAGTTTCGATATTGGCTAATTTCAATAATGGGGGACTCGGTCGTCTAACTAAGTTGGAGCGCCGCTGCGGCACCCGCGGCCACGCGCTTCAGTAGACGCAAACCAACGACAGCAACCAACGAAATGATGGATGGCCCCATGATCGAAAACATACTGGCTGCGGTGCCTGACAACGAGCGCATGGGCAAGGACAACTTCAAGGTCATCGCAGCATCCTCGGTGGCGTCGGTGTTCGAGTGGTTCGATTTTTTCCTTTATGGCTCGTTGGCGGTGATCATCAGTCGTAATTTCTTTTCCAACGTCAACGAGACCAGCGGCTTCGTGCTGGCCCTGCTGGCATTCGCCGCGGGCTTCGCCGTGCGGCCCTTCGGCGCAATCGTGTTCGGATTTTTCGGCGACCTGTGGGGCCGCAAGAACACTTTCCTGGTCACGCTGGGCCTGATGGGCATCGCCACCTTCGGTGTCGGCTTGCTGCCCGGCTACGACCAGATTGGCGCCGCGGCGCCGTGGATACTCGTAGCGCTGCGCATGCTGCAGGGACTTTCCGTCGGCGGCGTCTACGGCGGTTCGGCCACCTATGTCGCCGAGCACGTAGCGCAAGAGCGCCGCGGCTTCTATACGAGCTGGATCCAGATCACGGCAACGGTGGGCATGGCGCTGAGCCTGGCGGTAATTTTCGCGACGCGGACGCTGGTGGGCGAGGCCGACTTCGGTGCGTGGGGGTGGCGGATCCCATTCCTGCTGTCGATCGTCCTGCTATGCGTGACAGTGTGGATCCAGCTCAAACTGTCCGAGAGCCCGGTGTATCTGCAGATGAAAGCCGCCGGCCGTTCCTCCACGCGTCCCTGGGCGGATGCGTTCGGCAACTGGACCAACCTCAGGTTGATATTGATTGCACTGTTCGGCGCCATGGTCGGGCAAGCCGTCATCTGGTACGCCGCGCAGTTCTATGTGCTCTTCTTCATCGAGCGTGTGCTGAAGGTCGATGGCGCTCTCACCAACCTGCTGGTGGCGTCGGCGCTGGTGATCTCCACACCCTTGTATGTGTTCTTCGGCTGGCTGTCGGACAAGGTGGGGCGGCGGCCAGTCATCTTGGGTGCCTGCCTGCTGGCGGCGCTGACTTACTTTCCTTTGTTCAAGGCGCTGACCTCGGCAGCCAATCCGGATCTCGCCCGGGCGGTGGCAGTGGCGCCAGTCACCGTGTTCGCCGATTCCAGTGAATGCTCCTTTCAGTTTGATCCGATCGGCAACGCGAGATTCAGCAGCTCGTGCGATATCGCGCGCTCCTACCTGGCTCGCGCTGGCGTGACCTACGATACCGTAGCAGCACCGTCGGGCACACTTGCGCAGTTGCGAGTAGGGAGTCAAAGCCTGGACGCGTTCCGTGGGGAACAGCTACCTGCAGCGGAGCTGCGTGTGCGTCGGGCCGATTGGGAAAAGGAGGCGGCGGCACTGGTGTCCGCTGCGGGTTATCCGCTGAAGGCGGACCCGGCCAAGGTCAATACGCCGTTGGTGCTGCTGATCCTGGTCGCGCTGATGAGCCTGGCGGCGATGGTGTACGGGCCGATGGCGGCGCTGCTGACGGAATTATTCCCAGCCAAGGTTCGCTACACCTCGATGAGCTTGCCCTATCACCTCGGCACCGGCTGGTTCGGCGGCTTCCTGCCGCCGGTTGCCTTCGCAATCGTTGCTGCGACCGGAAATATCTATTCGGGCTTGTGGTATCCGCTGGTGGGTGCCGCAGTGACTTTTGTCATCGGAGTCCTGGTGCTGCCCGAAACGAAGCATGCCGATCTGCGCGTGTAGCGCGTTCGGCCACTCCATCCGCAGCTCGTCCGAGCCCTCCACGTCATGCGCGGCACGCCGCGCATGACTTTAAAGAACGCATCGACCCCTGGGACCTGGTCCCCTCGTCAGGTCTCGTTCCTCAACAAAGCGGCGGCGCCCTCGAACGATGATGCGATGGGTGCGGTCGAGCTGCTAGGACGGACCGAACGCAGGCTGGTCGCTTCGAGCGATACCAGCAGCGTGCCATCCGCTTTCTGGGTCACAGTGACCGGCAACGCGATCGACAGGCCTTTCAGCCAGGCATTGCTGTTTTCGAGATTGAGCGTGCCGGTGAACTTGAGAGCGCCGGTTTCCGCGTCCGCCACTTCGATCCGGCGGCCGGTATAGCGGTCGATGTCGGCCAGCACATACTGCAACGGCTCGTTGCGATACTGGCGGCGCCCGCCGAGCCATGAAGTAGCGAGCGATGCCTCGGCGGCAGGGAGTTTCTGCAATCCGCCCTCTCCTGCGTACGCAACCGCCTGTCCGGCCTCGACCTGCGCGACCAGTTGAACGGAGGAATCATCCTCGCGCTCATCCGTACCCTGACGCAGTTGTTCCTCGCGAGCCGGCGCTCTGGTCGCTGCCGCATAAGGATCCCGCGGTGGCTCGGAATGAGCCGCTACCTGCACGATGCCTTCGACCACCGCGACGACAGTGCGATGATCGCCCATGCGCACATTGAACTCCGTACCCACGGCGCGCACCCGGGCCCCACCGGCACTGACGATGAACGGCCGGGACGGATCCTTCGAGACCTGAAAGAACGCTTCGCCACGCGCCAGCCGCAACGAACGCTGCCGGGAAGTCAGCTCGACGTTGAGTGCCGAGTCCGCATCCAGCGTAATCCGGGAGCCATCCGGCAAAGTGAAGTCCTTGCGCTGGCCGGGAGCCGTGGAATAGGCAAAGACGCCTTGCTGCGATTCGCGGATGGCATTGACTCCCAGCCATCCGCCTATCACTGCGACCGCCAGCCCGGCGGCCATTGCGTAACGCAATCTCGTGTCGACGCGTTTTTTGCCCGAAGCTGTCGCAGCCGGATTCATCCGGCGTCTGGCCTCGAGGTCAGGCACCTCGCTATCCGCGCCACCGTGCGGGTGGTTCGCGGCATTGCCCGCTGCGTAACCGAAGGGGACCCCGGCAGCTTCGGCGTAGGCGGCCTGGCGTCGGGCGAGAAATTCGCTGACCGGCACCGATCCGTCGTAGGTATCCGCGGCCATCTCCGCCACCGAGGGCAGCTCCGGTTTCGCATCCACGCTGGAAAGACGCAACAGCGTCTCTTCGACCTGTTCGAAGGCGATCCGGTTTTCCGGGGCGGTCGCGAGCCAGCGCTGCCACGCCAGGAAAGTCTCCGCATTGGCCGAGGGTTCTTGCAGCCGCAGGACCCAGCCTGCTGCCTCGTCCGCAGGTGTCCGTTCGCTCATCGGCGATCTCCCATCATGAGCAGGCGCTCACGACAAAACATGATTGCCCGCTCGACATAGATGCGCACCATCCGTTCCGACAAACCCATCAACTGCGCGACCTCGGAAAGTTCATAGCCATAAAAACGATGCATGATGAAAGCGTAGCGGCACTTCGCCGGCAGCTGCTCGATCGACTGCAGCAGCACCGTCAGCTCCTGGCGCGCGGCGACGCTGGACTCCGGCGAGGGCGCCGAATCGGTGACGTCGAAGAACTCGAGCTGGTCGATCCGTCCGCGCCGGGTCGCGCTCTTCAGCCGGTCGGCCGCCAGGTTCGCGGCCGTCTTGAAGAGAAACGCCCGCAGGTAACTGACCCCGCCGGGGGAGTGGAGCTGGAGCATCCGCACGTAAGCCTCCTGGGCAACTTCCTTCGCCTCCTGCGATGACTTGAGCCGGCACGTCAGGAAGCGCATCAGCGCGCGGTTGTGCGACTCGAACAGCTCTGCGACGCGTTTGCCGTGATCCCGTTCGGGAGGCTCCTGGCCGGGGGGATCCCGGTCGGAACCCGACGCGTCCTGCCGCGCGCCCGAATCCTCATGCCAATCACGGATGTATTGCATCGCCACTCCGGAAAACTACAACCCCAGTACCTATAGACGACTGAACCCCGAAATTTTGCAACGCTCGGGCGCGTTTAGTACCTGCCGCACCCCGCGTCCTGCCAGCGAGCGTCCGTACCGGCCGGCAGCCGTTGCTCTCGCAATAAGAACAGCATCGGTAATTCCCGCAGAGCGTGCAACGCCATTTCAAAAAAACGACCCTCGGTCGTTTAAGCAATACAGGGAAACGAAATGCAAGGCCGCAATGCGGCGAGGATTGGCGCGACGCTCAAGCAGGAGGTCATTTCAAAAATGCGCCCGCCAGTCGTCAAGGTAATACAACAACGCAACGCCGCATGACGTCGTGCGGCATTTTTTGGGGGAATCAGGAATGCACTACAGGACCAGGGTCCGATCCGGGGCCGCCGTCGTCAGCGCTGTGGCCGCTTTGTCGGCATTCAGCACGGCAGCGTTGGCACGCGCCGCCGATCTACAGACACGCCACGACTTCAAAATTCCCGCGCAACCGCTCGACACCGCTTTGCTCGCCTTCTCGGTGCAATCCAGGGTGCAAGTTCTGATGTGGGGCGGCGTCCAGTCCGATGCCCACTCCCAGGGCGCGAGCGGCCAGCTGCCCTCCGAGGCCGCGTTGACGTCGGTGCTGAACAGTACCGGCTTCTCCTTCCAGCAGGTCGATGACGAAACGGTTGCCATCGTCAAGGACGCCACCACCGCCAAGACGATTTCCGATTGGCACAGCACCGCAGGCGGCAAGATCCGTGTGGCTCAGGCCGAGACTGCCCAGCTCGCGGACGCGAGTTCGGAGCAACTCAGCGAAGTGCTGACGACGGTTACCGTAACGGGTACTCGCATCGTTCGCGACGGCTACGAAGCGCCCACACCGGTGACCGTCGTCGGCAACGATCAGATACAGGACGCGGGCAAGCCCAATATCGCCGACGTCCTCAACCAGATGCCGGTCTTCCAGGGCAGCGCCACGCCCAGCAGCACCACGGTCTCCAATGGTGGCCAGGCCGGCGGCAACAATCTCAACCTGCGCAACCTCGGCTCCAACCGGACGTTGGTGCTGTTCGACGGCCGGCGCTATCCGCCGGAATTCGTCACCGGCATCGTCGACATCAATCTCATGCCAGACGCGCTGATCAAGCGCGTCGACGTTGTTACCGGCGGCGCTTCGGCCGTGTACGGTTCCGACGCGCTTGCCGGCGTGGTCAATTTCGTTCTCGACACCGACTTCACCGGCGTGAAGTCGCTGGTACAAGGCGGCGTTACCAGTCACGGCGACGGCAAGGAGAACAAAGCCTCGCTGACTTACGGCACCAAGTTCGCGGATGGCCGCGGCCATTTCCTGATCGAAGCCGATCAGGCCAACCAGGACCAGGTCGACGGCGACGCCCGCTCATGGAACATGCAGGGTTACAGCCTCATACAGAATCCGCTGTACACGGCGAACAACGGCCAGTCGCAGCTCATCACGCGTCGGCAGGTAGGCCTGGCCGCGGGCTATCCGGGCGGCATCATCTCCGGCGGTCCGTTGAAAGGCACCGCATTCGGTCCGGGCGGCACGCCCTTCATGTACGACTACGGCAGCCTCGTCAGCGGCTCCTACAACGTCGGCGGCGACTGGGCCTCCTCCAGCATGATGGGTGCGCAGAGCCTCATCGCCGGCAGCAACACCGATCATCTCTTCGTGCACGGCAGCTTCAATCTCAACGACAACATCGAGGTCTTCGCGCAATACAACCATGGCAAGGTCCATACCGAAGCGCGTTGCTGCTACGACTACTATCTCGGCAACCTGACCGTTCATCCGGACAATCCGTTCATGCCGGCGTCGGTCGCCGCGCAGGCTACGGGACTGGGTCTGCAGAACATTCCTTTCGGCACCACGTTGCGCGATCCGGCGCAGGGCTTCGGCACGGTCATCAACCGCTGGAACGACGTCTACGTCCTGGGTGCGAAAGGCGGGTTCGGTGCGTTCAAGACCAATTGGGACTGGAACGTGTACGCGCAACGCGGCGTCTCCACGCAAAGCTTCTGGGTGCCGTACCAATCCAACACCGCCAACTTCATGCAGGCCATCGATGCGGTGCGCGCGCCCGACGGCTCGACCGTATGCCGTTCGTCTTTGACCAACCCCGGCAACGGCTGCGTGCCCTATAACCTGTTCGGCACCGGCGTCGTCAGCCAGGCCATGATCGATTACACGCAGGGCGGCCCGTCGCTGCGACAGACGATTGGCCAGGATCTGCTCGGCGGCGGCATCAGCGGCGAACCTTTCTCGACCTGGGCCGGTCCGGTTTCGGTCGCGGGCAGCTTCGAGTATCGCAAGGACACCATCGCCGGCTACAACGATCCTATTTCCGATGTCAGGGGCTGGTTCTCCACCCAGCTGACGGCGTTCGATGCCTCGCAACATGTCATCGAAGGCGCGCTCGAGACAGTGGTGCCGCTGGCAAAGGATGTGAAGTGGGCCAAGACCCTGGACTTGAATGCGGGTGTACGCGCCACCGATTACAGCACCTCGGGTTACGTCACCACCTGGAAGATCGGCCTGAGCTATCAGCCAGTGGATGACCTGCGCTTCCGCCTCACCCAGTCGCGCGATATTCGCGCTCCGAACCTGAACGATCTGTTCGCTGCGCCGCAGACCAATCACAACACGATTCCCGATCCGTTCAACGGCAACGCCAGCTACCCGTACTTCCAGGTCAATCTCGGCAACCCCGACCTGAAGCCGGAAGAGGCGGATACCACCGGTATCGGCTTCGTCTATCAGCCGAGCTGGCTGCCGGGTTTCAACACGTCCGTCGATTACTACCGCATCGATACCGAAGGCGCGATCGCGACCGTCACTTACGCATACACGCTGGACCAGTGCCGTGCAGGCGTGCAGTTGTATTGCTCGAACATTACTCGCCAGGCCGACGGCACGCTCGATGCGATCACCCTGCGGCCGCAGAACCAGGCTTCGCTGTTGGCGGAAGGCATCGATTTCGAGGCCAGCTACCAGACGCGTCTGGCGGACATCGTGTCTTCGTGGAAAGGCATCATGGGCTTCCGGCTGGTGGCGACCAATACGCTCGAGCTGGTCACCGACAGCGGCATCATCGGCTCGCCGACCAAGGTTCTCGATGCGGCTGGCACCGGTGTGACGCCGCGTTGGGGCATCAACGGTACGCTGACCTACGATCTGGATCCGTTCCGCCTCTCCTGGACCGGCCGCTTCATCACCGGCGGCAAGATCTCCAACACCCTGTATGAGTGCAACGACGATTGCCCGCTCGCGCCGGGCTACCAGACGGTCGACAAGAACAGCGTGCCGTCTTACTTCATCTCCAACCTGTCGCTGACTTACAAGTTCGGCATCGGTCCGACCAACGCTGAAGTGTTCCTCGCCGTCGACAACCTGTTTGACCGGGATCCGCCGCTCTATCCGTCGCAGATCGCCGGCGCCAGCTATGCCGTCACCACCAACTCCACCTTGTACCAGGAACTCGGCAGCGTTTACCGCGCCGGCATCAGGGTGAAGATGTGAGCGGGCGGATCGGCACTACCAAAGCAGTAACCAAGGAGAATCGCTTGATACAGAAGAAGAACGCCTGGATGGTCGCGCTGGCAACGACAGCATTTGTCGCCGGTGCGGGTTGCGTAACCATGCTCACCCGCACTGCGCATGCAGCGCCCGCGGAAGCTCAGGTCGAGAAAGATCTCGGTGGCGGCGCGCCGACGCGCGTGTTGCTCGACAACGACACGATGCGGGTGACGCTGGTTTCATTTCCCGCCGGCTTCAGGCGCGAAGGCGGCATGAAGCGACGCCTTGAACAGCTCATCGTGTATGTCGACGACGGCGAGTTCAAGATCGTTCCGCCGGCGGATGCGAAGCCCAATCCGAACGCTGGCAAGCGCGGCCCCGAAAGCCCCGTCACGCTGGATGGCGGAGCCACCAAGAACGGCATGCATCCGAAGGGCACGGTCGCGTGGCATCCAAAGGGCTCGCTGACGCCAACGCTGGTGACTGGCGGAGCCTATCGCGCGCTCTACATCGAAACCAAGAAATAGCGTGGCAGTGGCAGCGGGAAATAGCCGCTGCCAGCGGTGGGCAATGTAGTCCAAAGAAACAGCGAAGTATTCGTGATGCGACAAGTGTTCAACATTTCATGCGCGCTCGCACTGGGCGCCGCCTCATTGCTGACAACTGCGCAGGCCGCCGATGACAAGGACGTCATCGACTACCGCCAGCACGTGATGAGCACGCTCAACGAACAGTCATCCGCGCTGGGACAGATCCTTTCCACCGCAGTCCCGGATGACAACGTGGTTGCGCACCTGGAAATCATTGCGCTGACGGCCTCGACTGCTCTCAAGGCCTTCGAGCCCAAGGTTGCCGGCGGAGAGGCGAAGCCGGAGGTGTGGGCGAACTGGCCCGACTTCTCCAAACGCATGACTGAGTTCGCACAGAAGGCGGCGCAGGCCGCCAAAACTGCCAAGGCGGGCGGCAAGGATGAAGTGCTCACCAACATTCTGGACGTGCTGACCTGCAAGAGTTGTCACGACGTCTATCGCGACGAGAAGAAAAAGTAACAGTCCTGCGCCGTGCCGCTTGCGTGGCGGCAGCGGCCTGTTTTCGGTTCCTGCTTTGCGTCCGGCGGCTTTGCCGAGGGGTGCGAGCACCCGGAATGCAGGCGCGCCACGCGAACGGTCCTGACCTGGGCGCATTTCAAAATTTAGCGGCTCGGTCGTCTAGTAGATAGGGACCAACCGTGCAGGCCAATCACGTGGGCACAGGTGCTCGTGCAGGTCGCATACAGGGTTTCGAAGATCCGGGTAGGAGTGGCAGATGAAAAAGAATCGAACTACTGGCGAACAAGTGACACGTTGCAATGTCGTGGCAGCGGCGCTGGTCCGCACCGTCTTCGTGGTCGCTCCGCTGTTGCTGTGCTGTACGCCAGCTAGTGCGGAGACGCGCGGTTATGTGATCAGTTGGTTCGCCACCGCGACCAACACTCCGGATTTCAAGTCGAACTGTCCACAGAACAAGAACGGCGGCCAGGTCAATCTCGCAATCCGCAATCTCGTTTCCATCGGCTACAGCAAGGAGGACGCCACCAAGATGGTGAACAAGGTCGGCGGCATGGAGGTCGCGAACGCCGATCGCAGCATTCGCCGCAAGATCGTGATGCGCGGGAACGTGAACGGTCAGCCTGCCAGCATCTACAACTATCCTGACACCGTAGCTGATCCCAACATCGAGACGGTAACCGGCAAATATGCCTACGGGTTCGATCTTGGCGGTTCCTTGCCGGCGGCCAAGTTCGAAGATCCTGAAACTCACAGCAAGGTCGACAACCAGTTGTGGCGCGCGGTTGGCTGCACGGAATCCTTCGATGCCGTGCCGCCAGTGATGCCCTATCCCGAAGAGCTGGCCTGGCAGGCGATGACCGACTCCGCGCCCGCCTGGCTGATTCAGGTTTCCGGTGACGACCTGAACAAGGACGGCAAGGTGACGGTCACGCTGGATCGCGCTACTCGTCATCCGGAGCGCGATGCCACCGGCAGCATTCTGAGCGGCGCTACTTACGTCATCGATCCGAATCCACGTTCGCACAATGTGCTGCGTGGCCAGATCGTGAGCGGTGTCCTGACGATCGAGCCGAGCGAAATCTACCTGGAAGCCGAGATGCCGTATTACTCGGAGATTGCCCTGCGAAATACGCACATGCGCATGAAGCTGCAGCCCGACGGCAAGCTGCTGGGTTACTGGGGCGGCTATCAGGACTGGAAGCGATGGGTCTACATGTACACCGCGCGTTCCGGCAATAACGCGGACACCATGGGCATCTATCACGCCGTGAAGAAAATGGCGGACTCCGATCCCGATCCGGTCACCGGCCAGAATCGCTACATCTCGGCGACTTATCGGATGCAGGCGGTCCCGGCGTATCTCGCCCAACCTGACGGCAAGGTTCTGGCCACTCCAGTCATCGGCACGACCGAAGTCGTCGCCCAGCAACTTCCACAGAACGCCGCCGCGCCTGTCGCTAAATAGCCGCGCCACTCGCTGTGCCGGTGCTCAACGAATTCGAGGAATCGATGCAAAAGCTCAATGCTCCGATGGTCGGACCGACGCCCGTGCCGACGTCAGTCCCGATGAACAAATCGATGTGCCGATCGCCGCGGCAGTCATTGCCACGACCGGCACGGATGCTTGCGGCAGGTTTGCTGACGCTGGCGCTTGCCGCGCCTTCCATGGGCGCCTTCGCGGCGAGCACCGATGCGAATAGTGCCTCGCAGGTCTGGCTGCGGTTGAGTCCGAGCCAGTACAAGCAGGTCATTCGCGACATCTTCGGACCGTCCATCGCGGTGACCGGGCGCTTCGAACCGGAGATCCGCGACAAAGGCTTGATGGCGATTGGATCGCGTGAAGCCAGCGTCACCGATGCGGGGCTCGAACGCTACGATGCTCTGGCACGCGGCATCGCGGCGCAGGTGGTGGATGAGCGCAACCGGGCGACTCTCATCCCTTGCAAGCCGCGCTCCGCCACCAGCAGCGATGACAAGTGCGCGCAAGCATTCGTCACGAGCGTTGGCCGTCTGCTCTATCGCCGACAGTTGAGCCGGGACGAAATCAAGGTCCAGGTCAAAGTCGCCGCCAGCGCCGCGCAGTCGCTGCACGATTTCTATGGCGGACTGGGCCTCGCGCTTTCCAACATGCTGGTGTCGCCGGATTTCCTGTTTCGCTTCCAGCGCTCGGAGCCGGATCCCGCGCATCCCGGACAGTATCGGCTGGATGCCTATTCCAAGGCATCGAACCTGAGCTTCTTCCTGTGGAATTCCATGCCGGACGAACAGCTGCTGCAGGCTGCAGAAAGCGGCGCGATCCACACCAAGCAGGGATTGGACCGGCAGGTCGACCGCATGCTGTCCTCGCCGAATGTCGAAATCGGTGTGCGTGCCTTCTTCGCTGACCTGCTTGGCTTCAGCGACTTCGAAACTCTCTCGAAAGATCCGACGTTCTTCCCGCGCTACACCCTCAAGGTCAAGGAAGAGTCCCAGGAACAGACGCTGCGGACCATCGTCGATCATCTTCTGACCCGACAGGGCGACTATCGTGATCTGCTGACGACGCCGCACACCTTCATGACGGTTTCGCTGGCGGCGCTCTACGGTGTGCCGCTGGTGGACACCTCCGATAACGGTCAGCCCGATCACTGGCAGGCGTACACCTACCCGCCGGACGATCCGCGCGCCGGGCTCCTGGCACAGGCAAGTTTCGTTGCGCTTTATTCGCCTGCCGGCCGCAGTTCGCCGACCGGCAGGGGCAAGGCGCTGCGCGAAACCCTGTTGTGCCAGAACGTGCCGCCGCCGCCCGCCAACGTCGACTTCAAGTTCGTGCAGGACACCTCCAACCCGAAATACAAGACCACCCGCGATCGGCTCACCGCGCATCGCTCCGATGCGTTGTGCGCGGGTTGCCACAAGATCACCGATCCGATCGGACTCGCGCTGGAGAATTTCGATGGTGCCGGCGGTTATCGCACGACGGAGAACGGTGCGGTCATCGATACCAGCGGCGAGCTGAGCGGTCACAAGTTCACCGGTCCGGTCGGCCTGGCAAAGGCGCTGCATGACGATCCGGCAGTCACATCGTGCGTGGCCAAGAAAGCGTACGCCTTCGGCAGCGGACGCATGCCACTTGAGAGCGACCCGGGCTGGGCGCAGATCAAGAGCAAGTTCAGCGAGAGTCACTACAACTTCGTGGCCCTGCTGCGGCAGATCGCCTCGAGCGATGTTTTCTACAGTGTGCCTCCGCAGCAGGTTGCCTCCGCGGCCGACTCCGCCGCGGCAGCGCATTAATCTCCACAGGAGAAGTCGATGAAGAAGTTGAATGAGCTGACTCGCCGCAGGGTGCTGCGTGGAATGATGGCCGGCGGCCTGGTCGGCGTGGGCCTGCCGATCCTCGATTGCATGCTGAACACCAACGGCACCGCGTTCGCCGCTACCGGTGCGCCGATACCGCCGCGTCTTGCGACCTGGTTCTGGGGCCTAGGCGTGGGCGAAGGCGAGTGGCAACCGAAGACCGCGGGCGCGGATTACGAATTGCCGCGGCAGTTCAAGGTGCTCGAGCCGTTGAAGAAGAAGCTCAACCTGTTCAGCGGCGGTCAGGTATTTCTCGATGGCGGCAGCAACACCACGCATTTCACTGGCGTGCAGGGGCTCATGACGGGCACGGTGTCGGGCTCGGCCGGGGACTACCACGGCAGTCTCGACACGATCATCGGGGACGTCATCGGCAAAGGCACCCGCTTCCGCTCGATCGAAGTGTCGTGCGACGGCGATCCCAAGGCGACGTGGAGCGCGCGCGATACCGGCGGACGCCAGCCGGCGGAGATTTCACCGGTCGCACTGTACTCGCGGATATTCGGTGCTGAGTTCAAAGATCCCAATGCGGCGCAGTTCACGCCAGATCCCGCAGTCGTGCTGCGACGAAGTGCACTCTCCGCCGTGACCGACGAGCGTCAGCGCCTGATGAAGACGGTGGCTGCGTCGGACCGCGCGAAGCTCGACAATTACTTTACATCGCTGCGCGCACTGGAGCAGAACCTGGAGATCCAGCTACAGAAGCCGGAACCGTTGGCAGCGTGTACCAAACCCGACGAGCCCGCTGCGGAAGGTCCGCAATCGACGCTGGCTGTCGACGCCATGGCCCGTCACGATGTGTTTGCCGGGTTGCTCGCGCACGCGCTGGCTTGCGGTCAGACACGTGTGGTCAACCTCTGCATCACGCAAGGCATGGCGGGTCTGCGCCGCGAAGGAGAGCCGTCGAGCCATCACACTTATACCCACGAGGAGCCGATCGATCCGGTTCTGGGCTATCAAGTGAAATGCGACTGGTTCCGCAACACGTACATCAACGGGCTGTACAAGTTCGCGTCCATCCTGGATTCGATTCACGAAGGCGACCGCACGCTGCTCGATCGCATGGTCCTGTTCGCTTACACCGATCACGGAGCGCCGCGCCTGCACTCGGTGCTCAACTATCCGGTGATCACGCTGGGCAGCGGTAACGGGCGGATGAAAACCGGCGTTCACGTTGCCGCGCGCGGCGATGCAGTCACCCGGGTTGGTCTCACTGTTCAGCAGGCCATGGGTGTGACGGCGGGTAGCTGGGGAACCCGTTCGAACCGCGTGACGACGCCTTATTCCGAAGTGTTGGTGTAGTACCGGTCCGGCCGGATCCTGCTGCAATTGCCACTCTTACAACGGTACGCGACATGACGACGAAACTTGGACGAACCATCGGCCTGGGACTGCTGGCTGCCACTTTGAACATCACCGCACTGCCGGCAACAGCAGCGGGCGCGGATGCCGTTCCGCTGTCGACCCCGCAGGGAATCATGCTCGTTGATGTCATGCAGTTCATAACCAACTCCTCCGCGCAGTATCTATGGCGTCGGTTGGGCGATGCCGAAGGCAATCCGCTCTATACCTACAACACCGATGCGCCGGGAAAATCGAACTGTGTCGCGGAGTGCGCCAAGGAGTTTCCACCTTTTGTCGCTCCCGCCAGCGCTACTGCGTCGGGCGACTGGACGTTCGTAAAGCGTGACGGGCAGACCCGGCAGTGGGCCTACCAAGGCAAGCCGTTGTATCGCTACTCGGGTAAGGATCCGGTGGGCGAGCCGGTGGCCAGTGGCGGTAATTCGGGAGACACCGACGATCCGGCCAATACCAATCCAGGCAGCAAGGTGTATTCGCCGAAGGAAGGCTGGACGCGGGCGGCTTATACACCCGAGAAAACGCTGCAGTTGCCCTCCGGCATCGAGCTCAAGAGCCTGATGACTTCGAACGGTTATGGGTTCATCACCGCCGATACCAGCATGCCGATGTACGTCGTGAAGTCGGCACCGACGGATCCGGCGGCGTGGTTGCCGGTCTATGCGCCGCTGGTCGCGGCGCCTGTCGGCGACTTCACCTTGTTGACGCGTGAGGACGGCAAGCGGCAGTGGGCCTACAAGGGCGAACGCCTTTACACGTTCAAGGCGGACTATTCGCAAAGTGATGTCAACGGCACGTTGGCGCAAAAGGACGCGCGGATTGCATTGGCCTATCGGCATTTCATGCCGCAGTCGGTCGGCATCGACATCTTCCCTCTGCGCGGTCCGTTGATGACGACGACCGACGGTCGCACGGTCTACACGCAAACGCGCTACCACCTGCAGTACGGCGGCCGGGAAATGCGTGAGGGTTATCGCTATACCTATCTGGACGCGAAAGGCGTCGGCGTACGCGGTTGTCTCGATGAGTGTGTGAAGACCTGGCGTCCGATCGAGGCGCCGAAGGATGCGCAGTCCGCCGGCTTCTGGGAAGTCCAGACGCGGCCCGACGGCAACAAGCAATGGACTTACCGCGGCAGCCTGCTGTACACGTTCGCCGGCGACAGCAAGCCGGGCGAGATCAAGGGCAACAACCGCCACGACATCCTGTTCGGCGATGCGCAGGGCAAGGTCGATTTGTCTGCCACCGGCGGCGACAAGGATCCGAGGTATTCCGAGGGCGCCGGTTTCTATTGGCACGTTGCCGGTCTTTACAACTGACCGGTCTTTGCAGCAGATGAGTTCCTGGAGCGCCGGGCCGTTCGGCGGTGCACGAGCGCGCGTTGCCGCATGCAACGCGTGGTCGATGACCGAGATTCGCCAGCTACGTGAATTGGCACAGCAAGGCATTGCATTGGCATCGATCGCCGCCGCGTTGCGCCGCTCCGAGTCTGCAGTCAGAAACAAAGCGGGAATGCACGGCATCTCGCTGCACAGCCAGCTACGCAAACGCGCCTAGACGTTGGTGTCGTCGCGCGGGCGGACTCGCGACGACGCCGTTCCGGATTTCCGGCCTGTGGATGCTTCTCAGGGCCGGCAAGTGTTGTTATATCGGGCTCCTCCACAAGAAAAATCACGGGGGGAGCGCATGTCGTTCGAAGTTAAAACCGGTCTCATCGCGGGACCGCTGGTTTGCCTGCTGCTCGCGGCAACGCCTGTTGCGGCAGTCCAGGCCAAGGGCTTTGAGCTGATCGAAGCCACTATCGACAGCCTCCACCAGGCGATCCGCCGCGGCGACACGACGTGCAAGGCAGTCGTGCAAAGTTATGTGGATCGCGCCAAGGTCTACAACGGTGTGAGCGATCGGCTGGTCACCGTTGACGGTGCTCCCGTTGCGAAGGCTGTAGGAACTGTGCGCGCGGGTTCGCCGTTGTCGTTCCCCACCGAAACCGTGTCAATCGCTACTTTGTTACCGGACTACGCGCAGTACTCCGGGCCGCCCATCGAATTGGGGCGAATGGAGGCCACGGCTTCCGATCCCTCCGTGCAACAGCAATACGGCATGACCATCGGTACGCCCAATTCCCGGCAGGCCAATGCGCTAGGAACACTGAACCTGCGCGGCGAGCGTTCGGTCACTTGCAAAGGCGATTTCGACAGAAGCCCGGCAGCCGGTGCATTGCCTGCTGGCGCTCCGGCTGTCTGTGAGGAGTTTCGCAAGCAACCCGATGCATTGGAGCGCGCAGCCGAACTGGACAAGCAGTACGGACACAAGCCGGACCTCGCGGCCATGCCCATGTACTGCGTGCCGTTCTCGTTCAAGGATCCCTACGATACCGCCGACATGCGTTCCACCGGTGCGGGTGATGCGCGCTACGACATCGACTTTCCCTCGCGCGATCACTTGCTGGTCTCGGAGCTTCGCAAAAAGGGCGCGATCATCTACGCGAAGGCCGTCAACACCGAATACAACGGCATTCCTCCCAACGATGATGGCCGCAACAAACCGGCAAAGATCCTGGTCTCCGATAACGGTTACCAGCGCAGTTCGTGGTCGGGCAATCCGAACACACCTTACGACAGCACTCGCGCGGCCTCGCTGGGCTCAAGCTCCGGATCAGGCGTGTCGGTGTCCACCAATCTGGTCATGTGCAGCCTGTGCGAAGAGACCAGCATGTCTTGTCGCGGTCCGTCGAATCACAACTCCGTAGCGCTGCTGCTGCCGCACAAATCGCTGATCTCGTTCATCGGCGGCGCAATCGGGGCCGACATCCACAACGATCGCGCCGGCATCATCTGCCGCAACATCACTGACGCAGCGAAGGTGCTGGACGCGCTGCGCGATCCAAAAACCGGTTACTACGATCCACGCGATGTGTTCACCACTGTGCCTCGTTCCAGTGTGCTCGCCGACTCCTACGCGTCGCATGCGGCGACACCAGGTTCGACGGGGTCGTTGAAAGGAGTGCGCATCGGGGTCATCCGCGAATCCATGCTGGTCTTCCCCGGCGTCAAAGCCGATGAACCCATCGTTCATGCCGCAGCGAAGGAGATCAAGGAGATCCTCGGTAAGCAACTCGGCGCGACGTTGGTGGAGTCCGCGGATCCGCTGTGGGCTGACGATCCCGATATCGAGAACATGACGGTGGACTACACCCGCGCCATCGCCGAGCTCGTGCCGCTGTTCTATCCCGACGTGCTCTATCGGCTGACCGGTGCGGGAGCGCCAATGTTTCCTGAGTTTGCCGCTGCTATCCGGCCCACTGAGTTTGCAGTAGGCAAGACTTTCGGTTCCGGCGCCATGGCGCCCATCGACTACATGCTGCAAATGGCCGAAGGGCGCATCCCGCCACCGAAGAATCTGAATGTCCGCACCATCCTGCAACTAGCGCAATCGAACGCCTTCACCTACCAGTTCAATCAGTATGCGTCGCGACGAGCTGCAGACTGGGCGGCGCGCGGCTTCACCGAGACGCTTACGGATTGGCCGGCTTTGAACGCGCGTTCGAAATACTGGAGTGACGAGCAGCGGGCCTGGTTCAAGAACTGGGAGGAAACAACGGACATGCGCAATGCCATGGGCGAGCGCCAGGGCGTAACCGAACGGATCATGCTGCGAGAGCTGCTGCGGCGGGTGGAGATGAAAGTCATCCAGGAGAATCGACTCGATGTTGTCGTGCGGCTGCACACATCGCTGCCGCCCGGCAAGATCGGGCTGGCGCCGCAACCCGGACCGCGCGGCAATACGCGAGGCGAACTGCGATTCGGTCCTTATGCAGGAGTTACCGAAGTGCTGGTGCCTGCGGGCTATGTGACCACCGCTTACGATCCCACGTTTGTGTTGAGCGCAGACAAGAAGAGTTACGTGGCGACCAACAATAACGCGCCAACGACGATTGCGTCGCCGGGGTTGCCATTCTCGCTGGTGTTTCGTGCCGAGCCGGGCGCGGAGGATCGAATCCTCAAGGTGGCGTCGGCGTATGAGGCCGCATCCAAGCGGCGCGTGCCCCCGCCGTTGTTCGGAGCGTTGGGTCACTAGCGACGAATCGCATCAGTCGGCGTCGAATCAATCGACGTCGACGCTACGCGCTGTATTCAAGGCTTGAATTGAATGCAGCCTGGCTCTGCGTCACCGGAAAAGCTTCGATTCATGTCGGAGCGGTTGACATGCTGCGGTTGCGTCAAATGCCGCGATTTCCACAGTCGATTGATCCGCTGTCGCATCGCCGTGCGCGGCATATTAGTTGCTTGTCACTAAAGAGATCGGGGGCGCAGGCACGAACGATTCAACCGGGAGTGACGGATACATCTGTCGCCGAGGTTCCGATGCTCGTCGTGATCCAGCGCCTCCGATCTCCAACTGGTCGTCGCCATTCTGGAGCAGGCGCTGGCGAAGTCAGGAGCGGTGACGTGTGACGTGTGACGGCAATATGCTCGAGCCGGCAAACCCTGTCGTCAACTCTTGCCCCGTCACCCGTCACACGTCACTTTGTTACTCTCGTCGATCTCAATCGAAACGCGGATGACGCGGTGCACAGCGAGAGTCCCGATCGCACTGCACGATAATGCGTGCTTCCTCGGGTAGATTTTACACGGATGCATGGAGCCGCCGAAGGAGTAGAGTCTCAGCTACATCTTCGAGAGCGGCGATTCGCCGCAAGATCCGCAATCGATCCAAACAGACGCACGTCCGCCTGGCCGGCATGTCGTTGCGTCCCGCACCGCAGGGAAGCGAACACGATACTGGCGTTCACGGGGAGGGGCGATGTCGACGATCAGGGCGGACACCGGCGGCACGGCATCGCGCCTGTTGCGACTGGTGCTGCCTGTCCATGATGCCCCTTCGCGCATCATCACTCATCACGAGCTGATGGATGAGTCCGAGCGCAGGTTGTGCAGCGCGGCTCATTGTGGCCAGGTCATCGAAGAAACCATCGCATCCCGCATCCTCGATAACGCCAGGACCTATCACCGCTGGGAGGATGAGCACGCGGGGATCATGAAGCGCATCGCGGTGGAGAATCGCTGCGGAATGCAGAAGATCGTGCTGCTGGATGCCTCGCTTGGACTCATTCACCGCAAAGCGCTGTTTGAATATCTCCGCGATCGACAGGTTCGCGGCAACGCCCGGCGCCGCCTGATCGGTCTGTTCTTCAGTTGCCGTGACTACGACACTGCGCTGATCGCCGAGCACGGTAACTACCTGCGCAGCGCGGCGAGTTATCTATGCTCCAGTTACGTGGGCAGGCAATTGCTGCTGGATGAAATATTCGATGAGCCGCTGGCGCAGTACGAACAACTATATTCGGAATATTTCCGCATGTACTGCGAGTCGGTCCTGTTGTCCGATGGCGATCCCATGGCGGCCTGCGTCCGTCCGCTTGTGCTGCCATTGAAACACCAGGTCGCCGAATGGCGCTCGGCCCTGCTGGCGCTAGCGCAGTCGAACTCCGGCATATGGCGGCGTCCGGTGATGCCGGAGATGGAGTAGGAAGTGACAGGAGTGACAATAGTCACAGGGGTGACAAAGCAGAGGGTGCGCGGAAGTTCCGCACTCGTTGTCACCCGTGTCACTCCTGTCACTCCCGTCACCGTTCTTATCTTACGGTCCCATGAGTGACAAAGCGAAGGGTGCCCGGAAGTTCCGGTTCCTTGTCACTCCTGTCACCTCTCCCAGCGCCACAATTCACCACGATCCGTCCTCACCCCGCCATAGCGCAGAGCGGATTCAGTCGCGATGCGGGCCTTCAATGGCTTCCACGGGTTAGATCGTCACCCGCGGCAACGACGAAATCTGGTGAGGAAGCGCGTCATGTACAGCAAAGTGTTGGTCGCAGCGGTGGTCCTAGGGTTGTGCTCGGCAGCCGCGAATGCGGGTGATGGCAAGTACAGCAAAGAGACGGGTAAGGGCATGTTCGGCGGCGCTGCGGTCGGCGCTGTGGTTGGTGGGCCGGTTGGGGCGGCTGTTGGCTTCATGTTGGGCGGTGTGCTCGGTGACCAGGTTGGGGCTGCTAAGCGTGCCGACCTGCATGCACAGCAGTTGCAGGATGAGTTGACGGACACGCGCGCTGAACTCGCCAAGGCAAGCGCACAAAGCGGTGACAACGAAATGCTCGATGCACTCGCTGAGCGGCTGCATGCGGATGTGATGTTCAGGACCGCGAGCGCGGACATCGATCCGCAGGTGGCTGGCAAGCTCGAAGAGTTGGGAAAACTACTGGCGGTGCACTCGCAGATGGAAGTGCAGTTGCACGGATTCGCAGACCCACGCGGTACGCCCGAACAGAATATGGAGCTGTCGATGCGTCGCGCCGATGCAGTGCGTGAGGCACTGATCAAAGGAGGTGCTGCACCGGAACAGATCCGCCTGTCGGCACACGGAGAAGACATGGCGACGGCCACGAAGGACGATCTTGAGGCGTTCGCCTGGGAGCGGCGTGTCAGTCTGGCGATTCGTCCGACTACGCCGACGGCAGTTGCACAGGCGCACTAGCGTTCAGCCGCACTCGCGGCAATCGCACTGGAGCCGGCGCAGGGACGCGCCGGGCTTCATTCAAATCGTCCAACAGCTCATTCAAGGTGGCTATCGAGCTGCTGTCGCCCTACATTCGAGGTTCCCGTGTGTTTATCGAGCATCGTCATGACCGCATCTGCAACTCCTGGCATCGTCGATTTCGCTGCAGTGCAGCCTGAGATCACTGTCTCGCGTCCACCTGTCGATCGCCTGCTTGGCGGCATGCCAGAGCAGACTGCGCGCAACTTCTTCAGCGATACAACCGGGCAGTTCTTTGCCGGAGTATGGGAAAGTACGCCCGGGCGTTGGCGCGTGCGGTACACGGAGAATGAGTTCTGCCATATCACGCGAGGGTCGGTTCGCATCGAAGACGCAAGCGGTCGCAGCTGGGCGTTCAAAGCGGGCGATTCGTTCGTGGTGCCGGCCGGCTTCAGCGGGATCTGGGACGTGAAGGAGCCCATGGCCAAGCTCTACGTGATCTTCGAAGCCGCCTCAAAATAGCGCGTACAGTAGTGTCATTGCCCGGGGTTGGGGCGGACCGATTCTCTTCGATCGATTCTCGTGCGGTGATTGAGCGACAGGTGAGCGCGATCCGCATTTGACGTCACGCAACACTACATACAACTAACGGTCGGAAGCCGCATGAGTGCTGGCTTCCGCGCCGCTATCACGCAAGAGGCGCTGTGCATCCCAGTGCCTCCTGCGCACATCGATCAATGCGGAGTTTTCCGCGCTGAGCTTGGCATGCTTGCTGCATCTCTTACGGCGGGCTGCAGCTGTTGCTTTCTTACCTCGAAAACACTTTTAGTCGGCTGCACACAGTAAACTCAATCCATTGCGCCGCTTTGGCGTGTTTCTTTCTCACCACAAGGGGAGATTTATGCGAAATCTGAGGATTCTGGCCGCGGTCGGTCTGGTTGCGGCTGCCGGCGCAGCCAATGCTGGCGTGACATCGACGTGGACGCTCGCGAGCGACTACGACTTCCGCGGCATTACGCAATCCGCACAAGATCCTGCTATCCAGGCGAGCATCGACTACGCGCATGACAGCGGCTGGTACATCGGCGGTTGGGCCAGCAACGTCGATTTCGGCGACGAGTCGGACATCAACTGGGAGCTGGATGTGTACACCGGCTTTACCGGGACGATGGAGAACGGCATCGGCTGGGATGCCGGCCTGGTCTACTACACGTATCCGGACGACTCAGACGCAAACTACTTCGAAATCTACGGCAGCCTGAGCAAGGACTGGTTCAAGGGCAAGCTGTGGTATTCGAACGATTTCGGTGGAGACTCGACCAGCGGCGATACCCCTGCGTGGTATGTCGAGGGCAATGGCACCTTCCCGCTGCCGAATAATTTCTCGATTCTGGCGCATGCGGGTTACAACTTCGGTGACTACTGGGACGACCTGAAGCACACCGATCCGAAGAGCGGCCGGCCTTACATCGATTACTCGCTCGGTGTCGGCTACACGGCGGGTAATTTCAATCTGGCGTTGAAGTGGGTCGACGGCAGCGACCTGAAGGAAGCCGACGGCACGCCGCATGACGTGTTCAGTTCGGAGGCGCGGGTGGTGTTCACGATTGCTACCACCTTCCCCTGGAAGTGAGTCGCTGAAGCAGCGCGGCCTTCGAGCTGCACACGACAAAGGTCCCGGACTGCAAAGTCCGGGGCCTTTTTTTACCGCCGTCTATGGCGTGGAGCGAATGACTTCAGCCAGCATCGTGACCAACTGATCGATCTGCGCCGGCTCAATGACCAGCGGCGGCGATAGCGCGATGATGTCGCCGGTGACACGCACCAGAACGCCCTTTTCATACGCCTTCACAAAAATCTCGTAGCCGCGGGTTCCGGGCGCACCGGGGCGCGACTCCAGCTCGATGCCTGCCATCAGTCCCAGATTGCGAATGTCGATGACATGCGGTAAGCCTCGCAATGAGTGCACCGCATCTTCCCAATGCTTCGCCAGTTCGGCGCCACGCGTCAGCAGTCCTTCGCGCTCATAAATATCCTGAGTCGCAAGTGCGGCCGCGCATGCCACAGGATGTGCCGAATAGGTATAGCCATGAAACAGCTCGATCGCGCTCTGCGGGCCGTGCATGAAGGCGTCGTAGATGTGCTTGCGGACGAATACGGCACCCATCGGTATCGCGCCGTTCGTGAGTCCTTTCGCCGAGGTGACGATGTCGGGCAGCACGTCGAAATACTGCGCGCCGAACGCCGTGCCCAGTCTGCCGAAGCCGGTGATGACCTCATCGAAGATCAGCAGGATGCCGTGCTTGTCGCAGATCGAGCGCAGTCGCTGCAGATAGCCCTGCGGCGGCAGTATCACGCCGGCCGAGCCCGAGACCGGCTCGACTATGACGGCCGCAATGGTCGAAGCATCGTGCAGCGCGACTAGCCGTTCGAGATCGTCTGCCAGGTGCGCACCCCATTCCGGAACGCCACGCGAGAACGCATTGTGTTCGAGATCGAAGGTATGTCGCAGATGGTCCACGCCTGGCAGCATGCTGCCGAAGAACTTGCGGTTGTTGACCATGCCGCCGACCGAAATACCGCCGAATCCGACACCGTGGTAGCCCTTCTCGCGGCCGATCAATCTCTGTCGCGAGGCTTCGCCGCGCACCCGCTGGTACGCAATGGCGATCTTGAGCGCGGTATCCACCGATTCTGAACCGGAGTTGGTGAAGAACACATGGTTGAGGTCGCCGGGCGTGAGCTTGATCAAGCGATTCGCTAGCTCGAAGGCGCCGTCGTGCCCCATCTGGAAGGTCGGGGCGAATTCCATCGTGCCAATCTGCTTGCTCACCGCCGCGGCGATTTCCTTGCGGCCGTGCCCGGCATTGACGCACCACAGGCCTGCGACTGCGTCCAGGATCTGGCGGCCATCGTCGGTCCAGTAATGCATGCCTTCGGCGCGGGCCAGCAATCGCGGGTTGGCCTTGAACTGGCGATTGGCGGTAAAGGGCATCCACAGGGCTTCGAGATCGGTGGGCGATGGGTTCACTGGCATGAGCGCAATCCTTCGGAAAAACACCGGGCGGCGTGGTGGGATGGATCGAGTCGGATGATAAGAAAATTCGACACGATGCTCAAATCCGCGGCAGAAATGGCTGGCCAGTGGCGATACGCGTCGATTATTCTAAACACTTCGGACGGTATTTAGCCGTTGGCGAGGTGGGTAATGACGATGGATGTAGGTGGCCAGCTCAAGGCAGTGCGCGTGATGTATGGCCTGTCGCAGCGCGAATTGGCCAAGCGCGCGGGGGTCACCAACGGCACTATCTCGCTGATCGAACAGAACCGCGTCAGTCCGTCCATCAGCTCGCTGAAGAAAGTGCTGGAAGGCATCCCCATGTCGCTCGCCGAGTTCTTTACGCTGGAACTGCAGGCGGGCCCACAGGTGTTCTACACGCGCGAGGAACTTACCGACATCAGTGATGGCGAGATATCGCTGCGGCTGGTGGCCGCCAAGCGTGCCAATCGCGCCATGACCATCATGCATGAGCGCTATCGCCCCGGTGCCGACACGGGCACGGACATGCTTAGTCACAAGGGCGAGGAGGGCGGCGTGGTGCTAAGCGGCCAGGTCGAGCTCACCGTCGGCGGCCAGACCCGCGTGCTGGGCCCCGGAGATGCGTATTATTTCACCAGCGCCGTGCCACACAGATTCCACAATCCCGGCACCGAGCCGTGTGAGATCATCAGCGCGAGCACGCCGCCGACGTTCTGATGTGGATCGGATGAGGGTGATACGCGGGATGAAGGTGATGCAGGTGATGAAGGTTCAAAGCGAACCGCCCGATCGGCCCTGATAACTGACTTCCCCCATGACTTGAATCCCCGCGTTACCCGCATCACTTACATCACCTCCTTCACCTTCTTCACCGCCATCTCCATGAAAACCACCGTCGCCGCAACGCAGTTCGCCTGCACCGGGAATCGCGAAGAGAACCTTGCAACCGCCGAGCGCCTGATTCGCGCCGCTGCGGTCAAGGGCGCGAACATCATCCTGATCCAGGAGTTGTTCGAGACGCCGTACTTCTGCAAGGACCACGATCAGCGTTATTTTTCGATCGCTCGAACGATGGCGGAGAGTCCTGCGGTGCAGCGATTTCAGGCGCTGGCGCGCGAGCTGAGCGTGGTGCTGCCGGCCAGCGTCTACGAGCGTGACGGCAACGCCTTTTACAATTCAGTCGCCATCGTCGATGCCGACGGCAGCGTGCTGGGGACCTATCGCAAGGCGCACATCCCCGAGAGCCCGGGCTATCACGAGAAATTCTATTTCTCGCCGGGCGACACCGGATTCAAGGTGTGGAAGACCCGCTTCGGCACCATCGGCGTGGCAATCTGCTGGGATCAGTGGTTCCCGGAAAGCGCTCGCGCGATGGCATTGCTGGGTGCCGAGATTCTGTTCTATCCCACGGCTATTGGCGCCGAGCCGCAGGACGCGACGATCGATTCGCGCGATCACTGGCAGCGCGCCATGCAGGGTCATGCGGCTGCGAACATCATGCCGCTGATTGCCTCGAATCGCACCGGTACCGAGAAGGGCGAGCGCTGGACCGTTACGTACTACGGCTCTTCGTTTATTACCGACCACACCGGTGCAATTCTCGGGCAGGCGGATCGCAGCAGCGAGTCGATCCTGACCGCGACGTTCGATCTCGACGCGATACGCGACTACCGCAATGCCTGGGGCGTGTTTCGCGATCGCCGTCCGGAACTCTACGGTCCGCTCATGACGCTCGACGGCCACACCCGCTCGTGAAGCGGCCGGGCATCTCTTCGCTCGGCGAGGGGCAACGCGCGCAGATGAACAGCCTGATAGAAATCGGGCGGTCGTTCCCGCGGGCGTTGCGCTGCCAATGAGGCCGGCCCGCTTCCCACATTCGATGTAAACCGTACTGGCGCCCGCGCCCTCTTCGAGAATTTCCCAATCCATGCAGCTATTCGCTTCCTGCCCACCGGGCATCGCCGACCTGACCGCCGCGGAATTGCGCGACTGTGGCGCCACGCAGATACGCGAATTCAAACTCGGTGTGCAGTTCGAAGGCACGCTGGAGACGGCTTATCGGGCCTGCATGTGGTCACGGACCGCGAGCCGGGTGCTGATGCCGCTCGCGGTTTTCTCTGCGCCTACGGCCGACGCCCTGTACGAGGGTGTTTCAACCGTCAATTGGCTCGATCACATTGAGCCCACCGGCACGCTGGCGATCGATCTTTCCGGGGCCACGAGCGGCATCACGCACACTCATTTCGGTGCGCTCAAGACCAAGGACGCTATCGTCGATCAGATTCGCGAACGCACGGGCGAGCGGCCGACCATCGACCTGGAACAGCCGGACGTGCGTATCGATGTGCGCTTGGATCGAGATCGGGCAACAGTGAGTCTGGATCTTTCGGGCGAGAGCTTGCATCGGCGTGCCTATCGCGCGCGGGGAGTCGCGGCGCCACTGAAAGAGAATCTTGCCGCGGCCATATTGCTGCGCTGTGGCTGGCCGACCATTGCGCGGGCGGGTGGAGAGTTTCTCGATCCGATGTGCGGGTCGGGAACGCTGGTCATCGAGGCTGCATTGATGGCGCTCGATATCGCGCCGGGCTCGATGCGCAGGCATTTCGGTTTCATCGGCTGGCGCGGGCATGATCGTGAGCTGTGGCAGAAGATCGTCGATGAAGCTCGCGAGCGCAGATCCGCAACCGAAAATACACGGCTGGTCCTGCGCGGCTACGATGCCGATCCTGGTGCCGTACACGCGGCCATAGAGAACACCGAACGCGCCAGGTTACGTGGTTTCGTGCACGTCGAACGCCGCGACCTTGCACAGCTCGACAAGGAAGGCGAGGCGACCGGCTTGCTGGTGACCAACCCTCCGTATGGCGAGCGCATCGGCGATCAGGAACACCTGCAGTCGTTGTACGAATTGCTGGGACGTAAGCTGCGCGGGAACTTCGAAGGCTGGAAAGCGGCTGTGTTCACCGGGAATCCGCCGCTGGCCAAGGCGATCGGTATCAACGCCCGGCGCACGCATACCCTGTTCAACGGTCGCATTGAATGCCGTCTGCTGCGATTCGACGTTATACCTGCGGATTACACCGGTCCCGCTCGTCCGCCACGAACCGAAGAACAGGAGAACGAGATTCGCGCGCAGCCGGGTGCGCAGATGTTTGCGAATCGGCTGCGCAAGAACCTCAAGGCAGCAGGCGATTGGGCGCGACGTGAGTCGGTCTATTGCTACCGCGCCTATGACGCCGACATGCCTGAGTACGCATTTGCCATCGACATGTACTCGGACGGTGCCGAGGGTCAATGGGCTTTCGTGCAGGAATATGAGGCGCCGCGAACGGTGGCGCTGGATGCAGTCCGTTCGCGCCGGCGAGAGGCTTTGGCGGTGATCCCGGAGGTGCTCGGCTTGCCGAAGGAGCGCATTCATCTGCGGCAGCGCCGTCAGCAGAAAGGAGTGGCTCAATACGAGAAGGTGGCCGAAGAGCGTGAATTTCAGATCGTGCGCGAAGGGCAGTTCCGCTTCCAGGTGAACTTTCACGACTATCTCGACACGGGATTGTTTCTGGATCATCGCCTGACGCGGCAGCGCGTAGGGGCGATGGCGCGAGGCATGCGCTTCCTGAATCTGTTTGCCTACACGGGTACGGCGTCCGTCTACGCTGCCGGCAACGGCGCGGTATCTTCGACTACTGTCGACATGTCGCGTACCTATCTGGATTGGGCGAAACGCAATCTCGCTCTCAACGAGCTGGCCGGCCCCCAGCACGGATTCGTGCAGGCAGATTGCATAACGTGGCTACGCGAACAGCGGGACACTGCGCGGCGCTACGACTTCATGTTCATCGATCCGCCTACGCATTCGCGTTCCAAGCGCATGGAAGAGGATTTCGATGTTCAGCGCGATCATGTGTCGCTGCTGACGCTGGCAGGTGCGTTGCTGGCGCCTCGTGGCGTCATTCTGTTCTCCAATAATTTCACACGCTTCAAGCTGGACAGCGAGAAGCTGGCGGGATTTGCGATTGAAGACATAACTAAGGCCACGCTGCCGTGGGATTTCCGTCGCAGCCCGAAAATTCACAAGTGTTTTGTATTGACACGCGCAGATTCCGGCGGAAGCAGCGGCTAAATCGCGATCGATGCTGCAACTGCGGCGTGCATGAATCCACCTCAAGGGGCTGCGAATGACCGTTCGTATGCCCTTTATCTTGATGACAGCGTATGTTTTGTGACGAATAGGGGCTCGCACGGATTGATATGAATCCTGCGTTGCAGCACAATTACGCTTGTTTTACAGCCCCCTCCCTATCTCCCCCCCACGATCCTGCGCGAACCGCGCCCGAGCCCCGTCATGAGCGTCGATGCATTCAAGGTCAATTTCCACCCGAAGCTCGGCGTAGTTATTTATGACCCCGTGGCGCAAATGGGCCTGGCGCAGGAGCAGGTGCGGCTGTTCAAGCTCAGCTCGATGGGTGCGACGACTTTCCTGCGATCGATCGTAAACAAGGATCTCGGCGCGTGCTCCGACGAGCAGACTGCCGACAACACCAAGGCTGTGGATTCTTATCGCACCGCGCGCGGTGCAAGACGCAAGCCTTACTGCGAGGAGTGCCGCCGCCATTTCGGTTCGGTGGACTTCACCGTCTGCAAGGCGTGCGTTGCCATTCGCTGCACTTGCGGCACCTGCAGTTGTGTGAAGAGCTCGCGTCGCCGCAAAGCGGCGTGATGTCGGTCTGCGCTAGCGGACGACTGCGGCCAGAAAGAAGCAGCGTTGACGTTCGTCAACGATCCTCATGAAAATTTTCCGGGTCTTCACCATCGAGGCGGCGCATCGCCTGCCCAATGTGCCGGCCGGCCACAAGTGCGCGCGCCTGCACGGGCATTCGTTTCGCATCGAGCTGCATATCGGCGGCGCGGTGGACGCGCAGACCGGCTGGGTGATGGACTTCGCCGATGTGCGTGCAGCATTCCAGCCCACCTTCGACCGCCTCGATCACCACTACCTCAACGAAATCCCCGGGCTGGAAAATCCTACCAGCGAGAATCTGGCGCGCTGGGTCTGGAATGAAATGAAGCCGCTGCTGCCGCAACTGAGCAAGGTCGTGATTCACGAGACCTGCACGAGCGGATGTGAGTTTGAGGGGGAGTGATGCGGGTGATGGAGGCGAATCGGGTGATGGAAGTGATGTAGGTAAGAAGCCCGCGGGCCCTTTACCTTCATCACTCGCATCACCTCCATCACTCGCCCCTCACAGCCAATCCCTCATCCGATACCACAACATCGCCAGCATCAAAGCCGGTGTGCGCAGCAGGCGGCCGCCGGGGAAATTGTGGTGGGGGATTTTCGTGAACAGGTCGAAGCGTTCCGCCTGACCAGCAATCGCATCGGCGACCAGCTTGCCGGCAATGCCGGTGAGCGCGATGCCATGGCCGGAGAATCCCTGCAGATAGTAGATATTTGCGGCGAGGCGGCCAAAATCCGGGGCGCGGTTCATGGTGATATCGACGTATCCACCCCAGGCATATTCGACGTTCACGTCGGCAAGCTGCGGAAAGACGTTCAACATGCGTTGCCGGGTTGCATGCTTGGTGTTGCGTGCGTCGAGGCCTGAGTAGCTGACGCGACCGCCGAACAACAAACGGTGATCTGCCGAACGGCGGTAGTAGTCGAGAACGAAATTGGTATCCGTTACGCCGATGTTCTCGCGCATCAGCGCCGCAATGCGTGCCTCACCGAGCGGTTCGGTTGCGACTATATAAGTGCCGACCGGCATGATGCGCGCCCGCAATCTGGGTGCCAGGCCATCGACATAGGCGTTGCAGCACAGTGCAACGAATCGCGCCTTCACCCGACCGCGACTACAAATAACGGTTGCCGGATCTGCCCGTTCGATTCTGACGACCGAAGAATCCTCTAATATTCTTACGCCAGCCGCTTGGGCCGCTGCAGCGAGTCCCAGTGTGTAGTTCAGCGGATGCAGATGGCCGCTGCCACTGTCGTACAGGCCAGCACAATAGCGCTTGGTGGCAAGCAGAGATTCAACTTCGCTGCGTTCGACTAGTCGCAGCTGTTGGTAGCCGAAGCGCTCTGCCAGGTCATGCTGCTCGGCGATCAGTGCTTCGCGTTGTCGCGATTTGATGGCGACGCTCAATTGTCCCCAATGCAGATCGCAGTCGATCCGATGTTGCGCGACGCGCTCGCGAATGAGCGCTAAAGACTCAAGCGTGATGTCCCATAGTTTGCGTGCGTCATCGAGGCCGACGCTGTCGACGAGCTTTTGCTGGCCGCAGGCATAACCGACGATTGCCTGGCCACCGCTGCGACCCGACGCCCCCCAGCCGATGCGCTTTGCCTCCAGCAGAATGACCCGATAGCCGCGTTCCGCGAGGTGCAAAGCTGTCGAACAACCGGCAATTCCCCCGCCGATCACGCAGACGTCAGCGTCGAGATCGCCTTCCAGCGAAGCATGCGTCGGCGCCGGATTGGCGGATGCAGAGTAGTAAGAGGGCGTGTGGGGAGGGGGCATCGGGGAGGAGGGGTGATGGAGGTGATGACGGTGAGGAAGTGATCGAAGTGATGGACGTGATGGACGTGATGGACGTGATGGAAGTGAGAGGTGAGGGCGAGGGTGCAGGGAGCCTGTGGTGACGATCCGCTCGGACCTTCGTCACCTACATCACTTCGATCACTTCCATCACCTTCATCACCATCCTCATCAGCTCCCGCTCACATACCACTCGTACTCCAGCGTCGATACATGCGATTCAAACGCCTGTAGTTCACCGCGTCGCGTAATCGCGAAGAGCTTGTGAAAGTCGGTGCCGAAATATTCGCGCAGTAGGTTACTGCCTTCGAAGGCAAGAGCCGCCTCGGGCCACGTAACGGGCAGGGTGGTTGTAGCATCGCGATAGGCGTTGCCGCTGAGGGGCTTGCCGGGATCGATTCTATTCACGATGCCGTGGTGCATGCCCGCCAGTACCGCCGCCGTCAGTAGATAGGGATTGGCATCAGCGCCGGCGACCCGATGTTCGACGCGTCGATTCGCCGGGTCGCTGAATGGAATACGCAATGCTACGCCGCGATTGTTGACGCCCCAGCTTGGATTGAGCGGCACATACGATTCGGATCGGTAGCGACGGTATGAGTTGGCGGTCGGTGCGAAGATCCACATGGCCTCGGCCATGGTTGTCGCGAGTCCGCCAATGGCGTGATGCAGCTGCGTGCTGCCGGTCGCGTCGGTAGATTCGAAGACGTTGCGACCCGTGTCGTCGAGCAGGCTGACATGGATGTGCGCGCCGCTGCCGGCCATGTCGCGATATGGCTTGGGCATGAAGGTGGCTTCCATGCCGTGTCGTGTTGCGACGCCCCGCACCAGGCGTTTGAAGCGGATTGCTTCGTCGCAGGCACCGAGAGCGTCGGGTGAGTGATGAAGGTTGACTTCGAACTGGCCCGGCCCGTATTCAGCCAGTGCCGTTCCGGCCGGTACCCTCTGGCGTTCGCAAGCCGTGCTGATGTCGGCGAGTACGGCCGAGAATTCATTCAGGTCGGTCATGGAGTTGATCTGGGTGCGGTATTCGCGCCGCTGCGTTTGCGGCAACAGCGGCGGCTGCGCCCGGCCTTGCGCTGTGCGTTCCCGGTCGAGGAAATAGAACTCCAGCTCAATGGCCACGACGGGCGTCAGTCGAAGTTCCCGGAAGCGTTCGAGTACTTTGGAGAGGACGTGGCGCGGGTCGCCATAGAAGGGCGTCCCGTCGTGGTCGTGCATGGCGACTTGTACCTGCGCAACATCCTCATTGCTCCACGGCACTGGCACCAAGGTGCCATCGATCGGCAGGCAGGCCCGATCGCGGTCGCCTTCATCGAAGCCCAGGCCGGTTGCTTCGATCGTGCCGCCGAGTACGTCGTTCGCGAACATCGAGCCAGGGAGCAGGAACCTTCCTTCGTAGACACTCGCCAGCTCTTCGATCATCACGCGCTTACCGCGAGGGATGCCGGACAGATCCGCGAGCAGGATATCGACGAAGCGCGTAGTGGGATGATCGCGCTGGAAGGCGAGCAGCTCAGGGATTGTGCGATCGACCATCGTGGTGCTTCCTATCTAGTCGATCCGTTTAAAATTTAATAACGGTGTGAACTCACCGTCTGGTCCGCAGGATACCCAGCGTAAGCTCGCGCCGGCAAGCCGGCGGCCACCGGTCGTGCGGCGTGCAAGCCCTTGTGAGGCCTGAAAATGGCTTCAATGTGTGAATGCCGAGCGGGCGAACGGCCTCTGACTGTGGTTAAATGTGGCCTCGTCTGGACGCCAGCACCCCCGCTGGTTGTTAAAGATATTAAACGCTATGTCGAGGAAGCCGCTCATCGGAATCCCTGCGGACCGCCGTCTGTTGGGACATCACTACTTCCACTGTGTGGGCGAGAAGTACATCAACGCCGTCGCCGTGGGGGCCGACGCCGTGCCGGTGCTGATTCCTTCGCTCGGCGACATCGTGGATCCGGACATGTTGAGTGAATTTGACGGTATTTTGCTGACAGGCAGCCCATCCAATGTCGAGCCGCATCGATATGGAGGGTCGGCCAGCGAACCGGGCACCCTGCACGACGCCTCGCGGGACGCAACGACACTCCCGCTGATTCCGCGAGTTGTGCAGGCGGGCTTGCCGCTGCTGGCAATCTGCCGGGGCTTCCAGGAGATGAATGTCGCCTTCGGCGGCACGCTGTGGCAGCGGCTGCACGAGGTGGACGGTTTCCGGAACCATCGCGAGGACACGAGCGCACCCCTCGATGAACAGTATGGACCGGCGCACGAAGTGGAATTGACCGGCGGCGGCATGCTGCGCGAGCTCGCCGGGCAGGATCACCTCGTAGTGAATTCGCTGCACTCGCAGGGCGTACAGACATTGGGTCATGGGCTGAGCGTCGAGGCGCGAGCCCCGGATGGCGTCATCGAAGCCTTCCGGGTGCAGGACGCCGCCTCATTCGCGCTCGCCGTGCAGTGGCACCCGGAGTGGAAGTTTCAGGACAATTCGTTTTCGCGGGCATTGCTCGCCGCCTTCGGCAAGGCGGCGCGTGAGCAGGCGATGAGGCATCGTGTATGAGCGTCATTCAGCAATTCTTCAAAGAACACGGTATTTCGGAAGTCGAGGCCATTATTCCCGACATGGCGGGAGTACCGCGCGGCAAGATCATGCCGGCGGCGAAGTTCGCCGAAGAGGAGGGCATGCGGCTGCCAGAGAGCATCTTCCTGCAGACCGTTACCGGCGAATACCCGGACGATGAGCGCGCCATCAGCCCCTCCGAAATCGACATCGTGCTGAAGGCCGACCCGGCCACGATCCGGGTCGTACCGTGGGCTGCCGAGCCGACCGCGCAGGTCATCCACGACAGTTTCTATTCGGACGGACGCCCGGTAACGATGGCGCCACGCTATGTACTGCAGCACGTGCTGGAGCTTTATGCGCAGCATGGCTGGGAACCGGTGGTTGCGCCCGAGCTCGAGTTCTTCCTGGTCGAGCCCAACATCGATTCCGACTATCCCCTCAAGCCGCCGGTAGGTCGTTCCGGCCGTCCTGAGATCGGCCGGCAGTCCTATTCGATCGCGGCGGTCAACGAGTTCGATCCCTTGTTCGACGATCTGTATGCGTTCTGCGAAGCGCAAGACATAGAGATCGACACGCTGATTCATGAAGACGGCGCGGCGCAGATGGAAATCAACCTGATCCACGGCAACGCGCAGTCGCTGGCCGACCAGGTGTTCCTGTTCAAGCGCACGATGCGCGAGGCGGCACTGCGTCACAAAATGTACGCGACCTTCATGGCCAAGCCGATGGCGCGTGAGCCGGGCAGCGCGATGCATATTCACCAGAGCATCGTCGATCGGCGCACCGGCCAGAATATTTTCAGCGATGCCGAGGGTCGTCCCTCGCAACTGTTCTTCTCGCACATCGCCGGCCTGCAGAAATATCTGCCGGCGGCCATGTCGCTGTTCGCGCCCAACGTGAATTCGTATCGTCGCATCACCCGGTTCCACTCAGCGCCGATCAACAGCCAGTGGGGCTACGACAATCGGACCGCGGGGCTGCGCGTTCCGGTATCGAATCCTGCCAACCGCCGCGTCGAGAATCGCGTCGGCGGCGCGGATGCCAATTCCTATCTCGCGATAGCGGCGTCCCTGGCATGCGGCTATCTCGGCATGGTCGAAGGACTGAAGCCCACGGAACCGATTTCCGGCAGCGCACACGATCTGCCGTTCAGCCTGCCGCGCAACATCGAAGATTCCCTGCGCTTGCTGCGCGACTGCCGGCCGCTGATCGACATCGTCGGCGAGCGTTTCGTGCTGGCGTATTCGGCGGTCAAGGAAAGCGAGTACGAGACGTTCCTGCAGGTGATCAGTTCGTGGGAGAGAGAGCATCTGTTGCTCAACGTCTAGCGACGTTGAGCGGCCAACCGGCCAACCGGCCAACGGCTATCGGCAAGATGGCCAGAGCGTATGGCAGGACGGATGCTTGCCGAACGATTTTATTTTTTTAGCGGTGTATTCATGAAGACTTCGATGCGGAATCTCTCTCGATCCGGAAAAGCGCGACCTGGAAAGCGAGGCCGGTCGAGTTCGAATGCAGATTCTGCGCTGGCCAGCTTGCCGATAGCCGTTGGCTGGTTGGCCTCCATAGACTCCCGTCGCTTCCGGTGAAGCAATGTCCACGTCCGGCCCGTACATTCCTTCCCGTACGACTGCCGAATGGCAGGCCCTGGACGCTGCGCACTACCTGCATCCGTTTACCGATCATGCGGCGCTGAGTCGCAAAGGCACGCGGCTGATTACCCGCGCGGACGGCGTGTACCTGTATGAGTCCGATGGCCGACAGATCCTGGATGGCATGTCGGGCCTGTGGTGTGTGAACCTCGGTTACGGGCGACGCGAGCTGGCGGATGTCGCCTATCGTCAGTTGCTTGAACTGCCTTATTACAACAGCTTCTTTCAGGTCGCCCATCCGCCTGCCATCGAATTAGCACGACTGCTGGTCGAGGTGACGCCGGCACAGTTCAATCATGTGTTCTTCACCGGCTCCGGTTCGGAGGCGAATGACACCGTGGTGCGTACGGTTCGCCGTTACTGGGATGTGCTCGGTCAGCCGCAACGCAGCGTCATCGTCAGCCGCACCAATGCGTATCACGGCAGCACCATGGCTGGAGCAAGCCTGGGCGGCATGGCGCCGATGCATGCGCAGGGCGGTTTGCCGATCCCCGGCATCGTCCACATTCGCCAGCCCTACTGGTATGGGGAAGGTGGCGATCTGTCCGAGCACGAGTTCGGGCTGGTTGCGGCACGGGCGCTGGAAGCGAAGATTCTCGAGATCGGCCCAGACAAGATTGCTGCATTCATCGGCGAGCCCATCCAGGGTGCCGGCGGCGTCATCGTGCCACCGGCGAGTTACTGGCCCGAGATCCAGCGGATCGTGGACAAGTACGGCATCCTGCTGGTGGCCGATGAAGTCATTTGCGGCTTTGGCCGTCTCGGGGAGTGGTTCGGCTCGCAGCATTTCGCGATCCGGCCGGACCTGATGCCCATTGCCAAGGGCATGTCCTCGGGATACCTGCCCATCGGCGGCGTCATGGTCGGGGATCGCGTTGCGCAGGTCCTGATCGAACGCGGCGGCGAGTTCAACCATGGCTTCACCTATTCCGGGCATCCGGTCTCTGCTGCGGTTGCCTGTGCGGCGATCACCATCCTGCGCGAGGAGAAGATCGTCGAGCGCGTCAAGGACGACGTCGGTCCGTATCTGCAACGCCGCTGGCGCGAACTTGCCGATCATCCGCTGGTCGGGGAGGCTCGTGGTGTCGGGCTGATCGGTGCCCTGGAGCTGGTACGCGATAAAGCCGGGCGGCTGCCCTTCGCCGATCCAGGCGACGTAGGTACTTGGTGCCGCGACCTGTGCATCCGCAACGGACTGGTCATGCGCGCCGTGCGTGACACCATGATCATTGCACCACCATTGGTCATTACTCACGACCAGGTGGATGAGTTGATCGACAAGGCACGCAAGTCGCTGGACATGACTTTGGAAGAAGCGCATCGCCAGGGAAAATTCCAGGCCTGAACGGACCGCCATGCGGGTCTCGCGACTGGGTTTGCCGATCGATCGAACGCGTCCGCTGCCGTAGCCCCAACCCCACGATCTGCGTTACGCTCGCGCCGAGTCCACCGGCGCCCGCGCGGTCCCGGTCCGAGCAATCTCACGGGGAGCAGCATTGCAATGAATAACCGATTACGCGTTACGGTCACCGCCGTTGCGATCAGCCTCGCGCTGGCAGCGTGCGGCAAGAAGGAAGAAGTCAAACAGGCCGAGCAGGCCGGGCCTGCCGCGGAAGAAAAGGTTCTGCACGTATTCAACTGGTCCGATTACATTGCCGAGGACACGGTCAAGAACTTCGAAGAGAAGACTGGCATCAAGGTCACCTACGACGTGTTCGACTCCAACGACGTGCTGGAAACGCGCCTGCTGGCCGGCAGCTCCGGTTTCGATGTCGTAGTGCCATCCGCCTCGTTCCTGGAACGCCAGATCAAAGCCGGTGTGTTCCAGAAGCTCGACAAGAGCCAGCTGCCGAATCTCGCCAACATGGATCCGGACATCATGCAGCGCGTCGCACTGCACGACCCCAACAACGATCACTCGATTCCTTATCTCTGGGGCACCACCGGCATCGGCTACAACGAGGCCAAGCTCAAGAAGATCCTGGGCGAGGGCGTGGTGCCGGACAGCTGGAACTACATCTTCGATCCCAAGCTGATCGCCAAATTCAAGGACTGCGGCGTTTCGGTGCTGGATGCGCCGGATGAGCTGCTGAAGGTCACGCTGGCCTGGCTTGGCCGCGATCCGAACAGCCAGAAGGAAGAGGACCTGAAGGCGGCCGAAGAGAAGCTGATGGCGATCCGGCCCTATATCCGCAAGATCCATTCCTCGCAGTACATCGACGACCTGGCAACCGGCGAGCTGTGCGTGGCAGTAGGCTGGAGCGGCGACATCCTCCAGTCGCGCGACCGCGCTGCCGAGGCCGGTAAGGACATCGTGATCAAGTATGCGATTCCGAAGGAAGGCACCATCGTGTGGTTCGACATGCTGGCCATCCCGGCGGACGCCAAGCACCCGAAGAACGCGCTGGCCTTCATCAACTACCTGATGGAGCCGCAGGTCGCCGCCAACAATTCCAACACCGTCAACTACGCCAACGGCAATCTGAAGTCGCTGCCCATGGTGAAGGACGAGGTGAAGAACGACCCCGGCATCTATCCGACCCCGGAGGTGAAGGCCAAGTTGTTCCCCTCGCTGGCCTATAACGAGGATTTCAACCGGCTCATGACCCGCATGTGGACCAAGTTCACCACGGGTAAGTAGCGCTCGTGTGCGAACCGCTTTCCCGGAAGGCGGTTCGCTACGCAGGATGGATACAGGTGGCTACGGATAAGGACAGGCGGCGGTTCGACCATCGACCATTGACCAGCGATGAGTGTTGCCTGTCAGCCGTAGCCGGCCTCACAACAACAAGCGGTGACCCATGGCCACAAGCGTGCGACCGGAACTGAAACTGCAGCCCTGGAACGATCCGCAAGCAGTTCCGTACATCACGATAGAGCGCGTCACCAAGAAGTTCGGCGACTTCGTCGCCGTCAACGACGTCTCGCTGAAGATCTTCAAGAAAGAGCTTTTCTGCCTGCTCGGCGGCTCCGGCTGCGGCAAGACCACGCTGCTGCGCATGCTGGCGGGATTCGAGGACCCAAGCAGCGGCAAGATTCTCATCGACGGTGTCGACATGGCGGGCATCCCGCCATACGAACGGCCCGTCAACATGATGTTCCAGTCCTATGCGCTGTTTCCGCACATGACGGTGGAGCAGAACATCGCCTTCGGGCTGAAGCAGGACAAGCTGGCGGCGCAGGAGATTGCGAGCCGGGTCGCCAACATGCTCGACCTGGTGAAGCTCACGCAGTTCGCCAAGCGCAAGCCGCACCAGTTATCCGGCGGGCAGCGGCAACGGGTCGCGCTGGCGCGATCGCTGGTTAAGCAGCCGAAGCTGCTGTTGCTGGATGAGCCGCTCGGGGCGCTCGACAAGAAGTTGCGCGAGCACACGCAGTTCGAGCTGGTGAACCTGCAGGAGCAGCTCGGCGTCACCTTCGTAGTCGTGACGCACGACCAGGAGGAGGCGATGACCCTGTCATCGCGTATCGGCGTCATGAACCTCGGTGAGATCGTGCAGGTGGGCACGCCCAAGGATATCTACGAATATCCGAGCAGCAAGTTCGTCGCGGAATTCATCGGCAACGTCAACATGTTCCAGGGCCGGATGATCGAAGATCTGCCCGACCGCGTGCGCATCGAGTCGCCGGAGCTCGGCGGTATCATCTTCGTGGATCACGGCGTCAGTTCCGCTCCGGACGTCATGCTGTGGGCGGCAGTGCGACCCGAGAAGATCAACATCTCCATCGAGAAGCCCGATCAGCAGGACAACGTTGCGCACGGGGTGGTGAAGGAGATCGCGTACATGGGCGACATGTCCGTGTACCTGGTGCAACTGGATTCCGGCAAGATGATTCGCATCACCCAGCCCAATGCCTATCGGCATGCGGACGACCTGATCACCTGGGACCAGTCGGTGTACGTGCACTGGCATCCCTCCAGCCCGGTGGTGCTCGGCGAATGATCGACAAGGCCCAACCGCCCAGTGGCCAGCGGCACAGTGCCGGCGCGCAGTTGATTCTGCGCTTCCTGCAGCAATTCCCACCGTATCGCTGGACGCAGTCGCGGTTGCTGAAGTGGGGCTTCAGGGGGCGCAGTGCGGTCGTCGCAATTCCCTACTTCTGGCTGTTGCTGTTCTTCCTGGTGCCGTTCGTCATCGTGCTCAAGATCGCGTTCTCCGAAACGCAGATCGCCATGCCGCCCTATCAGCCGCTGTTGCACTGGAGCGGCAGCAAGCTGCTCGAAATCAAGGTGAATCTCGGCAACTTCCTGTTCCTGGTCGAAGACAGCCTGTACTGGAAGGCGTATCTGAATTCGATGAAGGTGGCGGCAATCTCGACGCTGCTGTGCCTGCTGGTGGGTTATCCGATCGCTTATGCCATTGCGCGCGCCGAGACGACCACGCGCAACATCCTGCTGATGATGGTGATCCTGCCGTTCTGGACTTCCTTCCTGCTGCGCGTCTACGCCTGGATCGGCATCCTCAAGAACAACGGCTTCATCAATAATTTCCTGATGTGGCTGGGCGTCATCGATGAACCCATCGTGATGCTGCAGACCGACTTTGCGATCTATATCGGCATCGTCTACTCGTACCTGCCGTTCATGATCCTGCCGCTGTATTCGACTCTCGAGAAAATGGATCTCACCTTGCTGGAGGCCGCGCAGGATCTCGGCTGCCGTCCCTACAAGGCTTTTCTCAAGATCACTTTGCCGCTCTCGATGCCCGGCATCGTCGCCGGCTCGATGCTGGTGTTCATTCCAGCCATCGGCGAATTCGTGATCCCCGCGCTGCTGGGCGCTCCGGATTCACTGATGATCGGCAAGGTACTGTGGACCGAGTTCTTCAGTAATCGTGACTGGCCGGTGGCCAGCGCGGTTGCAATTGCTCTGCTGGCGTTGCTGGTGATCCCCATCATGTTGCTGCAACGCGCGCAGGGCGCGGAAGCCAAGGGAGCGCATCGATGAGACGCGTTTCCTTGTTCCGGGTGTCGGTGCTGGTGCTCGGCTACGTGTTTTTGTACGTTCCAATCCTGCTGCTGATCGTCTACTCGTTCAACAAATCACGCCTGGTGACGGTGTGGGCTGGTTTTTCGACCGAGTGGTACGGCAAGTTGTTCGCCAACCAGCAAATCATCGATGCGGCGTGGCTGTCGCTGAAGATCGCAGCGATGAGCGCCACGGGCGCCGTCATCCTGGGAACGCTCGCTGGCTTGGCGCTGGCGCGTTTCGGGAAATTTGGCGGGCGCACGCTGTTCTCCGGCATGACGACGGCACCGCTGGTCATGCCTGAGGTCATCACCGGCCTGTCGCTGCTGGTGCTGTTCGTGGCCATGGAGGATCTGCTCGGCTGGCCGGCCGGACGCGGCACGACAACGATCACCATCGCCCACATGACGCTGACCATGGCTTACGTCACCGTGATCGTGCAATCGCGCCTGTCCACGCTGGACGATTCGCTGGAAGAAGCCGCGATGGACCTGGGAGCCCGCCCCGCCAAGATCTTCTTCGTGATCACGCTGCCCATCATTGCACCGGCACTGATCTCGGGCTGGCTGCTCGCCTTCACCATCTCACTGGACGACCTGGTCACCGCGAGCTTCGTCTCGGGACCGGGCTCCAGCACGCTACCCATGGTCATCTTCTCCAAGGTGCGCCTCGGCGTCAGCCCCGACATCAACGCCCTCGCATCGATCATGGTGCTGCTGGTGACCATCGGCGTGATCGTCGCCGGCGTGCTGATGGCCCGTCAGGAGAAACGCAGGCAGAGGGATATGCAGTTGGCGGCGGGAGGGGGGAAATGAGGGAGGCTGGTTACAAGAAGTGACGGGTGACGAGTGACGGGCTGGATGCGGCTGCTGGAGCAGCCGGACTTTGAGATGTGCGTAACAGGGAGGTTGCCGATGCAAGAGCATAAGCCGCGCCATCACGGGCAGCTAAAAGTGTGGACCTGCGGAATCGATCTCGCAAAGAGCGTGTACCGGTATGCTTCGCAGCTGCCCCTTCAGGAGCGGTATGGTTTAACAGCTCAGTTGCGAAGAGCTGCCACATCAATACCCGCCAATATTGCGGAAGGCGCGGCACGAGGGTCGACGCGCGAGTTCGCCAGATTCATCTCGATTTCTCAGGGGTCCCTCGCCGAACTGGAAACCCATCTGGTCCTCGCTCATGAGTTGTACGAACTGCCGCAAGACGAGTCGCTCATGCGGGATATCGTAATATTACGAAGGATGCTGATACGCCTGCGCGAGTCACTGGTGCGGCGGATACTCAACGGGTAGGGTATTGGCGCGCCTTGCGTAGCAGCAACGAAGCAGTGACACTCGTGCGTCACCCGTCACCCGTCACCCGTCACCCGTCACCTTCATCACATGCGTCTCCACTCCAAACTCCCCCACATCGGCACCACCATCTTCACCGTCATGACCAACCGTGCTCGTGAGCTCGGTGCGGTGAATCTGGCGCAGGGATTTCCGGATTACGATGCGCCGGCGAGGCTGAAGGAGCTGGTTGGCCAGCACGTGGCGGCGGGGCACAACCAGTACGCGCCGATGACCGGGGTTGCGGAGTTGCGTCAGCAGATTGCGCTCAAGCTGGAGGCAAGTTATGGGCGGCTACCCGACCCCGAAAGCGAAATCACCATCACGTTGGGCGCGACCGAAGGCATATTCTCGGCGATCAGCGCATTGGTGCATCCGGGCGACGACGTCATCATGTTCGATCCGTCTTACGACTCGTATGCGCCTGCGGTGCTGCTCGCCGGGGGGCGCCCCGTGCGTATCCCGCTGCAGCCGCCACTCTTCAGTATCGACTGGCAGCGTGTCCGCGATGCGGTGTCGCCGCGATTGCGGCTGGCCATGATCAATACGCCGCACAATCCAACGGGTTCGGTATTGTCGGCGTCGGATCTTGCGACGCTGGCGGACGTGTTGCGTCCCACGAATGCAATGGTGCTGGCGGACGAGGTGTACGAACACATGGTGTTCGACGGTGCGCGTCACGCCAGCATTCTCGAACATCCGGAACTCTACGCACGCGGCATGGCGGTCTTTTCTTTCGGGAAGTCCATGCATGCCACCGGCTGGCGCGTCGGCTACACCGTGGCTCCGGTGGATTTCACGCGCGAGATACGTCGCGTGCACCAGTTCAATACTTTCAGTATCGCCACGCCGCTCCAGCATGCGATTGCGGATTTTCTCAAGCAGGAGCCGCAGCACAGCCAGGAACTTGGCCAGTTCTATCAGCGCAAGCGCGACTATTTTCTCGAACGGCTGCAGGGATCGAAATTCCGCTGGACGCCGTCCGCCGGCACGTATTTCCAGTTACTTGATTACAGCGAGATCTCGCAGCAGAGCGATACGGACTTCGCCGAAACCCTGCTGCAGAAAGTGGGGGTCGCGTCCATCCCGGTGTCGCCTTTCTATGCAACTTCGCCGCACCTGTCGGTAGTGCGGTTGTGTTTCGCGAAGAACGAATCGACGCTGGCAGATGCCGCCGAGCGCCTGTGCCGGCTGTGAGAGGCCGGGCTCGGAACGTCAGTCCACCGTAGCGGGCGCTGGGCGATTGATGATGTAGATCCCGATGGCGATTAGCGCGAGTGCGGCGATCAAACCGATGCTCACGTGGTCATGCAGTAGCAACGCACCTGCGAGCACGCCGAAGACCGGCGTGAGAAAAACAAACGATGCTACCTGCGACGCCGGGTAGTGCGCGATGAGCCAGAACCACACCAAGTAGCTCAGGAACGCGACTCCGACGATCTGATACAACAGAGCGCTGATGACCAGCGGGCTTGGATTGGTGACGCCGGCTTCGCCTATCAGCCACGACGCGCAACACAGCACCACGCTGGAAACCACCAGTTGATAAGCGAGCGTACGTTCCGGAGCGATGCGCGACAGCGACGTTGCCTTGATCAGTACGGTGGTCGCTCCCCACGCAGCCGCGCCACCCAGGCACATTGCATCTCCGATCAGTGCTCGCGGCGACGACAGGCTCAGGTGATCGCTGAAAGCGACGACCACACCGGCGAAGGCCGCAATCAGCCCCACGACTTTGGTCACACTGAAACGGTCGCCTGCAATGACCAGGTGGGCGCCCAAGGCAACGAAGAACGGTGAGCTGTTGAGAAAGATGGTGCTGCGGGCCGCCGTCGTAAAGGCGAGACCCCAGTAGAGCAGCAGAAACTCGGTGGTGAACAACAGGCCCGCGGCGACGCCGGGGAGCAGTGTGCCGTCACGCTCAATCAAGCGGATGCCGCGCCACCAGCACCATACAAGAACCAGCACGGTACTACCGGTCGACCGCAGGCCGGCTTGCAGCAATGGAGAGATGCCGCTGTTGCCGACCTTGATGGCGACCTGTGCCAGTCCCCACAACATGCACAGACCGATCAGGGCAAATGAGGCGCCAGCATCCAGGCGCTTGCGTTGGATCACTGCCACAACACGAGGGTTGCCATTCGCTTACGGACAATTGCTCTTTCCCGCACCGGGTCGATGCCCATGCGGGGTAGGGCGCTCGCGCAGAGATAAACGAAACGGAGGTGTACGCCGCTCTGGTTTGGAGTCATTTGGTTGACGGCCATCGGTCCATTTGGGTCACGACAACCAGTATCGCTGTTCCGATGCCCTTCACGATAGAGCATCGCTATATCCCTCGACGATCGCTCGTGCATGGATCCGGCGCAGGGAGGATGGGATGGCCTGCCGAGAAAGGACTGCGTCGTGCGTGCCGGAAAAAACAAAAGGCCGCTGCGGTGAAGCAGCGGCCTTTCGATCGGTCGGCAGGACAGTCGGCTGTCCCGTGATCACAGCGGACTACTGGGCGGGTGCGGGCGCAGCGGCCGGCGCTGGAGGGCGCTTGCCATGCGGCGGACCGTGCGGACGCTCAGTGAGCACTTCGAACTTCTTCAGCTGCACATCGCTGAGGATCGGCCGCAGTTTCTCGACGGTGGCCTGTTGCATTTGTTCATGCTGCGCACGCATCTGTTGGCGATTCGGGCGCGTACCCGATGCCTTCGCCTGTTGCCACTGCGCCATCATCTGCTGGTGCTGTTCGGTGAGCACGTTCTGTACGGCGACCTTCTGGCCTGCGTCCAGGTCGAGCAGCGTCACCAGGCGATCGATCTGGTGTTCCGCGCCGGGTGGCGGTGCCGGGGGATCGGCAAGCACGATGCCAGCCGCGAGCCAGAGCATGGCTGCTGTGATAACGCGATGTTTCATACAGTAATCCTCACGGTGGAAGGGCGGCGGATGTTCTGACCAACTCGTTCATCGCGAGGGGAGGAGCCGGTAGATGTCGATCGATCAGAACATCCTGGAACACACTCTAGTCGGGGGCCTTGCAATCGCGGGTAAGGAATGGTTACCAACTGTAAGGCCGGTACTGGGTCTCGAAATGGGCCCGGAATGTCGCAGGAATGGCCCATGGACAACCCCAGAGACGTGGCCGAGGTTTCCCGGCGCTGTGCCGCCGTCGTCATGCTTGCAGGGAAGTTTTACCGAGCGGGCTATGCCAATCGGCAAGCTCTGCGAAGGCCGCGTTTCACTCAGCCGTTGGTAGCGTGTGGCAGTGTGAGGACGGCTTCAAGGCCGCGTTCAGGAAGGTTGCGCAGGACGATCGATCCGCCGTGAGCCTGGGCGATATCGCGCGCGATGCTGAGGCCGAGGCCGGTGCCGCCGGTATCGCGGCTGCGCGATGACTCGACCCGGTAGAAAGGTTCGAATACCTGTTCGAGGACTTCCGGCGGGATGCCGGGGCCTTCGTCGCGGATGCGAACGACCAGTTCGCGACCGTCTTCGATGCTGACCCGGGCACTGGTGCCGTATTTCACTGCGTTGTGCAGCAGGTTGGACAAGCAGCGTTTCAGCGCATTCGGTTTGGCCAGCACCGGGCGGGTGGACTGTCCTTCGATGGCGAAATTCTCGCCGAGCTCTCGATATTCGGACTGCAAAGCCTGCAGCACGTCATCGACCATCAATGGCGTAGTGCTTTCCGTGTCGGTAAGTCCTTTGAACAGGTTCAATGCGCCGCTCACCATCTGGTTCATTTCATCCAGGTCGGCGGCGAAGCGCTCGCGTGTTTCCGGGTCTTCGATGGTTTCTGCGCGTAGCCGCAGGCGAGTCAGCGGTGTACGCAGGTCGTGCGACATTGCAGCTAGTACGCGCGTGCGACTATCCAGATAGCGTCGCAAACGATCCTGCATGGAGTTGAAGGCACGCGTCGCGTTGCGCAATTCACGAGCACCGCGTTCCTCCAGCGGCGGATGTTCGTCGCCACGACCCACGGCATCGGCAGCTTTGGCAAGATCCGACAGCGGTCGCGTGATGGTACGTGTCATCAGGTAGAGAGCGACCGCCAACACCGCCGTCAACACGGCGAGCTGAATGAATATTTCGCGCGGCAGCGGTGGACCCGGCTGCGGCGCGGGAGCGCGAAACACGATCTGGTCGCCGTCCGGAAGCGCCACAGTCACGTCGAACAGGCGGCCTGGCGGCGACCCCAGGCGGCGCTCGCCCCCCGGTCCCGGACCGCGCGATTCCAGGCGCCACGAACTGACAACTGGCACGACGCTGCGCGATCGATGCTCAGCCGGCGCAATCGATACCTTGTAGCCATCTCCGAGTTGCTGGCGGATTCGCTGCACGAAGGCTTTTTCGATTGCGGCAATATCCTGGCGCCGCTGTGACGGTCGGCGCGGTCGCGAATCCTCGATCACGACCGGTTCCGTGCGAAATTGCTGTAATGCTGCGGCTCGCGCCTCGGCATTCATGCCGGCGAGATCGGTGCTCGTATCGGCAATCGCGGAGGCTGCGCCCCATGCGCCGCTGCCCAGCAACATCAGGTCGCGACGTTCCTGCAGGATCAGTACGACGATCACCACCAGCGTGATGCCGATCACCGCAAGCAATGCGCTGAGCAGGCGGGCGAACAGCGATTGCGGCAACCCGAATTTCATCAGTCCTGCTCGACCGGCACACCGATGAGATAGCCTTCGCCGTAGATCGTCTTGATGATCTGCGGCGAGCGGCCATCGTCGCCGAGCGTCTGGCGCAGGCGACTGATACGCACATCTATGCTGCGATCGAACGGATCCAGGTCGCGGCCGCGCACCAGCTCCATCAGCTGTACCCGGCTGAGGACGCGGCTCGGGTGCGCCAACAGGATCGAGAGCAGGCGGAATTCGGCACCGGTCAGCGATGCGGTCGTGCCGTTCTCGTGCGTCAACATTCGCGTGGTCGTATCCAGACGCCAGCCCGCGAATCGATAGCCGCGGACATCGGAGGTCGAGGGGTCGCGTGGCGCATGCACCATCCGGCGTAACACCGCCTTGATCCGCACCAGCAGCTCACGCGGGTTGAACGGTTTGGCGATGTAATCATCCGCGCCGACTTCGAGTCCGACGATGCGATCGACGTCGTCGCCCAGGGCGGTCAGCATGATGATCGGTACCTGTGAAGTGCGGCGGATATCGCTGCACAGTTTCAGGCCGTCCTCGCCGGGGAGCATCAGGTCCAGCACGATCAGGTCGATGTGCGATTGTTCCAGGGCGCGACGCATGCCTTTGCCGTCGGCAACCGCGGTGGCGCGATAACCGTTCTTCTCCAGGTAGTCGCTCAGCAGCTTGCGGATTTCGCGGTCGTCATCCACGACCAGGATGTGGGAGGCTTCGGTCATGTCGCCGTTATAGCAGAGCAGGGCGAAAACCGGGCGTAACTAATTGTTTCGCTGGAGGCGAGCAGCGCTACCCGACAGGATTTTCGAACCCGGGCTCGACCGCGGTCATAATCGCGCAAGCCCGCCCCGTAGCCCACGTCCGGCCCCAGTCCCGATGCGTCCAAAGTCACGCCACCGACCGCTCAATACCCCCGTCAATGCGATCGCCAATACGACCGCAAGAGGCGGACTTCGCAAGACAGGTAGTAACGGCATCATGGCAACCAGTCCACCAAGGAGAACTGCCATGTCGAATCCTTCAGTACATGACACAGCTGCGCACGATGAGCGACGCTGGAATGCGGTGCTCAATCGCGACGCTGGCCGGGATGATTTCGTCTATGGCGTGGTCACCACGCATATCTATTGCACGCCTGTGTGCGTGTCGCGGCGACCCTTGCGGAAGAATGTGCGCTTTTTCGATACCCCCGCGGCTGCGGAAGCGGCGGGCTTCAGAGCCTGCCTGCGCTGCCGGCCGGGCAAAGCACCGAGCAGCGTGATGAACGATGTGGTGCGCGAGCTGGCGCGACAGATCGATGCGCAGCCTGAGAAATCGTTCGCACTCGCCGACCTCGCACGTAGCACGGGCTATAGCCAGTTTCATCTGCAACGCAATTTCAAGGCGATCGTCGGCAGCACGCCGAAGGAATATCAAACCGCGGCGCGGGTGCGAAAACTGAAAGTCGAATTGCGGCGCGATGCACCGGTGGCCGACGCCATCTACGAGGCAGGCTTTGGTTCGACCAGTCGCGTCTATGAAAAGGTCGATGGCCAGCTCGGCATGACGCCTGGTGAATATCGTAGCGGCGCCAAAGGTCTGACCATCTCTTACGCCAGTGGTGCTACGCCATTGGGCTTGCTGATGATCGGTGCCACCGATCGTGGTATCTGTTTCCTGCAATTCGGTGCTTCGCAGGCCGAGCTTGTGTTGGAACTGCAGCGCCAGTTTGCGGGCGCGACGGTTCAGCCGATGCCGGACAGTCACAAGAGTCAGTTCGATGCGTGGATGGAGGCGCTCAATCGCCATCTTCGCGGACTTGAACCGCATCCCAACTTGCCACTGGATGTGCGCGGGACTGCGTTCCAGCTCATCGTCTGGCGCTACCTGCAGAAATTGCCGTATGGCGAAGTGCGCTCGTACTCGGAGGTTGCGGCAGGTATTGGCAAGCCAAGTGCCGCGCGCGCCGTGGCCAGAGCCTGCGCCACCAACAGCGTCGCACTATTGATCCCGTGCCATCGCGTCGTGCGGGGCTCAGGTGAGCTTGGGGGTTACCGCTGGGGCATCGATCGCAAAAGAGTGCTGCTGGATACGGAAAGAAAACAGGCAGTGGATGCCGGATAGCGGATGGTATGTGGCGCTCCCCGGGGCGACATGAAACGCTGATGCTCGTCTCGCCTCAGGTCTCCGTCCTTCCCGCAAGCGCGGAAGGGCGGAGACGACTTGAGCACGTTCTCTCTTCTCAACCGTTGCGCTTGCTCTCCAGCGCTTCCCATCGCTCGAAACTCTGGGCCAGCTTGCGCTCGATGTTTTCCAGTTGCTGCTGATCCACACGCATCTGCAGTGCGCCCTGCTTGTGATAGTCGGCGCTGCTCATGCGAGCCGTGAGTTCGCCTTGCTGCTGTTCCAGCGTTTCGATTTCCTTGGGCAACTGTTCGAGCTCGCGGATCTCCTTGTAGCTCATCTTGACCGGTGTCGCCGCGCGCACGGGCGTAACGGGCTTCGATTCTGCTTTTGCTTTGGCGTTGCTGGCGCTGTTCTGCGCTGGCCGTTGTGCAAGCCAGTCCGAATAGCCGCCGACATATTCCTGCCACTTGCCATCGCCTTCCGACACCAGCGTCTGGGTGATGACATTGTCGAGAAACGCGCGGTCGTGGCTGACGAGCAGCAACGTTCCCGTGTACGTCTGCAGGGTGTCTTCAAGCAGCTCGAGCGATTCGATATCCAGGTCGTTGGTCGGCTCGTCCATGACCAGGATGTTGGCGGGCCGTGCGAACAGGCGCGCCAGCAACAGGCGATTGCGTTCACCGCCCGAGAGCGCCTTCACCGGTGAATTGGCGCGCTGCGGCGGAAACAGGAAATCCTGCAGGTAGGTCATCACGTGCTTGCGCTCGGTGCCGATCTCGATCCAGTCCGAACCCGGGCTGATGGTCGCCGCCACGGATTTCTCCGGATCGAGCTGTTCACGCATCTGGTCGAAGTAGGCGACCTGGGCGTTGGTGCCCAGGCGGATCGAGCCGCCGTCGGGTTGCAGCTTGCCGAGAATCATCTTGATCAGCGTCGATTTGCCCGCGCCGTTGGGTCCGATCAGCCCGAGCCGGTCGCCGCGCTGCACGCGCATCGACAGGTCGCGGACGATAGTGCGCTCGCCAAAACGTTTCGTGACGTCGGTGAGTTCCGCAACCAGCTTGCCGGTGCGCTCGCCGGCATCCAGTGTCAGCTTGACGTTGCCCATGCGGTCGCGTCGTGCGGCACGTTCGTTGCGCAGCGATTCCAGTCTGCGCACGCGGCCTTCATTGCGGGTGCGGCGCGCTTCCACGCCTCGGCGAATCCAGACTTCCTCCTGCGCCCAGAATTTGTCGAACTTGCGATTGACGACTTCTTCCGCCGCGAGCTGCTCGGTCTTGCGGGTTTCGTAGGCCGCAAAATTGCCGGGATACGAGCGCAACAAGCCGCGGTCGAGTTCGACGATGCGGGTGACGACACGATCCAGGAATGCTCGGTCGTGCGTGATCACGATGGCCGTCGGGCCTTTGATCAGCAGTTCCTCGAGGGCGGTGATGCCGTCGATGTCGAGGTGGTTGGTGGGTTCGTCCACCAGTAGCAGGTCGGGCTGCAGCGCCAAAGCGAGCGCTAGTGCCGCACGTTTGCGCTCGCCGCCGGAAGTCGTCTCCGGAGCGCGCTCGGGCACGACCTCGAAGCGGTGCAGGAATTCGGTTAGCCGCGCCTCGATGCGCCAGCGTTCGCGCTCATCGTGAATTGCCTCGAGCTGGCCACGTATCGCCAGACTCTCGCGGATCGATTCGGCGGGCGGCAGTTCGGGTTCCTGCTCTACATAGACGACGCTCAAGCCGTCCTGCCGCGCCAGTTCGCCATCGTCCAGTTGCGCCAGTTTCGCGATGACCTTGAGCAGCGTCGACTTGCCGGTACCGTTGCGACCGATCAGCCCGATGCGCTCACCGTCCTGAACCGCCAGGTTGGCGCGGTCGAGCAACGGGTGCAGCCCGTAGGCGAGCTCGGCATTACGGAGAGTGATTAGCGGCATTGGGGGAATTCGGCGGCGGACGGCCGCGAATGATATCCCGTCGGCAGCGCAAGCTGCGTATTTCCGCACCGCCGCGCAGCGGCTTACGGCGCCCTCATCTCTCGAGGTCGGCGCGCAACCGGGTCAGGCGATTGCGGATATCGAGCGATACTCCGGGTGATTCTTCCGGTGATAGTGCGGGTGACTTCTCGGGTGAGTGCAGGGGTGACTGCGCGGACACGGTGGCGGGCCTTACCTCGTCGCCACTGCATGCCGTAACAATCTTGCGAGTCAGTGAGCGCCTGCCAGCCGCCTTCGCCAATTCAGCGAGTTCGACGCAGGCCTGGATCTGTCCCAGGCGGAACGTCGGGTCGAAGCCCAACGCAGCCTCGAAAACATCGAGCGCGTCGATCGTCTGTCGGGCTGAGTGCAGTCGTGCAACGCAAGCTGCGGCGACAACCCTCAGTGCCTGGCGGTCGTTCCACTGGATTGCGCTGGTGACGATGTGCGGCGCGTCCGTGCGCAGTTCCGTCACGTTGGTTGCGTCCAGCCAGGGTGTCAGGATGCTCTCGATCGCCGCATACTTGCGCACGCGTGCCTGGGTGTAGATTTCATCGACCATCCGCCCACGTCGCCGTAGTCGTTCCAGCTCGGCGCGCTGCGCCGACAATTCCGGCGAATGCATCACTTCCAGGTCGAGTTCATCGCGGTGTTCATACAGCGCTGCGCCAATCAAATTGAACACCGCAAGAACCGCAAGCTGTGCGATCGCGAGCTTTGCAATCAGCCACAGCGATGTAGGCATTATCCAGAACACCAGCAAGCTCGCCGCAGCGACTGCCAGCATTACGGCAATGTAGTAACGGCCCAGAGCCCGTATCACGGTCAGCAGCGCCAGTGGATTGAGCGCCTGCAGGAACTTGCCGGAAACACCCAGAATCGCCACCGAAGCCGGTAGTGCTACGAGGAGGAATACGATCAGCGTTCCACGCAGCCAGCCGTGGGTCCAGAGAATGCCGGCATAGGCGGCGTAACAGATCGCAAGCTGCGCAAGCGGACGCTGCGTCAGCGGGTTGACCATTTCCATCGACAACACCGGTGGCTGCTCGACGCCATGTGCGACTTCGTCGAGCAGCGCATACGCGTATTTGAAGAACCAGGAAATCAGGATCAGTGCCAGCGGCACGCCGAGCAGTCCGGCACCGCTTGCAAGGCCAAGTCCCACGGATATCGCACCTACCAGCAGCAGGATCGTCTGGTCGAACGTCCGCAACAGGTGGCGTGCGAGTGCTGGCATGTCGGAAAATGTCCGGGATTCCGGACGCAGGTCAAACGATGTTGTTCCTGTCTGTGTTGCGAAGTATTCGCCCCGACCGGCGCGGCTTACTTGGTTTGTGTCAGCGCGGCGCTGAAGAAATGCCAGCGCCGTTGCGCGTCCGTGGCGCCATCGACCACTGTCTGGCGCAGGTCGTAAGTTCCTTCGTAGCGCTGTTCCTGGTCATCGACGGTCACGGCAGTAACTGCAACCGGGATGGTTACGTAGCGTGAGCCTGCAGCAGGATCGATGCGTCCGGCGGTACCCGGCACCACCTCGACATGCTTGGTATCGCGAAAGCCGGCGACGAATTCTTCGAAGGATTTGCCGCTCGCGACACCATCTTGTCCCCAGTGCTCGAATGCACGTCGGTAGTCGCGTTCGTTGATGGCAGCGTAGTAGTCGTTGATGACATCCACTGCCGCCGTCGCATCCTGCGCCGCTTCATCGACGGTGGGCGCAGTCACATGCTGTGAGCTCTCGCTGACCGGCGTCGTGGGCGGGGCTTGAGTCGCTGCGGGTGTGGGCGCCTTCTCACAGCCCGTTATCACCCCGCTCGTTGTCGCCATGAGCACCACGATAGATAGCGCGCCGGACTTTCCGCGGAAAGCAAGTGGACTCATGGGCAATCGAACCTCGACCGGATCACGCTTGGGGACGGCAAGAATACCGCCGGTCAGTGGCGGAAAATCGCCGGCCGGAAAATATCTCCCGCCGCAACCTTTTTCGCGGCGGCTGCATCTCAACACCATCGACCACATCACAGGATGTGGCATTGAAAAAATCAGGAGATTCAGCCATGACGACCTTCCAGAGCTTTGCCCAGACCACCCAGCGCGCTGTGTGCCTCGCCCTTGCCGCGCTGATCGTCACCAGCTACCTGTCCGTCGGTGCAGCAGGCGCGCAGTTCGCAGTGAATCATGCTTACGCAACCAGTGTGGCGTCGAAGTAATGAAACATCCGCAGCGGCGTGTCGGGGTTTGCCGGCACGCCCTGCAGGTGGACAGTGTGACAAGTAACAACTAACGAATGAGCTGCGACCAGACGAGCGCTTGCAATATCCCCTGGCAACATCCTCGCGGCTTGCGCCTTCGAGACGATGACGCGGCTGAACCTGGAAATCTCCGGCGCGGCGCAGGCTACGTTACTCCCTCGATATCCCGCTCTGCCCAGGTCGATCTGCAGGTTGACTGTTTGTATATACAGTTATATATACAGCCTATGCTTTTGATGATCGGGATTCCCCAATCGACTCGGCAAGCGACGGCATTCGTCAGCTCGCAGTGTCCTCAGCAGTCTGTCTTATAGGGAGGTATGACCATGGCTGTGCAGAAATTCGCATCAGGGGTCCGTCAGGGCCAGGGTAGCGTCCAGCGCCGAGGCGAGGTTGCGGGTCGGAGCAAAGCGACAGGCTTTAGCAAGGCAGGCGACCGGGGCGCAGATCGGAGTGAAGATTTGCATAGCGATGCATCGAAGGCGGGCATTGCTCCGGGCGTGCGTGCAGAATCCCGTCCCGAATTCGTGGGCGATAGCGCATCGCTGCCGGGTCTCAATGCCCTGGAAGACCTGATCGAGGCAGAGCGTGCGCGCCTGATGACAGCGCATTCGATCATGAGCTGCGTCGCTGTCGCGATGGAAGCTGAAGAAGTCGGCAGCGGACACGGGCCGTACTATCCAGGGTTGATCGAATTGGCGCGCGACCTGGTAAATGAATCGATCGGGCGTCTCGATACCCTCGCCGTCGCACCGCTGTTCGAAGCAGCGTATCGGGGGAAATCCGTAGACTATTCGCAGCGAATCGATGCGCCTGTCGATTCACGTGCCAGGCACGAGGTGCGCGAAGCGCCGCCGGCCGGGTATTTATGTTAGGTGGCTGACTTCCGGCCTCGTTCCGCGCTTTCGAGAAGGAACCGAACAGCCGGAGCGCGGTCGGGTTCATTGCAGTCTAGTTGCGGTCGCATGCGCGCTTTCCGATGGTTCGATGCAGGCGATGCAATGCAGGTGGCAGGTAGTAAGAAGTAACGTATTCGTGGAATTGGATGCAGGGAAGCATATGGATACAAGGACGCACCTGCGGCGCAATCTGCGCACAGGTAATTACCAGTTCTTAAGCATTTCACGACGCTGTGGGTCGCCAGCGACCCGCGGCATCGGCTAAAGTCCGCAACGCAAGATTGCGGTTCCCAGCAGGCAATAGTTCATGATCCGATCAGAAAGATACGCAGTCGTTGCCGTCCCCCTGTTATTCCTCGGCGCGTCCGTGCTCGGGGGCTGTAGCAAGCCGGCCCAGCCCGCCGCGCAGCCAGCGGAAGTCAAAGTAGTTGTGGTCGAGTCGCGGCCGCTGACCAATACGGTTGAGCTGCCCGGCCGGGTACAGGCAGTGCGTACTGCCGAAGTCCGCGCCCGCGTCGATGGCATCGTGCAGCGGCGCCTCTATAACGAAGGCACCGACGTGTCAGCCGGCAAGGAGCTGTTCCTGATCGATCCGAGCCAGCTCATTGCCGGTCGCAATGCCGCACAGGCTGCGCTGGCCCGCGCCGAAGCTACCGCTGCGAATGCTGCCCAGGATGTGGCTCGCTACAAAGGACTCGTAGCCGAAGAGGCAATCAGCAAACAGGAATACGACGCTGCCATGGCGCGCATGCGCACAGCGGACGCCGATGTCGCACAAACGCGTGCGCAGCTTGAGACTGCTGGACTGAGCCTGGGCTACACGCGCGTGACCTCGCCGATTTCGGGCAGGGCAGGTCGCGCGCAGGTCACGGAAGGTGCGTTGGTCAGTGCAACGGCCGGCACATTGCTGACCACGGTCGAACAACTCGACCCCATCTACGTCAATTTCTCGCAGTCCAGCTCCGACCTGCTGGCGATCCGGCGTGAGATCACGGCGGGCACGCTCAAGGTTCCAGAGCTCGGCCGCGTGGCCGTGCATGTCGAACTCGAGGACGGCAGCGAATACGAACACAGCGGACACCTGGACTTTCTCGATCTCTCCATTGAAGAGGCGACCGGAACAGCCGCGTTGCGCGCAGAGCTTCCCAATCCCGATCGCAAGCTGCTGCCTGGACAATTCGTGCGTGCCCGAATCGATGCGGGTGAACGCCCCAACGGTGTACTGATTCCACAACGTGCCGTGCGCGTAACTCCACAGGGTGCGAGCGTGATGATCGTCGGTGCGGATGGCAAGGTTGCCAATCGCCCGGTGGTTACCGGTTCGTTGCAGGGTGATCTGTGGTTGATCCTCAATGGCCTGCGCAACGGCGATCGCGTCATCGTCGATGGAATACAGAAGGTTCAGCCAGGGCAGCCGGTGCGGATAGCCGCCGCTGAAGCCAAGCCCGCAGCGGGTGCCCCTGCAGGGCCGGCGCCGGGCGCAGCGCAGGAACACTGACGCAATGACGCCGCGTTTCTTCATCGATCGCCCCGTTTTTGCATGGGTGATTGCGCTCGGCGTGCTGCTCTCCGGAGTGATCGCGCTGCTGTCGTTGCCCATCGAGCAATATCCTTCGATTGCACCGCCGTCGCTGACCATCGACGTCACCTATCCGGGTGCCGACGCGTCGGTGCTGGAAGCGAACGTCACGCAGGTGATCGAGCAGGAGCTCAACGGCATCGAAGGCTTCCTGTACATGACTTCATCGAGTCAATCCAACGGCACGGCCTCGATCACCGTGACGTTCGATGCAGGAACCGACATCGATCGTGCGCAGATGGACGTGCAGAACCGGTTACGCAGCGTCGAGCAGCGCCTGCCCGAGGAAGTGCGCCGCCAGGGAGTGCAGGTCAACAAGGCCGCTTCGGCATTCCTTATGATCATTGCGCTGACTTCGAAGACCGGTGCAACTGCGTCGCTGGAGCTCGGCAACTTCGCCTCGACGCGCATCGTGGATGAATTGCGTCGCGTGCGCGGCGTCGGCGACATCCGCGCCTTCTCTTCTGAATATGCAATGCGCATCTGGCTGGATCCGGACAAGCTGGCGAGCTACAGGATGTCGGCCGCGGACGCACTCGCGGCGGTACAGGAGCAGAACAGCCAGTCGCCCGGCGGCTCGCTCGGCGATCGCCCGCTGGCTAACGGCATGGAACTGAACGCGACCATCGTGACGCAGAACCGGTTCACGACGCCGGAGCAGTTCGCTTCCATCATCCTGCGCGCCAATCCAGATGGCTCTGCGGTGCGCCTGGGCGACGTTGCCAAAGTCGAGCTGGGTGCGGCGAATTATTTGTCGGATCTCGAAATCAACGGCAAGCCGGCGGCGGGCATGGCCGTGCAATTGACTCCAGGTGCGAATGCGCTGGCCACAGCCCGTGGCGTCAAAGCGCGCATGGCGGAGCTCGAGCGCAGCTTCCCGCAGGACATCAGCTGGACCATTCCCTTCGACTCCACGCCGTTCATCAGCATCTCGATCGAGGAAGTCGCCAAGACGCTGGCCGAGGCGATGTTCCTCGTCTTCTGCGTGATGTTCCTGTTCTTGCAGAATCTGCGCGCCACTCTGATTCCGACCATCGTCGTGCCGATTGCACTGGCCGGCGCCTGTCTGGGTTTGTGGCTGTTCGATTTCTCCATCAACGTGCTGACCCTGTTCGGCATGGTGCTGGCTATCGGCATCCTGGTGGACGATGCCATCGTGGTGATCGAGAACGTCGAGCGCATCATGGCGGAGGAACGCCTGTCGCCGTACGAGGCGACCGTCAAAGCCATGAGCCAGATCACCTCCGCCATCATCGGCATCACGCTGGTGCTGGTCGCGGTGTTCGTGCCGATGGCTTTCTTCCCCGGATCCACCGGCGGCATCTATCGACAGTTCTCTGTGACGCTGGCTATCTCGATAGCTTTCTCGGCCATGCTGGCGCTTACATTGACGCCGGCGCTGTGCGCCACCCTGCTCAAGCCTCATCTGGGAGTGGAGCATCGCGGCCTGGGGCGTTTCGCGAGCAATTTCTTCGAGCGCTTCAATGGCTGGTTCGGTCGCGCCACCGGACGGTATCAGTCCACTGTGGGCCGGATACTGGCGCGACCGTTTCGTTTCCTGGCGATCTTCGTCGCGCTCGTCGTGGGTACCGCGGTGCTGTTTTTCCGGCTTCCCGGCAGCTTCCTGCCTTCCGAGGACCAGGGCTACGTGCTGACCGTCGTGCAGGCACCGCCCGGCGCGACTACCGAGCGGACCAACGAAGCTATCGAGCAGGTCAAGGCGTTCTACGGTGCGCAGCCGCAGGTGGAGACCATCGTGTTCGTGCGCGGCTTCAGTTTCTTCGGTCAGGGACAGGCGAACGCGATGTCGTTCGTATCGCTGCATCCGTGGGAGCAACGCAAGGGCAGCCAGAACACCGCAGACGCGGTGGTCGGCAAGGCCATGGGTGCGCTGATGGCAATCAAGCAGGCGATGGTGTTCACGCTCAATCCGCCGTCGATCCCGGAGCTCGGCGTGGCCAGTGGCTTCACGCTGAAGCTGGAGGATCGCGCAGGGCAAGGCAATGCAGCATTGCTCAATGCGCGTAACCAGTTGCTCGGAGCGGCGAGCAAGAGTCCGTTGCTTGCCGGTGTCCGTCCCGAAGGCCAGGAAGATGCGCCGCAACTGCGTGTGCAGATCGATCGTATCAAGGCGCGTGCGCTGGGGCTCATGATCGGTGACGTGAATGCCACACTGGCCATCTCGTTCGGCAGCGCATACGCGAATGACTTCAGCCGCGGCGGGCGCATCCTGCGCGTGTTGCTGCAGGCAGATGCGGCTCATCGCATGACTCCGCAGGACGTACTGAATCTGAAAGTGCGCAATGCGCAGGGCACCATGGTTCCATTCGGTGCATTCACCCGCGTCGAGTGGACTGCGGGGCCGCCGCAATTGCAACGCTATAACGGCTATCCGGCGATGACGATCTCCGGCACGCCTGCACCGGGGCGTTCCACCGGCGAAGCCATGGATGAGATGGAGCGGCTGGTGCGCCAGCTTCCTGAAGGATTCACTTTCGAGTGGACTGGTATTTCCTACGAAGAGCAGCAATCGGCCGGGCAGATCGGCGCGCTACTCAGTCTGTCGCTGATCGTGGTGTTTCTGCTGCTCGCCGCTCTTTATGAGAGCTGGTCGATCCCGGTCGCGGTACTGCTGGTGGTGCCGCTCGGAGTGCTGGGTGCAGTTGTGTTCTCGATGCTGCGTGGACTGTCCGCCGACGTTTATTTCAACGTGGGCATGATCACCATCATCGGCCTTGCCGCCAAGAACGCGATTCTCATCATCGAGTTCGCAATCGAAGAGGAAGCGGCGGGCGCCAATACGCTGGCGGCGACCATGAATGCGGTGAAGCTGCGGTTGCGGCCCATCATCATGACCTCGATGGCGTTCATTCTCGGCATGGTGCCGCTGGTGATCTCCACCGGTGCGGGCGCCGCCAGCCGCATCGCGGTGGGTACCGGCGTCATGGGCGGCATGATTGCGGCCACTCTGTTGGGGATCTTCTTCATTCCTCTCTTCTACATGTCGGTGCGCAACTGGATCACTCGACGTCGTCCGCCCGCGCCGGGCGAGAAGCGGCATCCCGATCCGGAGCCCGCGCCTCTTTCTGGGCCGGCTCTTTCCGGGCCGGCTCATGAATAGCCGCATGTCTGCGCGTCTGTATTTGCTGGCGCCCGTTGGCGTGCTGCTGCTGGGTTGCCAACTGGCGCCGCGCCACGAGCGGCCGGCGCTGCCAACAGCAGAACAATATCCGGTTGCGTACGCGGACGATGCGGCGCCTGGCAAGACTGCCCCCACGATTGGCTGGCGCGATTTCTTTCCCGATCCACGTCTCAAGGCGTTGATCGAACGCGCGCTGGAGCGCAATCGCGATCTGTCGGTCGCCGTTTCGCAGATCGAGGAGGCGCGCGCCCAGTACCACATTCAGCGCGCGGATAGCCTGCCGTCGCTGGATGCGAATGCGAAAGCCTCGCGCAACCGGCTCGGTCCTTCCAGTCTCAGTGCGACCGGTGCAGGCGATTTGCCAGCGGGCACCGGTGCGATCCGCTTCGACAGCTATTCGGTGGACGTGGGCGTTTCCGCGTTCGAACTGGATTTCTGGGGCAGGGTGCGCAATCTCTCGGAGGCTGCACGCCGCCAGTATCTCGGCACCGTCGAAGCCGCCCGGGCGTTCCGGCTATCGTTGATTCGCGATGTGGCCACCGCTTATCTCGCCACGCTGGAAGACTCCGAAAGGATTCAACTCGCACAGGCAACCCTGAAGAGCCGGCAGGATGGAGTGCACATTGCCAAGCGCCGGCTCGACGCGGGCGTGACCTCCGCATTGGACTTTCACCAGGCTGAAACCCTGCTGACCCAGGCGGAGACGGAACTGGCCACACTCCAGCAGGCCAAGGCGCAGAACGACAACCTGCTGGCGGTATTGGTAGGCGGGCCGATGGATTCCCCGTTGCCGGATGCGTTGCCGTTGGATCAACAGGCCGGCTCGACAGCGCTCGCGCCGGGATTGCCGTCCGAGCTGCTGAACACGCGTCCCGATATTCTTGCCGCCGAGGAGCGGTTGCGCGCCGCGCGTGCAAATATCGGTGCCGCACGCGCGGCATTCTTTCCATCGATTTCGCTCACCGGTTCCTTCGGCTATGCATCGACCGAGCTGAACAATCTGGTCAGCGAAGATGGCATGACCTGGAATTTCGGTCCGACGATCAATCTGCCCATCTTCGATTTCGGACGTCGCCGCGGCAATCTGGACGTGGCCAAAGCGCGCGAGAATATCGCCGTGGCCAGTTACGAGCGCGCCATTCAAACCGGCTTCCAGGAAGTTTCGGATGCGCTTGCGGGTCGACGCTACCTGGCCGACCAGGTAGCGGCACAAGAGCGCGGCACCCTGGCGCAAAGGCAGATCGCCCACCTCGCACGCATCCGCTATCGCGAAGGCGTCGTCGATTATCTGCAGGTGCTGGATGCCGAACGCAATCTGTTTGACGCCGAACAGGCGCTGCTACAGGTAAGGCGCGCCGAAGCGGCCAACCTGGTATCGCTCTATATTGCGCTGGGCGGGGGAGTGACGGAGTGATGCGACGTCGGTGATGGGAGTGATGAGGGTGTCGTCGTCACTTGCCACGTATCACTTGCGGCTGCCGATCGATGCACGCAGCGGTTTGCAGCCTGCTAGTTCGCGCGCCGCGTTGACGACGATGTCCGGTCGGTCACGCTGGATGTAATGGCCACTATCCACCCGGATCTGTTTGGCCGCCGGAAAATCCGCAACGATGTCTTCCTGGAAGCGAGCAGCCTGGGTACGGGAAGCCGGTGCTTCGCCGAGCGCCGCAGTTGTGCTTGAGAGCACGATGGCCCGCACGGGTCCGGCACGAGGGCTTGCGTGGACCTGGTCGCCGGCACTCACGCTGTCGGCGAGCTCGCGCCGCGAAATCAACGGCATGAAGAGTGTTACGGCGCGCCGCTGCGTGTAAGGACTGTTGGCCTGAGAGTCGATCTGCAGATGCTGGTTCCAATGCGTCGAGTCGATGAGCAGGATGCCGTTCACTTCGTCGGGGTATTGGCGTGCGAAATACTGCATGTACAGGCCGCCGAGCGAATGGCCGACCAGCACATAAGGCGGTGCAATGCTCTGCCTCGACAGCTCGGCGCGTAACTCGGCAACGATCGTCGCTGCATCGCGCGGTGTGTTCGTCGGAGTGCTGCCCGGATAGCCGGCCCGGTTATAGGCCAGCGTGCGGGCGCAATGCGACGCGATGGACGATTGAACACCATCCCAGATGTCGAGCGTGTCGCCGAGGCCTCCTTCCAGAATCACAGTCAGCGGTCCACGGCCTTCGATGCGTACCAGGTGCTCCAGCGCTTCGGTTCGTGCGGCAGAGGATGAGACAGTGGCAGCGTGGACGATGCCCATCGTCGCGCCACATGTCAGTCCGGCGAACAGAACGCCGATGCGGATCAGCGCTATGCAACACCGGACTCGGCTCCGGTGCTTCATCTTCCGGTTCGCGCCAGAGCAGCCACAATAAGGAAGCTCACGGCGAGTACCTGGAAGGCGGCGCCTCCCGCATGCGAGTACTCCCACTGCTTGCGCAAAGTCATCCAGTTGTCCGGTTGGGTGGTCCAGTTCACGGTCGCGACGTTCGCTGGATAGGTGTAGCTCCAGAAAAGTGTCTGCGCGGCCAGCAGGCACAGGATCGCCGCCAGGGCCGATAGCAGAACCGCGGGACTGTGTCGCGACCGCAACGCTACCGTCGCCGTGGTCAGCAGTTGAATCAACAGCAGCCAGGCAAGCCGATCCCAGCCGCGATAGTTCTGCTGCACGGTGAAGTATGCGTCGCGACCCAGCTGGATCTTGTTTGGCAGTTCCAGTGCGTGGGCAAGCGCGGCCGCAAGCGCCAGTGCGGTCGCGAGCAGAGCAATGAAGAAGACGACGTTGTCGAGCATCGGATGTCCCGGATCTCGAACACGAGGACGATTCGTGACGTGCATTGGCGGAAACGTCGCTGATGCTCACTTGTTCCGGCGAGCAGGGCTAGTGGCTCATGCCTATGCGATGGTACGGGGGGAATCCGCCAGTCAATTGCGGACGCCCTACGCAGGTGGAGCGGGGTCGGGCATATCCGCATAGCGCCTCGGAAAGGTAACGCGGAACGTCGTGCCTTCGCCCGTCGCGGTTTCCAGTTCAAGGCTGGCGTCCAGCAATTCGCACAGACGTTTGACGATAGACAGGCCGATTCCCTCGCCCGACGGCAACGAGCGCGCGTGCGGGGGTGTTTGCGAAGCGAGCGTGGGTGCGGGTTCGGTATGCGTCGACGCTTGTCCCTCGACCTGGGCCCTTTCTTCAACCGCGTGCGACTCGGCAGTTGCGTGTTTTAGGACGCGTTCCAACGGCGTCGCTAGGTGATTCTTGAAACCCGGACCGGTGTCCTGCACGCACAGCATCCACTGCTGGCGGCGTTCGCTGCCGCCTTCTTCCCAAGTAACCTTGATACCGCCGTGCTGCGTCGCCTTGAGCGCATTCAGCACCAGGTTCTGGACGATGCGCCGCACCTTGACCGGGTCGCCTTCCACTTCGAACGGACTGGGGCCTTCGGCCTTGATGAACAGATTGCGCTCGGCAGCAACCGCATGCAGGGAGTCGCAGAACTCTCCGAGTACCGCCGCCGCATCGAACACGCTTGCGTTACGCTGCTCGTGTCCGGCCTCCAGTCGTGCGTGGTCGGTGAGGTCCGCCAGCAGCTGTTCGAGCGATGCGACGCCGATCCGGAGAATCTCGGAAACCTGGCTCTGTCTGGAGCGGGACACGTCATCCTTGCCGAGTACTGCGGAGGCATTTGCAATGACATGAGCGCTGCCGCGCAGGTCGTGGGCGGCTTCGCGCCAGCTTTCCGCGCGTTCGTGTTCCAGCTCGCGCAACTGTTTCAGGGCGGTTTCAAGGTCGCGGACGCGGCTCGCAGCCTCGCTTTGTTGCAGGTGCGTGTAACGGGTTGCGCTGGCAGATACCCCTTCGCTGCATAACCTCACCAATGCCCTGCGCGCGGCCGGCATGACTGTAGGCAGAAGCCTTGGGTTGGCGGCGCGGTAATGTTCCAGCTCATGCAAGAGGCACAGATGCAGATGGCCCCATTCGCGCATGGTCTCCGGCAAGTTGTAGCCTTGCTGCCAGCGGTGCAGTCCGTGCTCAGCAGCGGACTCGCGTTGATCCGCAACTGCCTGGGCTTTCTCGTCGGAATCTTCCGCTCGCAGCCGGCGTTCGAACGCATCGAGCACGGCGGGAATGTGATCGACAAACTGGTTACGGGTGATCGTCGAGGCGGTGGTCAGTTCGGCATCCAGGTCCACCGCGCGTCGCCAGGCCGACAAGATTGCATCGCGACGCTGCGCAAGGTGCGCGGCCAGTGCGATCAATTGATCGTTTGCCCTTGGCGGATGGTCCACAGGCACGCTCCCCCGGATAGCGCATCGATCTTACTCTTGTGATGGCGATTGGGATGCGCACCGGGATGTCATTTGTACCGTCAGGTTCGGACCGGTTGCTGGCCAATTGCGATCGCCGACTGCGATAGCCAGCTGCGATAGTTCGACGCGCCGTCGGTGAAACCCCCTGAGAGTTGCCCCTAACAATTCCGTGTCCGCCGCTGAATCGGCCAGATTGCCGCAGTAGCAGCGGTGCGCCAGCGGCAAACCATGTAAGGTAGCGCACCTTTTGCGACCCCGGACCCAAGCCCGACGCGATGAGAACCCCTGACGGACTGCAGCCGCTGCTGGACGACGGCATTGTCGATGAAGTGACCCGCCAGCTTAAAAGCGGTAAGGAAGCATCGGTTTACGTCGTGCGTTGCGGGTCGGAAATCCGCTGCGCCAAGGTATACAAGGACATGGCCCAGCGCAGTTTCCAGCAGCGGGCGCAATACCAGGAAGGCCGGAAGGTTCGCGGCAGCCGCCAGGCCCGCGCCATGGCCAAGAGCACGAAATTCGGACGCAAGGAGCAGGAGGCCGCCTGGAAAAATACCGAGGTCGATGCGCTGTACCAGCTGGTCGCGGCCGGAGTACGGGTGCCGCAGCCGTTTGGTTTCTTCAACGGTGTGCTGCTCATGGAGCTGGTCACCGACGCGGAGGGGAATTCGGCGCCGCGGTTGGGTGAGGTGCAGCTCACGCCGGAGCAGGCCCGTGAGTACCACCGGTTCCTCATCGGGCAGGTCGTGCGCATGCTGTGCACCGGGCTGATCCACGGCGATCTATCGGAGTTCAACGTGCTGCTGGGGCCGGACGGTCCCGTGATCATCGACTTGCCGCAGGCGGTGAACGCAGCCGGCAACAACAATGCATTTGCGATGCTCGAGCGCGATGTGCGCAACCTTACAGAGACGCTGGGCCGATTCGCACCGGAGTTGCTGACGACCGACTACGCCGCGGAAATGTGGGCCTTGTTCGAACAGGGCGAGCTGAAGCCTGACAGCCCGCTCACCGGTGTCTTCATCAAGGATGAAACCGCCGCCGACCTCGGCGATGTGATGCTGGCAATCGAAGATGCCCGCGAAGAAGCGATCCGTCGCCAGCTCGGGCGCGAAGAGGCCGCAGCGGCCGGCGGCAACTGACCTGGCAGCGGGCGAGTCGGCCCGGTTGCGTGCCCCGCGTACGCGCTCGGCGTTTGTCGATGCTCAGCGTTTGCGAGAGTAGATTTCGATGATGCCGCGCTCCAGGTCGGCCACGAACTCGCCCTGTGGCGCTCGCTGGCGTACGACTTCCCTGCCGACGTTGTCGAAGATTTCTGCGCGGTGATCGGCAGCCCACGGCGCTTGGTGCTTCCAGGCAAGTGCGGAGGGGCCGAAGATCAGCGCTATCGTCGGGGGCATGGCGAACTCCCACCCGAACCCGACGACGTTATCGCCTTCGCGGTATTCGATGGAGCCACCCGCACCGCTTGAGTTGATGACCACGTTCATGTCGGGACCCTTGCTGCTGCATATCGACCGGGCATGTCAGTCAACCTGCACAGGCTCCCGGACCTGCAAGGCTGACTGCACCTGCAGAAGTTCCGGCGCCGGGACGCCGGTTGTTGCGGCTTCCGCCATGCCAGCGGCAACTTCTTGCGCAACGGTGCGGCCGTCACTGCGAGGCACCAGCAAATTCGCGTGATGTTCGGCAAGCAAGGCAACCAGATCCCAACGCCGCTTCTGAGCGGTGTCGAATGCCAGTGGCGACTGGCGGCTCATGATGTCGACGTTCAGGCCATGTTCGATGAGCAGGCGCAGGTTCGCTACCGGTAGCGTGCTGAGCCGGGCGAATATCACGGGCTGGCCGTCCTCGAGCTGATTCGGATCTGCACCGGCCGCCAGCAAGGTGGCAAGTAATTCGGGATCTGCCATGGTCATCGCCGTATCGAGCGCTGCGTCGGGCTTGGCTCCAAGCTTGAGTAGCGCCTGCACTACCAACAATCCCGAAGCAGCGCGTTCCGGCGTCGCTGCTTCACGAATCTGTTCCGCAGCCAGGCCCATCAACGTCATGCCGCGCTCGCCGACAGTATTGAGATCGACGCTCGGTCCGAGCCGCTGCAATGCGGCGAGATCGCGTTCGACAACCGCTGCTCCCAGGGACTTCAAAGTGCTGCCTGAGAAATAGCCTCGCCCCAACGCGTTCTGCCGGATCCGATAGTCGATGCTGGCGTTGCGTATCTGGTTGACTCCCATGTACAGGCCAGGCCCGGCGACAACGAGCAGGGCAGCTATTTTCCAGAATGTGGTGCTGCTGAAGACGTACAGCAGCACGGCGAGGCCAAGCAGGAAGGCCGGCACCAGGACAAAAAAAACAGACCCATCTCGCGCCCGCCGCTTGAGTTGGCAGCGCCGCCCTGGCCAAGAATGCTTGCCAGCGCGGCCACGAATAGCATTGCGTCGATCGCCACGACAGTCCAGAAAATAGCGTTCACGGGTGCCTTCAAGGAGCCGATGTCCATGGGTTATCGGGTCAGGGTCAAGGTTCAGGGGCGATGTTATTGCAGCCAGCTCTATCGGCCGGTCAGTTATTGTTTGGTATTGGTTAGTCATCAGGCCAGTCAACGGAAACTGGCGCGACCCCCCGGATGCGTCGTCCCGCATTCCCCGAGACGCACTACCCAAGACGCACTACAGGATACCTCACGTCGTCGTCCGATCCGCACTCCTTCGGACTGGGGTATTCCCAATGGCTTCATTGCATGGCGGTAGAGCGCGGAATTCTTGGCAGAGAGAAGCGCCTTGCGATGGCTTGACAGTAGGTAGCAACGAAGCGACGAGACTTCTGTCCGCGTCGCTTCATCGCTTCATCGCTTCATCGCTTCGTCACTGCGTTACTGTCTCGATACTTTCATCCTCACGCCCGGCGGCTCACAACGAATCCAGGAATGCCAGCACCTGCTTCTTCTGGGCGTCGGACATCGCGTTGTAACGCGTCGTAACGGCGCTGGCTTGCCCGGCATGGCGGGCAATCGCCTCCTGCTTGGTGAATGACAGGCCGTCGTGCATCAAGCGATTACGCGTGCGCAGCGCCCACAACGGCGCTGTCCTTATCGTGTTCGCCGTGTGGGTGTACTGGGCGCCAGGAAGTACCGGAATACCGTCCCCGGTGCCGATATTGTGCGCAAGGAAGTCGCTGTAGGGATGAATGATCTTGTTTCCCAGCGCTCTTGGAACGGTGAGCGCTCCTGCGTTGATCGCGGTGCCCGGCGCGGCGGTGCGGATTGTCTGCACATGGCAGGCCGAGCAGCCAACCTGCCTGAACAATGCCTCGCCCGCGGTAACGTCCTTGGTGATGGTGCCGCGTGAAGGTGCCTTGGTGGAGCGCATGAAATCAGCGAACGCGCGCACATCCTCACCATCGTCTTCGGGCTCGGCCACGGGATCGTAGGTGGTGCCGAAGCCGACGAACTTGCCGACCGAAGTGTTCTCATCGGGAAACAGCGGCGTCGTTATTCCCATTTCGTTGAGGTACGCGTCGGCAGCAAACGATTCGAGACTGGCGTGCTGATTCTTCCAGCCGAAACGCCCGATGCGCGCGGCGCTGCTGGCTTCGAGTACCGGAACGACGACCGCCAGTCCGCGAATGGCGGCGGGTTGCGCGTCGCGGATCGCCAGGATGGTCTCGTTCGCAATGGCTTCGATGAAGCCGTTACCCAGCGTGTTGGTCGATATCCGGAACGTGCGCACATCGTCTTCGAAGGCCACGCGCTCGACGATATCGGGCGCGGTGGCGCGCGATTGGATCAGCGAGCCGCCGAGGGATTCGAAAAAGCCGCCGGAAACATCGACGCGTCCGGTGCGATGCTCGGCAATCTGGCTGGCGCCACCGGTGGTCACGTTCTGGTGGCATTCGCTGCAGCTCTGGGCATTGTATGTAGGGCCCACTCCGTCGGCCTTGGTTTCGACGTCTTCGAACAGGAAGCGGTTGTCATTGAACGACCTCAGCGCCTGCACATTGTTGTCGTCGATGGTGTTGAAGGCCGGGCCCTGTACGCTGAAGCCGTTGGTCTTGTTATCGAAGCCGGTCGGTGCTTCGCTGAAGACTGTGGCTACTGCCGCAGTCGGGGCTGCGGCATTGTCTTCGACTGCCGGATCTCCAACGGGTTGAAATCGCTCGGCACGCCCATCGGCTGCACTGGTGCCTGCGCTCGTACCCAGTGCGAGGGTAACCACCGCGGCTAGCGGTATCGAAAGTCTATTGGCTCGCATGGAATTTCCCCTTACTTGTAAATGTATATGGGAACTCCTTGTGTGATTGCCGGCGAACATGTGCGGCCGCGCGTCTGCCACGGCGGTCGCAGCCGAGACGGAGACTGGCTCTTCATCGAGCGCGCCTGGTTCGTCTCGCGAGATTCGCGACAACTGGTGCTCACCACGGCTGAGTTCTCGCAGTTGCGAGAGCTGGCGGTTTTTAACGAAGGAGGGAAGGAGGACAGCAGACGTGGCGCGGAATTGCGTGTCTGCCGGCAACCCCGCTATCCCTTGGCTAAAGGACCGGAAGCTTTGCGTCCTCACCTTACGGTGAGTTTGCCGAAGCGAACGGGCCGACTCTAGATCCGCCGAGAAGGCGGACACAATCGGCTTTTCGCCGCTGCGGGGTAGGAAAGGGCGAAGCGCGTGAGCTGATGAGAGTGATGCAAGTGATGCAGTGATGAAGGTAAGGTATGAGCTGGCCGGTGCCGCCATTCTTGCCTACATCACCTGCATCACTTCCATCACCTCTCATCACCGCTTTCGCTTTGGCAGATTCCAGAACGGAAATCGCATGGGCTGGTGAACTGTCAACGACTCGACGATCTAGGGCGGCCTTACCGCCCTATAAAATGCTATATAAGAATACCGTCATTGGCCGTGGTCGTTTCCAGCACGGGGAGTTCCAGCTATGTCAGCCGCCGCAATCGAACAAGTCAGGCACCAGGTTTCCGCCGCAGAATGGCAGACGCGAGTCGACCTCGCCGCGGCCTACCGGCTGGTAGCGCTGCATGGATGGGACGATCTGATCTTCACTCACCTCTCCGCACGCGTTCCGGGTCCGGACCATCACTTCCTGCTCAATCCGTACCAGCTCATGTTCGAGGAGATCACTGCATCCTCGCTGGTCAAGATCGACGCGGAAGGCCGGCCGGCGATGCCAACTCCTTACCAGGTCAACGCGGCGGGCTTCACCATTCATTCTGCGATTCACATGAGTCGTAATGATGCCCAGGCGGTTCTGCATCTGCATACGCCATTCGGCCAGGCAGTCTCGGCGATGAGTGAGGGCCTGATGCCGCACACCCAGACGGCCATGGTTGCAGGGTCCGACATTGCCTATCACGACTACGAAGGCATCGCGACCGATCTGGAGGAGCGCGAACGGCTGGTGCGGGATCTGGGCATGAAGAACGTGATGATCCTGCGCAATCACGGCACGCTGACCGTGGGCGCGACAATCGCCGATGCGTTTCTGCGCATGTATTTTCTGGAGCGGGCCTGCGAGGCGCAGGTGCATATGCTGGCAGCCGGTCGTGATCGTCTCAATGCACCTCCGGCAGGTACGGCGGAGAAGGTGAAGTTGCAAACTGCTGCCACGACGATGAGCAAGATCGCCGCAGGTCTTGCCTGGCCAGCGCTGTTGCGCAAGCTGGACCGGATCGATCCGGGATATAGGGATTGAAGAAGGTGACAGGAGTGACACGAGTGACAGGAGTCACAAGGACCACAAGGATGTGGAGGGCACGGGGCTTACAGAAGTCACACGAGTGACGCCGGGGCCTTTGTCACCTCCGTTGTCACCATTGTCACTCCCGTCACTCCTGTCACCTTCCCTGTAAACCCTTCGCCACCGCGCGCGTTCTCTACGCAGAGGTGAGCATGAAACGACGAACTTTGTTGATGACCCTGGTTCTGGCGGCGAGTCTCGGTGGATGCATCGTCTCGCCACCGCCGCGTGGGCGTGCTGTGGCAGTAGTGGATATCGATGTCCGACCGCCGCCGCCTAGAGTGGTTGAGATTCCGGCGACACGCGTTGGATACGTTTGGGCACCCGGCTATTGGCGCTGGAACGGCCACAACCATGTCTGGATCGATGGCAAGTGGATGCGTGAAAAGCGCGGCTGGCGCTGGGAGCCGGCCCGTTGGGAAGAGCGACACGGGCGCTGGCACTTCGAGGAAGGCCATTGGGAGCACTGAGTTCCCCGAAGCATTTGCTCCGCGGGCGGAACAGTTGAGGCTGGGCGCGAATTGAAAAAGACGCGCATTGCATCGACGGGAGGACGCCATGCGGAGCTTCACGACACTATTCGTTCTCGCGACGCTTGCTGGCTGCGCTACCCAGCATGCGACGACGCCGCGTGAGTATCTGGACCAGGAGACTGCCGCAACGGTCACCGTGGTGTCTGATCCCTGGATCTTCGCCGGCAAGAGCAATGAACGGACGCTGCCAACCGTCATGGACGACCGTTCCGCCGCAGCGGCTGCCATGGCAGGGGAGCGGCCGGAGTTCGTCAGCAGCAAGCGCGAGCTGATCAGCATCTATGCGATCGACGTCAATCGCATGGGAACGCATCGTCAGTACCTTGCTGTTCCGCAGGCGCTGCCTCGCGTGAGCGGAGAATCCGCATCGGCTGCTCCGATTCTGGAGTTGCGCATCGCGAATCAGACGTTGTCCCTGCAGCCGATCGCACAGGATCCACGCGAGCTGGGTATCGCCAAGGCACCCGTCGGGGGGCACGGGCGAGCATCGCAGTGGTCTTACTTCGCTGTCAGCAGGGATACCTTTACCAGCATTGCCAGATCGCCGGGATTGCAGGCGACCCTGGTCGTTGCCGGCGATCGACGGGCGTACGAAATCTGGCGGGATGGCAGCGCGGAAATGGCGGGGCTCGCCGCGGTGTTGCCGGAGTAATCGCCGCCCGGAAGCAGTTGCCAGCGTGGCATGCGCCCCCGTCGCTGCGCTTCATGCTCCATTTGTGATTCGCGTCACGTCTTGTGCCAAAGCCGCTGACGGAAATGTGCTGCGCGTCGGTCCGGCCACGCGCTTATGTTCTACCATCGTTGCATGGCGAAGGTTTCCATACGTGAAGTGCGGCAGTTGATGTTGCCGGTCGAGACGGTAGTCGACGCCGTCTTGCAGCTCGACCGCGATCGCGGCGGCGTGCTGGCGCTTGGAAACCTGCTCGGTGCGCAAGTGGAATCCGGGGAAGAGCCGGGCATGGTCCTGTCGGTACGGCTGGCCGGTACCGGCGATGTGGACCACCGCAGGTTCGCGTTGCCCGAGATCGCGGCGGCCATCATCAACTACTGCTGGCAATCGCGGATACCGCTGCCGCGTCACGGAACCAAGGCTCTGGAAATCGTCTCGGGCGGATTTACATTCACCGTCGAAACAACTTCGCAATTGCCGCGGCGGCACGGAGCGTTGCCGCCAGCGCGCGTGCAGAAGATCGAACCCGTGGAGCAAGCCGCACAGCCGTCGGACTCCCCGGCAGATGCTGAAGAGCTGCCTGACACGCAAGCGCGAGCCGCCCAGGCCTGATCGGGCAAGTCAGCCCCTACGGTCACTTAGCAAACGCAATCGCGTCGTCTTCGATCGAGCCGAACTTCAGGCTCACGATGTCCCGTGCATAGTTTTGATACAACCGCCACGGCGCCTTCGAGCCTTGCTTGGGAAGCTGGTCGATGGAGCGCTGCACGTATCCCGATGAAAAATCGATCCGCGGCTCGGCCGTGATCGTCGGGTCGTCATTGTGCGGTGTGCACTGCCGGTAGCCGTGACGATCCATGTAATTCAGCACCCGGCAGATGTACTCGCAGGTCAGGTCGCACTTCAGGGTCCATGATGCATTGGTGTACCCGAACGCGGATGCCAGGTTGGGTATGTCGCTGTACATCATGCCCTTGTAGTTCATCGTCTGCGCGAGGTCGACATCGCGCCCGTCGACCGCAATCCGTGCGCCTCCCATGACCTGCAGATTCAACCCGGTTGCGGTGACGATCACGTCAGCTTCAAGCTCGGCACCGGAACACAGCGCGATGCCCCTCTCGGTGAAAGTTTCGATCCGCTCCGTGACCACGGCAACCCGGCCTTTCCTGATGGCCTTGAACAGATCGCCGTCGGGAGCGAGGCACAGGCGTTGATCCCAGGGTTTGTAGTGCGGCGTGAAGTGCGTGTTCACGTCGTAGCTCGCGCCGAGCTGCTTCGTGACGCCAGCGAGGATCATCTTTCTGATGCGATCCGGATAGCGCTTGCACAGCCGGAACAGCAGCATGCCAAGCAGTACGTTCTTCCAGCGAGCGACTCCATAGGCCATCCGTGAAGGCAGAACTCGCCGTAGCCAGTTCGCAAAGCCGTCCCGCCGCGGCCGCGAGACGACATAAGTGGGCGAACGTTGCAGCATCGTCACATGACCAGCCGTCTTCGCCATTTCCGGCACCAGTGTCACTGCCGTTGCGCCGCTGCCGATGACTACTACCCGCTTGCCGGCATAGGCAATGTCATCGGCCCATTGCTGCGGATGCGCGATGCGACCGGCGAAACGCTCCACGCCCGCAAACGCCGGTGTATAGCCCGCTTCGTATTGGTAATACCCACTGCACATGAAGAGAAAATTGCAGGTGAGGTATGTGCGTTCCCGGGTCGCGCCTGTTTCGATCTCGACAGTCCAGCGCGCTTCCTGCGTGGACCATTCCGCGCGCGTGACCTTCGTGTCGAAGCGGATCTTCTTGTCGATCCCGTACTCTGCGGCCGTCTCGCGCACATAGCGAAGAATCGCAGGTCCATCCGCGATGGCTTCAGGCTGCGTCCACGGCCGGAATGAATAGCCCAGCGTGTACATGTCGGAGTCCGAACGGATACCCGGATAACGAAACAAATCCCAGGTGCCGCCGATGCAAGCGCGCGCTTCGAGGATCGCGTAGCTCTTGCCTGGGCACTTCGCCTGCAAGTGATATCCGGCGCCGATACCGGAAAGGCCGGCGCCCACGATCAGTACGTCGAAATGTTCCTGCTCCATACCGGGCATTCCAGGGCAATGACTACGGCTTTGCAAGGGAGCATCGAGGGTTGGCGTGGCGGGGTGCATCAGGTCGCGACGATTCTATATTTGCTGGTGCTTCCATTTGCCTTTCTTGAACAGCACCGCGGTCCAGAGGGCAAGCGCAGTGAACGACGCAGGTACGGCGATGAAGACTCCCATTGCGCCGAGATTGAAGCCCCGGGCGAGAACCCACGCGAGTGGAATCTGTCCCAGCCAGAAGCAGAAGAAATTGAGCTTGGTCGGTGTCCACGTATCGCCGGCGCCGTTGAACGCGGCTCCCAGGCACATTCCAGCGGCGTACAGCGGGAAGGCGAGGCTGACAATCCACAACGCGCGCGTGCCATTGCTGAGCACATCCGGGTCGGTGCTGAATAGGCTCACTATATGAGCGGAGAAGATCACGAATACAACGCCGACTGCGCCTAGGAAAATCGTATTGAAGCGTGTGGCGATCTTGACTGCAGCCTCTGCGCGTTCGGGTTTTCCAGCGCCCAGGTTCTGGCCGACAAGAGTCGCTCCCGCATTCGCCAGTCCCCATGCCGGCATCAGAATGAACATGACGCAGCGTATGGCAATCGTGTAGCCCGCGAGTGCCGCACTGCCGAACATTGCCAGAAGCTTGAAAAGGCCCACCCAGCTCGTGGTGCTGATGAGCAACTGCGCGGTTCCGCTGGACGCCGTCGTCAGCACGGCGCGGAGTACATCGGGTGACGGTTTCAGATGTCGCAGGCGGACCTTGACCCGGCAGTGATGCCCGGCGAGGTGCCATAGTTGGTAGAGGACGCCGATGCCGCGTCCGATATTGGTGGCAACGGCTGCTCCGGTGACGCCCAGTTCCGGGAACGGACCCCAGCCGAAGATGAAGCAGGGGCCGAGCACGATGTTCAACGCATTGGCGAGCCATAGCGTGCGCATCGCCAGCACGGCGTCGCCGGCGCCGCGGAAGATGGCATTGATCAGGAAGATCATGAAGACCGTCACGTTGCATCCGAGCATGATGCGGGTGAAGTTCTGCCCGAGCGTTACGATCGATTCATCCGCACCCATCAGCCGCAGGATGTCCGCGGCGAAGTAGCCGAGCACGATGCCGAGTCCAACCGATATCGCGACGCTTACCAGCAGGATCTGCCCGGCCGCCTGAGCCGCGCGTTCCGGGTCCTTCTCCCCGATGCGCCGCGCCACGATGGCGCTCGCGGCGATAGCCAGGCCAATGGCAACGGAGTAGATCAACGTCATCACCGATTCGGTCAGGCCGACGACGGCGACCGCTTCCTTGCCCAGCCGCGAGACCCAGAAGACGTCCACCACCGCGAACAGCGATTCCATGATCATTTCCAGGACCATGGGAATCGCCAGCAGCAGTACCGCGCGATTTAGGGATTCGGTGGTGTAGTCCGGATGCCCGCCCTTCAACGCCAGCAGCACGATATGCCAGAAGGATTGCGGGGGCTGCCCGGCTGGGGCCACGGTGGCGGGATCGGAAATAGACATGCGCGGACGCCGTGCTCCGTGAGCTTGAGTGACAGATCGGGAAGGAAAAATGCGCGGGCTGAGACGGCGCCGAGGGGATCAGGTTCCCTCGATCCGGTAGCCTTTCTCGCGCCACGCCTTCATGCCGCCGTCCAGCGCGATGGCGCGTGTGAAGCCGAGCTCTCGCAGTGTGGCAGCCGCCAGCGTCGAGATTTTACCGAAGTCGCAGACAGTCACCACCCGCACGGTCGGATCTCGGAGTTCTTCATTGACCCGCAGTTCGAGCTGGCCGCGCGGCAGGTGCCGTGCCCCGGGCAGATGCCCGCCGAGATACGCTTCTTTTTCCCGCACATCGAGAATGGTCAGGTCGCGCTGCGGGTTGTCGATGTGCGCATGCAGATCTTCCAGCGACATGAAGGGGACCTTGGCGGCAGCTTCCGACAGGAATTGCGCAACGGTCTTGCCGCCACTCATGTTGGTTCGCAGCGCTTCGGTCATGTGAGTGGGCGCGGCCAGGTTGAGCTGTTGCAGCAGCGCGATGAAGGCGCCGCGGTCGCGATTCTGCAAGCGCGGATTCTGTGCCAGCTCCTGGCCGATCGTGCTGGGACCGCTGTGCCGGTAGTCGTGCCCCGGAAATATATTCAACGCTGGGTCCAGTCGTAAAATGCCGTTGAAGAGACTGTCGTAGAGGGAGTTTGGATCGCCGCTTGGCAGGTCGGTGCGGCCGGTACCGCCGATGTGCAGGGTATCGCCTGTAAACAAGCGGTCCTCCACACGCAGGCACATGGAGTCCCGGGTGTGTCCTGGGGTATGAATGGCCTGCACTCGCAGATTGCCGATTGCCAGGATGTCGCCGTCGTCCAGCCGCATGTCGATAAATGGCGCTGGACTTTCGCGATGCATCACCACCGGTACATCCAGCGTCTGCGACATATGGCGCACTGCGGAGAAGTGGTCGGCATGCGTGTGCGTGTCGATCAGGTAGCGGATGCGCATGCCTTCGCGCGCTGCATGGGCGACGTAGCGATCGAGCTGGCTGATTTCTGGGTCGATCAGCGCCGCGCTGCAGGTGGCATCACAGCCGATCAGGTAGGACTGACAACCGCCCGTGCCGATTTGTTCGAAGATCATGATCGACACCTCCGGTCATGAGGCGAGGGGTGCGGGGCTTCGTCGAAGGATCGTGAAGAGCGACCGAGGGTGTCAAGTCTTTTCCGCGGGGCCTTCCCGGGTCGCTCTGCGGGTGACGGGTGATGAAGGGACGGGAGGGTTCGGATCCGGACGCCCGAACGGTTGCTAGCCGACCATCTTCTCCGCCGGCCAGGCGAGCATTTCGGCAGCGGTGGGGGCGGTTAACGCTGCGACAGCGGACAAGTTAGCGGGTTGGGTTGCGGCTGAGGCAATCGGCAGGGCAGGTTGCTGGTCGCTGATGCGCGGAATCGGATCGTCGCCGTGGAGACGTTTGCGCGTGATCTCCAGCCAGCGTTCGATGTGGCGACCGAATCGATCGATGGCCTGCTCGCGATAGATCGCGAGCCCGTGCCCCTCGAACATCCGTTCCTGGGCAGGGGACACGTGATACCACCACTGCAGACGTTCCAGCCGCTCGCCATTGTGAAATGGCAGCGTAATGGAAAATCGACGTCCGCGGCGCGTAGGTTCTGTTTCGGCGAACGCGAAGTACTCTTCGAGTGCGCGCGGCAGTTCGATTAGCGGCATCCGGAATAGGGAAAGCAGCAAATGACGCTCGATCATAGCCGCTTCGACGGCCGTGTTGCTATCCCGCCCAGCCAGTTAGCAGGGCAGTTCGCAGGTTTGATATAAAAGAAGTTGCCGCTGATGCGTGACGACACCGGCTGACCATGCCGGGCAATCTCGTTCGGCGAGTATGTCAGCGACCTTGCCAGCGCTATGCCAGTGACTATGCAATGGTCGCTTCCGCGAGGGCGCCGCCACCGGATCGTCAATGGTTCCCGGGGGTTAGTTGACGGAAGGTCCTGTCGTGTCTTTCCGGCACCGGCCTGTCACCGCTCGACGCTGTTGGTTTTATCTTTCGGAGCCTGCCTTGATTCCTGCCGTCCGACCGATCAGCCAGAACGCCGACGTGCGTTACCTGGGAAAACTGCTGGGCGATGTCATCCGCGCTTACGGCGGCGACGCACTGTTCCAGCGCATCGAATACATTCGTGCGACGTCCGTGGACCGCTATCGGGGCGTTGCCGGCGCCGCCACGCTGGATCGCGGCCTCGACGCCTTGAGCCTGGACGACACATTGGCGTTCGTGCGCGGCTTCATGCTGTTTTCGATGCTGGCCAACCTTGCCGAAGACCGCCAGGCCGCCGCGGCCGCGTCGGAGGACGATATGGCGAGCGCTATGGAGCGGCTGACTGCGGCCGGGATCGGGGCGGAGCGAGCTGCCGCGTTGCTCGATACTGCGCTCATCGTGCCGGTGCTCACCGCCCATCCGACCGAGGTGATGCGCAAAAGCATGCTCGATCACCGCAACCGCATCGCCGAGCTGATGCGGTATCGCGATCTGGGCCGCGTCGAAACACCCGACGGCGATCTGATCGAACCAGCGATCCTCAGGCAGATTGCATTGCTGTGGCAGACCCGGCCGCTGCGCCGCGAACGGCTCTACGTGGCGGACGAGGTGGACATCGCGCTTACTTATCTCCGCGACGTATTTCTGCCCGTGCTGCCGACACTTTATGCGCGCTGGGAAAGGGTGCTCAAGCATCGCACCAAGAGCTTCCTGCGCCTGGGCAGCTGGATCGGCGGGGACCGAGACGGCAATCCGAACGTAACCGCGGATTCGTTGCAGCTTGCGCTTGGCCGCTCCTCGCAGGCCGTGCTGGCCCAATACCTGGACGACCTGCACGCACTCGGTGCCGAGCTTTCGATCTCCACGGAACTTGCGGTCACCAGCACTGCCGTGACCAAGCTCGCCGAGAGTAGCGGTGACGTCAACGCAGCGCGTGTGGACGAGCCTTATCGCCGTGCCATCACGGGTATATATGCGCGCCTCGCAGCGACATACCAGGCGATAACCGGGCATCCGCCATCGCGGCGTGCGTCGGTGCCAGGCGAGCCATACCAGAACGCCGATCAATTGCGCGCCGATCTGGTGGACATTGCGCATGCGCTGAACGAGGACGGTGCTGGCATCCTGGCCAGCGGTGGCGCACTCGGGCGGCTGATCAGGGCCGTGGAAACCTTCGGCTTGCATCTGGCAACGCTCGACCTGAGGCAGAACGCCGATGTACACGAACGGGTAGTCGCCGACCTGTTGAAGGTTGCGGGCGTGATTGATGACTATGCCGGGCTGGATGAAGCAGCTCGCGTCGCGTTGCTGCGGCGTGAGCTTGCCAACGAGCGATTGCTATCCAGTCCGTTTGCTACATACACGCCCGAGACGGTGTCGGAACTGGCGATAGTGCGTGCCGCGGCCAAGGCGCACTCCTTATATGGAGCGGCCTCGATCACCGCTTACATCATCTCCAAGTGCGAAAGCGTTTCCGATCTGCTCGAAGTGAACGTGCTGCTCAAGGAAGCGGGACTCTATCGCCCCGGCGACACAGCTGCGGCAGCCATCATGGTCGTGCCGTTGTTCGAAACGATCGGCGATCTGCAGAATTCCTCGCGTGTGATGCGGGACTGGCTTGCGCTGCCGGAAGTGAAGGCGGCTACCGCTGTCCGGGGTCACCAGGAGGTGATGGTCGGCTATTCGGACTCCAACAAGGACGGCGGCTATCTGACCTCCGTCTGGAGCCTGAATCGGGCAACCCGCGACCTGGCTCAGGTGTTCGAGGAAGCGAGCACGACGATGCAGATATTCCATGGCCGCGGTGGCGCTGTGGGGCGAGGCGGCGGTTCGTCGTTCGCTGCGATCCGGGCCCAGCCGGCTGGGACGGTGCAGGGTCGTATCCGCATTACCGAGCAAGGCGAGGTCATCGCGGCCAAATACGGCACGCGGGACAGCGCAGCTTCGAACCTGGAAGCCATCGCTTCGGCCACGTTGCTGGCCTCGCTCGAAGCTTCGGCGGTGCCGGCCGCGGAGGCGGAGCGCTTTGCCGCCGCGATGGATACGATCTCAGGCGAGGCCTTCCGCAACTATCGCGACCTGGTTTATGAGACGCCCGGATTCAACACCTTCTTCCGGCAGATGACGCCACTGGCGGAGATTGCCGGTCTCAAGATCGGATCGCGCCCGGCGTCGCGCACCAAGTCCGACCGTATCGAGGACTTGCGCGCCATTCCCTGGGTTTTCAGTTGGGCACAGGCGCGAGTGATGCTGCCGGGATGGTACGGCGTAGGTCACGCGCTGCAGTCCTTCGGCGATCAGGGATTGTTGCGCGAGATGGTTGCCGCCTGGCCATTCTTCCAGGCAACGCTGGATAACATGGAAATGGTGCTGGCCAAGTCCGACATGGCCATCGCCGAACACTATGTCACGCTGGTGGAAGATCGCGCGCTGGCACAGAACATCTTCGGCCGCATCCGCACGAGCTGGTCGGCAACGCACGATTGTCTGCTAAGCATCACGCAGCAGTCGCGGTTGCTGGAAAAGAATCCGGCGCTGGACGAATCGATACGGCTGCGCCTGCCATACATCGAGCCGCTGAACCTGCTGCAGGTCGAGCTTCTCAAACGCCACCGCGCCAGGGAGACCGACGACCGCGTGCGCGAAGGCATCCAGCTATCGATCAACGCAGTAGCAACGGCATTGCGCAACAGCGGATAAGGACGTCCAACGACGAGGCGGCGCCGTCTTTCTCTCGTGCGCCGCCCCCGTCATTCCGCCAATCCGGATACCCAATCCGGATACTTGGATACCCCGGATACCTACGTTCCGGAATCCATTTGAGCGAGTCTGCGTCCTCAAACGGCCCAGATACGCAGAGTCCCCCGATCATGACTGGCACGGACGGTCACTGTCTGGCCCGGCGTCGTCTGGATGGCGCGCTCGAAGGGATGGAAGACCGCCCACCAGCTCGATCGTGCGCCGGGCTCGGGACGATTTTCGCAGACGCCTTCGGCGTCCATGTCCAGTGCGATCCATTGAGCGATGCCATTGATCCACCTGCCGTGCGAGACCAGGACCGTTTCGCTTCTCAGCGGTGGGAAGGGGCCGCCGGAGGCGAAGTCGAACGAGAACAGGTCGGCTGCATCGCTACACAGCGTTAATCGCGGGCTGCCCACTGCAATCTGGCGCTGCGATGCGGCGAGGCGATTGAAGGCGCTGAGGTCGAAGCCGGCGACCTGTCCCATCAACGCTCCTTCCCACTCATCGTTGTCGGCCAGTGCAACCCTGACGCGCCCGCGCACAGGTATCACCCGGGCGTCCGGCTTGATCAGATGCAGGACGGCGTGTTCGATGGCCGGCAACGCGCCCTCACTGAGCAGGTCGTTGCTGACGATCTCGGATACCAGGATGTCGGCGGGTCCGTGCAGGTCGCTCTTCACATCGAGCGCCGTGGAGTGCTTCGCGATGACGCGCACACGGTCCGCATAGCCATTGCGAGCGATATTGGCCCGCGCCACCATCGCAACCGCGGGGTCGGCTTCGCAGGTCACGACCTCACCCGCGCCGGCGCGCGCGGCCATCATCGCCAGCAGGCCGCTGCCGGTGCCGATTTCCAGCACCTTGCAGCCGGGGACGATCGCGCGGCGCAAAGCCGTCTCGTAGGCTTCGTTGCGCTGCAGGTCCCGGACGATCTCAAAATGCCAGTGAGGCACGTCGGCACTCAGTACTTCGCTGGTAATTGCCCGTACCTCTCCATCTTCGGGCGCAAGGTCGAGCGCGCGGGAGCTGAGCTCCACGGCGAGCGCCCGGTGCGCTTCCCCTTTCAGCAACCGCGCCAGCGTGGCCATGGCCACGGGTTTGCCTTCGACCTGCTGCAGTAATGCTTCGAGCCCGCGTTCGAGACCCTGGAAACTATCGAGATTCATATCGCAACCATTCAGTGATCGGTATCGTTTGCGCAGGATGACACAGCGGCGTGACTTGCGCGCTGTCGAAAATCCATCGCAGTGGCTCGCGTGCGCTGCATGTGTCTGGACGTGAGGGCCGCCGAGAGTGCAACATCCGTTGCGATGCATGCGAGCGCAGCATTCTTTCGCCGCCGCTGCGCCCATTGAAACAAGTCCGCCGCCAGCCCACGAACGAGGAATCAGCCGTGAAAAAATCCGCCAGCAAAATCGGGGAGCTCAAGCTCAGGCAGAAAGCCTCGCTGGTCACCCCCACCGACCTGAAGGCCAAAGCGACCCAGGACATCTCCGCAGGCATGAATGGCATCCTGGCGGACGTGTTCGCGCTGTACCTGAAGACCAAGAATTTCCACTGGCACATGAGCGGGCCGCACTTTCGCGACTATCACCTGCTGCTCGACGAGCAGGCCGACCAGCTCTACGCCATGACCGATCCCATCGCCGAACGCATCCGCAAGCTGGGTGGTTCGACGCTGCGGTCCATCGGTCACATTGCCCGCACGCAACGCATCTCGGACAACGACGCCGAGTACGTGGATCCGCTGGACATGCTTGCCGAGCTGCGCGAGGACAACAAGACGCTCACCGCGCGCCTGCGCGAGGTCCACGAGGTTTGCGACGAGCACCACGACATTGCCAGCGCCAGCCTGATCGAAAACTGGATCGACGAAACCGAGCGTCGCACCTGGTTCCTGTTCGAATCCGGCCGCCGCGGCGACGGCACCGGGCATTGAGGCGAGGCGCCGCGGCGGGGATATCGCTGCCGCGGCCGCGCACCGACTTACTTGGGTATTGACTGGCGATCTGGAAGGTAAATGCGATTGATCAAGCGAGCGTTCGAATCGGCAGCGTTGGCCCTCACGGGTCTGTTTCTGGTCGTCGCTCTCGGTCATGCCGCCGTTCCTCCCAGCGGCGAATCCAAGGCGGTGCACCCGCCCAAGGTTACTGCGACCAAGCCTGCTGTGAGCAAGCCTGCGACGGCAGCCCGGTCCGGTACAAAGCGCAGCAAGCAGGATCGACCAGATGTTCGTTCCAGCTCGGTGCTGGTGATCGATGCGAACGATTCGGCGATCCTGTTTGCCAAGCACGCCGACGTCGCCGCTCCGATTGCTTCCATCACCAAGCTGATGACGGCGCTCGTGGTGCTGGAAGGCGGGCAGCCCCTGGGCGATACGCTGGAGATCACGCAGGACGACAGAGTCAGGGGTAAGGGTTCGGCGTCGCGCCTGGTCGTGGGCACCAAGCTGAGTCGAGGCGACTTCCTGCATATCGCGCTGATGTCTTCGGATAACCGGGCGGCTCACGCCGTTGCACGTAGTTATCCCGGTGGTTTGCCAGCGTTCGTGCGTGCAATGAACGCCAAGGCGCAGGCGCTCGGCATGACCAGCGCTCATTTCGTCGATCCGGCCGGCCTGTCCGAGCTGAATCTGGCCAGCGCGGAAGATCTGTGCCTGCTGGTGACGGCGGCTGCGCGCAATCCGACGGTACGCAAATACTCGACCGATCACGAGCACTCAGTGGTCGTGGCCAGGCACAAGATCGAATTCCACAATACCAACGCGCTGGTAAGGCGCGCCGACTGGAACATCCTCGTGCAGAAGACCGGCTTCACCAATGAAGCGGGCCAGTGCCTGGTGATGAAGGCGGTGATCCGGGATCGACCAGTGGTGATCGTCCTGCTCGATTCGTTCGGCAAGTACACCCGCGTTGCCGATGCCCGCAGAATCAGAAAGTGGCTCGAAGCCAAGTCGGTTGAGCGTGCCGTGCCGGCAGTCGCCGATCGGGCATGATCCGAACGCTGGCATTCGTTCAAGAATAATCTCCGCGTCTCCATCGAGAGACACCTCGGGTATTTCCGGTCGTATACCGCCAGCCTGACTACGAGCAGGCAGCAGCGGAACCGGGACTGCTGCCGCGCCGTTGATTGAACATCGACCGTCAACGAGGAGCGGATCATGAAGCCTACTGTGCGTGCGACTTGGTTGGTCGTTGCGGTGATCGCTTTAGGGATGGTGGGTTGTGCGACGACCGGCGGCAATCTTGCAAGTTCTGCCGAACGTCTTGAGCGCAGCAGTTATGCGTTGGAGCGCGATGCGTCGTACAACGAGCGGCCCGGATTCCAGAGCGACGCGCGTGCATTGGCGGAGGAAGCACGGGACTTTCGTCGCACGCTGGACGATCGCAGGGCCAGTAACAACGATCTGCGCGATGCTTTCCGGGATCTGTCGGGCCGGTATCACGCCCTGCGCGATGAAGTGGAGCGCAGCCAGAACCGCGAAACGGATCGTGATTTCCAGCCTGTAACCGAAGCCTACCTGGACATCGAACGCGAGATGGAGCGTCACCACGACCGCTACGCTCGGGACTAGCTAACCCATCGCAATAAGGCAACGTCGGGCACGGGAATGCTTTGCGGTTCTCGTGCCGGATTTCGTTTCGATCCGGTGTTCGCTCGATTCGGCCGCCACGTTCATCCGCAACGCATTACTTTGCAATGTGCCGGGGCTGACGACAGAATTGCTGGATGCCTCCCCGAGCCAGATCCCGCAGCAAAAACAACAAGAGCCGGAGTAGCAGCAAACGCAAGCGGTCCCGCTTCAGTTTCAAGTCCCTATCCCAATGGCCGATTGTGCCCAGCGCTCGCCGCCGCAAACGCTGGATGCGGGCTTTTCGCGGCTCGCCGTTGCCGGTTCAGGTGGTGGTCGGCGCTGCCATCATCATCGCGGTCTGGCTGGCGGTGAACTGGGCTTACCAGGTTATTCGCAAACCTTCCGAGTTGTTGTTCCCGGTCAGCGGCGTGCTCTACAAGTCCCCGGCCGAGACCTGGGGCACATACGCACCGGTGTTTCGCAGGCATGCGACCAGCGTCATCACTGCAGACTTCCTGGCAGCTCTCGCGCAGGTGGAGGGATCGGGCAATCCGATCGTGCGCACCTATTGGCGCTGGTCGCTGACCGGTAAGCCTTTCGAGTTGTATCGGCCGGCTTCCAGCGCGGTGGGCATGTACCAGATCACCGATGGAACGTTCGCGCAGGCGCGCCGTTACTGCATCCACGATCACGTCGTGGTCGAGGATGGGCCGTGGGACGAACCGCGCTCGTGCTGGTTCAACAGTCTCTACACACGCACTGTGCCAAGTCATGCGGTCGAACTCACTTCCGCTTACCTGGATCGCGCTGTCGCGGATGTGCTGCGACGGCAGGGAATCCGGTCCGCGACGCTGGAGCAGAAGCAGAACCTGGCGGCGCTGATTCATCTGTGCGGTGCCGGGGCTGGCGAAAGCTATGCGCGTCGCGGATTGCACCTGACTGCAGGTCAGCGTTGCGGCGATCACGAGGCACAGGTGTATATCGCGCGGGTCAATACGATGAAGAGCCTTTTTGCGCGCATGGCCGCTGCCGGGAAAGATTAAACTGGCGAATGCCCGCGATTCGCTACGAATGCTGTCCAAAGTGCCGGCACGCACCGCTGCCGCTGGACCAGTCGTTGCCGGCGGCCTGTCCGGCGTGCGGCCTGATCCTCGCCAAGTTTGCGGCCGCTGCCGCAGCCCAAGACGATCCCGCTTCCAGTGGGGGACTTGATACCAGCGAGGGATTTGAAGAAGTAGAGGCGGTCGGTCGCTGGCAGCAACTGAGGCATTCGATCTGCGAAGCGGTCAGGTATGTACCGCCACACGTTACGTCCGTGGCGTTCTGGGGCCGTACGGCGTTGCTGTTGGCGGTCATACTGTGGGGCTTGCGCCTGATCTGGATGGACTATCGCACCGGCGAATTCGGCAGTTCCTTCCTGCATGGTCCGCTACTGGTCTTCCATGAGGCGGGCCACGTGATCTTCAGGCCGTTCGGTGAGTTCATGACCGTGCTTGGCGGTACGCTGGGTCAGTTGTTGATGCCGGCGATCATGGCCGGCGCGTTGTTGCTGCGGAACCGCGATCCGTTTGGCGCCGCCATGGGTACGTGGCTCTTCGGCGTGAGCGTTCTGGATGTCGCGCCTTACCTCTACGATGCCCTGCATCCGCAGCTCATCCTGCTCGGCGGCTCGACCGGCGAGGAAGGCGGCCATGACTGGATCTACCTGTTGAGCGAGACAGGATTGTTGTCGCGCGCGCAATCGCTGGGCTCATTCACGCATGCGGTCGGCGCGTTGATCGTCCTGCTGTCACTCGGCTGGGCCGCATGGATACTGTTACAGCAGAAGTCGCGCATTGCCGATACCGCGACTTGATAATCTCATCCATCGTTCACACTCATCGCAGGATTACCGTGCCTCCCGACATCGATTTCGAATTGCGTACCGAATTCATCCCGCTGGATGCGTTGCTCAAGACCACTGGCATTGCGAGCAGCGGCGGCGAGGCCAAGGCCATGGTGGCTGCGGGGCAGGTACGCGTGGATGGCAAGCTCGAGCTACGCAAGCGCTGCAAGATCCGCTCTGGCCAGGTCGTCAGCAACGGTGGAACGTCAGTACGGGTAACAGGCGGCGTGATCGACCCCGAGAATTCCGACCCGAAGAATACTGACGACTAGCCCGACGCCCGACGCGTTCCGGGTTCGGACCGCTGGCCCGATGACCCACTTACCCACTTGCCCGTTTGCCTCCCCCCCCATCCATGTCCGAAAACGGCTAGTCCGGCCCGCCATCGCGGCGTATCGTCGCCGCCATGAGTGAAGTCACCGGTCTGGATCGCGGCGCGCTGGATCGCGCCCGCATTAGTCGCGATGCGCGTTTCGACGGCAAGTTTTTCATTGCGGTCACGTCAACCGGCATCTACTGTCGGCCGGTATGTCCAGCGCCGACGCCGAAGCAAGCGAACGTGCGCTACTACTCCACGGCGGCAGCTGCTGCCGAAGCCGGCTTCAGGCCGTGCTTGCGCTGTCGTCCGGAGGCAGCGCCGGGAACGCCCGCGTGGCTCGGTACTTCCGCCGTCGTGCGCAGGGCGTTGCGGCTCATTCAGAACGGAGCGCTCGACGATGTGCCGGTGGCGGCGCTGGCCGAACGCATCGGGATCGGATCGCGACACCTGAGCCGCCTGTTCACTCAGCACGTCGGCGCCTCGCCAATCGCCGTCGCCCAGACTCGCCGCCTGCATTTCGCGAAACGGCTGCTGGACGAGACGGATCTGCCGGTGACCGAAGTCGCGTTGGCCGCGGGCTTCGGCAGCCTGCGGCGCTTCAACTCCGCCTTTCGCCAGACGTACCAGCGCACTCCAACCGATCTGCGTCAGCGCCGTCGTGGCAATCCTCCGGCCGGCGAACGCGGTGAGGTGGTGCTCAAGCTGGCGTTTCGGCCGCCGTACGATTGGTCGCATGTGCATGCGTTCCTGGCCACCCGGGCCATGCCCGGCGTGGAACGTGTGGATGAACGTGGCTACGCACGTACGATCGCGCTGGATGACGGCCATGCAATCGTGAGTGTAGGTCCGCTTGAGGGCGAGAATGCGCTCGAACTGAGGGTGCGCGGAGCGGCTCCGACCGCCTTATTCCAGATTTCCGCTGCTGCCCGTCGCGTGTTCGACCTGGCCGCGGATCCGGCTCCCATCGCGCTGGCGTTCAAGTCCGATGAGCTGCTTGCGCCGCTGATCAAACAGCGGCCTGGATTGCGGATTCCAGGAGCATGGGATCCCTTTGAATGTTCGGTGCGGGCGTTGCTCGGTCAACAAGTCAGCGTAGCAGCGGCGAGGACTCTTGCGGCGCGGCTGGTCGATCGCGTAGGGCAGCCTGTTGCGGATGGGGTGGACGGCCTGACGCATCTGTTTCCGTCGGCGGCAGCGCTGGCAGCGGCGAATCTGGACGGACTGGGGATTACGGGTGCCCGCATCGCCGCCCTGCATGCACTCGCGAGAGCGGTCGCCGCTGGCAAGCTCGACTTCGGCGCCAGCGATGAGGAAGTCATCAAGGCGCTGGTGGCGCTGCCCGGCTTCGGCATGTGGACTGCGCAATATATAGCGCTGCGCGCATTGGGCGAGCCTGACGCATTTCCGACCGGGGACCTCATCTTGCGGCAAATGGCGACCACCGATCCAACGCCACTGAGTTCTCGTGAACTTGAAGCACGTGCCGAGGCATGGCGTCCGTGGCGAGGATATGCCGTGATGCATTTATGGGGCGCGGCGTCCGGTCGAAAGGCGGCAGTGCGTACAGCCGCGGGCAAAACGGCAGCGGTAGCTCGACCCAAAACACCGAGTAAGCGGCGAACTGCAAAGGGCTGATCCTGAATCGCGGTGGTTGAGTAGCCAATCAGATCATCCAGGCCGGACCGTTCGAGCTCTGTTGCGACCCGATGATTCTCTCCTGCGCGATCCGCCTTCGCTGCCGGAAAGCGTCTTGCCGTGGTGACATTGGCCGGAACTGCGTTCACCATGACGCATCAACGGTCATCGGTGGTCGCCATGCAATCGCCTCACATCAAGACCTCTCTGCCGGGCCCCAAAGCGGCGTCGATGTTGAAGCGCGACGCGCTGGTCGTTTCACCCTCCTATCCACGCGACTATCCCTTCGTGATGTCGCATGGCAAGGGCGCGCAGGTGTGGGACGTGGATGGCAACCGGTTTCTGGATTTCGCCGCCGGGATCGCAGTGTGTTCGACGGGTCACAGCCATCCCGCGGTGGTGCAGGCAATCAAAGCAGCGGCCGATGAGTTCCTGCACATCTCCAGCGACTATTGGCACGAGCGGCAGATCGCACTGGCTGAGAAGCTGAACGCGCTCAATCCCATGGGCGAGCCGGCGATGAGCTTCTTCTGCCAGAGCGGTACCGAAGCAGTCGAAGGAGCGCTCAAGCTGGCGCGGTATGTCACCGGGCGCTCGCGGTTCATCGGATTTCTGGGGGGCTTTCACGGCCGGACCATGGGTTCGCTGGCGTTCACTTCGAGCAAGTACACACAGCAGAAGGGCTTCTTCCCGACCATGCCGGGTGTGACGCATGTGCCCTATCCGAATGTATACCGGCCGTTGCTGGCGGGCGAAGACCAGGGCGCGGCGGTACTCAACTACATCGAGAAGGTGTTGTTCGTCGCCAATGTGCCGCCCAGCGAAGTCGCGGCGGTGCTGATCGAGCCGATCCAGGGCGAAGGTGGATATCTGGTGCCGCCCGATGGATTTCTGCAGGGACTGCGCGCTTTGTGCGATCGGCACGGCATCCTGTTGATATTCGATGAAGTGCAGTCCGGTGTTGGGCGCAGTGGCAGGATGTTTGCGGCGCAGCACTTCAGCGTGTCGCCGGACATCATGACGCTTGCGAAGGGTCTCGGCTCGGGGTTGCCGATCGGGGCTGTGGTCGCGAAGAAAAGGCTCATGGAAAAATGGCAGCGCGGTGCGCACGGCAACACCTATGGCGGCAATCCGCTGTGTTGTGCGGCGGCGTTGGCGACCCTCGATCTGGTCGAAAAGGGATATGTCGCGAATGCCGCGCGGGTCGGTGAGTATTTCCTGGGACGCCTGCGTGAGCTGCAGCAGCGCTACACGTGCATCGGCGATGTACGTGGCAAAGGCCTGATGCTGGGTGCGGAACTGGTCGAGGATCGAGTGACCAAGGTGCCTGCGGCCAAGCTTTGCGACAGGTTGATCACACGCGCCTTTCAGAATGGATTGCTGTTGTTGTCGTGCGGGCAGAGCACGATACGGTTCATGCCGCCGCTGCTGATCGATGAGAGCGATGTCGATGAGGCGCTGACGATTCTTTCGGCGAGCCTCGACGAGGTATTGAACGAGGCGGCGTAACCATGCAGTCGGAGGCGCGCGCTTTTCCAGGTCTCTCGTGGTGATCGGCGGCCGCTCCTGCCGTCAGAAGTTTTTCTCAGGGCCGCCGTAAATCCGTCCCTTGTATCTTAGATTTGCGCTACGTTTGACCCTCGCGTAGCAGATCGTCCGTCCCTGGTGCCTTAGAGCCCGTCCTCCAGCTTGGTCGTTACGCGAGATCTTTTCCAGAAGCCCGAACAGTTGTG
>DASYEW010000008.1:0-33340 GCA_036498785.1 Steroidobacteraceae bacterium | reverse complement strand
CGTCTCCATCGCCTCCAACGCTCGCCGCTGCTTCTCTGTCATCGTCGCCGTCGTCATCGCTGTCACTCCCCACCTCAGATGGATGACAGCTTCTCGCGCGATGGATCAGGACGGAAGAATGCGTTTAACCAATCGCTTACGATCATGCGACAGCGACCACATGCCGCCAATCCCGATGACGGGCAGCGGCGCATCGACGCGGGCTGAACCGCTGAGATCCTCTGTCAACGTTCCGCTCGATGCTTCAGCTGTAGCGTCGAGCGATGCGCTGAGTGACACGTAGTGGAAGCCGATGGAAGCCCCCAGCTCGTAGTTGTCGCGACGCAAGAATGCGTATTCGTAGGCTACCTCGAGGATCGCGAAGCTGAAGTCGGCATTCACTTGGGCGTTGACGGGGTAGATCTCACCGCCCCAATCGATATTCTTCGCCAGGACTTTGCTGCGCTCCCGCGACACGTCGAAAGTGGTAAGGCGAATCTTGTGGCGACCTGCAAGCCGCCAGTGACAGTCCAGACGAATCCGGTCAGCGCCGACGCCGCCGAACTCCTTGTCCCAATCCACCCGATCACCGCGGTCGCTTGCCGCGTTGAGCTGGACGGTGGGCCGGCTGCTGATGAAGAAAGTTCCAAGCGTCACCTGGAAACGATCGGTCAATGGATTCGGAGCCTCGTCGCCCCGGGCAGGTGCTGCTCCGAGCAGCAATGCTGCAGCGCATGCCCAAAATGCCTGTAAGCGATGCATCGGAAACCCACAGTGGGACCGATCGACTTTACACCCAACATGGTTGAGTCACCGCCCTACTGCGATTTCACCCGGTCGCCATGACTGATCGAACCATGGTTCCAGCGCACCATACAGGCGCAGGATCGCGAACCAGCCTTTGCCGGGAACGCACTGAACCCAGCTGGCCTCTTTGCCGCCGTCTCGCGGTCACCGCACACCCAGAAGCGGTCAGTGTTCCCACCGTGAGCCGAAGATGATCCTGCACACATCCGCGCGCTGAAACTTCTGATCCTTGAACGCAAGAAAATCGTCGTTGAAAGTACCGAACGTGCTATCGGGTCGATGCTTCATTCCCTGGTAGAACGCCTCGATGATGCCCTGTTTGAAATCAGTGCCACGCGGATACGCGGCAAGCACTGCATCGCGTTGTGCATCCGTAAATTGGTCGTAGCCACGGGCGGCCACATCCATTCCAGCCCCGACCTGCACCAGGGCGATCTCTGGTTCCATGTATTCCGGAATACCCGGGGTCGTGTGAAGAGCTACTGCGCTCCAGACCTTGTGGATGTCTGTTTCAGAGATGCCGTGACTGCGTAAGAATTCCCGCGCGGCATTTGCACCATCCACTTCGAACCGCAGCTGGCTTGTTGCGTACGCTTGTGTAAGACCAATGTCGTGAAACATGGCCGCTGTGTAAAGCAGCTCGGGATCGAACCCCAGGTGCTTGCGCCTCCCGGTCAAGGCTGCCCAAAAGTAGACGCGAGTGGAGTGGTAGAACAGCAAGTCGTCCTGCGTATCTCGAAGTAGCTGCGTTACCTCGCGCGCAATCTTGCTGTCGGGGATTGTGACGCCACAAATGTCGTTAGCTGCCACGGCTCCTTCCCTCTCAAGGTAACCCAAGTCATCACCGAGCCTACCTCGAAGATGATCGGGTTACGAGGACCGCACTACCGCTGTCGTGGCCTCCGGCGCCTACCGAGGGGATGTGGCGCTCAAGCGGCCACGAGATGCTGCGGGAGGCTCACCTGCAACTAGCCGTTCAAATAATTGGGCAGTACGCCCTTCGGTACCATCGATGATGGTTCCAAAAAAAAAACGGGGACCGGATTGCCCGGTCCCCGCTTTGTTCCATCGCTAAAAGCCCGCGTTAGAAGCTCGCGCGGTAGCCCAGCGTGTACCGCCTGCCGATACGATCGTAGTCCACGTTCGACTGTCCCTGGTAATAACCGGCGCCAAAGCTGCCGGCGATCATCGGAGGATCCTCGTTGGTCAGGTTGTCGATCACCCCGTAAACCTCACCCCAGCGGCCCAGGTTGTAGGTCAAGTTGAGCCTGAACACCTGGTATGCGTCGATGTGGTTCATGTTGATGGTCGTAAAGCCCGCGCCACCGATGACTTCGGGTGGACAATTGCTGTCACAGGCAAACAAGCCCCGGGCGTAAGTGCCCGAGCTGACGCCCTGCATCTGCAGCGTCGCTGTCACCGGGTCCAGGGCATAAGTGAGCGAAGTGAGGTAACGATACTTCGGCGCAGTCGTGCCGGAGTTGATACCCGTTACGCCACCCGTGCTGATGACACCGAGACCATTCAGTTCCCCGTTGACTGGATCCTGGGTCTTCAGCTTCATGACGAAGGACGTCATGCCAAGCCACCGCAATTCACCCTTCGGCAGAGGAATGGAGTAGTTGGCGTTGACGTCGATACCATTCTCGCTCACGCCAGCAAGGTTGACGGGCGAGGCGGTGATCAGGGACACCTGGTTGAAATCACCATTCGCTGTCGGAGGGCCATCACGGGCGATCATGTCACAGAAATCATTCCCCGTTAGAGTGCCCGTCGCTTTGTAGTGGTTGAAGCACTGCTGCAGTATGGTCCCGGTGCCGAACGACGAAATGGCGTCCTTGACCACGATGTCGTAGTAGTCCACCGAGAGATTGAACCTTGGGATGAAACGTGGCTGGAAGACCACGCCAATACCCGTGGTGTATCCGCGTTCCGGCTTCAGCGCAGTACTGCCGGGAGTAGTCGACTTCAGCAAGTACGAGGCGCCTGTAGGAAGCCCGTTGACCAACGGCCCGTCAAATGGGTCATTCGTGTTGCCCGTGCCCACGACACCGGGGTTGAACATCTCACCCAGATTCGGGGCGCGAATGTCGAGCGAACGGGTCCAGCGGAAGCGAACATCCGACACCGGCGTCCAGCTGGCGCCCAACTTCCAGGTCCTTTGATTACCAGAAACGCTATAGCGGGTCTCACGAATGCCCGCGTTGATATCCACGGCTTCCGCGAATGGCAGATCCTTCAACACAGGGACGATGGTTTCGAAGTAACCCTCCCTCACGTTGAACCCACCCTCGGTGGGCTTGAAATTGCCGGCGAAGAAGGCACTGGCCTGGTCGAGGTCGCTAACCGTGCCGTCCACCCATTGCTTGCGGTACTCCGCACCGAATGCAGTGGACACTGGGCCGGCCCAGGTGGAGAACGGCTCACCGCTCATATTCACAGCCGCCTGATACTGCTTGATCGTCAAGTCCGACCAGCCGATGTCGGAAATATAGTCAATGGCTGCCGCGCTGTTGACCCCCAAGCCCATGGGGTTGTAGGGCACACAGCCAGCCTGAGGCGGAGCAACCCCTCTGGCGACGTTGGCTGCCGTTACGGCTGCGATGTTGGCTGGGTCGCAAACGATGTTGCCTGCGCCATCACGAATGGCACGCGTGGCAACGTTCCAGTTCGCAGTGATCTCATCCCCCGGCGTTTTGGACACGATGTTCGTTTGATCGTAGCCGCCGTAAGCTTCCCATTTCCAGTTGGTACCGATGAGATCGAAGTCACCTTCGATACCGAGCATGGCGCGCCGGGTCTCGCGGTCGTTGATGCCCTGCAATGGCGACATGTCGCCATTGAACGTTCCGACCGTGAACTGCGAAACGTTGTTGGCAGTCATCTGTGCCTGCAGGTTCGCCGGAATAAACGGATTGCCCGAGAGGATCGTGGCGCCGGTGCCGCCATTGTTGAGGTTGGGCACCACCCAGACATTGGTCGAATGGGTAGTGGCCCAGCCAAGCTCTGCGTAGGCAGTGGTGTTGTCGGTGAGGTCAAAGCTCACACGACCGAACAGATTACGACGCGCGAGCGGCAGAGCAATGCTCGTGGTTTGATCGATACGCGCCTGCTCCCAGTCTCCGCCCAGCATGGTGGTGCCCGGGGTGTTGTTGTTGACACTAGTGCCAAAGTTGAAGGGCGCGGTAGCGCCTCCCTGGACGAACTGGGTCCCCTGCAAGGGACAGCGCGCGCCGGTGCCAGGGCTCGCGTTCAGATTTGTGGCACTGCCGTTGAGCCTGCAATTGATGATCAGGCCGCCATACGTTCCGTTGCCCGGACCGACGTTGGGAGCAATGATGTACTTAGGCAATCCATTCGCCGAGGTATAGGCGGGATTGGCCATGAGCTGCCAGTTTGCCTTGTCGGCCCAGTCCCGGTGGGTACCGAAGACGCCGTCGTCCTCAGTGAGCTCACCAGCCAGCAACACATGGCCGCGACCGTCAGCAAATCTGCTGCCGTGGGTCGCGGATATCTTGAAGGTCTTGCCGTCGCCCTCCTCGGACTCGCCGCTCTGGACAGTGAACTTGTTGCCGGTGAAGTCTCTGTTGAGAACGAAGTTCACCACGCCAACGACGGCGTCCGAACCGTAGGACGCAGACGCGCCGCCCGTCACCACTTCCACCCGCTGGATAAGGTCGCCGGGGATAGAGTTTGTATCCACTGCGCCGGCGTTACCGCCGCTGCCGACTACCGAGGGCACCATGCGCTTGCCATCGAACAGCACCAGGGTGCGGTTCGCGTTGAGGTTACGCAGGTTCAACAGGTTCGCGCCGGCGGTACCTGTACCCACGTTCGAGGAAAGATTGCTCGAGGTGAGGCTGCCGGAGAATTGCGGCATCTGGATGACGGACTGCGAAATGGTCGTGCTCGCCATTTGCTTGAGGGTGTCCTCACCCATGACGCTCACTGGCGTCGGCGCTTCAAAGCCATCGGTACGCGCGATACGCGAACCCGTAACCGTGATCTCCTCGAGCTTGGGGGCGGCTTCCTGCGCCAGCGCCGACCCCGCGGCAAATACCGTTGCCAATCCCGCCAAGAACTTCGCGCCCGTCAGTGCACGTCGCACCGAAACAGCGACGTCAGATTGCCGTCCAGCAGTTGTAATTCGAGTATTCAATGCCCCAACCCCCATTTGACTTGTTATCAGCGAACAAAAACGACTTGCTCTTCCATCCCTAGCTTCAAACCATCCGCCCTGAGCCGATGAACTTCAGCTTCGAGATATAGACCGCCACGCAACGTACTAAATGTGAGTACCATTTGTCATTCGTAATTCACAGAGAAACGACTTATTTTTCTATTCCAGATCGCGAGATAGCAATCGTCCTGCAGGGCCTCATGCCCACTAGTCCACGAGATGCAAGCACCTGTCAGGGAATCAATCAACAGCCTGCCGACCTAGTGCGCAAACAAGTTCTCGGACAGCTTGAGAGAGCGGATCTTTGGGGTAGAACCTGAGGCTGCAACGACTCGAGTGCCGTTGCGCGCTTGACTCGCCAACGGTCAAAGCGAGCATTCGAGCCGACTACGCAGCGCACGAACTCCGGGCGACCATAGGCTGGATGACCATAGATCGAGGCCTTGATTGCTGCCTTCTCGTCGAAGCAGTGCATAGATCGGTCATTGACGCAAGCCCGTCCTGCCATCCGCCGATCTGCAAAACACATGTTGACGTGTTGGGGATCGCTGGCCATCTCGGGCACATCCACCAGCCTGTCGGATTCAGCCCCGCTCATTCGTCCTGCGGTCATGAGTACCGCACGACAGGAGTATCGACATGACAGCAAATGACGCACACCCGAAGATCGTTTCGGCCGATGAATGGAGCGCTGCACGACAGGCATTGCTGGCGAAGGAAAAGGAACTCACCCACTTACGGGACGCACTCGCAGCCCAGAGGCGCAGGCTGCCCATGGTCCGCATCGAGAAGCCGTACACCTTCGAGAGTTCTGACGGCGACATCACTCTCATCGATCTATTCGAGGGCCGCCGGCAATTGCTGCTCTATCACTTCATGTTCGCACCCGGTGTTTCGGGATGGCCTGCCGCCGGTTGCCCCGGCTGCTCCATGTTCACCGACAACATCGGTCAGTTCACGCCAGTGCACCTGAATGCGCGCGGCATTTCCCTGGCACTCGTTTCACGCGCGCCGCTTGCAAATATCGAAGCGTATCGCCAACGCATGTCGTGGCCACACCGCTGGGTTTCTTCTGCAGCCAATACATTCAATGTCGACCTCGGGATCACAACCCCCGAAGGCGAGCACCATGGCTTGAGCGTGTTGCTGCGCGACGGCACCAACGTCTTCCGCACTTACTTCACGTCGGCACGAGGAACAGAGGCATTGGGTAACGTATGGGGATTTCTCGATGCCACGCCATACGGGCGACAGGAGACATGGGAGGATTCGCCGCCAGGGTGGCCACAAACTCCACCATATCGGTGGTGGCATCGGCATGACGAGTATGAGAAGACAACGCAATGACCGGCGCGCCGGTCCGCATCGATTCCCGCGTGTTTACGATTTCGCGGGCGATGTCGGATCCGGGTCGGCTCATGCGTCTTTAGGACAGGAGGTACCGCGCCATGACCCAGTCCCAGACTCAAAAGATCGTGCCCCATTTGTGGTACAGCAGGGAGGCTGAAGAGGCCGCCCGGTTTTACGCAACCGTATTTCCCGACTCACGGGTCGACCGGGTGACCTCGCTGGCTGCCGATTCCCCGAGCGGGCCGGCAGGCTCAGTGAATGTCGTCGAATTCACCCTGTGCGGCCAGGCGTTCATGGCGATCAGCGCCGGCCCGCACCATCCCTTCAACGATGCCGTCTCTTTCCTGGTGAAATGTTCCTCGCAGGCGGAGATAGATAAGTACTGGAACGCGCTGCTCGAGAGCGGTGGCAAACCTCAGGCCTGCGGTTGGATCATTGACAAGTACGGCCTGCGCTGGCAGATCACAGCGGCAGCCTTGGGAGAGATGCTGACCGATCCGGACACGAGCAAGGCCCAGCGCGTCTGCCAGGAGATGCTGACACAGGTGAAGATCGACATCGCGAAACTCGAGGCGGCTTACCGAGCGAAGTGAAGATCGCTACGAGGTAGCTTCGGCCGGCACATGGCTGACTTTGCTCAGATGGGCGGCGCCTGACAGGCGCCGCCCCAACGCACGATCACACAGGCTGCAACCTGTGCGAGCCTCATCCCTTGATGAAGGCCAACAAATCCTTGTTGATCGTGTCAGCCTCGGTCGTGCACATTCCGTGAGGAAAACCCTTGTAGGTCTTCAAGGTCGCATTCTTCACCAGCTTCGCGGTCAAGGGCCCGGCATCCGCATACGGCACGATCTGATCGTCGTCGCCGTGCATCACCAGGGTCGGCACGGTGATCTTCTTCAGGTCCGCAGTGAAGTCCGTTTGTGAAAACGCGACGATGCCATCGTAGTGCGCCTTGATGCCGCCCATCATGCCTTGCCGCCACCAGTTCTGGATCACGCCTTCAGACACCTTTGCTCCCGGCCGGTTGAAGCCATAGAAAGGTCCCGCCGGCAGGTCGCGATAGAACTGCGCGCGGTTCGCGGCGAGGGCCACCTGGAGTCCGTCAAAAACTTCCTTGGGCAGCCCACCCGGATTCGTTTCGCTCTTGACCATGATCGGCGGCACCGCGCTGATGAATACGGCCTTTGCGACCCTGCTCTCGCCATGCCGTCCAAGGTAGCGTGCGACTTCACCACCGCCGGTTGAATGACCCACGTGGACAGCATTCTTCACGTTGAGGTGTGCGGTCACGGCGGCGAGATCGTCCGCGTAGTGATCCATGTCGTGTCCGTCGGCTGTCTGCGTCGAGCGCCCGTGTCCGCGCCGATCGTGTGCAATGACGCGAAAGCCATGATTCAGGAAGAACATGATCTGTACATCCCAGTCATCCGCTGATAGCGGCCAGCCGTGGGAAAAGACTATCGGCTGAGCCTCTCTGGGACCCCAATCCTTATAAAAAATCTGGAGCCCGTCCTTCGTCGTCACTGTGGTGTCTGGCATGAGCGTTCTCCTCTGCGTTGTCGGCCTGCGTTGCTGGCAATTCGGATCACTTTCGCGAACGAATCTGCTGTGCCCGACTATAAGCCCGAATATCTTTCAGGCGTGTGTCTTTGATGAATGTCGCATTCGGCCGCGCCATTTGCGCCGGAGAAATCCCGCCTCGCTGCGGGGCATCATCCTTCGGGAAGTCCAAACACCGACAACCCTCCGCTCGCGAACGCCGCGAAGTACGGCGTCGACATCTCAACAGTCCTGCGTTCCTGAATGAAATATGAGAGATCTTGCACCGCGGAGGCGTCCGGCAACTATCCTTGTCCGTTCGTGCTGAGCCCGTCGAAGCACGGCGAGGACGAGCGGCGCGTGATGCGGTTATGCAAGTGCTGGCGGTGATGAGAGGACGCACCTCTGGCCTTCATCACCTACATCACCCGCATCACCTTCATCACGGTCCGCCCCCCTATTTCAACTACTTCACGTAGGCCCGCACAACCGCTTCCAGGAACTCGCGGCCCTCGTAGAGCGACTTCACGCGCCGCTTCTCGTTGAGCCCATGCGCATTGGTCTCGTCCGACGTAGCGAACATGCCGCTCATCCCGTAGGTGGGAATTTCGGCGTTCATCAGGAATCGGCCGTCTGTTGCGCCCGCCGACATGAGCGGCACGACCGGTACTCCCGGCCACATCCTGGCCGCCTGGGCTTTTACCGGGCCGAGGATTTCGTTGGTGAGCGCAGGAGCGGGCGACCCCTCGCGACGACGCTCTATGTTGACCTTGACCTGCGCATCCCCGACCTGATTCTCCAGTATGTCTTTCACATGCTCTGGCGTCGTACCCTGCATCACACGGCATGACAACGTCGCTGTCGCCCGTTGCGGCAGCGCATTCGCCGCATGACCGGCTTCGAGCTGCGTCGCTACACACGTCGTGTGGACGATTGCGTTATAGCTTGGATCCTTCATCAGGATTGCCAGGGCAGCTTGGTCGTCAGGATTCTTTGCGACGGCACTCATCGCCGTACCGATCTCGCCACCGAGCATCGGCCCGGTGATACGGAAGTATTCGCGGATGACCGGCGTTACCTGGATGGGAAACGATAGCTGCGCGATCTTCTCAGTTGCCGCGGCGAGACGATAGATCGCGTTATCCGGCACCGGGCGCGAAGAATGTCCGCCCGGGTTGGTCACTTCAAGCGTGAAGACCTGATGAATCTTCTCTCCCGCCTGCATCTGCAGCGCCAGCGGCTTTGCATCCTTCGACAACAATCCGCCGGCGCCTTCGTTGATCGCGAATGCCGCATCGAGCAGATCGGGACGATTCTTCAGGAGGTAGTCGACGCCGTTCACGCGATTGGATGTTTCCTCGCCGCAGGTCAGCGCCATCACCACATCGCGTCGAGGCGCGAATTTCGGCTCCTGCTTCAGCCGGACCATCAGGTCCAGAAACACGGCCGCCATCGATTTGTCGTCCGCGGCGCCGCGCCCGTAGAAGTAACCGTTTTCCTCGACGAGCTTGAATGGATCGCGCTCCCAGTCCTCGCGTTTGGCATCCACCACATCGATGTGGGCGAGCAACAGGACACCTTTCTTGGTCGCATTCCGGGCACGAATACGTGCAACGAGATTGCCGTCGTCCGGCTTGCCCTCGGGAATGACGACCTGCATCTGATCCGCGGTGAAGCCGGCCGCCCTGAGGCGTGACTCCGCCGCCCGCACGACCTTCGTGCACGAGCCCGTGCTGGGTGAAGAGTCGATCTCGACCATCTCCTTATATATGGCACGGAATGCGTCGCGACCCGCATTGGCATTGGCATCGGCGAACGCCAGCGGGCTACAGGCAGAAGTAAGCGCGAGAGCAGCGACAAGATTTCTTATTAGCATGGGGTCCCTCGTGATGTCGGCTGAGTGAATCGACTGAATCCGGATCGGCCCCTCAATGTCGTAGTGGTGCCGCTCAAGAATAGTGCGGATCTGCCCGTTGCGTCCAACACCCTCGGCCGCGAATTCGCAGGAGCCGCACGACCCAGACCTCGGCCATCGCATCGGGCATCGGGCATCGATTCAAACATCGATAGAGAGCTGCAGGCTGCTGATGTTCGCGGGATCGGCAATCAGGCTGATCTCGAGGATTCGTCCCTGTTCGATCACGAATTCGAACACCACCTGCACCTCGCCGCCTGGCGCGAACACCATGCCCGCGCCGCCATCGACCAGCGCCTGTCGTGCCGCCTGGGCCCGTCCCTCGAAAATCTTTGCAACGGCCGCAGCACCCCGCGTTTCTGGTGTCAGGCTCGGCGCCCCATGTTCTCGCCGCGCCACGCTTGCCATGACAGCGGCTGCATCGGCGCGTAGTACGACTTCCGGATCGAGCACAGCCAGCAGTGCAGAGAAGTTGCCTTCGCGTGAAGCAGCCCGGAACGCGCTGACGAGTTCACGCTGACGATCGCGGTCGCCATCTGGCTCTGGCGACCCCTGTACACGGCGCCTGGCGCGACTAGCCAACTGGCGTGTGGCCGCTAGCGAGCGATTGATGATGGGTGCAATGACGTCGAACTGCAGGTTGAACAGATCGTGCAACACGAACGCCACGCGCTCGTTGGGAGCCAGCGTGTCGAGGACGACGAGCAAGGCAAGCCCGATACCATCCGCAAATTGCATTTCGCTCTCTGCGTCGCCGGGGCTCGCCAATCTCTCCACCGCGTCTGTCGCCAGCGGTTCTTCGCGGCGCGTCTTGCGGGCGCGCAACATGTCGAGACATACGCGCGCAACGACTGTTGTCAGCCAGCCGCCCAGATTGTCGACCTCGCTCGAATCGGCTCGCGCAAGCCGCAGCCACGCTTCCTGCACGGCATCGTCGGCTTCATTCGCCGATCCAAGCATCCTGTAGGCAACGGCCCGCAGACGGGCGCGACTGGCCTGGAACTGCTCTGCCAGTACATTCTGTTCGCTCATCGGTCACATTCTCGCTTTCGGCTCCGTCATCAGTATGACGAATGATCCCTTCCCGATGTGACCGGAGTATCCATGCAAGCCCGAATGAAGAATCCCGCAACGATCGTCCCTGGCGCCATGCAGGCGATCCAGGCCCTGATGGCTTCCGTGCAGAAATGCGGTGCTCCCGAATCGCTGCTGCAGCTCGTCCACCTGCGGGCGAGCCAGATCAACGGCTGCGGCCCTTGTGTCGATGGCGGTGTCCGTCACGCCAGGCAAGCCGGTGAAACCGACGAGCGTTTATTTGCAGTCTCCGCCTGGCGTGAGACGCCTTACTTCACGGCCGCTGAACGCTCTGCGCTCGCGCTCGCCGAAGCGATCACCCGTCTCGATGACCGCGCCGACGCGGTGCCAGACGCAGTCTGGGCGGATGCTGCACGGCACTTCGACGAGTCCGCGCTATCCGGCCTGATTCTCTGGATTGCCATCACCAATCTGTTCAACCGCGTGAACGTCTCGACCCGTCAGATCGCCGGCGCCGGGTGGTGATGGGGGGATCGCTCACTGGGTGCCCACAGCGACGGGGTGCTCGGGGACGATAAACCTCACCTCCTTACCGAGGTGCGCGCCGCCCCCTGAATCCGAAGTACGCTGCCACGACAACGGCCACGCAGAGAATACTGGCATAGAGCTGCGTGGCCAGATCCTTGGTAAATGCCATGGCGACGAGCACTGCCAGGATGGCACCGATGACCAGCCAGCTCGCGTAGGGGAAGAACCACATCCGGATGGTCAAGCGTTGCGGATCTTCCTTCTCGATTTGTCGGCGCAGGCGGATCTGCGCCAACGCAACGATGAGATAGACCATCAGCATGATGGCGCCGGAAGTGTTGAGGAGAAATGCGAATACAACCGAGGGAGAGATGAAAGCAGTAATCACGGCGCCGTACCCTAACGAGCTACCGATCAGGATCGCGCGAGCGGGAACTCTTCTCTTGCTTAGACGCACCATCGACTGCGGCGCGTCACCGTGCGCCGCGAGCGTAAACAGTACGCGCGAAGTGACGTAAACACCTGAGTTGAGGCAGGACAGAACCGCCGTCAGCACGATCATGTTCATCATGGTCGCCGCTCCGGGGATGCCGATGCGCTGCAGCGCCACGACAAACGGCGAGATGCCGGGCTTGATCTCGTTCCAGGGCACGATCGCGACGATCAGCAGGATCGACAGCACGTAGAACAGCACGATCCGGACCAGGATCGTCACCGTCAGGCGCGAAATGGTGCGGGCGGACTCGTTCGACTCCGCCGCCGCAATGATCGCAATCTCCGCACCGATCAGCGAGAAGATGACCGTCGTGATCCCGGCAAGCACGGCGAGCGGACCGAACGGCGCGAAGCCGCCATGCACGCTCAGATTGTGCAGGCCGACTGTATCGGGTGGGGCGAATCCGAACACATAGGATGCCGTTACGACGATGAAGACCAGGATCGCGGCAACCTTGATCGATGCGAACCAGAACTCGAACTCGCCATAGGAACGGGTGGACATGAGGTTCACCACGGTGAGCGCAACCATCAATCCCAGGCCGATCTGCCATTGCGGCAGCGCAATCCAGTCAGCGATGATGGCCGCGCCGGCGATCGCCTCGATCGCAACCACGACTACCCAGAAATACCAGTACAGCCAGCCGCTGACGAAACCTGCCAGGTCTCCCAGCCCGAGGCGCGAGTATTCCGTGAACGAGCCGATTTTCGGATTTGCCGCCGCCATTTCGCTGAGCATGCGCATGACCAGCAGGATCACCACGCCTGCGAGCAGATAGCTCACGATGATCGCCGGACCCACGGCGGCGATGGCGGCGCTGCTGCCGACGAAAAGCCCGGCGCCGATGATCCCGCCGATCGAGATCATCGTCACATGACGGGACTTGAGGCTCTTGCTGAGCCCGGTCTGCGCAACGGTGGAACTTTCAGCGATCATGGTTCTCTCGGGATCACGTTTGATGGCAAGAACGCGTCTTCGATACGCGCCGGCAGTCGCACCACACTTTCGATCAGCTACGTCAATACTCGAGCCGTGGACTCACTTGGGCGGCATCAGCTCCCGCAAACCGATCACTTCCGCGGCGACCATACCTTTGATTGTCTTCTCGCGATCTGGAGCGAAAAGAGCAGAGTGCAGCGAAGGAAGCGTCGCACCGGATTTCATTGCAGCATCGTATGTGGATTGCTGTGTGGCGCCGACGCGTAGCATCAGCGTCGGCACGCCAGCACCTTGGAACTCGGAGAAATCTTCACTAGCCATCTCGGGCGGCATGTCCTGCACCCGCTGCGGACCGAGATCGCGCAACAACGCTGCGCTCACTCGTTGCGATAGCGCCGGATCATTCACTAGTGCGTTCGCACCTTCGTAGCGCTCGATTCGTGGCTCCTTCGGAGCACCTGCTGCGGCGGCTTCGGCTTTGGCTATGCGCTCGATCGACTTCAACAAGTGCTGCCGTACCGGCTGCGTCAGCGAACGCACGGTCAGGCCGAGTGTCGCCTCGGAAGGAATGATGTTGTTCTTGGTGCCAGCATGGAGATTTCCGACCGTCACCACCGCCGAGTCGAATGGCGACACCTCGCGCGAGACGATCGTCTGCAGCGCCATCACTGTGCTGGCAGCGATGACAATCGGATCCACAGTGGTCTCCGGGCGCGCACCATGCCCACCGACGCCATAGATGGTGATCTTCAGCGAATCGACATTGCTGAGAATCGGGCCAGCGTGATACCCAATGACTCCCGCTGGAGCGCGTGGATCGTCGTGTGCTGCCAGCGCGTACTTAGGACGCGGGAAACGTGTGAACAGTCCGTCGGCAAGCATCTTAGCGGCCCCCGAAACAGTTTCCTCAGCAGGCTGGCCGATGACTACAAGCGTGCCGCGCCACCGGTTGCGCGCACTCGCCATGATGCGTGCAGTTCCCATCCATGAGGCCATGTGAATGTCGTGACCGCAGGCGTGCATGACGCCGACTTCCACTCCGCCATCGTCTTTGGTTCGCACTGTGCTTGCATACGGCAGCCCGGTCTTCTCCTCGATGGGAAGCGCGTCCATCTCCGTGCGCAACAGTACGACGGGCCCGTTGCCGTTCTTCAATATCCCTACAACCCCTGTGCCGCCTACACCGGTGGTGACGTCGTAACCGAGCTCGCGTAAACCCGCCGCGAGCTTTTCTGCCGTCCGTGTTTCGTGAGAAGAGAGTTCCGGATTCCGATGCAGATCAAGATACAGCGCTTCGGACTGCGCATAGATCGCATCGACCTCCGGTGCGATTGAGGAATCGCTGTACGCTTCGTTGCCAGCGAGAATCAGCAACGCCGAGACAATGCCTGGAAGCGGGCACTTCATACGACCACCATTTGTATTGTTGGAGTAGGCAGCGCAAAACGTGTCGCGCGTATATTGAGCGTCGGAGTCGGGACGGTCAACGACCAGAAGGATCGGCCGGACCGGGACGGAGCTTCAGCTCTCCACTCACGCTGTCTCTGACTGGTTGATCGTGCGCGTCCATGTGCACGGCATTCACACGGCTGTATGCAGCAAGCTGGACGGCAGGGGCTCGATCCCCTCTGACTCCATTCCTAGCCTTATCCCGTTTTATTCGAGGTTGTTTTACTCGCCGCTCTCATTTGTCACATGGGTCATACGAACCTGATCGCCTGAGTGATCAGCAACAACCCCGCCACGACGACAATTCCTCCGATAGCTCGTGCGGCGCGCTCACCGGCCGGTGCGAGACGTTCGACGGTGACGGCTACCGCCACGACGGCCATCGCGCGCAGATCCATAACACCGATAACGAGGAGGATCGCCGTGAGGCCGGCACAGCAGTAACTGCAGTGAAGGCCGAGACGTAGCCCGTGTCGCCAGGCTGTGCTGGCATCCGCCGGCAACACACGACCGTGCCCCGGTGCCTCCCGGCAGCATGCAAGGTGGCGTGCCTTCCACGCAGTGAACTGGAGTGCGCCGGCGATCAGCACGACTCCACCAACAGCGAGTGGAACTGCGCGTGCCAGGGCTGGTAGCTGCATCGCGGTCGTCGCCAACGCAACGCCTAGCGGAAATGCGGCCATCCCGAATACTGTCCACACAAGGAAATACCCCAAGCTCACCAGCGCAGTCAGTCTCCCCAGTCGCGTCTTGCCTGTGCTATCGACGGCCTGGCGGTAGCGCCACAACATCGGTACGAAGGATGGCAGCATCATCGCCGCCATCATCACAACCCACATGCAGAGGAACGACATCGCAGCTTGCGACCACGTCTGTCCGGGCATCCGCATCCACGCCATCGACATCGTCCAGCCGCCGGGCATTGGCATCTCGCCCATCGGCATGGACGTTCCCAGGCAGATAGTTGCTGCGACAGCTACTGTGAACAAGGCAGCCCACACCCCGGGAAACCAGTGATCTTGCCGCATGAGAACAGAGAGAGCGGGCGGCGAGCCATTCTCATGCAGGCGCTCTGCGTGCTTGGAACACCTCAGAATTCCTGTCGACCGGGTCGTAGGATTCACATTCATCGCAGCTGCACCCTGGCTACGCCCGTCGCAACGCTCTCTCTCAATACTGATCTCATCGGCACACCCACGCATCGGGAATTTCAGGCCGGGTGACCTTTGTTCATCCTGCCTTGCGCCCGTACTCGTCGTGCCGGCGCCACCAGATGCCCTGCTCGTTGCGGCCCTTCGGCGCGCGATCGAGCCACTGATACATATTCCAGAGGCCATCCAGTCCACGCGCATAGGAGGAATAGGTGTGGTAGACGATGCCATCCTCGAGCACGAATGCACTTACCCCCGGCCTGTCGCGCGTATACGTCGGCACATCGGTGCCGGTCATTGCCGCCATCTGCGCCACAGGCCCATCGCTACCGCGTACCTGCCACTCCTTGACTGTCTTCCCTGCGCTTGGCCCAGGGGCCGACGCAGGCTCGCGCCGGTAGTTGTATTCGATACCCCCTTCGCGCTGCTGCTCCTCGGTGAACCAGACGTTGAAGTCGGCGTTGAAGTCGCTGCCGGCCGAAGATGCCCAAGGGAATGTCCAACCCATCCGCCGCTCGTACGCCTGCAACTTCGCGAATGACGCGTGCGATACGGCCGCAAGCATGACGTCGTGATTTGCCAGATGTACGGCAATGCCGTTGAACCCGTCCGCAATCGCCGAGCAGGACGGACAACCCGCCGTGTAGTCGGTCCCAAACATGAAGTGATAAATGAGAAGCTGCGAGCGTCCCTGGAAGAGATCCGCCAGCGAGACCTTGCCCGCTTCGGTCTCGAAGCGATATTGCTTGTCGACGCGAACCCACGGCAGCTCCTGCCGACGTCGCGCCAGCTCGTCGCTGCGGTGAATGAGTTCCTTTTCCGCCTCGAGCAGCCCGAGCCGAGCCGCGAGCCACTGTTCACGTGTCCCGGTCATATGTGTCGTCATCGTTCCGCCCTCACTCAAGTGCAATGGTCGTACGCTCCGTTCGCGATACGACGTGCTGGTTAGTGGTCGAGTGATAGATTAGTACCCAGGTTTCGAATGGTGGGAGTGACAAGTGTGGCGGGATTCGGATGGACTCACTGATCACGGCGGCGGCGCGTGCACTGGCGGCGGGCGACCCCCTCGGCGCGCTGAACCGGGTCGCGCTGCGCAATGACGCGCCTGCGCTCGCGCTTCGAGGTATCGCTATGGCGCAGCTTGGCGATTTCGTTCGAGCGCGGGCTCTCGTGCGGAGCGCGGCGCGCGCTTTCGGCCCAAAAGAAGCTGTGGCCCGTGCGAGGTGTGTAGTCGCCGAGGCTGAGATCGCGCTGGTCTCACGCGACCTGGGCTGGCCGGCGAAGGCGCTCGACGCAGCGCGGGTAACACTCGAAGAACACGGCGATCGGGTGAATGCGGCGCACGCGCGGTATCTCGAGGTCCGTCGTCTCCTCCTGATAGGACGGCTCGATGAGGCGGAGCGAACGCTCGTCAAGCTCGACCCCACGCTCCTTCCGCCCGCATTGAGGGCGGCTCACGAATTGGTCGTTGCGGGGATCGCAATGCGCCGTCTCCGAACGAAGGCGGCACGTGCTGCGCTTGCTCGGGCAGAACAGGCCGCACGCGACGCCCGTATCCCTGCATTGACAGCGGAGGTCGAAAGCGCAGCTCTCATATTGAACACACCCGCGGCACGCCTGATTGCCGGCGGCGAACAACGCCCGGTCCTGCTTCAGGAGATCGAGGCGTTGCAGGCATCGAAAGCGCTCGTCGTGGACGCGACTCGCTACGTCGTGCGCGATGCACGGACGGTCGTCTCGCTTTCCAGACGCCCGGTATTGTTCACACTTGCACGCGCGCTGGGCGAAGCGTGGCCCGCCGATGTGTCGAGGAACATTCTGGTTGCGCGGGCATTTCGAGCGAAGATCGCCGACGAATCGCATCGTGCGCGACTACGAGTCGAAGTCGGTCGGCTGCGCACGGTACTTCGGAAGATTGCCGGCGTAAGCGCGACGAAGGAAGGGTTCACATTGGTGCCGCGTGCCGCACGTAAAGTCATCGTGCTCGCGCGGCCTGTCGAGGAGCAATATGCGACGGTGCTCGCCTTCCTTGCCGACGGTGAGTCTTGGTCTAGCTCTGCTCTGGCACTGGCGCTTGGCGCGAGCCAGCGCACTGTGCAGCGGGCCCTGGACTCGCTTGCGGCTGCAAGCAAAGTTCAGTCATTTGGCCGCGGACGAGCTCGCCGCTGGATGACACCGCCCGTGCCAGGATTCACGACAACCTTGTTACTCTCGGTTCCGCTACCCAGTGACTAAGATCTGTCAGCACTATGCGCAGCGCAGGACTGCAACCGTGCCGGCTCTTGAGGAAGGCGCGTACGCAGTTTGCCAATGAATCGGGCTAGTAAATCCGACCAGGGAATCAGGATAGCAACATGAAACGATCAGCAGCCGAAATCGTCCGCGAATACGGCCCCTTTCCAGGCGTCGAACGAGTGCATGGGGTTACGTATGACGGTGAGCAAGTCTGGTTTGCTTCCGGAGACAAGCTGAACGCGCTGGATCCTGCGAGCGGCAAGACGCTGCGCTCGATCGATGTCGCCGCACATGCCGGCACTGCCTTCGATGGCCAGCACCTGTTCCAGATCGCCGAGGATCGCATTCAGAAGATCGATCCGGAGAGCGGTCGTGTGCTCGCCACGATCCCTGCGCCCGGCGGCGGCGGTGACTCGGGGCTCGCCTGGGCCGAAGGGACGCTCTGGGTAGGGCAGTATCGGGAACGGAAGATCCACCAGGTCGATCCCGAGACCGGGAAGATTCTTCGCACTATCCAGTCCAATCGCTTCGTCACCGGAGTCACATGGGTCGACCGTGAGCTCTGGCACGCCACCTGGGAAGGAGACGAGAGCGAATTGAGGCGAATCGATCCGCAGACAGGCGAAGTGCTGGAACAACTCGACATGCCGCCGGGCGTGGCCATATCGGGCCTCGAGTCGGATGGCGGCGACCAGTTCTTCTGCGGCGGAGGCGCAAGGGCGGGCACGGTCAGAACCGTCCGTCGCGCGAAGTGATTCTTTGCGACGCGGTAACTCCGGCATCCACGTCGATCTAACGGTAATTCGCTTGGCGCAAGCCGACCGCGGCAGTACTTAAGGAACTGAACTTCGTGCCGAGGGCAACGATCACTCGCAATCGGTAAGCTGAACCCGATGCGGAATGTATAACGTCAGTTCCGAGATATCGGAGCGCTGCCACATTACGCGGTTCTCGAGACCCTCGATGCCGACTTTGCAGCCCTTGCTTACTGCGGCGCGAAGCTGGGTGGCGTCCTGGGATATCTTCTGGATGATCTCGTAACGAAAACGCTCGGGATTCACCAGGCTCAACGCGAGATCGTCCTGCGGTTTGATTTCGGTACGACCAGTAAGCTTGGCATTCTTGATGAAGCCATTCAGCTTGGTGATGACCTCCGAGACGTTCGCCTGCGAACCCAGCGCAATCTTGATGTAGATATCGACATAGCTGGCGTCGGGTCGCTTGCCCTCGGGGTTCAGGGGAATCTTGTAGTCGGCGGCGGTGATTGGGATCAGGAAATCCTCGCCATAGGCGAGTCCAAAACCAGACTGCTTCGCAGCGGCACCCAACAGGTCTTTGATGGTCTGATACAGCTCCTCGGTGCGCGCCGCGTCGGATCGCGTGTCGTTATTGAGACGGACGGAGCGCACCAGGAAATCCGCCTGCTTGGTGATGGTGACGGCAGGCATTCGCGAATAGTCCTCGCCATTGACGCGGTTTGCGGTTACGACAACCTCTTGCATCTGTGCGTGGGCGAGCGACGCGCACAACATTCCCATCATCGCTATCAGTAACGCTCGCATGCTCTGCTTCCTTCCTGTATCGAATTCTTCAAGGCCGGCTGTCGGCGGGATTGTAAGTCGTGAGAAACGTGTCGACGCGCTTCAGGAAGTCGATCGCGTGCGCCGGATCGGCCAAGCCGTGCCCCTCCCCTTCGTAGACCACGTATTCGTGGACCTTGTGGGCCTTGGTCAGCGCTTCGTGCAGCTTTCTCGATTGGGAAAGGGGCACATTGTCATCGGCCGCGCCATGAGCAATGAGTAGCGGGATGCCAATGTGGTCGAGGTTCCGCAGCGGCGACACGGTGTCGAGCTTGAAACCCTCGTCGCCCTGGACACGTTCACGCCAGCTACGGAAGTAACGTGGCGCACTGAATGTCTTGCGGTCGTAGCGCAGCATGGCAGCAACATCGGATATTCCTGCGAAGCTTATAGCGCAGCGATACAGGTCGGGATTGCGCGCTGCTGCCCACATAGCTGCGTAACCGCCGTATGACGCTCCCATGATGCATACGCGTCTCGGATCCACCTTGCCCTGTTCCACCAGCCATTTCACGCCGTCATCGATATCGTCCTGCATCCCGCGGCCCCACTGGCCCATGCCCTTTTCGACGAAAGCCTTGCCGTAACCGGTGGAGCCGCGATAGTTGGGCTGCAGCACCAGGTAACCGCGATTCGCAAGGAATTGCGCCCAGACGTCGTAGGTCCATTCGTCGCGAACGAAAGGACCGCCGTGCGGCATGACGATCAACGGCAGGGCCTTGGGCTCAGGACCGGGAGGTACCGTAAGATAGGACGGAATCTCCAAGCCATCGCGCGCGTGATAGCTGGTGCTCTGCACCTCGGCCAGTTGCTTACCTTCCAGCCGATTGTAAGGCTGAGCCAATAGCACCATCTTTCCCAGAGCCGTCTGGTAGTAGTAATAGCGCCCCGGATCCGCCGCAGTGCCAGTCCACACCAGCATGATGTCGCCGGCGCGGTTGATCGAGACCACGCGATTGATACGGTCCGGCAGCGCCTTGTCCAGATCCTCCTGGACGCTCTTCATCTTCGGATTGAGCCACGCGACGCGACTGCGATCGTCCGTATAGAAGACCGCCTCGATCTCCCCGCTCATGGACTCGCGAAAGTCGTCGATGTCCACCTGGGGATGCTCGAACACAGCATCGCCGAGCGTACTGGTCGCAAAGTCGTAGTAATACAGGCCGTAACGACCGGTCTTCTTGTTGGCCACCGCATAGCCCTTGTCGGTACCGTCCAGGGGAATGAAGCGCTCAATGTCGCCGCTGTCGTCTTCGGTGGCCTCATGCACTTGGTGAAACGAATCCTGCGCACTCTTGCGATACAGCAGCCACCAGCGTTTGCCCGAACGCCCGATTCCTGAGCGCACTATTCCGGCAGCATCGGCGTACCAGTCCCAGACACCGACTTGTGCCTTGACTACACGCGTCGACTCCATCGTATCGAGGTCCACGCGCCACACCGATGGGTACTCGTAGATGGACTCCTGCATGGTCAACAACAGCGAATGGCCATCCTTATCCACGTGAATGACCGTATCGCCATCGAAACCACCCGAGCGCTTGCCGACCAGGCTGGCCTTGTTGTTGCTCAGATTGATCAGCGACAAACGCGAGGTGTACACCTCCTCGCCTCCGAATCGGGTCGTCGCGCCCAGGCTGAGAAGGATCTTGTCTTCGCCAGCCCAGCGATACCACAACATGTCCCGCCGTTCGGGAATGGCCAACACGCGGGAAGCGGACTTGGCGGCGCCGAGCCCTATTACCGCCAGTCTTACCTGGCCTTCGGAGTAGACGCGCGCCAGAAGCTTGCTGCCATCGGGCGACAGGATCGGACGACTGATGAAAGGCAGCGCACCGAAATCTTCGGCGCTGATACGCGGCGCAACGTAAGGCAACGGCTGGGGCGGCGGCCGCTCAGCGGCTGCGGTCTCTGACCGTGAGATCGACGTGAGCAACAGCAATGGCACAAGGCACAGGGCTGCCTTCGCTGCCGCGCATTGTCCTGGGAATATCCGTCGCATCCTCGCGATCCTCCCGCTGTTCCCGCGCATTGTCCGCGACCTCCTGTCGGTGCGGATTGCGCTCTTGTCTGGAACGTAGAGTACCCAACAGGCGGAGAAATTTCACGAATTCATGCAATTCGTTTTGCCATAACCCGCAGGAGTTCTCCACCGCGCCTCGCGAGCATCGACTTCCTGCAGAGAGCTCCGAAGTCATGCCTCGGTCATGAATCATGCGCTCTGACCAGCGTGATATGCTTTTTTCAAGTCGGGCCAGCATCGCCCGACTCATTGGACGATATTCGCAGGCCACAAGGAAAGACAGGGAGATTCGCGTGCCCACATATCGCTTCGCCTACCCGACGATTGCATGTTTGTTACTGGCCGCTGCCTCAGCCAGCGCGCATGACAACGACAATAAGGACTTCGTTACCCGCTACAAGATCAAGGAGATCGTTCCTCCGCAAGATCCTCGATGCCTACAGGGATATCAGCGCGTGACGTATGCGCGACGCATGAACAGGAGCGCAGAGGCTGTCGGCTACGATTCCTGCTACCAGGAGACCGGCGACCCAAGCGCGCCGCGCCTGCCTGGCAACCGGGCGTTCCGATGGTCGCGCGCCAACGGATCGCTGCAGCTGCCGGCCCTGTCCGCCGACGCAGTGGAAACGTGGGCAAGAGATATCAATAGCTCCGGCACAGTAGTGGGCTGGCAAGCAGGAGCGGTCGATCTTCGTGCACCGGTGTGGCCGGCAGACGCAGGGGTTACTGAGATTGCTCCCACAATCTGTCCCGAGTTCGGAGGGGTAGCAATCACATCCGCAGAGAGCATCAACCAGCTCGGCTCGATCGCATTTATAGACGGCTTCGTCGACGCCGCCGGCAACTGCAACATCCACTGGAAACTGAAGTTGGTGTCTGGCGAAGTGGTCGTCTCTCCCATTATCGGTGCCTCATTGACCGCGGTGAACGACAACAACGTGATGGTGGGACTGAGCGGAACCAATGCCGTCAAGTGGTCGGCCGCAGCGGGAGAGGTCATTCTTTTCGCTGGCAGCTCGCCGCCCTCAGCATTAGTGAGAGGACAAGCATGGAACATCAACAAGCACGACGCGGTGGTGGGCGTGATTGAACACTACGATAGCTCCACGTGCCAGACAGCGTCCGAGGCGATGCTGTGGGATGCGGACGGAACAGCGCACGTACTGCCGTTGCTACACGGGGATCGGTTAGGCGTTGCACTGGCCATCGATAAGCACGGAACGATCGTTGGGTATTCTCAACACGCTGCGACGGCGGACTGCAACGGGTACGATGCCTTCGGTCGACACGCTGTCATCTGGCATAAGAATCGGGTCAGGGACCTGAACAAGCTGATTCCGGATCGGTATCGCGATGAGATTCAGCTCATCCAGGCTTCGTCGATCAACGAGCACGGCCAGATTCTTGCGCGCGGCATTCGTCCGAACGAGCCACTGCAGTCCTGTCCGAACTTCAGCTTCAATCCGGTGACCGAAGAGCTGTTCTACGACACTTCTCTGCTATGTGTTAACGAGTATTCGTTCCTCCTGACACCGAAGGATTAGGAGCAAACGGCGCGGCGCGACCGGACGGGTCGCGCCGTAGCCTGGTGCTTCATGTCCTCAGCTACGTCGAACTGAACGGCTGATCTTGTCTGTTTGCACCCATCGAGGCTTGAATATGCACAACACAGTGAAGGTCATGGCGGCAGCAGCGGTTCTCCTGCCGCTCTTGTGCCTGGGGGCAGAATACGACGACGGACTGATTGCCTTCGCGAAGCGCGACTACGACACGGCCAGGAGTTTACTTCTGCAGAGCGCGGGCCGCGGTCATTGGTACTCACAGCGCCAGCTCGGCGAGATCGCCATCGTCGGCTATGGTCGGGCACCGGATCCAGACGAAGCACTGGGCTGGTATCTTGCGGCCCAGCAGAACGGCGCACCTGATATGGAAAGCCTCATCGGTGCGACCCGCCTCCTGGCCGCCGGCAATTTCCAGGTAAAGGGGCAACAGATTACGCTCGAATTCGGCCATGCAGCCGTCGTCGAGAACTGGCTGGACGATGCTGCTGACCCTGCAATCCAATCATGCCAGGAAGAAAATAAAGCGGCGAACCCAGGTGGGCCTTCGCCACGCTGGTCAGACGCTTACATTCAGATCAAGGAATTCGACCGCAACGCGGTGCTCCAGGACTCTCACGTCGTATTCCGCTTTCCAGCCGGGGAGTCCAAGCTTGATGACACCATGTTCATTGCTGACCTGATGCGCAATTCCGCGGCCGAAGCAACGCCGCATAACTGTCGCAAGACCAGCTACCTGATGTCCACGGGATTCATTCCCGGGCATCGGGCCGTGGACCCGGAGATGCTCGCTGAGACTCTCGCGCAGTCGGCTAACGGAAACACGCGTGCCCAGTTCACGATCGCGATGATCGCCAGCATCAACCATACGGATTACAACAAGACCCATCGCACCATCGAGGTGGCCGCACAGGGTGGTGATCCCGACGCGCAGTACCTGATGTCGAAGTTCGCCAAGGACCCGGCGAAGCAGCGCCGCTGGCTGGAACTGAGCGCGCAGGGAGAAGTCCACGCTGCGCAGATCGAGCTCGCCGAGTTGATGCTGGTAGAACCTGATAAGCAGCAGCATGTTGAGCAGATTCGCAGTCTGCTGCTCGGCGCAGGAACCAGCAACGATGAGTACGTACTGACCCGGCTAGTCGCAATCCTCGCCGCGGCTCCCGATCAGGAATATCGGTCGCCTGAGCGTGCGGCGCAAATCGTCAAGGAATTACATCCGGATAAATGGCGCTTCCCGATTCGATACGAAGCCGTGGCGTTGGTGTATGCCAGCCAAGGTCGATTCGACAAGGCCACCAGCGCGCAGCAGCAGGCTATCTCGCATGCGAAGGAAATGCATCGCGACGTGCAGAAGATGGAGGACCGTCTGCACCTTTACCAAGCGAAGCAGGCGTGGAGTGGTTACCTGGCCAGCGAGCTATAGATAAGAAACGATCCGGCGAACACTACCGCGGTCATCAACGTTAGAAGGATGTCTCGTTCTCAATTGGCCGCTCCGTGCAGGCGGTCTCGAGCCAATCGCAGCCGGGACTTGAGGTGTTGCCACGGAACGCGCGCAGCAGCCTTGACTCGTTCGAGCGGTGGAAACGCAATGTGGGTAGCCAGGGTATCGCCACGATCCCAATACAGGCGGTAACCGTATTTTCTCAGCAAGTCTTTCGCTTGAACGTAATCGTTGTCGGACAGGTTCTTGCTTTCGAACAGCACCACTTCAGGCTTGAAGCGATCGAAATCCATGAGTTTGAGAATCTCCAGGTCGAAACCTTCGGTGTCCACGCAGAGCACATCGAAGTGGCGCACCGCATGTTTCGCGAGTAACTGGTCCACCGGCATCGTGGCCACCTGAATGACTTCGATGAACGCAGCCGGATCGTCGGGCACGGTAACGCCTTCTTCGCGCGCATGAGCCTGGATATAACCGTTATCGATATGGGACTGGATACTCTCGCGGCGAAATCCCGATAGGCCCGTGGCCCAGCGAGACCGCGAAATCGCCACCCGATAGAACGGCAACTGTCCCTGCGTCGCAGCGAGTGCCACGTTCTCCAGCGTCACACGCGAGTTGCCGGCATACGTGGCCTTGAGCTCGTTCTCGAAGACATCCACCAGCGGCTCGACCAGCAATCCGGACCAGCCATAGTCGCGAAAGTAGATGTGTACCGGGTCGTTGATCTTTCCATCGTTCGCGCCAACCTGGAAACAGAATACCGGTTCGCGAAGTCGCTGCTTGCGCTGCGCGTAGTAGCGAAGGAAATGACGAACCGGAATTTCGGGCGGACGCAGGTGCGGCGGATTCGTGGGCATTTCGATCACCGCGAGCGAGAAGGCTGCCGCGACAGTAGCACCGCGACGCGTCTATCAGCCAGCGCCAATAGCAAGACGAGGAGTCGACGAACCATCCTCCGAGAGCCGGTCGACGTGCGGACGCTATGTCTGAATGACCTTGCGACGCAGCAATCTGTGATCACTATCCCGCGCGCGTCTTGTCGCTCCCAACCCGGAGAGTCATCATGCGATTGAAGGTAAAGACGACGAGAAGTACTTCTGTAGCTCTTGATCTGTCCTGGCCCTGGCCTCAGCCGCAGCGTCCGGACCAAAGGCGGTTCCTTCAACACTGAAGAAAGTCAGATCGTGCAGTCCGGTAATGGCCAGGACGGCTTTTAAATAGGGAGTGAGAAAATCTGGTTGACGGGCGCGCGCTCCGGAAAATATGCCGCCCGATGACACGGCGACGAAGACCGGACGGTCGCGCAGCACCCCCATTTTTCCTTCCCGGCTTACATTGAATGTCCAGCGGACTCGAACGATGTGATCTATCCACAGTTTCAGCGCAGAGGGGACGGTGAAGTTATGCATGGGAGTTGCAATGACCACGAAATCCGAACTCTCCAGTTCCTGAATCAGCTCCTGGGACTGGGACGCAGAGCCGTCCTGCGATACATCCGCGGACGACCCTTGGGAAATTGCGTAGTTCGCATCGATGGGCGCTATGACACCCCCACCTACCGCCCGGTCTATCACGATTGCCGTTGGGTAGCGCTTCAGCAGGAAACCGATGATCTTCTGAGAAAGCCCGTAGCTCTCGGAGGCGTGCCCCCGAGGACTGCAACTGACATGTAGGATTTTCATCATCTACCCCGTTTCCGCTTCACGCCTGGATTCTGAACGTCGCGCGGTTATGGTCCGTCATCACATGGTCCATATCCAAGATCCATGAATGACAATTGAAACTGGTCCATGATTTTTGTTGGCGGCACCACCACACTGGCCCGCCTCGTCGAGCTTGCGCATGAAGTCGACTTCGCGGCGTTCGCGTTCGCTCGGGACGATTGGACGACACCCAGCGTGCCCGCAGCCCCTGCCACGGAATCCGGTCAGGCTTCCCCGCGAGACAATGTCGTCTTCGAGGCTGGCCTTTTCGGTGGGGTCCTCGGAATGCGCCGCACGTTCATCCTCCATGCGAGCGGCTCGAAGCTTCCGAGCGATCTGCTCGGGCTCACCAGCATACGGTATGACGAAACAGCGACTCCTTCAGAGATGCGAGTTGTAAACCAGAAATCCTCTGCTCTCAAACGATCCGCGCGCAGGTTTCATCGCAGCAAATTGCCCTCAATTTCCCGAGACCAGCTTGAGTCCGATGACGCCCGCCAGGATGAGGACAATGCAGAATATCCTCATTGGCGCAGCGGAGTCGCCCATCACAACCATTCCCACAATCGCCGTGCCCGCCGCGCCGATACCAGTCCAGACCGCGTAGCCAGTCCCCATTGGCAGTGTACGTAGGGAGAGCGAGAGAAGAACAACGCTCGACAAGCCGCTGGCAACCGTGAACAGTGCGGGTATCAACCGAGTGAAGCCTGCAGAGGACTTCATAGCGAAAGCAAAAGCGATTTCGAGAATCCCGGCGATGCTAAGTAGTGCCCATGCCATATGAGAACTCCATTCACTGATTGAAGAAGCGAGCGCCAGCCGCTAGGAGTGCTATCCGCCAAGCGCTCGCTTATGGGGTTTCAAGCCTTGGCAGCGGCAGGCGGCCTGCGGAATGTGACTCCCAATCGATTGAAGGCATTCATCAAGCCGATCGCATAGGTCAGATCAGCGAGTTCCTTCGCGCTGAATTCGGCAGCAGCGGCTTCATAGTCAGCATCGGGAACGTGGGTTTCGGCAACGCGGGTTACGGTTTCCGCCCAGGCGAGCGCGATGCGTTCGCGGCGGGTGAATACTTCACCGGCATCGTGCCACACCGGTACCAGTACGAGCTTGTCTACCGCCAAGCCAGACTTGAGCAGATCGCGGGAATGCATGTCGATGCAATACGCGCAGCCATTTATTTGCGAAACCCGCAGATACACAAGATTGACCAGTTCTTGTGGAAGGCCGCATTTGAGAATGGAGGCGTACACCGCCCCGAGAGCGTTGTAACCCTCGGGCGAAGCCTTGGCGTAGTCGATGCGATTGCTCATGACGAATCCTTGCACTGGTTTGATGAAAGGATTCTATTGTGCCGAATCTTGGCCTATCCAAGAAGAGCCATGATCGGGTTTGAGCACTAGACCATAAATACCCTGACGACTAACGCCAGCTCACAGCAGCTTCAGAATACGTTTTCCAAGATTCTCAGCGCTGGCCTGGGAATCGATATTCGTGAAACTGAGAAGCAAGGCCGAGGCTCCCTCGCTACCCATCGTCCAATCCGTCAATGCTTCTGCGTACAAGCCCTCCTCTCGCATGCGTGCAACGAGCCGGCGATCTGACCGGCGTCCCTGCAATCGCAAGATCAGATGCATTCCTCCTGGTGGAGAATCAATACGCATGTATTTCCCCAGCACACTCTCCAGGCCCGCTTTTGTCGCCTCTCGACGCTCGGCGTAGAGCTTCCGCATTCTTTGGATATGGCGCGCGAAGTGTCCCTCCGCTATGAAGGCCGTGACGATAGCCTGCGTAAGCTCGGGACTGCCTCCGGCAAAGACTTGAGTGATCTGCTCAAACCGCTCGACCTGCGTTTCCGGCACGACCAGGTAGGCAAGCCGAAGGCTCGGAAAAAGGACTTTGCTGAAGGTGCCCGCATAGAGCACTCGCCCATCACGATCCAAGCTTTTCAACGCTGGCAAAGGGCGGCTGACATATCGGTACTCGCCGTCGTAGTCGTCCTCAATGATCCATGCGCTGTTTCGCGCAGCCCAGTCCAACAGCGCCAAGCGCCTGGGTAAGGATAGCGACACGCACAGTGGGCTCTGATGCGCCGGCGTGACCACAGCGGCGCGTGCCCGCGGTGCAAGCTTGATTCCATCGGAAACGATCATGCCCTCTTGATCCACCGGTACCGAGACGGCTGCGATATTCATATGTCCCAGCAACTCTCGCGTAGGTGGGTATCCGGGATTCTCAAGCCAAACGCGATCTCCCACCTTCAACAATGCATGAGCAATCAACTCCACGGTGTGACGATATCCCGACGTCAGGAATATCTGAGATGGGGAACAGTTGATGCCACGCGAGACCTGAAGATAGGCCGCGATCCCCGCACGCAATTCCTGCAAGCCGTACACAGAAGGATGAGTCATGTCCGATGGCTGCATGGCACGCACACATCGCGCGCCCAGGCGTGCCCAGATCTTCCGAGGAAACGCGTCCAGGGCAGGCAAGCCCATTTGGAACGGCAGAATCGAATCGGGACGAAAGCTAGGCGCGGAAATGCCGCTATTGGACTGGGGCAGCGTGCTCGCAACCGGCATTCGTGGCTTGAGACCCGGAGTCACGATGGTCCCCGCCTGGCCGCGAGCCTGGACGTACCCCTCAGCAGCCAACAGAGAGAACGCCGCCTCGATCGTGCCTCGTGCCAGACCCAATTCCTTGGTCAACGCACGTGCCGAGGGAATCCGGTCGCCCGGCTTCAACACTCCGCTGGCAATGGCGCCGCGAAACCGATCGTAGATCTGTCGGTAAAACGGCGCCGCTGCCGCCGGATCCAACGGCGAGATACTGCTGGTCTTCGCGACGGCCATGGACTAGTCGGCTTTGCGGCTATTTGGAAAATGATCGTACCATGATGACCCGGATTGAATTCAGTGCCGCGAACCGGGTTCGCAATCGCATGTCGATGCTGATCGGGATTCCCGATACGCACGGCTTGTGGCCAGTGCGACCTTTATTCGTTCGAAAATCGTGCTGCGCTGGTAAACGTTTCGATGCATGTGTCATGCGCTTTGAACAAAGATCGCGTCCGCGAAACTTGCACATCCCTGTGCGGCAATCCTAACGACGAAGGCTCGCTTCGCCTCCGCGGACCGCGAACCTCGTATGGTCCCTCGGCTCAAACGAATGATCGGTCAAGGACTAGGAGCCTGCGTCGAATCCGTAACAGTCCACTAACTAGCGAAATGGCATCCTTTCCGTTTTTTCCGGATTCCTGGCCAGCCTTTACGGTGCGGGGCCGAACTCGACCTCGACGGGCACGGTCGGGGCCAGTCCATCCGTCAGCCTCGAGATCCCGACGTTCATTACCTCGCTGACGCGCGCAACGAATCGGTTTGCATCGGGATACCGGCGACCGTAGTCCGCCGCCTCGCGCAATGCCGCCTCGACGCCCTGTCTCACCTGATCGAGCAGTTCCTGCGCGGCCTTATCGGACTTGCCAGTAATCTGGCGCACGAACTTCGCCAGGCGCGTTCGATCGGGGAACTGCTTCGAGCCCTCCATCGTGAGCGCCATGGTGTCGCGCGGGATGTAGGGCATGGTCGAAACGATATCGTAGGCCGGGGCCAGCTCTACCAGATCCTCGGCATGACGATAGGTCACGCTGAAATTTTTCAGATGTGCATCGCCATTTCCTACCGTGCAGCTGTACGCGACGATGCGCGCATACTGGTCGCGTGCCTGCGCGAGTGCGCGAGTGCGCGCGCAGAGACGAAGCTCGTTATGCGCTTGGCGATGCCTTCGTGCGATCCGTCATAGCGGCCATGCGAGCGACGGCCGTCGAGCACGCAGAAATCTTCGATGCCGAGATAGGAGCCGTCGGGGGCGAGATCGAAGCGATCGACCACCAGGAACTGACGGTTCCCCGAAATCTGAATGCGGGGCGTTGCAATGCCAGCGGCGGCGGCGCCTCGCGTGCAGATGAATTCATTGGCGGCGAGCTCGGGATACTCGGTCGAATCGAAGGACTTCACGATGTGCGTGGCGCCGCGGTGCGTGACCTTTTCGGGCTGCTTGATCTCTCGCACCAACACCTTCGGCTGCATGCCGGAGATGCCGGAGTACGTGCGAAGCGCTCGATCAGGTGAGCGAAGAGATCGGCGCCACCTCGGTAAGTAAGGATCTCCGCGAGGTCCTGAGTTGGGACCTCCTCATCGATCCCTTCCCTGAGCGAGTAGCGCAGCCGGCCGATCTGAGAGGTGCCGACGATCTGCAGCAGATCTAGATCATCGAACTCGGGAATGGTCTTTGCGAATTGCAGGCGCAGCCGCTCACGCAGCATTCCTTCCGGCAGGTTCATCTCGAATACAGGCAAGAGGCCCGCCATCGAGTCGTATTGATCCGCACGAATAGGCATGGTGAGCGACACCGCATCCGCGACCGCCGTGCCTTGCCTATAGCCGAAGAGAAAGGTGTCTGCCTCCACATCGGAGCGAGCGAGCGTGCCGACCAGCGCTTTGCCGGTGAAGACGAAGAGTGGGGGCTTCTTCATGTGCTACTGAGCTCCGCGCGGAGATCATCGATCGTGGGCCGGCTCTTGCGTTGGGCGATGACAACCTCGAGGCCAACCAGCTCAAGCAAGGCAGAGAGTTTCGAGAAGCCGATCTCTTCACAGCGACCACTTTCGAGGGCCGAAATCGTGGCGCGACTCATCCCAAGCGGCTTTGCCAGCTCTTCCTGGGTGAGCTTGGCGTCCTTTCGCGCCTGTTTGAGCAGGAGACCGAGTTCGGCGAGCGTCATGGTTGCCTCATTACTGAATTATTCTGCAGCCTATATGATGCCTATTGGGCTCCGACCTCCCATGGGATGCCTGGACCGACGACGAGTTCTAGTAGAGAAGTGCGCGCGGCGGGCTCTCCCGCCACCTACGACGGAAACCCGTGACGAATCGCGAGAAGCTCCTCGATCACTTTCTCTCTCTGGCCTTCCGCGTAGGCGTGACTCGGCGTTTGCCCGAGTGCCCTGCTCTTCCGCGTCCACCAACTGCGGCACGCAGCGGTTCCCCGAGCACTTCGACGATCAACGCGGCCAGTTCTGCGTCTGCCGTTCGGAGCCGCTCAAACTCGCCCAGCTCCCATGCCGGGCGATCACGAAGTTGCAGATACGGAATCTTCGGTGCCGGGCCGCGGGTTCGTGGGTTTGGTAAGGGATAGTTGAAGTGTCGCTTGACGCTCTCGCTGAGACTTCGCATAGCGAAGCGATATTTGATGGAATCAGCGAGAAACCGCGAACCCGCGGCCCGGCACCGATATCCCGCAGGATCTCCGACACGCACGGTTTGTGGTTATTGCGACCTATATTCGTTCGAAAATCGTGCTGCGCCGTAGACGTTCTGATGCACGTGCCATGCGCTTTGAACAGAGATCGCGCGTCCGCGAAACTTGCACATCCCTGTGCGGCGATCCTAACTCCGACGGCCCGCTTCGCTTCCGAGGACCGAGAAGACCTCGTCATCTTCCATCGGCTCAAACGAATGATCGTTCAACGACTAAGAGCCTGCGTCGAAGCCGTAACAATCCACCAACTGCGCCGCCAGCCGCGTCGCTTGCGGAGCCAACTCGCAACGCTCGGCAATGTCCTTTTGGAAGGCCTTGAAGGCAGGCAGCTCGGTCAACGGTGCAGATTCATCCGCCTTCAGATTCAGGAACACATGGATGAACTCATTGCCATCCCGAAGCAGCGCATAGGCTACGTCTTTGGGTGGGGCGCTGCGGAGCTGCTCGAATACTGCGCGCGACAAGGCTTCGTTGTCGGCGCTGTGGTCGGGCTTAGTGGTGTAACGAACCAATGTCACTCTCTGCATGGTCTTGTATCCTTGCCTTGTGAGGCCCGCACGTCGCGCGCCTTTCGCATACAAGACGACGGCACCCGGCAAAAGGATTCGCGAAGAAAGATTCTTCCATGAGCCGCATCCTTTGACGGTCCCGAAACGTCTGACTGAAGCGGCAGGCTATCTGCGCTCCCGGACGTGAGGAATATGAATGGCAGGCGAGTTGCTGGAACCCGAAGCGCTGAACCGGCTGATGACGGAGATGCGACCGCGGCTACATCGATACTGCGCCCGGATGGTGGGCTCGGTATTCGATGGAGAAGACGTTGTGCAGGAGGCGCTAGCGAAGGCAGTGGAGGCGCTGCCCTCCGCGGGCAACATTGAGAAGGCAGAGGCGTGGCTGTTCGCTATCGCACACAACACTGCTCTCGACGCCCTGCGTCGCCGAAAGAGGCGAGCTGAAGTGACGCTCGAGAGCGATTCGCCTGATATACCCGACAGCGCCACCGAGGCAGATTCATGGATTGCAGCCACTGCGAGCCTTGCGACGATCATGCAACTCCCGGTGATCCAGCGCTCGACCGTGGTGCTGATGGATGTACTGGAGTACTCGTTGGCGGAGACAGTGGAGATCCTCGGTACCACGCTCCCAGCGGTAAAGGCGGCGCTACATCGCGGCCGTGTGCGGTTGAAGTCACTGTCAGAGGCAGGTAGTCCGGAGCAACCTGAGCTGCGCGGGGAGGAACAGGCGCGCTTGCGATCGTACGCCGACAGCTTCAACACGCGCGATTTCGATACCCTGCGCAACCTGCTGGCAGAAGACGTAAGACTGGACCTCGTGAACCGCCTGCGCCTTGCCGGGCGCAAAGACGTATCCGTCTACTTCGGCCGCTACGGTGAAAGCTCCGACTGGGAATTCTCAGCAGGCCTGGCGGAAGGGCGCCCGGCTCTGCTCGTCAGTAATCCGCAGAATACTTCCGACGTCGTGGACTACGTTGTATTGCTGGATTGGTCGAACGGCCGCATCCGAAGCATCCGCGATTTCCGCTACGCGAAGTACATTACTGACGGACTCACGGTTATTCGGCTGTAGGCGGTCGTCGTGCTGTCGTGCACCGCTACCGTGCGGCAATCACGGAACGGATATCTCCTCGGATTCAACCACCGCGTGGTGGCCGTTGCTGGCAGCAGCGAAGACATCTGACTTGTGCATCAGCGGCTCACGAGCCCATGACGAGACGGTTCTCCGTCAATGTGTGACCGAACCGCAGCGCGGCGACGATCTCGTCGCGGAGCGGGCCAGGTAACCCGCTAAAGCTTCGCATCGCCAACCCGCAGCCTGAGCGTCCTCGCGCAAGCCGGCCCTCGCCCATTGTTGTTTTTCACGAATGCCGCCGAACGCATAAGGCGGCAGGTTCAGATACCTGCGAACCGAGTCCTGACGATTAGAAGGAACTGGGAACCCGTGTGTAGCTTCAGCGACTTCCGGACAAACTGCTAACGCAAAGATGAGAGACTTCGACCTGCTGCGGGCGCCCCGCAGACAGAGTGAAGTGAATGAGCAAACGCGAATATCGACGATTTACGGCGGAGCAGAAGATCGAGAT
>DASYEW010000007.1:0-33395 GCA_036498785.1 Steroidobacteraceae bacterium | reverse complement strand
GCTGGACTCCGTAGGAAGGTGTTGCCGGTGCAGTCACGAGTCTTCAATTCGCCGCTTTCACGCCTTCGTTCTTCAACGCTTCGAGACCCGCCAGGTTCAGTTCGCCCAGCGCCGACTTGAGCTGGTCGATGTTGTCCGCATCGCCCTGCAGTTCCACCGTGAATCGATCGCCAAGCACCACAGTGTACTGCCCGCTCGACCCGCTCCACTCTTCGTGCACCAGGCGGCCATCCGCACGATAGGTTTTCTCATAGCCGCCGTCCGACTGCTTCTCCCCTTCCATGCCCGCCCAGCCAGCGAACGCCAGCAGGCCCTTGGCGGTTCCCGTGTCGGTAATTTCCAGTTGCACGGAGCGCCCGGCATCGTTCGCATACGTTGCGTGGGCCGTTGAGATCTGCATGCCCAGCGCGCCACCGCGCTCTACTGAGACGTCCTTGCGTGGCATTCCGGCAAGCGATTCGGGTACAAAAGGCTTGAGTTGATCCGGCGGCAGCGCTTCGACGCCAGCACCGCCGAGCGCTGCGCCCATCACTGCCTTGAGCGCATCCGCCTGGGCCGCGCCATCACCAGATTTCTGCGCCGCCTCCATTTGCTTACCGGCCTTCTCCATCTCTTTGCCGTACTGCGCCAGCTTGCCGAGCGGGCTGTCCTTGTCGATGTTCACGTCGCGGCTGTCACCGACGGTGAATGCTCCGCCGCGCATGTAGGCACCCGTACCCGAGACGGCAGCCACAATCATTCCCACGACCAGGCTCAACAGGATGGCAACGATGATGGCGACAGCCGTATAGCCCGCGGCCTTCTCGGCAGGGCACTTCATGGTATGGGGCAGGCCAAGATAGAGCAGATAGATGCTGTAGATCCCGCCAGCTATGGCTATCAGCATCCACAGGCCCGGAACGATCTGACCGAAGCCCGCGATCCAGCTCGCCGTGTACGCGTAGGCAACCGTCTTCAATGCCTGCGTCTGGTCCTTCTGCGCGCCGAATGTCGGTGCGAGCGCGTTGATGATGAGCGCCATCACATACACCATCAGCAGCGACAGCGCGTAGGTCGCGATCAAGTTGGCGATGCCTGCGGCGATACCGATTCGCACGGTGCCGGCGAATGGAATGCTGACACCGATCAGGCTCAGCTTGAGGAAACTGAACACCGCCGGAATTGCAGCCAGCAGCATGATGTAGTTCGTGTACAAACCCGCCGCCGTTGCCGGCTCGGCGGCAATGACCGGCCACTGCGTTTTGGGCGTTAACAGGATGGCCTTGATGCGCGCAATCAGCTTGTTGAAGTCCACGGCAATGTCTCCCCGCTTGTGATTGGTATTGAACACCGACGCACGGGAAGTCTACGCCCGGACCAATGCCTTGGCGCTGGGCCTAAAGAGCCATGGAATTGGGAGGTCAGCGGGCTAACTGGTCAGCGGGTCAATCGGCCAGAACCGGCGCGTGAATGCGACGTTCTGACCGCTAGCTGTAGCCCGTAGCCTGTCGCTGTTAGCGGTTGGCGGTTGGCGGTTGCAGTCAAAACCAACCGCTAAGCGCTAACCGCTCACCACTAACCATCTACTTCTTCTTCGGTATGTACAGATCCGTCAGCGTTCCTTCGAACGCTTCGGCCGCGAACGCGATGGTTTCCGACAGGGTCGGGTGCGGGTGGATGGTCAGGCCGATGTCCGCCGCGTCGCTGCCCATTTCGATGGCCAGGGTGACCTCGGAGATCAGGTCGCCGGCGTTCGGACCGACGATGCCGCCGCCGAGAACCCGATGGGTCTGTTTGTCGAACAACAGCTTGGTGAAACCCTCATCGCGGCCGAGCGACAGCGAACGTCCACTCGCCGACCACGGGAACACAGCCTTCTCATATTCGACGTTGCGCGCCTTGGCATCCGTTTCGGTCAGTCCGACCCACGCCACTTCCGGATCGGTGTAGGCCACCGACGGGATCGCGCGCGCATCGAACGACGTCTTCTCGCCATGGGCCACTTCGGCGGCGACCTTGCCTTCGTGCGATGCCTTGTGCGCCAGCATGGGCTGGCCGACGATGTCGCCGATCGCGAAGATATGCGGAACGTTGGTACGCATCTGGCGATCGACCGGAATGAAGCCGCGCTCGTTGACGACCACTCCCGCGGCCTCTGCGCCGATTCGCTTGCCGTTGGGGCTGCGACCGACTGCAATCAGCACCTTGTCGTAGAGCTGCGGCTGCGGAGCCTTGTCACCCTCGAACGTGACCAGCAGGCCGTCGTTGCGCGCTTCGATCTTCGTGACCTTGGTCTTGACCAGGATCTGTTCGTAACGCTTGGCGATCCGCTTCTCGAGCGGACGCACCAGGTCGCGATCGCATCCGGGCATCAGTCCATCCGTCAGCTCGACAACGCTGACCTGCACGCCCAATCCCGCATACACGGTGGCCATTTCAAGACCAATGATGCCGCCGCCCACGACCAGCAGACGCTTGGGCAGATCCAGCTCGAGAGCTCCGGTTGAATCGATGATGCGCGGATCGTCGGGAACACCGGGCAGACGCACCGATTCGGAGCCGGCGGCGATGATGCAGTGAGCGAACGACACCTTGCGAGTAGCGGTCGCTGGCGCTGCCCCCTGTTGGCTGTCGCCTGCCGGCGCCGCAGCTACTGCTATCTCGTGCGGTGAGGCGAACGTGCCAGTACCGCGAATCACCTCGACCTTACGCTGTTTCGCCAACGTCACCAGGCCACCGGTAAGGCGCTTCACGACTTTGTTCTTCCAGTCGCGCAACTTGCCCGCATCGATCTGCGGCTTGCCGAACTGGATGCCGGCCGCCTCCATTTCGTGCGCCTCTTCAATCACCTTGGCCGCATGCAGCAGTGCTTTGGAAGGAATGCAGCCGACGTTCAGGCAGACACCGCCAAGCTCCGACCAGCGTTCGATCAGCGCAACCTTCATGCCCAGGTCGGCGGCGCGAAACGCCGCGGTGTAGCCGCCGGGACCGGCGCCCAGCACGACGACGTCGAAGTCGTAGGAGGAAGCGGTTAGCGGTTGGCGGTTGGCGGTTTGTGGAGAGGCGGAAGCGGTTGGCGGTTGGTCCCGCGGGATTTCCATCCGGTCACGGTTGGCGGTTGGCGGGGAGGCAGAAGTGGTTGACGATTGGTCCTTGGTGGCTTGTGCAGCGGGCGTGGAAGTCGGCGATTCAGCGGCAGCAAGCGCAGCACTCTTTTCTTCACCAACCGCTAACCGCGAACCGCGAACCGCTTCTTCCTCCAGCGTCAGCACCACGCTGCCTTTGGAAACCTTGTCGCCCTTCTTCACGACCACCGACTTCACCACGCCGCCTGCCGGAGACGGCACATCCATCGTCGCCTTTTCGGTTTCGATGGAAATCAGCGGAGTGTCGACTTCGATCTTGTCGCCAGCCTTCACCAGCACGTCGATTACTTCGACGTCGTGAAAGTCACCCAGATCGGGAACGGTAATGTCTTGGGCCATAGTGAAAAGGAAGCGGTTAGCGGTTGGTGGTTGGGACGCAAAGAAACTGGCGACTGGCATTTGGCGTGGAAGCGTTTGGCCGACGAGGAGCGGCGCCTCGCGACATCTCACTAGCCGCTAACCGCCAACCGCTAACCGCCGTTCTCACGGAACTGCCTCTAGCAATCCCCTTACGTCGGCAAGTCTTGCGGCCAGGAAAGTGGTGAATCGCGCTCCAGCGGCACCGTCTATGACGCGATGGTCGTAAGCGAAGGTGAACGGCAGGATCAGCCGCGGCACGAACTGCCCGTCCTGATACACAGGCTGCATCGAAGAGCGCGCCACACCGAGGATGGCGACTTCGGGAGCATTGATGATCGGCGTGAAAGAGGTTCCACCGATGCCGCCGAGGCTGGAGACCGTGAAGCTTGCGCCCTGCATGTCCGCTGCGCTGAGTTTGCCGTCGCGCGCTTTGGCGGAGAGAGTCGCGAGGTCGCGCGCCAGTTCGTACACGTCCTTGCGATCGGCATCGCGAATCACCGGCACCATCAGGCCGTTCGGCGTATCTGCCGCAAAGCCGAGATGGATGTATTTCTTCAGGACCAGGTTCTGTTGCGCGCCATCGAGCGAGCTGTTGACGTTCGGGAACTCCTGCAGCGCCTTGACGCAGGCACGCAGGATGAACGCGAGCGGCGTGAGCTTGATTCCTTCCTTGGCGGCATCGGCCTTGAGCTTGTTGCGTGTCTCTTCCAGCTCGGTGATATCGGCTTCATCCATCTGCCAGACGTGCGGCACGTTGAGCCAGCTCGCCTGCAAGCGCGGCCCGGAGATCTTCTGCACACGGCCGAGCGGCTTCACTTCCACCGCACCGAACTTGCTGAAATCGACGTCCGGCACTTTGGGCAGTCCGCCGCCCGCAGTCGGTGTTCCCGAGGTCAGCGCCTGCTTGACCCAGCCTTTCACGTCCTCGGGTGTAATGCGGCTCTTGATACCCGAACCTTTCACCTTCCCCAGATCGACGCCCAACTCGCGCGCGAAGCGTCGCACCGAAGGCGACGCGTAGGCGGTTGCGAAAGACACTTCGTCGATAACAGCGGAGCCGACGGACGCAGTGGGTGCCTGACGCGCGGCCGGCGCATCGGCGGGACGAGTTGCTTGCGGTCGAGCGCTCGTAGCGTCCGTAGAAGGTGGCGAGCTGTCCGCTGCAGCAGGGCGCTCAGTCTGCTTTTGGGCAGGCGCAGCTGCTTGAGCAGCCGGCTGCGAGACCGCAGGTGTTGCGGGAGCAGCAGGCTGCGCTGCCTGCGATCCACTCGCCGCTTCCGCCTTGTCGGACGCTTCCATCTGCGCAATGACACTGCCTTTGGAAACCTTGTCGCCTTTCTTCACCACCAGCGACTTGATGATGCCGGCGCTGGTTGCGGGCACATCCATGGTCGCCTTTTCGGTTTCGATGGAAATCAGCGGCGTGTCGACTTCAATCCTGTCGCCGGCCTTCACCAGCACGTCGATCACTTCGACGTCGTGAAAGTCACCGAGATCGGGAACGGTAATATCTTGGGCCATATGAAGAGGAAGTGACTGGCGGATGGTGAATAGTGAACGGTCAGAAAAAACCGGGAGGAATGCCGAAGTATGGATACGGTGAGGCGGAGCCAGTGGCCAGATCCGGTGCTTGGTCCGGACTCCAGCTGTTCACGATCCGCTATCCGCCATCCGCTGCTTCACTGCGTCACCGGATTGGGTTTCTCCGGATCGATGTTGAACTTCTTCATGCACGCCTTGACGGTCGCCATGTCGAGTTTGCCTTCATCGGCGAGCGCCTTGAGCGAGGCGACCACGATGTGCGGCGCATCGACTTCGAAGTGATGCCGCAGTTGTGCACGTGAATCGCTGCGCCCATAGCCGTCGGTACCGAGCACCACGTACCGGCCCGGAACCCACTGGCGGATCTGGTCGGGAATGAGCTTCATGTAATCCGTGGCGGCGATGAACGGACCGGTACGGTCTCCGAGACACTGCCGCACATACGGCTGCTGCGCAGGCTCATCCGTTCGCAGCAGATTGAGACGTTCGACGTCCAGCGCTTCGCGCCGCAGCTCCGAGAAACTCGGTGCGCTGAAGATATCTGCAGGCACGCCGTAATCCTTTTCGAGAATCTCCGCGGCCTTGATGACTTCGCGCAGAATGGTGCCGGCACCGATAAGGTTGACACGCACTTTGCCGCGACCGCCCGTCTGCAGCAGGTACATCCCTTTGAGGATCCCCTGCTCTACACCCTTCGGCATGGCCGGGTGCGCGTAGTTCTCGTTCATGCAGGTGATGTAATAGAAGACATCTTCCTGCGCGGCATACATGCGGCGCATGCCGTCCTGCACGATGACCGCGAGTTCGTACGCGAAGGTCGGATCGTAGGAGACGCAGTTCGGCACCGTCGAAGACAGTAGATGGCTGTGCCCGTCCTGATGCTGCAGCCCTTCGCCGGCAAGCGTAGTGCGCCCCGCCGTGCCGCCGATCAGGAAGCCGCGCGCCTGGCTGTCGCCCGCCGCCCAGATGAAATCACCCACCCGCTGGAAGCCGAACATCGAATAGAAGATGAAGAACGGCACCATGTTGACGTTGTTGTTCGCGTACGCGGTACCGGCCGCGATGAACGACGCTAGTGCGCCGCCTTCGTTGATGCCTTCTTCGAGGATCTGGCCCTTCTTGTCCTCCTTGTAGAACATCAGCTGGTCCGAGTCCTGCGGCGTGTAGAGCTGGCCCATCGATGAATAGATGCCGATCTGGCGGAACATGCCTTCCATGCCGAAAGTGCGCGCTTCATCGGGGATGATCGGCACGATGTGCGAGCCGATGTTCTTGTCCTTGACCAGCGTCTGCAGGATGCGCACCAGCGCCATGGTCGTGGATATTTCACGATCGCCGGAGCTTTGCAGCAGCGTATCGAAGGCCTCCAGCGGCGGCACGGCCAGTGACGGCGCAATACTCTGGCGCCGTGGCAGATGGCCGCCGAGCAGCTCACGCCGCTCGCGCAGGTATTTCATTTCCGGGCTGTCTTCGGCCGGCTTCTTGAAAGCCGCATTGGCCACTTCTTCGGGGGTGGTCTCGATGAAGATGCGCTTGCTGAATTCCCGCAGCGCTTCGTCGTCGAGCTTCTTCTGCTGGTGCGTGGGGTTCTGGCTTTCGCCCCAGCGACCCATCAGGAAGCCCTTGACCGTCTTCGCCAGGATGACGGTCGGCGCGCCCTTGTGATTGGAGGCCGCGTTGTAGGCATTCCAGACTTTCTTGTAATCGTGGCCGCCACGATTCAGGCGCCAGATGTCTTCGTCCGACATGGTGGCGACCATTTCCTTGAGCTCGGGATACTTGCCGAAGAAATTCTCGCGCGTGTAGGCGCCGCCCTTGGCCTTGAAGTTCTGGTACTCCCCGTCCACGCACTCTTCCATCACCCGTCGCAACAGGCCTTTGGTGTCGCGCGCCAGCAATGGATCCCAGCGCGAACCCCAGATGACCTTGACGACGTTCCAGCCGGCGCCGAGGAACGCAGCCTCCAGCTCCTGGATGATCTTGCCGTTGCCGCGCACCGGACCGTCGAGCCGCTGCAGGTTGCAGTTGATGACGAACACCAGGTTGTCGAGCTTCTCGCGCACCGGCATGGTGATCGCGCCCATCGACTCCGGTTCGTCCATCTCGCCGTCGCCGAGGAACGCCCAGACCTTGCGATCCGAGGCCGGAACCACGCCGCGATGTTCGAGATAGCGCTGAAAGCGTGCCTGGTAGATCGCCATCATGGGCCCGAGGCCCATCGACACGGTCGGGAACTGCCAGAAATCCGGCATCAGCCACGGATGCGGATAGGAACTGAGCCCCTTGTCGCTGGCGACTTCCTGGCGGAAGTGCTGCAGGTGCTCTTCGCTCAGCCGGCCTTCGAGAAAGGCGCGCGAATAGATGCCCGGCGAGGCGTGGCCCTGGATGTAGACCATGTCCCCGGGATGCTTGTCGGAGGCGGCGCGCCAGAAATGGTTGAAGCCCACTTCATACAGCGTTGCGGCCGAGGCGTACGAGGCAATGTGACCGCCATATTCGGAACTCTGCCGGTTCGCGCGCACCACCATCGCCATCGCGTTCCAGCGGATGTAAGCCTCCAGCCGCCGCTCAATAGTGCGATCGCCCGGGTAGTCGCGTTCCTGCACCCCGGAAATCGTATTCACATAGGCCGTATTCGGCTTGAACGGCAGGTAAGCGCCGGAGCGCCGCGTGTAGTCGATCAGCCGCTCGAGCAGGAAGTGCGCCCGCTCGGCGCCGTGTGTCTTCAGAACCGAGTCGATCGACTCCAGCCATTCCTTGGTTTCCTGAGGATCGAGATCGTCAAACCTTGAGGCTTCGGTCATTCGTTCGCTACCCATTGATCAACGTGGCGGAATCGATGTCGCAAGTTCGCATTCCGGGCGAACCGCGCAATCTGGCTGCAGGAAAAGCTTCGACCGGCACGCGCCGGGCACGCGCCACGAAACGCCGACAGCGACACCGGTGGCATACCGGCGCTGTGCATTTCGAAGAATCTGGTCGAATAAAGAGATAACAAGCTTCCGCAGGGGGTGACTATCGTCGCGCTCCCGGCAGTTGCATGCATCGCGCGCGGGATCACTGACAAATACAGTCTTCCATGACTGCCTTCCGCTCCGCCAAACGCAGATCCCAAAACGATGTCCTGTAACGAGATTGGGGCGACCCGGAAAGCCCACGTATCATCGGAGTTTGTATTTTTGCCGTCAAGGAACGCCCATGGTGGAATTGCTTCCCGCACAGCGCGACATACGTATTTTCCAGCGTCGCGGACCGCTTACGCAGCGCCTTTTGAGCGCAAAAGCCGCTGCGAAGGATCCTGCCGACGCCACCCTGCGGGGCGCCCCCGATAGCGTTGTCGATGGTGTCATTGTCATTTGCGATCGCGACGCCGCAGCGGCGGCGCTGCAGGAACTACCTTTTGCGGATTTGTTACAGCGCCTGTATCGGCAAGCTGCCGAACGCGGGCCGGTGGACCTGCTCAGCACCCGGGTTACCACGGAGGCAATCCCACTGGTCGTAGGCTTCGTGAAAGGCACGGCGACGGCCTTCGAGCGTTTGTCGTCTGCGGCAAAGCTGTGGAAAGAACTCGCACCGTCCGCACCTCGCAACGTCGTATTCGCCACCGCCGGCATGGCATCCGCGGCATCGGATGCCATATTGGAAGCGCTGGTAGCCGCCGCCCTGGCTGCATCGGCTGCAATGCCGAATCTGCAATCCAAACCACCCCGCCCATCTGCACTTGGCGCGATTACGTTAGTTCACGACGGTGCAGCACTCGATCTGCAGCGCTGCATCGCCGTCCACCGCGGCAATCATCTGGCGCGTTGGCTGACGGCGTTGCCGCCGAACATCCTGCACAGCCTGAGCTATCGGCGCGCGCTGAAAACTCTCGCGGCCCGACACGGCTGGAGCTTCAGTTTCCTGAACGAGTCCGCCCTCAAGCGTCTCGGCGCAGGCGCATTTCTTGCGGTGACGCGCGCCAACGGGCACCGCGACGCCGGCATCGTGCGGCTAAGCTATCGCGCCGCACAGCGACATGGCTCGGTGCCACGCTTGGCGTTGGTGGGCAAAGGGATCTGTTTCGATACGGGCGGCATCAATCTCAAATCGCACAAGAGCATGTACCAGATGCACGAGGACATGCAGGGAAGCGCCGTAGCGGTCGGTACATTGCAGGCTCTCAGCGAACTGAACGCGCCTTATGACATCGACTGCTGGCTGGCGATCACCGAAAACGAAATAGGCGCGCACGCCTATCGGCCGCAGGAAGTGGTCACAGCCTCCAACGGCGTCACGATCCAGGTTGCCCACAGCGACGCGGAAGGCCGCATGGTTCTCGCTGACACCTTGGCACTTGCCGCTCGCGAACAACCCGCACTGATGATCGACTTCGCGACCCTGACAGGCTCGTGCGTGATGGCGCTGACCGAACGCTACAGCGGTGTGTTTACCAATCGCCCGGACTGGCACTCAGCCATTCACGCAGCCGGCCAGGCCAGCGGCGAGCGCGTCTGGGCGTTTCCGATGGACGAGGACTTCGACAGCGACCTGGAATCCCGGATTGCCGATGTCCTGCAGTGCACGCCGGACAGCAAGGGAGATCACATTCTCGCCGCCCGCTTCCTCAATCGCTTCGTGCCCGCCGCCATTCCCTGGATCCACCTCGATCTGTCGTCCAGCAACCGCAGTGGCGGCCTTGCGCACATTCCCACGGACTTCACGGGCTTCGGCGTCCGCTATACGACGCAGTTGCTGGAAAAGAGCGAGATGTTGGGTGGGCCACGGGAGGGAACGGGCAAGCGGGCGATGGGTAAGCGGGCTACGGGTAAACCAGCCACTGGTAGATCGGCCAGAAAAAGACGCTGAAGTCGCGCGCTGCATGCGCGGCTTGATTCGCATAAATATTTATTCAGAAAACCTCATCCGGACCGCGACTGGTAAGCTGCCGGCATCGAATACCGGCCGGGGCATCCTGCTCTGGCCGGCCAACTGCTGACCCATCGGCCTACCAACTGTTCCCAATGCCCCCGCTGAAAATCATCCGCCCCGACGACTGGCACCTGCACGTACGCGATGGCGCAACCATGGCGAGCGTGATTCCTTTCACCGCCCGCCAGTTCGCGCGCGCGGTAATCATGCCGAACCTCAAGCCACCGGTAACGACGGTGGCGCAGGCGCAGGCCTATCGCGACCGGATTCTTGCCGCGGTGCCAGCACGCTATCGCTTCCAGCCACTCATGACTCTGTATCTCACCAACACAACCTCGCCCGAGGAGATCTATGCCGCGAAGAACAGCGGCTTGGTGATCGGCGCCAAGCTGTATCCGGCCGGGGCGACCACCCACTCCGATGCCGGCGTGAGCGAGATCGAGAAAATCTTTCCCGCCCTCGGCGCCATGGAGGAATGCGGACTGGTGTTCCAGGTGCACGGCGAAGTGACCGATGCGGAAGTCGATATTTTCGACCGTGAAGCGGTGTTCATCGACCGCGTCCTGTCGCGCGTCGCGGATCGCTTTCCGCGCCTGCGCATCGTGTTCGAGCACGTCACGACCCGCGAAGCGGTGCAATTTGTAAGCAGCGCACGGGCTGGTGTTGCAGCCACGATCACACCGCAGCACCTGCTCTTGAATCGCAATGCGATTTTTCAGGGCGGAGTGCGTCCGCATCACTATTGCCTGCCTGTGCTGAAGCGCGAGCGCGATCGGCTGGCACTGCTGCAAGCGGCGACCAGCGACGATCCCCGCTTCTTTCTCGGTACCGACAGTGCGCCGCACGCGAGGCACACCAAGGAAAACGCTTGCGGCTGCGCCGGGGTTTTCTCCGCCCATGCTGCGATCGAGCTGTACGCGGAAGCCTTCGACCTGGCTGGCAGGCTCGACCGGCTCGAAGCCTTCGCCTCCGAGCGCGGCCCGGATTTCTACGACCTGCCGCGCAACCAGGATCACATCGTGCTGGAGCGGGTCAGCTGGCAGCCGCCGGCAACTTATCCTTTCGCACAGGACGAGCTGGTGCCGTTTCGCGCTGGGGAGCCAGTGGCCTGGCGGTTGGTCGAGGAGTCGCCGAATTGAACGACAGAATGCCCATGGCCAGCCGCTTTCGCGGCTTCCTGCCGGTCGTCGTGGATGTGGAGTGCGGAGGATTCAACCCGAATACCGACGCGCTGCTGGAGATCGCGGCGGTGTTGGTCGAGATACAAGGCGATGGCTCGCTCAAGACCGGTGAAAGCTGGCGCTATCACGTGCAGCCGTTTCCGGGTGCGAATATCGAAGCGGCCTCGCTCGCGGTCAACGGCATCGATCCGTATCACCCGCTGCGTCCGGCGATCCCGGAGAAAGAGGCACTGACGCGACTGTTCAAGGACATCCGCCAGGCCATGAAAGACAACGACTGCACGCGTGCCGTCCTGGTGGGCCACAACGCGAGCTTCGATCTGAACTTCGTCAATGCGGCCGTCGCGCGCACCGACGTCAAGCGCAATCCGTTCCACCCTTTTTCCAGCTTCGATACCGCGACGCTCGCAGGCGTGGCGTTCGGCCAGACGGTGCTGGCCAAAGCGTTGCAGGCGGCGGGAATTGCCTGGGATTCGAACGAAGCTCACTCGGCCGCGTACGACGCGCAGCGCACTGCGGAGCTGTTCTGCGAGATCTGCAACCGATTCGGACGAATCGGCTCATGAAGTGACCGGCGATTCGCGGAGAGCGATCTTGAATCGCCCTCCGCGTCGCTCAAACGCTGGTTCTCAAGCGTTGGTGGTGGCTTCGCTCAGCACCTTCGCCAGTTCGCCGCTGTTATGCATCTCCATGATGATGTCCGAGCCGCCGATCAACTCACCGTTCACATAGAGCTGCGGATAGGTCGGCCAGTTGGAGTACTGCTTGAGCGCTTCACGCAGCTCCGGGTCCTCGAAAATATTCACGTGACCGAAGCTGGTACCGGCGACGTTCAGCGCGCGCACCGCAGCAGCTGAAAAGCCGCATTGCGGAAAATCGGGCGTGCCCTTCATGTAGAGCAGGACCGGATTCGATGACAGCTGCGTTTTGATGCGCTCGATGACGTCCATGGATGGCTAACCTCGAAGCAATGATGGCGGATGCGAATGAATGGGGTGCAGGGTTTCGATAAACAATGCCAGGCTGGCGACGCACAGGGATAGCCAACAGGGCGACACGGCTGGCTCTATCAGCGCTGCTTAATGGCTGTGACGGCCCTATCGCGCTTCCGATCCGGGGCGGCAGCGCACGGGTGCGTACGTTGAATTATGGGGACCGCTCGCCTATTCTTCAAACGCTTTTTGCCGTCGCGACCGGGGATTTCCAGCCAGGGGACGCAGCATCGGCGGTGCGGCCGCAGGGTTGGATCGGCGCGGGTTTCCACAACAACACAGAAGAACCGCAACCCCAGGAGATCTGGCCATGAACCCACTGAACTCCGTCAAAGGCGCGATCACCACCGGCGTGGTCCTCGCCCTGGCCCTCGCCTTTGCCATCGCTCCCACTGCCTTCAACGAATTCCAGCTGGCGCGCTGGCTGCACATCCTCTCAGGCGTCATGTGGATCGGGCTGCTGTACTACTTCAACGTGGTGCAGATCCCGGGCCTCGCGGCTGCCGGCGCCGACAAAGGCGGTCCAGGCGGCGCCGGGATCGCCAAGTACATCGCGCCTACGGCCCTGTGGTGGTTTCGCTGGGCCGCACTGGCCACCTGGCTCACCGGGGCCTGGTACCTCGGCCGGGGCGGCAATTTCGTCGGAGCGTTCGCCCTGGGGCTGCTCGGCGATACCCTGAACGCCTACCAGCTCGTCATCGGCATCGGCGCCTGGCTGGGCACCATCATGCTGCTCAACGTCTGGGGCGTCATCTGGCCGAACCAGAAGAAGATCCTGGGGATCAAACCCGCCACGGACGAGGAAAAGGCCAAGGCGCGGCGTGTCGCTCTGCTGGCGTCGCGAGCCAATTTCGCGCTGTCGATCCCCATGCTGATGTGCATGGCGGCAGCGGGACACGGCAACGTGGCTGGCCTGCCCTTCTAGGTCCGGTCCAGATCCACCCTTCCGGCCAGGTAAGGCACGACTTCGGCCAACTTCCCCTTCCCGCGCGTGTCGCGCGGGAAGGCATGGATTGGGGTTCCGCTTCGATAGCGCCTGCCAGCACAATACACAAATCGTGTAGCAGGTAGCCGCCCCATGAACATCCCATTGCCAGATCCCGCTTACGTTGCCCGCACCGCCGGCAACGCTCTCTCCGAGGATGTCGGCAGCGGCGACCTCACCGCCCAACTCATTCCCGCCGATCGCCAGTCGCACGCTACCGTGATAACCCGCGAGGACGCCGTGCTCTGCGGCCGTGCGTGGGTCGATGAGGTATTTCGACAGGTAGACACACGCGTGCGCGTGGCCTGGTCCGCCGCTGACGGCGATCGGATCAGCGCCAATCAGGTGCTGTGCAGGATTGAAGGCCCGGCACGCGCCTTGTTGACCGGCGAGCGCAACGCGCTCAACTTCCTGCAGACGTTGTCGGCAACCGCCACCGTTACCCGGCAGTACGTCGACACTGTCGCCGGCACCGGCTGCCGCATTCTCGACACGCGCAAGACCATCCCCGGCCTGCGCCTGGCGCAGAAGTACGCCGTACTCTGCGGTGGCGGAACCAATCACCGCATCGGGTTGTTCGACGCGATCCTGGTGAAGGAAAACCACATCGCCGCCGCCGGATCGATCGCTGCCGCCGTCGCGGCCGCACGCCAACTGGACAACAGGGTTCTGCTGGAAGTGGAAGTCGAGAATCTCGATCAGCTACAGCAGGCTCTGGATGCGACAGTCGACCGCATCCTGCTGGACAACTTCACGCACGAGACCATGCGCAAAGCAGTCTCGATCACACGCAACCATACAAACACCGGCATCACGCTCGAAGCGTCCGGCAACATGTCGCTGGAAACATTACGCACCGTGGCGGAAACCGGCGTGGATTTCATCTCCGTCGGCGCACTGACGAAGCATGTGCGGGCCGTGGATTTGTCGATGAGGTTTGGGTGAGGGAAGTCACGTGGAAGTCACATGAGTGACAGGAGTCACAGTAGTGACAACAGAGGGTGAGAAAAGAATCCGCCTATCCGCTCCGGTCACTCCTTGTGACTGTTGTCACTCCTGTGACTAGTGTCACTTCCTCCTCGAGTCACTTTCCTCTAACCCCATCAGCAACCGACGCGGTCCGCATCACGCGTTGCGGCGTGGCTATCCCATACCCCTGCGCGTAATCCACGCCGATATTCCGCAGCATGTCGATGATTTCCTGGTTCTCGGCGAACTCAGCGATGGTCTGCTTGCCGGTGAGATGACCGATTTCGTTGATGGAGCGGACCATCTCACGGTCGATCGGATCGTGCAGGATTTCTTTGACGAAGCTGCCATCGATCTTGAGGAAGTCGACGGGGAAATGCTTCAGATAGCCGAACGACGACAGGCCGGTGCCGAAGTCGTCCAACGCGAAACGGCAGCCCAACTCCTTGAGCGCGTGGATGAAGCGATTTGCCTGCGAGAAACTGGCAATTGCGGCGGTCTCGGTGATCTCGAAACAGATCTTTTTCGCGTCGATGCCGCTGCGGTGGAAGTGTTCGATGACGAACGGCAGGAACTTGTCGTCGCCCAGGCTCTGGCCGGACAGATTGATCGAGCACATCGCAAGCTTCTCGCGCTCATCCGCTTCCGACACCAGCCAGCGCAGTGCGTGTTCGATCATCCAGCGATCGATGCTCGGTGTCAGCCCGTAGCGTTCGGCTGCCGTGATGAACTGATCCGGCGCGACGATCTTTCCCGCTTCATCGCGCATGCGCAGCAGCAGTTCGTAATGCAGGCCGGTCTCCGCGTGCTGCAGCGGCATGATGACCTGGCGGAAGATTTCGAAACGCCCGTCCTCGAGCGCATTGTTGATGCGCGCGGCCCACTGCATTTCGCGGCGGCGGCGCATCAGGTCGATGTCGTTTTCCTGGAAACTGTAAATACGGTTGCGACCGCTTTCCTTGGCTGCGGCGCAAGCGCTATCGGCAGCGGACAGTAGTCCGGCGACGTCTTCGTTGTCCGCGGATATGGGCACCACACCGATGCTGGCGCCGAGGCGGAACGTACGCTCTTCCCACACGAACTTATAGTTGCGGATCGCTTCGCGCAGCGCCTCGGCGTTGCGGATTCCCTCTTCGAGCGAGCAGCTCTCCAGCAGCACGCCGAATTCGTCGCCTCCCAGACGCGAGACGGTGTCGCGCCAGCGGATCTTCGATTTCAACAGCGCGCCCACCTGGCCAAGCAATGCGTCGCCGGCGCTGTGACCGCAGTTGTCGTTGATGATCTTGAACTGGTCCAGGTCGATATGGCACAGCGCGAAGGAGGATTCGCGGGCACGTGCGCTCTTGAGTGCACGCTCCAGGCGGGATTCGAATTCCCGCCGGTTCACCAGTCCGGTGAGGATGTCGTGGCTGGCGTGGTAGGACAGCTTGCGATTCAGCTCGCGGCTCTCGCTTACGTCGTGGAACACCAGCACGCCGCCGCACACGACACCGGCACCATCGCGGATCGGCGAAGCGCAGCTTTCGATATACAGCTCGTTGCCGTCGCGCCGGATCAGCAACATCGGCCGCACCGACTTGATCGCCCGCGCCCGCCGGATCGCCACGGCCAGAGGATTCTCCAGCGGTTCGCAGGTTTCCTCATGGAAGCTGCGGAAGATTTCGTCGAGGCTGTGACCCTGTGCGTGCTCGAGTCGCCAGCCGGTCAACTGCTCGGCCACCGGGTTGATGTACTCGATGCGGCACTTCGAATCCGTGGTGATGACGCCGTCGCCGATCGACTGCAGCGTGATCTGCGCACTCTCTTTTTCCTTGAAGAGCGCTTCCTCGAACAGCTTGCGTTCGGTCACGTCCAGGTCTACGCCGACGATGCGTCGCGCGCGCCCGTGCTCATCAACCCGCGCCTTCGCCCTGCTCACCACCCACAACCAGACTCCATCGCGGTGTCTGAGGCGGTGCACGCTCTCGAACATCGGCTCCTTGCCTGACAGGTGGTCACGCAGCGCTGCATGGACGCGGGGCAGGTCTTCCGGATGCACCAGTTGCTGCCAGTCATCCAGCGGCTCGACCTCGTCGTCGGCATAGCCCAGCATCGACTTCCAGCGCGGCGAGTAATACGTGGTCTTGCGATCCAGATCGAGATCCCACAGCCCGTCGTTCGCACCGTGCAGCGCAAGCTCGCTGCGTTCCTCCAGATCCTGAAATTGATTGCGGTACTGCGCGCGCTCCAGTCCGCTGGAATAACTGGCGCCCAGCAGCTTGAGCATCAAATGCAGATTGGCGTCCCAGGTGTCGCGCGGACGTGTCGAGCACAACGCCATGAAGCCGCTGACCTTGCCGCGGATCGCGAAACCGATCACCAGCACTGCGCCGACCTGCAATGCGGCAAACCTGGCCGCATCGGCCTGCATTTCCCTGCGTGGCTGCGCAGTGTCGCGAAGTTCGATGATGCGCACGTGTTCGAGCCGTTCGCGCAGATACGGCAACTGATCCAGGGACTCGCCATGGAACACATCGGGATTGAAGGTCGCGAACAGGCCAGTGGCCGCGAGCACGCGCTCGATGCTCTGGCCGTGCGAATCGAATTCGGCGATGAAGATGGCGTCGAGACCCGCGGCCTCGCGCAATGCCTCAAGATTCTGTTTGACGACTACGTCGCCATTCTCAAGCGGAAGGTTTTGAAGATCGACAGCCGCCTTGGTCAGTAACACGTCCAGGCTGACCTTGGACCTGCGCCCGCCCGCGCTCACGCGCTGCGAGAACAGACCGGCGCCAGCGGGGACGATAGCGACCTCGACGGGTTCTGTGATGTCGCTCGCCATTACACCGGCGCCACTACACCTTGCGGTATTCGGGCGGGCGACGAATCAACGTGCTGCCGCGTGCCGTAATGCACGCCGTGCGAGCTCAGAGATGACGCGCTCACTGTGACAATCCTCCCGCGCCATCCCACTGAAACAATTATCAAAATAAGTATGGGGCCGACGCGGCAAGGATTGTGGCACACGGTTTGTGACGATACCAATCCGCATCACCACGCATTTGCGGTGGGCGAATACCTCACAGCAGGACTGTTTGCGGCCGTTGCGTTCCCAATAGCGCATCGCGCTCGGATCGGATTGCGATTCGCATCGCGCCGATGCCAGGTCGGAGTGCCAGGTCGAGTCCCGGCGCGAATGCCCGGAGCCAAAGCCACCCGGATAGCGGCGTGCCCGCTATTTTCCCGCGGCTGGAGCGTAGAAGATTGCGGCCGAGCGGTTGCCTTTCGCCACGCAAGCCGGATCGGCGGCTCCGCCGACCAGGAACCATTCGGTCCGATTGGCCGTGTCCACCGGACGGCTGCCGGCGGTTGCGAAACATTTTTCCCGAACCCACTTATCCACCAGCAGGACGCGACCCGGTCGGGCGGCGAGCCACGCGGCGGCATCTGCAGCCTCCTGCTCCGCTTCCCGCCAGCGAGCATGACCGAAGGTGGTGACGGGCCGGGTCAGGTAGAGCAGGTACTGCTCCTTGTAGGCGACCAGCCCCAGCTCCGGCACATTCTTCGTCATGGATTGCACCTGGCGCACAAAGTCGGCGCCCGAACGCGCATCGTTCATGACCGGGTTGACCCAGAAACTGACCACCAGCAGGCTGGCGGCAATGGTCATCCCGTAAGCTGCGAAACCTCGTGCCGGCCGGGCGAAAAAGCATGCCAGCGCCGCGAGGATTCCGATCGCGAGCAGCGGCGCGACCGGATCGATCTCGTACGAATCGATGATCTTGTGCCGCTGATGCGCGCTGCTCAGAAGGAAGATGGCGCCCGCGAGGGTGACAACCGCAATGGTGCAAGCGATGCCGAACAACGTGCGCTGCGCCCCACGACGGCGGGCGATTTCACTAAGCCAGGGAGCACAAGCAAGAGCCAGCGCCGGCACTGCAGGAAGGACGTAGACGCCGCGCTTGCCCCCGCTGCAGCTGAAAAACAGCACCACCAGCACGACCCAGACCAGCGGCAACACGACCCGCAGATCCCGTCCACGCAGGCTCTCGCGCCAGCGCGGTACCAGCCATGGCAACAGCGCCGTGAGCGGCAGCCACAGTCCGGGAATCACATCGACGAGGAAGTACCAGAAAGGTTCGCGGTGATGCCACGGATCGGCATAGCGGTTCACCGTCTGCTTGAAGAGGATTTCGTCGCGATAGTGCGCCAGCGCCGGATCGTGATTCGCGGCGATCAGCATCGGCGCCAGCCAGATCGAAACCGCTGCTATCAGGGCAAGCGGCCCCAATGCCCAACGCCAGCTGCCTGCCCCCATCTGCGGCCGTGGCTGCCAGTGTGGTGCACGCAGAACGGCATAGGGAATCAACACGAGCAATGGCAGAAACCCGACGCCCTTGGTGATGATGCCCAATCCCGCCGCAGCCCAGCCGACCGCGTACCACTTCCATGAGGGACCGAGCAGGCAGTGCCGCAGCAAGCCATAGAGACTCAGCGTCGTGAAGAAACACAGCGTCGCATCGATCTGCGCCTGGCGCGGTTGCCACACGAATTGGACGGTGGCCAGCAGAGCCAGCGCGGCAGCGAGTCCGGTTTCCCGATTCCAGAGCCGCCGGCCAAGGTCGTAGACCAGCAGCACGCAACCCAGCCCGGCGAGCACCGACGGCAACAGGAAGGCAATCCGCAGCGACCCGATGAACGTCAGGACGCTGGCGATCAACCAGAAAAACAGCGGTGGCTTGTCCGCATAGTTGTCGCCGCCCACCTGGGGAATCAGCCACTGGTGATGCGCAACCATGTCACGCGCAACAAGCGCGAAGCGCGGCTCGTCCGCAGGCCACGGATCGCGCAGGCCGATGCCGGTGGCGATGAGCAGCAGCACCAGGCAAAACAGCCATGCGATATCGGTGCGCACCTCACCAGGACCGCTGCGGCCCTGGCGTAGCAATTGGCCGAGAAACCCGTTCACTGTTCGATGATCTTGACGTGTGGCGGATTACGGCGGATCAGCCAGCGCACCCCGAACAGGTCGACGATGCCGACCCACAGGCGATTGTGCAGGCCGTACTTGGAAGTGCCCCGAGTGCGCGCACGGTGTCGCACCGGCACAGAGATCACCTCGGCGCCCGCACGCTGGAACAGCGCCGGCAGGAACCGGTGCATATGGTTGAAACGCGGCAGTTCCAGGAACGTGGCGCGATGCATCAGCTTGATGCCACACCCCGTGTCGGGAGTGCCATCGCTCAGCATCCAGCCGCGCACACCGTTGGCGACGCTGGAGGAGACTTTCCGCAACCACGGGTCCTTGCGGGCAGCCTTGCGGTTGCCCATGACCAGGCGCAGACGTTCGCCGCCGGCTGCCTGTGCAGCAATCAAGGCCGGGATATCGGCGGGGTCGTTCTGTCCGTCGCCATCCAGTGTGGCGATCCATTCCGCGCTTGCCGCGCGTACGCCCGTGTGAACGGCCGCGCTCTGACCACTACGGTTGGAATGCAGCAATAGCCTGATCTCGGGGATGCCGCCCTCACGCGCCGCCTTTACCGCGGCGACCGTGCCATCCGTGCTGCCATCGTCCACGAAGATCATCTCGAACGGACCGTGGCCCGCCAGCGCTACCTGGATTTCACGCGCCAGTGACCCGACGTTCTCCGCCTCATTGCAAACTGGAATAACGACCGCAATTTTCATGGTCGCGAGTATATCGAAGCGCTGTGGCGCCATGCCCACCGGTTTGCGACGCAGCCGCGGCAAGCGGAGCATTCTTAATGACCGGGTCGTGCCGTATGCTCCGGTCTCAACCGATAATCGCACCATGACCAGAAATCACTCGTCCCCCGGCCATCGGCCTTCGCAGCATGGCCAACCTCATGGCCACAGCCATGGTCATGGTCATGGTCACGACCATGGCAGCCACGGTTCCGGGCACTCCCATGACCACGACCACCACGTCAGCGGCAGCCGCCTGCTCGGCATCGCCGTCCTGCTGACCGCGGGATTCATGCTCATCGAGTTCTTCGGTGGTGTGCTGTCCGGCTCACTGGCCCTGCTTGCCGACGCCGGCCACATGCTGACGGATGCCGCCGCGCTGACCCTGGCATGGAGCGCAAGCAGTATTGCGGGACGCCCTGCCGATGCCCGCCGCTCCTTCGGTTATGAGCGGCTGCGAGTGCTGGCCACTTTCGTCAATGGCTGCGCACTGCTGTTCCTGGTCGTATGGATAGGCATCACGGCCGTGCATCGGATGATGACGCCCGTCGCGGTAAACGGCGCGGCGATCCTGTGGATCGGCACGGCGGGCCTGATCATCAATGTGATCGTATTCGCGCTGCTCAGGCGTGGGGATGCGGACGACATCAATATTGCCGCGGCGACATTGCACGTCCTGAGCGACCTGCTCGGCTCGGTCGCGGCGATCGTAGCGGCACTGGTCATCATCTGGACCGGCTGGACGCCGATCGACCCGCTGCTGTCGATACTCGTGTGCCTGCTGATCGTGCGCAGCGCGTGGTCGCTCATTCGCCGCTCGGCGCACATTCTGATGGAGGGCTCGCCGGAATGGCTGGATGTCGCCGAGCTGCGCCGGACGCTTGAAGAGCGGGTGCCGGCAATTCGCGAGGTGCATCACGTGCACTGCTGGCTGATGGGTCCGCGCGACCCGCTGCTCACGATGCACGCATCGGTTGCCGTTACGGCAGATCACGCCAGCGTGCTAAGAGACACGAAAGCCATTCTGGCCGAACAATTCGGCATCAAGCACGCCACGATCCAGATCGAGGCCGAAGAATGCGTGGATGAGGATTGCGTGGGGAAGCGAGCCAAGGGCTAGCGAATCCCGCTGTCGTCAACCGAGCCCCGCTTTGGCTGCCTTGTAAGTCTCGTGCATGCGTCGCTCCATCTCGCGCTGCGCCTGCTCCATCTGTTCGTCCGTCATCTCGCGCGGCGGAAAATACGGCTCGCCGATGGCGATGCAGATCCTGCTGAACGGCATGGGAATGACGAACTTGTCCCACGTCTTCATGACGCGTGCGGGACGGGCAGCGAATGCGAAGGGAACGACCGGCTTTCCGGAGAGCTGCCCGATATTGATGGCGCCGGGCTTGAACTTGAACCGAGGACCGCGCGGACCGTCGGGAGTCAGGGCGGGAGAAATCCCGTCACGCGCGATTGCTTGATATGCACCGCGCACGGCCCGCAGCGCCGTATACGTCCCCGAGCCGCGCACCACATGGGCCCCGTAGGCCTGGGCCAGCATCGTGGGCGCCTCGCCATCCACCGAGGGTGAAATCATGAAGCCGGCCTTGAGAGGCCTGACGTGCCGGGTCACCATGAATCGGGCACAGACCAGCAGGTGTTGATGCCAGCAGACTGGCACCACCGCCGTCTGCTGCCCAGCCAGCTCGACGAATTCCTTCAGCCCCACATATCGGAAGCGGCAGGTCAGCCAGAGCAGCTCGAGAAACATCACCGCCACGCCGACAGCAACGCGGTACAACAGCTTGCGCCCCGGAGTCAGGCGTCGTTGCGATTTGCTGCGTTTGGGCTTGGCTACCATGGTTCGTTGCTGAAACTAACGAGCCCCGCCAGTGCCAGCGCCGTAACCGGCCGGCCCTAAAACAAACGCCGCGCTGTGGGCGCGGCGTTTGCTGAAGGAACTGGTGCCGGAGAGAGGAATTGAACCCCCGACCCACGCATTACGAATGCGTTGCTCTACCAACTGAGCTACTCCGGCGAGGGGCGGCAAGTATACCCAAAGAAGTGATTAGCGGTTAGCGGTTGGCGGTTAGTGAAGCAGGGAATGAGACGCAGGCCCTTCGGCCGCATCCCGGAGTAAGCGCGAGACTCCCTGATGCCGGCTTCCTCGCCAACCGCTAACCGCCAACCACCAACCGCTTCTTCCTGAGCCTGATCACCACTTCCACCGCCTCCGCCTCCATGCCCTCGGGCAGTTCTGGGAAGCGACTGAAAGCGATGTCCTGCGGCGGAATGTCGCGCAGCTCGCCGGTATCCACATTGTGAAAATGGTGGTGCGCGGCGCGGGTGGAATCGTAGACCGAACGTTCCGGATCGAGATGGATCTGGCGTACCAGTCCGCTGTTGGCCAGCGCCTTGAGCGTGTTGTAAACCGTCGCCTTGGAGACCCGCTCGCCATTGCGCTGCACTTCGACCAGGATCTGTTCGGCGGTCATGTGCGTGGGCGCGCTCATGAGAATTTCGGCCACCCGCACCCGTTGCCCGGTGGGCTTCAGGCCGTGGCGTTGCAGTTCGCCGACAATGGCGTCGCGGGACAGGAGACTTTTGGGGTACTGGCTGCTCACGATGGCTACCATGAAATAGGCTGTCGCCAGCATACCTGCCCGGCTGTCGCGAGGCGAGATTCTGGATGAACGCGGCCGAAAACCGCCCGGCCGGCCGGCTGCAGCCACCTACGCTGCGCCCTACAAATCCCCGACATGGACATAAGGAAGCGCAGGATGCGCGCGGCACACGGTCTGACCCTGCTGGAGATGCTGATGACCCTGGCCATGCTGGGGATCCTCAGCTCACTGGCTGTCCCGGGTTTTACAGCTCTGCGCTACGACACCACCCGAACCGCCGCCGTCAACGAACTGCTGCACGCGCTGTTTCTCGCCCGTAGCGAATCGGTCAAACGCGGTACGGTGGTCAGCGTCTGCAAGTCCAGGGATGGCAGCAGCTGTGCCAATTCGGCGCCGGACTGGAATATCGGCTGGATGGTTTTCGTCAATGAGGATCGCGACGAACCGCCGCAACGCGAGGACCAGGAACCGATCGTAGCCGTGTACCAGGGCTGGTCGTCCGGCAGCATCACGTCGAATCGCACCGCCTATTCCTTCCGGCCGGTCACCCAGAGCCCGGTCAATGGCACTCTGGTCTTCTGCGATCCGCGCGGCAGTGCCACGGCTCGCGCAATCATCATCAGCCATACGGGTCGCCCGCGGGTCGCGCATCGCGATTCCAGCAACAAGCCTTTGCGCTGCGCAGCCGGCTAGCCGATCATGCGTCGCTTACGAGGTTTGTTGGGGCCGCTGGTGGGCCGGCAACGCTGATCTGGAATGGATGAATGCGACGATTCGCCGCGGGCTTCACCTTCGTTGAGTTTCTTGCCGCGCTGCTGGTTGTCGGCATCGGCATGATTGGCATTGCCGCGCTATACGACGACAGCGTGCGCGCCGATCCCGCGTCCCAGCCGAGGCTGCAGGCTGAGGAGCTGGCGCAAGAGATGGCAACCCGCGTAAGTGCCAACGCAGCAGGTCGTTCGGGCTACGTGAGCATCATCGGCGTGGTCTGCTCGCCTGGCTCAAAACAACCCATCCGCCCCACCGACGCTGCCGCTCAGGAAGCCGCCTGCTGGCAGGATGAAGTGCAGAAAAAACTTCCCAATGGATCCGGATCCATCACCAACGACACGTCCAGCGTCCCCGTGACTTATGTGGTCGCTGTGAGCTGGTCCGCCGCCGGCGTAGGCGCTTCTTCCTACGTTATGCGGGTGCAGCCGAAATAGTCGCGGCGCGAAACTGGCACTTGCGATGCGGCCGATTCGCTATCCGGGCTCGCGAGTTGGAAACGGCACCCGCAGTTCACGAGGCAGGCTGAACACCACGCTCTCCTGCTGGCCCACCAGATTGATCGGTAGCTCACCGCCCCACTCGCGAATGCGTGCGACTACGCGCTCAACCAGCACCTCTGGAGCGGACGCGCCAGCAGTGACGCCAACGGTACGTTTGCCTTCAAACCACTCCCGCTGCAGATCTTCAGGACCATCGACGAGGTAGCCGGGAATGCCGGCCTTCTCGGCGATCTCGCGCAGCCGATTGGAGTTCGAGCTGGAAGGTGAACCCACCACCAGGATCAAGTCGCAACGAGCCACGAGTTGCTTGACCGCATCCTGGCGATTCTGCGTTGCATAGCAGATGTCTTCCTTGCGGGGATTGGCGAGCTCCGGAAAGCGCGACCGCAATGCATCGACGACGCGCTGGGTATCGTCCACCGACAAGGTCGTCTGCGTGACGAATGCCAGCCGGCTGGCATCGGGAATATCCAGCCGCGCAACATCCTCGGGAGTTTCCACGAGCAGGATGCGACCCCCGAAGGAGGCGTCGAACTGGCCCATCGTGCCTTCCACTTCCGGGTGCCCTTCGTGACCGATCAGGATCACGTCGCGCCCTTCGCGCGAATAGCGCGCCACTTCCATATGCACCTTGGTAACCAGCGGGCAGGTAGCGTCGAACACTTTCAGACCGCGCTCTCGTGCTTCGTTCTGGACCGCCCGGGAAACGCCATGCGCGCTGAAAATGACCGTCGCGTCGTCGGGCACTTCGTGAAGCTCTTCCACGAACCGTGCGCCGAGATTGCGTAACCGGTCGACCACGTAACGGTTATGCACGACCTCGTGACGCACGTAGATCGGCGCACCGAACAGCTCGATCGCACGCTCGACGATGTCGATGGCCCGATCGACACCGGCACAAAAACCACGGGGATTGGCTAAGAGGATCTGCATCGGAAGCGTCATCCCTTCTGTGCGCGTTTCTGCTCGCGGCTGCTTTCCCTGAATGCATCCAGCAACAGGCAGCCAGCACCCACGGTAATCGCGCTATCGGCAACATTGAAGGCGGGGAAATACCAGTCGCGCCAGTGGAAGTAGATGAAGTCCACCACGTAACCGTGCCACACACGATCGATGACGTTGCCCAGCGCGCCGCCCAACACGAGCGTCAGGCCGATGGCCAGAACTGTCTGCTCCGGCGTACGCAGCCGGCGCAGCCAGATCATCAGCGCGACGCTGACGATCAACGCGAGGCCAATGAAAAACCAGCGTTGCCAGCCCGCAGCGTCGTGCAGGATGCTGAACGCCGCGCCCTTGTTCTCCAGGTACACGATGTCAAGAATCGGCAGCAGCGCAATGCTGCTCTTCATCTTGATCGAGCCGACCACCAGTGCCTTGGTCACCTGGTCCAGCAGCACGACGAAAAACGACAGCCACAGCCAGTTGCTCGCGCCGCTGGTGGGCGAGAACCAGACTTTGGACAAGGAGGGGTTGGTCATTTCAATTCCAGGTAGTGATGCCGGTGATGCAGGTGATGCGAGTCAGCGAAGACCGCAACTTCTCTTCCCCTACACCACTATCATCACCTGTATCACCTTCATCACTTTCCTTTATCACGTAAACCTCCGCGTCTCGCCCGGACCTTCCACGTTGATCGCGCAGCGACCACACAGCTCCGGATGCCTGCTGTCCTTGCCGACGTCTTCGCGCTTGTGCCAGCAACGCACACACTTCACAGCGCTCGTCGGTTCGACAGCGATCCAAGCGGTATTGCGCTCGCCTTCCGTGGCCGCCACCGCATTTGCCGGGCGTTGGTCGGCGGGATGCACCCTGGCCTCCGAAGTGATGAACACGAAGCGCAATTCCTCACCGAATGGCTGCAACGTCTGCAACAGGTGCGGTGTGCAGTAGATATCGACCTTCGCGTCCAGCGGTGCACCGATGGCGCCGCTGTTACGCAATTTCTCCAACTCGCGCGAAACGGCGCTGCGCAATTCGAGGATGGCATCCCAGTCGAGCGGCGGACGCGCAGCCGATCCCTGCGGCAACACGGCCCAGGTTTCGAGCAATACCGATTCGCCGCGAGTGCCTGGCATGTATCGCCATAGCTCTTCGGCAGTGAAGGACAGAATCGGCGCGAGCCAGCGCACCATCGCCTCGGCAATCCAGAACATCGCCGTCTGGGCCGAGCGTCGTGCGTGACTCTTGGCGGGTGTGGTGTAGAGACGATCCTTGAGCACGTCGAGATAGAAACCGCCCAGGTCGACGCTGCAGAAGTTGTGCACCTTCTGGTAGATCAGGTGGAACTGGTAGCCGCGATAGGCGACGGCCAGTTCATCCTGCAATTGCTGCGTGAGCCACAGCGCCCAGCGATCCACCGCCACCAGATCTTCCAGCGCCAACTGGTCAGTCGCCGGATTGAAGCCATCGAGATTGCTGAGCAGGAAGCGAGCCGTGTTGCGCACGCGCCGATACGACTCAGAGACACGCTTCAGTATCTCGTCTGACAGGCTCATTTCGTTGGAGTAGTCGGTTGCCGCGATCCACAGGCGCAGCACATCCGCGCCCAGTGTGCCGATCACCTTCTGCGGCACGATGACGTTGCCGAGCGACTTGGACATCTTGCGGCCCTTGTCGTCGATTGTGAAACCGTGCGTCAGCACTGCTCGATACGGCGCACGCTCATGCAATGCAACCGAGGTGAGCAGCGAGCTGTGAAACCAGCCGCGGTGCTGATCCGAACCTTCCAGGTACAGGTCCGCCGGCGAAGTGACTTCCGGCCGCATCTTGGAAACGCAGTGATGCAGCACGCCGGAATCGAACCACACATCCATGATGTCCGGTACTTTCTCGTACTGGCTGGCTTCAGCTCCCAGCAACTCGACAGCGTCCAGCTCGAACCAGGCGTCTATTCCGCCCTTCTCGACCCGTTCGGCAACCTCATCGATCAAGGCGGCGGAACGGGGATGCGGCTCACCGGTCACGCGATGCGTGAACAGCGCGAGCGGCACACCCCACACGCGTTGCCGCGAGATACACCAGTCAGGACGATCCGCGATCATGTTGCCGAGGCGGCTTTCGCCCCAGGACGGCATCCACTTGACTTTGCCGATCTCGCGCAAAGCGCCTTTGCGCAGGCCAGCCTGATCCATGCTGATGAACCACTGCGCAGTGGCTCGGAAAATCACGGGAGTCTTGTGTCGCCAGCAATGCGGATAGCTATGTCGCAGGCTTTCCTCGTGCAGCAGCTTGCCGTGCTCGGCGAGTACCGCGCTGACGTGCGGATTCGCATCGAATACGCGCTCGCCTTCGAACAGCGGCGTGCCGGCAACGAATCGACCATCGCTGCCCACCGGATTGTCGATCTTCAGTTTGTATTTCAGGCCGACCGCATAGTCTTCCTGGCCGTGGCCCGGAGCTGTGTGCACGGCGCCGGTACCGGCATCCAGAGTCACATGATCGCCGAGGATGACAGGCACGGTGCGCTCGTAGAAAGGATGGCTGAGCTGCAATCCTTCCAGTGCCGAACCAGCAACGTCAGCGAGGCGCTTCGATTCGGTGATACCAACGCGCGCCAGCACTTTGTCGGCGAGTTCCGTGGCGACGACGAGCAACTCTGTACCCGTGTCGATCAGTGCGTAGCGGATATCCGGCCCGAGCGCGACGGCCTGGTTGGCCGGCAGCGTCCATGGGGTCGTTGTCCAGATCACGATGCTCGCAGGCAGCGCTGGCAACTTGGCAACGCCGAATCGACGCGCCAGCTCGGCGGTGTCGATAACGCTGAAGCGCACGTCGATTGCAGGCGAGGTCTTGTCCTCGTACTCGACTTCCGCTTCGGCAAGCGCTGAACGGCAGTCCAGGCACCAGTGAACCGGCTTCAGTCCCTTGTAGACATGACCGTTACGGAAGATCTGCGCGAACGCGCGCAACTGTTCGGCTTCGTACTGCCGATCCATGGTCGCGTAGGAACGGCTCCAGTCGCCCATGACACCTAGCCGCTTGAAGTCGGCGCGTTGGCCTTCGATCTGCTGCGCCGCGTATTCGCGACAGGCCTGGCGAAATGCCGCCGGCTCGAGCTTCTTGATTTCCTTGCCGCGGGTTTTCTCGATCTGATGCTCGATGGGCAAGCCGTGGCAGTCCCACGCCGGGATGTAAGGCGCATCGAACCCGTCCAGCGTGCGCGACTTGACGACGATGTCCTTGAGCACCTTGTTGATGGCATGGCCGAGGTGAATCGCCCCGTTCGCGTACGGCGGGCCGTCGTGCAGCACGAACGTCGGCCGACCGCGCGCCACCTCGCGCAGCTTTGCGTAAATGCCCTGCTCTTCCCACCACTTCAGCATTTCCGGCTCACGACGGGCCAGATCGCCTTTCATTGGAAAGTCGGTCTGCGGCAGGTTGATGGTCTGTTTGTAATCCATGGGTACGCAATAACGAGAGTAGTAACGGTGAATCGGCTCGGCACGGGCCCGGTATTCAGTCTTTGCGGTCGGGCCGGTCCAGCGCAAGTGCCGCGCGGGCTTCCAGCGCATCCTTGTTCATCTGCACGACCAGAGTGTCCATGTCGGGAAACCATAGCTCATCGCGCAGGCGTGCGATGAAATCCACATGCACGTAGCGACGATACAGATCCCCGCTGAAATCGAATACGTGGGCCTCCAGCAGCAATTCCTTGCCGTTTACGGCCGGACGGGTGCCGAGGCTGGCGACCCCGGGTGCGCCAGCCAACGGGCCATCCGCAGCGCCGCCTGAGACCCGGACAGCGAAAATGCCGCCAATCGGGGTCGAGCGCCGGTGCAGCCGCAGGTTGGCGGTGGGAAATCCGAGCTTCCGCCCGAGCTTCGCGCCGTGGATCACCTTGCCGGTAATGCGGTAAGGACGGCCCAGAAAACGCGCGGCGCGGGTCATATCCCCCGCCTCCAGCGTCTCGCGAATCAACGAGCTGCTGACCCGTTCGCCGTTCAATTCGAACGGCGGGACTTCGCTCACCTCGAAATTGCAGCGCGGTCCGTACTCCCGCAGCGTGGCAACACTGCCGCCGCCGTCGCGCGCGAAACGAAAGTCGTGACCGACCACGATGTGCCGGATGCCCAGCGCCTGGACCAGTACTTTCTCGATGAAGTCCGCAGGCGACATCGTGCGGATGCAATGGTCGAACCGCAGGCAGACGAAGCGGTCCACCCCATACATGCGCAGCGCGTCGAAGCGTTCCCGGAATCGTGTCAGTCGGGCCGGCGGCGTGCCCTTAGCGAAGAACTCGCGCGGCGTCGGCTCAAAAGACAACACGGCTGCCGGCAGGCCGTACTGGGCCGAACGCTCGCGCAGCACGCGGATCATCTCCTGATGACCGCGATGTACGCCATCGAACGCGCCGATTGTCAGTACGCAGCCACGGTGCTGCTCGCGCAGGTTATGCAGGCCTCGAACAAATTCCATCGCGGCCTCATGCTCGCGGCAATCATTCTGGCCAAGATTATAGGGGATCGGGAGCGACCGGGTCCGCTCAAAGCGGTCCGACCTGCTGTCGAGCCCTGCGATCGCGGGTTGCGGCGATCACATCATCGGCGGACAACCCGCCCGCACTGGATGACCAAAGACCTGCGCGGGATGATCACAGTCGCGGCCCGGTGACCTGAAATCGAGGACGGATGGTTGCCGATACCATGGTCGCGGACGGGTCGAAGTGACGAATTACGATTGTTTCGCCACTTCGCCCCATCTTAAGCAGCAATTGCCTGTTTATTCGCTTGCCTTACCGCCCCCCTATCGGCAGAATCCCGCCTCATTTTTGGAGCCTGAGAAAAGTCCGTGGCCAATATCAAGTCAGCCGAGAAGCGCGCCCGCCAGACCATTAAGCGTCGCGCCCAGAACGTGGCAACCCGTTCCAAACTTCGTACCGCGATCAAGAGCGTGGTGGCGGCTGTGGATGCCGGCAACAAGGAAGCGGCAGCCGCTAACCTCAAGGCAGCGGTCCCCGTGATCGATTCGATGGTCAACAAGGGCATCATCCATCGCAACAAGGCGTCGCGGCATAAGAGCCACCTGAACGCCCGCGTGAAAGAGATGAGCGCCGGCTGATAGCCACGCGGGCCACCTGGCCCCTGGCGTAGCCAGAACCAAGAAAAAGCCGGGCAATGCCCGGCTTTTTCGTTTCTGTACCACTTACGTTCGGCCTGGGCTGCAACCCAGCGGATAACTACTCCCTGTCCTTCTCCCGCTTGTCGCTCGCGATCTCTTCCAGGCGGGTCATGATCGACTGGCACAAGCCGTCCGTCCCTTGGTGCGCCAGTCCGGAAATCCGGTACACCGGTCCCTTCCAGCGCAGCCGGCGAATGATGTCCTTACAGCGCTTCTCCGCTTCGTCCGCAGGCAGCAGGTCGAGCTTGTTGAGCACCAGCCAACGCTCTTTCTTCGCCAGATCAGCGCTGAACTTCTTCAATTCAGCAATGATCGAGCGGGCATCGTGCACAGGATCGGCTTCCGGATCCGGCGGCGCTATATCCACCAGGTGCAGCAACACCCCAGTGCGCTGCAGGTGTTTCAGGAAGGTGATTCCAAGGCCTGCGCCATCCGCAGCGCCCTCAATAAGGCCTGGAATGTCGGCCATGACGAAACTGCGCCCCAGGCCAACCGCCACGACGCCAAGATTCGGGTACAGGGTGGTAAACGGATAGTCGGCAACTTTCGGCTTCGCCGCCGAAACGGCGCGGATCAGTGTCGATTTGCCGGCATTTGGCAAACCAAGGAGGCCCACGTCGGCCATCACCTTCATCTCAAGCCGCAGCTCGCGCTTTTCACCCGGAAGCCCCGGCATGGCCTTGCGCGGGGTGCGGTTGGTGCTGGTCTTGAAGCGGGAATTCCCCCAGCCGCCCTTGCCGCCTTTGGCAACCAGCAGCCGCTGGCCGGGCTCGGTCACATCGCCCAGCTGCTCTTCGGTCTCGATATCAACCACAACGGTGCCGATCGGGACCGGAACAATCAGGTCGTCGCCACCCGCACCAGTGCAATCCGCACTGCCGCCAGGCTGGCCGTTCGTACCCTTGAAGGTGCGGTTGTAGCGGAAATCCGCCAGCGTATTGATGCCTTCCACGCCCTCGAGATAGACATCCGCGCCTTTGCCGCCGTCGCCGCCGTCGGGACCGCCGAAGGGGATGAACTTCTCACGACGAAAGCCGATAGCGCCCCGCCCACCGTGGCCGGCGTTGATCTTGATGATTGCTTCGTCGACAAAGCGCATGGGAGGAGCGGACCGGTGACTGACTGAGGAAAAGGAAACGGCGCGATTGCCGGGCGGAGCGTGGTCCGGCCCTGATCGCTAACAAAAAAGCCCCGGACAAAGCCGGGGCTTTTCGCTATCGCGGTCGCGCCGAAGTTACTCGGTGACGACGCTGATGTACGTGTGCTGCTCGACGCCTTTCTTGCGGAAGTGCACGCGGCCATGCGCCTTCGCGAACAGCGTGTAATCCGTGCCGGTGCCCACGTTGTCGCCGGCGCGATAAACCGTGCCGCGCTGACGAACGATGATGTTGCCGGCAAGCACCTGCTGGCCGCCGAACTTCTTCAGGCCCAGTCGCTTGGATTCTGAATCGCGGCCGTTACGGGTACTGCCGCCTGCCTTTTTATGTGCCATGACGCGTTCTCTCTATGCTTGATCGCAGCGCTCAGGCGCCGACGATGCTGGTGACTTTGACTTCGGTGTAGGCCTGCCGATGGGTGCCCTGCCGCAGGTAGTGCTTGCGGCGGCGGAATTTGACGATGGTCTTCTTCTCGCCCTTGCCGTGGCTCTGCACGGTGGCGACGACCTTGGTGCCGCTCAGGTACGGCGAGCCGATCTGGATCTTATCGCCTTCCCCGACCAGCAGGATCTGGTCGAATTCGACGTTGGCGCCGGCTTCGGCGGTGAGTTTTTCGATGCGCAGGACCGAACCTTCGCTGACGCGATACTGCTTACCACCGGTGGCGATTACGGCATACATGATCTTTGTAAGACTCCATCTGCCGGGAGGACCCCAGCGGAAAAGGCCGCGAAGTGTACGGAGAGAAGGCTCCGCTGGCAACGGGTAAACCCATGAAAAGGCTACGAGCCATGAGTCGACAGTGTCAGCCGGACGCTGAATCGTCTGGCCGCGCTCATCATTGTCCTCGATCACGCGTTTTTCTGCCCCATCGGACGCAGCCTGTGACCCCTAGACTGTCGCAATCCGCTAACATTCCCCTCCCCCAATTTTCCCTTGTCGTACATGAGCTTTGAGTCCGTCAAACAGCTGGTCGCCAGCGACCTGCTTGAGGTCGACCGTGTCATCAGAAATCGGCTGGCCAGCGACGTCGCCCTGGTCAATCAGATTGCCGAGTACATCGTAGGCAGCGGTGGCAAGCGCCTGCGCCCGCTGGTTGTCGTGGTAGCCGCCAAGGCCTGCGGCGTGACCGGACCGCAGCATACCGAAGCTGCCGCCATCATCGAATTCATACATACCGCCACGTTGCTGCACGATGACGTCGTGGACGGCTCCAAGTTGCGCCGCGGCCAGGACACCGCCAACGCCGTCTGGGGCAACGAAGCGAGCGTGCTGGTCGGCGATTATGTCTATTCCCGGGCCTTCGAAATGATGGTCGCGCTGGGCAACATGCGCATCATGGGAGTCATGGCCACAGCGACCAACCGGATTGCTGAAGGCGAAGTCCTGCAGCTCATCAATGCCCACGACCCGGACACCAGCGAAGAACGCTACTTCGAGGTGATCTACCGCAAGACCGCGCAGTTGTTTGCCGCCGGCACCCAGGTCGCAGCCATCCTCGCCAACAGCCCGCCAGCGCTTGAACACGCGATGACGCAGTACGGCAAGCATCTGGGCACAGCGTTCCAGCTCATCGATGACGTCCTCGACTATCGCGCCGAGCGCGAGCAGCTGGGCAAGAACCTGGGCGATGACCTCGCAGAGGGCAAGCCAACGCTCCCTCTTATATATGCGCTCCGGCACGGCTCGGACGAACAACGCGCCGTCATCCGCGCCAGCATCGAAGCCGGCAGCGTCGATGAACTGCAACGCATCACCGCTGCAATTGAATCGACCGGGGGCCTTGCGTACACTGCGCGCCTCGCGCGGCGGGAGGCCTCACTTGCCATCGAGGCGCTCGCTGGACTGCCCGACTCGGCCCACAAGCAGGCCTTGCGCGAGCTCGCCGATTTCGCTGTCGATCGCACTTATTGACTGGCCACCACGTCCGTCTCGCCAGAGAAAGGTCCTCCAGTCGATGTTGATTTCTTGCTTCGGGGTGTAGCTCAGCCTGGTAGAGCGCTACGTTCGGGACGTATAGGTCGCAGGTTCAAATCCTGTCACCCCGACCACACATTACAACCACTTACGCTCATATAAGCACCTGCCGAGCGCGGCTCCAGAATTCTGGGGACTCGCCGGGGACTCACTACAATTCAAATTCTTCTCATCGACTATGCATCAGCGCGATCCGCGCTAGCAATTCTTCCTTCGCGAAGTCGCGCTTGCGGGGGCCACGAGCGCGCCACCGGCACAGACTGCTGAAGGCTTTTGTTAATTCCCGGGGGCCGGAGCCCGGCTTCGAACCGAGTGGTCGGGGGGGGGGGTTAGAATCTCTCCGGGCCCGCCTGCCCCTCCCATTAGCCACACCGTGGCAGCTCATTTGCGCGCACACCGCGTCTTACCTGAACCAGGTCGAACGCCTCTACGTCAGCGACGCGTATCACTCGCTTTCCATTGAAGGCTGCCGGGTCGGTAGCTGATCGAGCGCGTGCGCGCCGGAGACTGGAAT
>DASYEW010000006.1:0-164599 GCA_036498785.1 Steroidobacteraceae bacterium | reverse complement strand
GGAGTTGGGGGTATCGCGCAACACCGTGCGCCGGTACCTGCGTGAGCAGCGCGCGGTGAAGTATGGGCCGCGCGATGTGCGGCCTTGCAAGCTCGACGCGCACAAAGCGCACCTGCAGATACGCATCGAACAGGCACGTCCGGAGTGGATTCCGGCCACCGTGTTGTTACGCGAGATCCAGGCGCAGGGCTACGAGGGCGGCATCAGTCAGCTCAAGAGCTATTTGGCTGCCTTCAAAACGCAGCGGGCAGATCCGGTGGTTCGCTTTGAGACCGCACCGGGTCAGCAGATGCAGGCAGACTTCACCATCATTCGCCGCGGAGCGGATCGGTTGCTGGCGTTCGTGGCAACGCTGGGATTCAGTCGCGCCACCTTTGTGCGTTTCACCGACACAGAGGATTTCCCGGCCTGGCGCGATGGCGTGATCGGCGCATTGGAGTATTTCGGCGGCGTGCCGCAGGAGATTCTGTTCGACAACGCCAAGAGCGTCATCATCGAGCGCGATCTGTATGGACCGGGATTGCACCGTTGGCACGCCGGGATGCTCGAGTGCGCAAGGGACTATGGCTTCTCGCTGCGGGTGTGCCGCCCCTACCGTGCGCGCACCAAGGGCAAAGTCGAGCGCTTCAACGGCTATCTGAAGCGCAGCTTTCTGGTGCCGCTCAAGGCGACCTTACGCGCCGGCGGGCTGACGCTCGATGTAGCCACCGCCAACCGTGAAGTGCTGCGTTGGCTGGGTGAGATCGCCAATGCCCGCCAACATGCCACCACCGGGGTCGCACCGCGGGTGCGCCTGGTGGAAGACCAGGCACACTTCAGCGCACTGCCGATGATCCAGACCCGCCACAGCGCGCCGCTCATCAGGCGCGAGTGTGCACCCATCCCGATTGAGTCCCTGCAGCATCCACTGTCGGTTTATGACTCGCTGCTGGAGGTGGCGGCATGAACCTGCAACACCAACGCATCAGCGCGCTATGCGAGGATCTGAAGCTGCCCGCATTGAGCAGCGACTGGTCTGCGCTTGCGCAACGCGCGGCCGACAGCCAAGCCAGCTTCGCCGATTTTCTGACCTCGCTGCTGGAGAGCGAACAGGCCGCGCGGATCGAGCGTACCCGCCACACGCTGCTCAAGCTCGCGACCCTGCCGGCAGTCAAGACACTGGAAGCGTACGACTTCAGCTTCGCCACCGGAGCACCAAAGGCGCAGATCCAGGAACTGGCGTCGTTGAGCTTCATCGAGCGTGCCGAGAACCTGGTGCTGCTCGGCCCCTCCGGCGTCGGCAAGAGTCATCTCGCCATGGCGCTGGGCTATCGGGCGGTGATGGCCGGCATCAAGACACGCTTCATCACGGCGGCGGATCTGATGATCCAACTCGCTGCTGCCAAAGCGCAAGGACGGCTGAAGGGCTACTTCAATCGAGCCATCCTCGGACCGAAGCTGCTCATCGTTGATGAGCTCGGCTATCTACCCTTCGGACGCGATGAGGCCAATCTGTTCTTCAACGTCATCGCCAAACGCTACGAGCGTGCCAGCATGATCCTCACCAGCAATCTGCCCTTCACTCAATGGGCGAGCACGCTGGCCGACGATCAGACACTAACTGCAGCGCTGCTGGATCGGCTGCTGCATCACGCCCACATCGTGCAGATCACTGGCGAGAGCTACCGACTCAAGGACAAACGTAAGGCAGGGGCAGTAAAGACCACCAGCAAGAATCAGTGACAGGCGCCCAGGTGGGTCAGTTTTACTTCGGCGTATTTCCCCAAAGTGGGTCAGTTTTCAATCGGCGTTGACAGAAAGCAGTCCTGGGTCTCGAAGGTTCTGGTTCTCATGACTCTTCTCCTTAGGTACACCCCGCTGGGCGTGGCGATTCTAAGTCAAGAACGGAGCCGACAGCCAAGGCCTTTGGAATGACGAGGCTTCGACAAGCTCAGCAAGAACGGAGAATGGCGGGAGGAAAGACGGAAGCCATCCGAAGTTCCTCCCGCTCAGCGCATCGGATGACTGCTGTTAGCACGGAATCGCGAATATCGGCCGTGCCTACTCGCCCATGAAGACACGCGGCACGCAGACTGAGTTCATTGGTCTCAGGGTTGCGGCTGCTTCGCCCACGCTGTGAGATCTGCTGCGGTCACAGAGCCAAACTTGGTACGCAATACTCGGCCTTGAGCATCCAGCAGCACCGAGTACGGCAGCACGCCCTGCTTGTTCCCGAGCAACGCGGAGCTGCCCTCGCCCGGCTGCGCCGACTCGACCAACACGGGATAGGTCACCCCGCGCTTGAGAAAGGTGCGTACGGCATCCGGCTCATCGAGCGCCACGCCGACGACGTGGATGCCGAGCTTGCGCTTCGACTGGGCGACAGAGAACGCATCCAGTTCGGGGATTTCCTTTAAGCAAGGCACGCACCAGGTGGCCCAATAGTTGACCAGCACGAGCTGCCCTTTCCACTCCGCAAGCTGGTGGACCTTCCCGCCCAAGTCGAGCAGCCGGACCGAGAGCGCCGTCGACACATCATCAGCGCTGGCTGGGGTCACATCGGCCATTGAAAGCAGGACGCCCGCGAACAAAGCCGTTGGCAGCCACTGCAGACGCTCGGACAAATAGCTCAACGCGTTCATCATGGAACCGCCACTGAGAACGCTTGCTTGACAAGAGTGCACAAGCCGCTCTCCTCAAAGCAGGCCTGGCCGTTGATCACGCCCGTCACCGCGTGAGTTCCCTCCTGGTAGTGGACACGCTGCCGGAAAGCGGCCTTCCCTGAGAAATAGGTATAGGCGAACTCGCCGTCGAGGTCCTTGCCTGTCCCACGACGAGCCCCTACGGGGCGCGCGTCACCGACGGCGGCTCGCTCGTCGTCCTTGTCTATGACGATCTTTGCGGGTCTCGGGCCGAAATCCGTCGGCACGAAATCGGACGAATACAATATCCAGCCTGGACGAATCTGCGCATCGAGCACCAGCTCAACCTCGTTGCTCGCGCCATCCTCAGTCGGCTCCACGTGCCAGCTCCATTGCAGCACGTTATCGCCGCGTTCCGCGTCCTGCGCGTTCCCCACTGCGCATGACAAGGACGTCAACGCCAAGACTGGAACCATCCACTGCAGCAATTTCATATCGTCAATCTCACATTCCAGACAACAAAGGGATGCAGCCAGTAGGGCCGTATCACAGTAAGGACAATGGTTGGCTCACACTTCGTACCCATGAAACGACTTCAGGAGCTTTGTCAGCCGCACTCACCAGCGAAACTCCACTGATGCCGAATAGAAACCGCCCGAAGCGTCGATGGGACCGCCGGTCGCGTAGTAGTACTGCATATTCGCGGGAACCAGCGGCTGCGGCAGCTTCACGACTCGCGTGTCGAACACGTTGTTGGCGTTGATCGACACTGAAAGGTGGTCGGTGACCTGCCAACCGACCTCGACGTCCGTCAGCCATGTATCGCCAATACCGTAAGGGATCTCCGCCTGACCGGCATAAGGCCCTGTAGTCGGCACCGGACTTGGCGTTCCCCAACGTTGGATAGCGCCGTAGTGCGTTTCGCGCAGATTGACGCGCCACGCACCCCGGCTCCAGTCCGCGCCCAGCACCTGCTTGTCCTTCGGCGATTTGTACAGCAGATCATTCTGCGAGCCGGTGCTGAACACCGGGACGTTGAAGTCCGCGAGCACGGCCGGCGTCGGCGCGATGTCCTTGATCTTGGCTTCGTTGTGATTGACTGCCAGAGACCACTGCACCCTGCCCAAGCTACCAAAATCGGACGCGTATTCCGTGGTCAGCTCCACGCCGGTGGTCTCCGTGTCTGCGGCATTGATGAAGTAGCTGACCGAGTCCTCAGGACCGAAGCCCGCGGCAACCACCAGCGCGCCCGATCCCGGATAAGCGTCTTCCCGGAAACTGGTTGATTGCGCGGTGCGGCCTTTGACATCGATGCGGTACAGGTCGAGCGCGATGTTGAGACTCTGCGAAGGCCTGAGCACCGTACCCAGCGTGTAGCTCGTCGATTTCTCGGGCTTGAGCGGCTTGGCGCCCAACGCGATCGCTTCCGGAGAACCCGGCGGCAACACGTGACTTGTCGAGTAGTTGCCATTCGTCGTGCGACGATAACCCGTCGCAGCCAGCGACGGCGCCTGGAAACCAGTACTCACTGTCGCGCGAACCGCGATTGCGTCCGTGAAGTCATAGCGCGTGGACAACCTGCCCGTGACTTCATTGCCGAAGTCCGAGTAGTCCTCGTAGCGGCCTGCAAGATCTACCAACCACGCAGTGGTCGGATTGAGCGACACACCAACATAGGCCGACTCACTATGTCGCGAAGCGTCCACCGCATCAGCGGGGCTGAAGCCCGGCAACGCCTGAGCACCGCCTAGACCCCGGCCCAGCGCTGTGCCCGCACGCGGACCGTCCAACACCGGTTGGCCGCCATACGAATAAGACTGCGCGTCGCCCGGACCGACGGCATAGTCTTCCTTCCTATACTCCGCACCCACCGACAGCTGCAGCGGCCGCGCCAGCCAGCTCACGTCGAAGCCGCGATTCACGTCCAGGTTATTCGTCCAAGCCGTGTAGCGCAGCTGGCCGATATAGAAGTCTGTCTGGCTATTGAGCCCGTAAGTCGGGTTGACCGAGTTCAACAGGTCGATGTCGATATTGTCGCGCCCGCGGTTGCTGGAGAGATCCCAGTTCCACGCCGCTCCCACATGACCGCGAAGTCCGAGCGTCACACCGTAGTCGTCCTCATCCAGCAATTCGACCGGCGCATAGCCGTCCGGGTAGATGGCGCGCACGTCTTCATCGCGCGCCGGATGACGGAAGTTCTGCGGCGCCTGCGCCTTGCGCGACGAGTACAGTCCAAAACCGTAAAACTCCGTGTCCTCTCCCAGAGGCAGCGACCAGTCGGCGGCCCCGGAGGTCAGTTCGTATTCGCGGATGCCGCGATTCTTCCAGGCATAGTTGTCGCGCGATGCTTCCTTGGGGTTGGGCGTCGCACCGGCGGGCAGCGTCGGGTTGCTGCTCAGGTTGCCGGCGGGAACGATCTCATTCCCGTTTGCATCCAACGGGAAGTAATAGAGGAAGGAGGACCGCGAAGGACCGGTGCGATTGGTCGCGTCCTGATGCGAATACTGCGTGGAAAGGTGCAGGTGTCCACCGTCTCCCAAACCGAAGCCCACACTCCCCTTCATCACCCGATTGCGGCCGTCGCCCTCATAGTACTGGCCATCGCTGTATGAAAAATCGCCGCCGGTCGCGTTGTCGTCCGTGATGATGTTGATGACGCCGGCGATGGCATCGGAACCGTAAATGGCAGCCGCGCCGTCGCGCAGGACTTCGATCCGCTTGATGGCCCCATTAGGAATCAACGCCATGTCTACCGGAGCCGCGGCACCAAAGCCGCCAGCTCCTAGCAGCGCCGTGGAATGCCAGCGCTTGCCGTTGACGAGCACCAGCGTGTGTCCTGCATCCAGACCACGCAATTGACCTGCACGAACCATACTGTTCAGGTCGCCGGTCTCCAGCGGCAGGTTATATGAGGGCAGCAACGTATTAAGCGTATCGAGCAGGTTGCCCCGGTTCGCCTCGTTGATCGCGGTGCCGGACAGAACGTCGATGGGCGTCGGACTGTCCTCCGCAGTACGCGCCTCACCGCGCGCACCCGTGACGACGAGCGTCTCGACATTGGACGCGATGACCTCCTGGGCAAGAGTCGGTCCCGACACATGAAGCGAAAGTATTGCAGCGACGGCGAGGCAACCGCGGACGCTCTTCATATCCGCAGGCTGCCGCTCCCGTCTGTCTACATTCGATACCAGACTTATCTTTCTAAACATGTGAGTTGGTCTTTTATTGAAGCTGAGAAATTTACTGTCAGAACCCACTCGCAGCCGGGCGCGCCGCAGCGGCCAACGACGGCGTGCCCTGTGGCGCATTCGCGTACCACTCCTGCGGCAGGCCTTTCTTGGTCGCCAGGAGAATCGCGAGAATGTCGTTGCGGTCTTGAACCGTCAGGTGGGAGAAGTCCGAGCTGTTATCCTGGTTCGTCAGGACCTCCAGCAAGCGGCGATAGACGTAGCTCCTGGCGGGCTGCGGAATGTGATCGAAGTGCTCGCTGTAAATGAGGTAGCTGCACGGATAGCGGAATGTCCGTGTCTTCAAATCGAAATCACGCAGTGAGCGGTGCTGGGGATCTCTCGGCCCCTTGGCCGAGAATGTCTTTGCGAACTGTGAATTCTCCGGCTTCAGGTCCGCGGACAACTCCCCGAGCGCTGCCTCCTTGGAGAACAGCAGATATCGCAGCAGCCTCTCTGCGGGCTTCTCCCACGCAGATCGCACGCCTTCCGGATAGTCCACATCCGTCCTTCCCTTATCCCCGGGATGCGCCTTCTCCCAGTCGTTGATGGCGATGCGGGTTTTGTAGTTCACCAGGGTGATCAGGTTGTGCATCTGCGTCTGGTGCGCTAGCACCAGATGCGCCACCACATCACTTCCGGAATAGAGGTAGCGGCTCGCATCGAACGAATTCGCAGGCAAAGGAATCACGGAACGCGAGCGGCGGACCTTATCGTCAGCGTTCGCATCGCCATCCGGCACGACTGCGTTAGCCAGCGTTCCCTGCGAATTCAGTCCGTTGACGTACCAGCCGCCCCACCTCTGCGCATAAGGACTCTGCTGGTCCGTGATGTACGTGCGCGTACCCGCCGCTACCGTACCGCTGGCGGCCGGATACACCGATTGCAGCAGCACACCCGGAATCCCGCGCGTACCCGAGGCGATATGGCATTGAGTGCAATCCAGCTCCGCCCGCTCGAAATTCGGCTGCTTTGCCTTCGGTTCATCCAACAGATAGAAGACAGCACCCTGCATCGGGTCGAAGGAGACAACCTCTATAGCTTTGCCATCATGAACGGCTCCAATATAGACATCGTCGTTGAAGTACAGGGCGCGGGGATGGTCCGGCGAGATCTTGCTGTACTGGAAGCTGGTCTTCGAGAACACCAGCGTCTGCGAGTCGACCGGAATGTCGAGCAACTTCAGCACCGACTCCAGATAGCCGTGATCGGGTTTGTACTTGAGCTGTGCGCGGCCCTTCGCGATCCTGTCTTTGAGCTGGGTCACCGGATCCGTCAGCATTGCGGTCCGGTAGTAGATGGGCGCATCGCTATAGGGAACGAAGCCCTGGTTGGTAACGGCGACCTGCGCCTCGGCGCCAACGGACGCCATCGTGGCCAGCACCAACGCCGCACTCACGCGACCGAACACCGGGATGCGCGAGCGGAATTTCGCGTCACGTCCCTCACGTGCCCTCGTGACTCCATTGAGTTTGAACATTGTCATCGCCAACTCCATTCGAAGATCTTGCAAGCCACGTTGCTAACGCTCGGAATCCGCAGGCTTCGCATGCCCACGATGGCAACCGCCACAGCTGAACGGCTCCGAATAGCGCTCATCGCCGAGCTGTGACAGATACTTTCGATTGATCTCATCGGTCATCTCGATCATCAATCGCGCTTTACCCTTCATCTGGTTCTGATCCGACGCGAAATCGGTCTCATCGGTGTACGGATCCTTTTTCGTATGGCAGTAACTGCACTCGACACCCAGCTCGGCCTTGAACTGCCTCATGAGACGCTTCACATCGTCGCGGGAGAGATCGGACGAGAGAACCTTGAGATTCATCTCGTGCTGCGGGATCTGCAGCGACGACTCCGCCTGGACACCTGGCACGTCCGCCCATGCACAAATCACAACCGAAGCGCACAACGCTGCCCCCAGCCCCTTAAGCGACCGGAGCCGCGTATGCCAACGAATCACCGAATTTCTCCCTTAGGATTGAGATCTGTACGAGTCGGCCGCGACATGCACAGCGATACCGCGTGCGAACAACACCTCCGACTGACGTCGGAGGCGCGAGCTTCATCGGCACACAGCTGGAGCTAACGTCGGCCGGCCACAAGGCCGGCGCTTACGCCGCCAGGACCGCTACTACTTGGATGCCTCTGCCACCAGCGCTGCGTGCGCTGCATCCGGCTGAGACGGTGCGTCTGCCGAGGACGCAGTGGTCGACGCTGGTTCGGCAAGCAGCTGATCGATAGTCGAAGTGAACTCGTCCTGCAGCTTCTCGTAGTACTTCGCGCTCGCAGGTGACGCGAAACCCGCGTGAATGCGACGCACCTTGCCGTCACGTCCGACGAACACCGTCGTTGGCCAGGTATTCAGGTTGACCAGCTGCGGAACCTTCTCCCACATCTCTGCAGGAGTACCCGCAATCAGGTAGGGGTACTTGACCTGGTAGTGCTCCATGAAGCGCTTCTGACGGGAGAGGGTGGTGAGCTGCTCCGGCTCCTCGAAATCCAGCGCGACGATAGCGACACCCTTATCGCGATATTTCTCGTCCAGCTTCACCAGGTACTGAACTTCATCGTGGCAGTTCGGGCACCACGTGCCGGTCACTACAGCGATGACCACCTTGCCCTTGAAACGCGGGTCCTCACTGGAGACGGCCTTGCCCGTGGCCGCGTCCGGAAAGTTGAACTTGAAGACCTCATTGCTATCGCGAACCGTGGTGTGCGCCGCGTAGTCCGCGGGCTCAGCGAGACCCTTCTGCCGGGCCACTGCGGGCCGATAGGCAATCGCGGTATCGGAAGCCTCGCCCTCGCCGCTGTAATCCGACGCCACGCTGTGCGTATCGACCGTCCGACCCGTGCTGGTCTTTACTAGCAGCGTGTCCGCCTGCGGCTTGATCTCGTAGAACGCTAGGCCACGGCTATTCACGCTGCTGACGATCCATTTTCCGTCGTGGTAGTAGCCATCGAACGCACCGCCGTCACCGTCGACGCGTAGAACGGAGACCGCAATGTCGGGCCCCTTCTGCTGCACCAGCAGGCGCTGACTCCGTTCACCCTTGGTATTGGGTGCATTGAGGGGAACTTCCCACTCGCCGTCGATGTTTGGAACGTTCGCATCCGCCCCTGCTTCATGGTGCACGGCGCTGAACTTGTAGTCGCCACCCTTGACGGTCTTGCCCGTCAGACTGCGCAGGGCATCGTCCCTATAGGACAACGACAGCGTGCCGTTCAGCTCATCGTTGATGAGTTTGGCGTCGATGCTCCGATAGATCTCGCCGAGCAGACGCTCCTTTTGATTGCTGATCGTTAGCGATGGTTGCCCATTGACAACTTCCGCTTTGACGGCGGCCGCTGAAGCCTCGAGGTTGTCGTAGAAATAGCCCTTCAGCGTCCCCGCCGTGTCGACGATGTCCAGCCTGAAAGGAATCGATTGCCCCTTCTCGTTGACCGCCTGGGCATCCCAGCGACCGACCAGCTGTTCCCGCCCTTCCAGCGTCTTCCCCTGCAGTTGTGCGTGGAAGGACATCGCAACCGCAACACTCAACACTACCGCCGCAGTCTTGCCGCGGATCGAAGAACCCATCGCGCTCATTCCGTACTCCTTGGTACTCGAGTAACGATTCGTACTCTTTGGTTTTATCAACGGCGGTAGGTTATTCGAGCGCGAGTGGCGGCAGATATTGTGATTGCTTATGTGTTCACCACGCTTTCGCTATGTAACCGCTCAGTAACCCGCTCTTACTCCACAGAAGAATCGACCACTGTTTTGCTGCGAATATGAGCGCGGCGGATTCCACCTGTAACAGCCGGACTCTTACGCGGTTATTTACTGGTAACGAGATGAATCTCACCGAATCACTCGGTTAACGGACGTCGCAGAGAACGCTCTCTCAGCACGACATCTTGCGCAGACGGCGGCGCAAATGCGTGGCGCATTTCTGGTCCACGGACGTATCGAATTTATGGAGCGGAGAGAATCTCGATGCCGTCAGCGGTGGATCAATCGTGGAAGAGTTCCAAGGAGAGCAGCATCACACTCTTTGTTCTTAGCGTTGCTGAGGGCAGCTTCCCCTGACCCCGGATGCATCGCCTGTTTCGATTCTTCGAATTATTGGCGCAGATAGTGACGCCTCAATCGGACCTAAGGAATAGGTGGGCCTTAGTAGCGGGCCTCAATGGGGGTACGAGAAATCGCACGAACGATGTGACAGCAGCGAAGCCGCCGTCAGGATTTCTCCATCGCGCGATAGCGGTCCGCCACCACCCGGAAGGCCATTTTTGGCACCCATGGCAGGCCGCTGCGTTGTCGCGAACCGACCCCTTCAGGCAGGACCTTCACAATTCCATAGCTGGCCATGTCGAGATCCCACTGGGGATCCTCATCGTACGTCAGGTTGTAGGCCACGAAGTTGAAGACGCACACGCCTTCCAGCGTCGTGTCGGCGAAGAGCCCGAGCAATTCATCGAGGTAGCGTGCCTGCGTCTCCTCGCTGCGCAGGTAGCTACCCTTGATCCTCGTTCGTGGTCCCGACCCGTCCAGGATTCGCCAGCCGATAGCCCCCTTAGCATCGGCTCCCTCGTAGGTGCTGCATCCGAGCTCGGTGATGAGCACCGGCTTGCCGTGCTTGAAGTACTTCTTCAGGCCGTTCGAATAGCCCTTTGCGTTCTGCGCATAGCGATAGTAGTTCGCACCGACCAGATCGAAGCGCCGCCAGTCGACTCGTTCCCACGGACCGGACGCATAAGTGACCGGTCCCTTGAAAGCCTCGCGGACTGTTGCAACGGCCGATGCAAGGTAAGCATTCAACCGCTTGCCCGGCCAACGGCCACCGGTGACCAGATGGCGAAGCAGGCTCAGCGGGCTGATGAACTTGCCGATACGCGCGTGCAGGTCGTCGCCCGGAATGATGCCCTTCATGAAGAAGCTGCACTCCCCGCCCACGACTAGCAGGACATTGCCGTAGTTCGCTCGCAGCACCTCGGCGCGTCTCGCACTTTGCGCCAGATACGGCAGAGTCTCCTCAGCCGTTGCCTCTCCCCGCATCGGCGAGAGCCATACCGCCAGACCTGCCTCCAGTGCGAAGGTCGCGGCCGCAACCAACCGGTCTATATCCAGGCCGAAGATCCGTATGGCATTGCAGCCCAGGTCGTTCCTGATGACGGCGATCTCATGCTTCACCAGCGCCGCATCGAAGCTCGGACGGGTGGTCTTGCCGCGAACGAAGAACGTTCCGACATCGTAAGCAATCGCCCGGTACTTCATGCAAGAACTCTCTGCGCTCCACTATCAAGGCGATAGTCTGCCAACTCTCAGCACGTCGCAGAACCCCTTCTACGTATGTATTGCAGGGACGTGAGGCGATCAGGCTTGATCCATCGGCGGTTCGAGGCCTGCCCTAAAGTCACATTCAACACGGCGTTTCCTGCGAGTACATTGCAATAGCGCCGTCGTAGCGACGACTCCGCGCGGAAGCAATCCAAGAACACCCGGAGGTGTCTGCGATGGAAACTGTGTCATCTCGTGTCATGCCAATCGATTCGCACAACGCATCGACGCGACGATTCATGCTGGGCTTTTCCCTGGTCGCCGCCGCGTTGGCCTTAGCGGGCTCCAGCGGCACATTCCTTATGCCGCTCGCGCAACACACGTTCTTCGCTCCCTGGTTTGTTTTCGTCCATGGGGCGCTCTTCTTCACGTGGATATGCCTGTTGGTCGCACAATCCACGCTGGTCGCTTATCGAAAAATCTCAGTCCATCGACGCCTGGGGCAGATCGCAGTGGTGTTCATACCGCTGCTGACACTCTCCAGCGTGGCCGTCGCGCTGTGGTCCGCAGCGAGTGGCTATGGCGCAGGCCAGGAAAATCAAGCCATCGTCGCTCTGTTGGGCGAACTCATGGATACGATCCTGTTTGCCGGCTTTGCCACCACGGCAATCCTGCTGCGAGGCCAACCCCAGTGGCACAGACGCATGATTCTCTTCGCCACCCTCGCTCTCCTCGACGCGGCGATGGAACGCATTCCGGTGCTCGGCACAGCGGCCAATTACATTGTTGTGACCCTGGTGCTCGCAATAGTTGCCTACGATGTTGCACTCGATGGGCGATTGCATGCGGCCACACTCATCGCCGGCATCGTCCTGTTTGTCGGGATCCCCATCGAGAATCGAGTGAATTCGACGTCTCGGTGGCTTGCACTCGGTACTCAACTTGTCACGAGAGTGCACTACGAGAGTGACGATGGCCTGCCCTCTCACTAGCCTCGGTGCTGGACGGTCAATCCTGGGCGATCAGCGCTCACCGACGGCCTTATGGCCGACGCTCAGGACCGGCCAGATGCTGCTGTACTGATCCGTCCAGCCTTTGAACGAGGCCCCGGCCTGTGCCGGCTGAACGTGCGCGCCCGCGAAAGCGGGCTGATTCAGCAACTTCCGATCCGCGGTGATGAGCACCCAATCGCTCGCATCCGACATCGCCTCCTTTGGGTCGCGCACCACCCACGCCGATCGATTCACATGCTCTGCGGCGCGCAGGCAGACGGGTGTCAAGTCCAGGTAGCGGTTGGAGATATGGATGGCGAGCACGCCGTCTGGCTTGAGGTGCCTGAAATACAGCTCAATGGCTTCATTCGTCAGCAAATGGGTGGGGATCGCATCGCTGGAGAATGCATCGACGACCAGCACATCGAAGCCCTGCGCCTGCTGTCGCTCCAATGTCAGGCGAGCATCGCCGGTCAGCACTTCTACGTCCGCACCCCTCTGTTTCGCTCGCGACAGAAAGCTGAAATGGCTGCGCGCAATGCTCACGACATCCGGGTTGATCTCGTACATGCGCAGATAGTCGTCTTTGCGCGCATAGCTAGTCAGCACTCCCGCACCCAGGCCAATAACCCCGAAGCGGAGGGGACCGAGAGCTTTGCGTGCCTCGAGGGCTCTGCCGACTCCGGAGTTCAGCGAATAGTACGAGCCAGCAACATCGCGATGCGCTTCCTCCAGGTACTGATAGCCGTGTCCGATGGTGCCGTTGATCAGGCTGCGGCGCGCCAGGCGCTCATCGACGTAGTCGCGAACCCGCAGCACTCCGTAGAAATTTCGACTGACCTGCAGGTTCTCATCACGGGTTTCGATTTCGGCTACGGCCAGGTAGCTCGCCAACATTGCGACACCGGCAATCATCGCGAGACGAACCGGCCACAACATGTGATTCGACCCCCTGCGTCGCCAGTGCACGTAGACCATCAGCTCCGCAACCACGACGAGCAGTATGGGCAGTTCAAGATCGGTCTCGAAGACAGCGGGCGCGATGACCGCCACGAAGATGCCACCGAGGGCTCCGCCAAGCGCGATCAGCAGATAGAACCTCGTCAGATAGCGTGCCGGCGGGCTACGCTCCACCAGCTCTCCGTGGCACATCATGCAGACAACAAACAGGCACACCAGATAGAGCGGAACCACATACTCGATGCCCTGATGGCTATCGCTATGCATGTACAGCCAGGCCATGCAGACCAGCGCCGCCGCGACCCATGGAAGATAAGCTGTGCGGCGATAGAAGCACCGGTTACTGAAATTCAGAATGAACGACAGCAGATACAGGGCCAACGGCACGACCCACAACAGTGGAATCGGCGCCACGTTCGTGCTCAGCTGCGCGGTAGCGGCCACCAGAATCGCCGATCCGCAGGCCGAGAAGGTAATCCACAATCCCATCTGCATCGTACCTGGCGCCCGTCCGCCTTCCTGAGCTATGGCTCCCTCGGGCTGCTGTTGCTCGAACCGACTGAGTCGCGCGACCCAAATACAAAGTACGGCAAACGCCACGAATGCAACGCTCCAGTCGATCGCAAGCGTTCTCAAGCTGAATTCCGGCTCGAGTAACAGCGGGAAACTGAGCAGCGCAAACAACGAGCCGCCATTCGACAGTGCGAAGAGCCAATACGGAATCGCGCTCCCCTTGCGACGCATATACCAGACCTGCAGCAGCGGGCTCGTCGCGCTGAGCAGCATCGATGGCAGACCGACAGTTGCCGTCAGTAGAAGAAGGATCTGTATCGTTGGATTGCCCTCCGCGGTAGGCCGCCACGTGTCGGACGGCAAAATCGGCATCAATGCGCAGCAAGCGATTAGCAATGCCCCATGAATGATCCATTGCATCCGCGGTCGCACATGAGTCGCTAGCCAATGCGCGTACGCATAGCCACACAACAGGCAGACCTGGAAGAACACGAGCGCGGCACTCCAGACTGCCGCCGTTCCGCCAAACCAGGGGAATATGATCTTCGCAATCAGCGGCTGGACGAGGAACAGCAGGCAGGCGCTGACCAGCACGGTTGCTGCGTAGATGATCATCGTCCCCCTGCCCCCAAGTCTTGCGACTACTTCGGTCAGCTCATCCGCTCACGCATGGATTCATGTTCTTGTCGCGTTCGATCGGCAAGCGATGCCGGCTGTGCCTCGGCTACGCTTTCCGGAAGTCCTCTTCGAAGAACTCCAGCTCGATGCGGGTTCCCGCGTTGCGTCGCTCGGCTTCCAGCATCCGCAATTCGCTGCGACGGATCTTTCCCGAGATCGTCTTCGGCAGTTCGGCAAATTCGAGGCGACGGATGCGTTTGTATGGCGCAACTCTTTCGCGACAGAAGGACAGGATATCCTCTGCCAGTGCGGCGCTGGGAGCGTATTGCGTGGCAAGGACTATGAAGGCCTTCGGAAGCGACAGCCGCAATGCATCGGGGCTCGGGACCACGGCCGCCTCCGCGACCGCCGGATGCTCGATCAAGATCGACTCCAGCTCGAAGGGACTGATGCGATAGTCCGAAGACTTGAACACATCGTCGGCGCGGCCGACGTAGGTGATATAGCCCGCCTCATCCACCTGCGCGACGTCGCCCGTGTGGTAGTAGCCATCGCGCATGACTTCAGCCATCTTTGCAGAATCATTGGAGTACTCCACCATGAGTCCTGTCGGGCGCGACTCAAGCGGCAGGCACAACTCACCTTCGCGGTCGCGTTTGCCCTCTGCGTTGACGAGTTCGACCCGAAACCCCGGCAACGGCCGGCCCATGCTGCCCGACTTGATCGGTTGACCCGGACTATTGCCGACCTGGCAGGTCGTCTCCGTCTGACCGAAGCCGTCGCGGATGGTGATGCCCCACGCGGCACGAACCTGCTCGATGACTTCGGGGTTCAGCGGCTCGCCTGCACCGACCAGTTCCCGCAGCTTCACGCTCCACGATTTAAGGTCGACCTGGATCAGCATGCGCCAGACGGTCGGCGGCGCACACATGACGCTCACCTCATAGCTACGAATAATGTCCAGCAACGCCGGCGCACTGAAGCGGGCAGCGTTGTAGATGAAGATGCACGCTTGGGCATTCCATGGCGCAAAGAAGCAACTCCAGGCATGTTTCGCCCAACCCGGCGAGGAAATGTTGAGATGAATGTCGCCGGGCTGCAGACCGATCCAGTACATGGTGGAGAGATGTCCGACGGGATAGCTCTCATGGCTGTGCAACACCAGCTTCGGCTTGGCGGTAGTTCCGGAGGTGAAGTACAGCAGCAGTGGATCGCTCGCCATCGTTACGCCCGACGCCACGAACGTCGCGCTCTCGCCACGAGCGGCGTCGAACGAGTGCCAGCCGGCGTACTGACCCACAACGACTCGGGTATATGTCCCGTCGATTGCCGAGAATTTATCGCAATGCGCCTGCCCAACGACCGCGTGCTTGATATTGCCGCGCTCGAAGCGATCTTCGAGATCGACGCGGCCCAGCAGCGTCGAAGCGGGTATGACCACTGCCCCGAGCTTCATCGCAGCCAGCATCGTCTCCCACAGCGCGGGTTCGTTGCCTAGCATCAGCAGCACTCGGTCGCCCCTGGCAACACCCAGCCGCCGCAGCCAGTTGGCAACCTGATTGGAGCGCGCGGACATCTCGGCAAAAGAAAACTTCGCCTCTCGGCCATCTTCTTCGACGACCCACAATGCCGGATTGTCGTTGCCCGCTGCGATCGCGTCGAAGTAGTCCAGCGCCCAGTTGAATTCGGCCAATTGCGGCCAGGAGAAGCCCGCGTAGGCGGCGGCGTAGTCGGCACGATGCGCGAGCAGGAAATCCCGCGCCGCGGTAAAGGTCGGATGGCTATGAGTCACAAGCGTGCGCCTTGCCTTCGTCGGTTCAATCAGTGGCGAATGATCACCGAGCCGTGCACGCATGTCGACCTCCCCTGTCAACTTCGGCGCCGAACTCATGCCGCGGCCGCTCGGCCTGCCAACCCGGACCGGTGAGCGATGGCATAGTCCGCCGTCGCCTTCTAGACTCGCGGCAAGGCCGCAATTGAACCGGCCGGACGGGAGCTTCGATGCGCTGGTCTGCCGATCAATACAGCCGATTCGAGAATGAACGGAACCGCCCGATCAGGGACCTGCTGTCGCAGATCCCCACGGCGCGGGTCGACTCGGCAACAGATATCGGTTGCGGGCCAGGCAACTCAACCGAACTGCTTCGCAGCAGATTTCCCGAGGCGGCCATTTCCGGGATGGACAGCTCGCCCGACATGATAGAGACCGCCCGCAAACGCCTGCCCGGGGTTCACTTTGAAATCGCCGACATTGCGACCTGGAGCCAGCCTGGTCCGTTCGACGTGATCCTGGCGAATGCATCGCTGCAGTGGGTTCCCGATCACGCAGCGCTGCTGCCGGCACTGGTCGGCAAGCTGGCAGCCGGAGGCACTCTGGCCGTGCAGATGCCAGACAATCTCGACGAGCCCGCTCATCGACTGATGCGTGAGATCGCCGTTGACGGACCGTGGGCAGGCAAGCTTGGCGGGGCGTCGAAAATGCGAGCGGAACGCCATGACGCTCAGTGGTATTACCGCACCTTGCGCGACGTCGCTGCGACCGTAGATGTCTGGCGTACCACCTATCATCACCCTCTTGCCGGTGCCGCCGCTGTGGTTGAATGGTTCAAGGGGACGGGCCTCAGACCGTTCCTCGCACCACTCGACGAAGCCGAGACCGCCGCCTACCTCGCCCGCTACCAGGCTGCACTCGAACTCGCCTACCCTGCATTACCCGACGGCACGGTGTTACTACCGTTCCCGCGATTGTTCATCGTCGCGACGCGATAGCCCGCGACGACGAACTTTGCGATAGAGTCCGCATGCGTCAACGCTATCAGCCAGCTCGAGGTGACCTATGTCTCCAGGGCCCAAGACCGATCTGACCACTCATCGCGGCACCCGCCTGATCAAGGGTGCGTCTGCCCAGGAACGCACACAGATTGCCACCCGAACCGCGCTGTCGCTGGGCAAGCGACTCATGCGGGTGGATCTGTCCGAGGTAGTCAGTCCGTATATCGGCGAGACCGCGAAGAACATCGAGCGACTGATTGGCAAGGCCCGCGACAGCGGCGCTATCCTGCTGCTGGACGAGGCGGATGCACTCTTCGGCAAACGCACCGAGATCAAGGACGCCCATGATCGCTATGCCAATGCCGATTCCGGCGCCTATCAGCTTCTGCTGAGTGAGTCCGGTGACACCGTCCTGATCGGCACCGGCCAGGACGCAGACTCCCTGGCCAGATCAAAAGCCGCCATCCCTTTGCAGTTCAAGGGACAATTCAAGGAGCCTGCGGTCATGACGCAACCCCAGCAACGCTCGAAGCACATCAAGTGGCCACCGTGAGGTCGATGGCGCACTTGAAGATTCCCGCCTGCTGATCGTTGCCTGCCTCCTATCCGCGCTCAATCGATCCGGAGTCAGTCGACCCGGTCTCAGTCGACTCAGGTTCAGCCAACCCGGGGCTCAGTCGAACTGATAGCTGAACTCGCCGTCGGTGACGCCGATGGCAACGCGCGCCGGTATCGTGCCTTCCATGAGCCTGCCGAGAATTTCCTGGCTGATCTTCGGCAGCACCGTGTTGGTCAGGATGGCATCGATCATGCGCCCGCCGCTTTCCAGCTCCGTGCAGCGGCTGGCAACCAGCTTCAACACGTCGTCGGAATAGGTGAACGGCACCTTGTGGTTGAGCGCGATGCGCTTCTGGATGCGCCCGAGCTGCAAGCGAATGATTTCGTGCAACATCGTATCCGAGAGCGGAAAGAACGGAATCGTGACGATGCGGCCGAGCAGCGCGGCGGGAAATACCTTGAGCAGGTCGGGCCGCAGCGCCTTCGCAATAGCGTCGGGCTCCGGCATCAGGTCCGGGTCCTTGCACAGGTTGATGATGAGCTCGCTGCCGACGTTGGTCGTGAGCAGGATCAGCGTGTTCTTGAAGTCGATCAGGCGGCCTTCGCCGTCCTCCATGATGCCCTTGTCGAACACCTGGAAGAAGATCTCATGGACGTCAGGATGCGCCTTCTCCACTTCGTCCAGCAGCACCACGCTATAAGGCTTGCGTCGCACTGCTTCGGTGAGCACGCCACCTTCGCCGTAGCCTACGTATCCCGGAGGCGCGCCCTTCAGTGTTGAAACGGTGTGCGCTTCCTGAAACTCGCTCATATTGATGGTGACGACATTCTGCTCACCACCATACAGCGCCTCGGCCAATGCCAACGCCGTTTCAGTCTTACCGACGCCTGACGGCCCGGCGAGCATGAAGACGCCAATCGGCTTGCTCGGATTATCGAGACCGGCGCGCGAGGTCTGAACACGTTTCGCGATCATATCGTGCGCATGTCGTTGCCCGATCACGCGCTGGCTGATGATTTCACCCAGCCGCATGACCGTGTCGATTTCATTGCGCGCCATGCGACCAACCGGGATGCCGGTCCAATCCGCCACGACCGATGCGACGGCCTGGTAGTCGACGCTTGGAAGAATCAGTGGGCGCTCGCCCTGCACTCCAGCAAGTTGCTGCTGCAACTCAGCGAGTTCGCCGAGCTGCGTTGCGCGTTCCGCATCGGTCAACGGTGCCGGAGCGATTGCCTCGACCTCCGCCTCCAGCTTGCTGCCGGTGCCTTCTACTTTGGCCACGTCGCCGCGCAGCCGGCTGCGGATCCCCAGGATCCGATCGACGAGGTCCTTCTCCTTCTGCCAGGCTGCGTCGAGGCGTGCGAGATTCTGCTTCTCGCTCTCCAGCTTGGCGGCGGCGTCCTTCTCGCGAGCATCGACGTTGATCCCGACGGTCTTCTCGCGGCCGATGATAGACAGCTCGGTTTCCAGCGCCACGATACGTTTACGGCTGTCGTCGACTTCGGCAGGCACGGCATGCTGGCTGATCGCAACGCGTGCACAAGCAGTGTCGAGCAGGCTCACCGACTTGTCCGGCAACTGCCGAGCCGGGATGTAGCGGTGCGAGAGCTTGACCGCCGCTTCCAGTGCCTCGTCCAGCACTTGCACGCGATGGTGCTTCTCCATGGTCGACGCGACGCCGCGCATCATCAGGATCGCCTTCTCTTCGCTCGGTTCATCCACCTGCACGACCTGGAATCGCCGCGTCAGCGCGGGATCCTTCTCGATGTGCTTCTTGTATTCGGCCCACGTAGTCGCGCCGATGGTGCGCAGGTTGCCGCGCGCCAACGCCGGCTTCAGCAGATTGGCCGCATCTCCGGTGCCGGCAGCACCGCCCGCTCCTACCAGCGTGTGTGCCTCGTCGATGAACAAAATGATCGGCTTCGGCGACGCCTGGACTTCTTCGATGACCTGGCGCAGTCGATTTTCGAATTCGCCCTTCATGCTGGCTCCCGCCTGCAGCAAGCCGACATCGAGCGTGCGCAGGCTGACCTCCTTCAGCGGCGGCGGAACGTCTCCTTGGGCAATGCGCAGCGCAAAGCCTTCGACAACGGCCGTCTTGCCGACTCCGGCCTCGCCGGTGAGCATCGGGTTGTTCTGCCGGCGACGCATCAGGATGTCGACGACCTGGCGAATCTCGTTGTCACGACCGACGATGGGATCGAGTTTTCCCGAGCGTGCCTGTTCGGTCAGGTCGATGGTGAACTGCTTGAGCGCTTCCTGCTTGCCCAGTTGCGCCGGCGGCATCGAGCCGCTCATCTCCCCGGGCGCGCCAGCCGAACCGAGCTTGAAGTTGTCGCTTGCGGCCAGGCCGTCTTCCGGGGAGCCGGCGACGATCTTGGCGAAATTGTCGGTCAGCGATTCCAGCTTGATCTTCTCGAACTCCTTGGAGATGCGCAGAAAGGCATTCTTGAGCTGGCGTTCGTTGAGGATACCCACCACCAGATAACCGGTGCGGACCTGCGCGTCGCCGAAGCGCAGCGTCGCAAACATCCAGCCCTGCTTGGCGGCCTCGCCGAGGTCTTCCGAAAACTCAATGGCTCGTGCACCGCGTGGCAGGCTCTCCAGCGCCTCAGTCAGCCCCTGCGCTACTTTTGCCAGGTCGCATCCGGAGTGCTGCACGATGCGTAGCAGATCCGAGTCCTGCAATTGCAGGATCTGATGGATCCAGTGCACCAGCTCCACTTCGGGATTGCCGCGTAGCTTGCAGAAATTGGCCGCGCTTTCGATGGATCGGTACGCGAGCTTGTTGAGCTTGCCGAACAGCGACTCGGCAGTGAAGTTGGTCATCTGAACTCCCCAATAACCTTAAGCGAATCTGAAGCGAAAATGCGTCTCCGGCCTCAAGCCGCGATCGGCTGTTCCGACACGTCGATGATGACGTCGTCGATATCGGCGCCACCTGCCGGCGGCGCCGACCAGCTGCTCCAGCCAAGGTGGCCGAACTGGCCAAGCTTGACGCCGGGCGCGCGGGCACGCCGAATCACAAACTGGATGTCCCACGCGTACTCGAAGCCAAGATAATTCATGACGGCCGCGCGCAATCGCGCGAGGCTCGCACTGCCGGGCAGGTATTGCATCAGGTCGCCGATGCCCACCGGACCGATGACGATGCGCAATTTGTGTTGTGCGCTCCAGACGCGCGCGCCCAGAACGCTGCTACCAAGCGAAGCCGTTGCGGGATTGCCAAGGCTCATGCGCTCATCCTGGACAATCGTCAGCCACTCACCGATGCACTCCTCGATGTGTACCGGGAGATTCAGGTATTCGCCAAGCAGAGACTCCAGGCCATTGCGCGTTTTGACTCCCGCCGCGAGAGTCCCCGCGAAGTAAAGTTTGGCGCGATCAGGCCACGCATCGGCATTGCACAGCGCCGTTCCGGCGAACCCTGCCAGTGCGGCAACATATAAGGAGAACCGGTCGTTGTCGGGTCGATCAAAATGTACCGTCGGGCGGCTGTTGGCCCATGCCCGATAGAACAGCTCCAGCATGCGATGGTGGAAGATATCGGTGAATGCGACCAGCGTAGTGTCGCGGGCATTCGTGACCCGATCCTGCACATACTCAGTGAGGTGCAACGGCAGCGGTCCATTGCTCCCGTACAGGCCAAAAAAATTGCCGATGATCTTCAGCCGGTCGCCTTCGATGGCCGCGACGCTTGCCAGCATGGAGGACGGAAAATCCAGCGACGGCTGATGCCCGAGTCGCACCGGTTCATCGACGGGCCGCGTTGCCGTACCCAATCGTGGAAGCTGCGGCCACGCGCACTCGACGCGGCGCATCGCCTCGAAAAAATCGAAGGCGTACGGCCTTTCGAGCAGCGCCGCGAGCGCTGTCAAAGGATCTGGCGCTGGCCCAGTCTCGATGGCCATCGCATCACCTCGCCGCGATTGAGTGTCTTGAGTGTCAGACGCGTGAAACTGTTCAGCGACACATGCCGCCGGAAGAATTCCTCCAGCACTGCGCCGAGAACGAAAGGACCCTGCCCCTGGAAAGCGGCGTCCTCGCAGGTCAGCTGGATATCCAGTCCCCGCACGTAAGAAACCTGGCCGTTGGTTGGCAATCGTCCCGTCGTCGGCCGTGCGGCTATTTCGCGCACACCGTCGATTTGCCGCTGGCTCGCAACATCGTTGGCGTCGCTATAAAGAAGCAGCAGCTCACGCAGTGCGGTCGCTCCTTCACCGGTCGAGGACTCCAGCAGGGACAGATAGTTGAGCGACAGGTGACTCAGCAGACGCCATGCATACTCGCCTTGCACATTGGACTCGCGTGGCTTGGTCGGGCCAGCCACGCAGCGAATGGCGGTGAGCGGCGCACCGATGTCGACCGTGAAATCCGTGGGCCCCTTGCCAATCGGCATGTGCAACGGCAAATCGCGATTGGTACAAACCACCTGCAACCCAAGCTGGCGCAGATTGCTCGAATACGGAGCCTGATCCGCATCGACCAGCGATACAAACACCTCGCTGCCGACGTAACTGGAGCGCGGACCCTGCTGGCGCTGCTTCGCAGACAGCATGCGCATCTCGCGTCGCAGGGTAAAGAATGCTTTTTGACGGCCATGCCAGGTCGCTTCGGTGCTGGCATAGAAGGGTTCGAAACTGGCCTCTGGCTCAGTGCCGGATCCGAATCCTTCGGCACGCACTACGTCGTAGATCTCGAAATCCATTGGCCGGGTGCGATCGGCGATCACCTGGTATTCATGCTCCACGCCATCCAGGTGCACCCGGTCGGCGCGCTTCTCCATCAGGTTGATCACCGGCGTGCAGAAGAGCTTGAAGTTATCGGCCGATACCGCTCCTTCAAGCCACGGCACGGCACGATTCAGCAATAGCACGATCTCGAAGTCGCTTCCCGGCAGCGAGTTGAGCACACCGCGCAGTTCGCGCAAGGTAAAGAACAGGAATCGCTCGGGGAACGCAAAGTACTCTTGCAACAGCCGATAGCCCTCGAACGAGCGTCGGCCGTACGGAATCAGCGACTGTGAATCCTCGAAGCCGCAGCGCTCCACGCGACTGCGATCGCGAGAGTAAACCGGACCACGAGCGCCTGCCGCGCGCACGACGAAACCGGCATTCGCCGCGAAGATGGTTTCGTACAGAGTACCTGGCAGCTCATCCGCGCCACTGAGGTGCAGAGTGAGATCGTCCAGAGCGAGACCTGCAAGCGGTACGCCGGCTGTCGCGTGCAGCGTTAACCTCAATCCGGCACGCACACCTTCCGGTGCACCAATGCCGATGGACGCAAGGCCGGCCGTCGAGGAGTAGTACTTTGCTTCCTTGATCTGTAGCGGCCACAGCTGCGTCTCGTGCGCAGTGCGATAGTCGCAAGCGGTACGATCGTCTTTGCCGACGATGGAACGCATCGCAGTGCCGCGCGGAATCGTATAACCCTGTGCGAGACCCGCTTCGTTCAGGTCGGGCTGAAACTGAGCGATGGCCATCGATGGCGTCGGCGCCAGGTAATGCGGATAGATCATCTGCAGCAGATGCTGCGTGAAGGTTGGAAAATCGGCATCGACCTTGAGCTGCACGCGGGCAGCAAGATAGGCGAAACCCTCCAGCAGCCGTTCGACATAGGGATCGGCGCATTCGAAGCCTTCGAGTCCGAGACGCCCGGCGATCTTCGGGTACTCGCGCGCAAACTCCGCGCCCATCTCGCGCACATGCTGCAGTTCGCGGTTGTAGTACCTGAGTATTCTTGGATCCATGGAACTGGTGCTGGTCAGCGCGACGATTCGGCAACGGTGACCGAACCGGTTTCCAGGTCGAGCTCGGTCTTGAGATACAGGCTCAGCGGCACCGGCTGCGCCCACAGGCGGCCTTCGATGATGAAGAGCATGGCGTGCCGGCTCATCTGTTCCGCATCGATACGCACGCTGACTTTAAGGCTGTCGCTCAGAATGCGCGGCTCGAAATCCAGCACTGCCTGACGCACGGCGCGTTCGAGCGCAGCCGTATTGCGTCCTGCGGCCGAAGTCCCGGCCAGGTCGGGAATTCCATAGTTGACGCTCGAGCTGGCAACGGCCGGCCAGGCGCTCAGATCCTGAGTCGCCTGCAGGTGAATCGTGTTGAGCAGCCAGCCGATGTCTCGCAGCACGCTGGAGCGCAACTGAGTGATGCTCAGCACGCGTTTATCCCGTGTTTCCTCGCGCGATTCGGGGTGCTCGTCGGTCAGCCGATCAAGCAGCGAAGGCTGCAGTCTTTCCTGGGGAAGCAGTTCAGCCATGCAGCGTTCCCGGATTCGTTCAGCCGGCGGAAGCGGCGCTGCCGAACAGGATCTGCGTCGTTTCGAGCAGCGGATACTCGCCGGCGTCGGTTGCGAACATGCGCTGCCCGACTCCCAGATAAGTTTCGGCGGGCTGCGACACCCAGTCGGTGCGACGCGAGAGCTTCAACGCATCGTCATCGCTGGCATGCGTTCCCGGGTAGCGCGTCGGAATCAGCGCCGGCACCTGGCCGCCGTTGATCCAGGTCACGATCGCCTGGGTCCAGACCGTGTCCTGAAGATCGGTCGGGGGTTCGATGCGAATCGACTGAATACGATCGAACGGCACCCACAGGTACTTGCCGTCGACGATGATCTCCAGGCATGGCCCAAGACGCGAATCCGCGTCCGCCAGCCACTGGAATTTCTCGCCGTTGATGGTTCCCTGTGCAGCAGGCGCATCTTGCAGCGCCTGATCGCGCAACTCGGAGGCCTTTTCGAAATGCCCCTGCGCCACCAGCCGCAACGACTCCAGCAGCAAGGCAATCCAGGGCAGAGGTTCGCCCAGCAGGGTGGGCACCGATGTGCCATCGAAAACTTTGGCCCGCAGGCGTTCGGCATCCAGTGCCTGCCGCCCGACCTGGGCGAGAATCAGTGCGCTGGGATCCAGGTCCGCAGCCACTTTGAGCTGGGTGGACGCACGATCCCATTGGCCCAGCACTGCCAGCAGCTGGAACAGGAATATGCGGTCTTTCGGGTTCGACGGATGAGCTTTGACGCGGGTCTGCAGATCCTGCAGTGCCTGTGAAAGGTTACCCGCCCGGACGCTTTCTTCAGGCGACATATGCGCTCTCTACTATGGCCGTGCGCTGTAGCGATGCGACGCTACCCTTCGGTGCAAGGCACCGAAGGGTAAACGCTCGCACGGGTACGCCGGATCAGGCGTTCTTGGCGATGTCGTACTTGATTTCGATCGCGCCGCCCTTCTTGGCGCCCTTGTTGTCCTGCGGCTGGTAGCTGTAATCGAAAGCCGCGAAGTTCAACGTCACGTTCTCCGTCTGCTGGTCTTCCCCGCCGGAGCCGCCGCCGGAAACCGACGTCACGATGATGTCGTGCAGCTTGATGGTCAGGTAAGGCAGCGGATCGCCACCGGCTTTGCGCATCGTGAGCGTCGCTTCGGGGTAGTGCGTACCCTTGCAGCACGCCAGGATCAGCGACGGCGAACTTGAATCGACATAGTGCGTGAAGCTCAGGTCCTGCACGTTCACCTTGCCGGCGCCGCCACCCGAACCGATGTGCGTGGTGCCGGACTGGGACAGGCCCCAGCTCCAGGCCAGGATCTGGATCTGCGCCTCGAAGCCCTTCACCTGGGATTCGCCCTTGAGGTCGCCCAATTTCAGAAATGAATCAATTGCCATCTGCGCTGCTCCCGTCGTTCGAGTTTGAGTTAAGCGTGAGTTCTACATACCTGCGCGCGGTGCTGTACCGCGCGCAGGCTTTCAGCCGAGTGAAGTGAATTCGTTGCGATCGCCACCCGCGGATCGAGGCAGCGAACTATTTTCCACCCGACAGTCTTGAAACCAGCCGCAACGAAACCGTCAGTCCTTCGAGCTGGTAGTGCGGTCGTAACCGGAATACCGCCGAGTAGTAACCCGGCTTGCCTTCCACGTCCTTCACTTCCACTTCGGCTCCGGCCAGCGGCTTGCGCGACTTGATGTCCTCCGAAGAGTTCGCCGGATCGCCATCGACATAGTTGAGAATCCAGTCCGACAGCCAGCGCTCCATATCGGCGCGCTCCTTGAACGAACCGATCTTGTCGCGCACGATGCACTTCAGGTAGTGCGCGAAGCGCGAGCACGCGAACATGTAAGGCAATCGCGCCGCCAGGGCCGCGTTCGCCGTCGCATCGGCCGTTTCGAATTCGGCCGGTTTCTGCAGCGACTGCGCGCCAATGAACACTGCTTCATCGGAATTCTTCCGGTGCAGCAGCGGCATCATGCCGTTCTTGGCCAGCTCCGCCTCGCGCCGGTCGGTGATGGAGATTTCGGTGGGACACTTCATGTCCACGCCGCCATCGTCCGACGGGAACGTATGCGTGGGCAATCCTGCGACCGTGCCGCCGGATTCGACGCCGCGAATGCGCGTGCACCAGCCGTACATCGCGAACGCCTTGTTGATGTTGGTCGCCATCGCAAAAGCGGCATTCGACCAGGTGTACTTCGAGGAATCCGCAGCAGCGGTGTCCTCTTCGAACGCGAACTCTTCGACCGGCTCCGTCTTGGCGCCATACGGCAACCGCGAGAGGAATCGCGGCATCGTCAGGCCCACATAGCGCGCATCGTCGGACTCGCGCAGCGACCTCCATGCAGCGTAATCGGCGGTCGTGAAGATCTTGCTCAGGTCGCGCGGGTTCGACAATTCACCCCACGAATCGAAGCCCATCAGCGAGGGCGCTGCCGCCGAAATAAATGGCGCGTGCGCGGCGGCGGCGATCTGGCCCACGCCTCGCAACAGCTCGACGTCCTGCGGGCTGTGATCGAAATAGTAGTCGCCCACCAGGCAGCCGAAAGGATCGCCACCGATGGTGCCGTACTCTTCCTCGTAGATCTTCTTGAAGATCGGGCTCTGGTCCCAGGAGGTGCCGGGATAGCGCTTGAGGGTCTTGCCCAATTCCTTCTTCGAGACGTTGAAGATCTTGATCTTCAGCGTTTCGCTGGACTCGGTGTTGAACACCAGGTGCTTGAGGCCGCGCCACGAGCCTTCCATCTGCTGGAAGTCGGCGTGGTGCAGCACCAGATTGATCTGCTCGGTGAGCTTCTTGTCGATCTCGGCAATGATGGCGTTGATCGAGTTGACCGCGTCATCGGCGATCAGGTCCTTGTCCTGCAGCACCTGCTCGGCCAGGGTCTTGACGGCGGCCTCGACCTGCTCACGGGCACGGTCGGTCTTGGGCCGGAATTCTTTCTTGAGCAGCGACTGGAAATCACCGACCTCTACGGTCGTACCGGATTGTTGCTGCTCGGCACTCTTGGCATCAGCCATGCGTCGACTCCTGAAATGGTTTGGATGCGATTGCCGCCGTAGAGATGCGGGCGGCAACCTGTGCAATGAGCGTAACGATCACTCGGCCGGCTTCGGCGCGGAGGCCAGCGACTGCAGCAATGCGGGATCCTGCAACGCCTTGGAGATGAGCTTCTCGGCGCCCGCCTTGCCGTCCATGTAGGTCACCAGGTTGGACAGCTGGGTGCGCGTCTCGAGCAACTTCGCCAGCGGCTCGATCTTGCGCGCAATGGCAGCGGGCGAGAAATCGTCCATGCTCTCGAAGGTGATGTCCACGGCCAGCTGCCCTTCTCCGGTCAGCTTGTTCGGCACCGCGAAGGTGACGCGCGGCTTCATGGCCTTCAGGCGGCTCTCGAAGTTGTCCATGTCGATCTCCAGCGCCTTGCGCTGTTCGATCTCAGGCAGCTCTTCGGCCGACTTGCCCGACAGATCCGCCAGCACGCCCATGACGAACGGGATCTGCTTCTTCTGCATCGCTCCGTTGGTCTCGAGGTCGTACTCGATCTGCACTCGCGGCGCGCGATTACGCGCAATGAACTTCTGACCGCTTTCTTTAGCCACGCCCGCTCTCCTGAAATTCCTGCCAGAGTTAAAATTAAAACCAGAATTGAGTTAAGAGTTGATTAGAAATCCGTTCCCGCTGTCGCCCTGCACCGCAATGTGTCGGGGAGCAGGCTCTCGTTGTGCCGGACACTGTACGCCTCAGGAGTCCCTTTTCTCAAGACCGCCAATGACTTCCGCCTCGCTGATCGCGTTCGGCGTGAGATCCCTGATGATCTCCATGAAGTCCTTGTTGACGAGCCGCTTGGCTCGCTGCAGCAACATCGGCACCGGACTGGAAGGTTCGGCCTTCGCATAGTAATCGCAGATGCGCTCGAGCGTCGCTATGACGTCAGTGCGATTGCGAATTGCACCCGGCGCGCCGCCAACTACCGGGGCTTCGCCGTCCTGATCCGACTGTGCAGCCATGTCGTCTGCTCCCGCTGCGCTACTGCCACCGCCGCGCCGGGTCAGGTGACCGTCGACCAGCGTCTTCATTTCCTTGAGATCCGACGCCAGCGACTTGAGATCCTCTGGAATGCCGTCGGCCTTGTCCAGCAGGATGTGCTGGATCGCGTTCAGATGTTCGAGCGAGGCATCGATCAGGGCCGCGGTTGCCGACAGCGCCTCTAGCGGCGTATCGGTGAAGGCGGCATCCATCCGGGTGCGCAGCTGGGCCGGATCGGTGTCCTGTCCGTCGACCGGTTCCACCTTGATGGTGCCGTTAGCGATACGCCAGGCGCGCAATGAGTGCTTGCCGAATTGCTTCGACTCCACGATGGCGGCCTGGCGCAGCGTAGCGAGGGCATCGTCGCTCACCACCGCGGCGATCAGCGAATTGACCCGGAACGTCGGGTCGTTATCGTCCTCGGCATCCAGCAGCGGATACAACCCGTCCCAGTAACGCCCCAGCATGGCGCTCATCAGGTTGAGGCCGCCTTCCATGCCGGCGATACCGGCCGTCTTGATCAATGCCAGGTGCAGGATGCCCGCCACCCGCAGATCCTTGGTTGTGGCAAACAGTTGTTCAGCTGCCGCACGCACGTTCGACCAGGGCGGCTCCAGCGCGGCTCGCACCTTGTCGCCGATCACCTGTTCTGGCTTGCCGCGAGCGAGCTCCTGCAGGGCGAGAAACGGCGGATCGTATTCCAGGTCACGCCCGCACGGCGCGTCCTCGGCAACAGGTTTCAGGAGGGATTCGAGATCGAGGACTGCCATCTTGTTAGGTACTCTCGGGCAGGAATGCGTCTTTTAGCGGATGGTGCCGGCGCCTGCTGTTACGGCCGTCACACTGAGTGAGACGGATCGTACGCTCGCCGCGTTAAATCTGCGACCGCGATGGCGTGAGGAGTGTGTCGAGCGTGTGCCAACATCCGGGCCCCGCGTCTTCCATCCCGCATTGTTTTCAGGGCCGCCGTGAATCCTTCCCTGGAGGCTCGAACGAAAACTTCCTGTTTTCGATCGCCCTGAAAACAATGCGGGATGGAAGACGCGTACGTGGTACCCATCTACGGTAGTGGAGCGCTGCACCGGACTGCATGGGGATGTAGATCTTTCGTCTTAAGTCTTCGCCTTCGGCACGAAGAAAAAGTCGCCGGCCTCGTGTCCCGCGCTCTTGATGGAGCGGAATTCGGGGACCTGCACGAAGTTGTTGCGCGCGGCGCCGATCTTGACGCGCTGCTGGATGCGCTCGAACAGCAATGGGGCGGTGAGGATGTCCTGGTTCGCCGCGAGGATGTCGAGCAGTGCGCGCGCGAAAACCGAGTTGCCCTGGCCACCGGCGTCGAGCACGGGTCGGTCGCCGCCGGAAGCAAGCAGCAGGCGCGAGCGCTTGGGGAGCTTGTATTTCAGCAGGTCCATGGATGCCTGGGTGCCGAAGACGTTGACGCCAGGATCGGTGGATAGCAGGCCGGCGTAGCAGGAGTCGGCGATCACCAGCACGCGTTTGGCCGGCAGGCGCCCGAGATGGGCGCTGATCTGTTCGTTGGGGACCCAGTAGGTGTCGTCGGGAGGTCGTTCGGCGTTCACGGGGAGCCAGTACCCTGCTTCCCTGCCGGCTGTTTGCAATCGCGTGCCGTGGCCGGCGTAGTAGATGAGGACGTTGTCATTCTCCTTGACGACCTTGGCGAGCTCGTTCAGGGCACGCAACATGGATACGTCGTCGGCGTCCTCCATCGTTTGAACGTTGAAGCCGTACTTGTCGCGCAGCAGCTGGGTGGCGCGCTCGACGTCGCTATGCGGCGTTTGCAGGTTCTCGAGTCGCCGGTAGTTCTGATTGCCGATCACGATGGCGTAGTAACGGCCGAAGTTCAGCCCCTTGACGTAGCGTTCGTAGGCCTTCGGATCCAGTGGCGGGGCTGCAGTGGCGGTGGCGGGCTCGCGAGTGAGCGGTAGCGCGCCGAGGCGCTGGGCATCGCTCTGACGATCGGCTCGCAGCTGTGCGACCAGCTTCGACAAGGTATCCGCCTGGCGTTGCAGGACGGAGTTGTCGTTGGTAGCCGTCTGCTTGGCCAGCTGTGACTTCAGCTGATCGATCTGCTGCGACAGCGCATCGATCTGCTCCTGCTTGTCGGCAACCTGTCGCTCCAGTTCGCTGCGCAGCTTGCCGATCTCGTCATTGGCGGCACGTTCGTAGACCAGGTTGTCGTTGGGAATACCCCATGCCTGGCGATACAGATTCAACGCCTTGAGCTTGTCTGCCGTAACGCCCAAGCCCTGTTCGTAAAGCGTCCCCAGGTTGAACAGGCCGCGCGCATAGCCCTGATCGGCTGCCTTCTGATACCAGATCAGGGCCGCTTCGTAGTTGGGTTCCTTACCGATTCCACGCTCGTAGATTTCTCCAACGGTAACCTGCGCTTCGGCGTCGCCCTGCTGCGCGGCCTCCATCCAGACCTTGAGCGATGTATCGAGATTGGCGCGGTCGTAGGCAGTGTATTCGCCACCGCGGATGCGGCAGTCGGCGACAGTCGTCGAAGTCGGACGACGCGAACTGAGATAGGTGCGGCCACCCACGATGCGCACCGACCCGGGCAACAGGCAGTCGACGACTTCGAGATCCTGCCGCGCCGGCACCGCAATAGTCGCGGCAGTATTTGCCACGGCCGGCAGCAGCGTGGATGCCAGCACCAATCCAGCAACCATTCCGGTGCCGCTGCGCAATACGATCGTCATATCGTTCGTAAGGAACTCATCGCCACCCTCACCGTTCGCTGCAATGCCATCAAGGACACGGTGCAGCGACCGCACAGGTGTTGCTCGTGTCGCTATTGTTCAGGGCGCCCTCCTTGATCCATAGCAATATGCGGCTGTAGGTATCGGTCTCTACGCTCGGATCGTCCGGGAAGAAATCGCCGTGGTTATTGCAAACACCGCCGCCGCCCGGACATTCCAGCAGCCGGCTGGAAGTTGGTGTCGTAGTGTCCACGCGCGACTGCAACCGGGTCCAGACAGTTGTCGCATCGCCGGTCAGATCGAGCCCGCCGGGCAGCGGTACGTTCTGCACCGGCTTGTGACAGCCGGTGCAGGTGGCATTGCCTACCAGTAGAGCGCTGATCCCCATCATCGACTGACCGTTGATCCACGGTTCGCGCGGGCGAACATGCAACGTCAGCGTTGCACCGGCCGACTGAGCAGTTGGCAAAGTCTTATCGGTAACGGTGTACGGCCTGCACACCCGGCCGGTAAAGATCTTGGGCGCCCCCTGCGCGGCTTCCGGCGGAGCGGTGAAACGCCAGGTGAGCGGTCCGGCCGATTGAGTCATTCGGGTCGGGTCGGCGAATTGCACGGCATACGGTGGAATACCGCCATCGACGCTCAGATCGATTGCGGCCGATTGTCCCGTCGACAGCGTGGAATTGTCGCACTGGCTGACTGCCGCAAGTTCCTCTACCACCCGCACAGCGACCTGCCACGTTACATCCCCTCCGTCACCGTCGATGTCGACGATCCGGTACCGGAACGCGTCCTCACCGGCAGAGCCCGGCACATACCGAATCGTCGGGCGCTGGGCGGTGGCGTGCGGCACGATCGACACCTGCCCACCGAGTGTCGTTTGCAAGGTTGTCGCGGTACAGCTCGACGCTGCCGTATTTACAGCACAGATCGATAACCGGTGCGTGGCGTCGCCGTTCTCGTCATTGGTACCGACCAGCGGGAGCGATTGATGAGTCGCATCGTCCGAGACGACCGTACTGCTGGCCAAGACATCCAACGAAATGCTGGGAGTTCCCGGCGCAACGATGCCGGTCGTGTCGACGCCGACCGGTTTCCAGTTGGGGACATTGACTGTCCTGCTTGCGATCGTTCCGCCGGCGGCAAGGGTCACCGGATACGTTCCGGGAAAGTCGACTTTGAAAGACGGTTGCAGGCCCGTTGCCGCCGACAGGTTTGCGTCGGCGCCGGCAGGCGTTACGACAGTCCACAGAAAGTCGCCGCTGCCGCCCTTCAGATCGCCATTCACCCGCACCAGCGAACCTCGACGTACGACCCGCAGTCCACCCTGCTCGTCGAAGGGTTGTCGCGAGGTTGTGCTTGCACCCTGCAGACGGACTTCTGCATCCACGATATCCGGCCGGGTCGCAGGCCGCAGATTATCGACCGGCACGTTCAGGTGTTCGGCAAGCGCCTGTGCGGCAGACTTTCCTGGGTTAACCCAGAAGCGATCCATCGTGAGCCGCGCCGCGGGCATCAACCCTGCCGCAACGCGGTCCGGCAAGGTGCGTGTATTGGCGAACTGCTGGTAGCACCCGAACGCGATCTGGTGATTGCTGCCGATGTAGGCGGACGTTGCACTCTCGGGCCCGCAGCCCGCAAACGGATCGAGACTGCCGGCAACACCGACCATCTTGTTCGGTATCTGGGAGATGTGACAGGTCCTGCAGTACTGCGCGAAAACACCCAGGTACAAAGCATGCTGCTGCGCGTCCGTGTCCCATTGCGGCGGAACGAAATCCGGATTGAAGGCGCCACCCGTCCCGGCATACCAACCCTGCACGAGTTGACGCGGCAGCGCATAGCGATTCAGCTGATCGGGCGGATCGACGTAGGTCAGCGCCGCGAGCTGATTGAGCGACTTGATCGCGCTGGATTGTGTCGCCTGGCGTGTATCCAGCCACAGCTTGTGATGCGCGGCGTCGAGCGCATTGTCCGGGAATCCCGCCTCGGAATTATCCGAGAACAACAGGGACCGCTCATCCCACAACAGGAAAGCCGCATTCACGTTGCCGCCCGCTGCGTAGAGCGTCTTGTCGGCGGCGTCGAGCCCAAGCGGTGCGCCGCCGTGGCATATGGTGCAGGCGCCGGGCATGAACTTCTCGCCTCGTCCGTCGAGGTTAGCACTCAGCACGCGCTCGAACTGGGAACAACCGGCCGCCGGCGGATGACTGGGGTCGCACTGCACGTTCGGCGCGTAGGTGTAGAACTTCACGAAGCGTGCTGCGGACGTACCCTTCCTGCTGTACTCCATCGCCACCGCAAGCTGCGGTCCCAACTTCTTTGCCGCCGCTTCCAGGCTGCCGTAGTTGATGACGACCGAGGCCACGTCGCAATCGCCGGGGTGGAAATCCGGACCGGCCGTCGTACAGTTGAGCTTGCGCTCATACATGTCCCGTCCGAACCCCAGGTCGAAGTTGTTCACGTAGGTGGCGTGCGCATCGGATCCGGTGGCCACGGCGGCCCAGTCGATGACCGGGCCCTGTGTTGCCGGCAGAAATCCGTTGAACTTGAGCCAGCCGATAAACGTCTGCTTCTGCGCTGCGCCCGTCGCGTCGTCGATGCTTGCGTAGTACGCAGTCGCGGTCTGCGAGCTGTCTTGGACAGTCGTACCTCCCGCGTCCGGATCGGCAGCCGGCGTCAGTACCGCAAGCAAGTCTTTCGTCGTGAACTCGACCTGTGCAGCCGCGGTGTCCGGCGCACGCCGGATCGTCAAAGTGGACTTGGCCCTGGCAACACTACCGGCCATCGCCGGTTCGGCACTGCTGAACTGCGCAACGCAGACATGCCGCTCACCAGCCGGCAGACCAACCGCGCCCGCGGGCTGGGAGATCTTTACGGTAACGGTAAGCACGGCCTCATCAATCCGTGAAGCGTCCACCACACGGGCTGGCGCTGCGCTCTGTACGGCGGCGGCAATCTCGTCGGCATCGAAGGCAGGAATGGGCACACTGAACTTCGGGTTCTCCAGCGCATTGCAATCCTCGCTCGCCCCGAGGCTGCCCAGCCACGAGCCGCTGAAGGAGCGCGAGTCAACGACCACGCCGTCGTTCGCTCCGGCACTCCCCGTGTTGAACTGTCCGCCGATGTCCCAGTAACTGGCGCGCGTTTCGACATCGATGACGAAAGGAACGTCTGCCGACAAACAGTTCACCTGCCCCGGCGTCGTGCATGGCGGCAGATCTTCGCTCGCCACCGCCACCACGTTGAATGTTGCCGGCGTGCCGAGATAGGAAAGGAACAGATTGGGATCCGCGACCGGATCGACGTTCACATCCACATCCTGCGTATCGCTCCTGCCATCGGAATCCGTGACCACCAGCCGCAACTCGAGTGTGGTCGCTGCGGCGAATGCAGGAACCTGAAAGCCGATTGTGCTGGCATTGCGTTTGACGATCTGGAGCTGCTGCGCGGCGTCGTTGCGCGTCTGCCAATCGAACGTCAGGATGGGCAAGGTGGTCTCGACGCTGTCTTTCCCGCTCAGCAGCAGTTCACTGCCTGAGCGGGCGTGCAGCGTCACCTTTCCGGCCGAGACGGTTGAGGGCTGTCCGAGCACGGTCACGACCGCATCCGGCGGCGTCTGCGACTTGTCCTGGCTACCTACATCGCTGAGTCCGCCACAAGCGGCCAACAGCAGGCAACCCGCGATCGTGAGAATCGTGCGACCTGCTGCCGGTTTCATTTGCCATTCCTCAGTCGAACGTTCCGGGCGCGGGGTTCAGAACTCGTAGCGAAAACCGCCGGTGATCACCGCGTCCGTATAGTTGTCGAGCTCGAATACCTTCAGATACTGGACGAAACCGTTGAGACCGCTGCCGAATGCCACCGTCATGCCACCCGCTACGGTGTAGTAACGATCGTCCGGAACATCGGTGGATACGGCGAAATTGGATCCGGCGATCGAGCCGATCTGACCGATGGCGTCCGCATACTGCGCGGAGATCACGCGAGCGTCGTCCGACAGCTCCATGTGATAGCGCCCGACCAGATAGGGGATCAATGCGCCGAATTTCGGCGCGAACACGTACTGCAGCTTGATCCCTGGCGCGACATCCAGCGATTCGATCGACTGCTTGCCCACGCGCAGATTGAACGGATCGTTGTCCACATCAGGATTCAGGTTGTCGACGGATGTCTCGGTGAACGCATCGACCGTCGTGTTGCTGTAGGTCGCATCCAGCGACGGCTCGATGGAGAATGCACCGAGTCGCATTGCATAACCCGCACCGAGCGTTGCGAGCACCGAGCTGCTGTTGGAGGAACTGCGTGCGGTACTGTCGACCGATTCGACGGTCGGATTCAGCGACGGATACGTGATTCGCCGCTTCACGTCGTGCTGCAGGCGCTGATACCCGACCGAAGCGGTGAGGAATGCCTTGTCGCCCTCCAGCATGGCGAACAGGATCGCGCTGAAACCGTCCGAGACGATGCCGCCATCGACGATGCTTCGAGCCGAATCGAAGTCGACCTCCTTGTCGGAATACCCGAGAATCACCCCGGCGACGAACGCCGAACTGAAACGATAGTCGAGCCCGGCAGTGACTTCCTGGCCGTCGAAAGCGAAAGCGTCCTCCAGGTCGGTCGGGTCCTTGGAACCGTAGCCGAAACTGCCGTCGGCGAACCCGCCCCAGCGATCGTAGTCACCGGTCGCATCGGCGCTGGCACCGCCGCCGCCACTGCCGCCACCACTGATGTCATCGTCGCGATTGCGTGCCATACGAGTGTCGGACGACAGCTCACTGGCATCCGCCCGTCGCAGCCCCTTGACTCCCCAGCGCAACGCAGCAATCCGCGTGGCCAACGCCGATAGCTGGCTGGCGGCGAACTTGGTCGTTGACGATCCTTGCGCCGCCATTTCCTCAGCTGCTGTCCAGCGCAACGCAAATCCGAGACCTTCGGAGTCCAGTCCCAGGCTGAACTGCGTGGACCCGCTGCCCAGCAATTCATTTGCGGTATCGACCAGTTCGCGCGTGTTCTCGAACACGACCAGATCGCCCGGGCTGCAGTTCTGGCCGACCCCGCAAGTGGTAACGAGCTGGTTGTAGGTCGCCTGGTTGGCCAGCGCCGCCGCCCGCTCGAGGGCATTGAAGTTCCCAGCGGAGGCGACATCCACCAGGCTGCCGGTCACCTGAGACAGCGCCACTGGAGCTGCACCAACGAGACCGAGAGCAAGACACAGGGCGATCGGACTGACCACGGCCCTGGCCAAGGCACGAATGCTGCGGATCATATCGATGCTCCCCATTCCGCTTATTGCCGCCTACCCGCCCAGCGCAGCACTATGACTGCCACCCTGCCAGCAAACATGCACGTAACCTGCCGCCGCTGAACCGCGGCCGGGCTCGCTATCGCGACTGGTAGTTATCGCGAGCAGTCGAATCGCGCTGTCGAATTCCTGTCGCCGATTACTGTTGTGTTTTCAACAGTTCACACTGTGCGGCGCAACCGTGTCAAGTTCCCTAAAGGAGTAGGAATGGGGCCAGGTGGCGATAGGCAGAGAACTTCCGGATCGGGCAGTCGGGCCGGGACGATCCGCCCCGGCAATCCCTCGCGCCCGAATGGCGCCGGTGTTACACGCGAGTGACCGACGCGCGTACGTACACAATTCGATGCGTAGCTGTCCGAAATACTGAAGCGATCCCGCTACTTCGCTTCCAGCCTGGCAATGGCCCGCGTCAGCGGCGCATACCCCTGGTAGTACTCGCTCTTGTCCCGGAACTTCTTCAGCTCCTCCAACGCATGATTCTGATCGGGCTGCGCAGCCCACCAGTCGATGAAATAGTCTGCGGCATGGTCCAGCCCGGCCACCGCCTCTGGATTGCGTGGGTGAATCGCATAAGCATCGGCGAATCGATCGGCCGCATCCGCCGAGGCCTCGATCAATTTGTTGTCGCGTACGTACTGCAGCGCCCGGTTGCCTTCCATGAGCGCCTGTCGCACTTGTTCCTGTTGCGCTTGTGACAGCCGTTCGAACGGCACGGCGGGCAGCTTGTCGAGGTAGTTGCGATACGACAAACCGCCAGCGGTAACGACCAGCGCAACCACGGCGGCGACAAGCGCAAGCTGCAGCTTCGTGTGCCGCTGCAGCGCCTTGAGGAACGCACTGGCATCCTGCCAGCGCTCGTCGCGTTCGAATGCCAGCGCCTTGCGAATGACACGCCATTCGTGACGAGGGATGCCGGGTACCGGCGGCGGTGTCATGCCTGCATCGCGCGCCTCTCGTGCCGAGCGCCTGCCGAAGGGGTGAACACCGGTGAGCAATTCGTAGACAACGATTCCGAGTGCGAACACGTCGTCCGATGTGTGCGATGGCTCATTTGCCAGCAGTGCGGGCGACGCGTAAGACTGCGTATATCCGGCGAACACGCTGTCGTCGTCCTGCTCCTGGCCCAACGGGCGTGCCGCGCGGGCGATACCGAAATCGAGAATCTTGGGCACCCCATCGGCACACAGGAAGACGTTGCCCGGCTTGAAGTCCGAATGGACGATGCCTTTGCGATGTGCGTACGCCAATCCCTCCGCCATGCCTTTGACGATGGGCCAGATCAGCTTCGGCGGTGGGCGCTGTTCGCCGTTGCGGCGGATGGTCTGTTCCAGGGATTCGCCGCCGAGCAGTTCCATGGCGATGAAGGGCCGACCGCTGCGTTCGTCCCGGTCCAGCGTATAGACCGTGCCGATATTGGGATGTGCAAGATCCCGCGCCCGCGTCGCCTCACGATGCATGGCGGCGAACGCTTGCGGGTGCCGCTCGAAATCGCTCAGCAACACCTTGATGGCGACGAATGGATTCCTGCCACGCGCCTCCTCGGCGAACAGGTCCCGCGCCTTCCAGACCTGGCCCATCGCTCCCTTGCCGATGATCTCTTCCAGCACATAGCGATCGCGCAGGCGCATCCCAGGCTCAAGCGGAGCGAAACCGCCGGGTTGCGACAACTCATGCAAAGCATAGGGGTCTGCATCATGCTGGCGAAGCATTTCCCGCGTTGGCTGAACAGCGGGACGCATGGCAGTTTCGCTATCCGCGCTGACACCGTCATTCAGCACCGTCTCGGCTTGGGAGCGCGCAGTAAACGCCGGATGAAATGAGGTCGGGTCGTCGGCGTGGAGTACCGCTGTTCGCGCTACCGTGGCAGCCACTACCGCCTGCGGCACCCTGCCCTGCGCGGCCAGCGACTGCACATAGCGCAACACGTCCGCCTGTACGTCGGGCGTGCTGTGCAGAAGGTCCTCGATCAGTCTCTGCAAGCCGGCAGCGTCGATGCGGCCTGCCTCGTAAAGTTCCACGCCACGGACGAGTGTGTCCACGCGCGCAGGCCGGTTTATGTTTCCGGAACGATATCGACAACGACGGCAGTCACGTTGTCGCGTGTGCCCGAATCGACGGCCGCCCTGAGCAACGCCTCAACCGCCGCTCGCGGCTCATGCTCCCGCATCAGGATCTCGCGCAGCTGCAGATGGTCTACGGCGCCGTGCAGACCGTCGCTGCACAACAGGAATCGGTCCGCAGGAAGAATCTGGCCCAGTGCACGATCGGGCGTCAATTCATCGTGGCCGCCGACCGCGCGCGTGATCTCGCCGGTGCTGGGCGCCGGGTTGGTATCGTCGAAGTCGTCCATGGTCTCGGACCCCGCGGCGTGATCGCGTGTCAGCACTCTGAGAACGCCGTCGCGCAGCAAGTAAGCGCGACTGTCCCCCGCCCACAATACGCCCCACTCCTGTTGCCGTACGCACAGGACAACAACCGTGCTGCCGCTGCGCTGAGATCCTGCTCCGAGCGCCGAGCGCACCAGATCGCCGTTCGCCCGGCTCAGCACGACTCGCGCCGCCTGCAGCGATGCACTGACCGTCGCAGCGGGCTCAAGCGAACCGATCACGTCGACGACAAGCTGGCTCGCATACTCGCCGCGGCTGTGACCACCCATGCCGTCCGCAGCCACCCAGATGCCTGACTCAGCATGTTCGAGAAAACGGTCCTGGTTCATGCTGCGAACCGGACCGGTATCGGTGATCGCCGCCGACGCGACGCGATAGTCGAATCGTGCTGCCGACACCAATTCGACATCGCCAGCCTCGCCCGACCAACCTCTGGCACTCCACTGTCCATCGAGCATGGCAGTAAAGCGAACGCTGTCGGGCAATGCCTTGACGAGCAGGCAACTGGCGCCAAGGTGCTCGGAGCCGTCGGTCCACCACATCGACAGGGGCCGCAGTTCGCGCGTGGCGGCGGCCAGCAACGGATCGATCAATGCCGCGGGTGCACGATCGACGGAAGACAGGGGCAAACGCCAATGATCCGCCGCCTGTGGGAACGATTGACCGAGATCGATCCCGTAATACTGTTCGACGCCGGCCAGCGTGGCCGCGCTGCCCTGGATTGCCGCATCGAAGTCCTCCAGCACGAATTCTTCGCTCTCCAACGCGTGCAGCGCGAGACCTTCGATTGTCCTGAACCACTCGCGACCATGAATGGCCACGGCCATCGGCGGCAGATCGGACGGCAACTCCGCCAGCACCGTCAGCGGAAAATAACGCCCGACACGATCGACACTGGGCAGCAGGATGCCGGCAAAGCTCGATGCCCCGACCACGCCGCCGCTCAGGAAGAAACGCCATACCGGGCTGGTCAGATAGGTTTGCAACCAGTCCTGGCCCAGTTGTTCGCGACTGCTCGCCATGCACTGCTGAAGCCACGGATCCCACGCGTTGATGAACGCTTCCGGCACGCGCCGATGGAGGAAGTCGCCGTGACTGGGCAACTTGCCGAACCAGCCGATAGTTGAGCCGGTCACTGCTGGCGTGCCTTGTATGTAAACCGCCGTGTTGAAGCCAAGGCGCCAGCGCGCCCTCCGTTGAACCGCGTGCCCTCAAGCGCTGACCGCTGCATGCGTCAGCCCTGACAATCGAAACCGTGCAACAGGTCGCGAGCGAACGGATTGCGCGCCGAGCTCGCCTGCACGATCAGACGGACCGATTTACCTCCGAGCGTGAATGTCGCGAGGAAGCGGGTTTCGCTTTGCACCTGGATCTCGGCCTTGCCGAGCAAACGGTACAACGCCCAGGGACCCTGTTCGACGATGTTCGGCTGCCCGCCTGCCTTGTCTTCCAGGCTGATGGCCGCCTGTCCCGGTGACGGACCCGGCCAGGTCATCGCCACGGCGCGCTGCGGCCCATGGCGGTATTCCAGCGACTGGCCGTCGATCTCCAGCGTCATGTGCGTGGCGGTTGCATCCAGGAAGTCCGGGGTCACCGTGAAACGCACCTCCGGCATCGCCGCAGCAGCCGGGAAATACGTCAATGCGATGCGCGAAGCGCGCTGAAACTGCGGCGGTACCGACGCCGCGCCGCCGATAGCTGCGGCTTCCGGCTTCCAGCGCCACTCCGGACGATTGGTGTCGACGAAACTCTGCATGGTGCTCTTGAAGAACGAGTCGAAGGTTCCATTGGGAGCAAAGATACGAGCGAAGTCTGCCAGCGGCAGGTCGACCGCCGAGCTTTGCACAAGCGGATATTTTCCGGCCGCCAGCTCTTTGCACTCGGCCACCACCTGTTGGCGATAGCGCGCGGAGAAGTCGCTGCCGATGCTGGCAGTCGCCACCGACGCACCCTTGCCGGTGGCACGGGCGACCAGCAAATCCATCGGACCCGGCAGCGACTTGGCGTGCGTCTCCAGGTCCTTCAGGGCAAGCGACAGGCGCGTTGCGGTTTCCAGCGGCGGCGGCCCGCCAAGCGCATTCACCTGCGCCAGTATCTGCTGGATGGCTGCGAACTTTTGCAACGTCGCGTCGATGGGCGCCGGCGAACCCGCCACCAGTTGATGCAGCGCTGCGAAATGCTCAGTGGTACGCGTCCCCGGCGGAGCCGCGGCCGCCTGCTGCTCGCTACCGAATACCTTACCGAGTGTTCCAAGTGTGCTGCCCAGTGCGGCCTTCGCCTTGGCGGCAGCACCCTCCTTCCCCGGGGGATCGACCAGCGTGGTATTGACCTGCACGAGTTCGAGCAGTCGCTTGAAAGGCGAAGTACTCGCACCGAGCAAGCCCCAGAGCTGCGCAGCGTCTTGCGTGTTCGACGTGCTTCGCAGCGTGAGATCGCTGAGCAGCGTGTCCCATTGGCGAATGTAGTCGTCTTCATACAGCTGCATGAACTGCGACGACAACTGCGGAGTCCGCGCGATGGCTGCGACATCCCCGCCCAGCACCCAGTTATCCGCAACGAACTGCTTCACCACTTCCAGTTGGCCGGTGGTGCTGATCTGCTGGAATACCTGCTTGGTGTACAGGCCAGGCATCGGTTGCGACAGGCTTGCGCCGCTTTTGCGTGCGAATACGGCGTCGCCGCCGAGTCCGATCTGCTTGCCGATGTCGATGGCGTGCTCGGTGTCGTCGGCATAGCTGAGCTTGAGCCGGCTGTACATGAGCACTGGCAGCGATGCCTGCTTGAGCGAATTGCGCGCGCGCTCGACTACGTCGTTGTCGATCTTCGCCGGCTGGACCCGATCGGGATCGGCGATCAGCGCGTTGAAATGCGTCGTCACACGTTCCAGCGTGGCCGGATCGTTCGCAAACAGCCGCTGCCATTCGATCTTGGCGATGAAGCCCAGCTGCGCGGGATCCAGATGCTCGGGCATGCCCAGCATCAGGTACGCCTTCAGGTATTCATAGAGTTTGTCCGGCTCACCCGCAAAGCTCGCCAGGCGATCGCGGAAGTGCTGTGCCGCCGCGGGCAGCAAGCCGTCATTGAGTTCACGTACGTACGCGTCCTGCGCGGCATTCGCAACGGAACGCCCTTGATACAGGCCCCAGCGCATGCTCACCGGCACCGCGCCGGTATGCTCGTTGGCAACCTTGTTCACCTCGCTGAGCGCGTCGAGCCGATCGAGGCTCGCGGACAACTGATTGGCGGCGGAATTTGCCGGGTTGCCCGGCGGCACAGCTTTCAACGCCTCGGTCGCCTTTGCCACATCGTCCAGGTAGGCACGATTGCGCTGATAGCTGATCGAGAATGCGATCAGTCCCAACACCAGCACCAGCCCCACACCGATGTAGATGGCGGCGTTGAACAGGGCCTGGCGCACCTCCATTGCCCGATTGACACCGGCGAGACCCGACTCCTTGAAGAGAATCTCTTTCAGCAGCCGCTGAATGAAATACGCGCGGCCCTGCCCGGGCTGCACGACCGTCCCCTTCATATTCAGGCCGAACGAGCGCGCCAGCGTCCCGAGCATGCGGTCGACCGGCGTGCCTTCCTGCGTTCCGCTGGTGAAATAGACTCCGCGTAGCTGCACCTTGTTGGCAGAGCTGTCGGCGCCGAAGGTCTCCGTCGTGAAATCCGTGAGTGCACGCTTGAGCGCGGCGAACTGGCGTGGAAATGTGAAGATCAGCGAGCGCCGCCGCACATCACGCTCGGATTCCAGGCGCAGCATCAGGCGCGAATTCAGCCGCTCTACCAGTTGCTCGAACTGGGTCGCGACCTGGGCTGCCGCAGCTCCCGAGCGCGACTCCTCCAAGGCAAACGTCATGCCCCACACCTGGGCACGGTCTTCCTGCGTCAGGTCGTCGAAGAACTCGGTAAAGCCCGCCACCAGGTCCAACTTGGTGAGGAAGAAATACAGCGGCAGATTGATCTTCAGCTCGCGATTCAGTTCTTCCAATCGCCGCCGCACGGCTTCAACGTGCCTGCGGCGCTCCGCATCGCTTTGCGACAGCAGGTCCGATGCACTCATCGCCACGATCACGCCATTGATGGGACGGCGGCCACGATGCTTGCGCAGCAAGCTGAGAAACTCGATCCAGCCTGCCTGGTCCGATTCGCTGTCGGAATCCTGCGTCGTGTAGCGGCCGGCGGTGTCGAGCAGAATGGCCTCATCCGTGAACCACCAGTCGCAGTTACGCGTACCACCGACGCCGCGCAGCGCCTCCTTGCCGAATTTCTTCGACAGCGGGAAGTTGAGTCCCGAATTGGCGATGGCGGTGGTCTTACCCGCTCCGGGTGGCCCGATGATGATGTACCAGGGCAGCTCGTAGAGATTGGTGGACTTGCCCTTCGATGCCTGCAGTGCCGTAATGGCCTCATCGAAACGCGCCTTGAGCTGCGCCGCTTCCGCTGCGCCCTGCTTGCCCGAAGCGTTCTGGGCACCCACATCTTTCGCAAGCTGCTCGCCGGCACGGCGCGCGCGGAATTTCCCCACCTGTACCCACAGCACCCGGATAACCACCAGCGCGACAATAGCGATCAGCCGCCCCGTTACGCTTTCTAGCGGCTTCATGCTGCCGAAAGCGAGGTAAGGACCGCCGTACCAGATGACCAGGGAAAGCAGCAGGATCGCCAGCAGCGCCAGGAACCAGCCCTTGGTGAACAGTTTGAAAAACGATTTCATCGCGCCGCGCCCCCCGCGACGCTTTTATCGGCATCCGCATCGACACTGATGATCTCGACGCGCCGGTTGCGCGCACGATTCTCCGCCGTGGACGGTGGCTGGTAGCGAGGCTGCGACGCGCCCACACCCACCCACTCGACCCGGCCGAAGTTGTTGATGGTCTTCTTCAGCAGGTTCGCGACCGATACGGCCCGTTCGCGCGACAGCTCGAAGTTATCCGCGAACTGCAGCGAGCGTACCGGCTGGTCGTCGGTATGGCCGACGATGAGCACCTTGCCCGGCACCTGGTTGAGCGCCGCTGCAATCGCAGTCAACGTATCGTTGTGCTGGGCATTGACCTGCGCACTGCCGGACCGGAACAGGTTGCTGGCAAGCAGCGTCACTACCGTCTTGTCGCCGAAATCCTCGACGCTGAGTTGCCCGCTCTGCTCCTGCGCAGCAAGCAGTTGCTTCAGGCGATTGGCGCGCGACTGTACCGGGGCGGTGTATTCGAGCTTCACGCCCGGCTGGGCCAGCGCTGCCATGACGGGCTGGGCTGCGCTGTTGAGCCGCGCTGTGTAGATGACGAACGCGATCACCAGAATAGCCAGGCCCACCGAGGCAACGATCCACCAAGGCACATAACGGAACAACGGATTGCGCTTGTCTTCCACCCCGCGCCACTGCACCGACAATTGCTCATCGCGCAGCTGGCGAGCATCGCGGATGATTCTGTTGAGGTTGTGTTGCAACTCGGCGAGCTTGGCCCGGCCGCGGTCATCGATGCGGTACATGCCTTCGTAGCCCAGCGTGAGACAAACGTACTGCAGCTCGATGAGATCGATGTAGCGACCTGGCTGCGCCGATATCCGGTCCAGGATCTGGAAGAATTTCTCGCCGCCCGACTTCTCTTTGTGGAACGCCACCAGCAGCGACTGGCCGGACCAATCGCTCTGCGCACCCCACGGCGTATTCAGCACCGACGAATCGAAAAATGTGCAGAGCACGTAACGAGCGACCAGTGCGTCTTCTGGCGCTACTTGCGCAGCACGCAACCGATCGTCGAACTGCCGGACATCCTGCATGGCCTGTGCACGCAGCGCAGCCACGTCGGCGTTAGCAACCGTGGATTGCAGCCGCGATGCGACTGCGATCAGCGGCGCAGCGGCTTGCAGAATCGGGTTGCGACCACCGCCGATGAAATCCGCGACCGCAAGGTTGCCGTTGCCGGCACTCGCTGGCCGTTGCTCCTGGCCCGACCTGGGTGCTGTCGGCCGTGCCGCATCCGGACGCGATTCCGCTGCGGGACGACGCGCACCGCCGGGCCGCGGCCGCATGACCGTGCCATCGGCAGGCGCGAACGGGTCGTCGAAATCGTTAGCCACAGTGCCTCCAGACTGAAGCGGATAGCGGATAGCGGTTGGCGGATTGAGAGGGGCAATGCAATCTTGGTCCAGGCTTCATCAATTTCTTCCTATCCGCTATCAATGTCGTTCTCAAGCGCGAATCGCCCACAACTCCATCGTCAGTCCGGGAAACGAATCCGGCACGTGCAGCGCGATACCGCCGCCGCTCTTCAACTCACGGAATAGCGGGCTGCCGCGATCCAGTTCGAAATAGGTCAGGCCGGCGTGGAATGGAATCTGTCGCGGCGCCACCGACAGCGGCTGGATCGGAATGCCCGGAATGTGTTCGTTGACCAGCTTGGCGATCTTCTCCACCGCCGCTAGCGTGACCTGGGCGGGGAAATCGCGGCGCACGGTTTCGGCCGGCACGTCCGCGCGGGCTGCCAGAATGAACGCCGCATCATCGAACAACCCGCGGTCCGCCACGACGCCTACCGATATGTTGAAGCGCTTCTTCTCGAGCGGAATCTGCACCGCGTTCTGTTTCAGCACGACGGCGAAACAGGCGCGCAGTGCAGCCATGACCGGCTCGTACGTCGCACGCAGGTCACCATGTTGGTAGACCGGAAACTTGGGCGGGCGCCGCGCCTCGGTCGTCAGCGTCGAGAGGTCGCCGACGATCTCCAGGCACAGCCGGTACAGGTCTTCGGGATGGACCAGCGAAGCCTGCGCCCAATGCGTAATCAAAGGCTCGTACCGGTTGACGGCCTGCAGCATCAGGAAGTCGGCAATCTCCGCCGAACCGCTGCGGCCGCTGGCGACGGCGCGAGCCGCAAGGGCATCGCCACGCTGATGCAGCAGGCCCTGCACTTCGGTCATGAACGTGGCCAGGTTTGCGGTCTGCCGTGCATTGAGTACGGTTGGAATGAACCGGTCATCCAGCACGACCATGCGATCCGCCCGGCATTCCAGGATGTGTGCGACCGGGATGGTGGCGAAGTCTTCCTGCGGCTCCCCGGCCAACAACAGCTTGGAGCGCAGGCATGCCACGTCCAGCGGATGCAGCGCATTGGAGTCGCTCGTTACATCGCGGGTGTCGACATCGCGCGTGCGATAACGCACCACGCCATCGACAACGTCGCGACGGTCGGATTCGCGAACCCCGGACTTGCGAACCGGAATCGCCAGGGCGACTGCCTTGTCGCGGATTTGTGCAGTCAGTTCCAGTGGCGCCGGCAACGGATCGTCATCCGGCATCGAGAACGGCGTGCCGTCCGGAAAGATGCCGCTGGCGCGCTTCAGGCCCAGCTTGCCGATCGCAAGCAGGTCGCGCTCGATCTGCACCTCGGTGAATCCCCAGGAGTAGCTGCGCAACGCGGCGGCCCGGCCCTCCACGAATCGCTCGACGTAACGATCCTGTTGCTGGAAGTGCTGCGGCCGCAGGAACAGCCCTTCGGACCAGACGACTTTGTTGTTTGATGACATTTCGGTGCTGCGCGTATGGCGGTTGCGATGAGTCGGTTCGTGCGTCAGTCGCCGACGACGATACTGGCCTTGCTCTTTGCCAGCGTGAAGGACACGCGGTCCTTCTTGATCAGATCCAGCAGCGACTTGTCCGGCGCCTGCGCGACGACACGCCACTGCGCATTGCGGTAGTCGGCGTACTCGGCCATCACGGCCAGGACGCGCGCCTCCGGTGCGATCTTCAGCTCGAATTCCCGGGTTTCGCCAGGACTCAGATCGTACTCCAGGCGCTGCACCAGGCTTGCACCGAGTGTGCCCTGCTCCTTGTCCACCAGCGCCCAGAAATCCGCACCCATGAACGCGCCATCCTCCTTGAGCTGGAAGATCCGCACATGCACCGGCGAGGGCCGGCCCTCGGAATTCGGATTGACGTCCGCCGCCGCGGAGATCTTTGCCTTCGCCACGATCGGCTTGGCTGGCGTGGAACCGCAGCCGCCGACCATGCAGGCGATCGCGAACCACAGCAATGCCCTGAACGAACCCAATCTCATATAGCTCTCCGTATTCTGCGCCGACGGTTGGGATTCACGGGAACCCTCGCCAGGATTTGCGCCGGTCGCCAGATTATCCGCCCTGGTTATGCCGTCCGGGTTATTTGCCTGGGGTTATCTGCCTGGCCGTCTGTCCATGTCATCCGCCAGCCCGCTCATTCACCGAGCATGCGTTCGGCGGCCTTGAGGCGGTCCATCTGTTCTTCGTAGGCCTGCGCGAAAGACTCCCCGAACAGCCGCTTGAAGCTCTCGTCCGGGTCCTTGGTCATGCTGGCGAACAGTTCGACGTAGTAATCGCGGAAGCGTCCCTTGCCGCCGAGGTTGAGCAGGCCGCCGCGCTTGGACTGACGTTCCAGGTCTTCCTCGAGCTTCTGCGGATCGAAGTTCTCCAGCATGGCATCGAATGCCGAGCGGATACCCTGCAGTACAGCGATCTGGTGATTGCGGATGTCGGTCAGAGCTTCCTGGAAAGCACGCGTCGTCGGCAGATAACCGCGATTGCGCTCCACCAGCAACGTATGCAGTGCCGCCTCGACATTCGGTGAGAACTTGAGCGGATTGTTCTCACTCGCCTGCATGCGCGTCATCGACATTCGCAGCTGGGACTTGATCTCGGCGCGCGACTGCAGAACTTCCATCAGGCCGTGCACCACGATGCGCAGGACCTGGCCGAGTTCGGCGGCCATCTCGGTATTCATGTTGGTTGCCGGCACACCGGCGGCGCTCAGCAGCTCTTCGAGACTGAAGGCGCCGGCGGTGGCTGCCGATGCAGGTGCCGCAGCCACAGGACGTTCGATGGGTGCGCGCACAGCGGGCGCAGGTGGCGGCTCTTGGCGATGCATCGTGACCGGCGGCGCGGCCTGTCGGGATCGATCGAGCGTGTTGCGTCCTGGATTCGGTGCAGTGGTCTGTGAGGCCTCATGATCCGTGCGTTGCCCAACCGGCTCCGGCCGAAGCGGCATGGGAGTCGGAGCCGGTGCGTCGATGCGCGTCATGCGCGCTTTCTCCCACGCATCCGGAATCGCATTACCCGGAGCTTGTGGTGGCGGCGCAGACCTTCTGGGCGGCGGTACCGCGGCCTTCTGCGGCTCGCCCATCTGCGTGAATCCCGATCTGTCCCAACTATCGGGAATCTTGTTGCCGCCTCCGGCCGATCCGCCAGCCGGAGGGCTGACAGGAGGTGCCATTGGCGAGGGAGCGCGATAGCTGTTTTCCAGTATCGAGCCCTGGTGGATGTTCACGGGCGGCAGCGGCGATTGCTTGCGCGGGGCCGGACCGCCGAGTGCCGCCAGCGGATCCAGGCTCGACGCATCCGCCATGCCGACATCGACGCTGCCCGCGTCCACGATCCCCATGTCCCCCATATCCCACGCCTTGGCCGGTCCGGGGATATGCGCCGTCTGTTCCGCGCCGAATGGATCGCCATGAATCGGACCGGTCGCAGCGCCCGCCCCGATCGTCACCCGAATCTCGTACTCGTCGAGAAAGATCCGATCGCCGTTGCGCAGGATCTGCGGTTCGCTATTGGGAATGGTGTGGGCGGTGTCGTTGAGCGCCAGTGGATTGCGGCCGAGGCCCTCGATGTAGAAGGCACCGTTCACGTACCGGACCTGCGCATGCAGCCGGGAGATGTACTTGTCGTTGATGACCCAGTCGTTATCCAGCGCGCGGCCGATCTTCGCACCTTCCGGACCAATGGACTTGGCGCGACCGCTGCCCAGCAGGTCGCCGTTCGCACTGATGACTTCGAGTGTCAGGAGCATCGCAATGGAAGGTGTCGTCGCCAGTTCGCCAAGGGATGGTGGGTCAATGAATCGCCGCTCAACAGGTCGCTCAGGTCAACGGGTTGCTCAGGTCAAAGGGCCGCTCAATCGAATTGTCGGGCGGATGGCCGGGTCGTTCAGGCACTTTACCGCCCCCTTTTGCCCGGCGGCAACGGCCGATCGGACAGGATGTCGCATGATAGACCAGAGCGTTGCCCGAAGGGGCCGACGGCCCGCGTGGCGCATCACAAATCGCGCGTTCCTCCCCGCTCGCGACCCGGATCGAACACCCGGATCGAATGCCTGCGAGCGCGTGCCTTGACCACCCGCGATGCGTGGTATTGAATCGCCCGGCACTTGGCGTAACGAATCGGAAACTTTTCCCCTGGGGATGCAGATGCGCAAGAAGGGTATGAACACGGCTTTGCTTGCGGCACACGGTGGCGAAACGAGCTCCGCTGCGAACGCCACCGGTGCGGCACAGGTGGGCACGCTGGTGGCACTCAACACCGACGGATCTCTCGCCGTACAGGTGCCGGGCACCCTCAGCGGGCCGACGCCTGCTCGCCTTGCAGTAACACTGACAACCGAACGCCTGCAGGCGGCGGTGCAGAACCGTCAAGCAGTGGTCCTGGTATTCGAGAACGGCGATCGCGGCCTGCCCATCGTCGTTGGCTTGCTCGAAACTGCGGCACGCCCCGTGGCCGGCGATGATGCCGATACAGCTCGCAAGACAGCGCCCCCCATCATCGAAGCGGACGTGGATGGCAGGCGGGTGCGTGTCACGGCGCAGGATGAAATCGTGCTCCAGTGCGGCTCCGCATCGGTCACGCTCCGGCGCAATGGCCGCATCGTGATTCGCGGCAGCTACGTGGAAACGCATTCCGAGGGCACCAACCGCATCAAAGGGGGCCAGGTCCAGATCAACTGACCCATCCTCGAGAACCGCATGTCGCACCCTGCCCGCTCGCCGCTGCCGGAGCTGATCGAGGAAAGTCTCGGCGAAGCCATTTTTCTATGGCAGCGCTGGGAAGGCGAACTGACCAGCCTTACGCGCAATCTCGATGAAGTATGGTCGTGGACCGAAGATCGCCTGCATGGCGCGCTCGCGGGTGTGCGAGTCGCCGCAGACCGGACGGTCGCCATAGCAACGCCGGGGCTCGCCTCCGACAACGTCCACCACGTCGCCGTATCGGCTTATCTGCTTGCCTCATCCACCGCTGCCGACGCCGCTGCAGCGCTTGTCCGATCGCTCACCACCGCACAAGGTCCGCAGCTCGCTGCCATCGTTCGCGCGCTGGAGCTGGTCGGTTCCAATGCGACTACGAATAGAGTTCTGGGCGCCGCAGCGAACGCCTTGCCCGAACATGGCGATGCTCACAATGCCGCGCTGTGCCGCCTCAAGACATTTCGTCGCGCCGCACCGGGTCGCGAAATGGTGCCGGCATTCGAATCGAACGTGCCCGAACACCAGGCACAGGCACTGCGAGCCGCACGCTATCTTCAGGATCAATACGTCGAGGAATGGATAGAGGTGGGCTTGAGTTGCCCTCATCCCGATGTTCAGCACGCGGCCATTGAAAGCGGCATCAGCCGCCGCTTGGCCAACGCCTGGCATGCAGCGATCGAACGTGCTGCCCGTCTCGATGCAGGATCGGCACGCTACCTGCGCATCGTCGCGCTCCTTGGCGGCGCCGAAGAACACGAGATCGTCTACGACGCCCTGCGCTCTGCGGAAACCCAGACGCAGGCTATCTGGGCTCTCGGGCACATCGGCACGCAACGGGCCGCCGAAGCCTGCCTGCACGGCATGAAGCACGCAAAACTGGCGCGTCATGCCGGCGAAGCCTATTGCCACATCACAGGTGCGGACCTCAATCGCGATCGCCTCGCGGTAGTCGAAGCGCCTGCCGAAGTGCCAGCATTCGAAGCCGACGATCTGGATGCGAACCTGGTGCCACAGGCCGAGGAATTGTGGCCGCTACCGGATGTCGACGCGGTGCGTCGACATTGGGAAACGCAACAGGCACAGTTTCAGCCGGGCGTGCGCCATGTACACGGACGCGTCGCCAATCTTGAAACGCTGCTCGCGGCAGTGGAAACCGGGCCGATGTTGCGACGGCCGGATCTGGCGCTGGAACTGGCCGCGAAGAGCCATGGACGCTACGACGTCGAAACTCGTGCCTTTGTCCAGCGACAGCGAACGATGCTGGCCAGCAGCCGCATCGCAATCGCCAACGCCGCCGTCGACGGACGCTAAAAAAACACACGCCACTCCATGCTGCAGCTCGACAATCAAACGCCGTTCAAAGCCTCGATCGCCGTATTGCCGGACCGTTCCGGCATCGACACCTTGTACGTCGTGATCAAGGCCACCGTGACCCTGCGACCGAATCTCTCGCTTGCGCCCGAGCAAGTCATGCCGACGCTTGCGGACGAGTACTACGCCGATCCCGCCACCTCCAGCCTGCGCGCAGCGTCGGAGATGCATATCGGCAAGCCCGGTACGGATGTACTGCTCGTGGGTCACGCCTGCGCGGCGGACGAACGACCGGTCGCGCAGATGAACGTCTCGCTGTCGGTGGCCGGCAGACGCAAGAGCGTCGTGGTGTCGGGCGACCGCACCTGGTCGGACGGCAAACCGACGAATCCCCTGCCATTCGCCAAGATGCCGCTGGTATGGGAGCGCGCCTTTGGCGGCCTGCACCGGATTGGCGAACGTGTGCTCGCCGAAGAGCGTAACCCTGTAGGTTGCGGCTTTGCCGGCGAACGCACAGCCGATGAAATGCAGGGGCAGCCGGTGCCGAACATCGAGGATCCGGCGGCGCCGCTGCGACAGCTCGGCCAGCTTGCAACGCCGTCCTGTTTTGCCCCGATCGCAGCGGCATGGTTACCGCGACGCGCCTATGCCGGCACCTACGATGAAAACTGGCAGCGCCAACGCGCACCCTATCTGCCGGATGACTTCGATACTCGGTTCCTGCAATGCGCAGGCGGCGAGCTGTCGTTCGATCACTACTTGCAGGGTGGCGAGCCGGTGGAAATCTCCGGCGTGACGCCGGAGGGTACCCTGACATTCAACGTGCCCGCATCGCCGCTGGCGATCGAGGTCGTCGTCGCAGGTTCAGCGCAACAACCACCGGCGAAGCTGGAGACGCTGCTCATCGAGCCCGATGAAAATCGCGCCTGTCTGACGTGGCGGGCTGCCCTGCCCTGCGACCGACAGGTGCTGAAGGTCGAACGGATCGTCATCGGCATGGCAGGAAGGTCGCGCGCATGAGCGCTGTCATCGGACCCACCAATGTCCTGTGCTCCATCGGTCGCGGTAGCGAACAAGCGTGGGCATCCGCACGCGCCGGTATCGCCGGCATCGGCTGCTCGCACGTGATGGATCGGAACTTCAATTCAATCCAGATGGGACTCGTGCCGGAAGATGCCCTGGGCAAACTGACACCCGACATCGAGGCGCTGCCATTGCCCTCACGTGCGCGCCGCCTGCTCCGATTGGCAGTGCCTGCACTGCAAGGTCTCGCTGCACCTCCCACTGAGCCAGTGCGGATGTTTCTCGGCATGCCGCAGTTGGCTGCAAGCGATGCTGCGTGGCTGAACCATTTCCTGCGTTACATCGACATGCTTTCAGGCACGCCCATTGACCTGGAACGCAGCGTCATCGTTACCGAGGGTCGTGCAGCTGCGCTGATGGCGCTGGAGCTTGCACTGGATTCGCTGGCAATAGATCCCTCCACGGCGGTGATCGTCGGTGGCGTCGATACTCATCTGGATCTGCGACTGCTGAATTCCCTCGACGCGCAACAGCGCCTGCTTGGCCCGCAAGTCATGGATGGGTTCATCCCCGGCGAAGGTGCGGCGTTTTTCATGCTCAGTGCACCGCAATCGCAGCCACCGGCAAGTGCGCCGCAGATCCTGGTCAACGCAGCCGCATCGGTCGCCGATCCCGGGCATCGTTACGGCACAGCGCCCGCGCGCGGCGAAGGCCTCAGCGCTGCTATCGAACAATTGCGCGCTCGCATGGAAACTCCCCTGCCCGCCGTCGGTGTGACGTTTGCCGGATTCAACGGCGAGAACTTCGACGCCAAACTGTGGGGCGTCGCACGGCTGCGCCACAACGATTTCTTCGCGCCGTCGATGCCGATCGAGCATCCGGCGGACAAATATGGCGATGCCGGCGCCGCGACCGGCGCCATCCTGACGGCGCTGGCCGCAACCTCTCTCGCCGATGGCAGTCGCAACGGCCCGGCGTTAGTGTGGGCTGCGTCAGATCGCGAACCGCGCGCGTGTGCGTTACTGTCCGTCGCCTGAGCCTGATTCAACGAGCGCCGATTCAAAGAGGAATGCCAGCGCATGCCTGCAACCGTCTTCGCCAATAGCCGCGGTGTCTCCCACAAAGGCAGCGGCGGCACCAGCCCGATTTTCCCGGACGTGTGCAAGACCCCGACGCCCGCGGGGCCGGTGCCCATTCCCTATCCCAACATCGGCAAGGCCGCCGATACGTCCTCGGGCCCCACCGCGGTGAAAACCGACGGCCAGATGCCCATGACCAAGGACGCCAAGTACATGATGTCGACCGGCGATGAAGCCGGCTCGGCCACCGGCGTCATGAGCAGCAAGATCAAGGGCGTGTGCGAATACATGATGTATTCGTTCGATGTGAAATTCGAAGGCAAGAACGCCTGCCGCCTCGGCGATCCGCTGTTCCACAACGACAAGAACGGGATGGGATGAAAGAGGCCAACGGCTGTCGGCCAACGGGCTTCTGGCCAGAACTGAGAGGCGGAAGGATCCAATCGGCTCTGACCGACGGGCTAGGGCCAGAACTGAGAGATGCCGATCGGCTACGGGCAACCGGCTATTGGCTGATTGAGAGTTGAGGCTTCTATTTCGAACTCTCCTCCTACTTTCTGGCCAGCTGGCCGGTTGACCCACTGGCCGGTTGGCCGGCGTGGCTCCGCCACGCCTATAGATGCACCCACTCCTCCGGCTTCACGAACTCGATCGTGTCGATGCCTCTGGCCTCGATGACCTGTTTCACCCGTTCGTGTACGACGACGGCTGAAGCTTTCTCGGCGAGGCGGAACATCGGCAAGCCGCGCGGCCGGTTCTCATCGAGCACCAGCGATTCGAAACTGACGTCTGCAACCGGCTTGCCGTCGTAGCTGGACCATTCGGATTTCTGCAGGTCGGCAGCCGCGATCATGCCGATGATCTTGTAGGCGCGATAATCGTAAGTCTGGCCGCTCACCGTGTTACGCAGCACGGCGGGGAAGAAATCCACGTTATCGACTCCCGCCGCCGCGACGGCTTCGGCAAGCCGCACCGACATCAGTGGGATGCAGACGTCGCGCAGCTCCACCGGTGCCCCGCTGTAGCCGCGAAACGGCTGGAATTCGATCTCGATCGGCACCGGGAAATTGCGCTCTTCCGCCGTCAATGCCTGGCCGTCCTGCCAGTCCCAGATACTGCCCACGTCGAAGCAGTTGTGGATTTCCATCAGCGCCTCGCCCTTCTCGTTCAACGGCGGCAGGCATCTCAGCACGTAATACATTTCAGGCACCTTCGGCAATGACTCGAACCAGGCGGCAGCGATCTGTGCGGCGGCACGCGGGCATCGTCGCGCCGGCGCAGCCCTGGCGCAAGCGTCGAGCGCCAGCGATCAGACCATGCGGAAGAATTGTTTGACGCGGCTCGAGGTGTAGTAACCGGCCTGCACGAACTTCCGGCCATTCTTCTTGCCCAGGTTCTTGATCATGGCGCGGTGCTGCTGCGATACCGAATCCAGGCGTCCGACCAGCCCGTAGGGCGGCCGGCGCTTGTCGTACTTCTTGTCGCATATCGGGCATTTTTCCTTGGGCTGCCCGATCTTGGTGGCGATGTCCTGCAGGGTTTCCAGCACCTTCTCGCTATAAGTCGGGTGAGCGTCGTGGAACTGCACGCCCGCCTTGCGCATGGCACGGATCGCGTAGTTGTTCTTGAAGCCCTCATCGAAACTGCCCCACCCCTTGGTGTAGTGATCCTTGCCGCTGCGCACACCGTAATTGCCAGGCAGCCACACGCCGTTGTTCTTGTGATTGACGCCGTAACCGATGTCCGATTGCAGGCTCAGCGGCCCACCCTTGCGCATGAAGCGATGCAGTTTGTTGGCCTTCTTCAGCGAAGCGTTGCCGGGAATACAGTGATGCGCAGCCGACTGCACATCTACCTTGCCCTCGCCGGTCGGACAGCTGACTGACCACGTGGGCTGGTCGCCCAGGTTGGTGCCGAGCTTGCTCGCATCGTTCTTCTCGTGATTCTCCGGTACCGCGTCCTCGGCTTCGCCGTCGCTGGTTTCCGGGTCGGCCGCTTCGTCGTTGGTACGGTCGGGTTCGCCGGTTTCCTCGCAAAACCAGCACGGCTCGTCCTTCGAGTCCGCTATGACGCTTACCGCAATCGCTTCGCCGATTTCCATGCCTGCTGCGCCTCGAATCAGTTCCAGCCGTTGCTTCCGGCCGCTCAGTTCTGCGTGATCTTCGAGCCCTTGATCGCTACGTCGCTTGCAGCCTTGACGTTGACCTTGCCGCTGCCCTCCAGGGTGATGTCCTTGCCCTTGATGACAATGGTGCCATCCTTCTTCAGGGTGATGCTGGCCGAGCCGGTCTGGATGACGATCTGATCGCCAGCGTCGATGAGCAGCTTCTTGCCTACCGTCAGCGCATCGTCCTCCCCAACGGAGGTCTTGCGCTGCTTGCCGATGGTCGTCTCTTCGTTCTTGCCGACATTGTCGACGCGATTCGCGCTGATCGTAATGGACTCGTCCTTGCCCACGTTCAGCGTGCGATTGGCGCCAATGTCGACGGACTGGTCTTTGCCGACGCTGACGCTCTCGCTGCTGCCGACGCTCTCGGTGCGGCTCTTGCCGATGGTGATCGACTCGTCGTCGCCCACCGATTCGGTGCGGCTGGTACCGATGGTGATCGATTCGGATTTGCCGACGCTCTCGGTACGGTTGGCGCCGATGGTGATGCTCTCGTCGTTGTCGACGGTCTCGGTGCGATCGTGCTTGACGTGCACGATCTCGTCATGCTCGATGGTCTTGGTACGGTCGTGGCCGACGGAGTGCGTCTCGTCGTTCTCCACCTCGATGTCCTGGTTCTTCTCGGCATGGATATAGAGCTGCTCGGAGCCCTTCTTGTCCTCGAAGCGCAGTTCGTTGGCGTTCGCCGCGGTTCCATTCAGGGAGCTGCGCGTCTTGATGCCCGACTGCGTCTTGTTGGCCGGCAGCTCGTAAGGCGGCAGATTGTCCTGGTTGTAGACGCGGCCGGTCACCAGCGGCTGGTCCGGATCGCCTTCGAGAAAGTCGACGACGACTTCTTGGCCAATGCGCGGAATGCTCATCCAGCCCCAGTTCTTGCCGGCCCAGATCTGCGACACGCGCACCCAGCAGGAACTCTTCTCGTTACGCGTGCCTTCACGGTCCCAGTGGAACTGCAGCTTCACGCGGCCATACTTGTCGGTGAAGATTTCCTCGCCACCGGGCCCGACTACGGTTGCAGTCTGCGGTCCGCCCACTTCCGGCTTGTGCGTCGTCATCTCGGTGCGGAACGGCTCCTTCGAGTCGATCACCTCGAATGTGCACAGGAAATCATCTGGTGTGCCACCGGTTCCGGACTGGTAATCGCCACCATGCAGACTATAGGTGGCGCCAACCGTCAGGTACTCCTTGTTCTGGTCCTTGCGCGGATGGCTGCGCAGCTTGAACAGGCTGCCCACCGCAAGACCGCGTGCATTCCCGATGCCGTTCATGCGCTCGTACTGCGATTGCAACGCCTCCAGCCTGGCGCGAGCGTAATGATCGCCATCGGCGCTCACAGCGAATCCGCCGGGATAGTCGAACATCTCGAAATCCGACTTTGGAAACTCGCGCTTCTGCACGTACTGCGTCTTGAGTTGCGTGCGCGGTTTGGTGAAGTCGTAATCCATCACCACGTACTTGCCCGGCTGGACGTCGCGCGACATCTGCCAGTCGTGCACGTGATCCTTCTCGCGGACTTCGTTGTCGGAGGGCGGGAAGTAATCGATGGTCTCGTAACCCGCAAACGTCTCATGCGCACTGTAGGAATCGGCCAGCACCAGCGTGTGGCTGCTGTCGGTGTGCTTGAAGTAGTAGTAGATGCCTTCCTCTTCCATGAGCCGCTGCACGAAATTCAGATCGGTCTCGCGGTACTGCACGCAGTAGTCGCGGGTGCGATAGGTCTTGGTCAGCGAGTCCTTGAAATCCGTGAAGCCATGTTCGCGGAAAATCCCTTTGACGATATCCGGAACCGTCTTCTCCTGGAAGATCCGGCAATCAGCGGTACGCGACAGGAACCACAACCAGGGAACGGCGCGCGCGCGATAGGTTGCGTACTCACCGAGACGTCCGTGCTGCGAAAAATTCACGACGAAGGCGTGAAAGTGGCGCGTGTCGTCACCATCCAGCGCAACGTTGATTGCGATCTCGTGCCCGAGCAGCTCGTTGAAGTCCAGGTTCTCATCCGGACTGAGCAGTTCCAGCTCGATTTCGAACGGCCGTCCCAGGCGCTCGACCACGCTGGCCGAGCGGATGAGCAACTGGTCCGACGGCAGCGGACTCTTGAGGGTGATCTTGCGTTGTGCGGCCATCAATCCTGCTTTGCGTCGTCGCTCGAACGTTGCCACCGCAGGACGACTTCGTCCTGGGGCGACCACATGTAGTAACCGCCCCAAGGAGCCTCGGCGTCGATGATCACCGGCTCGAGGTTCTCGTGCTTGCCGCGTGCGTAAGCCTGAAAATTGGTTTCGCGCACCTGGTGCGCCGTTACGTAGGTCTGCCAGCGCTGCGTCTCACGCGGCAATATGCGAGTGCCCGCGACGAGCGCACTTTCCAGCGCCCGTTTGAACTCGTGGAAATTGACTTCGACCACCGTCGGGCGGCTCATTGAGGTAACCCGCTGCCGATCGGCCGTGACTGTACAGGCGCTTGCGCCGCCGGATCGTCTGCCATTTTCTTGCCGGTCATTTCATTTGCCTTGTCGATACTTGGCGGACTCTGGGTTGATTCTGGGCTGACTCCGGGCTGACTCTGGGGCAACACTGGGCTGACTCTGGGAGCCAGCACTGGCCGCCGCGCGTGACTCAGAATCCGCCAGTATCCTCAGGATAGCTTCCCGAGGCGACCCGCCATGTGACTTAACGCTCTTTTGCGCATTCTTTGCACACTGTGTTCTACGCGCTATCCCAGGTCCTTCCTGTATGTGCCCGCGGATAATCGTTAGGGGTGGTCGTACGGGTAATCTTTAACGGCGTGCCAGCAGCCACAACACTGCAGCGGCCAGTGCCGCGAACGCGCCGATTATCGCGGGCAACCACAGCCACCTGTTTTCCCGCAAGGGTTGCAGAAAGCTTACGCCATTCGGCCCGTCGTACTCCACCAGCACCACACTGACGTTGTCCTTACCGCCCTTGGCTAACGCAGCCATGATCAACTGGTCCGCCGCTGTCTCGGGGCTCGGATGGGCGCTCAGGACGGCGGCAATCTCCTGGTCTTCCAGTTCGTCGTTCAAGCCGTCGCTGCACAATAACAGCCAGTCGCCTCTACGCAGCGGCAGGTCGACGACGGATGGCTCCGGCGCGCCGATGCCAAGCGTCTGCGTCACCAGGTTCTTGTTGGGATGGCCGCGTAGCTGCGTATCCGAAAGGTGTTCCTGTTCGCGCAGCAATTCGAGAAAGGAATGGTCGCGGGTAACCTGACGCAACGTATTGCCGCGCCACAAATAGCCGCGGCTATCGCCGACCCAGACGATCTGCGCCTGGCGCCGACCGATATGAGCTGCAACGACAGTCGAACCCATATTGCTATTGGCCGCGGCGGATGCGGAGGCAACCGCCCGATGGGCTTCGCGGACGGCCTTCTCCAATGGAACGCTTGCATGAGCGAGCAGCGATTCCTTGACGATGCGACTGGCGACGTCACCACTCGCGTGTCCGCCCATGCCGTCAGCCACGAACCACAATCCCAGGGTTTCGTTGCTGCCGGTTGAATCCTCGTTCTGGCCACCGCGCCTGCCGGGATGGGTACGGATAGCGGAGCGCATAGGACCGGCTACGAGCGCAGCGCCACGGATGACAGCCAGCAACAGAACACCATCAGAATTTCCCCTGTGGTTCTTCCCCGCGGCGGCGAATGCCTGCCGGCTGAAAGTCGTATCGTTCTTAGCCGCACACCGACGGTCGTTCCGAAGGGTACCGCTGTCTCCATCGCTATCTTCAGCGCCGACAGATTAACCCAGCTGTAGTTCCGATGGTACTGAACCGCCGCCGATGTCGCATGGTACAAACGGGAATGGTTGCGACGGCTTGCCGCTAGCGTGAACCACACGCGCTTTTTCTGTCATCGGTCCTGCCTACACTGAGCTCTCCTCCATCGGCCTCCCCGCAGCAGGGACTGTTCATGAAACGCTCGCCGCTACATGCCCTCAGCATGCTCCTGCTGCTGGTAATTACCACTGCGCATGGTCAGTCGCAGGAACGCAATCCGGTTGCAGCACACGGTCGCATCGAGCAACCCGCAGCGACGGATCGCATCATCATCAAATGGCGCAATGCCGAATCCACAGGATCGAGCCCGGCCGAGCGAGCCACCAAGGCCAGCAAGCTGGCGCGAACCTCGCTCTCGGCCAAGCAATCCATCAGCGCAGCCATCGATGTGGTGCAGTTGCAGACGCCATTGAGCGCTGCGGCACTGAACAGCACGATCGGGCAGTTGCTGGCGGACCCGCAAGTCGAGTATGCGGCCCCGGACCTGCGCCGGCATATCCACGCCGTCACTTCCGATCCACTTCTGTCCGAACAATGGTACCTGTTGAGTGCGCAACCAGCCGCGACCGGGACCGATCACGCCTGGGACTTGACCAAGGGCAGCTCCGCCGTCGTCGTGGCGGTACTCGACACCGGTGTGCGCTTCGATCATCCGGACCTGGGTCGTTCGAGCGCTGGCGGCAAGATTCTGGCGGGCTACGATTTTGTAACCGATGTTGCGGTTGCCAACGATGGCGATGGACGCGATGCCGATCCTTCCGATCCCGGCGACTGGGTGACCGAAGCGGACAAACAGCAGCCCGAGTTCACCAAATGCGATGCGGCATCGAGCTCCTGGCACGGTACGCGCGTTGCGGGATTGATCGGCGGGCTCACCGACAACGGTGTTGGCGTCGCTGGCGCCGGCTGGAATACACGCGTGTTACCGGTGCGCGTCCTTGGCAAATGCGGCGGGTACGATTCGGACATCATTGCCGGTATGCGTTGGGCCGCCGGCCTGGCGGTTGCCGGGGCTCCGGTCAACCCAACCCCTGCACAGGTCATCAATCTCAGTCTTGGCAGCGACGGCGGATGTACCGCGGCCTATCGCGCGGCGGTGGATGAGATCACCGCAAAGGGCGTATTGATCGTCGCCTCTGCCGGCAACGAGGGAGGACCGGTCAGCGCACCTGCAAATTGTCCTGGAGTACTGGGAGTTGCTGGACTGCGCCACGTCGGAACCAAAGTCGGCTTCAGCAGCCTCGGCCCGGAAATCGGCATCGGCGCGCCCGGCGGCAACTGCGTCAACACCAGCGGCAACCTGCCGTGCCTGTTCTCCATTGTGGTCGCCACCGACTCGGGCACCAGGACTCCGCTCGCCGCCACCTATACGGATCAGAACCCGCTCACCGCCAATCTCGGCACCAGCTTCTCCGGGCCAATGGCCGCTGCCACTGCGGCACTGATGCGCTCGGTCAACAGCAACTTGTCGCCGGATCAGTTGACGACGCTCATCAAACGCTCGTCCACACCCTTTCCGGCGAGCGATGCGTCGATTCCGCAATGCCACGTATCTACCAGCGATGCGGATTTACAGCAGGCGGAATGCGGCTGCACCACGCAAACCTGTGGCGCCGGAATGCTGAACACCGGTGCTGCAGTCGATGCGGCCGTGAGACCGTTCGTGATTCTGCAGAATACGGGCGACGCGACCGCAGGCAGCAGCATTGTGCTGAACGGATCGAGCAGCTTTGCCTCCAACGGACGCACGCTCACGACATTTCTGTGGTCGGTGGTGAATGTCAGCGGAACGGCGCCCGTGGTGCTATCGCCGGCACAAGCTTCGACCACGCTGAACATACCCGGCGCCGCAACGTTCACCGTGCGACTCACCGTCACCGACGACCAAGGTGGCGAGAGTTCCGAAGAAGCCACATTCACGGCAGCGGCACCACCGGTCGCGCCGCCTGTTACAACGCCCCACGCGGGTGGTGGCGGCGGCGGGACGATGGGATGGGAATTGTTGGGTCTGGTTGCGTTGTGGACCAGGGTGAAATCAGCCGGACGCACACGGGCTGTCAAAGGCCGCCAAGCGTGATCGTCTTCGCTTCCCTCTATGCTGGAGGGAAGCGAAGCACACAACCATCGTCTGACTGCCAGTTGCTCAGCTAGTGCAGATATACCGGAAGTCCAGTTAGTGCGAACTGCTAGCCCGAAAGGCCTAGGTCGATCGTCCGCTTCGCAGCAACCTACTTGCCCGGCTTGAGCTGCCCGGCAAGATTCACCAGGTACTCGCTGAATTTCCCACCGAGGCTTTCATGCTTCAGCGCGTATTCGACGGTCGCCTGCAGGTAACCGATCTTGCTGCCGCAGTCGTAGCGCTTGCCTTCGAACTCGTAGGCGTACACCGTTTCGTCCGAGAGCAGATCCGCAATCGCATCGGTGAGCTGGATTTCGCCGCCGGCACCGCGCCCGGTCTGTTCCAGCTTCTCGAAAATCGTCGGTGACAGCAGGTAACGTCCGACGACGGCGAGTGTCGAGGGCGCATTCTGCGGCCGCGGCTTCTCCACGATCTGCTTGACCTTGCTGACGCGGCCATCGGCCTCCTCGGTGGACACGATGCCGTACTTGTCGGTCTCGTTGCGCGGCACGGTTTCGACTCCGAGGACGCTACCGCCGCGTTCGGCGTAGACACCGGCCATCTGCCGCAAGCACGGCGTGGTGGCATCGATGAGATCGTCGGCGAGATGCACGAAGAACGGCTCATTTCCAACCACCGGCTTGGCGCACCACACGGCGTGCCCGAGGCCCAATGGCGAAGGCTGGCGGATGTAGATACAGCTTGCCCAGGAAGGCACGATGTCCTTGAGCGCCTTGAGCAACTCGGTCTTGCCCTGCGCCTCCAGCGCTTCTTCGAGTTCGTGGTCGCTGTCGAAGTGATCTTCGATGGCGCGCTTGGAGCTACCCGTAATGAATACCAGTTTGCGCGCGCCGGCAGCCAGCGCCTCTTCCGCCGCATACTGGATCAGCGGCTTGTCGACGATGGGCAGCATCTCCTTGGGGCTTGCCTTGGTCGCCGGCAGGAAGCGTGTGCCGCGTCCTGCTACCGGAAATACCGCCGTTCTGATCTCTTTGGTCTGCGCCACCGTCACGCCTCCGTTGGAATAGTGCGTCGGATGATAGCGTAGGAAGCACGCAGATAAGATGACGCCTGTAGCGGACAGGCGTCATCGTCGTACTTGTAAGAAGTTCCCTATTGCGGCCGCCCCGAGTGCGGTTCCCGCATTGCGCTACCCGGCTTTCTTCTCCGCACCGGACGCGTCGAGGCGGATATTGGGCCGGTTGCGCTCCAGGGTTTTGGCCCCGATGCCTTTGACCTTGCGCAGCTCATCCGCACTCCTGAAGACCCCGTTCTTCTCGCGGTAGGTAACGATGGCCTGCGCCTTGCTCAGGCCGATGCCATTGAGCTCCTTGGCGATCGTCGCGGCATCGGCCTTGTTGATATCTACCGGTCCCGCCCACGCCAGCATGGGCGCGATGCTGGCGATGAGGATCTGCACCGATCGGCGGGTGAAGCGGGACACTCCGGACCGCGGATTCGATAGCGCGGAGTTCACTTTGCGGGAGCTTGCTTGCTGGGTGTTCGACATTTGGCCTCTCCTTGGCTTCTCTTAACGAACAGATTGGACGATTCTGCAGGTAGTGAAGCTCGCTGCTGCTGTGTCTGCGAGCCGCACGAGTAGGTTGCCCGCGATGTCGCCACGCGCGGCAATCAATTACTGGGTATTTACTGCAGAAATGTGCGGCAGCGAGAACGCACCTACACCGGCCTATACCGGTTTGTCGCCGGCGGCCGCAGCATTGCGAGCCTGTGACTCTGCCAGTCGCAGCGCCCTTCGCAGTCGCCCTCTTTCGCGCAACAGTTCCGCCATCCAGTGAGCACGCCAGAGCAGACCTGCGAGCATCCCTATCGTGAATGCGACCACCAGCGCGATTCCCAACGGCGCGGCGACATGAAAGAAAGCCAGCTCGATGTCCACGCCGGCAGCATTCATCGCGCTGACCAGCACTGCGAGCAAAGCCGCGATGGTTACGCTAAGAAGAAAGAGAAAACGGGACATCGGTAGATAAGGAAGCTACCAGATACGAATACCGGCAGAGCTGGGGCCACCGCCAGGTCTGTCCGTGCCCGATCAATCCCTGATCGCGTTCGCCTGGCCGTCGTTGACCCGCTCGCGCAGATCCTTGCCCGGCTTGAAATGCGGTACGTTCTTGCCCGACAACGCCACGGTCTCGCCGGTCTTGGGATTGCGGCCCTGGCGTGGCGGACGGAAATGCAGGGAGAAACTGCCGAAGCCGCGGATCTCGATGCGACTGCCCTGTGCCAGGGCATCGCTCATGATTTCGAGGATCTGCTTCACCGCCAGCTCGACGTCCTTGGCCGGCAGGTGCTTTTGCTTGGCAGCAATGAGCTCGATGAGTTCGGATTTCGTCATACTCGGGCCCGTTGTTGTTCTTTCACAGCATTAGTCCCGGACGGCGCCGTCCAAGGCGAAGATCGTGAGGGCGCTGTCCCCTCAGGGGACAGCGCCGCCACGCTCACGACCAGTCGCCGGCTCAATCCTCGTTGTCCTGGCCTCCGATATGCTCCTTGAGCAGATCGCCGAGGCTGGTGCCGCTGGAAGACTCGCCGGTACGGTAGCTCTGCACGGCTTCGTTCTCTTCGTGGATTTCCTTCGCCTTGATGGACAAGGCGATGGTGCGGCTCTTGCGATCGACGTTGGTGAACTTGGCTTCCACGTCGTCGTCGACTTTGAGGAACATGCGCGCATCTTCCACGCGGTCGCGCGACAGCTCGGAAGCACGCAAGTGGCCTTCCACGCCGCCGCCCAGGTCGATGATCGCACCCTTGGCGTCGACCTCGCGCACCTTGCCGTTGACGATGCTGCCTTTGGGGTGTTCCGCGATCCAGGTAGAGAACGGGTCCTTCGCCAGCTGCTTGATGCCGAGCGAAATGCGTTCGCGCTCCGGATCGATCGACAGCACCATGGCCTCGACCGTCTGGCCCTTCTGGTAGTTGCGCACCGCTTCCTCGCCGGGCACGTCCCAGGAGATGTCGGAGAGGTGCACCAGGCCGTCGATGCCGCCGTTCAGGCCGATGAATATGCCGAAATCGGTGATCGACTTGATCTGGCCGCTGACCTTGTCGCCGCGGTTGAAGCTGTCGCCGAAATCCTTCCACGGATTGGACTGGCACTGCTTGATGCCGAGCGAAATGCGGCGGCGCTCTTCGTCGATGTCCAGCACCATGACCTCGGTTTCCTGGCCGATGTGCACGACCTTCGAGGGGTTGACGTTCTTGTTGGTCCAGTCCATTTCCGAGACGTGCACCAGGCCTTCCACGCCTTCTTCGATTTCCACGAAGCAGCCGTAGTCGGCGATGTTGGTGACCTTGCCGAACAGGCGCGTGCCGGTCGGGTAACGACGGGCAATGTTCTGCCACGGATCGTTGCCGAGCTGCTTGATGCCGAGGCTGACGCGCTGGCGCTCGCGATCGAACTTGAGGATGCGCACATCGATCTCGTCCCCGACGTTGACCACTTCGGAAGGATGCTTGACGCGCTTCCAGGCCATGTCGGTGATGTGCAGCAGGCCGTCGATGCCGCCGAGGTCCACGAACGCGCCGTAATCGGTGAGGTTCTTGACCACGCCCTTGACGACTGCGCCTTCCTGCAGCTTCTCCAGCAGCTCGGTGCGCTCGGCGCTGTATTCCTGTTCCACCACTGCACGGCGGGAAACGACGACGTTGTTGCGCTTCTGGTCGAGCTTGATGACCTTGAATTCGAGGACCTTGCCTTCGAGGTAGGATGGGTCGCGCACCGGGCGCACGTCGACGAGCGAACCGGGAAGGAACGCGCGGACAAAGTCGATTTCGACGGTGAACCCGCCCTTGACGCGGCCGTTGATGATGCCCTTGACCACTTCCTGTTTTTCGAACGCCTGCTCAAGACGCGACCAGGTGCGGGCACGCTTGGCTTTTTCGCGCGAGAGGCGGGTTTCGCCCGAGCCGTCCTCGACGCTGTCGAGTGCGACCTCGACATCTTCGCCTACCGACACTTCGATCTCGCCGCGATCGTTCTTGAACTGATCGACGGAGATGACGGCCTCGCTCTTGAGGCCCGCGTTGACGATCACGAAGTCTTCGCCGACTTCGATCACGCGTGCGGTCAGGATGGCGCCCGGCTTGATCTTCTGGGAAGCCTGGGTCTCTTCGAACATCTGCGCGAAACTAACTTCGGTCATGAGTGCATCCGGGGCCGTTACGACCCGCTGGCCCTTGCTGTCGTCCCGACATGCGAGGGGTTGTTACTTCAAGCCGCGCATCCGGCGCAGCACCACAAAACCTGCCCGGCGCTGGGTTAGGGCCCAATGCCAGAAAAAAAGCCGCGACACAGCGCAGCCGGGAAAACCATTCGACATCAGCATCGCAGTTGCGTCGCTCACATCAGTTACATATGACTATGACTACATATGACTGCGCACGACGCATACACACTCTGACGGCACACACATGACGCACACATCGCAACGCGCACCAATCTGCACTAGAGACGACGATCGGCCGCCAGTTCCAGCACCTGGGCGACGACGGCTTCGATGCTCATAGAGGTCGAATCTATGAGCACTGCGTCGGCGGCGGGCTTCAGCGGCGCAATCGCGCGATTCGCATCGCGCCGATCACGCTCGGCTATCTCCTGCGAAAGGGCGGCGAGGTTAGCACCGAGACCCTTGTCTTTCAACTGGTTATAGCGACGCCGAGCGCGCTCTTCAGGGCTCGCGGTCAGGAAAATCTTGAGTCCTGATTGCGGGAATACAACAGTTCCCATGTCGCGCCCATCGGCCACCAGCCCGGGAGCTGTCGCAAAGGCACGTTGGCGCCCCAGCAACGCCGCCCTGACGCCCGGCATGGCCGCCACCCGGGAAGCGCCGTCACCGGCCTGCTCGGTCCGGATCGCCTGGCTGACTTCGTCCCCCTCCAGCCAGATCTGCTCATCTCCCTGCGGATCGGCGGCGAATTTCACATCGAGATGGCGCGCCAGCTGCTCGTGACCGGCCTCATCGGCCGGGTCGGTGCTGCGCTTGTTGGCCAGGTAGGCAACCAGGCGATACAACGCGCCGCTGTCCAACAGGTGCCAGCCCAGCCGGTTGGCGACCTGCCGCGCGATGGTGCCCTTTCCGGACCCGCTCGGCCCATCGATAGTAATAATGGCAACGTCTGCCGAAACTGCGGACGGCGGCTGGGACAAGGTGCCCACCCTTAAACGTGCTCGGTCAGATTGAGCCCGGCTTTGGCCGCCACGGCCACGAACCCTGGGAACGAAGTCGCCACGTTGGCCACGTCCAGGATCTGGATGTCGGCCGCAGCCCGCAGGCTGGCCATGGCAAAGGACATGGCGATGCGATGATCCCCGTCGCTGTCGACCGTACCGCCCGAGAATGCCGGTCCGTCCGGGCGGCCCTGGATGCGCATGCCGTCAGGGAGGACTTCGCAACTAACGCCCAGGGCGCGCAGGCCGTCCGCCATGACCTGAATACGGTCGCTTTCCTTCACGCGCAGTTCCTCCGCTCCGGTGACCAGCGTCTCCCCTTCCGCGCAGGCAGCGGCAACAAAGAGCGCCGGAAACTCGTCGATAGCCAGAGGCACCAGATGCTCGGGCACATGAATGCCTTTCAATCGAGCCGGATGCACTTCGATATCGGCGACCGGCTCTGCGCCCGCGGAGCGGTGGCCGACAACCCGCAGGTCCGCGCCCATGAGCGCAAGGATATCCAGCAGCCCGGTTCGTGTCGGGTTGATACCGACTCCTTTGATCGTCAGGCCAGCCCCGCGGCTGATCGATCCCGCCACCATGAAAAAAGCGGATGACGAGAAATCGCCTGGCACTTCGAGCGAGCATGCCTGCAAACGCGCGGGTGGTTGCAGCTGCACCTCCCCGTCACTTGCCTGCAGCGAACAGCCGAAGCCCTGCAGCATCCGCTCGGTGTGATCTCTGGTAACTGCCGGCTCAATGACGGTGGTCGTACCGCGTGCGTACAGGCCGGCAAGCAGAATCGCCGATTTGACCTGGGCACTGGCGACCGGCAATTCGAAACGGATGCCCGCCAGCGGCGCCCCGCCGGAAATCTTCACCGGGGGCCTGCCATTCAGCGTCTCCAGCCGTGCACCCATCAGGCGTAACGGCGCCGCAGCGCGCTCCATCGGGCGTTTCATCAGCGAGGAGTCGCCGATCAGCTCGCTGTCAAAACTCTGCCCGCTGAGCAAACCCGTCATCAGGCGCATTGCCGTGCCGGAGTTACCCAGATCGAGCGCATGGTCGGCTCGATGCAATCCGCGCAGGCCCACGCCATGAACGCGTACTTGATTCGGACCCGCCTGCTCGATCGTTACACCCAGCGCACGCATCGCCCGCATGGTTGCAAGGCAGTCCTCGCTTTCCAGGAAGCCGCCGACCTCGGTAATGCCATCGGCAATGCTGCCCAGCATCAGTGCGCGGTGTGAAATGGATTTGTCGCCGGGGACTCGGACGGCACCGGACACTCCGGCTGCGGGCTGGACTACGTAGTGCGGCATCGATCGGAAATTCAGGCTGACGGGATGGGGTTCTGAACGGACAAGGCGTGCTCGAGCGCCACGAGCATACGCTGATTCTGGGCCTCGGTTCCGATGGTCAGCCGCAGGTGATTCGGCAATTGATAGTTGCCGACAGGGCGAACGATGACACCCTGGCGCAGCATGGCCTCGTACACCGCGGCAGCGGGCCGGGCGCAATCTATCAGCAGGAAATTCCCCTGCGACGGCAGATGCCGTATGCCCAGTCGGTCCAGGCCGGCCGCCACTTGCCGAAGACCACTGCGAGCGACGGTAATGGACTTGCGCAGATGCTCCTCGTCCTTGAGCGCGGCGCGTGCCGCTGCGAGCGCAACAGAATTGACATTGAACGCCTGGCGCACACGGTTGAGCATGCCGGCAACAGCAGGTTCTGCGAGCGCATAGCCGACACGCAAACCAGCAAGACCATAGGCTTTCGAGAAAGTGCGCGTGACCACGAGATTCGGAAATTCCGCGAGCCAGCGACTAGTGTCGGGCAACTGCGGATCCTCGACGTACTCGATGTAAGCCTCGTCCACTACCACCAGTGTAGTAGCCGGCAACTTTTCGATGAACGCGCGCAACGCGACCGCATCCACCCATGTACCGGTAGGGTTGTTGGGGTTAGCGATGAAGACGATGCGGGTCCGTTCATTCGTCAGGCGCGCCATCGCGTCCAGATCGTGACCCAGCGCCATCGGGTGGCCCGCGGGCAGCGCCGGTGCAACGCGTGCCTGCGCACCCGTGGCCTGCACCACGATGGGATAAACGGCGAAGGCGTACTGTGAGTAAACCGCCTCCACATCGGCGGTCAGAAATGCTTCTGCCAGCATCACCAGCACGTCGTTGGAACCGTTGCCCAACGTGATGCTCTCGATCGGGCACCCATGACGCTGCGCCAGCGCTTGCTTCAATGCGAACCCGTTGCCGTCCGGATACAGCCCGATATCGCGACACGCCGCAGCAATCGCCGCCGTCGCCATAGGCCCCGGACCCAGCGGGTTTTCATTCGATGCCAGCTTGATGCTGTCGCGAATGCCGTATTCCCGCTCCAGCTCCTCGATCGGCTTGCCTGGCACGTAGGGCGCCAGGGTGCGGACGGAAGGGGCACTGAGTTTGGTGAGGTCGGACATGGAGGGTCAACGGGTCAACGGCCAATCGGCTGCTGGCCCAACAATGCGGAAAAACAGGATCGCACTACCAACACTGGCTCGCTCCTCGCTGGCCAATAGCCGATGGCCGGTTGGCCATTTGGCCTTCTCACAACACCGCGCACGGATACGAGCCCAGCACGCGGAACAGCGAGGACTGTTTCTTCAAGCCTTCGAGCGCCTGCTTCAAAGGCTGCTCATCGACATGCCCCTGCACGTCGATGAAGAACACGTAGTCCCACTTGTGCCGGCGCGACGGTCGCGATTCGATCCGCGTCATGCTGATGTTGTTCCGTGCGAGCGGCTCCAGCAAGCGGTACAAAGCACCGGGCGACTGGGTATCGCCGGCCGATAACAGCAGCGTCGTCTTGTCCTGGCCGCTGGCATTGAACAGTTTGCGGCCAATCACCAAAAAGCGCGTGGTGTTGTCCGGACGATCCTCGATCTGCGGCGCGATGATATTCAGGCCGTAGACCTCCGCGGCTGTCTGGCCCGCAATCGCGGCACTACCGTCTTCGTCGCGTGCGCGTCGCGCGGCTTCCGCGTTGCTGCTGACCGGGATCCGTTCGGCCCCCGGCAAATGTTCGTCCAGCCACTGCCGGCACTGCGCCAGCGACTGCTGATGCGAACAGACGCGGACAATCTTCTCCATGCCCGTCATGCGACCCATCAAGTGCTGGTGGATGCGCAATTCCACTTCGCCGCAGATCTTCAGCGGCGTGGTCAGGAACATGTCGAGAGTGTTGTTGACGGTGCCTTCGGTGGAATTCTCGATGGGCACGATGCCGAAGTCGGCGTGGCCGGCCTGCACTTCGGCGAACACCTCGTTGATCTCCGCCAGCGGCAGCGCGCGCACCGAATGCCCGAAATGCTTGAGCACAGCCTGCTGCGAGAACGTGCCTTCGGGGCCGAGAAAGGCGACTTTCAGCGGTTCTTCCTGCGCCAGGCATGCGGACATGATTTCGCGGAACAGGCGCACGATCTCTTCGTTGCGCAGTGGTCCCTGATTGCGCGCGACCGCATTGCGCAGCACCTGCGCTTCACGCTCCGGGCGGTAGAAATCCGCCGTTTGCAGGCCTTGTGCCTGCTTCGATGCACCCACCTGCTTGGCGCACTGTGCGCGCTCATTCATTAGGGCCTGGATTTTTGCATCGATCGTGTCGATGCGATCGCGGAACACCTTCAGGTCCGGCGACGCTGCCGCCTGCGGCTGCACACTCTTGCTGCCACCCGCACGCTTGCCAGCAGCCTTGGTGGATCGCGCCGAAGCTGAGGCCTGGGTTGGGGATTTCTTCTTCACGCGTGTCTGCAACAGCGATAGTCGTTGGGCCGGAGAGCGGATTACAGCGAACGGATCGCCAGCACGCCTTCGATAGCGCGCACGGCGTCGATGACCGAGGCCGGCACGGCTCCGTCGATATCGATCAGTGTGTAAGCGAGGTCGCCCCGCGACTTGTTCAGCAGGTCGGCGATGTTGAGCTTCGCAGCGGCCAGCGCCGTGGAAATCTGCCCCACCATGTTGGGCACATTTTCGTTGGCGATCGACAGACGCGCCGCTCCGGAGGTGCGCGGCAACACGGCTTCCGGAAAATTCACGCTATTGCGGATATTGCCGTTCTCGAGAAAATCGCGCAGCGTGTCTGCCGCCATGATGGCGCAGTTCTCCTCCGCCTCACCGGTCGACGCACCGAGGTGCGGCAATGCCACGACGCGTGCGTGATCCTTCAATCGGGCGGTCGGGAAATCGCAGATATACGCACCCAGCTTGTTGTTGTTCAGCGCCTCCAGGATTGCGTCCTGATCCACGATGCCGGCACGGGCAAAGTTCAGTATCACACCCGGACTCTTGAGCAGTTTCAGGCGCGCGGTGTTCACCAGATTGCGCGTCGCCGCAATGAGCGGAACATGGACCGTCACCATATCGCTGCGCGCGAACAGATCGTCCAGGGAGACTGCCTGCTCCACTCCGGAGGACAACTGCCAGGCGCGCTGCACGGTTATCTGTGGATCGAAGCCCAGCACGCGCATTCCCAGCGCATGCGCCGTGTTGGCAACTTCGACTCCGATCGCACCGAGTCCCACCACACCCAGGGTGCGGCCCGGCAACTCGTAGCCGACGAATTTCTTCTTGCCCTTCTCGACCGCCGTATCGAGCTGTTCGTCATCGCCCTGCAGCGCCCGCACGTATTCCCAAGCCTGGCAGATATTGCGTGCCCCCAGGAACATGCCGGCGATGACCAGTTCCTTGACGGCATTCGCATTGGCACCGGGTGAATTGAACACCGGTACACCGCGCTTGGAGAATTTCTCTACCGGGATGTTGTTGGTCCCGGCACCGGCGCGTGCGATGGCCTTGACGCTCGCAGGCACCTCCATCTCGTGCATGTCGGCGGAACGCAGCAGCACTGCGTCGGGATGGCCGATCTCGGAGGCGACTTCGTACCGCTCTCGCGGCAGGCGCTCCAGCCCGCGTACGGAGATATTGTTGAGAGTGAGGATCTTGAAAGTCATAAAAAAGCGGTTGGCGGTTAGCGGTTGGCGGTTCGTGAAGCAGCTGAGCAGATGTAGACGGGGGCGGCGCGCCTTCCGGCACTAACCGCTAACCGCCAGCCGGCAGCCGCTTCCTCACCCATTCTTGCGTTCGAACTCCTGCATGAACGAGACCAGCGCCTGCACGCCTTCCAAAGGCATGGCGTTGTAGATGCTCGCACGCATGCCGCCGACGGAACGATGACCTTCCAGCGTCACCAGGCCGGCCTGCTTGGCCTCGGCGATGAAGGTCTTGTCCAACTCGGGCTTCGCCAGCGTGAACGGCACGTTCATCCAGGAGCGCGCATCCTTCGCTACCGGATTGCGATAGAAGGAAGACGTATCGATTGCGTTGTACAGCAGCTCGGCCTTGGCGCGATTGCGCTCGCCCATCGCCTTGAGGCCACCATTGCGCTTGAGCCATTGCATCACCAGTCCCGCCAAGTACCAGGCGTAGGTTGGCGGTGTGTTGAGCATCGAGCCCTCTTTAGCCATCGCAGCGAAATCCATGAAGGCCGGCGTCGCAGTGCGTGCCTTGCCGAGCAGATCGTCACGGACGATAACCAGCGTCAGGCCGGCCGGGCCGATGTTCTTCTGCGCACCGCCATAGATGATGCCGAATTTCGCCACGTCGATGGGACGCGACAGGATCGTCGAGGACATGTCGGCCACCAGCGGGACCGACCCTGCGTCGGGGACGAAGTGGAATTCCACGCCGCCGATCGTTTCGTTGGGCGTGTAGTGCAGGTAAGCGGCATTGCTGCTCAGCTTCCAGCCCGACTGCGCGGGAATCGAGGTGTACGGCTCGCCCGCGTCGGCGGCGACATTGACCTTGGCGTAGTGCTTCGCTTCGCCGATGGCCTTCTTCGACCACGCGCCGGTGTTCACGTAATCCACCACGCTGTCAGGCGTCGTGAGGTTCAAAGGAATGCCGGAGAATTGCGCGGTGGCACCGCCTTGCAGGAACAGCACCTTGTAGTTCGCGGGCACCGCCAGCAGCTCCCGCAGGTCGGCTTCCGCCTGCGTGGCGATCGAGACAAACGCCTTGCCGCGATGGCTCATCTCCATCACCGACATGCCGCTGCCCTGCCAATCGAGCATTTCGTCGCGGGCCTGTTCAAGCACTTCGACGGGGAGAACCGCGGGACCGGCGCTGAAATTGAAAACGCGTGACATAGTGGGAAGTGACTCGTGACTGGTAACTGATTTAAGACAAGCTATTCGCCGGGTTCGCCGCCTGCCGCGTCGCCACCTTCGGCTCCTTCCGCTCCCTCGGACCCCTCCCCTGCCTCAGCGCCTTCCGTCCCATCGGCCCCATCGCCCCCATCAGCGATGATGCGCTCCAGGCCGACCAGCCGGTCCCCTTCGTCGAGGCGGATCAGGCGCACACCCTGCGTGTTGCGACCCTGGATCGAAATATCGTTGACCGGAGTGCGTACCAGCGTACCGCTGGAGCTGATCAGCATGACTTCATCGTCGTCGCTGATCTGCAGCGCGCCCACCATGCGGCCGTTGCGATCGCTGGTCTGCAACGCAATCACGCCCTGCCCGCCGCGCCCGTGAACCGGATAGTCCTCAACCGGAGTGCGCTTGCCGTAGCCATTTTCGGAGGCGGTCAGGATCATGCCCTGCTCGCCCAAGGTAATCAGCGAGATGACGTCATCGCCGGCAGGCAGGCGAATGCCGCGTACGCCCGCAGCATTGCGACCCATCGGGCGCACGTCGTTTTCATCGAAGCGAATGGCTTTACCACTCGCGGAGCACAGGATGATCTGCTTGGTGCCGTCGGTGATGTCGACGCCGACCAGCCGGTCCCCGGCATCCAGCTCGATGGCGATGATGCCCGCCTGGCGCGGACGCGAGAACGCCTCGAGCGAGGTCTTCTTCACGGTGCCTTGCGCGGTCACCATGAAAACGAACTTGTTCTCTTCGAATTCGTGAATCGGCAGCACCGCGTTGATGCGTTCGCCTTCCTGCAGCGGCAGCAGATTGACGATCGGCTTGCCGCGCGAACCGCGGCTGGCCTGCGGCAATTGGTAGACCTTCAGCCAGTACAACTTGCCGGCGCTGGAGAAGCACAACAAGGTATCGTGCGTGTTCGCGACGAACAGCTTGTCGATGAAATCCTCGTCCTTGACGCTGGTGGCCGCTTTACCGCGGCCGCCGCGGCGTTGCGCCTGATAAACGGTGACCGGCTGGGCTTTCGCATATCCGCCGTGGGACAGCGTCACCACCACATCCTGTTGCTCGATCAGATCTTCGAGCGTGAGGTCGGAGTGATTCTGGATGATTTCGGTGCGACGCTTGTCGCCGTACTTGGCGCGGATATCTTCCAGCTCGGCGCGAATGACGATGAGCAGCCGCTCCGGACGGGCCAGGATGTCGCCGAGATCCTGGATCTGCACCAGCAGCTCCTGGAACTCGCTCACGATCTTGTCCTGCTCCAGGCCGGTCAAGCGATTCAGTCGCAGCTCCAGGATAGCCTGTGCCTGCACATCGGAGAGCCGATAGCCCGTCGGGCCCAGCCCGAAACCTTCCGCGAGCCCGTCCGGTCGCGTCGCGACCTGACCGGCACGTTCCAGCATTGCCGGCACGGCGCCGGCTGGCCAGATGCGGCCCATCAACGCAACCTTTGCTTCGGCGGGCGACGGCGACGCCTTGATGACCGCGATCACGTCGTCGATGTTCGCCAGCGCCACCGCCTGGCCTTCCAGGATGTGCGCGCGCTCGCGGGCCTTGCGCAGATCGTAGATCGTGCGACGGGTGACGACTTCGCGGCGATGCCGCAGGAACGCTTCGAGCATCTCCTTGAGGTTGAGCAGCTTCGGCTGGCCATCCTGCAAGGCAACCATGTTGATACCGAACACCGACTCCATCGGCGTGTGCTTGAACAGATTGTTCAGCAGGATATCCGCGACCTCACCGCGCTTGAGCTCGATGACGATGCGCATGCCGTCCTTGTCCGACTCATCGCGCAAGCCGTCTCCAGCGATGCCCTCGATGATCTTCTCGCGCACCAGCTCGGCGATGCGTTCGAGCAGCCGCGCTTTGTTCACCTGGAACGGCAGCTCGGTGACGATGATGGCCTGACGGCCCTTGTCGTCTTCCTCGATAGTGGTGCGGGCACGCATATAGATGCGGCCGCGACCGGTATGGTACGCAGTCGCCATCTCCTGCGTGCCGTTGATGATGCCGGCGGTCGGGAAATCCGGGCCCGGAATGTACTGCATCAGCCCGGCAATGGAGAGTTCGGGATCGTCGATCAGCGCGATGCAGGCGGTCACCACTTCCGTCAGGTTGTGTGGCGGTATGTTGGTCGCCATGCCGACCGCGATGCCCGCGGCGCCATTGATCAGCAGGTTCGGCACCCGGGTGGGCAGCACGACCGGCTCCTGTTCCTTGCCGTCGTAGTTGTCGACGAAATCGACCGTTTCCTTGTCTATGTCGGCCAGCAGCTCCGCCGTCAGCGGCGTCATGCGGCATTCGGTGTAGCGGTACGCCGCGGGACGGTCGCCGTCGATGGAACCGAAGTTGCCCTGCCCGTCGATCAGCATGTAGCGCATGGAAAAGTCCTGCGCCATGCGCACCAGCGCCTCGTATGTAGCCGTGTCGCCGTGCGGGTGATATTTGCCGAGCACGTCGCCGACCACGCGCGCGCACTTCACATACGGGCGCGAGGCCACGTAGTTGCTCTCATGCATGGCGAACAGGATGCGTCGATGCACCGGCTTCAGGCCATCCCTGACATCCGGTAATGCGCGCCCCACGATAACGCTCATCGCATAGTCGAGATACGATTTACGCATCTCGTCTTCGAGGTTGACGAACAGGACTTCGCGAGCGATTTCAGCCATGGATCGGTTCTGTTTCCGAAGGAAAATCCGCGGGCGGTAAAGTCCCGAAGCTTATCACAGCACACCGCTTTGCCGAACCGTCTGAAGGCACTCCGGGCTATACTTCTCTCACCCCATGCGCCCCATCGATACCCTGATCACCGCACGCTGGATCATTCCGGTGGAACCTTTCGGGCAGTTGCTCGAGGAGCATGCGATTGCGGTCCACCAGGGGCGCATCCTCGCCGTCGAGCCGGTAGCGCGCGCCCTGGAGCATTTTTCAGCGGTGCAGCGTATCGACCGGCCCACGCATGTCGTGTTTCCCGGCCTGATCAACACACACACCCACGCCGCGATGACCCTGCTGCGGGGCGCGGCCGAAGGCTTGCCCTTCGAGGGCTGGCTGCGCGAGCAGATCTGGCCGCTGGAACAACGCTGGATCGACGCGGAATACGTGCGCGACGGCACCGAACTCGCCATCGCGGACATGCTGACCAGCGGCACCACCTGTTTCGCCGATATGCATCTGTTCCCGGAAATCGTGGCACAGACGGCATCAGCGCTGCGCATTCGCAGCTGCATCGGCCTGCCGGTCATCGACGCGCCCACGGTCTGGGCGGGCTCGGCCGACGAATACCTGGAAAAAGGCCTGCGGCTGCACGATGAGTATCGCGACGATCCGCTGATTACAACCGCCCTGGCCCCTTATGCGCCGTGGGCGGCCAGCGATGACACGTTGTCGCGGGTGCGCCGCGCCGCGGACGAACTCGAGCTGCCGATGACCATGCACGTCAACGAAACGCGCAACGAGGTGATCGTCCAGGGCGAGCGCTCGATGGCGCGACTGGAACGGCTCGGCCTGTTATCCCCGCTACTGACTGCCGTACACATGGTCCATTGCGATGAGTCGGATATGCAACGCGCCGTGCAGGGCGGGATCCATATCGCGCATTGCCCGCAATCGAACCTGAAACTGGGCAACGGCATCTGCCCGGTGCCAACTCTGCTCGGCCACGGCCTGAACATGACCCTTGGCACCGACGGCGCGGCCAGCAACAACGACCTGAACATGCTGGACGAGATGCGCACTGCCGCGTTGCTGGCGCAAGGCGCGGCGGACGCGGGAGCCCGCATTGGCGCGCATGACTGGCTCCAAATCGCGACGCTCAACGGTGCCCGGGCGCTCGGTCTGGCCGACGTAATCGGTTCGCTGATACCGGGTAAGTGGGCCGATCTGTGTTGTGTCGATCTGGCACGGGCACATACACAACCGGTTTACGATCCCCTGGCGCAGCTCATCTACGCGGCGTCCCGCGAACAGGTGACCGACGTCTGGGTTGCGGGTCGTCAGCTGGTGAGCGAAGGCCAGCTGACGCATATGGATGTCGAGGACTTGATGCAACGCGCTCAACGCTGGCAACAAAGGATCGGCGGGGTCCGCAGCTAGCGGCAGCCGGACCGGCGGCGGCGCGCCTGAATACGCGCTGCGCTTTCTCCAACCCCTGCGTCATCCGCTATCCTTTGCCTCCTATGAATAACCACGATCCGGCCGAGATCGCCCGCTTCGACGCCACCGCACAGCGCTGGTGGGACCCGCAAGGCGAATTCCGTCCGTTGCACGTCCTCAATCCGGTGCGCCTCGATTACATCGATTCCCATGCCCGGCTGAATGGCAAAACCGTTCTCGATGTCGGCTGCGGTGGCGGACTGTTGAGCGAAGCCATGGCGAAGCGCGGCGCGGTCGTCACCGGCATCGACCTGGGAGCCGCCACGGTCGAAGTCGCCGAATTGCACGCGCTCGACAACAAGGTACAGGTTCGTTATCTGCGGGAAGCAGCCGAGACCCACGCAGAACACTCGCCCGCTGCGTACGACGTAGTGACCTGCATGGAAATGCTGGAGCACGTTCCCGAACCGGACAGCGTGCTGCGTGCTCTGCATACCCTGGTGAAGCCAGGCGGCCACGTGATCGTTTCTACGCTCAATCGCAACCCGAAGTCATTCCTGCTGGCCATCGTCGGTGCGGAATACGTGCTGCGGCTGCTCGAACGCGGCACCCACACCTATGAGCGCTTCATCAAACCTTCCGAGCTGGCCCGCTGGGCGCGCCACGCCGGACTGACTGTCACCGATATCGCCGGACTCGAATACGATCCGCTGCGGCAGGTGGCAAGACAAAGCGCGAACGTCGACGTGAACTACATGATGGCGCTGCAACGGCTCTAAGCCTGCGCAGTCGCAGCTACAACCAACGGGCTACGGTCCGGATTTTTCAATGCCCTCCACTACTATCTATCTTGCATTGCTCTGCCTGCTCGTCGGCGCCGCTCTGGGTGCGCTGATCGTGTCGGCGTTGAGTCGTCGCCGCTCCGAACGGCTGCACGTCGAACTTGCGGTGCTGAAATCCCAACTGAAGACCGAGGAGCAACTGGAGCGCGAACGCGTCGAATCACTCGAGCATGCGGCCGCACGTCTGCAGTCCTCGTTCGAGTCGGTGGCGGGACAATCGCTGCGCGCCAACAGCGAGGTATTTCTGCGGCTGGCTCGCGAGCATCTCGGCCAGCATCAGCAGACCGCCGTCGCCGCTCTCACCGAACGTGAGAAGGCGATTGAGACCATGCTCGCGCCGATACGCGAGGCACTCGGCAAGACCGAACAGCAGATGCAACGGATAGAGAAGGAACGTGCGGAGACCTTCGGAAATCTGCGCGCTTCGCTGGAGAACGTGACTCTCGGGCAGCAGGCCTTGCAGCGCGAGACACGCACGTTGGTCAACGCATTGCGCCGCCCTGAAGTGCGCGGCCAGTGGGGCGAGTTGACCTTGCGCCGGCTCGCCGAGCTGGCTGGCATGGTGGAGCACTGCGATTTCACCGAACAGGTTCATGTGCGTGCCGAAGAGGGCAACCTGCGGCCCGACATGATCGTGCACATGCCCGAGGGGCGCGATCTGGTCGTCGACGTGAAGACGCCGCTGGATGCTTATCTCGATGCGGTGAATGCGACCACCGACGAGCTACGTGCGATTGCAATGCGCCGCCACGGCCAGGCGGTAGCGGAACGGGTGCGCCAGCTGGGTGCGAAGAATTACTGGAGCCAGTTCGAAAAGAGCCCTGACTTCGTGATCCTGTTCATCCCCGGCGACCAGTTTCTGTCGGCCGCGCTCGCTGAAATTCCAACCCTGCTGGAGGATGGCATCCGCCAGGACGTCATCATCGCGACCCCGACCAGCTTCGTCGCGCTGCTCAAGGTCGTTGCGTACGGCTGGCGCCAGACGGCACTGGCACAGAACGCGGAAACGATCCGCACGCTGGCCGAAGACCTCTATAAGCGCCTCGCCGTATTCAGCAGCCATCTGGGGCGCCTGGGCCGCAACCTCGGCACCAGCGTCGACTCCTTCAACAGCGCGGTTGGCTCGCTGGAACGCCAGGTATTGCCCGGTGCACGCAAGTTCACCGAACTGGGAGTCCGGCCGGATCGCGAAATAGAAGCGCTCGACCCCATCGACAAGCTGGTCCGGGAACCGCAGGAGCCGGACCTGCTGGCGCGCGCGCCAACCGGCGAGATTGAAAAGAAAGCTCCTGGAATTGAGTAGCCGTAGTAGCCCGTGACCCAGTCCACTCTCGATACTTCGATGATCGATCGCGCCGCACCGCCGGGCTCGATGCGCTATTTCGCCCTGCTCTATGCGCCGCCCGAGCATCGCGATGCCATCACCGCGCTGTACATCGTGGACGCCGAGATCCACGAATCCGCGCAGAGCGTCAATCACGACGTAGCCCATACGCGACTGCAATGGTGGCGCCAGGAAATCGATCGGCTGGCCAACGGCAGTCCGCAACATCCGGCAACGCGAGTCCTGCACGAGCGATCCGTTGCACCGCGCAGAGGGTTTGCACGGCTCCATGAATTGCTGGTGGCGGCAGACGCGGATCTGTCGCGAATGACGTACCTCAACATGCGTGAGCTGCGTGCTTACAGCTCGCGTAGCGGCGGAACCATTCAGGAACTGATTGCCGCGCAGCTACTGGGTGACGCGACGATGGATGAGCCGACTCGTGCAGCCGCCAATCGCATAGGCGCTGCCATACGTGAAATCGAGATACTTCGGGATGTGCGGCAGGATGCCTATGACGGTCGCCTGTACCTGCCGCTCGATGAACTCGACAAGAGCAAGGTGACGCTTGAGGACTTGCGCGCCAAACAGGTCAGCGCCGGTGTAAAGGAAGTGCTGACCGGGTTTCGCGCGACGCTCGCCAGCGATCTGGATACAGCCATCGCTACAGTGCCCTCAGCTACGCGTCCTTCGCTACGTCCGGTATTGGTAATTGCATCGTTACATCGACGCCTGCTGGATCGCATCGCCCGACGCGACTACGACGTCGCTTCCGCGCGCTTAGAGCTTGGACCCATTGAGAAGCCCTGGGTCGCGTGGCGTGCAGCAAGGAAGGCCGGCTAGCGCACCGCGGAGGATTTTCTCACTGACATCGCCAAGGAACGCCGATGACTGGATTGCTCTGCGAGCTGCGCGTGCTTTGCGAGAACCATCCTGTCATCCGGCAATTTGGCGCCGGGCATCGCAAATTGGATCAGCACCAGCCGACTGGCTGCTATTCTTCCGACCACCCGCCCTTGCATCACTTCCATCACATTCATCACTCCCATTACCCCTCACCTCCCATGGACCCTCGCACCTACACTCCTCCTGCCGATCTGCTGCACGACCGCGTCATTCTCATCACCGGCGCCAGCGATGGCATCGGCAAAGCGGTTGCGCTGGCTGCCGCGGCACTGGGCGCCCGTGTCATTCTTCATGGGCGCAACGTAAAGCGGCTGGAAGCGGTGTACGACACGATCGTCAATGCGCAACAACCGCGCCCATCGTTGTTGCCGTTGGATTTCGAAAAGGCGGGACCGGCGGAATACGATGCGCTGGTGGCAGCAGTGGAGAAGGAATTCGGCCGGCTCGATGGCCTGCTGCACAACGCCGGCATGCTTGGCGAGCGCGCTCCCATCGAGCACTACGACGTAGCCAAGTGGATGCGCACCATGCACGTTAATACCAACGTGCCGTTCATCCTGACGCAGCGCTGCCTGCCGTTGCTGAGGCAATCGAGCGATCCCTCGATCCTCTTCACTTCAAGCGGAGTCGTGCCGCGCCCGCGCGCTTACTGGGGTGCCTACCTGGTTTCGAAATGGGCCAGCGACGGCATGATGCGCATGCTGGCCGATGAACTGGAAACGCGACCCGCCATACGCGTCAATAGCGTAAATCCAGGCGCGGTCCGCACCAACATGCGACTGCAGGCGTATCCGGCCGAAGACCGCAACACGCTGCCGGAAGCCGCAACGATCATCGCGCCTTACCTGTATCTGCTAGGGCCCGATAGCAAGGGTGTCAGCGGCCAGACCTTCGACTGCCAGTAGCGCGCGGGGCAGGACGTTTGCCGGCAGGTCCCTTGCCGGCAAAGCTGCGCTCACCGGAGCGCCCGTCTGCCGGCTTGCCGGGCACACCCGACGTCGCGCGATTCCCTGACTTGTTCTGTATGCGTCCGCGACCTCGTCCTTCGGGACGCTCATCGAGACGCTCTTCGCTACGGCCCTGCGGCCGCGATGGGCGATTCGAGCCACGCGGCTTCTTGCCACTCGCAGCATTGGCACGCACCTTCGCCAATCCCCGCGGCGGACGCGCAGTAACGACCGTCGGCTGCTCGACCTCCGCCAGTTTATAGAGCCGTGCGATCTGCTGATCGGTGAGCTCGCGATGCTTACCTCGCGGCAAGTCCCTCGGCAGCTCGAGGTCGGCAAACTGAACCTGGATGACGCGACTGACTTTCAGGCCACTGCTCTCGAACAGCGCCCGCACCGCAGTGCGCCGATGGGCACGCGGTGCGTTGACGCGAAACCAGCGATTCGTACCCTCGCCGCCGGCCGGCTCGATCGACTCGAATTCGACGGTCGCATCGTCGTACTGCACCACGCGTGGAATCGACTCGATGTCGAATTCCGGATGCGGCACCAGCACCCTGGCAACGTAAGCGGCGGGGATCGATTCGGAATGGCGTCGTAATGCGTTGGCAAGCTGCCCATCCGTGGTCAACAGCAGTAGACCGCTATCGCCCGCCTGCATGGTGTTGATCACCAGCCAGCGTGAACCGCGAACCGAAGGCAAACGCTCCATCACGGATTCATCGCCCGATGCACTCTGCGCAGCATCGGCCGCACCCGAGTCGACCGGCTGCCCTTGGGGCTTGTGATAGGCAATCACTTTTGCGGCGGCGGAGACGCGCAGGCGGCCCGTCACTTCCTGGCCGTCCACCACGACGCGGTCGCCGTCCGAGTATTGATCCCCGGGCTGCGCCGGCTTGCCGTTCAGCAACACCCGTCCGGCGAGTATCCACTTCTCGATCTCGCGGCGGGAACCCAGGCCGCGCTGGGCGAGCAATTTATGGAGGCGTTCGGACATAGGGAAATGCTGACGGCTGTAGCGAATGACCGGAAGGAAACGACGCGGAACCCGGACCGGGGGAATTCGCCGCAAGTGCGAAGCCCCGAAGCTGGTGTACCCAGCCCGGTCACTGCTCTCAAGTCACTAGTGGCTGTCGCTATCGACGGGGTCCGCGACGCTGCGGACTGCGTCCTCGTCGCTCTCACCAGAAGCAACCAGGGTTGGAGCCGCATCGCCTTCGTCGTCATCTTGCTCGGCCATGTCGGCGCCATCGGCAGCGTCCGCGAGTATCTCTGCATCGTCGCCGCCGGCTTCAGTGCTTCCCGTGTTTTCGACAGGCTCGGCCGCGGTGGCCTCCGGCGGCAGTTCGTTGCCAGGCAACTCGAGTTGCACGCCGACGTTCTCGAAGTCGCGCAATTCGGACAGCGTCGGCAACTGGTCCAGGCTCTTCAGCCCGAAGTAGTCGAGGAATTCGCGCGTGGTGCCCAGCAGTTCCGGGCGCCCCGGCACTTCGCGGTGACCGACGGCCCGGATCCAGTTGCGCTCCTGCATGGTGCGCATGATCGTCGAGCTGATCGACACGCCGCGTATTTCTTCAATTTCGCTGCGCGTAATCGGCTGCCGGTAAGCAACCAGCGCCAGGGTTTCCAGCAACGCACGCGAATAGCGCGACGCACGCTCCTGCCACAGACGCGACACCACATCCACGCAACGAGCCCGGACCTGGATGCGCCAGCCGCTGGCGACTTCCAGCAGTTCGATGCCGCGCGGCTCATAGTCGGCGACGAGCAGGCCCATCGCAGCGGTCAACTGCTCCACTGTCGGACGTTCACGCTCATCGAACAGCTCCAGCAACTGCTGCGAGGTCAACGGCCGGCCGGCTGCCAGCAAAGTTGCTTCGATGATGTACTTGAGATCTTGTTCGTTCATAAGCTTGCTACCGCCCCGCGCACGGCGTCCTTAACGTTCTTCATCGGGTTCCGCGGCGGCCGGATCCCGTTCCATCGCCCGAGGCTCGTCCCGATCGGACTCATCGGGGCCAAGCTGGTGCGGACTTTCGCCGCGCGGATTATCGTCGGCCGCGGACTGCGACGTCACGCTGTCGCCAATCGATGGCGCCGCCGAGTCGTCCACCTCGACGCCGGCTATTGCCACGAACGTCGCCTCGATGATCGGCGATTCGTCTGATTGTGTGTCCGCTTGCTCGGCCTGTTGTTCGGCCGATTGTTCAGCTGACTGCCCGCGGACAGCGGCATCGACGATCTCTGCGTCGGTGCTGTCTGCGTCGGCAATGGCTGCCTCAGTGCCGAGCCGGTCATCCATGATGGCCTGATCGGTGATTGCCTGTTCCGAAATGGCCTGCTCCGTCATGACCTCTTCGGCGATCGACTCGGAGGTGCTCGCCTCGGAGGCAGTCACCGGGTCGGCGGGCGCGTCCACGGGAATATCTTCAGCGAGGCTCTCTTCATCGAGCGGATCGTCGTCGATGACATCCTCGTCCGGTTGCGCGGGCTGGGCCAGCGCAGCGCGATTTTCCGCATCCGCGTCCACGTCGATTTCCAGAGCCGCTTCGTCGCTCACCACCGCCAGATGCCGGTTGCCTGCCGGGCGCACGTGGATGGGTGCATAGGGTTCCGCCTGCACGATCTCGATCAGCCCTTCCTTCATCAATTCCAGGATGGCACTGAAAGTCACGCTGACGCCCATGCGACCTTCCTCGGCACGGAACAGGCGCGTGAAATCCACGAACGCAACCTCGCGCAGGTTGCTCAGGATGTCGGACATGCGCTGCCGCACCGACAGCCGTTCGCGGTTCACGTGGTGGTGCGCGAACATGTCGGCGCGCGACAACACGTCCTTGAACGCAAGCAGCATCTCCTGCAGCGTGACCTGCGGAAGAATGCGCACTACCTTGCGTTCGATCAGCTCGGCGGATGCGACAACCGTATCGCGCTCCATGCGCGGCAGCTTGTCGATGTCCTCGGCGGCTTTCTTGAAGCGCTCGTACTCCTGCAACCGGCGAACCAGCTCGGCGCGCGGGTCGTCCTCTTCCTGGCCCTCTGCCGGCGGACGCGGCAGCAGCATGCGCGACTTGATCTCCGCCAGCATGGCGGCCATCAGCAGATATTCCCCGGCAAGCTCAAGCTGCAGGTCCTGCATCACATCGATGTAATGCATGTACTGACGGGTGATCTCGGCGATCGGAATATCCAGCACATTGAGGTTCTGCCGGCGGATCAGGTACAGCAGCAGATCCAGCGGTCCTTCGAACGCTTCCAGGAATACCTGCAACGCATCCGGCGGGATGTACAGATCCCGAGGCATCTGCGTCACGGGCTCGCCGTCCACCATTGCGAACGGCATCTCCGACTGCGACGGCAGCGGCTCGAACTGATCGGCTTCGAGCTGCGAGCCGGTGTCGGCCACTAATTTGAGCTCAGGTTTCATGGCGAGACAGCGGTTAGCGGTTGGCGGTTAGCGGTTGGTCGAGGGGGTGCGGCTGCGCTGCAGTTGGCGCGTTGCAGGCGCATTGGCGCACTAACCGCCAACCGCCAACCGCCAACCGCTATCTTTCTGATCATCGGTAATTCATTCCCATCGCCTGATGAATGTCCTCGAGCGTCGCACGCGCCACGTCACGGGCCTTCTCGCAGCCTTCGGCGACGATGGCGCGAACCAGGTCGCGATTCTCGACGAATTCGCGGGCCCGCTCGCGAATCGCGGCGATGTCCACGACCACCGCATCGGACAGGCGCTTTTTGCAATCCAGGCAACCGATACCCGCCGAGCGACAGCCCTGCTGCACCCACTCGCGAGTCTCGGCGTCGGAGTAGATCTTGTGAAGGTCCCAGACCGGGCATTTGTCAGGATCGCCCGGATCGTTGCGCCGTACCCGCGCCGGGTCGGTCAGCATCGCCTTGAGCTTCTTCACCACCGAATCCGGATCTTCGCGCAGCCCGATGGTGTTGCCGTAGGACTTCGACATCTTGCGGCCATCGAGCCCCGGAACCTTGGGGCTGGAGGTCAGCAGCACATCCGGCTCGACCAGGATGCTGCGGCCGCTACCTTCGAGATAGCCAAGCAGGCGCTCGCGATCCGCCAAGGTGAGGCGGGCATTGCCTTCCAGCAGGGCGCGGGCCTTTTCCAGCGAGGCCTGTTCACCCTGCTCCTGATAAAGCCGGCGCAACTCCTTGTAACGGGTGCTGTTACGGCTACCGAGACTCTTTAGCGCCTTCTCGACCTTGGCTTCGAAATCGCGCTCGCGCCCGTAGACGTGATTGAAGCGGCGCGCCACTTCGCGAGTGATCTCGACATGCGCTACCTGATCTTCTCCAACCGGCACGTACGCGGCCTTGTAGAGCAGGATGTCGGAGCTTTGCAGCAGCGGGTAGCCGAGAAAACCGTACGTGGCGAGATCTTTATCCTTGAGCTGTTCCTGCTGGTCCTTGTAGGTAGGCACGCGCTCCAGCCAGCCCAGCGGGGTGATCATGGACAGCAGCAGATGCAGCTCCGAATGCTCCGGCACGCGCGACTGGATGAATATCGTGCAGCTGGCCGGATTCAGTCCCGCGGCCAGCCAGTCGATGACCATCTCCCAGACGTTGTTCTCCAGCTCCGCGGTGTCCTCGTAGCCGGTCGTCAGCGCGTGGATGTCCGCGACGAAGAAATAGCACTCGTACTGATATTGCAGTTCGGTCCAGTTCTTGAGGGCCCCGAGGTAATTGCCAAGATGCAGGGCACCGGTGGGGCGCATGCCCGAGAGTACCCGTCTGTTGCTTGCGATGGTCGCGCTCAATGCTGATCCCTTCGTGTGGTGGTGAGCGCCTGCGCGCGCCACAATACGACGTGTTTATTCAGTGCCTTACACAGTCTTTTTAATGCCGGAAGACACGTGCAGATGGCGGAGGGAGGATTATAGCGGTAAGGGAGAGGTGACGAGTGACGCGTGACGGGTGATGGGCAAGAGCAGGCCCGCTTGATGTGGCTAGCACCTCACCCTTCACGCGCGTCACCTCTATTCGAATGCGCTGACATCGCCTTTCCCCCGTCTCGCAATCACTGGCGCCGGTCCTTCCAGATCGATGACGCTGGTGGGCTCGATACCGCAGTTGCCGCCATCGATGACCGCGTCCACCTGGTGATAGAGCCGCTCCTGAATCTCGCGCGCATCCGTCATCGCCGTCGCATCTCCCGGCAGCAATAGCGTGGAGCTCATCAGCGGTTCGCGCAGCTCATCGAGCAGCAGCTTGGGAACCGGATGGTCAGGCACCCGGATGCCTATCGTGCGGCGCTTCGGGTTCTGCAGCCGTTTGGGAGTTTCCTTGGTGGCAGCCAGAATGAACGTGTAGGGCCCGGGCGTGAACGCCTTGAGGGTGCGGTACTGCTGGTTGTTCACGCGCGCGTATTTGGCGATCTCGGACAGGTCGCTGCAGACCAGCGTGAAGTGGTGATGCTTGTCCGTCTCACGAATCCTCGCAATGCGCTCCATGGCGTCCTTGTCGCCTATATGGCAGCCCAGCGCATAGCAGGAATCTGTCGGGTAAACGACGATGCCACCGTTACGGACGATCTCGGCGGCCTGTCGGATCAGGCGCGGCTGCGGGTCCCGGGGGTGAATTTCAAAGTACTGGCTGGGCATGTTGCGCTGGCGGTCTGTGGTGGGTTGACGGTCGGGAGCGCCGGCCGGGCGTCATAACACTGTCGTAACCCGCAATGCGCCATTCTGCCCATTCTCCCGGCGCATCAACACTCAACTGTCAACCGCCAACCTTCCGGGTATCATACCCGCCCCTTCGCCAGCCCCGGCCGCCGCCCGATGCAGTTGCTGTTCGACTTCTTTCCAGTCATCGCTTTCTTCATTGCGTACAAGCTGACGGATATCTATGTCGCGACCGCGGTCATTATCGTCGCGGTAGTCGCGCAGACGGCGATCCAATGGGTACGCCATCGCAAAGTCAGCCCCATGTCGCTGATCTCCGGCGTGCTGGTGCTGGTGTTCGGCAGCCTCACGCTCGTCATTCATGACAAATCCTTCATCCAGTGGAAGGTGACGGTGGTGAACTGGCTGTTCGCCGCCGCTTTCCTCGCCAGCCAGTTCGTCGGCGAGCGCACCCTGATCGAACGCATCATGGGCGAGAACGTGCAGCTCGAGGCCGCACTGTGGCGTCGGCTGAATTGGGCGTGGATCATCTTTTTCGTGCTGTTGGGCGGTATCAACCTGTACGTCGCACATCACTTCACCGAGAACGTCTGGGTCAACTTCAAGCTGTTCGGCATGTTCGGGCTGACTTTTGTGTTCGCGCTGCTGCAGGGTGTCTGGCTCGCTTCGAAGGTCCCCGAGGATTCGACCGGCGACTCGCCGAATTGAACCGGCCGCGCCAGGAATACTCAAATGAACCGGATCGAGCGAATTCGCGCGCAACTCGCCAGCGCACTGCACACCGAGGCCGTCGAGCTGATCGACGACAGTCATCTGCACGCAGGCCATGCCGGAGCGCGCGATGGCCGGGGTCATTACCGGGTTCGCATCGTGTCGCAGGAATTTTCAGGCCTGCGAGCGCTGCAGCGCCACCAGCTTGTCTACCGTGCGCTGGGCGACCTGATGCAGACCGATATCCATGCTCTGAACATCGCGGCCTTTACGCCCGATGAAGTGCATTGAGTCATCGGCGCACAGCACGCCCGCAGCCAACCCGCAACGATCGATCCATCGTCGACTCCCAGCACGCGCCGGCATCGACCCTGCATTCACGGCCAGTTTCCGCACGCCAACTTCATCCACCAGGACAATCCAAGGGATCCTCACATGAATCGTCGCTACCAGGCTTTCGCAATGCTCGCTCCCCTGCTGCTGCTCGGTGCTTGCGGCAAAGCCGCAACCACCGCGGCCGCCAAGCCGCCGGCGGAGTCCGTTGCCACGGTGAACGGCAAGGCGATCAGCAAATCGCAGTTCGATCTGTACGTAGCCAATATCGCGCGCCAGGCCGGCCGCGAAATTCCACCCGAGCAGCAGACCCAGATGCTCGACCAGTTCATCAGCATGCAGCTGGCCGCCGACGCGGCTGAAAAGGCCGGTATCGCCAAGGATGCCAAGGTCGAGGACCAGCTCGCGCTCGCGCGCCTCAACGTGGTGGTCGACGCCGGCCTGCAAAAGTACCTGGAAGATCACCCGGTCACGGATCCTGAGCTGAAGACCGAGTACGACGCCCAGATCGCCTCGTTGCCGCGCGAATATCACGCACGACACATCCTGGTCGACGACCAGGCGAGCGCCGAAGCCATCACCAAGGAACTGAAAGCCGGTGGGGATTTCGCGAAGATCGCCGCACAGAAGTCCAAGGACTCTTCCAGCAAGAATGGCGGCGACCTCGGCTGGTTCACACTGGACACCATGGTCAAGCCATTCGCCGATGCCATCGTTGGCATGCAGCCCGGCCAGACGACCGAGGCACCGGTGCAGAGCCAGTTCGGCTGGCATGTGATCAAGCTGGAAGAATCGCGCACCTCCACGCCGCCGAAATTCGAGGACGTGAAGGACCGCGTCAAAGTGCTGGTGCAGCGCAAGCGTCTGCAGGCTTACCTGGACGAGCTGCGCAAGACCGCAAAAATAGAGAAGAAGGGCTGACGATAGGCAATGCGGTTGGCGGTTAGCGGTTGGCGGTTAGTTCGAAGAGCTCGCTCTCGATCTGACTAACCGCCAACCGCTAACCGCCAACCGCTTCTCTAACCCTCACCCCAGCAGCTTCAACAACCCCGCCTCGTCCAGCACCTCCACCCCCAGCTCCTGCGCCTTGGCCAGCTTGGAGCCCGGCTCCGCACCGGCAACGACGTACGAGGTCTTCTTCGACACGCTGCCTGAAACCTTGCCGCCCAAGGCGACGATGCGATCGGCCGCCTGATCGCGACTCATGCTTTCCAGCGAGCCGGTGAGCACGAAGGTCTTGCCGGTGAGCACACCTTCGCCCGCACTCGCGCGCGGCTCATGCTCCTGCCACCGAACGCCACGCTGCCGTAGCTCCTCGATCACTTTGCGGTTTCGCGGCTGCTGCAGAAAGTGATAGACGTGCGCGGCCACCACCGGACCCACGTCTGGAACCTGCTGAATAGCCGCTTCGTCCGCCTTTTCCAGCGCGGTCATGGAACCGAAGTGCGCGGCGAGCGCCGCCGCGGTGGCTTCGCCTACATCGCGAATGCCCAGCGCGTAGAGGAAGCGCGCCAGGGCCGGATGCTTGCTGTGTTCCAGCGCCGCATGCAGGTTCGCAGCGGACTTTTCCGCCATCCGCTCCAGACCCGCGAGCTGGTCGGACGTCAGGCGATACAGGTCCGCCGGACTGTGCACGCGGATGGCCTCGTCGGGATGATCCACGAGCTGATCGATGATCTTCGCTCCCAGCCCGTCGATGTCCATGGCGCGGCGCGAGGCGAAATGACGTAACGCCTCCTTGCGCTGTGCCGCGCAAATCAGGCCGCCGCTGCAGCGTGCAACCGCCTCGCCTTCAACCTGTTCGACATCCGAACCGCACACAGGGCACTTGGCGGGCAGCTCGACCGCGCGTGCGTCATCAGGCCGCTTCTCCAGGATGACCTTGACGATCTCCGGAATAACATCGCCGGCGCGGCGGATGACCACGGTGTCGCCGATACGCACGTCCTTGCGGCGTACTTCATCCATGTTATGCAGGGTTGCATTGCTGACCGTAACGCCACCGACGAAAGTCGGCTCCAACCGTGCCACCGGCGTCAGCGCGCCGGTACGGCCCACCTGGAACTCGACGTCCCGGACCACGGTGTTTTCTTCGTGCGCCGGAAACTTGTGCGCAATTGCCCAGCGCGGAGCGCGTGACACGAATCCCAGCTCACGCTGCTGGCTGAGTTTGTTGACCTTGTAGACGACGCCGTCGATTTCGTACGGGAGCGTCGGACGCTGTTTGCCGACTTCGCGGTAATACTCGAGGCAGCCTGCGGCCCCTTCCACGACCTTCACCAGCGGTGAGACTTTGAGCCCCCATTCGCGCAGTTGCTCCAGAACCTCGCTGTGCCGCGGCGGTACTTTCCAGCCGCTGACTTCGCCGAGAGCATAAAAGAACGCGTCCAACGGACGACTGGCCGTCAGGCGCGGATCGAGCTGGCGCAGGCTGCCGGCAGCGGCATTGCGCGGATTGACGAAGGTCTTCTCGCCACGTTCCAGCGCCCGTTCATTCATCGCCTTGAAACCGGCGATGCGCATGAACACTTCACCGCGAACCTCAAGGACTTCGGGAACCTTGCCTCGCAGTTGCAGCGGCACGGCCTTGATCGTGCGCACGTTGTGAGTAACGTCTTCGCCTCGCATTCCGTCGCCACGCGTCGCCGCGAGCTTCAATTTGCCGGACTCATAGCGGAAGCTGACGGCCAGTCCGTCGAGTTTTGGCTCCGCCGCATACTCGATGCTGGCGACGTCCTCGAGCCGTTCGCGGACACGACGGTCGAAGTTGACGAGGTCCTCTTCGGTGAACGCGTTATCGAGCGAGAGCATCGGCGTCGTATGCATCACCTCGGCCAGTTCACCGACGGCAATGGCTCCAACGCGCTGAGTGGGCGAATCGGCCGTTACCAGCTGCGGGTGGGCCGCCTCAAGCTTCTGCAACTCCTGCATGAGCCGGTCGTAGGCTGCGTCGGAAATCTCCGGCGCGTCGAGCACGTAGTAGCGGTAGTTATTTTGGTCGATCTGCGCACGCAGCTCGGCTGCGCGTGCCTTGGCGGAAGCTGGAACCGACATTACGTTGCCGACCGATCGCCTGAGCCGACAGCGGGCTCAGGGTGCCGGCGGAGCGGCCGGAGTTCCGCGGGAAACCGGGTCGCGCGCTGGGCTGTGCTCGAAATCCCGGATTTCCACGCGCAACCGTTCGATGCGATGCACGGTCAGCGGTACGCCGCGTTCATCCTGCAGCGTGCCTCCCAGAACTTCCTGCAGGCGCCGGCCGCAAGCCACCAGCTCGTTGAGCGCCACGACACCTGGAATCGGGCCGGGCATCTGCGCGAACAGCGTAATCCCGGGATAGGTCGTGGACGGCATCTTGTCCCGATCGAAAGTGCCCGGCTCGACCATGCTGGCCACGCTGAAGATGCTGCTGCCATCGTCATGCAGACGGTGATAGACGTCGTACTTGCCATGCTGCAGGTCTTCCGCCTCCAGCGTCTCGCGCAGCTGGCCGCCATCCAGTCGCTGCGATCCGGCCGCCAGCCGCAGCGCAATGATCTTGCGTCGTTCGATTCGGCGTGGTGCTGGCGTGCTGCTCATACCCAGGGTGGGAGCATCGCGGGCGGCAGCCGCAGCTTCCGTCGGTTCGTCCTCATGCACCGGCAGTTGCTCGGTATCGGCGTGATCGTGGTCCTCTCCGAACGTCGGCTCGATACGTCCGCGGCGGCCCACTGAACGCTCGGCGTCTGCGTCGACCTTGTCCATCGTGATGGAAGGGGTCTGCGGATACGCCCGGGGAGCTACTGCAGCCTCGGTGCGATAGGTCGCCGCGGGACGCTGGGCAGTGATAGCGAACTGATCGACCGCTGGTGGTGTGACGTTGTGCTTGGCGGGGATTGCGGCAGGACTGTCGACCTCCTCTTCCGCAGACTCGTATGGCACAGCCTCGAATGGCTCGGACTGGACTGGCCCGCGCTCGTAAGAGGGTTCGAACGATTCGTCGAAAGAAGCATGGGCAGCCGACCCGGCGAAGGTATCGGCCCCATCGTCCTCATCCGGCTCGGTGGCAGTTTCGTGGAGCCGGGGTTCAGGTCGTGCACGCGGATCGAATTCTTCGGCAACCGCGGGCTGTCGTGTGCCGCGCCGACCCCACAGGTAGATCCCCAACAGCAGGACCACCCCGAAGATGACCAGAATCCAGCGAAGCTGCGTCATAAGTTCAGGCTACAGGTAATGAGCTACAGGCGACGGGCGGCAATGGAACCGCCGTATTACTTGCATCGTGCATTGTGTCACCGCGTCTGTCACGACTCGTGTCATAGCTCGTGACTGCCATGGCCGTCACGATAACCCCTGCCGCTTGCCACCGGCCGCGTCCTAACCGATTCCTGCCATGCGCACCGCCTCTTCGACGTCCACCGCGACCAGTCGCGACACGCCCGGCTCATGCATCGTCACGCCGATGAGCTGCGAAGCCAGTTCCATGGTGTTCTTGTTGTGGGTGATGAAGATGAACTGCACGCGGCTCGACATTTCCTTGACGGTATCGCAGAAACGCCCGACGTTGTTGTCATCCAGCGGTGCGTCCACCTCGTCCAGCAAGCAGAACGGCGCCGGATTCAGCTCGAAAATCGAGAACACCAGCGCCACCGCCGTGAGGGCCTTTTCGCCGCCGGAGAGCTGGTTGATGGTGCTGTTCCGCTTGCCCGGCGGGCGCGCCATGATGGAAACGCCCGCGCTCAGGATGTCCTCGCCCGCCAGCTCCAGGTAGGCGTGGCCGCCACCGAACAATCTCGGGAAGCGCTCCTTCAACCCGGCATTGACGCGATCGAAAGTGTCCTGGAAGCGCGAACGGGTTTCGCGATCGATCTTGCGGATGGCGGTCTCCAGGGTCTCCAGCGCATCGGTCAGATCCTTGAACTGCCGATCCAGGTACTCCTTGCGCTCTGACTGTTCCTTGAACTCATCGATCGCAGCCAGATTGACCTGGCCGAGCCGGTCGATCTTCTGCGACAACTCCAGCAACGTCTGTTCCCACACCGCCACGTCGGCCTCCGGCACCATCTCCTGATAGACGACTGCCAGTTCCATTTGCGTTGCCTGGAACTGCTCCAGCAACGTCTCGCGGCGCACTTTGAGCTCCTGGGCCGCCATGCGCACGTCTTCCAGGCGCGCACGCGCGGCTTCGACGCCGGCTTCGGCATCGACCCGGCGCTGATCCAGGCCCCGCATCAGGCCTTCGGCGCCGTCCACCGCATTGCGGGCAGCCGCCAGTTCCTGTTCGACTACCACGCGCTGCTGCAGGAATTCCTCCAGCTTCTCGCTCAACGCCTCCAAAGGCGCCTCGCCTTCGGCCAACTGACCCGTCAGCTCATCGCTACGCACCTTCAGCTGCTCAAGCTGGGTGCGCAGGCGCGTCAGACCGGCGGAGATCGAGTTCAACGCGGCCCGTTTGGATTCGACCTTGATGGCAACATCCTGCGCGCCGTCGCGATCGGCCTGCGCCTGCGAGCGCTTGTAGCCCAGACTCTGCCGCAGCTCGTCGCGCTGCTGCTCGAGTTCGATGCGCGTGGCTTCGAACTCCGCCATCTGGTCCATGCCTTCCTGCAGTCGTGCCCGGGCTACGGAGACCGCCGCCTCGGCGCGTTCGTAGTCCTGCTCGATCTCGGCCGTCTCGTTGCCGATCTTCTGCGCGCGCGCCGCCGTCTGTTCGGCCTTGCCTTGCAGCGCCGTCGCCTGCGCCTTGAGATCGCTGTGCGAGCGATGCAGGCGATTGACATCGCTCTGCAACGAATCGCGCTGGGTTTCGAGCTGCGTCAGCCGGTCGCGGGCCTCTGCCGCTTCGGACTGCAGATCGTCCTGGCGCTGCTGTGCAATGTCGACGGTTTCGGCAAGCTCGCGCATTTCCTTTTCGCGACCGATGACACCGGCGTGCACATCCTTGTCGCGGCTGACCCGCAACCAGTCGGGGCCGATCCACAGGCCGTCGCGCGTGATGACCGATTCGCCGCTGAGCAGGGTTTTGCGATGATTCAACGCGTCCTGCAGGTTGTCCACGGCGATGATGCCGGTCAACAACGCTGAGATCGCGCCTGGCCCCTGTACGCGCGCCAGCAAGCGGCTGGCATCCGCGGAATGCGAGGCCGGCCCACCGGCTGTGAAGAAACTCACCGTGCCGACCTGCAGCGTATCCAGCTGCGCGGCGATCGAATCGATGGCATCGACCGACACTGCTTCGAGATATCCGCCGAGCACCGTTTCCACGGCGCGTTCCCAACCTGGCTCGACAACCAGTTGCTGAGCCAGGCGCGGTCGCTTGCTCAGCGTATTTGACTCCAGCCACTGACTGACCTTGCCTTGCGCAACGCCAAGCGCTGCCTGCTGCAATGCCTGCAAGGACATCAGGCGACCCTGTGCGTCCTGCAACTCGCCGCGTCCCGCTGCGATTGCCGCCGCCAGCTGCCGCTCACGCTCACGCAACTGCTGTAGCTGCTCCGCCACCGACTGCAACTGCTCCGCCGCGACTTCGCTGTCGTTGCCGGCTCGCGCTTCCTGCTCCTGCAGCGACGCGATACGGATATCCATTCCGGCGGTGTCCAGCGTTCCCAGCTCCGCAGCCAGGCGTTCGCGCTGCGCTCCGAGGCGTTGGAGCTGATGCTCCAGCTGTTCGATACGGGCGCGCTCGACATGTGTCTGCTCGCTTGCAGCGCGGGATTCCCGATTGAAATCCTCCCAACGCTCCTGCCAGTGCTGCATCGACTCTTCGGCCTGCGATAACGCCTCCGCCGAAGCGCTGGCGCGCTCACGGGCTACGCCGAGCCCCGGCTCCAACTGCTCCAGTTCGGCTCGCAATTCGTCGATCTGGGTCTGGTCGCGAGTCAGGTGCAGGTTCGCTTCCGCCGCGCCCTGCTCCGCCTGCTCCAGGTCCCGCTTCTGGCGCTGCCGCAGTTCGCGGCCGTGCTGAATGGATTGCTCGGCGCGCGAGATCTCCGCTCCGATCTGGTAGTAGCGGCCCTGCACGATGTTGAGGGCTTCCGACTTCTCGGTGAAATCTTCGCGCGAGGTTTCAATCGACGCTTCCACCGAGCGCAGCTCGGCGATGATCGACTGCATCTCGATGTCGCGTTCGCGTAGCACGCCTTCCTTGGAGGTCGAGTCCTGCTCGATGGCGCGCAACCGCAGCGCCAGCAATTCGGCGGTTACCTTGCGTTCATCCTGTTTCAGCGCCTGATAGCGACGCGCCGTGGCGGCCTGGCGCTGCAGGTGGCGCAGCTGCTTGTCCACTTCCTCGCGCACGTCCATCAGGCGCTCGAGGTTCTCCTTGGTGTGCGAGATGCGATTTTCGGTCTCGCGGCGGCGCTCCTTGTACTTGGAAATGCCGGCGGCCTCTTCGATGAAGCCGCGCAGTTCTTCCGGCCGCGCTTCGATGACGCGGGAGATCATCCCCTGCTCGATGATCGCGTAGCTGCGCGCGCCGAGGCCGGTACCCAGAAATAGCTGGGTGATGTCCTTGCGCCGGCAGCGGATGCCATTCAGGAAGTACGCGGAAGTGCCATCGCGCGAGACGACGCGTTTGAGCGACACCTCGGCATAGCCGGCGTATTGCCCGCCGAGCACGCCATCCGAATTGTCGAACACCAGCTCCACCGAAGCGGTGCCGACCGGTTTGCGGGAACTTGACCCGTTGAAGACCACGTCGGCCATGGAGTCCCCGCGCAGGTGCTTGGCGGAGATCTCGCCCATGACCCAGCGCACCGCATCGATGATGTTCGATTTGCCGCAGCCGTTGGGGCCGACGACGCCGATGAGGTTGCCGGGCAGGGTCACCGAGGTCGGGTCCACGAAAGACTTGAACCCGGCTAGTTTGATCTTATTGAGTCGCATCAGGCTCCTTCTGACCGGCAGCACCGGAATTGCAGGTAATGGCAGTCGGCGCCGCGCGTGCTCGCGCGCTTTCGCGGAGGGTGAGTTGAACGCAGCGGGATGCGCGACTGTCGAAAGTATTCAAGGCGGTTGCCATTCCGGTTGGATCGTTCCGACCGGATCAGTGTCGGCAAGGACGAATTGGCGCGGTAGTGTACGGAATCAGTCCGCGCCGCGCAGCCCCAAAAACGGGCGACGGGGAACCCGGCAGCCCGGGCCGCGTTAGGGCGACGGCGCGTTATTTGTGTTGACCTTTATGTGGCTCATTTGCGTTGGCCGGATTGCCCGGCGCACCCCCGGACTGCAACGGCTGCCGGCCCTGTGGCAGGTGGGCCGCGCACAGGGTCCGCCGGCGTCCGCGGCGTGCTATCCGGCCCGGAATTTGGGCATTTTTTCGAAGCTGTACCTGCAGGGTGGCGTCTGTATAATCGCCGCCCTCATTTGCAATCGGGCTGTTTCGGAGCGGAGTGCGTATTTCCGGTCCGGCAGTGGGAGGCTCGTAGATGGTCGCAAAGAAACCTGCTGCGAAGGTGGCGAAGCTGAAAAAGCCCGCCGCCAGAAAAGCAGAACCTGTGAAGAAATCTGCCCCCGCAAAGAAAGCGGCTGCGTCGCGTGGTAAGCCGGTTGCGGCCCGCCCGGCGGCGAAGCCCGCCCCGAAGGCGCCGGTAGCCGCGCCTGCGGCAGCTGCCAGGACAGCAAAGACAGCCAAGCCGGCGGCCCCGGCCACCATCGAGAAACCCACCGAGAAAGCAACTGAGAAACCGACCGAGAAAGCGATCCTGAAGCCGGTCGCCAAAGCGACTGCCAAATCCCCTGTGCCCCCTGTGGCCAAAGCCGTTACCCTGGTGCGCCCATTGTTGAATCGTCAAGTTGAATCAGAAGTCGCCGGCAACGAGTCCGACGACAACGACGCCGCTGAATCCCCCAGCAACCTGTTGGCTGGTCCGCGTAACGTAAAGCCTTACATTGCGCGCCGCGGCGAGCAGTACATGGGCAAGGAGCAGCTGGAGCACTTCCGCAATATCCTCAACACCTGGAAGCGCGACCTGATGCAGGAAGTGGATCGCACCGTGCTGCACATGAAGGACGAGGCGGCGAATTTCCCGGACCCCAACGATCGCGCCACCCAGGAATCCGAGTTCAGCCTGGAGCTGCGCACGCGCGATCGCGAGCGCAAGCTGATCCGTAAGATCGAAGAGGCCATGAAGCGCATCGATGACGGCAGCTACGGCTACTGCAACGAGACCGGCGAGGAAATCGGCATCAAGCGCCTGGAAGCCCGCCCCGTCGCCACGCTGTGCCTGGAAGCCCAGGAACGGCGTGAACGTCGCGAGAAACAGTACGGAGACCGGGACGACCGGTATCGATGAGGCCAACTGGCCAACTGGCAGGTTCTGTCAGTTGGCCAGCGATCCGATCAGGACCTTTGCTCTGGTAACTTTTTCTGGCCAGTAGCCAGCAGCCCGCCGACCAACCGCCGCCCGCACCTCGCGGGCGATACGTCGGCCGCTTCGCTCCCTCCCCCACCGGCCTCCTGCATTTCGGCTCCCTGGTTGCGGCGACTGCCAGCTACTTGGCGGCGCGCCAGTCGGGCGGCACATGGCTGATCCGCATTGAGGACATCGATTCGCCGCGGGAGGTTCCCGGCAGCGCCGATCAGATCATCGGCACGCTCGCCGCTCTGGGCTTCCAGTGGAACGAGTCTATCGTCCGCCAGAGTGCGCGAATTGGGCTGTATGAGCGCGCGGCACAGCGGCTCATAGATGAGGGCACTGCCTTCCTCTGCTCCTGCAGTCGCGCCGAAATCGCGGCGGGAACGCCAGCGCCCCGTACTGCCGATGCCGATGAGCTGCGTTACCCCGGCTGGTGTCGCGCTGGCGTGCGTCACAGCGACCGCCCTCTTGCCGTCCGCTTCCGCGTTTCCCCCGGCGTGACTGAGTTCGATGATGAGGTCCAGGGTCCGCTGGCCGTGGATGTCGGCGCCGAAGTGGGCGATTTCGTCGTCAGGCGCCGCGATGGCCTGTTTTCCTACCAGTTGGCTGTCACTGTTGACGACGCAACACAAGGCATCACCCATGTAGTGCGGGGCGCGGACCTGCTGCGCAGCACCCCCCGGCAGATCCTGCTGCAACGGGCATTGAGATTGCCTACGCCTACGTACGCACATGTGCCGCTAGCCACCGACCGTAACGGGATCAAACTGTCCAAATCGGCGGGAGCCGCAGCGATCGATCGGCAGCGTCCGGGCCACGAGCTCTGGCGGGTACTGAAATTCCTGCGACAAGACCCGCCGCCTGGCCTGCGTCTGGGGAACGTGGCGACGCTGTGGAACTGGGCAATCGAGCATTGGGCGCCGGCGCCGCTTACGGGCATGACGGCCGCGCCTGTGGAGGACTCAACCGGTGGAGGACTCAACAAGTAGTCAATCTCCGGTTGGGTGATGGCAACGGATGCGCTAGTATCACTGCGTCCTGAAAACACGACCGGTTCAGGCTCCAAGCGGCAACTAGGAGCATGTATGAGCGAGCCGAGAGTCATTAAAAAATATCCCAACCGTCGCCTCTACGACACTGTAGAGAGCCGGTACATCACGCTGGCCGACATTCGCAGGCTGGTGATGGAAAAGGTCGAGTTCGTCGTCATCGACAAGAAGACCCAGGAAGACATCACACGTTCGATTCTGTTGCAGGTGATCGCCGAGCAGGAGCATTCCGGCGAACCGCTGATGAGCCAGGATTTCCTGTCGCAGGTCATCCGCTCTTACGGCGGTGCCATGCAGGGACTGGTCGGCAGCTACCTGGAACAGAGCCTGAAACTGCTGGCGGGCCAGCAGCAACAGGTGCGCGACCAGATGCGCAGTGCGATGGGGAGCGATGCCTACGACTCCATAGCCAGCCTCACGCAGAAGAATCTCGAGCGCTGGCGATCGATCCAGGAAGACATCTTTCGCGCGATGAGCGCTAGTGCCGGTTCGTCCGGCGCACGCGGCAAGGACCGTGACGATGAGTCCGGTGGCGATTCGCGCGAGAAGCGTCTCTAGGAACGACCTGCGGGAGGTAGCAGTCTCAGCCCCTGGCTGAGCGGGCGACATGTCAGCAATCCGGAGTGGATTCCGGATCTGGCCAACGCAGATCTATGCCCTGCGTACTGCTGCTGCGAGTACTGTCCCCCAATAAAAAGCGCCCCTTCCGGAGGAAGGGGCGCTTTGATGAATCAAACAGACGCTGTCAGGCGCGTCCGAACCGGCTCCGATTCGAGCCGGTCCTCAGGCTGCCTGGTTCTTAACCATCCACGTCACGCATGCTCAGACGCACGCGACCCTGGCGATCCACTTCCAGCACCTTCACGCGAATCACATCGCCTTCCTTGAGCTTGTCGCTGACACGCTCGACGCGCTCGTTGGAGATCTGCGAGATGTGCACCAGGCCGTCCTTGCCCGGCAGGATGGTGACGAATGCACCGAAATCCATCAGTCGCGCCACGCGACCCTCGTAGATACGACCCACTTCGACGTCGGCGGTGATCAGCTCGATGCGACGCTGCGCTTCCTTGCCGGCCAGGCCGTTGACGGAGGCGATCTTCACAGTGCCGTCGTTCTCGATGTCGATCGACGTGCCGGTCTCTTCGGTGATTGCGCGGATGACCGCGCCGCCCTTGCCGATGACTTCGCGGATCTTCTCCGGATCGATCTTGATGGTGATGATCGAAGGCGCCCATTCCGACATGTTGGCGCGCGGGGCGGACAGGATCTTGTCCATCTGCTCCAGGATGTGCAGACGGCCGGCCTTTGCCTGGTCCAATGCCACGCGCATGATCTCAGCGGTGATGCTGGTGATCTTGATGTCCATCTGCAATGCAGTGACGCCACCGCGGGTACCGGCAACCTTGAAATCCATGTCGCCCAGGTGATCTTCGTCACCGAGGATGTCGGTGAGCACCTGGAAGCGATCGCCTTCCTTGACCAGGCCCATCGCCACACCGGCCACCGATGCCTTGATCGGCACGCCGGCATCCATCAGCGCGAGGCTGGTGCCGCAGACGCTGGCCATCGAGCTGGAGCCGTTGGACTCGAGAATTTCCGAAACGACGCGGATCACGTACGGGAACGTGGTCATGTCGGGCATGACGGCGGAGATGCCGCGACGCGCGAGATTGCCGTGGCCGATTTCGCGGCGCTTCGGCGAACCCATCATGCCGGTCTCACCGACACTGAACGGAGGGAAGTTGTAGTGCAGCATGAACGGCTCTTTGCGTTCACCTGCGAGTGCGTCGATGATCTGAGCGTCGCGGCCGGTGCCCAGCGTCGTGACTACCAGCGCCTGCGTCTCACCGCGGGTGAACAGCGCGGAGCCATGCGTACGCGGCAGTACGCCGGTGCGGATATTGATCGGACGAACGGTCTTGGTGTCGCGTCCGTCGATACGCGGCTCGCCTGCAAGCACCCGACGACGCACGATCTGGTATTCGAGGTTGGCGAATTCCTTACCCACTTCATCCGCCGTGAACGACGGAGTCTCGCCACCGGCAAGAGCCAGCAGTGCGGCCTGCTTCGCGGCAGCCACACGTTCCTGGCGAGCCTGCTTTTCGACGACCTGGTAAGCGGACGTCAAAGTCGCTTCCGCCTGCGCGCTCAAAGCCGATTCCAGCGACGAATTGACGGCAGCTGCCTGCCAGTTCCAGGCGGGCTTGCCGGCTTCGGCCTTCAGTTCGTTGATGACCTTGATGGCTACCTGCATCTGCTGGTGACCGAACACCACTGCGCCGAGCATCACTTCTTCGGACAGACCATCGGCTTCCGACTCCACCATCAGCACGCCGTCAGCGGTACCGGCAACGACCAGGTCGAGCTCGGATTCTTTCAGCTGGACGTTGGTCGGGTTGAGCACGTACTGGCCATCGATGTAGCCGACGCGCGCAGCTCCGACGGGACCCTGGAATGGCACACCGGAGAGCGCGAGCGCCGCGGATGCGCCGATCAGTGAGGGAATGTCGGCATCGATATCCGGGTTCACCGACACGACGGTGGCGACCACCTGTACTTCGTTCAAAAATCCTTCCGGGAACAACGGACGGATCGGACGGTCGATGAGACGCGAAGTGAGCGTTTCCTTTTCGGACGGACGACCTTCACGCTTGAAGAAGCCGCCGGGGATGCGACCCGCAGCGTAGGTCTTCTCGATGTAGTTGACGGTCAGCGGAAAGAAATCCTTTTTCGGGTCCGCCAGCTTGCGGGCGACTGCGGTTACCAGCACGACGGTTTCGCCCATCGTTACCAGCACGGCGCCGTCAGCCTGACGAGCCAGCTCACCGGTTTCTATGGTGACTTGATGCTGGCCGTATGCGAATGTTTTCTTGATTGCGGTCACAATGCTTCCTACCGATTGGCGGAATTTAAGGAGGAGTAGCTAAGGAAGAGCGGACCGGCACCGAAGGCGCCGGCACGCAGCGGCGTCAGCGCCGCAGGCCAAGACTGGCGACGACTTCCTGATAGCGCTCGGGCGCTGTGCTCTTGAGATAGTCCAGCAGCTTGCGACGCTGGTTGACCATCTTCAGCAAGCCGCGGCGCGACGCGTGATCACCCTTGTGAGCGGCGAAGTGCTCACCCAGCGAGTTGATCCGCGCGGAGAGCAACGCTACCTGCACTTCCGGTGAACCTGTATCGGTGGTGCCGCGTCGGTACTGCTCGACAATTCCGCCTTTCTGCTCGGTCGACAATGACATCTTGCTCGATCCTCAAACCGGTACCGGGGTCAAATCCCGATCGGTGTACTTGATTCAATTGGGGGGCTTTAAGAAGCCGCGCATTCTACTCGTGGCCTGCCGCCAATCTCAAGCAAAAACAAGGCGTCAGCCAACCACTTCGCCGCCGCCCGCGGCTCCGGTCGAGGGCTCGGGTCCGGCCGGGGCGGGAGCAGCCGCCGAGGAAACCCCGACAAACAGGCGGGTTGGGTGGACACGGCCGTCGGATTGGCCTGCGACCAGCCCCAGGAACCGGCCGTGCGCGTAGGCCCGCAACGGACCTGGCGGTGCGGGTTGGAGAGTCTGAACCGTCCGCCCTTGCAACAATCCAGCCTCGCCGGCCGCGTCCAGGTCGATCCTCACCAGATCCAGGAAGGCCGCGTCGGCACCCAGCAGCAGGCTGTCCAATGCTGCGGTCCCGCAGCGGCGTCCGATCTCAAGATCCGGCAGGGTCACCATGGCCAGGCCGGCGAAGGGATCGACCGAGAGACGCCGCAAGCCGGTGACGTACCCCAGTGTTCCCAGGCTGCGCGCGATATCGGCCGCTAGCGAGCGGATGTACGTGCCCTTGGAACAATGGACTTCAAATTCAAGCAGATCCGTGCTGGCGTCGAGCGGCCGGGTACGGCGGATACGCTCTATCAGGATCCGCCGTGGCGGGCGCTCCACCGATTCCCCGCGCCGGGCCAGCTCGTATAGACGCTCGCCGGCGTGCTTCAACGCCGAATGCATGGGTGGGATCTGCTGCTGCTCCCCGAGGAACCCGGCAAGCACGGCGTCGAGCTTCGCGTCATCCAGGGGCGGAATCGGCGCCCGCTCGACCACCTCGGTTTCGCAATCCAGGGACTCGGTACGGGCTCCCAACTGGACCGCAACGGCGTAAGTCTTGCTGGAGTCCAGCAATCGCCCGCACACCTTGGTGGCCTGGCCGAAACAGATGGGCAGCAAGCCGGAGGCAAGCGGATCCAGGCTGCCTGCGTGGCCAGCCTTCCTGGCGCCAAACGCAATTCGCGCCTGTTGCAGAGCGGCGTTCGAGGTCAGCCCCAGTGGCTTGTCGAGCAGGAGAATGCCGTCGACGTCGCGGTAGAACCGCCGCGGTTTTGACATGGGCTGAGGATCGTATGCAGGATCGGGCCGGCGCGCCAGCTAGTGCGGCAGATCGGTCTCGTCGCTGTCGGCGGCGTCCGGTGCGGAGTCTGTTGGGGCATCGTCCGCTTCCCCGCCATGCCGGGCGACGTCTTCGCTGACTGCCTTGTTGATCAGGCCCGAGAGCCGCGCGCCACTCTCGATCAGCTCATCCAGGACGAATTTGAGATGCGGGCTGTGCCGCAACCCCAACGCCCTGCCAACCGGCCCCCGCAGCATGTCCGCCGCGGAGTCGAGTATTTCCTGGGCCTTGGCCGGCTCCGCGCCGAGCACCGAGTAATAGACCGTCGCGTAACTCATGTCCTTGGAGACGCGGACTTCGGTCAGCGTCACCATTCCCAGCCGCGGATCGCGGATGTCGCGGCGGATCAGCTCACTCAACGTGCGCTGAATCTGCTGGGCGACGCGACGACTGCGCGGAAATGCCTTGTTGGCCATGAATTATCAGCGGCAGCGCACGTCAGACGGTGCGCGCCACTTCCACCCGCGAGAAGCATTCGATCTGATCGCCGACCTGCACGTCGTTGTAGTTGTGGACCGCGATACCGCATTCGGTACCGGCACGAACTTCGTTGACGTCGTCCTTGAAGCGGCGCAGCGATTCCAGTGCACCCTCGAAGATCACGACGTTGTTACGCAGCACGCGGATCGGATTGTTGCGGCGCACGTAACCGTCCGCCACGATGCAACCCGCAACCGTACCGAACAAGCTGGAGCGGAACACTTCGCGAACCTCGGCGAGGCCGACGATCTGCTCCTTGACCTCAGGCGTGAGCATGCCCGACAGCACGGTGCGAACGTCGTCGATCGCTTCGTAGATGATGCTGTAGTAGCGCACGTCGATGCCCGATTCCTTGATCATCGAGCGGGCCGAGCCGTCGGCACGGACGTTGAAGCCGATGATGCGGGCGTTCGAAGCCTGCGCCAGGGTCACATCCGATTCGGTGATGCCACCGACGCCGCTGGAAACCACCTTGACGGCGACTTCCTCGGTCGACAGCTTGGTCAGTGCATCCTTCAATGCTTCGGCGCTGCCCTGCACGTCGGCCTTGATGACCACCTGCATCGTCGCAGCCTTGCCATCGCCCATCTGCGAGAGCATGTCTTCGAGCTTGGTCGGACCGCCCTGTTTGGCGAGCTTCGTGTCGCGGAACTTGCCTTGACGATACAACGCAACTTCGCGCGCCTTGCGTTCGCTTTCGACCACCAACAGATCGTCGCCCGCGTTGGGCGCGCCCGACAGGCCGAGCACCACCACCGGCAGCGACGGACCGGCCTCTTCGAGCGGCTGACCGTTCTCATCGAACAGCGCGCGTACACGGCCGAATTCCTGGCCGGCAATGATCGGATCGCCCGGCTTGAGCGTGCCGCGCTTGATCAGCACGGTCGCCACCGCGCCGCGTCCTTTCTCCATGCTGGATTCGATCACCACGCCGGCCGCCAGGCCATCGCGAGTCGCCTTCAGTTCGAGCACGTCGGCCTGCAGCAGGATGGTATCCAGCAGCGTATCGATACCTTCGCCGGTACGCGCCGACACCTTCACGAACATGGTGTCGCCGCCCCAGTCTTCCGGCAGCACGTTGTTCTTGGCGAGATCGTTCTTGACCTTGTCGAGGTCGGCGCCACCCTTGTCGACCTTGGTGATTGCCACGACGATGGGCACTTCCGCCGCACGCGCATGCTGGATCGCCTCGACCGTCTGCGGCATGACGCTGTCGTCGGCCGCAACCACCAGCACCACGATGTCCGTGACCTGGGCGCCGCGAGCGCGCATCGCTGTGAATGCAGCATGGCCCGGCGTATCGAGGAACGTGATCACACCCTTGCCGGTCTCGACGTGGTACGCGCCGACGTGCTGGGTAATGCCGCCCGCCTCGCCCGCCGCCACCTTGGTGCGACGGATATAGTCCAGCAGCGAAGTCTTGCCGTGGTCGACGTGGCCCATGACGGTCACGACCGGTGGGCGCGATGCCAGCTCGTGCTGCGAATCGGCAACCTGCAGGCTGTCTTCCACCGCGTTTTCGTTGACCACGACCGCATGGTGGCCGAGTTCCTCGACGACCAGCACGGCGGTGTCCTGATCGATGGGCTGGTTGATGGTTGCCATCACGCCCATGTTCATCATGACCTTGATGACTTCGTTGGCCTTGACAGCCATGCGCTGCGCCAGTTCGGCCACCGTGACGGTTTCGCCGATCTGCACGTCGCGCTTCACCGGCGCGGCGGGGCGCTCGAACCCGTGCTGGCTCGAGACATTCACCTGCACCGGACGGCGCGACCTGCTCTGCGCATGCTGCTTCTTCTTCTTGAAGCGCGCGCTGGCATCGCTGGAAACATGCAGCTCAGTGCGCTGGAAACGTGCCGGCTCGTCGCGTTTGACTTCGCGCTCGACCTTGGGCGGCTCAGCAGGCTTGTTGCGCTCAGCTTCGACGCGCAGGCGCTCCGTTACTTGCCGCTGCGTCTCTTCTTCGGCGCGCTGCCTCACTTCCTCGTCGACACGTCGACGCGCTTCAGCCTCTTCACGCTGCCGCAGAAGCTGTTCAGCCTCGCGACGCTCGATTTCGAGCCGCTCCTGCTTCAGCCGTTCCTGCTCTTCCTCCAGCTGCTTGGTGCGGTCGATCTCTTCCTGATGATCCTGCTCGATAGGCTGCTGCTCTTCGTGCGGATCCTGCTGAACGCGCGCCTTTTCCTGCAGCACGCTGCGGTTCAGATAGGTCTTCTTGGTGCGCACTTCCACATTGACAGTGCGAGCGCGGCCCTGCGGGGAGGCGACTTTCAGCTCGCCCTGAGACTTGCGTTGCAGCGTGATCTTGCGAGGCGCGGCAGCATCTTCGCCGCGGCCATGGGCGCGGCGCAGGAACGTGAGCAGTTCCATTTTCGCTTCGTCGCTGATCGTCGCTTCGGCGCCGGCCACCTGAATGCCAGCCTCATCAAGCTGCGTCAGCAAACGTGCCACCGGTACTTTCAGTACCTCGGCGAACTGCGTAACTGTTACATCTGCCATGAAACGACCTCCCGCTGCCTGCTCAAGCCTGTTGGCCCGTGGCTTCGAACCAATGCTTGCGTGCGGCCATGATCAGCGCACCGGCGCGCTCCGCATCGATACCGTCGATCTCCAGCAGGTCGTCGATCGACTGCTCGGCCAGATCCTCGCGCGTGGCGATTCCCTTGCTGGCCAGCACCTGCGCCAACTCTTTATCCATTCCCTCGACTTCGAGCAGATCCTGCGAAGGATCGGCGCCGTCGATTTCCTCTTCGCTGGCAATCGCCTGCGTCAGCAGTACGTCGCGCGCGCGATTACGCAGTTCCTTGATGATGTCCTCATCGAACTCTTCGATACCCGCCAGCTCGGAGGCCGGCACGTAGGCAATTTCTTCGACCGTGGAGAAGCCTTCCTGCACGAGGATCTGCGCGACTTCCTCATCGACGGCGAGCTGCTTCTGGAACAGCTCTACCAGCTGACGCGATTCACCTTCGCTCTTGTCGACCGCTGCCTGCTCGGTCATGACATTGAGCTCCCAGCCGGTAAGCTCGCTCGCGAGGCGGATGTTCTGGCCGCCGCGGCCGATGGCCTGCGACAGCTTCTCCTCGGTGACCGCGATGTCCATCGAATGCGAGTCTTCGTCGACCACGATCGATACCACTTCAGCCGGCGCCATCGCGTTGATGACGAACTGCGCCGCATTCTGGTCGAACGGAATGATGTCGACACGCTCGCCGGCGATTTCGTTGGAAACGGCCTGCACGCGCGAACCGCGCATGCCCACGCACGCACCCACCGGGTCGATGCGGCTGTCGTTGCTCTTCACTGCAATCTTGGCGCGCACACCCGGATCGCGGGCGGCGCCCAGGATCTGGATCAGGCCCTGGCCGACTTCCGGCACTTCGAGCTTGAACAGCTCGATCAGGAATTCCGGCGCGGTGCGCGACAGGAACAGCTGCGGGCCGCGCGGCTCAGTGCGCACGTCCTGCAAAAATGCCTTGATGCGATCCTGCGAGCGTACCGGCTCGCGCGGAATCATCTGGTCGCGCGGTACGAACCCTTCGGCGTTGCTACCCAGGTCGACGAACACACCGTTGCGATCCACGCGCTTGACGATGCCCGAAACCAGGGTGCCGGCGCGACTCTTGTATTCCTCTACGACCTGCGCACGCTCGGCTTCGCGCACCTTCTGCACGATGACCTGCTTGGCGGTCTGCGCGGCAATACGTCCGAAGGCGACGGATTCGACCGGCACTTCCACGTAGCCACCGACTTCCGCTTCCTTGGAGATATCCAGCGCATCTTCCAGGCGCAGTTCGCTGTCCGGTACTTCCAGTTCGGTGGAATCGTCCGCGAACACCTTCCAGCGGCGCCAGGTGTCGTAATCCCCGCTCTTGCGGTTGATCGAAACGCGCACGTCGATGCTATCGCCGTGCCGACGGCGAGTTGCGGAAGCGAGCGCCGCTTCCAGCGCTTCGAAGATGATTTCCTTGTCGACGCCCTTCTCGTTGGAAACGGCGTCCACCACCATCAGAATTTCTTTGTTCATCGTGCGAACTCCGGCAATGCCCGGTCACCTGTGGCCGGTCAGAACTGCGGCGCTAGCCGCGCCTTGTGTATTGCATCGAGCGGCAGTGTCACCGCACCGCCCTCCGTATCCAGGGTGATTGCACCCTCCGTCACATTCGTCAGTCTTCCGGCGAATCGCTTGCGACCGTTCAACTTTGCGGTCGTCTCCACTTGCACCGGCTCACCGGTGAAGCGCGCGAAATGCTGCCGGGTACGCAACACCCGATCCATCCCGGGCGAGGACACCTCCAGGGTGTACTGGTCGGAGATCGGATCGGACTCATCCATCTTCTGACTGACCGCGCGACTGACGCGCGCGCAGTCATCTACCGAGATTCCATCGGGAGAATCGATATACAAGCGCAGCAGTCCACCGCCGGAGCGCGCCGCATACTCGAGTTCCCACAATTCATACCCGAGATCTGCAACGACCGGCTGGAGCAGCTCGATCAGCCGATCTCGCAGCATCGTCGCCTCCACCCATCTGATCCGCAATCTGATCCCGAACCCGCCCGATCCGGCTGGCCGTCCCCTTTGCGATGCCTGGCAAGAAATCCATTTGCCGACCGCAGAAACGAAAAATGGGCCCAAGGCCCATTCTCGCTTCCGTCCCTTCCTCACCGTCGCGGGCCAGTGGCCCGCCATCGGCGTCCTTGAAAGCACCCCGGACAGGGCGCCTCTTGTTCCAATCACTCATTGGTACCAACCAAGTGGTAGCGGGGGCAGGATTTGAACCTGCGACCTTCGGGTTATGAGCCCGACGAGCTGCCAGACTGCTCCACCCCGCAACAGAGGGCGCGGATTGTAAGGGCCTTAAGGGGGTAATTCAAGAAAAAGCGAACGCCGGATCGCGGATAGTTACCAACCGGACCAAACCTCAGCCTCCGGACGCTCGCTTGCGCTTGCATCCCGTAGCTGCGGTGCTTCCCTGCAGCCGTCCGCTATCTGTAATCCGCCAACTGCCCCGGCCCTAAATGAAGTCCTAAGGCAGTACCTGCGCACACAGCTGAATGAGGACGCCGGGGAATATTCCAAGGACCAGGACCGCCAGCCCGTTCAGGGTCAGGACGGTGCACACCGTGCCGCCGGCGTAGATCGTCGCCGTTTCCGTGGGCTCATCGAAGTACATGAGCTTGACGATCCGCAGGTAGTAGAAAGCAGCAATCACGGAGAAAACCACCGCGACCGCGGCCAGCCAGGCGAGACCCGCGTCCAGCGCGGCCTGGATCACCACCAACTTCGCCCAGAACCCCACGAACGGGGGCACGCCGGCGGTGCTGAACATAAGCATCATCATGACCACCGCGAACCAGGGGCTGCGCCGGCTCAAGCCTTTGAAATCCTCCAGCCGGTCGCCTTCGAATCCCTCACGCGACATCAGCAGAATCATGCCGAACGAGCCGATCGCCGTGATGACGTACACCAGCGTGTAGAACATCGAGGCTCGATAGCCCATGGCCGAGCCGGAGAGGATGCCGAGCAGAATGAATCCGACGTGCGAGATGGTCGAATACGCCAGCATGCGCTTGAGGTTGGTCTGCGAGATTGCGACCACGTTGCCGATCGCCAGCGACAGCACCGAAAGCGCAATCAGCATTTCCTGCCAGCTTCCTACCAGCGGACCCAGCCCTTCGGCCAGTACGCGGATCGCGAGCACGAACGAGGCGATCTTCGGCGCCGAGCCGATGAACATCGTTACCGGGGTCGGCGCACCCTCGTAGACGTCCGGAATCCACATGTGGAACGGCACCGCACCGAACTTGAAGGCGACGCCACCGACAATAAAGACCAATCCGAAGATCAGCCCGATGCGATGAGCGTCGGCCGCACGCACCGCAACCGCCAATTCGTCCAGCTGCAGCGTGCCGGTCATGCCGTACACGATCGAGAATCCGTACAACAACATTCCGGAGGAGATCGCGCCGAGGACGAAGTACTTCATGGCGGATTCCGCCGCGACGCCGGAATCGCGGTCGAAGGCGACCATTGCATACAACGCCAGCGACAGCAGTTCGATACCGAGGTACATCGTGATCAGGCTGGCCGCAGAGATCATCACCATGATGCCCAGCAAGGCGACCAGGCTCAGGATGAAGTACTCCCCTTTCAGCAACCCGCGACGCTGCAGGTATTCGCGCGAATACAGAAATGCCACGGCCACCGTGCCGTAGGAGAACAGCTTCAATACATCGCCCATCGGATCGGCGACGAAGGTACCGCTGAAGGCCATCACCCGCGCATCGACCCCGTTGTGCACGGTCATGAAGGCGCTGCCGGCCAGCGCCAGCAACGACAAAGCGTAAGTGACCCAACGAGTGCTTTCACTCAGGAAAACGTCAACCAGCAGGATGACGCAGATCGCGGCGAGCAGGAACAGCTCGGCCGAAGCGGCCGCGAACTCGAAGCTGGCGATGACAGGTGCCGACATGAAAGATTATTCGTTGAGCTGGAGTGAGATGGGAAAAGCTATCAGAGCTTGGACACGTTGATCTGCTGCACCAGGTGCTCGACCGTGGGACGCATCACGTCCAGCAGCGGCGCCGGCCAGGTACCCAGCAGCAACACGGCAATCGCGAGCACCCCGAGTACCAGGAATTCGCGGCCATTCAGATCCTTCAGCTCCGCAACGTGCGAGTTGGTCACGGGCCCGAAGATTACCCGCTTGACCAGCCAGAGTGTGTACGCGGCGCCCAGGATAAGCGTCATTGCGGCCAGGAATGAATACCAGAAGTCGGCACGGAAGCTGGCGATGATCACCAGGAACTCACCGACGAAGCCCGAGGTGGCCGGCAACCCGGAATTCGCCATGGCGAACAGCACCGCAAACGCGGCGAAGATCGGCATCGTGTTGACGACACCGCCGTACGCGCTGATCTCGCGGCTATGCATCCGATCGTAGAGAACCCCGACGCACAGGAACATCGCGCCGGAAATCAGGCCGTGCGAGATCATCTGCACCATCGCGCCATCGATGCCCATTGCTGCGCCACGAACATCGCCGTTGACACGCACCAATTCGAACACCAGGAACGAGCCGAGCGTCACGAAGCCCATGTGGGCGATCGAGGAATAGGCAATCAGCTTCTTCATGTCCTGCTGCACCAGCGCGACGAAGCCGATGTAGACGACCGCGATCAGCGACAGCGAGATGACCAGCCAGTCCAGCGTGGCGCTGGCATCAGGCGTCATCGGCAGCGAGAAGCGCAGGAAGCCGTAACCCCCCATCTTCAGCATGATCGCCGCCAGGATCACCGAGCCGCCGGTGGGCGCTTCGACGTGCGCATCGGGCAACCAGGTGTGGACCGGCCACATAGGAACCTTCACCGCGAAGGCTGCGAGGAACGAACAGAAGATCAGCAACTGCGCGTTGAGTGCGAGCGGCAACTCCTGGAAGTCCGCGATCGCGTAGCTGCACTGACCCGTCTTGCAGGTCTGCAGATACATATAGATCAGCGACACCAGCATGAACACCGAACCGAGGAAGGTGTACAGGAAGAACTTGATGGTGGCGTACACGCGTCGCGCGCCGCCCCAGATGCCGATGATGATGAACATCGGTATCAGCATCGCTTCCCACAACACGTAGAACAGCAGCGCATCGGTCGAGGCGAACACCCCGACCATCAACCCTTCGAGAATCAGGAAAGCGGCGAAGTATTGATTCGGCTTCTTCTCGATCACTGTCCAGCCGGCAATGATCACCAACGGCGTGATGAACGTAGTCAGTACGATCAGCGGCATCGAAATGCCGTCCACACCCAGTGCATACCATGCGTTGAAGCGCACGATCCATTGCATGTGCTCGACGAACTGCATCTGCGCAGTCGAGGTATCGAAATGGGTATACAGCTGCGTCGACAACAGGAATGTCGCCAGGGTGACCAGCAACGCCAGCCATCGACTCAGCGCCGCCGCCCGCTCGCCCAATGCAAGCAGAACGCCGCCGCCGATAATCGGCAACCACATCAGAACACTCAGGATTGGCCAGTCAAACTGCATGAAATGCGACTTTTGTTACTTGTTGGCGATGAGTTGGGTTGGCGATGAATGACGATCGGTGCTTCACGGGCGCGAGTACAGCATCCACGCCAGCAGCACCGACAAACCAATGATCATCGCGAAAGCGTAGTGATAAAGATAACCGGACTGCAGGCGGCGCAGGATTCCGGAGAACCAGCCCACCATCTTGGCGGAGCCGTTGACGAAGGCGCCGTCGATCAAAGCGACATCCCCGACACGCCACAGCGCGGTGCCGAGATTGCGGCTGCCGGCGGCGAATACGGCCTGGTAGATCTCGTCGAAGTAGAACTTGTTGACCAGCAGCTTGTAGATCCAGGAGAAGCGCGCTGCGATGACCGCAGGCAGATCGGGCCGCTTGATGTACAGGAACCACGCTGCCAGAACGCCCAGCAGTGCCAGGTAGACCGGCGCCTGTTGCAGCGCATGTAACAGGAACGATGCCGGACCGTGGAATTCCTCGCCGATATGGCCCAGCACGTTGTGCTGTTCGCTGACGAAGATCGCGCCGTTGAAATAATCCCCGAACAGCACTGGGCCGATCGTGAACCAGCCGATGAACAGCGACGGGATCGCCAGCAGGATCAGTGGCAACGTCACCACCCACGGACTCTCGTGCGGCGGTCCGGAATGACCATGATGATCGTCGTGACCGTGATCGTCATGAGCGTGGCCATGCTCGTCGTGGGCATCATGGCCGTGGGCATCATGCGCATGTGCATCGTCATGTGCATGCGCGTCGCCATGACCGGCCTGCGCAAATCGCTCGGGCCCATGGAAAGTCATGAACACCAGCCGGAAGCTGTAGAAAGCCGTAACGAACACACCGAGGAACACGCACCAGTAGGCGTAAACGTGACCTGGGGTATGCGACTCCTGGACTGCTTCGATCAATGCGTCCTTGGAGAAGAATCCCGAGGTACCGGGAAAGCCGATCAGTGCCAGCGAACCGATCACACAGGTCCAGTACGTAATGGGCAGATACTTCTTCAATCCGCCCATCTTGCGCATGTCCTGCTCGTGATGCATCGCGATGATCACCGAACCGGCGGCAAGGAACAGCAGCGCCTTGAAGAACGCGTGCGTCATCAGGTGGAAGATCGCTCCGCTATAAGCGGACACACCCAAGGCAACCGTCATGTAGCCGAGCTGGGAGAGCGTCGAATATGCCACGACCCGCTTGATGTCGTTGTTCACCAGGCCCAGCAGGCCCATGAAGAACGCGGTGGTCGCACCGATGATCAATATCGTCGACAACGCAGTCTGCGACAGCTCGAACAGGGGCGACATGCGCGCAACCATGAAGATACCCGCGGTCACCATCGTTGCCGCGTGGATCAACGCAGAAATCGGCGTCGGGCCTTCCATCGAATCCGGCAACCAGACATGCAACGGCATCTGCGCCGACTTACCCATGGCGCCGACGAATAGACAAATACAGATGACAGTGATCGCCTGCCAATCCACACCCGGAATGATCTGCAGCGTGTTGGATGTGATGGTGTCGCGCAGCTGGAACACGGTCGCATAGTCGAGCGAGCCGGTGTAATAGACGACGCCCGCGATACCCAGCACGAAGCCGAAGTCGCCGACGCGGTTGACCAGGAACGCCTTGAGGTTGGCGAATATCGCTGAGGGTTTCGTGTACCAGAAACCGATCAGCAGATACGAGACGACACCGACCGCCTCCCAGCCAAAGAACAGCTGCAGGAAGTTGTTCGACATCACCAGCATCAGCATGGAGAAGGTGAACAGCGAGATGTACGCGAAGAAACGCTGGTAGCCGGCGTCTTCATGCATATAGCCGATCGTGTAGATGTGCACGCACAGCGACACGAAGGTCACGACCACCATCATCAGCGCGCTCAGCCGGTCCACGAGGAAGCCGACTTCCATGTGGATGCCGTCGCTGACCAGCCAGGTATAGACGCCGTGATTGAACGCCGGAACGCCGTCGAATAGCAGTTGCTTGAGCACCATCAGCGACAGGCCGAGGGAAATTGCGACGCCCGCGATGGTGACGCAGTGCGAACCGACGCGGCCGATCACGCGCCCGGCGAGTCCCGCCAGGATGGCTGCCACTAGCGGCGCCAGAACGATGGTTAAAAGTGTGGATTGAGAAAGCATTGGAGAAGCGGTTAGCGGTTAGCGGTTAGCGGTTAGCGACGATAATAGAGTCTGGCATTGACAATGCTCGCGGCGTTCGCTTGAGCGAGCAGCAGAGAAACGCACTGCTTGTGCATCTCACCCGCCGCTAACCGCCAACCGCCAACCGCTTGCATGCTCATCCTTTCATCGTATCCAGCTCTTCGACGTTGATGTTGCTGCGCTCGCGGAACAGCACCACCAGGATCGCAAGCCCGATGGCGGCTTCAGCGGCCGCGACCGTCATGATGAAGAACACGAAGATCTGGCCGTCCAGATTGCCGAGCTGGCGTGCGAACGCCACGAAATTGAAGTTGACCGCCAGTAGCATCAGCTCGATGCACATTAGCAGCAGGATGACGTTTTTACGGTTCAGGAAGATGCCCGCCACGCTCAGCGCGAACAGGACACCAGCCAGCAGCAGTACGCTCTCGAGCGGAATCATGATTCCTTCTCCGCGTTCATTTTGACAATACGGACACGATCTTTGGCGCGCGCCGACACCTGGCGGCCGATGTCCTGCACCTTATGGCCGGCCCGGTTGCGCATAGTCAGTACGATTGCGGCCACGATTGCCAGGAGCAGCAATACGGCGGCCAGTTCGAACGGGTACAGGTATTTCGAGTACAGCAGTTCACCCAGGGCGCGCGTATTGCTGTAACCCGCAACATTGCTCACTGAGGCCGCCGCTGCCGCCGGCACTTCACCTAGGTGCTTGACCCACACCACGAGGCCGATCTCGCAGACCACCACCACGGCTATCAGGATCCCCAGCGGCGCATAGCGTGTGAAGCCCTCACGCATCTTCGCGACGTTGATATCGAGCATCATGACGACGAACAGGAACAGCACCATCACCGCGCCGACGTAGACCAGCACCAGCACGATCGCCAGGAACTCCGCCTCGAGCAACATCCACAGAACTGCGCTGTTGAAGAACGCGAACACCAGGAACAACACCGCATGCACCGGATTGCGTGCGGTAATGACGCCCAAGGCGGCCACCACCAGCACGGCTGAGAAGGCGTAGAAGAGTATTTCAGGAATAGTCATGGAGCTTGTTTGCTTTCTTGCTGGCCAGTCGCTAAAGCGTCGCTTACCGGTCGCTTCCTCTTATTTGTATCTCGCGTCGGCCGCTTTGTCCGCGGCGATCATGGCTTCGTAGCGCTCGCCGATTGCCAGCAGCTTGTCCTTGGTCATGATGTTCTCGCCACGATTTTCCATGTGGTACTCGTGGATGCGCGTCTCGACGATCGCGTCGACCGGGCACGCTTCCTCGCAGAAGCCGCAATAGATGCACTTGAACAGATCGATGTCGTAACGCGTCGTACGGCGCGTGCCGTCGGCGGCAACGTCGGATTCGATAGTGATCGCCAGCGCCGGGCACACCGCCTCGCACAACTTGCAAGCGATGCAACGCTCCTGGCCGTTCGGATAGCGCCGCTGGGCATGCAGGCCGCGAAAGCGCGGCGATTGCGGCGTCTTCTCCTCGGGATATTGCACCGTGATGTTCGGGCGCAGCACGAACTGACGCATCGTGACGCCCAGTCCCGCGAACAACTCGCCCAGGAAGAAAGTCTTCAGCAAACTCATGATGTCACTCTCACCGCCCACGGACCGATCTTGTACGCGATCAGCACCATTTCCACCGCTATCCACACCAGCGTCACGGGGATAAAGACTTTCCAGCCCAGTCGCATGATCTGGTCATAGCGATAGCGCGGGAACGTGGCACGGAACCAGAGAAAACAGAACAGGAAGAAGCAGAGCTTCAGGAACAGCCAGATGAAGCTCGGTGCCTGCAGCCAGGAGGGCATGAACGACCAGCCCTCGAACGGCGACAGCCAGCCGCCGAAGAAGAAGATCGACGTCAACGTCGAGATCAGGATCATGTTGACGTACTCGGCCACGAAGAACACGGCGAAGGCCATGCCCGAGTACTCGACGTGGAAGCCCGCCACGATCTCCGACTCGCCTTCGACGACGTCGAACGGCGCGCGGTTGGTTTCGGCGATGCCGGAAATGAAATACACGACGAACAACGGCAGCAGCCACCAGACGTAGTAACTGAAGAAGCCGCCGCGCTGCGCCTGGATGATGTCACCGAGGTTCAGCGAACCCGAAGCCATGATGACGCCGACCAGCGCAAATCCCATCGCGATTTCGTACGCCACCATCTGCGCTGCGGCGCGCATTGCACCGAGGAGCGCGTACTTCGAGTTGGATGCCCAGCCCGCCAGGATCACGCCATACACACCCGCCGAACTCAGGGCGAGCAGGTACAGGACACCGGCGTTGATGTCCGATACCGCAAATCCGGGCCAAAGCGGTACCACAACCCAGGCGGCGAGCGCCGGGATCACTGCGAGCAGAGGCGCGAGCAGGAACAGGAACTTGTTCGACGCCGAAGGGATGACGATTTCCTTGAGCATCAGCTTCAGCACGTCGGCGAACGGCTGCAGGATTCCTTGCGGACCGACGCGGTTCGGTCCGATACGCGCCTGGATCGAACCGATGACGCGGCGTTCCGCCAGTGTCAGGAAGGCCATGCACAGGATCACGCTGATAAACAGTACGAGCGCGACCGGTACGAACCAGACGACGGCCCGCATCCACTCCGGCAGGAACGCTAACAGGTCGTTGACGAATGAAGGAATCATCGTGACTCGCCCTGCCCTTGCTGAGCTTCGCGGGTACTCTGCAACGCCGGCGAGCGCCGTACGACTGCATCGGTCTGATAGATGGGCACGTCACGCACCGGCGACGCAGCCGTAAGCGGCAGCTTCGATTGCAGTGTGCGTACCGACGCTTTCGGCGCAACACCCGCAGCGTCGTGAACCAGAGCACGAACTTCTTCAGTGACCTGGTCGGAGCTCGTGTAGTCGAACGACGGCAGGTCGAGAAGATTGCCCAGAACGCGCAGCACTTTCCACGCCGGACGTGCTTCACCCACGGGCTTGGCAGCTCCAGGCACGCTCTGCCAGCGACCTTCGAGGTTGACGTACGTGCCGGATGTCTCCGCAAACGTGCCTATCGGCAGAATCACATGAGCGTGTTCTTTCGCAGTCGAGTATGGCGACAGAGCAATCACGCATTCGGCGGCCTTGAGCGCTTCCAGCGCCGCTGCGGACGCGATGTCGCGCTGTGGCTCGATTCCACCCAACAGGATGTACGCCTTGAGGCGCGCCGCAAACATGTCGGCGATGTTGAGACCCGCAGGCTGAATGGCTCGACCGCCAGCACCGCGCGAGGGCAATACACCGGCCAGATGCGCGCCAACGGCGTTACCACCTTCCGGCAGATAACCGAGAGTTGCGCCGGTGACCTCAGCAATCGCCGCTGCCACGAGACGCAGATCCGCAAAGGCTGGGTCGCGCTCTGCAATCGCACCAAGGAGAACGAGCCGTCGTGTTCCCGTAGCAAGTTGCTGTGCGATCGACTGATGCGCATCCGTCGGCTGCACGCCACTGATCAATGCCGCAATCGACTCGGGGGCGCCCTGCCCACGAGCATTGACCGCTGCGGCCGCAATCCCGACCAGGTGCTCGAACAGATCCAGGCCATTGGAGGCGAGGTACTGCGCCACGGGGAACAGGTATTCATAGCGCTGCGGATTGACGAACGACACCTTCGCGCCGTTACGGGTTACCGCCTTGCGGATGCGATGCGCCAGCAACGGCACTTCCTTACGCAGGTTCGAGCCGACGACCAGGATTGCATTGGCCTGCTCCAGCTCATTGATCGAGCAACCGAGCGCCGGATACAACGGATCGCTGGCCTCGTCACGAAAGTCCGTGCGACGCAGGCGATGATCGAGATTCGAGCTGCCGAGTCCGCGTGCGACACGGGCCAGCAAATACAGTTCTTCAAGCGTCGCGGTTGGCGAAGCCAGCGCACCGATCTGCGCGCCACCATGCTGTTTAGCGATGCGACCCAGGCGCTCCGCTACCCATGCCAGCGCCGTTTCCCAATCTGTTTCCTGCCAGACGCCGTTCTCGCGCAACATCGGCTTCTGCAGGCGATCGTCGCTGTAGGCACCCTGGAAGCTGAAACGATCACGGTCGGCGATCCAGGTTTCATTCACGTCTTCGTTCGGACGCGGCACGACACGCATGACGCGTCCGCGCAGCACGTGCGCGTAGATGTTGGTACCGACGCAATCGTGTGGCGACACCAGCGGATGCTGCGTCATTTCCCAGGCACGTGCGCGGTAGCGATACGGCTTGTTGTTCAGCGCGCCCACCGGGCACAGATCGATGATGTTCGCCGACAGTTCGTGATCGACGCTCTTCTCGATGAAGGTGCTGATCTCGGTGTTCTCACCGCGACCCATCGTGCCGAGCTCCTGGAATCCTTGGATATCCTGCGTGAAGCGAACACAACGAGTGCAGTGAATGCAGCGCGTCATGTCGGTGGACACCAGCGGTCCAAGATTCTTGTCCTTCACCACGCGCTTGCGTTCGCTGTAGCGCGAGATGTCGCGGCCGAACCCCATCGCCAGATCCTGCAATTCGCATTCACCGCCCTGATCGCAGATCGGGCAGTCCAGCGGATGGTTGATCAGCAGGAATTCCATCGTGGCGCGCTGTGCGGCAATGGCTTTCGCCGACTTCGTGAAAACCTTCATGCCCTCGGTCACCGGCGTGGCGCAGGCAGGCATCGGCTTGGGAGCCTTTTCGATCTCCACCAGGCACATGCGGCAGTTGGCCGCAATCGGCAGCTTGTCGTGGTAACAGAAACGCGGGATGTAAACGTCGTTCGCGTCGGTCACCTGGATCAGCATCTGACCCTTGCGCGCCTTCATGGGCACGCCGTTGACTTCTATATTGAGCTGATCGTCAGACATGGTGCTTCGCGGACTGCAGGGTACGGGCTACGGGCAACAGACGCAGGCGCGTGCAGATTGCACGCTGTTCAAAGCTGCGGCTGCCAATCGATTCTTGAACCATATTCATCCTGGCCAGCGTTACGCGGCGCGGAGCCGGTCGCGTTCCACAATGCTGTGGCCGTTTTCGATCATGTACTCGAACTCATGCCGGAAATGCTTCATGAAGCTCTGCACCGGCCAAGCGGATGCATCGCCGAAGGCGCAGATCGTATGGCCTTCGATCTTGTTCGCCACATCGACCAGCATGTCGAGATCGGCCTTGCCGCCCTCTCCCGCCAGGATGCGCTTGACGACGCGGTTCATCCAGCCGGTGCCCTCGCGGCACGGCGTGCACTGGCCGCAGGATTCGGCGTAGTAGAAGCGCGTGATGCGTTCCAGCGTCTTGACCATGCAGGTCGTCTCGTCCATCACGATCAGCGAGCCGGTCCCAAGGGCCGAGCCTGCCTTCTTGACGGAATCGTAGTCGAGGTTCGCGGTCATCATCACGTCGCCCGGCACGACAGGCACCGAGACGCCGCCCGGAATTACAGCCTTCAGCTTGCGACCGCCGCGCATTCCGCCGCAGATCTCCAGCAGGTCCTTGAACGGGATGCCAAGCGGCAACTCGATGTTCTGCGGCTTGTTCACGTGACCCGACACCGAGAAAATCATGGTGCCGGCGGAATTCGCCACGCCGAGGTCAAGGAACCACTTCGCACCTTTGCGCAGGATGGTCGGGACGGACGCGTAGCTCTGCGTGTTGTTGATCGTGGTTGGCTTGCCGTACAGGCCGAAGTTCGCCGGGAACGGCGGCTTGAAGCGCGGCCGGCCCTGCTTGCCTTCGAGGGACTCGAGCAGCGCTGTTTCCTCGCCACAGATGTACGCGCCGGCACCAACATACGAGTAGAGATCGAAGTCGGCACCTGAGCCAAGAAGGTTCTTGCCCAGCAGGCCCGCGGCGTAGGCTTCCTTCAGCGCCGCCTCGAAACGCGGCACCGGTTCCTCGAGGAACTCGCCGCGGATGTAGTTGTAGCCAACGGTTGCGCCCATCGCGTAGCCGCCGATTGCCATGCCTTCAATGAGGGCATGCGGGTTGTAGCGCAGGATGTCGCGATCGTGGCAAGTGCCGGGCTCGCTCTCGTCCGAGTTGCAGACCACGTACTTCTGCGGCGCCTTGCTGGGCAGCATGAAGCTCCACTTCAAACCGGTCGGAAACCCCGCGCCGCCACGGCCACGCAGGCTGGAAGCCTTCACCTCTTCGATGATCTTCTCGGGCGGAGTCTTCTCGCGCAGGATGCGTTCCCACGCTTCGTAGCCGCCGATCTTGCGATAGGTTGCGAGCTCCCACGAGCGTTCCATGCCGAGCGGCTCGAAGCACACCTGGTTGCGGACGAAGTTGGCACTCATTTGTGCTTGTCCAGAACCTCATCGACCGTTTCCGGCGTGAGGTTCTCGTAGTAGACGTGATCGATCATCATCATCGGTGCGTTGTTGCAGGCCGCCAGGCACTCTTCCTCGCGCTTCAGGTAGAAGCGTCCGTCGACCGTGCTCTCGCCGACCTTGATGCCCAGCCGCTTCTCCACGTGCGCCAGAATTTCATCGCCGCCGCACAACATGCAGGAGATATTGGTGCACACGGAGATGCTGTGCCGGCCCACCGGCTTGGTCTCGAACATCGAATAGAAGCTCGCGACTTCGTAGACCTGCACCGGCGGCAGCTCCAGATAGGCGGCGACGGCATCCATCGATTCGCGCGTCAGGTAACCGCCGTTGTCGTGCTGAACCGCACGCAACGCGGCGATCACGGCCGAACGCTTGCGATCCGGCGGGAATTTCGCGACCCACGCGTCGATCTCATGGCGAGCATGCTCGGACAGACCATTCTTCGTGCTTGTCTCGCTCACCGGTCGATTTCCCCGAACACAATATCCTGGGTGCCGATTACCGACACCACGTCAGCCAGCATGTGGCCCTGCACCATCTCTTCGAGCGCGGCCAGATGCGGAAATCCCGGTGCGCGGCACTTGAGCCGGTACGGCTTGTTGGCGCCGTCGGACACCAGGTAAACGCCGAACTCGCCCTTGGGCGCCTCCACCGCGGCATACGCTTCGCCTTGCGGCACGCAGTAGCCTTCGGTGAACAGTTTGAAATGGTGAATGAGCGATTCCATGTCGCCCTTCATGTCTTCACGCGTCGGCGGTGCAATCTTGTGATCCGAGGTCATCACCGGACCTGGGTTCTGCTGCAGCCACTGCACGCACTGGCGAATGATGCGATTGGATTGACGCATCTCCTCCACGCGCACCAGATAGCGATCATAACAATCGCCGTTGACGCCGACCGGGATATCGAAATCCATGCGGTCGTAGACTTCGTACGGCTGCTTCTTGCGCAGATCCCACTCGACACCCGAGCCGCGCAACATGGGACCGGTGAATCCAAGTTGGAGTGCGCGCTCCGGCGTCACTACCGCAATGTTCACCGTACGCTGCTTCCAGATGCGGTTGTCCGTGAGCAGTGTTTCGTACTCATCGACACAAGCCGGGAAACGGTCGGTGAAGTCCTGGATGAAGTCCAGCAGATTGCCCGAGCGGCGCTCGTTGAGCTTGTCGACATCCTTCTGCGAACGCCACTTGGAGGGCTGGTACTTCGGCAGCGAATCCGGCAGGTCGCGATACACGCCGCCCGGACGGTAGTACGTCGCATGCATGCGTGTTCCCGAGACTGCTTCATAGCAGTCCATCAGGTCCTCGCGCTCGCGGAAGCAATACAGGAACACCGTCATCGCTCCGATGTCGAGGCCGTGCGCGCCGAGCCACATGAGGTGGTTCAGTACGCGGGTGATCTCATCGAACATGACGCGGATGTACTGGGCGCGCAGCGGCGGCGCGATGCCAAGCAGCTTCTCGATCGCGAGCACATAGGCGTGCTCGTTGCACATCATCGATACGTAATCGAGCCGGTCCATGTAGCCGATCGACTGGTTGTACGGCTTGGACTCCGCCAGTTTCTCGGTACCACGGTGCAACAGGCCGATATGCGGATCGGCTTTCTGGATGACTTCGCCGTCCATCTCCAGCACCAGACGCAGCACACCGTGCGCCGCCGGATGCTGCGGACCGAAGTTCAGAGTGAAATTGCGAATCTCAGCCATCGACGTCGGACCTTGTATTCGTGTGCGCCCCGACCGGCACTTCTTTCAATGTCTGCGCGTAGCGGTTGTCGTCGCGAATCACGCGTGGCACCAGCGTGCGAGGCTCGATGCTCACCGGCTGATACACGACGCGGCCCTTAGCCGTGTCGTACTTCACTTCGACGTTGCCGATCAGCGGGAAGTCCTTGCGGAACGGATAACCGATGAAGCCGTAATCGGTAAGGATGCGGCGCAGATCCGGATGTCCTATGAACAGGATGCCGAACAGGTCGAACGCTTCGCGCTCGTACCAGTTGGCCGCTGCCCACACATCCACCAGCGAGTCGATGACCGGCGGCTCGCTCTCGGAGGTGAAGCACTCCAGGCGCAGGCGCCAGTTCTGGCTAACCGACAATAGCTGGCAGGTCACTGCGAAGCGCGACGGCCGCTGCTCGCGCAGCATCTCGCCGATGCGTGTGACGCCGCGGCTGAAACCCACATTCGAGGATCCCTGCGTGATCCACTCTTCGCGACCGTAGTCGAGATAGTCGACGCCGCTCAGATCGATGAGCTGCTCGAACGCCAATTCGCTGTCATCGCGCAAGGTGCGGCAGACGGCGATGTAATCGGCGGGATCGACGCGAACTGCCACGTCGCCCGGCAACGCGGGTAGTGCCTTGATGCGTTCGCCGAAGCGCGCAGTCAGTCTCGAGGCCAGTGTCTCGCTACGTGCGGTCATCGCTCACCTTACCGGGCAATCGTGCTGGTGCGCCGGATCTTGTTCTGCAATTGCAGAATGCCGTACAGCAGCGCCTCGGCCGTCGGCGGGCAGCCCGGCACATACACGTCTACGGGCACAATGCGATCGCAACCTCGCACCACCGCGTAGGAATAATGGTAGTAACCGCCGCCGTTGGCGCACGAGCCCATCGAGATGACCCAGCGTGGCTCAGGCATCTGGTCGTAAACATTGCGCAGCGCGGGCGCCATCTTGTTGACGAGCGTGCCGGCCACGATCATCACGTCGGATTGACGCGGGCTCGGGCGGAACACGACGCCGAAACGATCCAGGTCGTAACGGGCGGCGCCGGCATGCATCATTTCGACGGCGCAGCACGCCAACCCGAAAGTCATCGGCCACATCGAGCCGGTGCGGGCCCAGTTGACGAGCTTGTCTACGGAAGTGGTGACGAAGCCGCGCTGCGGAGCGACTGCATCCGGCGTTTCAGCGGTCGGTGCGGTGAGTCCCACGGCTGCCGAGGCGGTCAATCCCATTCGAGCGCACCCTTCTTCCACTCGTACACGAAACCCACGATCAAAATCAGCAGAAACATGCCCATCGCCAGCAGTCCGATCGTGCCGGTGTGGCCGAGCGAGACGGCCCACGGAAACAGGAACGCGATCTCAAGATCGAAGACGATGAACAGGATGGCGACCAGGTAGTAGCGCACATCGAATTTCGCGCGCGAATCGGAAAACGCCTCGAAGCCGCATTCGTACGCGGACAGCTTCTCGCTATCCGGTCGACGCGGCCCGAACAGGAAGCCGAGGCCCATGAGTACGCTGCCGAGCACGCCGGCCACGCCCAGGAAAATCAGAATGGGTACGTAGTTTTGCAACATCGCCGCTTGAAACTCACGGTACCGGGGCCGGTACCGGGCGCGGATTGTAGCAGGGACATTGCGACGCAGTAACCCGTTGAATGCACGTTCGTGTAAACAGTTGTGCCTGTGGTGCGTCGCGCGAGGCGGCGACGCCCGCAGATAAACAGTTTGTCATGTACGAGCCTGAGTAGGTGCTTGAAATATTGCAGCACGAGGCTGCAAAGAATTGCCGCAGGCAACGCCGTCTTTTTCAGCGCGCGGCGCTGGAGCGAAATGACGGACCGGGAATACGGGGAAATCCTCTGAATTCTCCAGTCCCGCAACCGGCTCGGCCCAGCCCCGACCCGACCTGACCTGACCTGACCTGACCTGACCTGACCTGACCTGACCAGCGCGACACGACGCGCACCAAGATCGCGGGGCGAAGAAAAAATGCGCAGCTCCAAACGAATACGGCCCCTTGCGGGGCCGTATTCGTAGTGAAGAAATTGGTGCGGATGAGAGGACTCGAACCTCCACGGATTGCTCCACTACCACCTCAAAGTAGCGTGTCTACCAGTTCCACCACATCCGCACCGTGATCGATAATTCAGGCGTGACCGTCTGCGCGGTCTATTTCAGTTCAAAGCTCTGGCGGCGGCGTTGCCGGCGCAGGAGCTGTCTCAACAGGTTGTTGCGTAGTCGAATCGGCCGCTGTCGGTACGCTCGGCAACGCCGCCTCACCGGAAGCCGGTGCCGGCTGCGTTTGCTGCACGCGGTCAATAACGCTGGTCGGAGCCTCGCTGCGACGGCTGCCGACATAGGCCAGGATCAGGCTGGTCACGATGAACAGGCCAGCCAGAGTGGCTGTCGAACGTGACAGGAACGAGGCTGAGCCGCGCGCGCCGAACACCGTGCCGGAAGCTCCAGCGCCGAAACCCGCACCCGCATCCGCACCCCGGCCGCGTTGCAACAGGACCAGGCCCACGATTCCTACGCCCAGCAGGACGTGGATAACAATCGTCGCCGTGTGTAACCAGTTCATGTCGTTTTCGCGCTCGAGTTGGTGGACCTGGCAGCAGCTTCAGCTCAGTGAGCCTGGGCAGCCGCGCAGATCTTCAAAAATTCATCCGCCTTCAACGAGGCCCCGCCGATCAATCCGCCATCCACATCCGGCATCGCGAATATCTCGCGAGCATTCGTGGCTTTGACGCTGCCGCCGTACAGCACCCGCAGTGCGGCGGCGATATTAGCATCCCGCGACGCTACGTCCGCGCGTATATGCGCATGAACTTCCTGGGCCTGCTCGGGACTGGCATTTTTACCCGTACCGATCGCCCAAACTGGCTCATACGCAACTACCGCGCTGCGCATTGCCGCTACTCCTGCAACATCGAGGACGGCCTGCAGCTGGCGAGAAACGACCTGCATGGTCCGACCCCGCTCGCGCTCTTCCAGCGTTTCGCCCACGCACAGGATTGGAACCAGATCATGCGTGTGCGCGGCCAGAAACTTCCGCGCTACCAGCGCATCGTCTTCCTTGAAAATACCGCGCCGCTCGGAGTGCCCGACGATGACGTAGCGGCAACCGACGTCCTTCAGCATGGAAGCGGAAGCCTCACCGGTGAACGCTCCAACCGACTCGGCGCAAACCGATTGCGCTCCGACCGCAACACTCGAGTCCTTCAGCAACCGGGCCGTCTCCCACAGGTAGACGAACGGCGGGCAGACGACGATGTCGACCGACGGATGTGCCGGCACGCCCTGCAACAGGCCGTTGATCAGAACGGCGTTTTCAGCGCGCGTTCCGTACATTTTCCAGTTGCCCGCGACGAAGGGCCGGCGCATCGCGATACCTCAATACAAACAGGACAGTAGGATCGATCAGGTAGGTTGAAACCGCCCCGGCCAAAAAAGGCGCGGCAGCTTAACGGCGAGGCTCCGCGAAAGCAAACCAAGAAAGCAAACTGCCGACACACCTCGCGCGCCAGGACCGAATTTCACCCCCGCTGCGGGCGTCGGGCAACCCCCTCAGGCGACGTTGGCTGCCGCCGCGACCGTAGCCGCCAAGCTCTTAGCGAGCTCGCGCACCAGTTTCTCATCGCTACCTTCGACCATGACACGAACTACCGGTTCGGTACCCGAAGAGCGCAGCACGATGCGCCCGGTGCCCGCGAGCCGCCTCTCCGCGTGGGCGACAGCCTCCTGGATTGCCGGGGAAGCCGCAGTGTCGATCTTGCGGGCCATGCGCACGTTTTCCAGTACCTGCGGATATTTCTGCACCGGGGCCGCCAGTTCAGCCAGGTTCAGGCCGGTCTTCTGCATGATCGCCAGTACCTGCAGCGCGCTGATCATCGCATCGCCGGTGGTGGTGCGATCCAGGCACAACAGATGGCCGGAAGACTCCCCGCCCAGCATGCCGCCGGTTTCCTTGAGCATTTCCATGACGTAACGGTCACCCACCTTGGCGCGACGGAACGGAATGCCTTCGCGCGCCAGCGCGTGTTCCAATCCAAGATTGCTCATGACCGTGCCGACGACCGGGCCAGTCAGCGCTTTCTGCTCGTGGCGCGCACGCGCGATCACGTACAGCAGTTGATCGCCGTCGACGAGCCTGCCGAGGTGATCGACCATTACCAGCCGATCACCATCCCCATCCAGCGCCACGCCCACGTGGGCGCGGACACCAGGAACGGTGAGCTGCAGCAATTCAGGGGACGTGGAACCGCAGTTGAGGTTGATGTTGCGGCCATTGGGCGAGCAACCGATGGGCACGATCTCCGCACCGAGATCCGCGAGAATCCGCGGCCCCACCTTGTAGCCGGCGCCATTGGCGCAATCGATCACGATCTTGAAGCCGCTCAGGTCAAGCCCGGGCACGGTAGACGCACAGAACTCTTGGTAACGGACGCGCGACTTGTCCACCCGCGTGGCCTTACCGAGCTCGCCCGAAGCACGGGTCATCGGCGGCTCCTCCAGATACTGTTCGATCCGGCCTTCGGTCTCATCCGAAAGCTTGCCGCCGGTGGCATCGAAGAATTTGATGCCGTTGTCTTCGTACAGATTGTGCGATGCACTGATGACGACGCCGAAATCGCACTCGAAGCGCTTGGTCAGGTACGCGATGCCGGGCGTGGGCAGCGGCCCCATCAGCATGACGTTCACCCCGGAGGCGACAAATCCGGCCTCCAGCGCGGCCTCGAACATGTAGCCGGACAGCCTGGTGTCCTTGCCCACCAGCACCGTGCCGCCCTCGGGGGCCAGCACACGGGCGGCGGAACTCGCCAGGCGTAACGCAAAATCCACCGTGAGCGGGTGTTGGCCCACATGCCCGCGCACGCCATCGGTTCCGAAATACTTGCGACTCATACTTGTTCTCCACGCAGGACTGGACCGTATCCTGCCGATTGCAATGCACTCGCGACTCTGACGGCATCGACAGTTTCAGCCACGTCGTGAGTACGCACTATATTGACGCCTGCAAGTACGGCGGCGGTCGCCACAGCTATCCCTCCCGCGAGACGCTGCTCTACCGGCCGGCCGATCAGCTCACCGAACATCGACTTGCGCGACACCCCAACCATCACGGGTAGGTGCAACGCCACGAACAGCGGGAGAGCAGCCAGCAATTGCACGTTGTGCGGTGTTCGCTTGCCGAAACCGATGCCCGGATCGACCACCAACCGATTACGCGCAATACCTGCGGCAACGCACGCGTCGATCCGCGATTGTAGAAAACCGCGCACGGTCGCGACCACATCGTCATATTTGGGATCCGCCTGCATAGTGCGCGGCTCGCCTTGCATGTGCATCAAGCAGATCGCACACGAAGTTGCGGCTGCCGCCGCAAGCGTACCCTCATCGCGAAGCGCGCGTACATCGTTGATCATCGTAGCGCCAGCCTGAACCGCGGCGCGAATCACCCCGGGCTTGCTGGTGTCTACAGAAATCGGCACTGAAGTGCGCGCAGCCAAAGCGGCAATGACGGGAACGACCCGGCGAATCTCGTCGCTCTCACCCACCGCGTCGGCGCCGGGCCGGGTGGATTCCCCGCCAACGTCGATGATTCCCGCGCCCGCCTCCACCATCGTTAACGCGTGCCCGATAGCCTGGTCGGCATTGAAGAAGCGGCCGCCGTCGGAGAACGAATCGGGAGTGACATTGACGATGCCCATGACGACGGGCGTCGAAAGATCGAGAGTGTGGGGACCGCAGCGCAGAAGCATTGGGTAGGTAAGGTAGCTAACTGGCTACTGCGAGCTGGCCAGTAAATGAAAGAGCCCGAGTAACAAACTCGGGCTCACTATCCTGCTGAAATTTTTAGAACGCAACTTCACGCATGGGGTGAAGCCCGTGTCTCTCTGGCCAACTTACCCGTCGGCCCGCTTGCCGGTTGGCCTCGCTCTCAGTGCTGCCCGGCCGGTTTGCCGATCGCCGTCTCGGGCGTTTCGCGTTCGCGGCTCTTGCTGCCGCCCATCGGCGGCGCGGCGGTGTCGTCCCAGCCCGCCGGCGGCTTGGGTTCACGGCCGTCCATGATGTCCTTGATCTGGCCATCGTCGATGGTTTCGTACTTGATCAGCGCTTCGGCCATCTTGTGCAGCTTGTCCAGGTGCGTTTCGAGAATGCTCTTGGCTCGCTGGTAGTTCGAGTCGATGAGGCCGCGGACTTCCTGGTCGATTGCATGCGCGGTCACATCCGACACCTGCTTGTGCTGCGTCACCGAGCGACCCAGGAACACCTCACCCGACTCCTCGCTGTACGTCAGCGGGCCAAGCCGATCTGAAAGACCCCACTTGGTAACCATGTTGCGCGCGATTTCCGTCGCACGCTCGATGTCGTTGGAAGCGCCGGTGGTAACCGACTCGGGTCCGAAAATCATTTCCTCCGCCAGGCGTCCGCCGAACAAGGTCGCAATCCGGCTTTCCAGGCGCCGCTTGCTGGTGCTGTACCGGTCCGTCTCGGGCAGGAACATCGTGACACCCAGTGCACGGCCGCGCGGAATGATCGTGACCTTGTAGACCGGATCGTGCTCGGGAACCGACAGGCCGATGATGGCGTGACCCGCTTCGTGATACGCGGTGAGCCGCTTTTCCTGCTCGTCCATCACCATGGAGCGGCGCTCCGCACCCATCATGATCTTGTCCTTGGCGCGCTCGAACTCGTCCATCGTGACCGTGCGACGGTTGGCACGCGCGGCGAACAACGCCGCCTCGTTCACCAGGTTGGCAAGATCGGCACCGGAGAAGCCGGGCGTACCGCGCGCGATGATCTGCGGCTTCACGTCTTCGGCCAGCGGCAGCTTGCGCATGTGAACCTTGAGGATCTGTTCGCGGCCGCGCACGTCCGGCAGCGGCACGACGACCTGGCGATCGAATCGGCCCGGACGCAGCAACGCGGGATCCAGCACGTCAGGACGATTGGTCGCCGCGATGACGATTACGCCCTCGGTGCCCTCGAAGCCATCCATTTCCACCAGCAACTGGTTCAGCGTCTGCTCGCGCTCGTCATGTCCACCGCCGAGCCCGGCGCCGCGATGGCGGCCCACGGCATCGATCTCGTCGATGAAAATGATGCACGGCGCATGCTTCTTGGCCTGTTCGAACATGTCGCGAACCCGCGAGGCGCCCACGCCCACGAACATTTCCACGAAGTCGGAACCTGAAATCGTGAAGAACGGCACCTTCGCCTCGCCCGCGATGGCGCGTGCGAGCAGCGTCTTACCGGTACCCGGCGAACCAACCATGAGCACGCCGCGGGGAATCTTGCCGCCCAGGCGCTGGAACTTGGCCGGATCCTTGAGGAATTCGACGATCTCGACCACCTCGTCCTTGGCTTCATCGACGCCGGCCACATCCGCGAACGTCACCTGCACCTGGTCTTCACTCAACAGTCGAGCCCGGCTCTTACCGAACGACATTGCACCGCGACCGCCCGCACCGCCCTGCATCTGGCGCATGAAGTAGACCCACACCGCGATGAGCAGCAGGATCGGGAACGACGACAGGAACAGCTGCATCAGCAACGATTGCCCCTTGGCGGGCTCCTTGCCGAACTTGATGCCGGACTTCTTCAACTCGCCGATCAGCGCTGAATAGTCGGTCTCGGGATTGTTGACCACGAAGTGCTCACCGGTGGAGCGCGTGCCACGTAGCTGGTCGCCGACGAACACGACCTCGTTGATACCGCCATCCTTGAGCTGGTCGAGGAAGGTCGAGTATGGAATCGTCGTATCGTCCGGGCCGCGGGTGCTGAAGTTGCTCACCACCGTCGCGACGACGACGGCGATCACGATCCACAGGACAATATTCTTGGCAAGGTCATTCAAAGTCGGATCCTCGGGGTGCTCGCTGCGGAGCTTCGGAAACCTGCCGCAACCGGGTGCGCAGTGGACTCAAACGGGCTAGCAACAAAGACTTAAGGTGGTGTGCGATCGACACTACTACAACCCCCGCCGGCAATGCCACAACGAAACGCCCGCTTCCGGCGCACGGCGGGCAGCCGGCTTCCATGGAAGAACGGGGTGGCGGCACTGGGACTTGCAAAATAGCTGCAGCATTCGTCAAAACCGGTGTTTGCGAGGGGCCTTTACGTACCGGTCCCTACGTACCAACAGGCAGCGACGGGCCGAGGAATTGAGCCCAAAAGCCTCCGACATGGCGCGAAGTGCCCCGTCGGCGCCAGGTATTTCAGCAAAATCCAGTGACAGTTCAACCAGATGCATGGATGGGGTTGGGGTTCGGGCCGCCGCTACCCGTCGTGGTGGGGGCGGCGATAAACATTACAAGCGTCGGTAGTTACAAGCGTCAGCGGGCCGGAAGGCTGCGGGCCATGGGTCCAGGCAAACAACCAGATCAGAACCTGCAGACTTTCTTCCGCTGTAGCCCGTCGCCCCTAGCCCGTCTAAACTTCCCGCCATGAACCTCTCTGAAAAACAACGCAAATACCTGCGCGGCCTGGCGCATTCCCGCGATCCCATCGTGATGATCGGCCAGTCCGGCCTGACCCCTGCCGTCATGAAGGAGTTCGAAGTCGCGCTGGCGTCCCACGAACTCGTCAAAGTCAGCGTGCGGGTCGGGGATCGCGAGCAGCGCGACGCCATCCTCGAACAGCTCTCTACGCAGGCCAAAGCAGCGCCGGTCCAGCGCATCGGCAACGTGGGTGTGTTCTACCGGGCGCACCCGGAACGGCCGCGCATCATTCTGCCGGGCGATGCAGTCGCCACACCAGCAACAAAGCACTGAAGCACGCGATCAGGAACAGCAGCGCGGCAGCTCCATGCAGCATGCCGAAACGCGCCATGTCGCCCGCTGCGCGGGCCCGTTCCATGAACGGGCCAAGAACCACCTGACTTAACAGCGGCGCCGCCGCAGTAACTGCAATCAGGATCTTTCCGAGCCTGCCGGCAAGCGACAACTTGCCGGCCAGGCCCAAGCCGACCAGCACTGCGCCAGCAACAACTCCAATGATGGTCTCGGCGCGAAAGAAGGTCGCCGCCAGCCGCCCCGCCATCTGCCGATCCTCGAGTACCGTGAACAGCGTCGGCGCAACCACGCCGCAGACCGTCCACAGGCTGCCCGCCCAGAAGGTGATTACGAGGGATGCGACGCGGGACATCGGGCTGTGAAGTGATGAAGGTGATGAAGTGACACGGGTGATGCAGGCTGTCTGGAGTTTTGCTCCGGACCTACATCACCTTCATCACTCGATTAACTTCCATCACTGCCCTGCTACACGTACTTCACAGCGACGATCTCGAACGACCGCGTGCCGCTTGGCGCGACCACATCCACGATGTCGCCAGCCATTTTTCCGACCAGCGCGCGGGCAATCGGCGAGGAGACGGCAATGAGCTGGCGTTTGATGTCGGCTTCGGCATCCCCGACGATCTGATACGTCACCTTGCTGCCATCGTCCTGGTCTTCGAGATCGACCGTCGCTCCGAACACCACCTTGCCACCGGCGGAAAGCGTGGTGATGTCGATGATCTCGGAATTGGACAGGTGCGCCTCGATGTCTTTGATGCGGCCTTCGATGAAGCTCTGCTGCTCGCGCGCAGCGTGATACTCGGCGTTCTCACTCAGATCACCGTGGCTGCGTGCTTCCGCAATCGCCTGGATCACGCGTGGACGATCCTCGCTCTTGAGCTTCTTCAGTTCGACGCGCAGACGTTCGGAGCCGCGCAATGTCAGTGGATTTCGTTTCACGACGCGACTTCCTTGTGCAGGTCCTGCAGCCGGTTGACATCGACTTCGTTCATGTGGGCGATCGCATCGCAGGTCGCAAGCCCCGCGGAGACGGTGGTGTAGTAAGTGATCTTCTTGTACACCGCCTGGCGACGAATCGAGCGCGATTCGAAAATCGCCTGCTTGCCTTCGGTGGTGTTCACGATCAGGGAAATCTCGTCGTTCTTGATCATGTCGACGATATGCGGCCGGCCCTCGCGCACCTTGTTCGCACGGCTGCAGGGAATACCTGCATCCGCAATCGCCTTGGCGGTGCCTTCGGTGGCCACGATCTCGAAACCTTGCGCTACGAGGCGGCGCGCCAGCGTCACAGCCGCCGGCTTATCGCGTTCGCGCACGCTGATCAGGCAAACGCCGCGCGTAGGCAACGTCACGCCGGACGCAAGTTGCGCCTTCGCATAAGCCTCGCCGAAGGAGCGACCGGTACCCATGACCTCGCCGGTGGATTTCATTTCCGGGCCGAGGATGGGATCGGACTCGGGAAACTTGGCGAAGGGGAACACCGATTCCTTGACCGCGAAGAACTTCGGAATGCGCTCTTTGAGCAACCCCAGCTCGGCAAGCTTGCTGCCCGCCATCACGCGGGCGGCCATCTTCGCCAGCGGCACTCCCGTCGCCTTCGACACGAACGGTACCGTTCGCGATGCCCGCGGGTTCACTTCGAGGATGTAGACGATCCCGTTCTGGATCGCGAACTGGATGTTCATCAGGCCCACGACATTCAAGCCACGTGCCAGTTTGCGCGTCTGTTCGCGCAGGTCGGCCTGGACTTCCGCGCTGAGGCTGTTGGGTGGCAGCGAGCAGGCGGAGTCGCCCGAATGCACTCCAGCCTGTTCGACGTGCTCCATGATGCCGCCGATGTACACGTCCTCGCCGTCGCAGATCGCGTCGACGTCCACTTCGATGGCCAGATCCAGGAAGCGATCCAGCAGCACCGGGCTGTCGTTGGAAACCTTCACCGCATCGGTCATGTAGATGCGCAGATCGTCTTCGTTGAAGACGACTTCCATGGCCCGCCCACCCAACACATAGGAAGGACGTACGATCAACGGAAAACCGACGGTCTTCGACATCGAGATCGCCTGATCCTCGGTGCGAGCCGTGCAATTCGGCGGCTGCTTCAGGTTCAGCGTCTGCACCAACTGCTGGAAGCGCTCACGATCTTCGGCGACGTCGATGGCATCGGGCGTCGTGCCGATGATGGGCGCGCCCGCCGCTTCCAGGGCACGGCACAGCTTCAGCGGCGTCTGGCCGCCGTACTGGACGATCACACCGGCCGGCTTTTCCTTGTCGATGATCTCCATGACGTCTTCGAACGTCAGCGGTTCGAAATACAGGCGATCCGACGTGTCGTAGTCGGTGGAGACCGTCTCGGGGTTGCAGTTCACCATGATGGTTTCGAAACCCGCTTCGCGCAGCGCCAGCGCAGCGTGCACACAGCAGTAGTCGAACTCGATGCCCTGCCCGATGCGATTCGGGCCGCCGCCGAGAATCATGATCTTCTTGCGGTCGGTCGGATTCGCCTCGCATTCCTCGTCGTACGTGGAATACATGTACGCGGTTGAAGTGGAGAACTCCGCTGCGCAGGTATCGACGCGCTTGAACACCGGGCGAATGCCCATCGTGATGCGGCGACGGCGTACGCTGGCTTCATCGATGCCGAGCAAGGTTGCCAGGCGACGATCGGAAAAGCCCTTGCGCTTGAGCGCACGCAGCCGGTCGCGATCGAACGCCTCCAGCCCTTGCGCCTGCAGCGTCTGCTCTTCGCGGATCAGGTCGGCGATCTGGGCCAGGAACCAGGGGTCGATGCGCGACAGCGCATGCACTTCCGCGAACTCGAAGCCGGCGCGCATTGCATCCGCGACATAGCGAATGCGATCCGGACCAGGCATCCGCATTTCCTCGCGAATGCGCTGCCTTTCATCGTCCGTGAGCGGCAGCTTGACGATCGGATCCAGCCCATCGGCACCGGTTTCCAGGCTGCGCAGCGCCTTCTGCAGCGATTCCTGGAAAGTGCGGCCGATTGCCATCGCCTCGCCCACCGACTTCATCTGCGTGGTCAGGCGATCGTTGGCGCCGGGAAACTTCTCGAAGGTGAAGCGCGGAATCTTGGTGACCACGTAATCGATGGTCGGCTCGAACGAGGCCGGTGTGGCACCGCCGGTGATGTCGTTCTTCAGTTCATCCAGCGTGTAGCCCACCGCGAGCTTGGCGGCGATCTTGGCAATCGGAAAACCGGTTGCCTTGGATGCCAGCGCGGAGGAACGCGACACGCGCGGATTCATCTCGATGATCAGCAGTCGTCCGTCATCCGGATTCAGTGCGAACTGTACGTTCGATCCGCCGCACTCCACGCCGATCTTGCGCAGCACCGCGATCGATGCGTTGCGCATGCGCTGGTATTCCTTGTCCGTCATCGTCTGCGCCGGCGCTACCGTGATCGAATCGCCGGTGTGCACGCCCATCGGATCGAAATTCTCGATCGAGCAGATGATGATGCAGTTGTCCTTGCGGTCGCGGACCACTTCCATCTCGTACTCTTTCCAGCCGATCACCGACTCTTCCAGCAGCACTTCGCTGGTCGGCGACGCATCCAGGCCGCGCGCCACGATTTCTTCGAACTCTTCGCGGTTATAGGCGATACCGCCGCCGGAGCCGCCCATCGTGAAGGATGGCCGGATCACGGTCGGATAGCCGATCTCGGCTTGTACCGCGAGCGCTTCCTCCATGCTGTGAGCGATGCGCGAACGCGGCGACTCCAGACCGATTTCGCGCATGGCGTTGCGGAAGCGCTCACGATCCTCAGCCATATCGATGGCTTCACGCGATGCTGCGATCAACTCGACTCCGTGCTTCTCCAGCACACCCTCGCGCACCAGGTCGAGGGCGCAGTTGAGTGCCGTCTGTCCACCCATCGTCGGCAGCAGCGCGTCAGGCTTTTCCTTCTCGATGATCCGTTCCACCGCGCGCCAGTTGACCGGCTCGATGTAGATGGCGTCCGCCGTTTCCGGGTCCGTCATGATCGTCGCGGGATTGGAGTTCACCAGCACGACCCGGTAGCCCTCCTCCTTGAGCGCTTTGCAGGCCTGGGCGCCCGAATAGTCGAACTCGCACGCCTGGCCGATAACGATCGGGCCGGCGCCGATGATCAGGATGCTCTTCAGGTCGGTGCGTTTGGGCATACTTTCCGTATCAACGTTCTGCAGCGCGTCGCGCGTTCTCTTTGGCCGCGGTCTGCGTATTCAAGCGCTCATTGATCATGCCGACGAAGCGGTCGAACAGCGCGCGTTCCTCGTGCGGACCCGGACTGGCTTCCGGATGACCCTGGAAGCTGAAGGCGGGGCGATCGGTGCGCTCGATGCCCTGCAGCGAGCCGTCGAACAGGGACTTGTGAGTGGTGCGGATATTCGGACCGAGGGTCGATTCGTCGACCGCGAAACCGTGATTCTGGCTGGAAATGAACACGCGTCCAGTCGACAGCTCCTGCACCGGATGGTTCGCGCCGTGATGGCCGAACTTCATCTTCACCGTCTTCGCGTCGCTTGCGAGCCCCAGCAACTGGTGCCCGAGACAGATGCCGAAGATCGGAATGTCGGTCTCCAGGAACTTGCGGATAGCCTCGATCGCGTAACTGCACGGCTCGGGATCGCCGGGGCCGTTGGAGAGGAAGATGCCGTCGGGATTCAATGCCAGCACCCGGTCCGCCGGCGTCTGTGCCGGAACCACCGTGATGCGACAGCCGTGATCGGCCAGGCAGCGCAGGATATTGCGCTTGATGCCGAAGTCGTAGGCCACCACGTGAATGCGCTGGCCGGGACGCTGCTTGGGTCCGACTTCGATGGCCCAGTTGGTGCCCTCGTTCCATTGGTAGACGCGCTTGGTCGACACGACCTTCGCCAGGTCCATGCCCTTGAGGCCGGGAAACTTGCGCGCCAGGTGCACTGCGGCGGTCGCATCCACCTTCTCACCGGTCATGATGCAGCCCGACTGGGCGCCCTTCTCGCGCAGGATCCGCGTCAGCTTGCGGGTATCGATGTCGGCGATGGCGACTATCTTGCCGCGCTGGAGGAAGCTCTCCAGCGATTCGGCCGCACGCCAGTTCGAATAGGTTGCCGGCAGGTCGCGAATGATCAGCCCGGCGGCGTAGATCGACGCCGATTCCAGATCTTCCGGGTTGGCGCCGGTATTGCCGATATGCGGATACGTCAGTGTGACGATCTGTTTGGAGTAGGACGGGTCAGTGAGAATCTCCTGATAGCCCGTCATGGCGGTGTTGAATACCACCTCGCCCGTCGTATTGCCTTTCGCGCCAATCGATCGGCCATGAAAAACCGTACCGTCTTCGAGCGCGAGTACAGCGGGTGTCGTCACATCAGGCTCCCGTTGTGAGTCATTTCAGGCACGCGCAACAACGACGAGATTGGCTTTCAGGCCGATCCCGCTGCGAATTAAAATCACCGCGTGCTGAGTAGAGAAGTGTACGCGAGTGCCAACAGTGAGGGAAGGGAATTCGTGGAAGCGGTGGACGGATGTAAGGGCGTGACACGAGTGACGGCAGTGACATCAGCAACGGAAAAACCCAGTCGCAGACGATCTCAGTCGTGTCATTTCAGTCACGCGCCTCGCTCCGCAAGGCCCAGCACATCCTGCATCGTATAAAGGCCTGGCGATCGCGACGCCAGCCACTGCGCCGCTCTGACCGCGCCGCGCGCGAATGACAGGCGATCGCTGGCCCGGTGCGTCAGCTCGATGCGTTCGCCAATGCCTGCAAACGTGACAGTGTGGTCACCAACCACATCGCCGCCGCGGAACACAGAAAACCCGATTGCCCCTTTGGCACGCGGCACCGCGGCACCATGCCGGGAGTATTCCGTAACATCCTTGAGGGAAACCCCGCGCCCCTTCGCTGCGGCAGTGCCCAGCGCCAGGGCTGTGCCCGAAGGCGCGTCCTTCTTGTTGCGATGATGAGCCTCGAAGATTTCGATGTCGTAGTCCACATCGAGTGTCCGCGCGGTCAGTTCGGCCAGTTTCAGCAGCAGGTTGACTCCGAGACTCATGTTCGGCGCCATTACGATCGGAATGCGCTGCGCGGCTTGCTCGATCTCGCGGCGCTGCGTTTCGTCATGACCCGTGGTGCCCAGCACCAACGGGCAGCTGGCATCGAGGCAAGCTTTGAGATTCGCCGATGTCGCCGTGGGCAACGTGAAATCGATCGCGACCTGCGCACCGCGCAACGCCTCTGTCAGCTCGGCAGTCACGGTCACACCGTGGATTGTCTGGCCCAGCGACCGGCTTCCAGGCGAAACAGCGGCTCCAGTCAGCGTCGCACCGGGAGCTTCCTCCACCGCGCTGACCAGCGCCTTTCCCATCCGCCCGCTGACACCGAGAATCGCTACGTGCAGGACTTTGCTCTGCTGTTCGAGTGGCATGAGATCAGCTGCGAATGGTTTCGAAAAAGCGCTTCACGCCGTCCATCCAGGTGCGTTCGCGCGGGCTGTGATTGCGGGCGCTGTCGCGCATGGTGCGATCGAACTGGTGCAGCAATTCGCGCTGCTCCTCGGTGAGATTCACCGGCGTCTCCACCACGATCCGGCAAAACAAGTCGCCGGTCGGACCGCCGCGGACCGGCTTGACGCCTTTTTCACGCAAGCGGAACACGCGCCCGGACTGAGTTTCTCCCGGCACCTTCAGGTCGACATTGCCTTCCAGGGTCGGCACTTCGATAGTCCCGCCGAGGGACGCCGTCACGAAGCTGATGGGTACTTCGCACGACAGATTGCTGCCGTCGCGCTCGAAAATAGGATGCTCGCGGACGCGAATTTCGACATACAGGTCGCCAGCCGGACCGCCATTGCGCCCCGCCTCGCCCTCACCCTGCAGCCGGATACGATCGCCGTTGTCCACGCCTTGCGGGACTTTGACTGCGAGAGTCTTCTTACGCCGAACGCGCCCCTGGCCCAGGCAGGAATCACACGGCTGGCTGATGATCTGTCCGCGTCCCTTGCAGCGAGGACAGGTCTGCTGCACGGCGAAGAAGCCCTGCTGCATTCGTACCTGGCCGACGCCATTGCAGGTTTCGCAGGTCACTGACTTCGACCCCGGTGCTGCGCCACTGCCGTTGCAGGGCTCGCATTCGCCCAGGGTCGTGAATTCGACATTGGCACTGTGGCCGAAGACGGCCTGTTCCAGGTCGAGCTCCAGGTCATAGCGCAAATCTGCGCCGCGATAGACCTGGTTGCGGCCACCGCGCCGCCCGCCACCGAAGATGTCGCCGAACACGTCGCCGAAAATATCGCCGAAGGCATCGGATGCGCTATAGCCGCCACCGCTACGTGCCGCGAGCCCCTCGTGGCCGTGCTGATCGTAGATCGCGCGCTTCTGCGCGTCGGTCAGGATTTCGTAGGCCTCCTTGGCCTCTTTGAATTTCTCTTCCGCCTCGTGATCGTCCGGATTGCGGTCAGGATGGAATTTCATTGCGAGGCGCCGGTACGCCTTCTTGATTTCGGCTTCAGTGCAAGTGCGGGCCAGCTCGAGCACTACGTAATAATCGCGTTTGGACATTCGTGCGCAGTTAGTGAGAGTGTTTTACGGACATCGGCCTAAGTTGACGGCAAGAGGGCGTGCGCCCGCAAGCTCTTTTGCGCCGTTACCTTAAACGAAGGCCCTCTTCCACACCGTGAAAGAGGGCCTGTTTCCAAATCAGCGGGCGACGCTCCGCGTCAGCCCTTCTTCTTGTCCTTGACCTCTTCGAACTCGGCGTCGAGGACGTCATCCTTGGGACCGGCGCCGGCGCCCGCCGCGCCACCCGCGTCAGCTTCCGCGCCGCTGCCCGCCTGCGCGTAGGTCTGCTGCGCCAGCGCTGCCGAAGCCTGCGCCAGTGCATTGGCCTTGGTATCGATCACATCCTTGTCATCGCCACCGAGCACGCGCTTCAGGTCCGAGAGCGCGGATTCGATCTTGGCGCGATCGCCGGGCTGTACCTTGTCGCCCAGCTCCTTGAGCGTCTTGTCGGTCGTATGCACCAGGGCATCGGCCTTGTTGCGCGACTCGATCAGCTCGCGGAAGCGCCGGTCGTCTTCGGCGTGCGACTCCGCATCCGAAACCATCCGTTTGATCTCATCTTCCGACAGGCCGCTGGAGGCCTTGATGACGATCTTCTGTTCCTTGTTGGTGGCCTTGTCCTTCGCCGACACATTCAGGATGCCGTTCGCGTCGATATCGAACGTCACCTCGATCTGCGGCATGCCGCGCGGAGCGCCGGGCAAGCCTTCGAGGTTGAATTGGCCCAGCGACTTGTTGTCCGCCGCGCGCTGACGCTCACCCTGGAGCACGTGAATGGTCACGGCACTCTGGTTGTCGTCGGCCGTCGAGAACGTCTGATTCGCCTTGGTCGGAATCGTGGTGTTCTTCTCGATCAGCTTGGTCATCACGCCGCCGAGCGTCTCGATACCCAGTGACAGCGGAGTGACATCCAGCAGCAGGACGTCTTTGACTTCACCGGAGAGCACACCGCCCTGAATGGCGGCGCCCACGGCCACAGCCTCGTCCGGATTCACGTCCTTGCGTGGATCCTTGCCGAAGAAGTCCTTCACTTCCTTCTGCACCTGCGGCATGCGCGTCTGGCCGCCGACGAGGATCACCTCAGCGATATCGTTCAACGCCAGGCTCGCATCCTTCACGGCGGTACGGCACGGGCCGATGGTCTTCTGCACCAGGTCTTCGACCAGCGACTCGAGCTTGGCTCGCGTCAGCTTGATGTTGAGGTGCTTCGGACCGGAAGCGTCTGCAGTGATGTACGGCAGGTTGATTTCCGTCTGCTGGCTGGAAGACAGCTCGATCTTGGCCTTCTCGGCAGCTTCCTTCAGGCGCTGCAATGCCAGCGGATCGCGCCGCACGTCCACGCCGCTTTCCTTTTTGAACTCATCGCCGAGGTAATCGATGATGCGCTTGTCGAAGTCCTCGCCACCCAGGAAGGTATCGCCGTTGGTGGAGAGCACTTCGAACTGCCGCTCGCCATCGACGTCCGCGACTTCGATGACGGACACGTCGAAGGTACCGCCGCCCAGGTCGTAGACGGAGATCTTGCGATCCCCACCCTGCTTGTCCAGGCCATAAGCCAGGGCAGCCGCCGTGGGCTCGTTGATGATGCGCTTGACGGTCAGGCCGGCGATGCGGCCGGCGTCCTTGGTCGCCTGGCGCTGCGAATCGTTGAAATACGCAGGCACGGTGATGACGGCTTCCGTCACGGTCTCGCCCAGGTAGTCCTCGGCGGTCTTCTTCATCTTCATGAGGATGCGCGCGGATACTTCCTGCGGCGCCATCTTCTTGCCCTGCACTTCCACCCACGCGTCGCCGTTGTCGGCCTTGACGATCTTGTAGGGGACCATGCCGATGTCCTTCTGCACGACGTCGTCATCGAACTTGCGACCGATCAGCCGCTTGACGGCGAATACGGTGTTCTGCGGGTTGGTGACAGCCTGGCGCTTCGCCGACTGCCCGACCAGGACCTCGCCGTCCTTGGTGAAGGCGACGATCGAGGGGGTGGTGCGATCGCCCTCGCTGTTCTCGATCACGCGCGGCTTGCCGCCTTCCATGATCGCAACGCACGAATTGGTCGTGCCCAGATCGATGCCGATGACTTTACCCATGACCACTAATCTCCTGAAAAACTTGGCCCCTGAAACCTGAGCCGATATTTTGTATGAAGCGGTAACTTAAGAACTGCAATGAGCAACTAGATGCGGATGGGCAGGTGGCTTTCAAGGCGCGTTGACCGCCAACGGGCGATAAACTGCGCCGATTGTCTTGCTACACCACCCATCGGCCACTGCTACTCGTCCCTGGAAACGATGACCCGGGCGGGGCGCAGCAGCCGACCGTTGAGCTGATAACCCTTCTGGATCACCTGCAGCACCGTCCCCGGCGCCACCTCCCTGGACGGCTGCGAGACCATCGCCTCGTGCAGCTCCGGGTTGAAACGTTCGCCCTGCGGCGCGACCTCGGTAATTCCTGCCTTCTCGAAAGCCGTTCCGAGCAATTTAAGTGTCGCCTCGGTTCCCGACTTGAGGGCGTCCACCGACACGGCGCCGGCGCTGAGGCCCAGCTCCAGGCTGTCCTTGACCCCGATCAGATCGTTGGCAAAACGGTCGACCGCATACTTATGCGCCTGCTCGACGTCCCGTGCGGTGCGTTTGCGGACATTCTCCAGCTCTGCCAGCGCCCGCATATACATATCTTTGCTCTCAAGCGCCCGCGCCTCGGCAGCCGTCACAGCGGCCTGCAGTGTCGCATTCTCATCCCCCTCTTGCGGCAGTACAGCCTCGTTGGGGTTGCGATCGGACGACGGGTTCTGCTCTACAGTCATTAGCTAAATCTCCGCATTGGCAACGGGCCGGCGCGGCTCAGTGCCGTAACAGGCGAATGAGCGCGGGCGAGCCCGGATGGATCAAGTAACGCGCGAAAACAACGTGCCGGGGTACTGCGGCCGCGAAGCTGCGAATTCAAGCCCGGGAATTCAGCGCCGAACCCAGCAATTTCGCGGTGATATCCACTATGGGAATCACGCGCTCGTACGCCATGCGGGTCGGGCCGATCACCCCGAGCACGCCCACCACTTCCTGGTCCAGCGTGTACGGGGCCGTGACGATACTGCAGTCGTCGAGGATCGTGTAGCCGGATTCCTGGCCAATGAAGATCTGCACCCCCTCGGCCTTCAGGCTGTGGTCAAGCAGGTGCAGGATGTCGCGCTGCTGCGTGAAGGCCTCGAACAGCCGGCGCAGCTTCTCGACGTTGGAAAGCTCGGCGAACCCCATCAGGTTGGTTTCGCCCGCCATGACGTACTCCATGCGGCCGCCGGCCGGCGGCTCGGTCATGGCTTGCTGGGCCAGGCGGATGGCATCGAGCATGAGCTGGTTGAGATGCTCGCGTGTTTCCTTCAGCTGGTTGACCAGGTGCTCGCGCACCGAGCTGAGCTCCTTGCCACCGAACTCCTGGTTCAGGTAATTCGAAGCGCGGCGCAGCTCCTCGGCGCCGTAGGGACGATCCAGCTGCAGGATGCGGTTCTGGACTTCGCGGCCGTTGACTACCAGGATCGCCAGCGCGCGATTGTCCGACAGCGGCATGAACTCGATCTGGCTGAGCGATGCGTGACTCTGGCGCGGCAAGGTCACGACACCGGCCAGTCGCGTGACGCTGGACAACAGTTTCGACGCCGCTGCGACGATCGCTTTCGGATCGTCGGAGTGCTCACCGAGGCGGGTCTGGATCTCTACGATCCGGTGATCCTCCAGCGGATGCAGCTTGAGCAGCGTATCGACGAAGAAGCGATAGCCCTTGTCGGTGGGAATACGTCCAGCGGAGGTATGCGGCGAAGCGACGAACCCGAGGGTCTCCAGGTCCGACATGACGTTGCGAATGGTTGCCGCGCTGAGCTTGAGCCCCAGGTCGCGCGACAAGGTGCGCGACCCGACTGGCTGACCGTCGCGGATGTAATTCTCGACCAGCAGCTTCAGCAATTGCTGGGCGCGGTCGTTCAACAGATCATCGCCGGTCTCTGGACTCATTAGCGCGCGGACTCAAACCTTGCTGCGGCCTTTGCTATGACAAGGCTCTGGGACAAAAGACATTTTACGAGGGGATACCGCAATCGCCACGGAAGCTAGCATGGTACCTGCCGGTGTCAAGCGCTGCCGCGCCGACCGCCTCGCGCACACCCCGGCGCAGCGCCGCGGATTGCACTTCGATAATTGCACTTCGATGCGGTGCGCATGCTAAAAAAGCGCCCATGTCACCCTCAGCCCCTCAATTCCAATCCATCGCGCTGGTCGGCAACCATAAGGATGTGCGGGTGGCTGAATCCATGCAGATGCTGGCTGCGCATCTGCATGAGCGCCAGCGGCGGATTTTCGTAGCCACCGAAGTCGACGTGGACTTCAGCACCTCGCAGATCGAGCGCCATCCGGAGGCGGCACTGGGAAGCGCTGTCGAACTCATGATCGCCGTGGGGGGCGACGGCACGATGCTGCATGCCGCGCGACTGGCGGCACCACATTCGGTACCGGTACTGGGCGTCAACCGTGGCAGGCTGGGCTTTCTTGCCGACATCAGTCCAGCCGACGTGCGCGACCGGCTCGACGACATCCTCAGCGGCAATTATGTGAAAGACCGGCGCGCGATGCTGCAGGCCACGCTGATCAGTTCACGCATCCCGCAGCGTAGTTGCCACGCCCTGAACGACGTCGTCCTGCAGAAGTGGCAGACGGGGCGCATGCTGGACTTCGAGACGTGGATCGATGGCCGCTACGTCAACAGTCACGGCGGAGACGGCCTGGTCATCGCTTCGGCAACCGGATCGACCGCTTACGCGTTGTCCTGCGGCGGACCGATTCTGTACCCGGAACTGGATGCACTGGTGCTGGCGCCGATTTGCCCGCACACACTTTCGGATCGACCTATCGTAGTGCGCAGTTCCTCGACCATCGAAGTGCGCATGGTCGAACGACCCGACACTTACGCCCAGATCACCTGCGACGGCGTCTCCCTGGGTGAGCTCGAAGCGGGTGATCGCCTGTTGGTCACGCCCGCGGAAGCAAGCGTCACGCTGCTGCATCCACCAGACCACGACTACTACCGGATATTGCGTTCCAAGCTGCGCTGGGGTCGTGGCGATCGCATGAAACCCGGCCAACTCACGGACTGACAACTCGTGCTCACGCATATACAAATCCGCGACTTCGCCATCATCGATTCCGTGGAGCTCGAACTCGGCCCGGGCCTGACGGTGCTGACCGGCGAAACCGGCGCGGGCAAATCGATTTTGGTCGATGCCTTGCTGCTGGCGGCTGGCGGCAGAGCTGGCGCTGAGGTAGTCCGCCATGGCACCGAACGCGCGGAAGTCTCGGCAACCTTTGCCGTCGAGGGCAACGCCGCTGCTGCCGAATGGCTCGCGGAACAGGCTATCGAGGCCGAAGGCGAATGCGTTCTGCGCCGCGTTATTGCCAGCGATGGACGCTCGCGCGCCTATGTGAACGGACAGGCAATGTCGGTCCAGGCCTTGCGTCGGCTGGGCGAAGCCTTACTCGATGTTCACGGCCAGATGGAATATCAGTCGCTCATGCGCCGCGCCGCGCAACGTGAGCTGCTCGATCGCAACGGTAACCACGGGGCTCTGCTGAACACCGTGGCCACGCAATGGCGCACCCTCGCCGCGCTGCGCGAAGAACGGGATCGGGCCACCGCATCGGCACAGGATCGCGACGCCCGTCTGGAACTGCTGCGCTATCACCTCAACGAATTCCAGGCACTGGATGTTCAGCCTGGAGAGGTTGACGAACTCGGTACCGAACGACTGCGACTTTCCCAACGCGGACGCCTGGCGCAGGGAGCTCGGGAGATCGTGCAGCTATTGCGGGAAGCCGAGTCTGCGGCTGCCGAGCAATCTGTCTCGCGTGCATTGAGCGTCGCGCGCACCGTAGAGGACCTGGATCAACGTTTCGCACCGATAACCCGGCTCATCGACGAATCGTTGATTGCGCTGCGTGAAGGTGTGGAGGCGGCGGAGCGTTATGAGTCGGTACTCGATGCGGATCCGAGCCGGCAGGAATGGGTGGAACAACGACTTGCCGCCCTGGAGTCGATTGCACGCAAACATCGCGTCGAACCGATTGACCTGCTGAAAGTGCAAGCCGAGCTGACTACGGAGTTGGCCAGCCTGGAAGCGCTGGAGGCATCGCTCGGGAACATCGAAGCCCGGTTGGCCGAGGTCGAGAAAACCTTCCGTGCGGCATGCGCCAAACTGACGACGGCACGGCGCAACGCGGCGAAAGAACTGAACGAGCGGATCACGGCACTGATGCAAACCCTCGGGATGCCGGGCGGCCGGTTTCAGGCGGAGGTTCAGCCGGTGGCGGACGCCAATGCCGGCCAGTACGGTGCCGACGACATCGAATTCCTGGTCAGCGCCAATCCAGGACAGCCCCCAATGTCGCTGGCCAAAATCGCCTCCGGCGGCGAGCTGTCGCGTATCAGTCTTGCCGTTCAGGTTGCCGCTGCGCAGACGGACACCCTACCCTGCCTGGTGTTCGATGAGGTGGATGCTGGCGTTGGCGGCGGTGTCGCCGAAATCGTCGGGCGACAGTTGCGCGCGCTTGGAGAACGCACCCAGGTGTTATGCGTCACTCACTTACCGCAGGTTGCAAGCCAGGCGCACGCACATATAAGAGTGGCGAAACTCACGGACGGCAAGACAACGCGAACGTCGTTGCATGCGTTGACGCCGTCCGAGCGCATTGAAGAAATCGCAAGAATGCTTGGTGGCGTGGACGTTACGGCCAAAGCCCGCGAGCACGCTGCCGAAATGTTACGTACCCCGCCGGTCGCCGCCAGCTCGCGCTCGCGTCCCGCCGTCGCTAAAAAGAAAAGCGCGCGGCGTAGTTAATCAATCGTTGCTTCGATCTCAGTTACGCTCGCGGGCCATGGCCTCGCGGGACGGACAATTGACCCGCTTGCAACGTCCGTAAAGGATCATCGAATGGTCCTTGATCTCGAACTGCAGCTTGTTCGCCACGGTTCGTTGCCGGTCTTCGATGCCGATGTCCATGAACTCTTCGACCTTGCCGCAGTCCAGACAGACTATGTGATCGTGATGCTGGCCTTCGTTCAGCTCGAAAACCGCGGTGGCGCCCTCAAAGTGGTGTCGGGTCACCAGGCCGGCGGCCTCGAACTGGGTCAGCACCCGATAAACGGTCGCGAGACCGATGTCCTCGTGGGACTCCAGCAGATGCTTGTAGATATCTTCCGCGCTCATGTGCCGCGGCGTTGCCGTACCCAGGATCTCGAGAATCTTGATGCGGGGCAGCGTGACCTTGAGCCCGGCCTTGCGCAGATCGTTTGTTTCCACTGGAGTGATCCTCTTTACGATTGACAGTCCGTCCCTTGGACGCTGGCTTGAACAATGGCTGTCGGCGGGGCGCCCGGCCACCGGCGATTTGCCGACGGCCCGAGCGACTGGCGGACCGCACTACCGTCCGGGGCGCGCGTGCCGCTGCAGCGGCGGTGGGTTTTCAGTATCATCCGGGTCCGCTAACCCGGCTCATTATCACGCAGCTCGCTAACCGACCGCCAGACCAATGACCACAGCAATTCAGTTTCGGATGTTCCGCAATGCCCTGCTGTGCGTGGTCGTCGCGCTAACGGCGTTGACCGGTTGTGTCTATCGCATCGATATCCAGCAAGGCAACTTCCTGGATACCAAGGACATCGACCGCGTCACCGTCGGCATGACCCGACTACAGGTGAAATCGCTGCTGGGCACCCCGATGGTGGCGGATCCGTTCGAAGGCTGGCGTTGGGACTACATCTACTACTTCAAGCGCGGTCGCTGGACAAAAGCCGAACAGACGCACTTCACCGTGTACTTCGAAGAGGACAAGGTGACGCGCATCGACCGCTCCGGCAAGCCAGCCGAAACCAAACCGGATACGGTCGCAAGCTGACGAGGCAGGTTGACGGCCGATCGGCGTGGGTCGACGGTCAGCTCTTCCGCCCCGCCTTCGCCGCCGCCTGGCGCCGCCGCTCCTTTGGATCTATCAACAGCGGCCGGAGAATTTCGACCCGGTCGCCATCGCGCAGCGTGTCTGATAGCGCGACCACCCGGCCGAAGACCGCGCAATTGAGCTGTTCATTGGCGATCTGCGGATAACGCCGCGGTAGTCCCGATCTCGCAATGGCATCGGCAACGGTGGCTTGCGGCTCGAGTTTCAGCTCGACGACGATCTGGCGCTGCGCCAACGCGTACACAACGCAGACCCGTAACAGCTCATCCGCTGGCATAGACAGCGCGGGCGCGAGCCACAAAAGCATCGACGAGCTGCTCACAGCTCTTTTCAAACGACTTCGACAACAGCAGCGACAACATCGGATTGGCGAACTCGAAGCGGATCGACAAGCCGATCCGGGTGCCGCGATCCGCAATCGGATCGAATCTCCAGCGGCCTTCCAGCGTCTTGAAAGGCCCGTCCACCAGCGCCAGATCCATCTGGTGCGGCGGCATCAGCACGTTGCGGGTAGTAAATGTTTCCCGAAGCCCGCTACGCTGCATCTCCAGCCGGCCGACCACTTCATTGGCGGTGCGCTCGACCAGCTGCGCCGACGCGACCCAAGGGACGAATTCCGGATAGCGCTCGATATCTTCCACCAGCGCGAACATCTGCTGCGGTGAAAAGGGAACGAGGGCGTTGCGTTCGACTTGGCGCATGAGAAGGTATGAACTGTAAGGTATGCAGTGTAATTGGCGCCGCCAAGGCGCCGTGCACTTTACACGTCGCGCTCTACACATCACACACACCACCGCTGCTGCCGTTACAATCCGCGCCCCATGAGCAAGAAGACCACCGCCAAAGACAATCCGCTGATCGCCGAGAATCGTAAGGCGCGCTACGATTTCTTTGTCGAGGAGACTTACGAGGCCGGCCTGTCACTGCTGGGTTGGGAGGTAAAGAGCCTGCGCGCAGGCCGGGTCCAGCTCAAGGAAGCCTATGTGTTCGTCAAGGACGGCGAGGCATTCCTCTTCGGCGCCCATGTGTCCGCCTTGCCGACGGCATCGACCCATGTCGTTCCCGACCCGATCCGCACCCGTAAGCTGCTGCTCAACAAGTCCGAGCTGAGTCGCTTGATCGGCGCGGTCGAACGTCGCGGCTATACCATCGTGCCGCTGGAAATGTACTGGAAGACTGGTCGGGCCAAGTTGAGCATCGGCCTCGCAAAGGGCAAGAAGGACCACGACAAGCGTGAGAACTCGAAGGATCGCGACTGGCAGCGCGAGAAATCCCGGTTGATGAAGCATTCTCGCCGTTAGAAACCTGGCAACGGCGCGGTTACCGGCAAACCACGGCTCGCTTGGCCAAATGGGCAAGCGTTGCATCCCTTCGGATGCCGCAACCCCCGATTTCCCCGCTCGGCTGCCTGACCGCCTGGAACAATCGCGCGACCGCTCATTCCCCTTATTTACCGCTTGTTATTCCGCCGCTGGGCCCTACACTACCCTGGCTCTGGGGGCGACCGGCTTCGACGTGGGTGGCGAAACTCCAGGTGCATGCCGAGTTGTAGGTTACTCGTAAAACTGCTTACAAACTTATAGTTGCAAACGACGACAACTACGCTCTGGCGGCTTAATCCCGCCTAACCTTCGCCTGGTGTGTGCTTGTGCATCCAGAATCGAAGGACGCGCTCACAAGCTCGCGGGTTCGGTGTGCTCCAGGCCGACTTGCTAAAACGCTCTGAAGCTGGCTTCGCGTCTTCCCTGCCTGTTGGGTAGCGCGCGGCGAGATACAAAGACATGGCTAAGCATGTAGATCTTGTAGCGTAGTACTTACGGACGCGGGTTCGATTCCCGCCGCCTCCACCAACATCCAGGGACTTCCGGGGACGTCCGGAAGTCCCTGAACCCTCCCCAGAATCCGTAGCCCCGCGCTCCACTGCGTTCCTCGAGTGACACTCAGCGCGCCTGAGGGATCCCCTCGGATACTCAGCCTCGCTGCCGCTCGCCGCTCCCGGCACCTCTCGGGTCGTTGGGGCGGTCTTCGAAATAGGTGTACACCAAGCTGTCTCTGTATGCCCACTGCAAACGCCCATCGTCGCGATTCACAATGGTCCAGGATCCCATTGGTCTGTCACTGCTGTGCGCTCGAACAATGGGCCATACAGCCCAGCACTCCAGATCACACAGCGACTGGCCAGCTGGCTCGCCCTTAAAAATGTAGAGCGGTAGGAGCGGAGGAAAGATTTATCCCACAGGCCCCAGAGGGGCCTGTGCCAAAGCGACGGCCCCGGGATAGGGGAATCTGGCGGGCTCAATTGGTCTACGGCCCGCAGGGTGTATCTGGATTGGTCCAGTCCGTGTCGGCCTGAAACGGCGCCGAGGGTTTCGGCTCATAGTTCGACAAGGCATCACTCGAACTCTGGTAGACCCTCGATATCTTGTTGTTGAATGTCGGCAGACTCTTGTTGACGCCCTCCGCCTCTGTTGCGGAGATCTCTGGAACTTCAAATCGCCTGCTCATCACTGTTCGCACCACACCGTCACGCAGGTCTGCAACCCGCCAGTAGTGGGCGCCGCCCATCTGCCTATCCACAGGGTCCGAAAAGTAATCCCACTTCAGGTTGGAACCGCCAGCAGGGAGGTGAATCGCTGTTACCCAACAACGATACGCCGGGTACTCGGTCAGCCAGGGCGCCATCTGATCCTGTTCCTTCGGTCGGCGATACTCCGCGGGCGGCGTGAAACCAGCTCCCAGAATGGCCATGCTTCGACCCTTGGTATCATCGCCGGTCCAGTCGATTTTTCCCCGGCCCGTCAGCGTCAGCAGGAGGGTGCCCCGTTGCTCGTCGTATCGCCACGACGCCGTGTCTGGCTCTACCCATCCATTCGTCTGGCGCCAATAGGCTTTTACGGCCCGGTCAGCGTCCTCAGCCGACAGCGCCATGATCGCGGCGCGAACTTGCAGCGCGGCATCGCCGCGCAGGATCTGTTGCAGCTTTATTGTCGCCTTCTGGTCGAAGCCACCACCTGCGTCGATGTCCGTCACGAGGATCGAGTTCGGCGAACTCGGAGAGCGAACCCGCAAGCCCTCAAGATCACCTCCACCAGCACGCAGAGGCAATACCCAACGTAAGGCGAAGGGAGCATCGAGCGTTCTGTCTCCGAGCCGCGTTCCATCGAGCCAATAGGTCTTGTTTTCCAGCTTGACGCGGACGAGGACGTGGTCAAAGACTGCTGGTGTCGGGAGCCGCTCATTGATGCCATCGCCGCCGGCCGAGTTCACGAGAACAGCTTCGCCGCGAATCCCGAGCTCCTTGAGAACCGCCAATAGCAGGGCCGTCTTCGCCTTGCAGTCGCCGAATCGGCGATTCCAGGTTTCATCCGCGGAGGCAGGTGTGAAATTGCCGCCGTTGAGACCAATGTAGACATACCGAATTCGATCTTGGACGAGCTGCAATGCCGCTTGCATTCGCTTGATCGGATCGGTGTCTGCCGCAGCGATGCGTGCGATTTCCCTTCGAACCGGCGAATCAGGAACAAGCACTGCGGCTTTTTCAAACAAGGGCCAGATGCGCCGCGATACATAGTTCCAACTATCGAAGTCCGAGACTTCGATGAGTCTGCGAACATTGACTCGTGCGGGTGCTCCTTCGGCGACCACGGCCGCACGCGGATCGCGCCATTCGTATACGAGCTCTGTCTGCCCCTTGGCAGTGGTCAGTGATGCTCCAGTCATGTCCGCTGAGGCGCGCCAGTTCAAGTCCCCCCTGTTCGCCCATGTCATGCGGATTCGAAACGCGCCAACAAGGCCGGTTGGCGGAAGCCCGGCAAATTCGAACAAGTGATCGCCAAGGGTCGGATCCTTACGTCGAACCGTGGTGGCAACCTCCAGTTCATCACCCACCTGCAGACCCGGTGCCTGGAGCGCCGCTGTCAATTCGCCATTCAGCGCCGCATTCTCGAGAAAACCTTCCCGCTGGATAACCTGGAACTCGGTTGACTTCAGGACGTCGATTGTTTCCGTGCCGCGGATGATTCGGACGTAGTGAATTTTCGCCTCACCAGCATCCGGGCTCCATGACAGGGCAATGTTCCCCGCCGCCAGTGCCTCGGGGCGCGCAATCTTCAGGCGGTAGGCTGCGAAGGTTTCGATACCTTCGGGCCCCAAGTGAATCTGGGTGTCCGAGTAAACCACTCGAAACGGTGCGCCATCAGGCGTCGGACTATCGGTGGGCTGAGGGACAGGAACGACCCAGCTTGGAACTTCGGCATACTGAACTTCTTTGCTCCCAGCCTCGGACGGACCCGCAAATGCCAGAACCGCGGAGCCAATCAAGATCACGCATCTGCGCATGCAATTGCTTCCCTCGCCTGTTGAGCCCTGCCCACTGCACTGTCGGCCGCGCCGAATTGTGCACAGATAGTCTCACGGCACTTTGTTATGTCACCCGCCTGCCCTGACACAGGCGTTTCGCTGCGATTCTGGGTGATCAGCGCAGCGCCGGCAACGACTGCGATCACAGCCTGATGAGCACCGAGACGCCGGTATGTCCGTTCCGTGTCATCGTCTGGCTCACCATGGTGCCGGCTTGTAATCCTTCAGAAACTGCCCCCACAGGTGAGTGCCGGTGAGGCAGCCGACGAAGATGGGGTCGATGATTCGAGCAGCGCCATCGATGATGTCCAGCGGCGGCGAGAATCCGCTCGCCGCTTTTCGGGCCGCATGCGCCGCGGGATCTTCATCGGTGACCCATCCGGTGTCGACGGCATTCATATGGATGCCGTCCTTCACGAAGTCCGGGGCGCTGGTCCGCGTCATCATGTTCAGTGCCGCCTTCGCCATGTTGGTGTGCGGATGCTTCTCGGTTTTGAACGTGCGGTAGAACTGGCCTTCCATGGCACTGACGTTGACCACGTGCTTGTGGTGCCCCGGCGTGCGGACCATGAGAGGCTTGAGACGCGCATTCAGGATGTATGGTGCGATTGCGTTCACCAGCTGCACCTCCAGAAGCTCAGGCGTCTCGACTTCATGCAGGCGCAACCGCCAGCTGTTCGTCACGCGTAAATCGACCTGCTGACGATCCTCGTCGTAGCGGTTACGCGGGAACAGTGCCTCACTATCGCGAAAGTCCTCGTCGAGATAGTGCCGCTGCGAAAGCTCGGCGCTATGAACGAGTCCCTCCGCGTTCGTCCGGTTCGTGGCGGAGATGAGCGAGCTGCCTGCCGGCGCAGGCGAATCCTGCAACGACCTGCACAGTTCATCGTGACTTGCGAGGGTGATGCGCCAGGATTCTGGAAGTGTGTCGAACGCAGCTGCCTCTCGGGTAAGCAGATGTTGAAAGAAACCGACAGGCCTGCGCACTGTCTGGCACGCGTTGTTCACGATGTGATCGAGGCGGGGAAGGTGCTCCAGGAGGAATCGCGCGAACAACTCCACGCTCGGCGCGTGTCGCAGATCCAACCCGTGAACCTCCAGCCGTTTGCGGAAGTTGGGAAAGTCATATTCCTGGGAATACCGGTCCGCTGCATCGATCGGGAAGCGCGTCGTGACGATCACATGCGCGCCGGCCCTCAGCAGCTTGAGCGATGCCTGATAGCCGATCTTGACTCTCCCTCCCGTGACCAGCGCGTAATGACCGGTGAGGTCGGCCGTCTGCTCGCGCTTTGCATAGTTGAAGTCGCCGCACGCGACGCACATCGAGTCGTAATACCGATGCACCTCTACAAATGGCTGCTTGCAGACGTAACAGTTGCGTTCCTGATTCAGCGAGGACCGATCGTGCAAGTCCTCGGGATCCGGTGGCTGGAGCCATAGCGGCGAATAGACCGTGGATCGACGCTGGACTCGCAGTCCCGTTTGCTCGATCACCTTGCGATCGTGCTCCTTCGTGGCCGCTCGATCGGCTCTGCGAAAGGCCTTTGCCATTCTTACCAGGTCATGGCGTTCGGGTTTTGCCACCAGCCCTGCTAGTGTCAGGAGCTCCCGCCGCTGCGCTTGCGTAAGGCGCGTCAACTGTGAGCGATCAGTGTCGATCGCGCGCAGCACACGCATGCAGGTAAGCACGTCCTCGTCGGAGAGCATTGCCTCAGAGGCGGAAGGGATGGGGTTCATGGACACTTCACGAGGTATTCGCAGGCTACTGCGTAGCGCTGGGGTATGGTCAGTTTGCTGAGCATAGCAAACGAGCGCTGAGCGCCGAGTCCGGTAGCTTGCGGAAAACCGGATTTGGCCCACCCGAATACCTTACGTCAGCGCGGACTGTCATCCTGGATTTCGTGGACCGATGGCGCCGCACAGGAATAGGTTCGCGATATCGTCCCGCCACCGATTTTTCCGAATCCCTGCGAGGTCCGGTTCAGGCTGTATCGCTGGGGGTATCCCTCCCCAAACCCACGCTCGCTTCGGGTGATTTTCCCGAGACTTCTTCGAGAATGTAGTGGCCGCCGCCTCCACCATCCTTATCTGGCCAAGATCCAGATACGAAAATCCCGCAGCAATGCGGGATTTTTGTTTGTGCCGTCTTGTTTACGCCGTCTGAGACAAGAAGGTCACCGGACCGCGCCACGTACAACGCCGCAGTCTTGCTACTGGAACAGTCCCTTCGACTTGCCACCCTGCCGCAGCACACCCACGACCACGCCTTCGATGGTCAGTGACTGCTCCTTGAGATCGACACGGATCGGTTCGAAGTCTTCGTTCTCAGGCAACAGCCAGACGATCTTGCCTTCCTGCTTGTAACGCTTCACCGTCACTTCATTGTCGAGGCGCGCCACGACGACTTGGCGGCTGCGGACTTCGGGCGTGCGATGCACCGCGACCAAATCGCCATCCAGAATGCCGATGTCCTTCATGCTCATGCCCTTCACCTTGAGCAGGTAATGCGCCTTGGGCTGGAAGATCTTCGGATCGATCTGGTAACGCGCCTCGATATGCTCCTCCGCGAGGATGGGCCTGCCGGCTGCAACTCGACCAATCAGTGGCAGGCCCATTTGCTCGCGAAGTGAGTCCTTGAGCTGAATGCCTCGTGAGGCACCCGGAATCAAATCGATCATCCCTTTGCGCTGCAAGGCACGCAGATGCTCTTCCGCCGCATTGGGAGACTTAAACCCGAATTCCGCGGCTATTTCCGCCCTGGTGGGCGGCATGCCCGATTCGGACACCGAATCCTGGATGAGTTTCAGAATCTGGCGCTGGCGGGGAGTCAGATCTTCCATTTGCGTGGCTTCTCTGGATGAATGAACAGTAACTGGTTTTATATACAGAGTCGTCGCGGAAAGCAAGAGCGTGACGCATTTCACACCTCGATAGGGGCAGGTCGCGCCACACTCGAATCGGTCATTTGACAGAAGACTGCAGCGTAGCCACTTGTCCAAAGGTTCGAGCCGCTTGTCGGACGAGCCTTATGAAGCGCAACTCCCCCCCTATAGTCCGCACCCATGAAAAGGCCATTCCTCACGAGCAGCAGGTACAGGTCAGTCGGCGGCTTCACGCTGCTGGAACTCATGACTGCCGTAGCCATTCTGGGAATCTTGCTCGCTATCGGCGTCCCCGCGTTCACCGAGACGATGAATGCGAATCGCCTGGCCGCAACTACCAACGAAATGGTTACAGCCCTGAGTGTGGCTCGCAGCGAAGCCAGCAAACGCGGAATAGCAGTGACTGTTTGTGCTGCGAATGCGGCTCAGGACGGTTGCTCAGGAGCTGCTTCCTGGAACGATGGCTGGATTGTATTTACCGACGATGCAGGGACGGCGGGCAGGTATGACAACGGAAGCGACGAGCTACTGCAGGTATTTGCTGCACCCGTCGCCGGATTTCCCGTAACTGCCACCAATCCAGCCACATTGACTTACATCCGCTTTCTACGCAGCGGGTCTCCCGACTCCGGACCTGCCACCAGGACCCTGAAGCTCTCAAGGCCATCTTGCACGGGAACCAAGGCGCGGCAGATCTCGATCGCCACCACAGGTCGCATCAGCTCCGGAAAAATCGCATGTTGAATACATCGGCATCGTTGATGATCCAACGCGCGTCAGCTCGACGCGCTGCCAGCGGAATGACGCTGGTCGAAGTGCTTGTCTCGCTGGTAGTGATCTCCGTGGGACTGCTCGGTGTTGCGGCACTCCAGATAACGAGCCTGCGTAACAGCCAGGCCTCGTTCTTGCGCACCCAGGCAACCGCAATGGCCGATGACATCATCGATCGCATGAGGGCGAACCGGACAGTTGCATTGTCGGGCCAGTACAACTTAGCCCTGGAGGAAACGATCACTTTGACCGGCAGTTCAACCCAGGCGGACAAGGACAAGGCAGATTGGAAAACAGCGCTGAAGAAGAATCTGCCGAAGGTTGGCAGTGCAGACGCGGACGGCTCCATCACAATTGTCAAGAACCTGGTGACGGTGACGATTCAATGGGGTGAGCGCGATCCGAACAACGCTACGATGAAGTTCATCACGCAGACGGAGATCTGACGCATGCTCGCGTTGCCCTCAAGCGCAAACAACAATCGAACTGCTCGCGGTTTCAGCGTTGTCGAGCTCATGGTCGCCGTGACGCTCAGCCTCATTCTGCTGGGAGGCGTCGTCACGCTATTTGCCAGCTCGCGTAAGTCCTACGAGAGCAACGACCACCTGGCGAGAATCCAGGAGACCGGCCGCTTCGCGCTGGATCAGATTGTGCGGGACATCCGCTCCGCAGGTTATCTTGGCTGCGCAAAGCAAGCACCATTCAAAAATACGCTCAAGACCGCGACCAACACATTGCTATGGGACTTGGCAAATCCCGCCCAGGGCTTCCAATCCACTGGCACCGCCTGGTCCCCGACGCTGGACTCGACACTCGTGCCCTCGGCCGCTGCTATCAACAGCGATGTGCTGGTGTTGCGCGCTCCGGATCCGGATGCTCAGACCAGACGAGTTTCAGCCATCATGGGCTCAACCTCCGCGGACGTAACGATCACACCGGCGACCCCCGCCTATATAGCCGGGGACACCGTCATGATTACGGACTGCAATGCAACTTCCACGCTCGAAGTGACCGGGTACGCCGCCGGCGTCATCAGCCACAAACAAGACATTGCCCAGCCCGGCTCAGCCGGCGCCGTGGCATCGTCGGCCAACAGCACCGAGGACCTGGGTTACGCTTTCCAGGAAGGTGCTCAGGTAATTCCGGTGCGCACAGTCATCTACTACGTAAGACAAAGCACCGACCCGGCGAACGGCAATTCCTTGTGGCGTCGACTCGGGCGCAACGCACCGGAAGAGCTGGTGGAAGGTGTGGACTCTTTGCAGATTCGTTTCGGTGTCGATACGAATGCAGATCGGATCGTCGATACCTACACCACCGCCAACCTCGTCACCGACTGGGGGAACGTGATCAGCGTGCAGGTGGGGCTGCTCGTGCGCTCGCTTGAGCAATACGGCAACAATCCAGATATCGAGCACGACGTGCTTGGCGTATTGATCCCTGCCGCCAGCGACAATCGCGAGAGACTTGTATTTACCAGCACCGCAGCTTTGCGAAATAAGGCCTTATGAAGCCGATCAACATGCGCAGTGAATTCCGCATTGGCGCCCGGCAACGCGGCGCCATCCTTATCGTCAGCCTGATCTTGTTGCTGATAATGACCATTCTTGCACTCACCGTGAGCCAGACTTCCCGGATGCAGGAGCGGATGGCGGGCAATTCACGCGATTCCGATCTGTCCTTTCAAGCCGCCGAGGCAGGCTTGCGTGATGCCGAAAATTTTCTTTGGACCCAGACCAGCCAGCCGATCGCCTGCGGCACACCTCCTTGCGTGGTTTACCAGAAAGATGCACTGAGCACAGTCAACCTGACCATCCAGAACCAAGACTGGTGGGATACGAATGGCAAGGAGTATGGCGTGGCTGGCTCGCATGAGCTGAACCAAGCAAAGCGTGATCCCAGCGTCGTCATCGAAGAACTTGGCTTTACGCCATACAGCCTGACCGTGGGTAAGGGCGTGCCCGGCGGCCGTACGTTCTATCGCAATACTGCGCGCGGCGTCGGCGGCACAGATGCTGCCCAAACGGTTGTAGAAAGCACGTTCACCCGACCCTATTAGCCTAGCTTGGCCTTTTGGATTGGATAGAGGCGCTATCAAGCGGCCACGGATCGCACTGACCGCCTGAACGTATCACTGGCAATTACCGCTGTGGATTTTCCGGATCGCGAGACAGATCCGCACGGGAGAGAGCAAATGACCCCCACGTCGATAACCACCCGCCTGCTAGGCGCCGCCGCCGCCATCGCAGTCATTGCCCTGCACGGTACGGCGATGGCCGCGCCGCTGGTCATAGCGGACTCGCCGCTGTTCCTCACCGCCAGCGCAGAGCCATTGGTTATGCTGGCCCTATCGAACGACGAGCAGCTCTATCACAAGGCTTACACCGATTTCGACGATGTCGACGGCGACGGGCTGCTGGACATCGGTTACAAAGATACGATCGCCTACTACGGCTACTTCGACTCGAAGAAGTGCTACGGCTACACCGGCACCTCGGACAGCGGCAATTTCTTTCCCAGTGCGAACGCGACAGGCCCGAACAGTCACCATTGCGACACCGTGACCGCTGGCCGCTGGAGCGGCAATTTCCTCAACTGGGCATCGATGACGCGCATGGATGCCTTGCGCAAAGTCCTCTACGGTGGCTACCGCTCTACTGACACCAGCACCGCGACGATGCTCGAGCGCGTTTACGTGCCGAGCGACAACCATGCCTGGACCAAGCTGTACGCAGCGACCGACCTGGAGAAGTACACCCCGTACAGCATCGCCACCTATCCCAGTGGCATCACGATGTGCAATGTCACTCCCAAGGGCACAGGCGATGACCGTTCCGAGACGAACACGACAAGTCCGAGGTTCAGGGTCGCCAAGGGAGCGTGGACCGAGTGGGCGGCGCAAGAGCAACGGCAATGCTTGTGGACGAGCGAGTTCACTCCGGCGGACGCTGGCGCCAGTCCCTCCGACGCAGCAACGGCCGACAAGCTCGACGAATACACGGTGCGCGTCAAAGTCTGCGACAGCACACTGCCGGGCGCCGAAAACTGCAAAGCTTACGGCACCAGTCTGAAACCGGTGGGCTTGCTGCAGGATTTCGCCGATGCCGACAAGTTAAAAATGCGCTTCGGCCTGATGACCGGCAGTTATGGGAAACGTAAATCGGGCGGCGTGCTTCGCAAGAACATATCGCGGATGACCGATGAGGTAAGTGCGACCGACGGTACGTTCGTCGCGGGCGTGGATGGAATCGTGCGCTCCATCAACTTGATGCGTATCTCGCGCTACGAATATTCGGCGCCGGGCTACGGCAGCGGCTCGGGAGACAACTGCCCATTCAACCAGAACACCTGGAACAACGGCGCGTGCTCCAACTGGGGCAATCCCATGGGAGAGATGTACCTGGAGGCGCTGCGCTACTTCGTCGGCGGTCAGACCGCGAATTTCAGCTCCGACGACGACAAATGGATCAAAAACCTCAAGGAAGCAAGCTGGGTCAATCCATACGGAACCTCCGGCGAAAGCCTGCCAGGGGGCAAGGCGCCCTACTGCGCCAAACCCAGCATCATCGCGGTCTCAACCGGTGTTGTCAGTTTCGACAACGACGAATTCGGAGGCGCCTCGGATATCAGCGGCTTGAATGTCAATACCGAGACCGACCAGGTCGGCGCGGACGAAGGCGTCAACGGCGGCCTCTGGTATGTCGGCAGCCTGACGGGCGGCTCGCCCAACGACGTGTGCACATCGAAGACCGTAACCGCTCTTAGCACCGTAACAGGTATCTGCCCCGAGTCCGCCAGCCTGCAGGGATCTTTCAAGATCGCCGGCCTGGCGGAGTTCGCTCATAAGAAAGACACCAAGCTGCAGATGGTGGGAACCAAGAGCATCAAACCGGTCGACACGTTTGCCGTGGCTCTGGCGGCACCCATTCCGGCCATCAAAGTCAAGATTGGCACCAGTGTCGTCACCATCATCCCAACCGGATACAACGTCCGTAACTCGAACGCGATGCAGCTGGTCAATTTTCGCGTCATCAGCCAGAGCACCGATGGCAGCCAGGGCACTTTTTTCATGAACTATGAAAATGCCCCCTCCGGCTCCGACTATGACAACGACATGAAAGGGATTCTGAGTTACGTGGTGTCGGGCACGAACATCAAGATCATCATGTATCAGACCGGCTCCTCAGCCGGCGCCACCCAGAAGATGGGTTACATCATCGATGGCGTCACCGATGCAGGGACGCACTACCTACTTTCCAATAACGATTTGGTCGCCAACGTCCAGCAAGGTGGCTCGACCTTCTCAACACTGACCCAGGCGGCCATCAACACCAAGTGCAAGGCCGGCAATTTCGCACTGGACCCCGCTGACGTCAGCAACGAGCTGTGCTTCTTTGCCCAGACGGGATCAGCTACTCCCGCCCCGAACACCGCCCGGGCATATATGCGGGGCGTCAAGACCCACACCGTGGGTGCCGCAGCAACCAGCACACTCAAGAGCCCGTTGTGGTACGCAGCGAAATGGGGCGGCTATAACGACAAGAACAAGGATGGCGTCATGCAACCCGCCGAATGGGACGGCAACGGCGATGGCGTCCCCGATGCGTATTTCCCCGTTACGAATGCGGGCACGCTTGGCGATGAACTGACCAAGGCTTTCAACGAAATCATCGATCGAAACTCGTCAGCCTCTTCAGCCTCGGTCAACAGCGGCTCCATCAGCACCCTCAGCCGGGTGTACCAGGCCAAGTTCAATAGCACCAATTGGACCGGTGAACTGCTCGCCTACGGAATCGATCCCAATACCGGCGCCCTGAACGCGTCGCCGGAATGGGACGCGGGGCCTACAAGCGGCCCGAAGGCCGCGCCGCTGCCTGCCGCGGGACTGCGCAACATTATTACGATTAACTCCGATGACACTAAAGTGCCGTTTCGCTGGGCGGATATAGATGCAACGCGCAAACTTCAGCTCGACGACGCCACTGTCGCCCCCGGCGATGCGACGCTGCAGGAAAACCGGCTCAACTACCTGCGTGGCGACGCCGCCAATGAAGGCACTACTCCGGGCAAATTCCGCGCCCGACCCAGCAAGCTCGGCGACATCGTCAGTTCCTCGCCCATCTTCGTCGGCGAGCCCCAGTTCAATTACAGCGACTCGCTCGAGACCAAGGCCTACTCCACCTTCCGCACGAACAACAGCGGCACCAAGGCCCGGCAGGCTGTGCTCTATACCGGCGCCAACGACGGCATGTTGCACGCATTCAATGCCGACGACGGTAGCGAAATGATGGCTTTCATTCCGAGTGCGGTATTCGCCAACCTCAAGGAACTCTCCAGACAGAACTACGTGCATCGTTTCTACGTGGATGGTCCGCCCAACATGGGCGACGTGTTTTACGACGACGATTGGCACACCGTTCTGACGGGTGGTCTCAACAAGGGTGGCAAGGGCATTTATGCCCTCGACATTACCGATCCAGAGAAATTCTCGGATGAAACCAAAGCCAGCGATGTCATCCTCTGGGAATTCACGGACACCAAGGCATATCCCAAAGGCGATGTGGATCTCGGCTATACCTATAGCCAACCGGCAATCGTTCGCCTCCACAACACGACCGGGACGCACTGGGCGGCTGTTTTCGGCAACGGCTATAACAACACCGGCAGCGGACACGCTGTGTTGTACATAGTCGATATCAAGACGGGCGAAGCAATCGCCAAAATCGATACGAAGGTCGGTTCGACGGGCACTCCCAACGGACTGTCTACGCCCGCGGTAGTCGACATCAACGGCGACTCCATTGCGGACTATGTTTTTGCCGGCGATTTGCGCGGCAACATGTGGAAGTTCGACATCCGCGATCCCTCTCCCGCGAATTGGAAAGTGGCTTACAGCGACGCCTCAGGGCCCGCACCGCTATTTACCGCCATGGACGCCGGCACTCACGCTCAGCCGATCACTGATCGTCCCGAGGTGGGCCGTGGGCCCAACGGGGCTGGCATGATTGTGCTGTTCGGCACTGGCAAATTCCTGGAAGCGACCGACAAGACGGTGACCGTTACTCCCGTCGGCAGTCAGCGCGTCCAATCGTTCTACGGTATCGTCGATTCGAACAGTGGAGTTGCCGCAACCGACATAGTCACGGGCCGCTCGCAGCTCGGACCACAGAAGATCGACTTCGAGGGCACGCAGACCTTCGGTAGTCAGTCAGTTAATGTTCGTGTCCCATCGGACAATGCGGCTGGTGCCAAGGGCTGGTACATGGACCTCGTGCAGCCTGCGTGGTACGACAGTTCCAGTACGGGCTATCAGGGCGAGCGGGTCGTGGCCAATCCGATTCTCCGCAACGGTCGCATCATCTTCGCTACCCTCATTCCGAGCACCGATCTGTGTGAGCCGGGTGGCACCAGTTGGCTGATGGAGCTGGACGCACTGAGCGGCGGCCGCTTGACCACGACACCGTTCGATCTGAACCGCGATGGCAAGTTCGACGAGAACGACCTCGTCGAGATTACATTGCCCGATGGCACGAAGACCAAAGTGCCGGCGGGTGGCATAGGTTCTACGGTAGGCATCACGCCCGAGCCTGGCATCCTGGCCTCGCCTACCGCCGAGTACAAATACAGTCCCGGCACCACCGGTGAAATCTCGGTGACGATTGAAAACCCCGGCGTAAACAGCTATGGCCGACAGTCATGGCGTCAGACACGCTGATACGGAGATACTCAGATGCGCAGCCACCAGTCCGGTGTGACCTTGATGGAATTGATGACGGTGATGGTCATCGTCGGCATCCTGACGGCGATCGCTTATCCCAGCTATCGACAGACGGTCATACGTTCGAAAAGAGCGGATGCCAAGGTCGCCCTGCAGCAGAACGCCCAGGCTCTGGAGAACTGCTTCACACGGTTCCACTCATACAACGACACCGCGAACTGCACCATTGCCGCGACCCTCCAGGGCGGAGGCGTTGCAAGTGCCGATGGGAACTATCAGGTCACCGCAGCGACCGGGCTCGACGATCTGAAGTTCAAACTGACGGCTACCCCGCAGAATGGCCAAACAGCAGATACCGACTGCGGTAGTTTTGTTCTTGACCAGGACAACAAGCGGGATGTGGCCAGCGCGACAAAGACTCCCGTTGAGTGCTGGAAATAGGCAGCTCGCGAACGATGGCTCCTCGACAAACCATTGTCAGGGCGAGCACGGATTTGTCGCGTCCGGCCGACGTTTCCATACATAAGCTTTCTTGCACCGCCTCAATCTTGTATCCTCCCGCCTCGACTCGCGCCGGGCAGCTTTTACAAAGAAAGCGGCTAAAGGCGTAGATCCGCGGGAACAAGCCATATCGTTCACGGATTTAGAGTTGGTTAAATTTAGTCGCTCTCGTCCAATTTTGTCCGACCCAGAAGAAGGGGAAAGAAGTCATGAAGAACACCATCTCCACCGCGCTGAAGGCAGGCGTTGCCGCTCTCGTCCTGGTTGCTGCAAGCGGTTGCGTTTCGCAGAAAGCCGTCGATGAGATCAAGGCAACGGCTGACAAGGCCGTGCAGGATGCTGCTGCTGCCAAGGCTGCCGCCGATGCTGCTGCCAGCGCCGCTCAGTCTGCAAAGTCTGCAGCTGACAGCGCCCAGAGCACCGCGAACCAGGCTGCTCAGGCTGCTCAGGCCGGCCAGGCTTGCTGCGATGCGACCAATGAGAAGATTGATCGCATGTTCAAGAAGTCGCAGTCGAAGTAATCCCACGATTATTGTCGACGGACTTTTTGTCCGAGATGAGAACGCCGCGGAAATCCGCGGCGTTTTCTTTGGTGCGGCGATTACGCGACCTGCAATGAACTGATGAGCCCGGGTCGAGTCTTCGATCGATGATCCACCTACGTGCGTTATCGCTGGCGGGTGCACTTTCCCCCGCTCTTCGTTTCTCGCTTCGACTCTCGTCGCTTTCCGGCTCTATTCTCTGGCCAACTTACCGACAGCCGGTTGGCCCATTGGCCCAATCTGGAAAAGGCGGACCCTACAGTCTTCAGTCATGGACTAACTCGGTGGAAAGGATGACCTCGTACCGCAGGGTCCGCACAGGCAGTCTACCAAGCCGTGCTTGATAGCAAAGTAGTTAGCGAATGGAAGTCGTTGCAGGCTGCCCGCACTCGGGCCCGATGACGCCGTCCCCCACGGCATCGGACGGCACCGGCTCATTTGTTGAGCCCGCTGCGCCTCTATCTCACCCGTATCGATCTCTTATGGTGTGGATCCGGCGATCTGCGATGTCGCCGTTGCAAGCATGACCGGCACGGGAATGCCCGAGGCGCGCGTAAAAGCGTCTTCCGCTCTTGCCCAGTCAATCGGCACGGCGCGGTCCTGGGTAGCTGCCACGAGCAGCCTGGTGATGTCCGTAAGGCTGCGTTCTGCGGCGCCCTGCGCTCCTTCCAGCGGTACATGGACTTCGATGTACAGCTCATTGCCCAGCCAGCCCATCTTGTAGGGCTGGTGGATGATGCGCACCGGCGTGTTGACGGCCACCATCTTGAAGAACTTCTCGATGTCTTCGGGGTACATGCGAATGCACCCGTGGGTGACCTGCATTCCCACGCCTTCTGGCTTGTTGGTGCCGTGAATCAAATAGGCACCACCGGGAATAGCCAGTCGCATGGCGTACTCACCCAGAGGATTGTCCGGACCCGGCGGGACTGCCTTGGGCAACGGACGGCCGTCTGCTGCATGTTCTTTGCGCACGGATTCCGGCGGATACCAGATCGGCCTGGTGCGCTTGTCAATGACACGGGTCAGCCCCAGCGGCGTATTCCAGTCCATCCTGCCCACGCTGATTGGGTAAGTCAGCACCATGGCAGGCTCACCCGCCTTAGGCTGCGGGTAGTAGTACAAACGGTGTTCGGCGAGACTGACCACGATCCCTTCGCGCGGCGCGTCCGGCAGGACATAGCGGGTAGGAACCATCACCTCCCTGCCCACGCCAGGTACCCAGGGATCGACCCCCGGATTCGCAGCCACCATCTCCTCGTAGCCCACGCCATGAGCGCGGCCGATATCCAGCATGGTGTCGTCATGACCGACCACCACCTTTTCGGTCTGGCCGATGACCGTATCGCTTCCGGTTGGGAGCACGAACGATGCCGCTTCGCCGAGACCGGGCAGCATCATCAGGAGTGCGGGCGTAACACGCGCGACAAGCAGGAGGGAGCGGATAAAGCAGCGCATGGTCATGAGTCTAGCAGCAAACAGAAATACCGTACCGTGACGCAGATTTCAGGAAGCCTGTGCCCGCAGCAGATTGCTGATCTGGGTCGGCACGCCCTTCTGAGCTTCGATCATCGCGACGCGGATTGCGTTCCCGAAAGACAGCACATCGGCACTGCCGTGGCTTTTGATGACGACCCCGGTAAGACCCACCATGCTGGCACCGTTGTAAGTACGCGGGTCGAACTCGCGACGCAACGAACGCAGCACCGGCCATGAGGCCAGCGCCCCGAAATAGCGCAGCGGATTGCGGGTGTATTCGGTTTTGAGGGCGCTAACCAGCATATTGGCCAACCCCTCGATCGACTTGAGCGCCACGTTGCCGGTGAAGCCATCCGTCACCACTACGTCCACTTCGCCGGAGAAGATGTCGTCGCCTTCCACGAAGCCGACGTAGTTGAGCTTGCTTGCCGACAGCAGGCGGGAAGCTTCCTGGACGACGCCGTCGCCCTTCATTTCTTCTTCGCCGATATTGAGGATGCCGACGCGCGGCTTGGCGATGCCGTGCATATCCGCAGCCACGACCGAGCCCATCACCGCGAACTGAAACAGGTGCTCGCCGGTACATTCGGCATTGGCGCCGAGATCCAGCATGTGGGTGTGGCCATGGCGGGCACGAATGCGGGAGATGATCGCCGGGCGATCGATTCCTTCAATGGTTTTGAGGACGAATCGGGCGGTCGCCATGAGGGCGCCGGTATTGCCGGCACTGACGCAGGCGTCAGCCTCGGCGGCTTTGACCAGGTCGATCGCTACCCGCAACGAGGAATCTTTTTTCTTACGCAGCGCATCCTGCGGCTTCTCGTCCATCGTCACTACCTGCGATGCCTCACGCAGGACAATGCGATCACCGAAACGGCGCAATGCGTCCCCGAGCAGGGGCTCAACCGCTGTGGCAAGTCCGACCAGGACGATGCGTAAATCGGCTTCGCGGCTCAGTGCAGCGATGCATGCCGGCACGGTCACGGAGGGACCGTGATCGCCACCCATGGCATCTACCGCAATCGTGATTGGCCGGTTGCTTGCCAAGGTGCGGGTGCGGCGAAAAGGTTGATGTCGCGGACCTGAAGGCCCGCGCGCGAAAAAAGAACGCGGACCCGATTATTCGGCGTCGGGCTTGTCGCGCGTCGCGATGACCTTCTTGCCGCGGTAGAAACCGTCGGGCGTGATGCGATGACGGGAGTGCGTTTCACCCGAGGTCGCATCGACCGATACCGCCGGACGCGCCAGGCCATCGTGCGAACGACGCATGCCGCGCGTGGAAGGGGTCTTTCGGCTTTTCTGAACTGGCATGACTACTTCTCTCTAGCTAGCTTAAGCGTGAATCTCTGCAACCCGGGCTTCAGCCCGAATCTCCGCAATCCGTAATCCCTATCGACACCGATCGTCGACACGACCTGACAACGTTATCGACCGGGTCTTCCGCAACCGCCCTACTTCGACCCGTCGCGATTCATTGCTTGCGCAGCAGGTCCCGCAGATTCGCGAAAGGCGTTTGCCGGGTGTCATCCGCAGCGGTAGCCGCATCGACAGCTACCTTGTTGCAATCCTCTGACTCGTGCACCGGCACCAGCGGCAACGCCAGCAACGTCTGATCTTCTGTCAACAACTGCAGGTCCAACCGCGCCGGATCGCCGGTTATCGGTTCGTAGCCGGCAATCTCCTCGCTCAACTCCGCCTCATCCTGCACCAGGATCAGTTGGAACTGATCGTGCAGTGGCAGTTCCACATCCCGCATGCAGCGCTGGCAGACCAGCTTCACTACACCGTCCAGATGGCCATCGATTGCGATGCGTCCATCGAACTGCAGGAAGTGAAAACTCGCCGTTACATGCGAACCATCACGCGCACCAGCTTGCCGCACCCGCGGCAAGTCGGCTAGGGTAAAGCTTCGCTGAATCGTGAGTCCTGATCGCGCACCGATGGCTGCGTCCACAAAATTGTCGAATTGGACGCCCTGGGGTCGCGGCATGGGGCGCGTATACTAGCGGCCACCCTCGGGACTGTCAAAAGAAGAAGAACGTTAAATGCTTGTTTTTCTAGGGGATCGCCTGAGCACGGGGGATTGCCGATGACCGCATCCGCACCCGGCTCCGCCGCCCTCAAACTGGTTCTGGCCTCCACCTCGCAATATCGACGCCAATTACTGGAGCGCTTCGGTCAGCGATTCACCGTCGCCAACCCGGAGGTGGACGAATCGCCCCTGCCCGGGGAAACCCCGATCGACCTGGTCAATCGCCTGGCCCGGGCCAAGGCGGAGGCGGTGGCGCGGCGCCACCCCAGGAGCATCATTGTGGGCTCCGACCAGATCGCCTTATTCGGGCGCGAAGTCATTGGCAAACCCGGCAATCCGGAACGCTGCATAGAACAGTTGAAATCTTTCAGTGGCCAACGGCTCGCATTCCATACTGCCGTGCACGTCATTCACGCGGATACGGGCGGCGGGGAAGGACACCTGGATACCACTACCGTGCACTTTCGCACGCTGACAGTTACGGAAATCGAGCGCTACGTGGCGCGCGAGCGGCCAGTAAATTGTGCCGGCGGCTTCAAGGCGGAAGGACTCGGCATCAGCCTGTTCGAACGCATCGACTCGCAGGACCCCACCGCACTGATCGGGCTACCGTTGATCTGGGTTGCCGCGGCGTTGCGACGAGCCGGTTTCTATCTTCCGTAGTGACGGGTGACGGGTGACGGGTGACGGGTGACGGGTGACGGGTGACGGGTGACGGGTGACGGGTGACGGGTGACGGGCCTTCACGCTCCGATCACG
>DASYEW010000005.1:0-36574 GCA_036498785.1 Steroidobacteraceae bacterium | reverse complement strand
ATTTGCGCGCACGGACGTCGCTGTGGGGCAGCGTTCGAACCCGCCGAATCGATCACTGGCGTACGCAAACAGAATCCTACGCCATTGTCCCGCACAAAGAACGATCGTCACCCGCCGACACCGTTAGCCCAAGCCGGATCTTGGTCCGGTCTCGACCCGACGTGTCAAATTGCCGCGGGTCGGAGTCGATGCTGTCGCAACAGCCCCGCTTCGGCAAGCCAGTAAACCCCTCGATTGTGTGTAGTGGTGCGCGCACGGCCGGAGATCGAAAGCAGCCTACATACAGCTACATCCTTCTGCGTGACCAATCTACAACTGCTGTGCGGAAAGGTAGCGACCGACACGCGTCGCTACAACGTCAATGCGCCGGGTCGCCGCCGATGAGCTCGAGCAATTCTGCCGTTTTCGACTGCATGAGCGCGACGTCGTCGCGGCTCTCCACATTCAGACGGATCAGCGGCTCCGTGTTGGAAGAGCGCAGATTGAAACGCCACCGATCGAACTCGATCGACAATCCATCGGTGAAATCGATACTGCGCGAGCCGGGCTGGTAGCGCTCCTGCGCACGCTTGATCGTCGCCGTCGCGTCGCTAACCTTACGATTGATCTCGCCGCTGGCCGGAAATTTTGCGATGCGTTCGCCCACAAGTGCGGACAACGCCGTGCCGGACTCGCACATCAGTTGCGCCACCAGCAGCCAGGGCACCTGCCCGCTATCGCAATAGCCGAAGGTGCGGAAATAATGGTGTGCGCTCATCTCGCCACCATAAACAGCGTCGACCTCCCGCATCACATCCTTCATGAAGGCGTGTCCCGACTTGGACAATACCGCCTTGCCGCCCAGGGACTCGACCATGTCGAGGGTCGCCCAGGTCAGTCGCGGATCGTGAACGATGCGGCCGCCCCGCTCCCGCTTGAGGAACATCGAGGCAAGCAGACCGACGATGTAGTAGCCCTCGATGAATCCGCCGTGCTCGTCGAACAGAAAGCAACGATCGTAGTCACCGTCCCAGGCCACCCCGAGATCCGCCTTGTGCTGGCGGATGGCATCGATAGTCGCGGTGCGATTCTCCTCCAGCAGCGGGTTCGGCACACCGTTGGGAAAGGTGCCGTCGGGCGAGTGATGAATCTTGATGAACTCGAATGGCAGATGCGCTTCAAGCTGATCCACGATGGCGCCGGCGCCGCCGTTGCCCGCATTCACAACGATCCGCAGCTTCCTGAGCTTGCTGCGATCCAGATACGACAACAGGTGCTCGATGTATTTCTTCGAGGTATCCAGGTCGAAGCGTTTGCCGGGCTGAGCCGCGGCCGTGAACACGTTGGACTCGGCGATCCGCTGAATGTCTTTGAGACCCGTATCGCCACTGATCGGACGTGACTGCTCGCGCACGAACTTCATACCGTTGTAGTCCGGCGGATTGTGACTGGCGGTTACCATGATGCCGCCATCCATGCCCTCATTGAACGTGGCGAAGTACACCCCTTCCGTACCGCACAGCCCGATGTCGTATACGTCCACACCCGAATCGAGCAGGCCCTGCGTCAGTGCCGCGCACAACTCACCACTGGACAACCGGATATCCCGACCGACGACGACACGCTTCGGCTTGAGAAACTCTGCATACGCCCGCCCGATCCGGTAAGCGACGTCGGCATTGAACTCGGTCGGGATACGCGCGCGGTAGTCGTAGGCTTTGAAACCGGCGATGGGGGATGGAAGTTGACGGTCTGCGGTTGGCTGTTGGCGGTCCGAATTCATGATGAAACCTGAGCGAGAGAGTAGAGGGCGAACAATCCGACACAGCAGCTGAGCTGATCAGCAGTGTTCATCCCGTCTGCCCTTCCCTGCCGTACTTGTCCTCGAACCTGACGATGTCATCCTCTCCCAGATAAGTACCGGACTGCACTTCGATGATCTGCAGCGGAATCTTGCCGGGGTTGGCGATACGGTGCCGGGTCCCCAGCGGGATGTAAGTCGACTGATTCTCTTCCAGCAGGAATGTCTCATCGCCGCGCGTGATGCGCGCTGTACCCGCCACGACAATCCAGTGTTCGGCGCGATGATGGTGGAGTTGCAGCGACATCTCCGCACCCGGCTTCACCGTCAGGCGCTTCACCTGGAAGCGCTCGCCCGAATCGACGCTGTCGTAACTGCCCCACGGACGAAACACTTCGCGATGCAGGGAGGTCTCGTAACGCCCATCCTTCTTGAGCTGCGCCACTAGTTGCTTCACGTCCTGGACACGATTCTTGGGAGCAACCAGGACGGCATCTTTGGTTTCAACTACCACGTGATCGCGCAGGCCCACTGTCGCAACCAGCCGGCTCGTGGACTGCAGATAGCAACCGTCGGTATCCACTGTGAGCACATCGCCGATCTGCACGTTATTGCTGGCATCCGCAGGAATGGCTTCATGCAATGCCGACCACGAGCCCACATCGCTCCAGCCTGCGTCCAGCGAAACCACGACGCCATGGCGGGTTTTCTCCATCACCGCATAGTCGAAGGAATCGCTCGGACAGGCAGCAAATTCCTTGGCGTCGAGGCGGGTGAAATCGAGGTCGCGGCGTGCGGTGGTGAAGGACTGGGCGCAGGCGCGGTAGATTTCTGGTGCGAGCGCGCGTAGCTCGTCGAGCACGACGCTGGCGCGGCACATGAACATACCGCTGTTCCAGAAATATTCTTTCGACTCGACATACTTCGTCGCCGTCGCCAGATCGGGCTTCTCGACGAACTCCGCGATGGCGAATGCCGGACCGTCACCCGAAGCGCGCCGAATATATCCATAACCCGTCTCAGGACGGTGCGGAACCACACCAAAGGTCACAACTTTGCCCTGCTCCGCCGCAGTGCGTCCCACTGCTACGGCTGCGCGGAACGCTGCAACGTTCTTGATCACGTGATCCGCCGGCAGGATGAGCAGCACCGCGTCGTCCTGCGTCTTACTGTTCCCGGCACCGCCTGCAACGGCAGCCATCGCAGCAACCGCAATGGCCGGTGCTGTATTGCGTCCAACGGGCTCCAGGATGATCGCCTGAGGCTGAGAACCGATGCTCTGCATTTGCTCGGCAACCAGGAACCGATGGCCTTCACTACAAACGACTATGGGCGCGCCAACCTCTGCGACGCCCTGCACTCGTGCCAGCGTCTCTTGCAGCATGGTGCCTTTGCCCACCAGCGGCAGCAGTTGCTTTGGATAAAGCTCACGAGACAAGGGCCACAGGCGTGTACCCGAACCGCCGGAGAGAATGACCGGTATCAACATCACGACACCTGCTTCGCAGTGAGACAAAAGCCGGAAGGCACGCAATCGTTCGAATGACACATGGCAAGCTCGCGAAGAAGATGCATGAAGGAAATCTCGAGGGTAAGCAGCTTGATCTGGACCAAGGCAGACAGGTTACAGGCCGCAGCAGTCGCACGGGAATACACGCCGCCAATCATATCTACTCAACTGACTTATCTGGCCACGTCTGGCTGATGGCGTCTAGGTTCTGAATCGCGAATCTTCGTGCAGTCGACTGGAAGCGAACTACCTGTACGGCTCCCAATCGGCCCTACCCGACTGTGCCTGCCGACACCCGTCGTCAGGCGGCGACATTGTCTCCGCGACCGATCGCGTAGTACGCAAGGCCGAAGCGCTTGACGAAGCCAGGATCGTACAAATTGCGTCCGTCGAAGATCACCGGCTCGCTGAGCTCCGCCTTGATCGTGTCGAAATCAGGGCTGCGAAATTCCTGCCACTCGGTGACGATTGCAAGTGCATCGGCTCCCTTCAGTGCTTCTGTAGCGCTCTGCACGACCTTCAGGTCCGCCCGCTCACCGTAGATGCGCTGCGTTTCGTGGTTGGCCACCGGATCGTAAGCCCGGACTTTGGCACCCGCCTGCCACAGCGCTTCCATCAGGTCGCGGCTCGGTGCTTCACGCATGTCGTCGGTATTGGGTTTGAACGCCAGACCCCACACTGCGATCGTACGTCCCTTGATGCGGCCGTCGAAATGCCGCCGGATCTTCTCGAACAGCACATTCTTCTGGCGCTTGTTCACGCCTTCGACGGCTTGCAGCAACTGCGCATCGAAGGAATGATCCCGCGCACTGCGCGCCAACGCCTGCACATCCTTTGGAAAGCATGACCCGCCGTAGCCGCAGCCCGGGTAAATGAAGTGATAACCGATGCGCGGATCCGAGCCGATTCCCAGGCGCACTTTCTCGATATCGGCGCCCATGAGCTCCGCGAGGTTTGCCAGCTCGTTCATGAAGCTGATCTTGGTCGCCAGCATGGCGTTCGCCGCGTACTTGGTGAGCTCCGATGAACGCACGTCCATGACGATCATGCGATCACGATTACGGGTGAATGGATCGTAGAGCGCTTTGAGCAATTCCGCGGTACGCGGATTGTCCGTGCCGACCACGATGCGATCGGGTTTCATGAAGTCGCCGATGGCGGCGCCTTCCTTCAGAAATTCAGGGTTGGAAACGGTGTCGAATTCGATCTGTACGCCCCGCGCCTGCAGGGTCGCATCGATCTTGGCCTTCACCTTGTCGGCCGTGCCGACCGGCACCGTCGACTTGGTAACGACAACGCGGTATTCCGTAAGATGGGTACCGATGGCCTCGGCCACGGCGAGCACATATTTGAGATCGGCGGAGCCATCTTCATCCGGCGGCGTTCCCACCGCTATGAACTGGAACAGCCCGTGCCGGACACCTTCCGCCGCATCGGTCGTAAAGCTCAGGCGGCCCGCGGCCATATTCTTCTTGAGCATCTCCTCCAGGCCAGGCTCATGGATCGGCGATTCGCCACGCCGCAACATCTCCACCTTGCGCTCGTCCACATCGACGCAGAGCACGTTGTTGCCGGCTTCTGCGAAGCACGCTCCCGTCACCAATCCCACGTAACCCGATCCGAAAATAGTAAGACGCATTCGTAACTCTATGAAAAATATAAAATATATGAATCGGATACCGACGCATGGCGTGCGGTAAAAGCAATCGCGTTCGACTTCGTGCACGAAAACCACGGCCAAACCCAGACCTGCATTGAATCATGGGCTGCAGGACTTAGCTGGTGCGGTAGAAGGCACACAATGGTCGGCGCCAGGATCCTGTTCCACGCCAGCGAGAGGCGACAGTCGGTGCGGCCAGATTACCGGTCGAAGATGACACCATTCCCGCTTCGGGCCGATGGCCGGTAGTCGTCACTCCTCCTGCGTCTGGACTACATAATCCAGCCTCATTCTTACATAACGCAGAAATCTTTCAGCCCTCGATCGAGTTCAACGAGGGGATTTCGTGACTCCCGTCGCTATAACTATTGGGAGTCGCTTATTGGCCCAGGGAACGGGCCATCGCTCCCTCAGGGAGGATCGGCAGGCCGTGCAAGGATGCACCCGGTTCGGATCGTGCTCAGGGAGGAGCACACGTCCAGCGCGGAGCTAAAGGATTAGCTGGCCTGCCGGATCTTCGGAAAGAGGCAATGAATGAAGGCGCACTGCCCTCACCGCCTAGTGGGGTGGCGTACTACTCGGCGCTCCAAGTCTCGCGCGACGCGACTGCAAGGCCGTGACATTCTTCAGCTCGGCGTGAGCCAGCTCTGCCTTGCGGCTCCAGACCAGGTCCTGAATGCCCTGCGCTGGCTTGTACTCCGCAACCGTCTGCATGAGCAGTTGCCGAGCACGATCGCAGTCAAATCGATTCAGTGCGACCGACAGTTCGTCCAACACCTGCTGCACCTGCATCCACGGCAATGAGTGCTCGATCGCACGCATGATCATTGGATGCTCTGTGCCGGTCACATTGGTTCCGATCAGCAGTTCCTCGAACAGCTTCTCGGCAGGCCGCAGTCCGGTAAAGGTGATTTCAATGTCACCGTCCGGATTGTCGTCGTCGCGCACCGACAAACCCATCAGGCTGACCATACGCCGGGCGAGATCGGCGATTCGTACTGGCTTGCCCATGTCGAGCACGAACACGTCGCCGCCCTTCGCCATCGACCCAGCCTGCAGTACGAGCTGCGCGGCTTCGGGAATGGTCATGAAGTAACGGATGACGTCTTTGTGCGTGACAGTAACCGGACCGCCGCGCTTGATCTGCTCACGGAACAACGGCACGACAGAACCGGACGACTCCAGCACATTGCCAAATCTGACCATACAGAAGCGCGTGTTCGAACCGCGGTCATGCAACCCCTGCAGGACAATCTCAGCGAAGCGCTTGGTCGCGCCCATGACATTGCTCGGGTTGACGGCCTTGTCGGTAGAGATCAGTACAAAGGCTTCTACCCGGCATTCCAGGGCCGCTTCGGCTGCATGCCAAGTGCTGAAAATGTTGTTGTAGATACCTTCGACAACGTTCTGCTCGACGATCGGGACGTGCTTGTAGGCAGCAGCGTGGTAGATGGTTTGCACGCCGTAAGCCTGCAGAATTTCGCGCACGCGGGTCTTGTGATGCGCGTCGCCGAGCAGTGCGACTACACCAACCGGCAATCCTTCAGTCGCCGCCAGCAACTTCAGCTCTCGCTCAATGCTGTAAAGGGCGAGCTCGGACATTTCGAACAGCAACAGCTGCGCGGGCTTCAATCGCAAAATCTGGCGGCAAAGCTCGGAGCCTATCGAGCCACCTGCACCGGTGACCATCACTATCTTGCCGTGGATGCAGGCACCCAGGAGCATATCGTTTGGCGGAACCGCATCGCGTCCCAGTAGATCGCCAGCGTCCACCTCGCGTACGTCTTCAACTGTTGCACGGCCGGCAACGATATCGCCGATGTCGGGGACGGTTTTGACGTGAACCGCCAGAGATTCCAGGCGCTTGAGGATTTCTTGGCGGCGGCGGCGGGATTGAGAAGGGACCGCTAGCAGGACGGTCGTAATACCTTCGTCACTAACGAGCTTGGGCAGGCTATCCGGAGCGAAGACCTCGACGCCATTGATGATGCTGCCTTCCAGGGAGCGATTGTCGTCGACGAAGGCGGCCGGAAAATAATGCCCGCTTCCCGAAAGTGCCGATGCTAACTGTGCACCTGCCGCACCAGCCCCATAGATGGCGACCCGTTCCTCGCCACGACGCCGGTAGTACAGCAAGCTCCTACCGATGAGCCGGCTTCCGCCCACATAGATGAGAGCCAAAGCCCAGTAAATCGTGAGCACCGAACTTGGCACAGGGTTCGGGACCAGCAACGAATTGAGCACCCACAAAGTGGCGACAGATGCTGAAACCCCTACGAAAACTGCCCAGACCGCCCTCGGCCCGATGAATCGGATGACAGCGCGGTATAGGCCCATGCGACCGAAAATGGGGATGCTGACCGCCAGAACTGCCACATATAGCGCCTCCTGCCCCGTCAGATCGAAAGTCACCGTACCAAGCTTGAGCGCGGTGGCACTCCAAAGGGCCGCCGGAATCACAACGGCGTCCGCGACCAGCGCGATCAATCTCTTATTGGCTCGGGACAGACCCGCGATCTTGTTGACGAGTCGCTCCATCCATTTGGGCATGGTGTCCGTCACGCTTGTCTCCTTGGCTATCCCTCAAACGAACCCGTTGTTTTAGCCATCTGTCCGACGGCTGGATGTTTGTTACGACTAACCTAAGAATAGTATCTCAAGCCACTGATATCTTGGACAGCAATAATCATATGTGAGTGACGCAGATCGCAGACAGCGTGCGCACGGGAGTCGAGCCAAGAGCAATTCCAGGCACGTCATTCGAGAACACGACAGGACTAAGACGGTCGATTTGTGCGACGGTACCTTCCGAGTAGGAGCACCGCGATGCCCAGCGATACCTGCACGCCAGCCGCTATTGATGCAGCCCGTGTGACATTCGTATTGGCAAGCCAGGCCAGCGGCAAGAGCACCAGCAGGTTGACCCCAATCGCCGTGGCTGTAACCGGAAGATGTCTGCCCCACTTCCGCGCCAGCACCTGGTATGCATGCGAGGAATGAGCCTCATAAACCCGCTCACCGCGTGCCAGCCGGCGCAGCAGGGTAACCAATGAATCAGCAAAGAACACGGCGCCGAGGATTAGCCAGATGAACGGTGCGGCCGGAGCCTCACGACCAGATGCAATTGCCAGGACGGCAATAATGAATCCCAGGTAGCCGCTGCCTACGTCACCCATGAAAATCTTCGCGGGCGGCCAATTCCAGATCAGAAATCCCGCGCTGGCGGCGGCGAGAATCATGGCGGCAGCAGGCACCGAGGCCGACGCCCCGCCAACGAGACACAGCACCCCGCCCGCCGCAGCGATGAATGTCGCTTCCGATGCTGCGATGCCGTCGATGCCATCCATGAAGTTGAAGAGGTTGAGGGTCCAGGCGAGAGCGAGGACGCCAAGTACGTCGCCAACGACGCCAAGATCGAAGATCCGCTCCCCAGCCTGTATGGGGGGCAACCCACCCAGCACGTACATGGCCCAGATTGCCGAGCCCGCGTGAACCGCAAGGCGCATCCTCACCGGCACCGAAGCCCTGTCATCCCGGAAACCAACCCAGGCAATCGGGATGCCGCCGCCCAGCAGCGCCAGCACGAGTTGGCGATCCACGATGCCCGCGGCGGCTGCGACGGCGACCATTGTCGAAGTAGCGAAAACGATTGCCAGGCCGCCACCGCGAGGTATCGGCGTCGAATGCGCGCTGCGGGCGTTCGGCTCGTCGATGATCCCGTGCTTGAGTGCAACCTCGCGCACGCACCACGTAAGTACGGCGGAGATAGCGAACGCCGCCGCGGCATGAATCCAGATACTAAGGCTCACTTGCTGTACGACTTTGCACAAACCATTGGGGCTGTCCGGACGAGTCCTGCGGCGACGCTCATCGGTGACTCCAGGCCGTCGATGTTATCCATGATTGAAAGATTGAGCGTCCACACCGTCTCGGCAGGCTAAGGGAATTCATCGCGCTGCCGTCCTCGTGCCGGCCACCATTTTTTGCGCCATCCGCTCGAGCGCCGCAGCGACATTGAATTGCGGCGTCCAATCGAGCAAGCGCCGCGTCTTCTCGACGTCCACTTGCAACGAGCCACACAGGCTCTGTGCGGTAGTCCGCCTGCCCAACATCGTAGCTGCAAATCTCAGCAAGCCTACCGGCACTGGAAACAGGCGCACGGGTTTACCCAAAGCAGAGCCCACGTAACGCAGCAGCTGCGGTGTGGACAGATCTTCGTCGTCGCTCACCAGGAAAGTCTCATTTGCGGCAAGCGGGTGCGTAATGCAGATCCGGATCAGATCGCAGAGATTTTCCACCGCTACTAGGCTGCGGCGATTGTGAACGCACGCCAGCGGTAGCGGCGTACCTCGCTTAACCCAGGCAACGAGCTGCCCGAAATTGCCCGGCGCATCCGCGCCGAATACGAGCGGCGGACGCAGGATGACGACCTGCAGCCCCGTCCGCCGGGCGATGTCCTGCAGGCCGACCTCGGCTTCGCACTTGGAGACTGCATAAGCGGAATGTGGCGCAACACGATCAGAGGCGGTGAACGCTGCACCGTGTGTCTCGGCACCGTTGACGCCTATCGTGCTCAGGAATATGAAGCGGCGCACGCCTGCCTGTGCTGCCTGGTCGGCGAGATTCAGGGTTCCCGCGGTATTTACTGCGCGAAACTGCGTGAGCGAATCGTGAGCACCTTCACGCATGACATGCACGCGGGCAGCAAGGTGAATGACGACATGGACGCCGCGCAGGGCCTCCCGCCAGTCAGTCCCTGCAGCGATGTCCGCTATGCGCACGGTCGCGACTTTCGTAGCCGCGGGACGCGCGTCGCCGCGAATCGCAGCCCGCAGCTCGAACTCTGGATATGCCGCAAGATGCTCCAGCAAAGCCCGGCCGACGAAGCCTGTCGATCCAGATATCAGCACGCGTACCGTGACCATGACTAGTTATGCACCTCGTGCGCAGCCGGCACCAGCCCCGCGCCCACCGGTGCCGGGCCGCTGATTGAGCCTGCATGCTGCGTTGCCTCCGCCTGCGCCATGGCTGATGCCAGCACCAGGTAAATGAAGGGCTGCGTGAGGATTTCGATCTGGAACAGGATGCTGATCAGGATCATCCCGAAAAGTGCCGCGCGTGTGCCGAGGCTCGGAGCGCTATACAGAGAGAAGAGCGCGGTCATCACTCGATAGGTGATGACGCACAGCAGTGCGATGCCGATCCACCCCGCCTGCACTGCCGCGTAGCCCAGCGCCATATGAGGACTCTCGGATTCGAAGAAGCGGCTGCCGAGCACGTCCTCATAGCTGCGATTGAGAAGCCAGAAATTCTTCAGCCCCACCCCGAAGGGATGGTCGAACAGGGAGTACATGCTCGTCTGGAAGAAGCCGATACGCATGTCGAGCGTGCCGCCGGTAGTGTCGTCGCCGACCGAAGCGGAGAGCTTCAGGTCGATGGCATTGGACACCATATCGAAGATCAGCTTCAGATCCAGCACGCTCACCGCTATCGCCGCCGCCACCACGATGACCAGCAGCAGCAGCCAGCGGTTGAAGCGCATCGCATTCAGATACATGCCGCCCAGCGCGAGCAGCCAGGACGCCTTGGAGAATGTGAACATCGCAAAGACGAACAACGCGAGCAGCGCCGAGCCCTTCACCGCCAGGCCGCGCGGCATGAATGCGAAGCCGAGGCAGATCATCGCGTAGCCGATGAAGTTGCCGATGACGTTGGGATTGTCGAGCACCGGCAAGCCGAAGAAGAAGCCGGGATCAGGTGAGTGGATCCACGCGATCGCGGAAATCGCCAGCACCCCCAGCACATAGCCTGAAAACAGGATGCGCAGTCGCAGCGGTGAACCAAGAAACGGCACCAGCGTGATGAACAGTGTCGGATAGTAGAGGAAGCGGAATGGAGCCAGCAGGCTCGACAACGTTCCGGTGCCGAACACGATGGCACCGCCGATCTCACCGATGTAAGCCACCGCCGCGAAGCAATAGAACAGCAGGTATTGCCTGCGCGCCTGCGGACTGATCCTGCGGGGCGACAGCACCAACCAATGCAGCAGCAACAGCAGCACCAGCACGTCGAACGGACCGATTGCCTCGGCGATATACAGCTGCGGCGGCAATGCGTGCGCCGCGCCACCAAAAAAACCAACGAGTGCCAGCACGAAATGATCAGGCTGGACCGCGCGCATGAGCGCGACGGCTGTATCCTCTGGGCGACGGGCGATCGTTGCGCTCAATGAAGCTCTCGGAAAAATCTGCGAAAGTCGAGCTGATCGCGCTCCTTGGCGGTAGCCACGACATCGCAGAGCTGCGCAAACCGGGCTATGGCTACCGGCGTGTCCAGGTTGTGCGGATGTGAATAGCAGAACACGCAGCCCTGCCCCACCGCGATCAGCTCACGCAACATGCGCAGTTGCCCGTTCCACAGCGCTGCCCCTCGGTCCAGGCGCAGAAAGAACATCCGCGCACTGCGATCTGCGCCATTGCGATGTTCGACTGGCACTATCAGGTCATTCCACAACCTGGCGAATTTGGCGCCGACAGCCGGCGAGCTGTAGGGGTGGCCGAACAGCATCGGGGTGTGGCGTACGTAGCGAATGCCGGTGTCCGCGAACGCTGCGTCCGGCCAGTCATAGTTCTGCGGAGGAATGAACGATGCGACGGTGACACCGCACGTTGCGCGCAGTGCCTCGACGCTTGCAGCAACATCACTTCGCAGTACGCGCGCCGGGACCGCATTCGGCACCAGGTGCAGAAATCCATGGCTGCCCACCTCGATGCCGGGCTCACGGGATATGTCGACCACGGTCTCCGGGCAGAACAGGACCGACGCGTAGTCGCGCCGTCGCTTCACTAGTTCGTCGAGCTGCGCCTCGACCAGGGCATACGCCTCGGGCGCGGCCTGCTGCAGAGTCTGCAGGCTGCGATGGCAGCAGCCGCCGACGATGCCCCAGGTGGTCGGAATGCCTGCGGCGCGCAACACTTCCAACACCTTGCCCGACTGTTCGAGGCCGGCAACGACGCGCCGATGGAAGACATCGTCCGCGGCCAGGCGCCGGAGGTCTCCCCAGCCCATCTCGAAATCCATGGACAAGTTGAACCCGATCATGACCATGCCTTGCCGTCTGGGGAACGCTTGTGGAAGCGATGAATTGACGGCAGCAGCGAGCTATAAAAGTCGAGCCAGCTGCCGGGCGCCTTCAATGAGCCGCTGCCGGGGATCGCGGCGCGCTTCAGGCTGAGGATGATCGCCGCCAGAGCCACTTTGTCGATGCTGTAGCGACCGTGCACGATTTGCATCACCTGCTCGAAGAACTGCTCGTCGTCCCTGGGCTTCAGAAAGCATTCGGCGATCGCGAAGATACCTTTGCCGAACAGGAAGCACGGCTTCTCCTTGATGACCGCCTCGAGGGCGACGCTGCCGTTAATGGTCGCGACCGCGACGCAGCGGCTGTCGTTCAGGAACGAATCGATCCTCTCGGATTCGTGCACCAGGCTCACGTTGTGCAGCGAACAGATGCGCCGCAGGAACTCGATGTCGATATCCCTGCCGAAGCGCTCGCCCGGATGCGCCTTGCACAGGATCTTCACCCCAAGCGGCACATTCAGCGACATGCGGCGGATCAGCGAGAACTGGTCGGCGATGTCCGGGTCGGTACCCAGGATGGATGCCTCGGGCATCACGTGCAGGGCGAAAACGATGTATTGCTGCGGACGCTGCTCGGGCGTCACGAAGCGCAGGCCCCGCACACCGAACCTGCCCACCAGGCGCTTGTGCCGCCGCTGGAGGAAATGCCATGCAGAGGGTCGTTCGTAGGAGAAGAACTTATCCCGCACGATCTGCAGCCGCAACTGCCAATTCTCGCGCTGGAATGCACCGATGGAGAAGCGTGCGCGCTCGAAATCCTCTCGCACACGGGGATAGACGGACTGGCTCAGACGTGGGTAGTAGCGCCGGTAATAGTCGTCGACCACCTTCGAAACATATCCCGGGGAGTCCACCAGATGGAAGCCCTGGTCCCAGTAGTGCCACAGCCTTACCATGTAGAACTTGACCTTGCAGCGGTGGGCGATCTGGAAAGCCAGCGGCGTGACGAAGTTGTCCGCCAGGCCGTCGACGCAGTAGTCGATCTGCGGCATGAAATGCAGCAGGGCGTTGCCCACGACCCCCACGAGTTGCTCGATCTGCTCGGAGCGGTAGTTCGAGTAGCTGCCGTACGAAGTCGAATACGTGTAGTCGGTCAACGAGCGATCGCACGCTATCGCCCGGTTGATCGACGCAGGCACGAGTTCCTGCAGCTCCGTCAACGGATGCTGCTGCGGCAGGGTGCAACAGTTCACGAAAGTGAAGTTGTCCTGCGTGTAATTCTCGCCGTAGAGCGCCAGGAAGATCACGTGGCCGTTGTCGCCTTTGACAACGCGCGCGTGCGCACGCGCCCACGCTTCGATGCGGCGGTCGGATTTACCCAGAAATAGTACGTTCGGCATTCGCTGCTTATTCCACGTCGTTTTCGGCAGCGAGCGACGCGCTGGATGCCGGCGCTACAGTTGTCATGCTTGCTTGCGCACCAGGAAGGTCGTCCGGAGGATCACCCGCGACCCAATGCCTGCGGTAAAGCCGGGCACGTCATCATATGTGACGCGTGTCGCGGGCTCGGCACCGAGGAAATCCACCACTAGGCGCACCACCGCGAAGCCGGCGGCCTCGAACGCCTGGACGAATTGTGCCGCGGTGAGCCGGTTGGTGTAGAGGTTTGCGCGTTTGATGATACCACTCTCCATGACCCGGTCCGGCAGCCGACGGTTGACGAAGCCGCCGGAGAAATGGTCCGTGAAATTCACCGAATGCGAGCTGTAGCTGTCCGGCGCGTGAGCACGGCCGAGCAGTCGGATCAGTTCGGGCAGTTCATCGCGGTACACATGCTGCAGGACGCTGTTGCTGAAGCTGTGTTGCAGCGAGCCGGGCACAACTTCGCGCAATGAAGCCGCTCCCTGTGTCAGATACGCGATACCCATACCGCGCAGGAGTTCCAGCACCTGCGCGGGGCTGGCGTCGTCGTCGATTCGCGGAGTTGCGCCGAGACTCGCGAACAACCCATTGAGTGCCTGCCGCCTCAGGTCCGCAAACGGTCCTGCGTCGATGAGGGTCACCGTGCTGAATCCCGCTCTCAACCCGAGGATGCCGGTCGCTATGGAGTCTCCCGGTCCCAGCTCCAGCAGACCGCCATGCGCCGGCGCGCCGCACGAGTAGCGTGGTGCATCGACATGACGATCGAAGACGGCGCGACAGAAATCCGCACGCTCCATACGACCGTGCTCGACGATGCCGGCCCGCTTCAACAGCTTGTAGTCGATGCGCAGGATACCGAGAACTATCTTGGCCGAGAACTTCAGGGGCCATGGGATGCGCTCTTTCATGTCGTCTCGGTTTCCCGGCGCAGCGCACGCCCGACGAGCCTGATCAACGCGGCAGGGGAAACCATGAAGCGCCGGCGTTGGCGCAGCGCCTCACGCCGATACGCGGGTAGGCTCGCATCGAGTGCAGTGAACTTCGCGACGATGTCTTCGACACTGTTCTCCACCAGCAAACCGTTGCCGTGGATCAGCTCCGCGCAGCCGCCGACATTGGACAGCAGCAACGGCACGGCATGCACATGGGCCTCGAGCGCCGACATCGGCAAACCCTCGCTATTGGAAAAGAGGCAGAACACGTCATAGTCTTCGTATCGATTGAATGCCGGCACGCGCCCATGCAGTACGATGCTCGGCGGCACGGTCGCGAAATCGCCCGCTGTTGGCCCGACTGCGTGAAACTCGATGCGGGGAAAGCGCCGGGAGAGTTCGACGTACAGGTCGAAGCGCTTGGGATCGGCCATGCGTCCGACGTACAGCGCCTTGCCGATCGTCGCGGCCCGTCCGCTTGCATCGCTCGTCCGGATCGAATCGTCCAGGATGCGATTGCGGATCAGCGTGAGATTGCCCCGCGGTATGCGCAGCAGCCCGCGGGCCACCTCCAAGTCAGCTCTCGAGATGCAGATGATCCGCGAGAAGCGTCCGAGGAACGCCTCCGCGCAGCGCGCGAGCAACGAGCCTGGAAATCTCTGGTAGCGGAACGACCAGCCGTGGGAGACGTAGTAAATCGTATGGCCCGTCAGCATGGCTGCCAGTCGAAAGGTCACACCGGCAACGAATGAGCTGACGATCACGAGACTATCCTTGCGGGCGCGCAGGTAGCGATAAGCCCCAACGACAGCGAACGGGTTGAATGGCACGTGCAAACCGCGAATCTTGCGAATGTTCAACCCGGTGGCGAGCTTGCTGGCGTCCTCGAAGCTGATGCCCCCATAGAGTCCCCCATATAGGACCTCCACGTCGAAGTGCGGCGCGAGCAAACGCGCGAGGCGATCCACCCACACCTGAGCACCGCCGACGCCGAGCGAGCTGATGACCAGGCTGATCACCGGCACTCCAGCAGCACGAGCTGGCGGATGTCATCACCGGCATCCTCCACTGCGACGACGTCGCCGTGCGCGGCCAGCACATCGGCCGGGTGGATATTGCGATAGCCGCGGGCGTCGCTTTTGATGATGTCGAATATCACGTGAGTAGCGTTGGTATTTTCGATGTAGTGAGCCGCGACCCGCTGCAGCTCACCAGCGTCGCATGCGTGAAACCAGTTGAGGAAAATGAGGCACACGCTGCCTGAACCCTGCAGCGCGCTGCCCAGCGCATCCGGCTGCATCCCTTCGAGAAAAATGACCGAGTGTGACCGCAGGAATCGGGCGGCCCGGATGACCTTCGGATCGCGGTCAATGCCGATCCTGCGCTGCGCCCGCATGCCCGCGACGATCTCACCGAGGCCGCAGCCGACCTCCACGACGCTGCTGCATCCGCTGCGCTCGTACAGCTCGCGCACCTTGTCGAAATAGCGGCAGTTCTCCCGGACGATGCGGTAGTGCCAGCGATCGAACCCAAAGATCCTGCAGAGCGCAAAGTAGGCCGCCTGCTTCGAGCGCAGCCACAATTTCGTCGACGCTTTCATCCGCACGGCAGCGCTCGCCTGTAGTAGCCGACGATCGAATGCTCCGCGTCGGGCCTTGCTCCGTTGTCATCCGTGACGCGCACGGCGGGCCGCACCGCTCCCTTGACCACGCACTCCCGCATGGCTTGCACTAGTGCGTCCATATCACGGTGCGGCAGCCGCACCACTGTTTCGCCGACGACACTTTCTGTCCCGAGCGTCGCGAATATCACCACCGGCAGCTTCACCGCCAGCGCCTCATAGACGGCATTCGGACTACCCTCGCTTTCGGAGGTGACCACCAGGCAGTCGGCGGCGCTGTAGACCTCCTGCTGATCCTCCACGTGGCCGAGCAGCACGAAACGGTCCGCGATGCCGGAGGACTCGATGCGCTGCATCAGCGATTGATTCTGGACATCCATGCCACGGCCGGCGATGACGAAGCGCATGGCGCCACCAAACTGCCGATGGAGCTGCACGCATGCATCGACGTAGACGTCGACGCGTTTCACCGGATCGAATCTGCCGACCATGAGGAACAGGAACTCGCCCTCGAACCTGCGGCCACGGAAGTGGTTGCGCTTCGCTGGGCTGAACGAAAACGGCACATTGGCGGCGGAATTTTCCACGACTGCGCTGACGGCATTGCGAAAGCCGAGCGCTTCGTGCTGGGACCTGGACATCGCGGAGCAGTAGACGATCGCGCTTGGGACGAAGCGCGACAGCAGGGCATTCACCCGCGCTACCACGAACGTTGCTCTGCCGGACTGGCGACGCGAAAGCACGTTGTTGCGGATGTTCCAGAACACCTTCGCGCGGGGCAGCAGGATGCGCGCAAGTGCGCCTGCCACGAGGTCTGCTATGTACAGGAACGTCACGACCGTATCGGGCTTGCTGGCGCGCATGAGTTGCGCCAGCCGCAGTGAGGACCGCAGCTTCTGCAGGAAGGTCCGCGCTTCGAGCACGGTGACCTTGATGCCCAGAGAGCGCAGCTCCTGCTCGGCGGGGCCGCCGATGATCAGGGACACGACTTCGACGTCGCACCGCTGCCGCAGATGGCGGGCCAGCGCGATGCAGGTCTTCTCCGCGCCTCCGGAATGCAGCGAGTTGATGACGATCATGACGCGATGCATACGTGCGCCCTCAGGCGCGATGGGAGATCCCGATGACGATCATGCGGTGATAGGAAGTTCCGGTCTTCGGCTCCGGGACGTCCAGGACGGCCTGGATGGAGCCGATCCCCCGCAGGGCATCCATGATGAACAGCAGCAGGTTGGGCAACGCGATGCCAAAGGGGTCCAGATCAGAGATCCCGTGGGGATCCGAATCAGAGGCCTTGTCGAGCACGATCCAGCCGCCATCGCGCACGCTCCGGGCCCAGGCACTCAATGCCTTTTGCGGATCGTAGGCGTGGTCCAGCGAGTTGCTGTAAACGATGTCCACGCTCCCATCCCACTCGCGCGGCGGCTCGTGGAAGTCGGCCTGGATGGTCATGGGGAACTGCGATGCGGTCGCAGAGATCTCCGTACCGATGACTCGACAACCGAACAGGCCGTGAAAGATTCTCTGCTCGAAACCGTTGCGCGTGCCATGACACACGACGAACTGCGGCACGCCGCTACGCTTGGCCAGCCAGTTGCCGATGAAGCGCAGGTTGCTCTCGTTGGTCCATACTTGGTCGATCTTTGCCCTGTTGCCCTTCTCCTGCTCCTGGCTGTAGGCCGCGAGATCGACCTTGCCGTCGCCCTGCTTCCAGTTCACCAGCCGATAGCCTGACTTCTCGATGACATCGTCTTTCAGAGACCAGTTGGGGAGCGCGACCAGCTGGTACCCCAGCCGGTGCAGCGTACGGCGGATCAATTCCTTGAACGGGTTGTTACTCACGGACAGAACTCGCTGGGGATTTTGGATGGGTTCGCGAAGCACGCAGGCGGTGCAGCGCCTCTTTGACGCGAAAGTAGGCGGCGAAAGCCTTTGCGAAAACAGCGTCGCCGACGCCACGCGGCTGCAGCGCTGCAGTGTCGATGTCCTGCAGCTCGACGAAGGCTGCGCGCATGCGTCGCGCGTCGATTTCGAATCTGTCGATCTCCGCCACTCTCATCGTCGAGGGATGCAGGCAGACCGTGCGGAATCCGTACTGCCAGCGCGGCATACGCCAGTCAAGTTGCGGAATCCATGCGAGATCGCGATCCTTGAACGGCCGCAGCGCGATGCCATCGCTGATGATCCGCATCGCGCCGTGTTGCGACAACGCACGCACCGTCGCCGCGTCGAAGCCATGATTGGGTGCCACGAAGCAATCCGGACGCACACCGTGGCGCACGAACTCCTGCCAGGCGAGCTCGATAGTCGCCAGCTGCTGTGCCTGCGACCGGCCAACGAACTCTGACTTCGTGGCGAAGAAGATCTCCCGGGCGGCGCCTGCGGCGACCGGAGTCACCAAGTGGGTATGGCCATGCAGGGCGATGCTCCACCGCTTGCCTTGCAGTTGCCGCACACTCTCCCAGAAGGCTTCATCGCTGGGCGCCGTTCCGAAATAGCGATCCTCGGGTATGACCGCGACCAGCGGACGGATCTGCAGGCGGTCCAGGATCTGCTCGATCTTCTCCCAGCTCGCGCGATTGCAGTTGGGCGTGTAATCGTCAAGGCGCAGCAGGATCTTCACCGTCTTGCTCCCGCGACTGCGTCGAACCACAGCGCGCTGATTCTTTCGCGGTGCCAGGCGAGCGCACCTTGCGCAGCATCACGACACATCTGCGCGTAGCGAGTCTCGCTCGCGAGCGCGCTGGCGACCTCTGGGCGTTGCCTAACCTCCTGCGCAGAGCGAATCAGAAATCCATTGCGACCGTCGACGATCATTTCACGCGGACCGTAGTCGCAATCGCGTGCGATCACCGGAGTGCCGATGGAGAGCGCTTCGGCGATGGCGTTCGGCCAGCACTCGCTCTCCGACATGGACAGCAGTACGCTCGAATGCTCCAACATGCTCAGCACTTGCGCATGCGGCAGCGCGCCAGCGAAGCTGACCTTGACGGACGATCCGGCAGCCCGCGCCTCGAGCGCCGCACGCAGCGGCCCGTCGCCGACGATGACGAGTTCCCGCTGCGCGGCGATGCTTTCGGCGAGCGCGATCACGTCGTCGAAGCGTTTGCCCGGCACCAGCCTGCCCACCGCCAGCATCGGGCCATCGACCTTGCGCGGCGACACTATTGCCGCACCATTCGCGCTGAGCTGGATGTTGGGAATGCATACGGTGTTGCGCAGCAGGTAGTTCTTTGCCAGGTAGTCGGCCACTTCCCGCGAGGGCAGCACGACGCTGCGCGCATGGCGATAGAACAGGAACGCCATGACCCGATAGAACCAGTTGAAACGGTGCGGATTGCCGCGCACTGAAACGATGGTCGGCGTGCCGGTCAGCATACCGGCCAGCAACGCAGGGATGTTGCTGCTCTCCAGAAAAGAGATCATGCAGTCGGGCCGGAATCGTGTCAGCTGCGCGCGAATACCGCTGACCCTGCGCAGGATGGCCAACGCCCTGCCGCCGCCACCGACCGGGCACGTCGGGACCACACGCAACGCGGTCGGCAACTCCCGTTGATCGGCGCTCGTGAGCCACACCTGCACCTCGGCGCCCTTGGCCGCCAGCACTTCGCCGAGCAGGACGATATTCCGCTCGCTCCCGCCCACCTGCAGCGTCGGGATCAGCAGTGCGATCTTCAATGAGGCACCCGCACCATCGCACGTGCCGGCTTGCGGATGCGGGCGGGCATCATGCGAATAGGTCCCACTGCACGGGAGTGCCCTTCTTCACGTCTCGCTGCACCTTCTTGCCCAGCAGCTGCTCGTAGAACCGCGGATGCAGTCCGGCGCCAGGCCGAACGATGCGCAGGTTGGCCGGCGTCAATACCTCACCCGCCCGCATGTCCACGCCGATGTACAGCGAACGGCGATAGGCGATCGACTTCTTCTCGGCCTCGGTCGGTCCATACGTCACGGCACCGAGGGACCGCCACGCCCTTTCGGTTTCCACGACCAGCATCTGAAGCTCGGCAGGCTCGAGCGAGAACGTGCTGTCCACGCCCCCATCGGCCCGGCTCAGCGTGAAATGCTTTTCGACGACGCTCGCACCGTGTGCGACCGCAGCGACCGCAGCTCCGACCCCCATGGTGTGATCCGACAAGCCCACCTCGCAGCCGAACAGTGTGCGCATGTGGGGGATCGTGAGGACGTTGGTATTGGCGGGGGACGCCGGATAGGTGCTGGTGCATTTCAGCAACACCAGGTCGCGACATCCAGCAGCACGCGCTGCCGTGACGGCCTCATCCAGCTCCGCGATGCTGGCCATTCCGGTGGAAATGATCATCGGCTTGCCGGTCGCAGCCACTTTGCGGATCAGCGGCAAATGATTGTTCTCGAAGGACGCGATCTTGTATGCGGGAACGTCGAGTGACTCCAGGAAATCGACTGCCGCATCGTCGAACGGCGAGCTGAAGCACAGCAGTCCGAGCTCGCGTGCACGCTGCATGATGGGCGCATGCCACTCCCACGGGGTGTACGCCTTCTTGTACAGGTCATGGAGGCTCTCGCCCTTCCACAGGCTTTTGGCATCGCTGATCACGAACTCGTCGGTGCGCACATCGAGCGTGATCGTGTCGGCGGTGTAGGTCTGCAGCTTGATGGCGTGGGCTCCGGCCCTGGCCGCGGCCGCGACGATCTCAAGCGCCCGATCCAGCGATTGATTGTGGTTGCCCGACATCTCGGCAATGATGAATGGTGCGTGTCCCCGGCCGATGGCACGTCCCCCGATCTGCAAGACGGCGCTCAAGCTCATCTCTCCTTCGGCATGACGACTTCGGCCTCCGCCGCGACCACGACCTCAGCCTGCGGATTCGATACCGTCACCACGAGAATCGCGCGATGGCCAATCCGCGACGCGATCCGCAGGGCATATTCGAGCTGGACATCGGGGTACACCGGGCGCAGGAACTGGAGCGACTGGCTGACGAGCACTGTGCCGTGGCCTGGGAACGTGGTGCCCAGGATTTTGGCGATTCCTGCGGCGATCAGCATCCCGTGGGCCAACGTCCCCTGGAAACCGGCGGCCTGCGCAGCCGCGTCGTCCAGATGGATGGCATTGTTGTCGCCGGTGGTCTCGGCGAAGCGCTGCGTCAGCTCACGCGTGACCGGCATCTGCTCCCGGTGCACGGCCCCAACTCGCACGGGTGAGCGGCGGCCCTCGCGCTCGCCCACCAGCGTCGGCCGGACGCGCTCGAGCCACGCCTTGCGAAAGTGGGCGAGGCGGTAAACGTCGTGGCGCTTGCCGTCGCGCTCATAGTGGGCACGGAAGATGCCTTCGATGCGAAAGCCGTACTTGCGGTGAAAATCCACGACCGGCATGTTGAAGGCCAGGACCTCGCAGTTGAGCTTCTCGAGTTGCAGCTCGCCGAACGCGAAGTCCAGCGCCAGGAACTCCATTTCCGAGCCGATGCCGCGCCGCTCGGAACTGCCGGCGTAGAAGGCCCACGTCGCGGTACGCTGCACGGAATTGATCTCGTAAAAGACCACCACGCCGACCGGCACATCCTGCAAGTCCACGCACACCAGCAGACGCTTAGCGGGATCGCGACGCGACGCTTCGAACCAGCGCCCGTGCTCTTCGGCAGAGATGACGTGATTCGTGTACATGTTGTTGCGGACGTTGGGCAGGTTACGCCATGTCAGCACCAGCTCGCGGTCGCCCTCCTCCATCGCTCTTAGTCTGAACACGTCAGCACCCCAGCATCTGTTGCACGACCCGCCGCACGCCCTGCCCATCCACCAGCCGCATCCCGCCGTCGCTCAGCCGCGAGCGTAAGACTGCATCCGCACGCAAGCGCGCGACGGCCTCGCCCAGCGAGTCCACCGACACGTCGGCGGCCTCGCCAAGAAGCACGATGAGACCGGCATGGGCGAGATCCTGCGACATGCGGCGCTGGTTGTCCGCGGTGACGATGACGAGCGCCGGCAGACCGAGCGCACAACGTTCCCAGGTCGAGCTGCCGCCGGCTCCGATTGCCATATTACACCGCGCCATCAGTGTTGCGATGTCGTCGACGAAGCCATGCACCCGGACATTCTCCAAACCCTCGGCGCCGCGACCGAGTCTTGCGAACAGCGCAGTGTCGGTGCCTGCCACGATATCCGCGCCCGGTGCCCTGGCACCGAGACGGCGCAGCAGCTCGATGACCTGCGCGCAGATGTCGAACTGATCGCTGCCGCCCATCGCCACGAAGAGGCGATCTGCCATCTGTGTTGCGCGCGGCAGGGCTCCCGCGAACTGGGCCCGCAACAGGGCATATCCGGGTCCCAGCAGGCACCGCGTCCCCTCTGGCACCAAGCTGGCGTAGCGGCTCTGCGCATCCGCGTAATAGTTCTGATCCACGAGCAGGTCGCAGTCGTGACGGCGATCTGCCAGATCGTCCATGACGAGAACGGCACGGGCATGGCCTCGCACACGCTGCTCCCAGCGATAATCCAACGCGTAGCTATCGACGATCAGCCAGTCGCAATCCTCACCGGCAATTGCCGTCACTGTCTGCGCGGCGTCATCGGCGACGTCGCCGGTCTGCTCTTCGAGACGGATCAGCCCATGGCCCTGGCCGAGCATCTTGTCGGCAAGCTGTCTCGGCAGTTCGCGTGCGACAAAGGTGCACGAGGCGCCTTCCGCACGCAACGCGTCGGCCAGCGTAAGACAGCGCATTACGTGGCCGGCACCGATGTGCACAGAGGCGTCTACCCGAATGAAGGCTCTCACGACCGGGTTTCAGTTCAGGCGCTTGAAGCCCGCGTGACAGACCGGACCCTTCAGCAGCGTGGCCACATCGCGGCCGTCCTCACACTGCCGGATCACGCCGAATACTGGCTCCAGCGCTTCGAAGTACCCCGCGACCACGTCCGCCGTGTGTTCGGTGCACACATACACACTGGTCGTTGCGAGGTAGCCCTTGGCGAGCATCTCCTGGGTGATGAGCGTCTTGTAGGCAAGCGCACTGGGGCTGTTGAACGAAAAACCCGTGAGCGCCGGCAGGCCGTTAGGCGTGATAGCGAGGCCGTACTTTGCAGCCAGCACCTGCCACCGGGTACCGATGTCGGCGCCAACGCGCGAGATCTGCTCCCACGATTGCAGTCGCTGCATCACTTCCAGCGTCTTCAACGCGGCGGACGGACCGATGCGCTCGGTCCAGAACGTACTGCTGATGAACGTGGTCTGTGCGGCTTCCATCACCTCGCGCCGGCCGATGATAGCCGTAATCGCGTAGCCGTTGCCCAGCGCCTTGCCGAACATCGCCATGTCCGGCTCCACGCCGTAGAGCTTGTGCAGCCCGCCATAGCTCTGCCGAAAGCCGGAAGTGCACTCATCGAACACCAGCACCACGCCGCGCGCCGTTGCGAGCTTGCGCACCTGCTCGAGAAATCCCTTGGCGGGGCCGTGGTTGCGCGCTACTTCCATGACGATGACGCCGATCTCGTGCGCGTCCAGCAGTGCCTCGAGTTCATCCAGACGGTTGTAGTTGAACGGTAGTACGCTGCCGCGCAACGAAGTGGGAACGCCGTTGGGCTCGAGCCCAGGCAGCAGGTGGCCGGCGAGATTCTTTTCGTCACCGAGATTCGCCGCCAAGTACCAGTCGTGCCAGCCGTGGTAGCCGCAGATTGCGACCTTCTCCTTGCCAGCAGCCGCGCGCGCGATGCGCACCGCAACGGCCACGGCCTCGCCGCCGGAGCGCGCAAAGCGGGCCATCTCCGCCCAAGGATGCAGCTCGATGAGCTTCTCAGCGAGGTAGACCTCCTCCGGGCAGTTAAGCGTAGACATGTTGCCAGCGTCGACGACCCCCCGCACCGCGGCGTCGACCTCGGGATGGCCATAGCCCAGGCTGTTGGTGCCGATGCCCATGAAGGACATGTCGATGTACTCGTTGCCGTCCAGGTCCCAGACCCTGCAGCCCTTCGCCTTGCTGTAGTACGCCGGCCACTGGTCCGGCAGGAACATTTCCGCGCGTTTGGAAAGCAGCATGTTGCCGCCGGGAATGGAGCGCTTGGCCCGCTTCCAGAGTTTCTGTCCAGTGCCCACTTGAGCTCCTTCGTTGCGAATCAGACGCCGGTTGGCTTCGAACATGCCAGGCTGAGCCCGGCGCAATTGCAGCACTTCCTGCCAGCCGAAGTGCGGCTGCGCGGCGAAGTGGCGGAAGACCGCTTCGATCACCGCGAAGTCCTCCGGCTCGTCCACGGTCCAGCGCTCGCCCGAGCAGTCTTCAGTGTGCGTGACCTGCAGCCGGCGAAAGCCGGGAGCCTCACGCAGGTACGGGGTCACGTGCTCGCGCTCACTCGCTTGCCGCGCTTGTTGCCACGCGGTGCGCAGGGCATCGAACGTGAAGACTTCGATGTCGAGGCCGTCGGGGAACGTCGGCGGATCGGTGTTGGACGCGTAGTCGACGCCGGCGGCCGCGAAGGCACCGACGACGCGATCGACCAACTCCGGGTCCACCAGGGGGCAGTCGCCGGTAATGCGGATCACGGCGTCGGGCGCGTGCGGGACGGCAGCCTGGTAGTAGCGATCCAGCACGTCCTGCTCGCTGCCGCGATAGACGGCGAATCCCAGCGCCTCCACGTGCTGCGCCAGCGGATCGTTGCGTGGATCGACGGAGGTGGCGAGCACGATCTTGGCCACTCGCTGAGCGCGCTGCAGACGGCGCAGCAGCAGCTCGATCATGGGAACACCCATGATCGGTTTCATGACCTTGTCCGGCAGCCGCGTCGAGCCCATGCGGGCCTGAATGATAGCAACGGTCTTCATGTCAGCTTCCAGCGCGCCGGCTCGATCAGCTCGCGATCGTCACAGAATAGCCCTTGAGGCGGCACCTCACTGGAAGCGCCCGCCGCCGCGAGCACTTCCTCGAGCTGCATCAGCGAATCGACGCCGATCACATAGCGCTCTATTCCCGGCTGCGCGTTCAGGAACGCGATGGCTGCACTCAGCGGTGATGTCGAATGTTGCGAGCACCACTCGTCCCATGCGTCCAAGACTTCCCGCCACCGGGCGAACGCGGCGGGCCGGCGTGTCGCAGGCATCAGCAGCAGGCCCTGCAGGAACACCGAGCGCACGTGCACCCTCACACCGCGATCGGCAAGCCTCGCGAGCCAGCCGGAGCGAATGAGGCGACGATCCAGCACGTTGCAAGGCGCCTGCACGATCCCGGGCCGGAACACCGGCCACAGTGCATCGAGCTCAGCAGGGTCGTAGATCGACACTCCGACGACTCCAACCAGTCCTGCGGCTTGCAGCGCATCCAGCGCAGCGCGGTACTCGAGCATGCGCGGACCGAGCAGGTCTGCCGGCCGATGCAGCAGCAAACCTTCGAGGCGCCCAATTCCCAGCCGGGAGAGCGAGCCGCGTACCTGGCCCTCGCACCACGCCCGCACGTCGTCAACTTCTCCGGGAAGCGGCGGCAGCTTGCTAATCACGCGCCATGACGCCACGCCTGCGGCGCCCAGACAGGACTCGCTCGTGCCGTAGGCAATCGCGGTATCGAGCGTATCCACGTTCGCAGCCGCGGCACGCGCGAGAATCTGCCCCACCTCGGCGACGCTTACCTGCCCGCTGCGGTTGGCAACACCATACTGCAGGCCGAATTGCGCGGTGCCGAGCGCCAGGCGGGTCAACGAGCCGGCGGATGCTTGCGCAGACATGCCACACTTATCCATTCGTTGGGATCATCGGTCCACTGCTGCGTCACGTGATGCATTTTCTCGTACGCCACCAGCGAATACGCGGGATGCCACAGGAACATCGACTTGTAGTCCATCTTGCGCGACATCAGTCCCGGCGCGTGGTGGTAAGGACGATAGACGGGCTCCGCCGCATCGAAGTCGAGGATCAGCAGCCAGCCCTCGCTCGCCAGCGCCCTGTCTGCCTCCTGCGCGATCCGAAACAGATCGGTGTCGTCGCAAAGATAGAGACAGAATCCAAAGATCACTACATCGAACACTGCGTCCGCGACCGGCAATGCATCCGCTGTGCCCTGCTGCGCCCGTACGCCACGTTCCAGCGTGCGCGCAACCGCCTTCGCAGACGGATCGACGCCGAAAACCTGGTGCCCCAGGCCCGCGAGGAATTGCAGGCGCGAGCCATCGCCGCAGCCGATCTCGAGCACTCTCAACGGCTGACCGGACGCGAGCGCAGCCAGCCGTGTGCTCACGACATCGCGGCTCCAGTCGCGCTCCTGCAGCGCAGCCGCATTGCGCGTGAACCAGGCGTCGCCTTCGGAGGCGAGGAACGTATCTTTCTGTCCGCTCATGACAGCACCTGGTGAAGCGCGACAATGACGCGTTGCTGGTCCGCATCGCTCAGGCCTGCGTACATCGGCAACGATACGCAACGCGCGTAGTAGGCTTCGCTGTTCGGAAATTGTCCGGAGCGAAAGCCCAGTGCCTGATAGTACGGTTGCGTGTGAACCGGAATGTAATGGACATTGACACCGATATTCCGCTCGCGCAGGCCATCGTAGAGCGCGCGGCGCGGCAAGGCCGTACGGGCGGTGTCGATCTGGACGACGTAGAGATGCAAGGCCGAGCGCGAGCCGACAGTGCGCTGCGGCAGGATCAGAGGCAATCCTGACAGCTCGCGATCATAGATATCCGCCAGGGCGTGACGACGCGCCACCCATTCTTCGAGGTGCGCGAGCTGCGAGATGCCCAGGGCGGCTTGCAGCTCCGTCAACCGATAGTTGAGTCCCAGACAGTGCTGCTCGTAGTACCACGGTTCTGCGGCATCACGCTCCAACTCGCCGGGATCACGAGTGATGCCGTGTGAACGGAACAGCGCGAGCTGCCGTGCCAGGTCGGCGGATCGCGTGGTCGCGAGTCCGCCTTCCGCGGTGGTGATGATCTTCACCGGATGAAAGCTGAACACGGCGATGTCGCTGTAACGACAGTCGCCGATGACGCTGTCGGCGCAGCGTGCGCCGATGGCATGCGATGCGTCCTCCACGACGAAGAAGCCGTAGTGCTGTGCCAGCTCGTGAATGCGGACCATATCGCACGGCAGCCCAGAGAAATGCACCGGAATGACTACCTTCGGAAGGGTTCCCTCCGCGGCGGCTTGCTCCAGGCGAGCAGCCAGGGCCGTGCACGACATGTTGTAGGTGGCCGGATCGATATCGACGAAATCGACGCTAGCGCCGCAGTAGCGCGCGCAGTTTGCGCTGGCGACGAAGGTATTCGGACTGGTCCACACGCGGTCACCCGGCCCGACCCCCAGAGCCAGACACGCGATGTGCAATGCGCTCGTTGCGCTGTTCACCGCTACGGCAAATGGAACCCCGCAATATTCCGAAACGGCCTGTTCGAAGCGTGGCACCCGCGGGCCCTGGGTCAGAAAATCAGAACGCAGCACCTCCAGCACGGCCCGCTCGTCGGCAGCATCGATCGATTGGCGACCATAGGGGATCATTGCATCGCCTTGGAGTTGAATCCCAGGATCTCCTGCGGCGAGAGGAAGTGCGGATTCGATCCCGACTGGTACTCGAAACCCAACGGCACGTCGCGGCCTACCTCACCGATCACGTTCTTCACAAAATTGTTGTCGTTGGGCGAGGAGTTGAAGCGGATCGAGGGCTTGATGACGTAGTGATCCTCGAACTCCAGCGTGAGGTGCGAATCGTCTGAGGGGCACATCACCTCGTGGAGCTTTTCCCCAGGCCGAATTCCGACGACCTTGTGCTCGAGCTGCGGCGCCATCGCCCGCGCCAGATCGACCACGCGGATGGAAGGAATCTTCGGCACGAAAATCTCACCGCCGTACATGCGCTGGAAATTCTTCAGCACGAAGTCCACGCCCTGCGGCAGGCTGATCCAGAAGCGGGTCATCTTCTCGTGGGTGATCGGCAGATGCGTCGCGCCTTTCGCGATGAGCTGCTCGAAGAACGGCACGACCGAGCCGCGCGAACCTACCACGTTGCCGTAGCGCACGACCGAAAAACGCGTCGGCCGCGAGCCGGTGATGTTGTTGGCCGCAACGAACAACTTGTCGGAAGCGAGCTTGGTGGCGCCATAGAGATTGATCGGATTGGCGGCCTTGTCGGTCGATAGCGCAATCACTCGTTGCACGTTGTTGTGGAGAGCCGCATCGATGACATTCTCTGCGCCGTGGATGTTGGTCTTGATGCACTCCATCGGGTTGTATTCCGCGGCAGGAACCTGCTTGAGGGCGGCTGCGTGGATCACGTAGTCGACCCCGCTCATGGCCTGACGCAGGCGCTCCGCGTCGCGGACGTCGCCGAGGAAATAGCGCACGCAGTCCTGGTCGTAGACCTGCGACATCTCGTACTGCTTGAGCTCATCGCGCGAGAAGATCACCAGGCGACGCGGCTTGTAGCGCTGCAAGATCGTCTCGGTGTACTTGCGACCGAACGATCCGGTACCACCGGTGATCAGGATCGACTTGTCATCAAACATATCGCAGCGCTACCTTGTTTATTACGACGGTGACGGTCATGGCTGGCATGCGGCGGTTGCCTCAATGAGCGGCCAAGGCCATTTCGCGGAAGCTCGCACTGCTCGCGAGCAGCTCATCGTAGCTGCCCTGGGCCACCAGCGCGCCATGGCGCAGTTCGACGATGACGTCGCAGCGGCGCACCGTCGTGAGCCGATGCGCAATCAGCAACACGGTCAGTTCGCGATCAAGCTCCTGGATTGCCTCCATGACCGATCGTTCCGTGGCGCTGTCGAGCGCGCTCGTGGCCTCGTCGAACACGAGGACGCTCGCGTGCTTGTAGAGCGCCCGCGCGATGCCGATGCGCTGGCGCTGCCCGCCGGAGAGCCGCACTCCGCGCTCGCCGACGGACGTTGCGTACTTGTCCGGGAGCTCCTCCGCGAAGTCCGCGATCTGTGCCTGGCGCGCCGCGCGCCTGACATTTTCCATGTCGATGTCAGCCGGCGGAACACCGAAGGCGATATTCTCCGCCAGCGTCGCGTCTGTCAGAAAGATGCTCTGTGGCACGTGCGCGATGATCTTCTGCCAAGCCGCGACACGCCCTCCCTGCAGCGGCACGCCGTCCACCAGCAGTTGTCCCTGCGTCGGCTCGAGCAACCCCATCAAGAGGTCGAGCAAGGTGCTCTTGCCGCTGCCGGTGGTCCCCACCAGTCCAATGCGGGCGCCCTTGCGGATGGTGAGGTTGACGTCGTTCAGCACCCATGGACCCGTTGGGGCATAGCGAAACGACACCGTCCGGTATTCGATCGAATCGCCGAAAGCCAGTGGCGCGCCCACCGCCGCCGTTCCCTGGTCGGGCATGGGCTGGTTCAGCAGTTCGATGGTATCGACGACCGACGTGCGCCGGCCCGCGATCGCTGCCCACGATGTATAGCTCTGCTGCAACACCGGTAGCAGGCGCTGGGCTCCGAAGGCCAGCGCTCCCAGCACGGGCAGCGCCGTCGCCAGGCCGCCCGGGCGGCCGCTCAGACCGTAGGCAAGGATCGCGATCAATATCATCCCCAATGTCTCCATCGCGAAACGCGGGCTACCGGCAATGAAGAGATTATTGCCCTGCGCTCGCCGCAACGGCGCATCGGCCTGCCGGTAGATATCGCAGTAGACCTCCTGGCTGCCGTCCAGCAGCACGTCGCGGATGCCGCCGAGCCCCTCCTGCAGTGCCTTGATCACCCGGGTCTGTTCGTCCGCGATGCGCTTGCTATTGCGATGCAGGCGACTGCGCGACAGCCAGGCGATGGCGCCGTAACCGAGGCCGAAGCTGAGCGTTGCCACCGAGGCGATCACCGGATCGATGAACAGCAGCGCAGCGACGATCGACACCAGCAGTACCATCGAGCTGACCATCATCAAGGACTGGTAGAGCACTTCCACCACGTTTGCCACCTTGTGCGTTATGCCGCTGATCACCTCGCTGCTGTTGCGCAGGACATGCACGCGGTAGGGCTGGTACAGGGTTCGACGATAGACATCGATGCTGAAATCCGCGCCTATCGCGAACGCGAGCCGGGTGCTCACCCATAACAGCAACATGCGGATCGCACCCGCGGCGAGCGCGGCGACGCTGAATGCCACCGTGATCGGCAGCACCAGCTGTTGCGCGGAGGTCATGCCGAACTGCTGCGCGATGCGTCCCACTGCCGGTACGGCGAAGACCCGCTCGGGTGCCGTCAGGATCCCGAGGAGCGGCAGCACCGCCCCAAGGCTGACCACCTCGGCAAAGGCACTCAGGACCATGAGACCCAGCAGCAGGACGACCTGGCGCCGGCGCCGCGCGCCGAGCTGCCGCCACAGCAGAAGCCACATGCCGCTGCTGCCATGGCTAGAATGCGCGGATATCATGGCTGCGCCCTGTTTCTCATCCTCTAAGCTACCCTCAAGCGTGTCGACCGGTCGATGCCAGTTTCGCATTCCCGGAACGGACATCTCTAGGCCGGTTTCCTCGCACGCCATGCGCTATGAGCCAGCGCGATCAACGACCCGATCAGCACGCCCGCAAACAGCGCGATGATGACGATGATCGAGCGCCGCGGGCGTATGCGCTCCTCCGGTGGGACCGCCGGATCGGCGACCGCGAACGCGAATTGCGTACGACTGTTGGCCAGCATGAGGGTCTTGGTCTCGTTCTCGATCAGGTTGTACAGGGACTTGCGTACTTCCACGACCGAGGTCTGGTCGATCTGCTTGCTGAGGTATTCGATGTTGCGCTGCGAGTCCTCGATGGCGCGGGCGCGCACCAGTTCGTTGGCCAACGCAACAAATTCGTTCGCCCAGGCGGCGGCCGTCTGCGGGTCGGTCCAGTCGATGGCCACCTTCGTGGTGCCCTCGCGCTTGTCCTCGCGAATCAGCACGACACTGTCCTGGAAATACTTGACTGCCGACCACAGCGTGGGTGCCTTCTTCGCTTTGGGAAACAGGGCCGGCAGCGGTTCGTGCCGCCGCACGAATTCCTCCACCAGGCGGCGGGACTTGAGCAGCGCCTGCGCCTCCCGGCTGGCATTGTTGCCGGCGCCCAGATTGATGCCGACGATGCTGGCGAGGCCCCCGATCTGGTTGGCCATGCCCCCGGCGCCGCCAATCCCGCTGGCGCTAGCATCGGTGACTGTTACCTCGCCGCGGTAGATCGGTGTCATCAGCAACGCGAACACGATCGCTGCGATGGTAAAGACTGCACCGATTGCTCCAACGAGGTATCGATAGCGCCATACGAGCCGACCCAGATCGACGACGTCGATCTGGGTCGCGCCGGCTACCTGCTGGTTCACCGCCATGTGTGTACCTGCCGCTGCGCCCATGCCACGTCAGAAGGAGTTCACGGCCGCGGCCGCGATTGACAGGTTGTAGATGATCGTCGTCACCGCCGTCCAGAACGGCAGCGGCCGCATGCGCTCGGTATCCAGCGGCGCTACGATGGTATCGCCCGGCTGTATCCCGGCGCCGCTGCTGAACCAGCTGTTGCCCTCGTTGGTGACCACACTGCCATCGGCCCTGACGATGTATATGCGGCTCTTGTCGGCCCTTGGTGTCAGCCCGCCGCTCTTCTGTATGTAGTCATCGCGGCCAAGCGAAGCGTCGTAAAGATGCGATGTCGTGCTCTGCACTTCGCCGATCACGGTAACCTCCTGAGTGACTCGCGGGACGAACAAGCTATCGCCATCCTTGAGGATGACATCCTGTTCCGAACCGGGTTTCGCCGCGACCGATTCATTCAGGTTGATGACCAACCTGCCTACCGGTTTGGCGTCGCGCAGGTTCGTGAGCAGCGCTTGTCCGACCGTCAGCGCCTGACTCGCGTCCTTGCCAGTTTCCTGTGCAGTCTGCAGCGAGAACATCGCGACGTCGGATTGCATCCGATTTGCGAGTGACTCTATCTGCTTGTGCTCGCGTTCCTTCAGCTCCTTGCGCGTGAACACGCTGCCCGGCACGAACGCCAGATCGGTTACACCACCGGCACGCTCCATTACCGACCGCAAAGTCTCACCGCGATGAATGGGATAGCGCCCCGGGAATTTCACTTCACCACTTACCTCGACCTCTTCCTGCTTCGCCCACAGCGGCAGCTCCTTGATCACCAGATAGTCGAATGGCTGCAAGGCGATGTTCGCCGTCGGATCGCCAGCCAGCACCTTGCGCAGGTCGATCTGGATCAGCTTTGCCTGTCGCGACTCGCCATTCACCACGTCGTAGCGCGTCAGCTCTGCCTCGCCGCCGTAGGCGGCTTCATCGGGAGTACCGCCTGCACGCAGCAGATCCGAGACTCGCATGCCCGGTTCGAACGGGTACTTGCCCGGCACCTTGGCCTTGCCGGCGATACTGACCTCGCGGGTCGGTTCGTCGATACCGGACTGCATGCGCAGCTCCCGCATCAACGGCTCGACGATCCGGTCGCGCCCCGATTCCATGTCGAAAACGTAGATGCGGTCGCGCGGCGCGAGCTCGAAATTGGCCGCCGAGTTCGGCTGCGAGATCGCCTGGCTGAGGTCCGCCGAAAACACCGTGATTTTCCGGTCCGGAGGCAACTCGCGGCGAATCAGCAGGTAGTGTTGGTCGGCATTCGGCTGCAATTCATCGACGCTAGGCAATATGTCGGCAATGCGCATCCCGCGGCGGTACTGGAACTCACCCGGTCGATAAACGTAACCGTTGAGAGAAACTGAGTCCTCCAGGACCGGACGAATGGCAGGAACCCTGAGCACATCGCCGCTGCGCACCGGGCTTGCTTCAGCGGACGGCGCGAGGCTGGCCGTCATCGTCACGCGCTGCTGCTGGTCGCTCACTCGTTCCAGTGTCGCAAGCTTCGGGTCCGCTTGCGGGGTGAGCCCTCCGGCCAAGGCGACCAGCTCACGCGTGGTGGTTTCATTCTTGAGTTCGTAGATTGCCGGCCGCCGGACCTCACCGGCGAGGCTCACGGTGGGCCCGACCGGCGGAATGAAGATGACGTCTCCGGGCAGCAGCCGGGCATCCGCACGTGTATCGCCCTTCAGCAACAGGTCGTAAAGATCGAGCCGCGTGACCGTCGCGCCATTGCGTTTGAGCTCGATGTTGCGCAGCGAGCCGATCTTCTTCACGCCGCCGCTTACGAAAAGGGCGTTGGTAATCGTCGACAGGCCACTGACGGTGTAGGAACCCGGCGTCTCAGCTTCGCCGAGCACGAATATACGGATCGAGCGCAGCTGCCCGATGCCAACGTTCACCTGCGTGCCGATCATCTGTTCACGCACCCGCGCCTCGATTGCGCTGCGCACATCGTCGAAGCGCAGACCGCTGACCGCGATTGGACCGAGGTCCGGAAAATTGATGCGTCCGTCCCGGCCGACCACCAGCGCGTAGCGTCCTCCCTTGCCGTTACCAATCAACTGGACTTCGATAGTGTCCCCCGGTCCCACGACATACTCGGAGGGAACTGGGACGTCCGTCGCCGGGGCAAATGTCGAGGTAATGCCGGAGAACAAGTCGTAGCCGAATGGCTTGAGCGCCTCAGTACCGATCGGTTTGAGCGGTAGCCGGGTGACGCGCACCACGAAATCCTCGAGGCGCGTCTCAGCAGCAAGCCGCTCGGTCGCCTCTTCTACGGTCAAGCCCGCGAGCGGTATCGGACCCAATTCGGCGACATTCAGGATGCCCCACTTATCCAACTTGTAAGGGTTGCGGCGCAGAACGCGCTCCCTGAGATCCTCCAGACGCTTCTGGTCCTGGTCGTCACGCTGAACTTCCTTGGGCTCCTCCGGCGCCTTGCCGTCCGTGCGCTGTTGCGGGGGCAGCTGTTGGTTCAGCTGCTGGCGACCAGGAATAGCCGGCTGCTGCAACTGCGACTGCCGATCGGTGGAGTCGTCATTGAATTCTTTCGACTGCCGCTCGTACTTGCGAATCTCCAGCGACAGCAGCAGCGTATCTTGCGGCTTGAATCGAGGCTCGCGCGGAATGGAGCTGTCGCGGCCATCCTCTTCGTCGTCCCTGGGGCCGGCGTTGCGCCGCGGAGTCACGGTCTGTGGGAACTGTAGTGGTCGGTCTGAAGTGACCCGGCCTGCGCCACCCAGGATGCCGCCGGCGGACGAGGAGCCGGTCCCAGAACCCAGCGTCTCGAGAATGGCGCGCTGCTGCTCCGGGGTCATGTTCCGGAACATCTCCATCTGATCCGCGCTGGGAGTCTGCGCGTGCGCAGACGATACGAACGCCGTACTCAACGGCGCACACACAACGAGAGCAACCAGCCAAAAAATCGGGCTGGAAAATTTGAATCTGGGCATCAGGAGTCGCTTTTTAAATCTAGTCCCTGCGACGAGCGCCGGGAGTTTACACAGCCCGGCGGTGGCAGGCGATCAAAAATGCAGGGAAGCAGCAGTCGCTGGGTGATCTGGCTGTGCGATCGGACAATCATCCCCGCAAGTGTGCCAGCTGGTGTCAGGAATTGGTTGTTATCAAATTGTAAGCAGTCGCGTCGCCAGACAGCTACAGAGTTTTTAAGAGCGCCGGCGACCACCTCGCCGGAGCGGAAACGCCGGATTGGGCTCCCGCTGCTCGAGCCTGACTGGAATCAGCCTTGAGGTGTGCTCGGCTGCTGCGCGAACCAGCGACAGGTCGACTCGATGCCGTCGCGAAGCTCGATTCGCGGAGACCACCCCAGGGCGGATATCCGGGCGACATCCAGCAGTTTTCGGGGGGTGCCGTCAGGTCTGGTGGCATCAAATTCCAGCCGGCCGGCAAACCCGACCGCGGTACACACCATTTGGGCCAGCTCACGAATCGAGACATCTTGCCCCCAACCAACATTGATCGGGGCCTCCTCATCGTAGCTGCGCGTGAGAAACAGGCAGGCATCCGCGAGGTCATCGACGTGGAGGAACTCGCGCCTCGGGGTTCCTGTCCCCCATACCACCACCGAGCGTTCACCTTGCAATTTGGCCTCGTGGACCTTGCGTATCAAGGCAGGCAGGACGTGGGAATTCTGCAAATCAAAGTTGTCGCCGGGCCCGTACAGGTTGGTCGGCATCGCCGCAATTGCTTTGAACCCGTACTGGCGCCGATACGCCTCGCACATCTTCAACCCGGCGATTTTCGCGATGGCGTACCACTGGTTTGTCGGCTCCAGCGCGCCTGTCAGCAGGCAGCTCTCCGGCATCGGTTGCGGGGCAAACTTGGGGTAGACGCAGCTGGAACCCAGGAAGAGCAGCTTCTGCACGCCGTGACGATAAGCCGCGTCAATTACGTTCGACTGCATCAACAGGTTGTCGCGGATGAAGTCGGCGGGATAGGTATCGTTTGCGTGGATTCCGCCGACCTTCGCTGCCGCCAGGAATACAAACTCGGGACGTTCCCTGCTGAAAAAATCCTCGACAGCCGCCTGGTTTCGTAAATCCAGCTCGTTGCTGGTGCGGACCAGAAGATTCTCGAATCCGTCTGCCTCCAGGCGGCGAACGATGGCGCTGCCAACCAGCCCCCGATGACCGGCGACGAATATCCGTGCGCCATTATTCATGGTGGCTATAGACCTTGAACCCCTCGCGAGCTACCAGCGCATCGCGCTGCGCCTCTTCCAGGTCTGCAGCGACCATCTCCCTAACCAGCGCGTCAAAGCTGGTCGCCGCCTTCCAGCCGAGCTTTTGTCGCGCCTTGGAGGGATCTCCGAGCAGCGACTGGACTTCGGTCGGCCGGAAATAGCGGGGATCGATCTTCACGACAGTGCAACCGGTCTTCATGTCGACACCCGTCTCCTCACTATCCTTGCCTCGCCAGTCGATGCGCATGCCCAGTTCGGCCCCGGCCTTCTCGACGAACTGGCGCACTGAATACTGCTCACCCGTAGCGATCACGAAATCCTCGGCCTGGGCCTGCTGCAACATCATCCACTGAGCTTCTACATAGTCGCGTGCGTGGCCCCAGTCACGCAAGGCATCGAGGTTGCCCAGGTGCAGGACGTCCTGCAGGCCTTCCCTGATGCGGGTCAGCGCCCTGGTGATTTTTCGGGTTACGAAGGTCTCGCCCCGCAACGGCGACTCGTGGTTGAAGAGGATGCCATTGCACGCAAAAATGCCGTAAGCCTCACGATAGTTCACCGTGATCCAGTACGCGTACACCTTGGCCGCCCCGTACGGCGAGCGCGGATAAAAGGGGGTCGTCTCCTTCTGCGGCGTCTCCTGTACCTTGCCGAACATCTCTGAGGTCGATGCTTGGTAGAAGCGGGTCTTCTTCTCCAGACCCAGGATGCGGATGGCTTCGAGGATACGCAGCGTGCCGACGGCGTCGGAGTTGGCCGTGTACTCTGGGGTTTCGAACGAAACGCCAACATGGCTCTGTGCCGCGAGGTTATAGATCTCGTCGGGCTGCACCTGCTGGATGATACGAATCAGATTAGTGGCATCCGTCAGGTCGCCGTAATGCAAGGTGAGTCGCACGTTGCGCTCGTGCGGATCCTGATAGAGGTGATCGATACGGTCGGTGTTGAAGAGAGAGGAGCGGCGCTTGATGCCGTGCACCTCATAGCCCTTGTCCAGCAGGAACTCAGCCAGGTATGCCCCGTCCTGCCCGGTGATTCCGGTAATCAGCGCCTTCTTGTTCAATGCCCGCTCCGTAACCGCGACCGCGCGGTGA
>DASYEW010000004.1:0-59007 GCA_036498785.1 Steroidobacteraceae bacterium | reverse complement strand
GGAACGTGCGGCCGGCGGAAGCTCAGCTCCTCGCCGGTAGTGAGCAGCTCGTCGGGCGCCGTCTCCAGGCTTTCCTGCAGGACTGCGCGTTCGTCGGCGCGTTTGAAACGCGCCCGCGGTGGAGGCTTGGGAGCGGTGCGGGCGATCGCCGGCTTGCGCATGGGCTTGACGTCGCGCATCGCGTCGCGAAACAAATCGTCGTCTTTATCGTCCTGCTTGCCCATGGCGCATTGTGAAGCGGATAGCGGATAGCGGACAGGGATGGGCAAATCTTGGATAGCGGGATAGCGGTTGGCAAGTTGGCGCATATGGCGAAGCAGCGAAGTCCTGCTTTATTTCTGACCATCCGCCATCCGCCATCCGCTATTCACTTCTCTCTTGTATAGTTCGCGCGCTATATGAAGATTCTAATCAGCAACGACGATGGTTACCGCGCGGAGGGACTGCGCGCCCTGACCGACGCATTGTCCCAACTCGCCGAAGTTACCGTGGTCGCTCCGGACCGTAATCGCAGCGGAGCCAGCAATTCCCTCACGCTGGATGTGCCGTTGCGAGTATTCCCGTTCGAGCGTGATCGCTACCTCGTGGTGAACGGCACACCGACCGACTGCGTGCACCTCGCGGTATCCGGTTTGTTCGAGCACGAGCACGACATGGTGGTCTCCGGTATCAATGATGGCGCCAACCTGGGCGACGACGTCCTGTATTCCGGAACGGTGGCCGCGGCGATCGAGGGACGCTTTCTCGGGCTGCCCGCGATCGCGATATCCCTGGTGGTGCAACAGGAGTCCAATCCTCATTTCGCGACCGCGGCGCGTGTGGCCGCCGAGCTGGTGATGCGCCTGCAGCGCTCGCCGCTGCACCGGGCGACGATTCTCAATGTGAACGTACCCGACTTGCCGTACGAAGCGCTCCGTGGTTTTCAGGCGACGCGCCTTGGAGCGCGGCATCGTTCGGAGCGGATCATCAAATCCGAAGATCCGCGTGGCCGCCCCGTGTACTGGGTCGGTCCGTCGGGAGTGGGGCAGGACGCTGGCGAGGGCACGGACTTTCATGCGGTTGCCAACGGCTACGTGTCGGTGACGCCGCTGCAGATCGATCTGACGCGGCATTCGATGCTCGAGGACATGCGTGGCTGGCTGCAGGGACGTGAAGAATGAAGGCGCCGCAACCCCCACCGCCGGCGACCAACGGTCGGCATTCCGGTATCGGGATGACGTCCGCGCGCACGCGTGAACGGCTCATTCAGCGTTTGCGCGAGCAGGGCATCAGCGATCAGCAGGTCCTGGAGCAGATCCGCAACGTACCGCGCCACCTGTTCGTCGACGAGGCGCTCGCGACCCGCGCTTATGAAGACACCGCCTTGCCAATCGGCCTCGGCCAGACCATCTCGCAGCCCTACGTCGTCGCCCGCATGACGGAGGCGCTGATCGAAGGCACGGCACCGCGCAAGATTCTCGAGATCGGCACGGGCTGCGGCTACCAGACGGCGGTGGTCGCTCCGCTGGTCAAGTTCGTTTACACCATCGAGCGCATCGGCAGCTTGCTGGAGCGCGCGCGCGGCCGCTTCAAGGAACTGAATCTGCGCAATGTCTATCTGCGTCACGGCGATGGATTCCAGGGTTGGGTGGCGCACGCGCCGTACGACGGCATCCTGATGGCGGCCGCGCCGTTGGCAATCCCTCCGGCCCTGTTTTCACAGCTCGCGCCTGGCGGACGGCTGATCGCGCCGGTGGGGCCCGAAGGTCGCCAGGAACTGGTGCGCATCACTCGTCGCGGCGATGACTTCCACAGCGAGACATTGGGTCTGGTGAGTTTCGTGCCGTTGGTGAAGGGGCTCGGGTGACAGGATTCACGGAGTGACGCGAGTGAGGAGAGTCGCCGGCGATCCAGAGAGAGCCCGTCAGCGGTCTCGATGCCGACGCCGACTGCGGTGATCTTCGCTGTGGCGGTTGTGTGATCCCGTGACTTCCGCTGTGCTCGCAGCCAGATTTTCCTCTGCGCTCGCACAATGCAGGCGAGTCGCCCTGGTATTCGCGCTCTTATTGCTGGCCGCCTGTTCCTCTACCCCGACCCATCCGGCTACCTATACCGTAAAGCGCGGCGACACCCTTTATTCGATCGCCTGGCGCCACCAATTGGACTATCGCGATGTGGCGCGCTGGAATCGCATTGGCAGGGACTATGTAATCCATCCAGGTCAGGTCTTGCGGTTGCAGCCCGCTGGCGGCGGCGTATCGAAGCGCGCGCGAGTCCCTGTGCCAACAACGCGCCCGGCCCCAGCGAGTCCTCCGGTTGTGAGTCAGCCGATCGGCCCTCCAGTTCGCTGGCAATGGCCCGTTGAAGGCGGTACTGCCACGCTCACGACCCGACCTAATGGTGGGCAGGGTCTGATGATCGCGGGCGTCCTGGGGCAGGAGATTCGCGCGGCGGGAGCGGGGCGGGTGGTTTACACGGGAACCGGTCTGCTGGGTTATGGCCAGCTCGTGATCATTAAGCACAACGAAACGTATCTGAGCGCTTACGGGCATACACAGGAAGTCGCCGTGCACGAAGGCGACGCTGTGGTCGGGGGGCAGCGAATCGCGACGATGGGGGCAGGGACCAATGGGGCACCCATGCTTTATTTCGAGATCCGTGTCAACGGGGCGCCTGGAAACCCATTACCGTTGTTACCGCAACGACGTTGAACTGTATGCAACGGCGTCGATGCTCTGCCACGCAAGCGGCAGATGCTTGCCAAACCTGCTATTTCAAGCGGTTATTGGCGCGACCGATTCGTTGCGAGCAGCACCAGCCGAGTGCTGCAAAGTGCAAGTCGCACAATGTCAAAGCGTTTGCGCAACATAAAGCCCGCGCGATCAACACCCGATCGCTCAACAGATGAGTCGACAAGTAACTCAATGACCAGGTTGGCGTCTCGATGACCCTGACGAATCTTATTTGACCGGGTCTATTTGATTCGATCAACGCGCGATACCTGGCTTCGCGTGCTCTCGACTGCAAGCACTGTTCCAGCGCGATGGTTGAGGCAACAACATCGGGGATTAAATTGCAAGTCAGTGCCCGGTTGCGTCGACATCGCGAGCGGATCGGTAGTGGGCGACCATCGGACTCGCACTAGGTAGTTGCACTTCACTTCATCGTGTGTCTAACATCCGCCCCCAGCGTCGCCACGCAGCGACGACCGAGTCGCAGGGGTCGGTGCTTTTTACGGGAGAGAATGCCAACGCTGCTGCAGCGGGTGGCCGGTAGAAGACGCGGGGGCGGAGGGGGATTCGAGGAAACAGCGCGAAGAAGAACAAAACGAAAAGAAAAAGAATACACCGTTACGTGACGCTCCTAGTGAGCGCGCTAAACGGGTTGGTCGAACGAACTTCAGTCCCTCGCGTCTTCTCCCGGCCATCCTGGCCGGGAGAAGTTTCACAAAGTGATCGATAAGCAACGACGAGTCTTCATGGTCGTCGCCATGAACTGCTGCGTCGTTACATAGCCGCGATGTAGTCATGAGCCGCCAGGTCGCGGCTGGTGCTCGGTGAACGGCAACTACCCGCTTGCGTTATTCAGGCAAGATCGTCCTGCAGCAGCAGTGCTGCGACAACTCTCCGGTCTTCGCTCACCAGAACGTTGTACGTGCGGCAGGCAGCGCCCGTATCCATCACTTCGCAACCGACGCCACGCGCAAGAATGCTTGCCAGCAATTCCGGGGCCGGAAAACGTTGTCGCGTACCTGTACCCAACACGACGATTTCTGGATCGAGCCCGAGCACCACGTCGAGATCGGCCAGCGTCAGCTCACCGACAGTCTGCGGCCGCCAGTCAGCAATGAGCCGGTCTACGCGCAGCACGCAACTACGGTGCAATACCGTCTCGCCTACGCGGATTTCGCTGGCGGAGTAGGCGCGCACGAAATTCGTGCCGGGTTGGGTTTCATCGGTGAGTTTCACGGTCGGTTTCCGCACGCCTGGTCGAAATCGCGAGCATAAGCACGTTACGGTCGCGCGGCCACTTGAGGTTCCTCAGCTGTCGGGGTTCGTCCTCGCCGGCGCCGTTGCGTTACGATAGCGCAATTCCTCTGCGCATCGAGCCGATGTCCCACTCTCCCTGGCTTACCTTGATCGTCCCCGGCGGCAGCGCCGCACTGGCTGCGAGTGCCGATATGGCGAGCGAACGTGCCACGCAACTGGCAAAAATCGCGGGACGTGGCGCGCTTGGGCGCGAGTACGATCGTCGTGATCGACAGTACGCGGCCTTGCGGCCCTGGCAGCGAGGGCTGCTGGCGGCGCTGGGGTTATCCGGGAATCGATACGCCAGCGCGCCGGTATGCGCGCGCGACTACGGCGAGAGCCGCCCCGGATCTTTCTGGATGCATCTGGAGCCGGTGCATTTTGTGGCCGGGCTGGACCGGCTCAATCTCCTGCCACTGACCGCAACGGCGCGTCTGACGCACGAGGAGCGCGAGTCGTTACGAACCGTGATCGCGGTTCATTTGCGGGAGTGGAATCTGCAGCTGCACACACTGACTGACGGCTCGTGGCTCGTGCGTGCCGAACAAGCCATGGATATCGTAACAACGTGCCCCGAGGCTGCGGCGTCGAGCGAACTGGACAGCGCATTGCCGAGCGGCAAAGACGCGGGATCGCTGCGGCGCCTGATGACGGAGATGCAGATGCTGCTTCACGATCATCCAGTTAACCAGAGGCGCACGCGCACGGGTCTTCCTGTCGTCAATGCGCTGTGGCCCTGGGGTTCGGGGATCGAAGCTGGCAATGACTCAGCACATCTGGGCTCGTCGCATTTGCCTGTGGCTTGCGGGGACTTGCCCTATCTGCGCGGGATCTACCGGGAAAACCAGAGTCTGATTCGTCCGGCAGCACGCGATTGCGCTGGATTGCTGGAGTCGGTCGCCAATGCCGCTCGCGTCATCGCCGTGGTTGAAGTTGAGGAGCAGTCGGTGCTTGAGGATAACTGGGTAGCACCGCTGGTGCGTGCCTTGGCCGCCGGTCGTCTCGCGCGCCTCGACCTGGTTCTGGATGACTGGCACCTGGATGCGAGCCGGTCGGCCTTGCGCAGGTTCTGGCGCAAAGCGTTGCCGCCTTCGCGGTGGGCCGCTTGAATACCCGCACTATTCGCCGCCGCGCCATCGCGGCAGATGCCGATCTGCCGGGATCGCTACATCCGCTGCTGCGTCGCCTGTATGCAGCGCGCAGCGTTCAGTCTGCGAACGAACTGGAGCTGGGCCTCGATCAGCTGATTCCGGTGCGACAGCTTGCGGGTATCGACGCGGCGGTCGCGTTATTGTGCGAACACTTCGCGCGCGGCAGTCGCATTGTCGTCGTCGGCGATTTCGATGCGGACGGCGCGACCAGTACAGCCTTGGTCGTGCGCCAGCTGAGGCGCCTGGGTTTCGCGCACGTCGAATTCCTGGTGCCAAATCGCTTCGAATACGGCTATGGGCTGACGCCGGAGATAGTGCGTCTGGCGGCCCAACAGCAGCCGCATCTGATCATCACGGTCGATAACGGTATCTCCAGTCACGCAGGAGTGGATGAAGCTTCATCGCTGGGTATCCAGACGCTGGTGACGGACCATCACCTGCCAGCCGCGACGCTGCCTGCGGCGGCTGCAATCGTGAACCCAAATGCTCCGGGAGATTCGTTTCCCAGCAAAGCGCTTGCCGGTGTCGGCGTGGCGTTCTACCTGATGGCGGCGCTAACACGCGAGATGCAACTGCGTGGCTCGACGACTACCGCAGCGCCAGTAGCTGAACTACTCGACCTGGTGGCGCTTGGAACGATTGCGGATCTGGTGCCACTGGATCGAAATAACCGTGTGCTGGTACAGCAGGGACTGCGTCGCATCCGCGCCGGGCGATGTCTCGCGGGCATTCGCGCACTACTTGAGGCATCCAACCGCACAGCCGGGAACGTCGTTGCGAGCGATCTGGGCTTCCAGGTGGGGCCACGCCTGAACGCGGCGGGTCGCCTCGACGATATGTCGATCGGCATACAGTGCCTGCTTACCGACAATCTGGATGCGGCGCGCCTGTTGGCCGGTCGTTTGTCGCAGCTCAATCACGACCGTCGTGAGCTGGAGCAGCAGATGCAGCAGGAAGCGATGCTCGCAATCGGCGATATGACCGATACCGCTGAACTGCCGCTGGGGCTGTGTCTGTTCGACGAATCATGGCACCAGGGCGTGGTGGGCCTGGTGGCCTCGCGCGTCAAGGATCGCGTGCATCGACCGGTCATCGCGATGGCGCGTGCCGATCAGGTCTCGCTGAAAGGTTCGGCCCGCTCGGTGCCAGGCGTTCACATTCGTGACGTGCTCGATGCCGTCGCCACCCGCCATCCTGGACTGATCGATAAGTTCGGCGGTCACGCGATGGCGGCCGGCCTGACCTTGCCGGCGGCACGTCTGGCGGAGTTTCAGGAAGCCTTCGCGCTGGAAGTGAGTCGCTGGATGACGCGCGACGACACGACCGGCATCGTGTATTCCGACGGCGAACTACAACCCGGCGACCTGACGTTGGACACCGCGCAACTCCTGCGCGAATCGGGGCCATGGGGCCAGGCTTTCCCCGAGCCGCTGTTCGACGGCGCTTTCGAGGTCAACAGCGTGCGCGTACTCGGCGAACGGCACCTGAAAATGGAAGTCCGCCAGGCGCACGGGCCAGTGTGCGAGGCAATCGCATTCCGCCACTTCGACCACGACGACGCGCCGGTCGTCGCCAGGGATTCCCGCGTCGAGCTGGCTTACCGCCTGGACGTCAATCACTACAACGGGTCGCAGCGGCTGCAGCTGGTGGTGGAGTTTCTGAGGGTGGTGGGGAAGTGAAGGAAGTGATGTAGGTGATGAGGGTGAGGCAGGTGATGTAAGTGATGAGGGCGATGCAGGGGACGAACCGCTGTCCTGACCGTCCGCACCTGCATCACCCACATCACCGCCATCACTTTCATCACCTCTTTCACCCTGCATCCTCCGCCTCACTCCCGGTCCGAGCGTGCTACCATCGCCACCCCTCGATTTTTCCCGACCCGAAACCCATGGAAGTCAATCTCATCCGTCGTGCCATCGATGACTTCGCCGAGCGCGGTGCGGCGTTACGGGGGTTTCTTTGAATACGACAACAAGCGCGAGCGGCTCACGGAAGTAAACCGCGAGCTGGAAGACCCGAAGATCTGGAGCACGCCGGATCGTGCGCAGGAGCTGGGTCGCGAGCGTTCCCGCCTCGAGCTGGTCGTCGACACGCTGGATCGCATCCAGAACGGGTTGAGCGACGCTACCGAATTGCTGGATCTCGCGGTCGAGGCCGACGATGAGTCCACGGTTGCCGATGTGCAGAGCGATATCGCCGCCATCGAGCAGGAGCTGAAGAAGCTCGAATTCCAGCGCATGTTCCCCGGTGAGATGGATTCGCACAGCGCGTTCCTGGACATCCAGGCGGGCGCGGGCGGTACCGAGGCCCAGGACTGGGCGCAGATGCTGATGCGCATGTATCTGCGCTGGGGTGAGGCCCACGGCTACAAGACCGAAGTGGTCGACATCAGCGATGGCGAAGTCGCCGGCATCAAGGGCGCCACGATCAACTTCTCCGGAGACTACGCCTACGGCTGGCTGCGCACGGAAACCGGCGTGCACCGCCTGGTTCGCAAGTCGCCGTTCGACTCCAACGCGCGTCGGCACACATCTTTCGCGTCGGTATTCATCTCTCCGGAAATCGACGAAGACATCCAGATCGACATCAATCCAGCCGATCTGCGCACTGACGTGTACCGCTCCAGCGGCGCTGGCGGCCAGCACGTCAACAAGACCGAGTCGGCCGTCCGCATCACGCACGTGCCGACCGGCATCGTCGTGGCGTGTCAGGCGGAGCGCAGCCAGCACAAGAACCGCGACAAGGCGATGAAGCAGTTGAAAGCCAAGCTGTACGAGCTGGAAGTCAACAAGCGCAACGCTGCCGCCCGCGTGCTGGAAGACTCCAAATCGGACGTGAGCTGGGGTCACCAGATCCGCTCGTACGTGCTGGACCAGTCGCGTATCAAGGACCTGCGCACCAACGTCGAGATCGGCAACACCGTTGCGGTCCTGGACGGGGATATCGATCCGTTCCTGGAAGCGAGCCTGAAGCAGGGATTGTGATGAGTCATGACGAATAGCCGAACCACGGTTCTCGCCCGTCACTCGTCACCCGTCACTTTCTGCGCGGCATCATGACCACCGAGCCCCTATGAGCACTGATCTGACCCCTGACGAAAACCACCTCATCGCCGAACGTCGCGTCAAGCTCGACAAGCTGCGCGCGGCGGGCACCGCGTTTCCGAACGATTTTCGTCGCGATGCGCTGGCCGGCCAATTGCTCACCGGTTACGGCGAGCGCGAGCCGGAGTGGTTCGACAAGAACCCCGTACACGTGAAGGTCGGCGGTCGCATGATGGCCAAGCGCGTCATGGGCAAGGCCAGTTTCGCCAAGATCGCGGATCGCACCGGCCAGATCCAGCTGTTCGCGCAGCGCGAGGTGCTGGGCGAGGTGTACGAAGACTTCAAAGGCTGGGATGTGGGCGATGTGCTCGGCGCCGAAGGCACGCTGTTCAAGACCAAGACCGGCGAGTTGTCGGTGCGGGTCGAAAAACTGCGCTTGCTGGTGAAGTCGTTGCGGCCGCTGCCGGACAAGTGGCATGGCCTGTCAGATCAGGAAGTGCGCTACCGCCAGCGCTACGTGGACCTGATGATGAGCGAGGAGAGCCGGCGCGTGTTCGAGACGCGCACGCGCATCGTCAGGCATTTGCGCAACTATCTGGACGCTCTGGGCTTCCTTGAAGTTGAAACGCCGATGATGCAGTTGATCGCGGGCGGCGCAGTGGCACGTCCGTTCGTCACGCATCACAACGCGCTCGATCTGGATTTATATCTGCGTATTGCGCCGGAACTCTATCTCAAGCGATTGGTGGTCGGCGGCTTCGAGCGCGTCTACGAGATCAATCGCAACTTCCGCAACGAAGGTGTTTCGACGCGGCACAATCCCGAATTCACGATGCTGGAGCTGTACCAGGCGTACGCCGACTACGGCGACATAATGGCGTTGGTGGAGCAGATGGTGCAGGGCGTCTGCGACGCGGTGCATGGTTCGCGGCAGGTGCACTACCAGGGCGAAGTATTCGATTTCGGCCAGCCGTTCCGGCGCGTGACCATCGAAGACCTCGTAGTGCATTTCAATCCGGGTATCGACCGCACCAAGCTGCGCGACGTGCCTTATCTGCGCGCGCAGTGCGAAGCGCTGGGAATCCCTTACAAGCCGGGTGACGGTCCGGGCAAGTTGCAGGTCGAGATCTTCGAGAAGACCGCCGAGCACCGGCTGCTGGCTCCAACTTTCGTCTACGCGTATCCCGCCGAAGTATCGCCGCTGGCGCGTCGCAACGATGCTGATCCTTTTCTCACCGACCGCTTCGAGTTCTTCGTCGGCGGCCGCGAGATCGCCAACGGTTTCTCCGAGCTCAACGATTCCGAGGACCAGGCCAACAGGTTCCGGGAGCAGTTGGAGCGCAAGACCGCCGGCGACGACGAAGCGATGCAGTACGACGCCGACTACATTCGCGCGCTCGAGTACGGCCTGCCGCCGACAGCGGGTCTGGGCGTGGGCATCGACCGCCTGGTCATGCTCTTCACCAACGCGCCATCGATACGGGATGTGTTGTTGTTCCCATATATGAGGCCGGAAGTGTGAAGAGGGTAACGGGTGACGAGTGAGGGGTGACGAGCAGGATTCGCGTCCAGAGTCTCTTGCCCGTCACCGGTCACCCCTCACTGGTCACCTCATACGTCATCTTCTCCCGCCTCAATTCCACCCCAGGCTCTTCATCCAGCCTGAGCGCCTTATCCAGCTGAGCCAGATTCAGCACCGCCAGGAATTCGCAGCCCTCCGGCGTGGCTGCCGAATCGACCACGTCGCCAGCGTGTGCGCCGTCCGCGACGATGCGCATGGCCGGTGAGGGAGGAGGGCAGTTTGCAATGAAGCGGAACATGCGGCGTTTGATGCTGCCGCGGTAGTGGGTGCGGGCGATGATTTCCTGGCCGGTGTAGCAGCCTTTATCGAAACTGATTGCGCCGAGCAGATCCAGATTGAGCATTTGCGCGACGAACAGCTCATGCGTCTGCGGATAGATCTGCGGCAATCCGGCGCGCAGATCGGCCAGATGCCAGGCCTGCGTGGCAACTGCGTCCGTTGCTGATTCGGTCGGGGGCGCGAGCATGAGAGTGCGCCCTGGTTTTCCGGCCTCACTAGCGCTCGGCCAGCCGATATAACTCACCGGGCCGCTCTCGATATGCTGGCGCGCGTCGTAGTTGGCTGGATGCGAATCGACCGCATATGCGGCGAGGCGCTGTGCGCCGGACTCGATCTTGACCTTGGCGCGCAAAATGTACTTGCGCAGCCGTGCAATGGTCGCGTCCACCATGGATGCGGGTAGCAGTAACACCACGCCGTCGCTACGCTGGATGAGCCACGTAATGGCCTGCACCCGTCCTTGGGCCGAGTTGCAGCAAGCGAGCTCGGCGCGCTGCGGGGTAAGGCGGTCCATGTCAAAACTCAGCTGGCCTTGCAGAAACGTGCGTGCGTCCACGCCGTCCACGCAAATTGTTGCTAGGAGTTCCAGGCGGGGCGACGGTACAGAGGCGGAGAAATCGTTCATTCGTCAAATCCGAAACTAGCCATCGTCACATGAGAATTGCCAGAGGTTTCTCGGGCGGGGGGCTTCTGGCAGACTACACGGCGATGTCATCCGGCAACCTGCAAGCATCCCGTGGCTACGCTGCCGCACCAGAGCAGTCTCAACACGAGGCCGATCCGGTGCAGTCCTCTGCCACGCAGGTCGCAGTTTCCCACAACGCTTCGCGCAACACGACCGGCGTCAATCCTGCAGAACAGGCAACGGCAGGCAGTACGACGGTAGCCGAAATCGGCGGCCGTGACGGGCCGGAGCCGACCCGCTTCGGGGACTGGGAAAAGCGCGGCCGTTGCATCGATTTCTGATGTCCGCCATTGCCTCGTTCCTGTCACTTTCGTCACCGATAACGGAGCCGGCCGCTTGAACAGCAGCACCACCAAATATTCTCGCCCGCTGTCACCGTTCATGTCGTACCGATGGCAGTACACGATGGCGTTGTCGATCCTCCACCGCGTTACCGGTTGCGCGCTTGCTGTCGGCATGGCGCTGCTGGTGTATTGGCTCGTTGCCGCTGCTTCCGGAGCGGAGGTCTACGCGCAAGCCCAGGGCGTCTTCGCTAACCCGCTGGTGCGCATCGTCCTCGGCGTTTTCTCCTTCAGTTTCTTTTATCACCTGAGCAATGGCGTGCGACACCTGGTTTGGGACACCGGCCATGGCTTCGAGAAGAAAACAGCTCGCGCCAGCGGCTGGATCGCGTTCCTGGGTGCACTGGCGCTCACCGCGCTCTTCTGGGTGCTGGTTCTCAACGGGAGCGCCACATGAGCCTGCGTAGTCCGCTGGGAAAAGTTCTGGGATTGGGCACCGCTAAGGATGGCGCTTCTCACTGGTGGAGCCAGCGAGTGACTGCAGTTGCCCTGGTCGTGCTGACGCTCTGGTTTGTCGCCGCCTTGGTGCGGTTGCACGATTTCAGTTATTCCGCTGTCACCGCGTGGATTGGCAAGCCGTTCAACGCGGTGTTGCTCAGCCTGCTGGTAGGCACCATGGCATATCACTCGCAGCTCGGCGTGCAGGTGGTGGTCGAAGATTACGTTACCGATAAGGGCTGGAAAATCGCCACGATGCTATTGCTCAACTTCATTCACATCGCACTGGCGGTGCTGGGCGTGTTCGCGGTCCTGCGCATTGCGTTCGGAGTCGCGGCATGAGCGACTACAAGTTTACGGATCACAGCTACGACGTCGTCGTAGTAGGGGCGGGCGGCGCTGGCTTGCGCGCTACCTTCGGATTGGCGCACTCAGGACTGTCGACTGCCTGTCTGACCAAGGTATTTCCCACGCGCAGCCACACGGTGGCTGCTCAGGGTGGAATCAGCGCGGCGCTGGGCAACATGGGTGACGACGATTGGCGTTGGCACATGTACGACACCGTCAAGGGGTCGGATTGGCTGGGCGACCAGGATGCAATCGAGTTCATGTGCAAAGAAGCGCCTGGCGCGGTGATCGAACTGGAACACTACGGTGTGCCGTTCTCACGTACCGAAGACGGTCGTATCTACCAGCGTCCGTTCGGCGGCATGACTACGCGTTTTGGCGAAGGCACTGCGCAGCGTACATGCGCGGCCGCGGATCGCACCGGTCACGCGATGCTGCATACGCTGTATCAGCAGGCGCTGAAGCATCAGGCGCAGTTCTTCATCGAATACTTCGCCATCGACCTGATCATGGAAAACGGCGAATGCCGCGGTGTAGTCGCGATCGACATGTCGGATGGCACGTTGCATCGTTTCCGTGCACACCAGACGATTCTTGCGACCGGCGGTTACGGCCGCGCGTACTTCTCATGCACGTCGGCTCACACTTGCACAGGCGACGGCGGCGGCATGGTGCTGCGCGCAGGATTGCCGCTGCAGGACATGGAGTTCGTGCAGTTTCATCCGACCGGTATCTACGGCGCAGGCTGCCTGATTACCGAGGGCGTGCGCGGCGAGGGTGGCATCCTGCGTAACTCCGCAGGCGAGCGTTTCATGGAACGCTACGCGCCGACCGCTAAAGATCTGGCTTCGCGCGACGTCGTAAGCCGTGCGATGACGATTGAAATCCGCGAAGGTCGCGGCGTGGGTCCGCACAAGGATCACATTCATCTGCACCTGGAGCATCTGGGCGCCGAAACCATCCACGAACGACTGCCCGGCATCGCCGAGACGGCGAAGATTTTTGCCGGCGTCGATGTGGCGAAGCAGCCGATTCCGGTGCTGCCGACGGTTCACTACAACATGGGCGGCGTGCCGGCGAATTATCACGGTGAAGTGGTGACCGTGAAGAACGGACAACCGGAAACCGTTGTGCCGGGCCTGATGGCGGTGGGTGAGGCGGCTTGCGTCTCGGTCCATGGCGCGAATCGCCTCGGATCGAATTCCCTGCTGGACCTGGTGGTGTTCGGCCGCGAAGCGGCGCGTCATTGTGCTGAGAACGTCAAGCCGGGTACCGGTCATCGTCCGTTCGCCAAGGATGCGGGCGATCTCGCGATCAGCCGCATCGACAAGTTCCGCAACGCCAAGGGCTCGCTCAAGACGGCCGATATCCGCCTGAACATGCAGCGCGTCATGCAAGGTCATGCCGCGGTGTTCCGTACTGGGGAGTCGCTGCAGGAAGGCGTGCAGAAGCTGGCAGAAGTGTTCGATTCCTTCGCCGATGTGCACGTGAGCGATCGTACGCTGGTGTGGAACACGGACCTGATCGAGACGCTGGAGCTCGATAACCTGCTGGGGCAGGCGGTTGCGACCATGCATTCTGCGGCGAATCGCGAAGAGAGCCGTGGCGCGCACGCGCGCGAGGACTTTCCGAATCGCGACGACCAGGCGTGGATGAAACACACGCTGTCCTGGGTCGGCGTCCAGGGCAAAGTGCAATTCGAGTACCGCCCCGTGCACCTGAACACGCTCACCTCCGATGTCGCCCCGGTGCCGCCGAAGGCAAGGGTGTATTGAGAGGAGGCCAAGGGGTGGCTGGTCAATGGGCAAGCTGGCCGGAGGCGATAAAAGTGCTTCTGGCTGCTGGTTCCGACCAGTGGACCAGTGGCCGATTAGCCTTGTTGGTCGTTTGTCAGTAACGTCAAATTAGAACTTCTTACCGGATTTCCCATGGCCCAATTCCGTTTACCCGCCAACTCCAAGATCCGTCCGGGCAAAACGTTCAAGGCGGCAGCCGACGCGAAGAGCGTGCGCAGCTTCCGTATCTATCGCTTCGATCCGGAGTCAGGCGAGAACCCACGGGTGGATACCTACGAGGTCGACATGGCCGCGTGCGGTCCGATGATTCTGGACGCGCTGATCAAGATCAAGAACGAGATCGATCCGACGCTGACCTTCCGGCGCTCCTGCCGGGAAGGTATTTGCGGTTCCTGCGCGATGAACATCGACGGCGTGAATACGCTGGCTTGCACGCGCGCGAATGACGAAGTGAAAGGCGACGTGAAGATCTATCCGTTGCCGCACATGCCGGTGATCAAGGACCTGGTGCCGGACCTGACCAACTTCTATGCGCAGTACGCGTCGGTCAAGCCCTGGTTGCAGACCCGCACTCCGGCGCCGCCGGATCGTGAACGGCTGCAGTCGAAGGAGGACCAGGAGAAGATCGATCGCCCCTCGGCCTGCATCCTGTGCGCCTGCTGTTCGACCTCGTGCCCGAGTTACTGGTGGAACAGCGATCGTTACCTCGGACCGGCAGCGCTGCTGGCCGCTTACCGCTGGATCATCGATACCCGCGACGAAGCCACCGGCGAGCGGCTGGACGAGCTGGAAGACCCGTTCCGTCTGTATCGCTGCCATACCATCATGAATTGCACCGAAGCCTGTCCGAAGGACTTGAACCCGGCGCGGGCTATCGCGGACATCAAGAAGCTCATAGCCGAGCGGCAACACTAAGGGTTGCCCCTGCTCTGCGGGGTGGAGGGAACCTGCACTTGCCGGTTTCCACCGCCACGGATCGCCAAACGACGAGCTGGGCCACACATGGCGGGGCCCAGCCGACATACAATGAGCACCAGCCCGATGCCTGCAGAACAAGATCGCACCCATATCGCGCGTTTGCGCTGGCATTGCCGGCGAGGAATGCGCGAGCTGGATGTGGTGCTGCAGCGTTATCTGCAAGAATGCTATCCGGGGGCGGCCCCACAGGAACAACAAGCGTTCGAGCGATTACTCGAGCTGCAGGACCCGCAACTGCTGGCGTATTTGATGCGTCAGGATGTTCCCGACCCCGAACTGGCCCATGTCATTGCAAGGCTCACCGACCCTGGAACTTGATTTAGGACACTGCCGCGCCGCAACGGCGCTGGCCGTCGGCTGCACCGTGTTCGCGGCTGTGGCGCCATTCCTGTCATTCCTGGCGGTAGCCTCTGCGGCGAATGTGACCGCAGATAACCTCTCTCTGCGGGTAACTGCCGCAATCTCGCTGTTCGCAGCCGCCATCGCATTCGTCGGATTCAACCGTGCCGGCTGGCTAGGCCAGCAGCGCCGCATCCGCCGGCTGGTCTGGCAGGCCGATGGCCGCTGGTTCCTTAGCGATACCGACCGACGCCAGACCGAAGTCACACTGCGAGGCGATAGCCGGATAGGGGCGGGCTATGCTTGGCTGCGCTGGGATACCGTCTCTTCGAATCGAATCCCTCCGAGGCGGATCGGGGGGGCAGTCATACGCACCCTGCTGTTGGTTTCAGGGGACGTTTCCAGGCCAGAATTGCGACGCCTGCTGACTCGCCTGCGCATCCACAGTCCGCTCGATGGCGGGCGCGCCACGCTGCCGTTACCGATGGCGCAAGAGCCATGACGCCATCAGGTTGCAGACATCCATGTGACGCATTTCGCGTCACCAGGAAGTGCCGCTGTCGCAGTGCTCGCTTGGCGGCCAATGAGTGTCCGTCCGTGCCGAACTTTCCGGGGCTGGGTCAGTCTATCGATGCAGTCTGGTGCGCGTGCCCCGGGTCGGTGGCTGACGGGGTTGCGGGGCGATGATCCAGGACGACACGGACCAGCAGCTTGTCGAGCGTGTGCAGAAGGGTGACCGGGCGGCGTTCGACCTGTTAGTGCGCAAATATCAGCACAGGGTGCTAAAGCTCGTGAGCCGTTTCGTCAGCGATTCAGCCGAGGCGGAAGACGTCGCCCAGGAAGCCTTCATCAAGGCGTACCGGGCATTGCCAGCGTTTCGCGGCGACAGCGCCTTTTACACCTGGCTATATCGCATCGCCATCAACACCGCCAAGAACGCGCTGGTGTCGAATCGGCGCCGGCCGGTGGATTTCAACCTGGATCTGCAGGATCCGGAGCAGTACGAACGACATGCCCGTCTCAAGGAATCCGACACGCCCGAGGGCGTGCTGTTGACCGAAGAAATTCGTCTGGTGGTGGAGAAGGCATTGGAACAGTTACCTGAGGACCTGCGCACGGCAATCGTGCTGCGCGAGCTCGAGGGACTGTCGTATGAGGAAATCGCCGAGGCAATGGATTGCCCAGTGGGGACGGTTCGCTCGCGCATCTTCCGGGCGCGCGAAGCCATCGACAAGAAGCTGAAACCGTTGTTGGATTAAGGTGCGGCCCGGCGACTCGAAATGGCCCAGTTACTGTTACAGTTTGCGGTGACCCAAGTATGACCGAATCGGTGAAAGAACAGCTCTCAGCCTGCCTGGATGGCGAGTTGCCGCGCGGCGAGCTCGACTTGTTACTCAAACGCCTGGAGCGCGACCCGCAGTTGCGCGGTTCGATCGGGCGTTATGCCTTGCTTGGCGAGGTGTTGCGGGCCGAGCGCCCGGTAACGGCCACCTCGACGTTCGCGGACAAGGTATTTGCGGCAATCGAAGCCGAACCGGCCCGCAGTGCCTCCCTCCCGCTCAGCACGCCTGCATTTGGTACTTCCGCGTCGAACCCGGTGTCAGCAGTCCCGCTGGCGGCTAGAGCGCGCGGTGGAATTGCAAGATGGCTCCAGCCCGCGGCTGGCCTCGCGGTTGCCGCTGGCGTTGCTGCAATTGCGGTCCTTGCCCTGCAGCCCGCGACCGACTCGTTGCCCCCTGAGCAGATTGCAGCGAATGCGCCACTGACGGCCCCCGCCCCCAGTGCGCAGCCGGGTTCAAATGCTCCGTCCAGCTATACCGTCCCTACCAATACCGCATCCAGCGACTACATTCCTGCAGCGCGCCTGACCAATTACGTCGTTGCACACAGCGAATACTCTTCGCCGCTCGGCCGTCGCACAGTGCTCAGCGGTGTGCTCTCCGATGAGGATGAAGACGTGGCGGTGAGCGGTCCCGCTCAGGAGCCGGCTGGCCCTGACGATGCCGGGGCCTTGCCGCCGGTCGTTCCGCTCTGAAGCTTGCGGTCGTGATGCCCCACTCGTTGACATCGATTATTCGATCTGGCGCGCTGCTGCTGTGCTGCGCGCTGACCCTGCCGGCACAGGCCGCGGATTCCGAGGCACGTCAGTGGCTGGAGCGCATGTCGCGCGCACTGGCGGAACGCAACTATGACGGCCGCTTTTTCCACCTGAGCGAATCGCGCTCCGAGACGCTGCGGATCATCCATCGCGTCGACCGGGGCAAGATCACCGAACGGCTGGTATCGCTCGACGGTAGCGGGCGCGAGATCGTCCGCAACGAAACCGAAGTCATCTGCTACCTGCCCGACAAGCGCACGGTGCTGGTGGAAAAGCGTACCGACAGCAATCCACTGCTGGTTGCCTTGCCCGCTTACAACGAGGGCCTGGAGTCGCACTACAGCATCGAGAGAGTCGGTGGGGTGGTCAAAGCACTCGGCCGTAGAACACAGATGATCCTGGTGCAGCCGCGCGACCAGTACCGCTATGGTTACCGGCTATGGCTGGACGAGGAGACGGCGATGCCGCTCAAGTCCCAGCTTTGCGACCGCAATGGCAAGGTGATCGAACAGATGCTGTTCGCGGAGCTGAACTTCCGCGACAAGATTTCCGCCGACGAACTCAAACCCGCGATAACCGGGGAGGGGTTCAAATGGCTGCGGCAGGACGCCGAGCAGCCGCGGATTGCCAACGCCGTGGTGGGCTGGGACGTGGTCCACCTTCCGGCCGGATTCAAACTGACGACCTGGCGGATCCAGATCATTGCCGGCTCCAGCGCGCCAGTACGCCACCTGGTGTATTCGGATGGCCTGGCGTCGGTGTCCGTATTCATAGAGCCACGTAGTAGCGCCGAGGCCGCCCAGATGCATGGACTGGCCAGGCTTGGCGCCGCCTTCGCATTCTCCCGCGACCTGGATGGCCACCAGGTCACAGCAGTGGGCGAGGTCCCTGCTGCGACGGTCGAAGCAATTGCTGCCGGCGTGACCCGCCAGGACAGGGCGGCTCGCGAAGAAGGCGCCGACAGGCGCGACCAGGCAGCCGCGCCGCCCCCAAGATAGAGACGGACGGACGCGGACGGGCAGGGGGCGTCCATCGCGCCTTAGGCTGTTACATGGATAACATGCGCCGGATAATGTGCCACCCCAGCTGTCCCTTGTAGCTCCCGTCCATGATCCAATGGCTTGTCTATTCCCGCCAGGGCTGCGCTCTATGCGAGGAAATGCTCGAAGAGTTGGCCCAGGTGTTGCCGCCACCAGTCGCTGCAACCGTGGTGGTCCAGGACGTCGACGCTGATCCGGAACTGGAACGCAAATACGGCCAGCGGGTGCCGGTGCTGCTGGTGGACGGGGAGTTCCTGTGTTGTTACCGCCTGGACCGGGAGCGGATGAAGATCTACCTGGAAGGGGATAGCGGATAGTGAATGGCGGATAGTCCGGAACGGCCTTGGCTCTCCCCGGATATCCAGGCTTGACCTGACTCTGACCGTCAATCCCGGCCGTGAATCCTGGGCCCTTGAGCTGGCCATGCAGCTTGGCTCGTTGGGGCTGATAGGGAAGGAAACCTCCTCCTGGGTTGCTGCTAGGGCTTATTTCATCCCTATCCGCCATCCGCTATCCGCCATCCGCTACCTCATCCTCCGATATACTCCCGCGCCATTTGCCGGTGCTGCAACTCTCCCGATGAAGCTGATCCGCAATTTTTCCATCATCGCCCATGTCGACCATGGCAAGTCCACGCTTGCCGACCGGTTAATCCAGCTCTGCGGAGGGCTGGAGGCGCGCGAGATGGAAGCTCAGGTCCTGGATTCGATGGATCTGGAGCGTGAGCGTGGCATCACCATCAAGGCGCAGAGCGTGTCGCTGCGCTACAAGGCCCGTGACGGCGAAACTTACCAGCTCAATCTCATCGATACGCCCGGCCACGTGGACTTTTCCTACGAGGTGTCGCGCTCGCTAGCCGCCTGCGATGGCGCACTACTGGTCGTAGATGCGGCACAAGGCGTCGAGGCGCAGAGCGTGGCGAATTGCTACACGGCACTCGAACAGGGGCTCGAGGTCGTGCCGGTCATCAACAAGATCGACCTGCCGTCCGCCGATCCGGTGCGTGTCATCAAGGAAATCGAAGAGATCATCGGCATCGAGGCCGAGGATGCCATGCGGGTCAGCGCCAAGACCGGTGAGGGCGTGCCGGACCTGCTGGAGGACCTGGTCAAGCGCATACCGCCTCCGAAGGGCGATCCCGAGGCGCCCCTGCAGGCGCTGATCATCGATTCCTGGTTCGACAACTATGTAGGTGTCGTCTCGCTGGTGCGGGTCATGAACGGCGCGCTGCGCACCGGCGCGAAGATCCGCGTCTGGTCGACCGGCCGCGCCCACACCGTCGACAAGGTGGGCCGCTTTACCCCCAAGTCGCTGGCGGCCGAGGCCCTCTATACCGGGGAAGTCGGCTTCGTGATCGCGGGCATCAAGGAAATCAACGGTGCGCCGGTGGGCGATACCATTACCCTGGATGGGCGTCCCTGCGCGGCGCCGCTTGCGGGTTTCAAACAGGTCCAGCCGCGCGTGTTCGCCGGCATGTTTCCGATCAATTCCGAGGACTACGAGTCGTTCCGGGATGCGCTCGCCAAGCTCAAATTGAACGATTCGGCGCTGCATTACGAGCCCGAGGTCTCCACCGCGCTCGGCTTCGGCTTTCGCTGTGGCTTTCTCGGCCTGCTGCACATGGACATTGTGCAGGAGCGCCTGGAGCGCGAATACAATCTGGAACTGGTTACCAGCGCGCCGACGGTCGTCTACGAGATACTGCGCACCGACGGTAAAACCGAATATGTGGACAACCCTTCCAAGCTGCCGCCCAGCAACGAGATTGCCGAGCTGCGTGAGCCGATCATTACCGCGAATATCCTGCTGCCCCCGGAGCACGTGGGTGCGGTGATTAAGTTATGCATGGAGAAGCGCGGCAGGCAGACCAAGATGCTGTACCTGGCGAACCAGGTGTCGCTGCAGTACGAGCTGCCGCTGGCGGAGATCGTGCTGGACTTCTTCGACCGGCTCAAATCGGTGAGCCGCGGCTATGCGTCGTTCGACTACGAGTTCAATCGCTTCGAGGATGCGCCGCTGGTGCGTCTGGACGTGCTGATCAACGGCGACCGGGTGGATGCGTTGTCGATCATCGTGCACCGGGACAATGCCTATCACCGCGGTCGCGAGCTGGTCGACAAGATGCAGGAGCTGATTCCACGGCAGATGTTCGAGGTCGCGGTGCAAGCGGCGATCGGCGGCAATATCGTCGCCCGGGCGTCGGTGAAGGCATTGCGCAAGAATGTCTTGGCGAAGTGCTACGGCGGGGACCTGTCCCGCAAGCGCAAGCTGCTGGAGAAACAGAAGGAAGGCAAAAAGCGCATGAAGCAGGTGGGCTCGGTGGAGATTCCCCAGGAAGCGTTTCTGGCTGTACTAAAGATCGGCAAGGAAAAGTGATACCGCCATGATTTTCGATTTTTCTTTCATTCTCGCCGCCGCCACGCTGTTGACCGGGGTGATCTGGGCGCTGGACGCCTGGTTGTGGAAGCCGAGCCGGATGCAAAGCGCGGCTGCCGGCGGCGTGCCCGCGGACCAGGTGCGCGAACCGATCGTGGTCGAATACGCACGCTCGTTCTTTCCGGTCATCCTGATCGTGCTGCTGATCCGCTCCTTTCTGTTCGAGCCATTTCGCATCCCGTCGGATTCGATGATGCCGACGTTGCTCGACGGGGATTTTATCTTCGTCAACAAATACGCCTACGGCCTGCGCTTGCCGGTGATCAACTACAAGATCGTGCCGATCAGCGAGCCCAAGCGGGGCGATGTCATCGTCTTCAGGTTGCCGAGCGATCCGTCGACCAATTACATCAAGCGCTTGGTTGGGCTACCGGGGGATCACATCACGGTGCGTGATCGCCAGGTGTTCGTGAACGGCAAGCCGATGCCGGTGGTGATCAGCGGACGTTACGATGGGCCACGCGATACCGGTGCCCAGGCTGATGCCAAGCTGGGTGTCGAGGACCTCGAAGGCGTGAAGCACAACGTGCTGTACATCCCCGAGCGGTTCAGCCGCGACTTCGACGAGGTGGTACCGGCCGAGCACTACTTCTTCATGGGCGACAATCGCGACAACAGCCGCGACAGCCGTTTCCCGGAAGTGGGTTTCGTTCCCGAAGGCAACCTCGTCGGCAAGGCGGTACGCATCTGGCTGAACTGGGACCTGCCGAACGCGCCACGCTGGAATCGAATTGGTAGCGCGATCCGTTGATAACGAGAGACTGATAAGGCGATCGGGCGTTTCCAATCTTCGATACAGGAGTACTGGCATGTTCGTACGTGAGCAGCGTGGGGCTACCTTTCTGGGCATGTTGATCATTGCCGCCATCCTCGGATCCGCGCTGTACGCGGGCATCCGGCTGGTGCCGCTGTACTTCGAATACATGGCCGTGACACGAGCCATGGATCAGACGGCGAAAGAGGTGAATGGCGAAGCCACTTCGCCGCAGCAGCTCAGAACCTCGCTGGATCGCCGCTGGACCATCGAGGACATCAAGAGCATCGATCCGAAGGAAATCGAGATCAAGAAATCCGCCAGCGGTTACACCATGCACGCTGCCTATCGCGCCGAAACGCCCTTTGTGGCCAACGTTTCGCTGGTCGTCGATTTCGACAAGAGCGTCGATGTCCGTGCGCAGTGAAATCGCGCCGGCAGGATCGCTGCTGCGCATCGGATTCCACCGTGCGCTTCACAGTGAACGTCACACGGGGTACTGCTGCGATTGAAGACCGCGGCTGAATGGTTGCAGGACGCGCTCGGCTACCGATGCCGCGATGCCGCGTTGCTCGAGGCGGCGCTGACGCATCGCAGCGCCGGCGGTCCGCATAACGAGCGACTCGAATTCCTCGGCGATGCGGTGTTGAATTGCGTGGTCGCCATGCTGGTATTTCGCGAGTTCGCCGCCGCCGACGAAGGCGACCTGTCGAGGTTCCGCGCCAGCCTGGTCAGCGGTGAAGCGCTGGCGGTGCTGGCGGCGGAGATCAATCTGGGCGAGCAGCTGCGGTTGGGTTCCGGCGAGCTCAAGTCGGGCGGCTTTCGTCGCAAATCCATCCTTGCCGATACGCTGGAAGCTTTGCTCGGCGCAATCTACCTGGATGGCGGCTTCGACCGGGCTGCGGAGGTCATCGAGCGGTTGTTCGTCCCGCGGATGGACCGACTGCCCAGCGCAGCCGAGTTGAAGGATCCCAAGACCCGGCTGCAGGAATCGCTGCAGGCGCAGGGGTTGCCGTTACCGATTTACAGCGTCGAATCCGTCTCGGGGGAAGCGCACAATCAGTTTTTCCAGGTGTCTTGTTCAGTGGAGGCGTTGGGGTTGAAGGCAATAGGCAGTGGACACAGTCGCAGACGTGCGGAGCAGGCTGCTGCCAGCGAGATGTTGCAGTCGATGGCTGCGGCAACAGGCCACACGGGAGCGCGACAGTCATGACCGACAACGAGACTCACGATGTGGCTGAGGGCAGCAGCACGCAGCCATTTCGCTGTGGGTTCGCCGCCATCGTCGGTCGGCCGAACGTCGGCAAGTCGACGCTGTTGAATGCTTTGCTCAAGCAGAAAGTAAGCATTGTCAGCCCGAAGCCGCAGACCACCCGCCACCGCATCCTTGGAATACTGACCGGGGCCGAGTCGCAGATAGTGTTTGTCGACACGCCGGGCTTGCATGCCGGTGGCAGTCGCGCGATGAACCGGCACATGAACCGCGCGGCCGTCACGTCGCTGAACGACGCCGATGTGAACGTGCTGGTCATCGAGGCGTTGCGCTGGGTCGATGAGGACCAGCGGATCCTGGAACAACTGGTGCAGCGCGGGCAGCCGATCGTTGCCGTGGTCAACAAGGTCGACCGGGTGACGCCCCGCGAGCGCTTGCTGCCCTTCATCGAAGAGCTCAGTCGCAAGGCGCCGTTCGCGCAGATCGTGCCGACGTCCGGGCTCAAAGGCAGCAACCTGGAAGCTCTACCCCAATTGATCGCGAAATTGCTGCCGGAATCACCGCCGCATTTCCCGCTGGACCAGCTGACCGACCGCAGCCCGCAGTTCCAGGCTTCCGAGATCGTTCGCGAGAAGCTCACGTTGCGCCTGCACCAGGAGCTGCCGTACGGCCTCACCGTCGAAATCGAGCGCTTCGCCGAAGAAGATGGCCGCTTGATGGTCAACGCCATCATCTGGGTCGAGCGCACCGGCCAGAAGGCCATTGTGATCGGCCAGGGCGGGGAGCAGCTCAAGGAAGTCGGCCGCGCCGCGCGCATCGAGATGTCGAAGCTGCTGGGTCGTTCCGTGCATCTAGAGCTGTGGGTCAAGGTGAAGGAGAACTGGTCCGACAGCGAGGCCGCGCTGCGGCAATTGGGGTACGAGTCGTAGAGTGATGTAGGTTATGAGGGTGATGCAGGCGATGTAGGGATGGACGCGATGAGGTTCGGAACGCAGCTTTGAGTCGGGCTTGCATCACTTAGATCACCCTCATCACTCACATCACCTTCCACGCATGTCCTCCCGCATCCACCTCCAGCCGGCCTACCTGCTGCATCATCGGCCGTATCGCGATACGAGCCGGATTCTAGAGCTGTTCACGCAGGACCACGGGCGCGTATCGGTCTTTGCCCGCGGCGCGCGGGGGGCGGCCGGCAAGGGCGCATCGCTGATGTCCACGCTGCAGCCGTTCAATCGGCTGCTGGTGTCCTGGAGCGGGCGTGGCGAGGCGGGGCAATTGAACGGTGCCGAGTTCGATGGGGCCTATTCCGCGCTGCCGCCCGACAGGCTCATCAGCGGCTACTACCTGAACGAGCTGATTCTCAAGTTATTCGCCCGCCACGATACTCATAGCGATGTTTTTGCGCTGTACGCGCACACGCTGGATGAGCTTAAGACCCAGCCGGATCAGCTGCGGACGTTGCGGCTGTTCGAAAAGCGCCTGCTGGACGCCCTCGGTTACGGAGTTGCGCTGGGCCGCGACGCGCTCAGCGGCGAATCCCTGCAGGCAGGCGAGACTTATCACTATCGGCTGGAACATGGTCCGGTGCGTGCCCAGCGAGGCACCGACGGGCCGCTCATGTTTTCGGGAACCTCGCTGCTCTCCCTGGATCGGGAAGAACTGACCGATGCCGTCACCTGTGCCGACGCCCGCCGCCTGCTACGCGCGGCGCTGGATCGTTGCCTGGAAGGGCGCGAGCTGAAGAGCCGGCAGGTGATGCTTGCGTTACGCAAGACCAGAAGTGACGGGTGATGGGTGACGGGGAAGAACGAACTCGCCTCCTTTTGGCATTCTCTTCATAATCTTGCCCGTCACTCGTCACTCGTCACCCGACCATGCCTTCCACATCCATCCACCTCGGAGTCAACGTCGACCACGTTGCAACGCTGCGCCAGGCGCGTGGCACGAGCTATCCCGATCCGCTGTTCGCGGCGCTCATCGCCGAACAGGCGGGCGCGGACAGCATCACCATTCACCTGCGTGAGGATCGCCGGCACATTCAGGATCGCGATGTCTGGTTATGCCGGCAGGCGTTGCAGACACGGCTGAATCTGGAAATGGCCGCGACCGCGGAGATGGTGAAGCTCGCGACCGAAGTGCGGCCGCCGGATTGCTGTCTCGTGCCGGAGCGGCGAGCGGAGGTCACCACGGAAGGCGGCCTCGACGTCGCCGGGCAGGAGCCCTCGCTCAAGGCCATTTGCGAACGCCTTGCCGCGGCCGGTATCCGTGTGTCGTTGTTTATCGATCCGGACACCGCACAGCTCGATGCCGCGGTTCGCGTGGGGGCACCGGTTGTCGAGCTGCATACCGGCGCTTACGCGGAGGCCGCAGGTGAGGCGCAAGCCCGCGAGCTTGAGCGGGTGCGTCATGCTGCGGTGTACGGCGCGAGAATCGGGCTGACCGTGCATGCCGGACATGGCTTGCACTATCACAACGTCGCGCCGATCGCCGCGATTGCCGAGATCGTCGAACTCAATATCGGTCACGCGATAGTCGCGCGCGCCGTGATGGATGGCATGAGCACGGCGGTCGCGGAAATGAAACGCCTCATGCTGCGGGCGCGCGGAGCCTAGATGCGCGTGCACCGATGATTTTCGGTATCGGCACCGACGTCGTTCAAGTGGAGCGGATCGAGAGAATCTATCAGCGCCACGGCGAGCATTTCGTGGCACGTGTGCTGATGTCGGAAGAAGAACAGGCATTCCGGGCCCATAAACGCCCGGCACGATTCCTGGCAATGCGCTTCGCAGCCAAGGAAGCCATCGTGAAGGCCATGGGTACCGGTTTTGCGCAGGGCATGTGGATTCGCGACAGTGGGATTGGCGCCAATGCTTGGGGTCGCCCGGAAGTGATCTGGTCGCCGCGCGGGCGAGAGGTGTGCGACCGGCTGGGTATCGGCGAAAGCCATATTACGCTCAGCGACGAAGCCGGCCTGGTGGTTGCGGTGGCAGTGTTGATGAAGAAGGCGTGATACGGGTGATGAAGGTGATAGAGGTGATGAAGGTATGAAGGTATGAAAGAATAGTGAAGTCCGTGCGGCTTCTAAGCCCCCATCACCTGTATCACCTTCATCAATATCCTCCAGCCATGTCCGTCTTCGCCTTCGATATCGAAACCATCCCGGATGTGGAGCTGGGCCGTCGCATTTACGACCTGGATGGCCTGGCCGACAAGGAAGTGGGCTACGTGATGCTGGCGAAGCGCCGGGAGGCGACCGGCACGGAATTCCTCTCGTACGAGCAGCACCGGGTGGTGGCGATTTCGGTTGCCCTGCGCAGCAGGGATTCCTTCAAGGTGTGGTCGCTGGGCGAACCGGGTGCCCCGGAGGCGGAACTGATTCAGCGCTTCTTCGACGGCATCGATAAATATACGCCCGACCTGATTTCGTGGAACGGCGGTGGTTTCGATCTGCCGGTACTGCACTACCGCGCCCTGCGCCATGGCATTCAGGCGCCGCGGTACTGGGAGGCGGGCGATGGCGACCAGGCTTTTCGATACAACAACTACCTCAACCGCTATCACGCGCGTCATCTCGATCTGATGGATGTGCTGTCGAGCTTCCAGGCCCGTGCCCGCGTCAGCCTGCAGGCGGCGGCAACCTTGCTTGGTCTGCCGGGCAAGCTCGGCATGAGCGGGGACAAAGTGTGGGACGCGTATCTCGACGGCCAGCTCGATGCGATTCGCAACTACTGTGAAACCGATGTGCTCAATACCTTCCTGATCTACCTGCGCTTCGAGCTCATGCGCGGCAACCTGAGTCGCGATGAATTTGTGGTAGAGACCCAGCGCGTGCGCGACAGCTTGCAAGCGCAGTCGAAGCCGCACCTGGAGGAATTTCTGGCTGCCTGGCCGAATGGCCCGGTGGACACGGTGTCGCGGGTGGGCGCGGAATGAGTCGGGCGATGCGTTCAGTGGCCGGCGCGCAAGTGGCAACCGCGAAGATCGACGATCTTTCACACGAAGGTCGCGGCGTTGCGCACCACGAAGGCAAGACGGTATTCATCGACGATGCGCTGCCCGGCGAACTCGTCGAATGGGTGTTGCGCAAGCGTGGACGTACCTTCGATGAGGGTTCGATCACGCGGATTATCGAGTCTTCGCCTGCTCGCGTTACTCCGCGCTGTCCCCACTTCGGCGCGTGTGGAGGCTGCGCTCTGCAGCACTTGGCCCCGGACCAGCAGATTGCGTTCAAGCAACAGCAGTTAACCGAAGCGCTTACGCGCATCGGGCACGTAACACCGGAACAAATACTGCCACCCTTGCAGGCCGACCCCTGGAACTACCGCCGTCGCGCGCGACTGTCTGCGCGCTGGGTTGCCAAGAAGAATCGCGTGGTGGTCGGGTTTCGCGAGCGCTCTGCGCCGCTGGTCGCCGACCTGCAGCATTGCGATGTGCTGAAGCCGCCAGTGGACAGCATGCTGCAACCTCTCTCCGAACTACTTACTGGATTGAGCATTCGCGATCGGGTGCCGCAGGTCGAAATCGCCGTCGCAGATCATGCGGTGGCGTTGCTGATCCGGATTCTGCAACCGCTGACGGCAGCAGATCGGGAGCTGCTGGAAAACTTCCAGCGTGATCGCGCAGTGCGTATTTATCTGCAGCCCGGCGGCAACGATACCGTGGTGCCGCTGGCAGGCGAGGTGGTGCCGCTGACTTATCGGTTGTCGCAATTCGACGTCGAGCTGCACTTTGAACCTGCGGACTTCGTGCAGATCAACTCGGCCATCAATGAGCTCATGGTAGCGCGCGCGGTCGAGTTGCTGCAGCCGGGAAGTGACGACGATGTGCTCGACCTGTTCTGCGGGCTCGGAAATTTCTCGCTGCCGCTGGCCCGGCATGCGCGCCACGTCGTTGGCGTGGAAGGAGAGGCGGGCCTGCTGGAGCGGGCTCGACGCAATGCTGCACGCAATGGGATCGGCAACGCGGAGTTCTTCACCGCCAACCTGATGGCTGAGGATGTCGCGCAGTCGGCGTGGGCCACTCGCAAGTATTCCCGCATTCTGCTGGATCCCCCGCGCGCCGGAGCGCGCGAGGTATTGCCGCTGATTGCACGCTCGGGGGCGAAGCGCGTTGTATATATTTCCTGCCACCCCGGCACGCTGGCGCGCGACGCCGGCATTCTGGTCAACGAGCATGGTTTCGAGTTGAAGGCGGCGGGCGCCATGGACATGTTTCCGCATACCACGCACGTCGAGTCCATTGCGGTGTTCGACCGACGTTAACCCGGACTGACGATGGCCCTGGAAATCGAACGTAAATTCCTGCTGCGCTCGGACGCCTGGCGCAGCCAGGCAGTGAGCCGCGAGCTGCTGCGGCAGGGATACCTCTCCTCCGGCGCCGCCTGTTCGATTCGGGCGCGTATCGCCGGCGAGCACGCCTGGCTCAATCTCAAGGCGAAGCGCTCGGGCATGACCCGGCTCGAATACGAGTACCCCATTCCCCGTGCGGATGCGGATGAAATACTCGGCGAATTGTGCAATGGTCCGCTGATAGAGAAATATCGACACCGCATCGAATGCGGCGCCCACGTCTGGGAAATCGATGAATTCCTCGGCGCCAATGCCGGCCTGATCGTGGCGGAGATCGAGCTGAGCGACGAGGCGGAAGTATTCGATCGTCCGCAGTGGTTGGGCACAGAGGTCACCGACGATGAGCGGTACTACAATTTCAACCTGGCGCTGCGACCGTACCGGGAGTGGAAATGAGAAAGAGGCTGCTGGCGAGCTGGCGAGCTGGCCACGGGCAGCTGGCCAGATGAGACGCGTCGGATTGATCATCGACGTGCGCATTGCACCTGCCATCCCTCAACGGTCGGTTGGCTTGCAATGTTGCCGCTGGCCAGCCGCCAATTTGCCGATGGCCGGTTGACCTCCTCATGACCCTCGGTCCGCTGCTCATCGACGTTCAAGGTACCGGCCTCACGGCGGAGGATCGCGATCTGCTGGCTCACCCGCTCGTCGGCGGATGTATTCTCTTTACCCGCAACTTCGCCAGCATCGAGCAGCTTGAACAGCTGGTCGCGGACATTCGCTCGGTGCGCAGCCCCCCGCTGCTGGTCACCATCGATCACGAAGGCGGGCGGGTACAACGCTTTCGCGAAGACTTCACCGTCCTGCCCGCGATGCGCACGATTGGTCGCGAGTACGCTCTGGATGCTGCCGCTGGCCGGCATCTGGCACGGCAATGCGGGTGGCTGCTCGCCGCGGAGCTGCGTGCAGTGGCGATCGATCTGAGTTTTGCTCCGGTCGTCGACCTGGATTACGGCGTGAGCTCGGTGATCGGCGACCGGGCCTTCCATCGCGATCCGCGCATCGTGGCGGAGCTGGCGATCGCCTTCATGAACGGCATGCGCGAGGCTGGCATGGCCTCGACCATCAAACACTTTCCCGGCCATGGGGCGGTAGTCCCGGATTCGCACGTCGCCATGCCGGTGGACCGGCGTCCGCTCGCGGACATGGATGATGATCTGTATCCCTATCAGCGACTCATCGACAATGGCGTGGCCTCGATCATGGCTGCTCACGTGGTGTACGCGGACGTAGATCCGCTGCCTGCCGGATTCTCGCGAAAATGGCTGCAAGACGAGCTGCGGCGGCGACTGGGTTTCAGCGGGGCGATCTTCTCCGACGACCTCTCGATGGCGGGGGCGAGCGTGGTGGGCGACATGCCGGAGCGGGTCAGGGCAGCGCTGGCGGCGGGTTGCGACATGGTTCCGATCTGCAACAATCGCCAAGGTGTGCTGCAAGTCATCGATTCCGTGCGTCAAAGCGCCGATCCTTCCAGCCAGTTGCGCTTGGCTCGGCTGCGAGGCGGACCGGCTATGGATCGCCTGGCGTTGCGGGCTTCGGCGGATTGGCAGGCCTGCGAGCAGGCGATCAAGGGCAGCATGGAACGGCCGGACCTGCGGCTGGATGCCTGAGGCGCCCCAGGGGTGCACCAAGCCTGCACCAAGCCGGCCGATTCGTGAATGACCGCTGCGATGCAGAAGTTTCAGATAACGCGGCCGGCGTCGATACAGCGAGAAGCGGATAGCGAATGGCGGACAGCCAGGCCATGGTGCATACCCGCCACCCAAGGTTGAAAGCCGGCCGTTAGTCAGATTATTTAGCCAGATTCCTTAGGCCAGACTCGTTAGGTTGTCGCGATGAGCAGCGTGGACCCCAATTTACTCAAGACCCTGGTCGAGGCCGCCCCCGAGGGCGTCACCATTTGCGAGGCACGCGATGGCGACTGGCAGGTCGTGTTTGCCAACCCTGCAATGCAGCAGATGACCGGCTATGCCGAGGACGAGCTGCTCGGACGCAACCTGCGCTTTCTGCAGGGCGAGGATCACGAGCAGGAGGGTTTGCTCAGGGTTCGCGCGGCTATCAAGGAAGGCACCTCGGTGCACGCCACCGTGCGCAACTATCGCCGTGACGGCACGATGTTCTGGAATGAGCTGACGCTCTCGCCGTTACGCACGCCGCAGGGCACGGTCAGCCACTTTGCCGGCTTTCATCGTGAGATCGGCGGGTTGCGCCAGGATGCACGCGCCGAGGGTCGCGATCCGGCGCTCAACACGCAGACCATGCTTGCCTATCTGCGCGACGACAAACTGACCGGACTGTTGCGTCGTCCGTACTTCGAGGAACTGGTCAAGCGTGACTGGGGCCTCGCGCAACGCGAATCGCGTCGCCTCAGTTTCCTGATTTTCGACCTCGATCATTTCTCCAACTATCGCGATGTGTTCGGCCGCCAGGGTGCCGACCAATCGTTCCGGCGCATCGCACGCGTCGTCGGCGGTTGCTTCCGGCGCGCCAGCGACTTGTGCGGACGCTATGACGAAGACCAGATCGCCGCACTGACCACCGGGCTCGATCTCGCGCAGGCGGCAAAGCTTGCCGAGGCAGTGCTGTCCCGCGTTCGGGATCTCGCGATCCACCACCCACGCTCAAATGTGTCGCGCTATGTGACCGCCAGCGCCGCAGTCGTATCGGTAGTCCCGCCGCACGACGTCCCGCCGGAGCGCATCTACGAGAGCACGATCAAGGCACTGAAAGATGCCAAGGAGCTGGGGCGGAATCGGGTGGTCAGCAGGGAGTGTGATTAGGAGGAAGTGACGGGAGTGACAGGAGTCACACGAGTGACGGGAGACGGGTGACACAGCGTCTTCGTCTCGCTGGTACGTTGTCACTGTCTTCGTCACCCCTGTGACTATTGTGACTTCTGTCACCGTTCATCCCTTACTCCGCTCCGCTACTCTGCGTTATCAGCGCAATCACGCCGAACTTCGGGTGATCGATGTAGTGGCGTTCGTTACTGCGCATGCGGCGGGTCTGCTGCAGCACATACCGCTGACCGGGCTCGGTAGGGGGCTCCAATGCCAGATCCAGGGTCATGTGCAGGTAGCGGCCGCGCGAGACGGCGATCTGGCCAATCAGCCCGGAGCCCTCTAAGACTTGCCCATTGATGGACATGTAGTGTGCTTCGGTACGCGGATAGCCGGGTTGCGTCCAGCCGATGTGTCCCAGCACCTGGTAATTACGGCTGCGTCGCAGGGCTTCTTCGATGGAGCCGAGCTTGAACTTGGCCGCGGCGAGCTCCGGAAAAGTCTCGGTGCTGGTCGCTACCGGCGCAACGGCTGCTGCAGCGGCGGAGGGCGCGTCTTCATCCGCAATTACGACATCCTGTTTCGCACCGTTGTTTTCCGACGCCCATTGCTCGGGTGTGGCGCTCGCGGACAGCGTACGGAAAATAACTAACTCGACGTCGTAGGACTGCAAAGCCGCTGGCGGCTGCTGGGCGCTGGCGGAGCCGGCGATCAGAGCCAGCAAGGCGAGGGTGGGAAAGCGCAGTAATGCGAGGGTTCTCATGGATAGAAGTGTAGCAGGCAGAAGGTGATGGGTGATGAGGGGGGAATAGGTGACGGGTGACGAGCAAGAGTGCCGCAAGCGTTGCTTGCCCGTCACCCGTCACTCGTCACCTTCATCTCTTCTTGCCCTCCACCAGCACCGCCTTCTTCCCCAGCCCCTCCAAGAGCTGCTGCGCCGTTTCAAAGCGCTGTTCATCCTTCTCCAGCTTGAGCGTGAAACGCAGCTTCGTGCCGCCTTCCAGGCGATGCGTGCGTGCGTGTTGCTGGACGAATCGAATGAGCGTCGCCGGGTCTACGCGGGTATCCGGATCGAAAGTAACGGAACCACCGCCCGGACCGATGTCCATCTTGCGCAGGCCCAGGTCGCGCGCGCTCACCTTGAGTTCGGCGATCCGGAACAGGTTTTTAGCGGGCGCCGGCAGCAGGCCGAAACGATCGATCATCTCAACCTGCAGCTCGCGCAGCTCCTCGCTCGTTGCCGCAGCGATGCGTTTGTAGAGCACCAGCCGCAGGTGCACGTCGGGCAGGTAGTCATCGGGCAGCAACGCCGCGATATGCAGGTCGACTTCCGGCCCCTGGTGAATGGGGGCATCCAGGTTCGGAATCTTGCCCGACTTGAGAGCTTCGACTGCGCGCTCGAGCATTTCCATGTAGAGCGCGTAGCCGATTTCCTGGATCTGGCCGCTCTGGCCCTCGCCGAGCAATTCGCCGGCGCCGCGGATCTCCAGGTCGTGGGTGGCCAGGGTGAAACCGGCGCCCAGGTCTTCGAGGGATTCGATGGCCTCAAGCCGCTTCACTGCATCCGCCGTCATAACATTGCGCGGAGGCGTCATGAGATAGGCATACGCCTGATGGTGCGAGCGCCCGACGCGACCGCGCAGCTGGTGCAATTGCGCCAGCCCGAGCCGGTCCGCCCGGTCGATGACGATGGTGTTTGCCGAAGGCACGTCGATGCCGCTTTCCACGATCGTCGTACACACCAGGAGGTTGGTTCGCTGGTGATAGAAGTCGAGCATGATCTGTTCGAGTTCACGCTCGCGCATCTGGCCGTGACCGACGGCGACGCGTGCTTCGGGCACCAGTTCCTCGAGCATACGCGCCGTCTTCTCGATGGTTTCCACCGCGTTGTGGACGAAATAGATCTGCCCGCCGCGGCGGATTTCGCGCAGGCAGGCCTCGCGTACGGTGGCGGCGTCCCACTGGGAAACGAACGTCTTGATCGATAGTCGCGAAGCCGGCGGCGTGGTGATCAGGGACAGCTCGCGCAGACCCCCCATCGCCATGTTGAGCGTGCGTGGAATCGGCGTTGCGGTCAGCGTCAACACGTCCACTTCGGCACGCAGCTCCTTCAGGCGTTCCTTGTCTTTCACGCCGAACCGATGTTCCTCGTCGATCACCACCAAGCCCAGGTTGGCGAAACGGATGCCGGTTTGCAGCAAGCGGTGCGTGCCGACCACGATATCGACGTGACCGGTTTCCAGTCCTTGCAGGACCTGGTTCATGTCGCGTGCGCTGCGGAATCGGGACATCGATTCGATTCGCACCGGCCAGTCGGCGAAGCGGTCGGCGAAGGTCTGATAGTGCTGCTGCGCCAGCAGCGTGGTCGGAACCAGCACGACCACCTGCTTGCCGGCCTGGACGGCAACGAATGCCGCGCGCAGTGCGACTTCGGTCTTGCCGAAACCGACGTCGCCACAGACCACCCGATCCATCGGCCGGCCGCTGCCCAGGTCTGCAATGACCTGTTCGATGGCCAGTGCCTGGTCCGGTGTTTCTTCGAACTTGAAGGCAGCTTCGAAAGCGCGCAGGTCTGCTTCGCTGGCAACGAGCTGCTCGCCCTGTCGCGCGGCGCGGCGTGAGTACAGGTCCAGCAGCTCCGCTGCAGTGTCGCGGATTTTCTGTGCCGCTTTGCGTTTGGCCTTCTGCCAGGTGTCCGTGCCGAGCTTGTGCAGCGGCGCAGTTTCCGCGGGCGAACCGGTGTAGCGACTGATCAGGTCGAGTGCTTGCACCGGTACGTAAAGCTTGTCGCCATCTGCGTACTCCAGCACCAGGAACTCGCTGGTGAGGCCGCCGACATCGAGTGTCTGCAGTCCGACGAAGCGGCCTACGCCGTAATGTTCGTGGACCACCGGCGATCCCGCCTGCAGGTCGGCCAGGTCGCGAATGATCTTTTCCGGATCGCGTTCCGGACGCCGGCGCCTACGCTCCTGACGAGCACGTTCGCCGAACAGTTGTTCTTCGGCAATAACTGCGACATGGGGCTGCTCTAGCACCAGGCCGTTAGCGAGCGCCGACACGGCGATGGTCAGCGGTGCCGTGCCTTCGATAAATGCCGACCAGCTCTCTACGAGCACCGGTTCGATATGCCGCGCGCGCAGGATGTCGAGCAGCATTTCACGCCGTCCTGCGGACTCGGCTGCAATCAGCACGCGACCCTGGAACTCACCCAGAAAGGCAGCCAGCTCGCGCGCCGGCGTGTCGCTGCGTGGGTCGATACGCAACTGCGGCGGTGGACGCGTTCTGAAATTCTGATGCGGCAGCGGTTGTGTCAGCGGATCCAGTTCGACGCGCGATAGTTCGATGCTGCGAAACTGCGATAGCCGCAGTAACAGCTCCGCCACCGGCATGAAAACTTCCGCTGGCGCGAGAATCGGGCGTGCCGAGTCATGCCCACGTTGTTCATAGCGGCTTTCGATTTCCGTGAACGCCTGCGCCGCCACCGATTCGACCTGCGACTCGGTGACCACCAGCGCGTTTGCCGGCAGATAGTCGAACAGCGTAGCGGTGGCGTCGAAGAACAGCGGCAGGTAGTACTCGATGCCGGCCGGTGGCGCGCCTTCCGCGATTTCCTGGTAAAGCGGCATGCGCGTCAGATCGCCGGTGAAGCGGGCTCGGAAGCGGCGCTTGAAAGCCTGAATACCCTCCACCGTAAGCGGGAATTCCCTTGCCGGCAGCAGTCGCAGCGCCGGCACCTTGTCGCCGGAGCGCTGTGTTTCCGGATCGAATACGCGGATGCTTTCGACGTCGTTGTCGAACAGGTCGATGCGGTAAGGCGTGGCGCTGCCCATCGGAAACAAGTCGATCAGCGAACCGCGCACGGCGAATTCGCCCGGTGCCATCACCTGCGAACTCGCGACGTAACCAGCGTTGCTCAGACGCTGCCGGAACAGTTCCAGATCCAGCTTCTCGCCCACGGGAAGGTCGAACGCATGCGCATCGATATAGGCCTGCGGAGCGATTCGCTGCAGCAGCGTTTCCAGGTCGACGATGACAATGCCCTTCGTCAGCCGTGGCAGGGCAGCGAGCATGCGCAGGCGTTGCGAGACGATGTCCGGATGCGGGGAGAACAAGTCGTAGGGCAGTGTCTCCCAATCCGGAAAAGACTCTATGTACAGCTGCGGCCCGCAGAAAAACCGTAGCTCTTCTTCCAGCCTGCCTGCCTGGCGGGCGTCGTCGGCGACAACCAGCAACGGTGCCGACGCCTGGCGTGCGGCTTCAGCGAGCCACAGCGAAGTGGCAGATCCATAGAGCTGTCCCCAGCGCACCCGCATCTGGGCTTTGCTGGGCAGTAATAGCGCGTCGTTCTGGGGCATTTAGCGGACGATTCTGGATACGGGGTTGGCGATCAATACACGAAGCTCGGACCGACGCTCAATGCGTCCCCGAAGCGGTGGGCAGGTTAGCAGATGCCGTCCGTTCCGTGTTTGGCACGGGCCTTCACAGGCATCCGTGGTTCCATCACGTTGCCGCAGGGCGGGGCTTCGTCTTCTCAAAACTGCTCACGTGGTTGGCGCCGGAAATTGTTTTCCGGATCGTCAAAAACAGGAGTTTTTGTCGAAGCCCTACAGGGATGTACTTGCGGGCGGTCCGGAAAACATTTTCCGGCGCCAGGCACGGGGCGTAACGATGCGCGTGCCAGCAACCGAATGCCTCCAACGCCGATTCGGGGCAATTGGGCTGCGGCCAGAAACGACAAGGCCGGCTTGCGCCGGCCTGTCGGTCCTGTTGGAAGCGGGTTCGGCCGGTCAGCCGACGATCACCGAGTGCACGACGACGTTGTTCTCGAAATAGACCGTGAAGCCGGGGTATTCCCAGCGCGTTATCGGGGGCTGATGGGCGTTGCTGCCGCCGACGGCGGGGACGCGCGTGGTCGGTGCGCCGAAGGTGGCTTCGACCTTTTCCATGGACATGCCGCGAGCGGGATGACCCGCCGTGCTTTGCGGTGCTGTGGTCATTTGCAGCTCATCCGCGCCGGCCGCGGAACCTGCCAGGGCGAAGGCTGCGAGCGCTGAATAGATCCAGGGAGCGGGGCGCATGAGTAATCCTCCGGAAAACGACCTGATCGACTGTATAGCAGCCATTACATAACGGCCAAGCGCCTTGCCTCGATTTATAGTCGCAGTTCACAGAAACAGGCCAGGGACAGCACCTGGCGGATGGCGGTTGGACGAGTGCGGCCGGCGCCAAAGGCGTGAAAAGACATAACGAGGCGTGTAGGCTGACTGGATAGAAGCGGATGGCGGATAACGAATGGCGGATAGGGCGAAACATCAAGCGCGCAGCGGCGACAGTGAGCGAGTTGCGGGTCGTCGCAGGATTGAAAGCGCCGGGCTCATGCAGCCGTGTCCGAATTCTGTCTATCCGCCATCCGCTATCCGCTAGTCACTTCTCTTCTCCATGTTCCACCCCCTGCCTCTCTTCATCGGCCTGCGCTACGTGCGCAGCCGCAGCCGCGGATACTTCGTTTCGTTCATCAGCTGGACCTCGATGCTGGGTATCTGCGTCGGCGTGGCGGCACTGATCACGATCATTTCGGTGATGAACGGTTTCGAGAGCGAGATTCGTACGCGACTGCTCGGCCTGGCTTCGCACGCGACGATCTCGGCGCCGCCTGAACGGATGCGCGATTGGCCGAGGCTGGCGGACGTGGCTCGCCATAGCGAGGGCGTCGTCGGCGTGGCGCCGTACCTGGACCTGCAAGGGATGGTTGGGCGCGGCCAGCAAATGCGGCCCGCGCTGGTGCGCGGAGTCTTGCCCGATCTGGAAACGCAGGTATCCGAAATCAGCGGGCACATGACTAGCGGCTCGCTGCAGGACCTGGTCGCCGGTTCGCGACGAATCGTGCTGGGAGCGGGGCTGGCCTGGGCACTGGAGGTTCACCTGGGCGATGAGGTCAACCTGCTGGTACCGACGAAATCTGCAGCGGGACGCGGAATCGTCGCCGGTATCGATCTGCAGCCGCGGATTCAGACGTTCACCGTGAGCGGCATTTTCGAAGTCGGGCTGCAGGAACACGATAGCGTCCTGGCGCTGGTCAACCTGCAGGACGCAGCAGCTCTCGCCGGAACCAACGGTGCTCCGGCAGGTTTGCGTTTGAAGTTCGCCGATGTGTTTGCGGCGCCGGGGCGCGCGCCGGTGATTGCGAAGAGCTTTGGCGAGGGCTTCGAGGTCAGCGATTGGGCCAAGGAGAACGCCAGTTACTTCCGCGCGGTGCGTATCGAGAAAACCATGATGACGCTGATCCTGCTGCTGGTGGTCGCGGTTGCAGCCTTCAACACGGTGTCGGCGCTGGTGATGGTGGTGAATGAAAAGCGGACCGATATCGCCATTCTGCGTACCGTCGGGATCAGTCCACGTTCGGTGGTGACTATCTTCGTCACGCAGGGCGTGGTCATCGGCTGGCTCGGGGCTTTGCTGGGTCTCGCGTTGGGGCTGACGCTCGCCTTCAACGTCGGCAGCATCGTGCCGGTCCTTGAGCGCCTGATGGGCGTGCATATCTTCGATCCGACCGTTTACTACATCACTGCCGTACCTTCGGAAGTGCATTGGCCGCAAGTCATCGGGATAACCATCACTTCGCTGGTGCTTACGGTGGTTGCGACCATCTATCCCGCGTTGCGTGGCGCGGCGACCGAACCTGCGGACGCTCTCAGGTATGAGTAGCAACGGTACGAGTAGCAACGGGTTGGGCGCATGAGTCGCTACGAACTCACCATTGGTCGCCGTTACCTGCGCTCCGGGCGCGGTAATCGATTCGTCTCGTTCATATCGGTCATTTCCATGCTCGGCGTCGCGATCGGCGTGGCAGTGCTGATCGTCGTGCTGTCGGTCATGAACGGTTTCGAACAGGAACTGCGCGGGCGGATTCTCAGCCTGACATCGCACGCGACCATCAGCGCCTTCGGCAGTGGGTTGCCCGACTGGCAAGAGGTTGCCGCGAAGGTTGCCACGCACCCCGAGATCCTGGCTGCGGCGCCCTATATTGAGGACCAGGCGCTGTTGATGGCGGGCGACAAGAGCAGCGGCGCTGCCGTTTCCGGTGTCATTCCAGCCGAGGAACGCAAAGTAGCGGAGATAGCCTCACGCATGAGTGCGGGCTCGTTCGATGCTCTTGTCCCGGGCGAATACGGCATTGTGTTGGGCGTGGAACTGGCCAAGGCGCTGGGTGTGTCGGTGGGCGACCGAGTCGTCATAGCCACCTCGCAGCCGGTGGTCACGGCGGCAGGAATCGTCGCTCGCATGCGCGGGTTCAAGGTTGTTGGCACCTTTGCTTCCGGCATGTATGAGTTCGACCGTAACCTTGCTTACGTCCACCTGGCCGACGCGGCGCGTCTTTACCGGATGGGCGATGAGGTCACCGGTCTGCGGCTGAAGCTCAAGGATATGTTTGCAGCTCCGCGGGTAGTGCGCGATCTCGCGGTCTCCCTCGGCGGCGGTTATTACATCGACGACTGGACGCGCAAGCACGCCAACTTCTTTCGTTCCATCCAGCTTGCCAAGTCGATGATGTTCATCATGCTGCTGCTGGTCGTGGCAGTCGCGGCCTTCAACATCGTTTCGACGCTGGTAATGGTCGTCAAGGACAAACAATCCGATATCGCGATCCTGCGCACGGCGGGCGCGCGGCCTGGCAGCATTCTCGCGATCTTCATGACGCAAGGTACGGCGATCGGCTTGATCGGTACGCTGGCCGGGCTCGCGCTTGGTGTGCTGATCGCGGTGAATTTGGAGACACTGATCCACGGACTGGAGGCGGTCTTGGGGACGAAATTTCTCGATGCCAAGGTGTACTTCATGAGCGACCTGCCCGCGACGGTGGAGTGGCACGACGTACTCAAGATCTGCGCAACCGCATTCGCGTTGTGCTGCCTATCGACGCTTTATCCGTCATGGCGCGCAGCACGCACGCAGCCGGCACAGGCGCTGAGGCATGACTGAGAGAGAGGCCAGAGAAGGGCCAACCGGCCAACCGGCAAGGTGGCCAGAGCGGAGCGAGGCCGGGATGTCACGCGGTGCACCAGTGAACGAATGGATGTTTTGTCCCTTGGCTTCTCTGGCCTCGACTTTCTGGCCTCGACTTCCTTGGCGGTAATCTCTCTGGCCGGTTGCCCCGTTGCCTGCTTGACCCGTTGCCCGATCCGCTGTTTTCTCGGAAATCAAAATGCCCTCTACCGAGCTTGCTTCTCCTGTCCTTACCTGCACGGCGCTTTCCAAGCACTTCCAGCAGGGCGATACCCGCGTCGATGTGCTCAATGGGGTCGAGCTGAACGTTGCGGCTGGCGAGCGGCTGGCAATCGTGGGGGCTTCTGGATCGGGCAAGACCACTCTGTTGCAATTGCTCGGGGGGCTGGACCTGCCTTCGTCCGGGGCGGTCACCATCGCGGGGCAATCGATCAATTCTCTGAGCGATGCGGCGCGCGGCGACCTGCGCAACCGCGCGCTCGGTTTCGTCTACCAGTTTCACCATCTGCTGCCGGAGTTCAGCGCGCTGGAGAATGTCGCGATGCCGCTGCTGATTCGCCGCATGCCGGTGGAGGAGGCGCGCAGTCGCGCACGTCATCTGCTCGAGCGCGTCGGGCTTGCCTCACGCGTGGAGCATCGGCCCGCTCAGCTCTCCGGAGGCGAGCGTCAGCGCGCCGCCGTGGCACGTGCGCTGGTGACGCAACCCAAAGTGGTTCTCGCAGATGAGCCGACGGGCAATCTGGATGGTGCCAATGCGAGGCAGGTGTTCGAGCTCATGCTCGAGTTGAATCGCGAACTCGGTACCGCGCTGGTCATCGTGACTCACGCTCCGGAACTAGCCTCGCGCATGCAGCGTACGCTGACGCTGACGGATGGAATCTTGGTGTGACCGAGTGCGGGGAGCGCTACCGTTTTGCCCGTCACTCGTCACTCGTCACTCCTCGCGCGTTGCCTTTGCGTTTCTTGTATTTCAGCACCAGGCTGAGATGCCATATGCCTGCCAGCAGCGCGTAGCCGAGCAGTGCCGTAACGGTGCCCATCACAAAGCAGCCGAGCAGAAACGGCTTCCACACCGGCAACAAGCGCGTCGTCAGCCATTCCCAGCTCAGCTCGAACGCAAACCGGTGTTCCTGGATTCCCAGCAGGTGGCAGCCTACCCAGTAGGCGAGGACGTACATCGGGACGATGGTCAGCGGATTGGCAAGCAGCGTGCCCGTGACTGCCACCGGGATGTTGAGTCGCAACGCCAGGGCCAATGCTACTGCCAGGATCAGGTGGACCGGCAATGGCAGGAACGAAAGAAACAGCCCAAGTGCGAAAGCACGAGCAACATTGCGCCGGTTCAGCGACCAATAGGCGGGATGTTCCAGCAGTAACTGAAACGGGCGCATGAACCAGCGTTCCTTCCAGCGGTGGCGCTGCCGACTCAGGGATTTGAATACTCGTCTGGGCATGTCGAATCGGCAAAACGTTGCGGCAGCGTAGTCGGCGGCTGGCGTCCGACTTTCCGCACCTGGGCCGCTGCAGGTTCTGTCGGCGTAGGCGGCGCGTTCTTTAAGGCTGCAAAGTAACGATAAATCGTCGGTCGCCGTGCGGCTGGCACGGTAGCGTCGGATTATCGCAGTTCGGCACGACTTGTAACGGGCTGTTAGCGAGCCAACGGAGCACTGTCGTCCATCGGACCCGCACGGAGGCGGAATGTTGCGAATCGGAATCGCCTTCCTGCTGGGTCATTGTTGCATTCATGGCCTGACGACACTCCCGGCTGTATGGCCCTGGAGTGTGTTGCTGTGTATTGCCTTTGCGGTGCTCCTGCTGTTGCGCGCGCCTGCGGCAATTGCGTTGCTCTTGGGTATCGCGTGGGCATGGGCAAATGCGGCGGGGCGGTTGGCTGAGGATTTGCCGGCGGCACTGGAAGGTGTGGACCTGGTTGTGCGGGGTCATGTGGCATCACTGACCGACAACACCGCGGTGGATCCGCAATTCGAATTCGATGTGAGCGACGCGCTCACTTCGGCCCCAGGGTCGGTCCGAGGGCCAGTTCCCGCGCCGGTTCCTGGGCGCATCAGGCTGGCGTGGTACGACAACACGGCACATCCCGCTGTCGGTGAGCAATGGCAGTTCGTCGTGCGCCTCAAGCGGCGCTCGGGTTTCGCGAATCCCGGCGGCTTCGACTACGAAGGACAACTGTTTCGCAACGGTATCGGAGCAACCGGCTATATCCGTGCGGACGCTCGTGATATCAGGCTTGCGCCGGCGTCTGCGGCGTACGCCGTCCTGCGAGTCCGTTCGTGGATCTCGCAACGACTGGCAACCGCAGTCGGCGACGAACCGATGCTTGGTGTACTGCAAGGCTTGGCCGTAGGCGATACACACAGCATATCGGCCGATCAATGGCGCGTGTTCGGCGCCACCGGAACGACCCATTTGCTCGCCATTTCGGGCATGCATATCGGCATGATCGCAACGCTGCTTGCCTGGGCCGGCGGCGCGATTGTGCACTGGCCCGCGGCTCAGCGATGGCGTGTCAACGCGATGCACGGTCGAGTGATAGGCGGCCTCTGCGGCGGGATCGGCTATTCGATGCTGGCCGGATTGTCCGTCCCTACGCAGCGCACACTGCTGATGCTGTGTATCTATTTCGCCGCTCGCTGGTGGCGCCGCGAGGTAAGCGTCCGGCAGGCATTGGGGCTCGCGCTGATCGGAGTGTTGCTGTTCGATCCCTTTGCGCCGCTGGCTGCGGGAGCGTGGCTATCGTTCGGGGCAGTGGCAGTCATCCTGCTAGGTGTTTCAGGTCGGCTCGCGACCGGGGGCGTGCTGTGCGGTTTCAGTCGCGTGCAATTTGCGGTGACGATTGGCCTGATGCCGGTTCTTATCGGCGCGTTTGGCAGCCTGTCGTTGATCGCACCCGTGGCAAACGTGCTTGCAATACCGTTCTTCACGTTGCTCCTTGTGCCGCTCGTGTTGATTGGAACGCTCACGGCTACAGTCTTTCTGCCTGCAGGCGCGGTGGTGCTCGGGTTCACGGCGCGATTGCTGCAGTGGTGCTGGCCGGTGTTGCAGTGGTTTGCCGATCTGCCGTTGGCTATCTGGCATTTCCCGACAATTCCGCCGCTACTGCATGGCGCGTTGGTCGTCGGTTCGCTGTTGTTCGTATTGCCGGGTATCTGGGCAACGCGCTGGGCGGCCCTGCTGCTATGCCTGCCGGCGCTCGGATTCCGGCCTGCGTCGCCCGCGGCCGGAGAGTTCTTCCTGACGCTGCTCGATGTCGGGCAGGGACTGTCCGCGGTAGTGCGAACCCGCCGCCATATGCGGGTCTACGACACCGGGCCCGCGTTCCGGACCGGACGAGATACCGGTGAGTTGGTGGTATTGCCTTATCTGTACAGCCAGGGTGTACGGCAGATCGATACCTTGATGATCAGCCACGGCGACCTCGATCATCGTGGTGGAATGATGTCCGTTATGCGGGGCATACCCGTTGCGCAGTTGCTTGTCGGTCCATCCGTGCGGCCGGTCGCGGCGGCGCGCATGCCGTCCATGGTTCGTCGCTGCGAGCGCGGCCAGCGCTGGAACTGGGACGGCGTAGAGTTCGTGGTCTTGCATCCGGTGGAGCAGGTCTACGCCTCGAGCAATGAGTCCTCCTGCGTATTGCGCATCAGCAGCTCAGGTGGCAGCGTCCTGCTTACGGGAGATATACAAGGCGGAAGCGAGCAGGCCCTCGTCAGGGGCGGACTGGCGGCTGTGGATATCGTGGTCGCGCCCCACCACGGCAGCCGTACTTCCTCCACATCGGAATTCGTGGACGCGACGCGGCCGCGCTGGACGCTGTTTCCGGTCGGCTATCGCAATCGCTGGGATTTCCCCAAGCCGGATATCGTTCGCCGCTGGCGCGACAGCGGTGCAGGAATACTTACAACCACCGACGGCGGCGCAATCGACGTCGCCTTTATGGCAGCCGGCATGCAGGCGCCTACGCAGTATCGACGGGAGCATCGTCACTACTGGAGCGCACGCTAGCTCTGAACTGTTGCGTACACGCAAAGCTGCTACTATTCGCGTCAAACAACGACGCCCACGACCCGCACACGCAGACGTATTGCGCAGCCATGTTTGAAATCGTGAAAGCCGGCGGCATCGTCATGGTGCCGATCATCCTGTCCTCGATCATCGCTGCCGCGATCTTCCTGGAGCGGCTGTGGACGCTGCAGCAACGCCGGGTGCTGCCCGCAGAGCTGACCGACAAGGTATGGAAGTGGGTGGAGCACGGGCAGATCCAGGACAAGCACATCGCAGCCCTGCAGCAGAATTCCCCGCTCGGCAAGATCCTGGCGGCGGGGCTGGCCAACCGGCACCGCGACCGCAGTATCATCAAGGAAAGCATCGAGGACACGGGCCGCCACGTGGTGCATGAGCTGGAGCGCTTCCTGAATGCGCTGGGCACCATCGCCTCGATCTCGCCCCTGATGGGGCTGCTAGGCACGGTGCTCGGTATGATCCGTACCTTCAACACTCTCAACGCCGGTGGCGCCGGCAACCCCAGCGCGCTGGCCGGCGGCATCGCCGAGGCGCTCATTACCACCGCAGCCGGCCTCACCGTGGCCATTCCTGCGTTGCTGGCTTACAAGTACCTGCGCGGACGAGTGGCCGACCTGGTGGTGGCGATGGAGAAAGAGGCCATCAAGCTGGTCGAGGCCATCGACAGCGATCAGCCTGCCGGTGGTGGTAGCGGACGTTGATGAACCAGGCGCTACGCACGATCAGGCCTTCGCGATGAATCTCAAACCGCGCACCACCGAAGAACCCGATCTGAACCTCACTTCGCTCATCGACGTGGTGCTGCTGCTGCTGATCTTCTTCATGGTCTCCACCACGTTCGTGGACGAGTCGCGCATCAAGCTGCAGTTGCCGCAAGCGAGCAATACGGATGCACCGGAACAGAAGCGCGAGCCGATCGAGATCACCGTGGCGGCGTCGGGCGAATATCGCGTCAATGGCAAGACGTTGCTGAATACCAGTCCCGCCACGCTGTCGACCGCAGTCAGCAAGCTGGCAGGGGAAACACGCGATTACCCGATTACGATCCGTGCGGACGCGCGCTCAACGCATCAAGCGGTTGTTACGGCGATGGATGTCGTCGGCCGCCTTGGCTTTCGCGCCATCAACATAGCGACGATCAACGAAACTTCCGCTCCCGGCGCGGCTCCCGCGTCGCCGCGGTAGTTACAGGCCCCCATGTCGCCACAGCAACGCGGAACGAAACTCCCTGTGACATCGCTTGCCTCGCCGGACGGCTGGCGAACCTACCTGCGCCTGTTGGGGTACCTGCGGCCGCATCGCGGCATGTTCATTCTCGGAATGATCGGCGCCGTAGTGTTCTCGCTGAGCATGGTCAGCTTTTCCGCCTTCGCCAAGTTCTTCGGCGACGGTACCTTCGAGCATCGCGATCCGCGCACCGTGCTGTGGTTGCCGCTGGTGCTGGTAGGGATTTTCGCCCTGCGCGGTCTGGGGGATTTCACCCAGACCTACTGCATGGGCTACGTCGGGCGGCATATCGTCAAGCGGCTGCGCGAACAGATCTTCGAGCGTGTGACAGAGCTGCCGGTGGGTTATTACGACCGCAATTCCAGCAGCGTGCTGTTGTCGCGGCTCACCTTCAATACCGAGCAGATCGGCCAGGCGGCGACGGATTCGGTCACCGTCTCCATTCGCGAGTCGCTGACCATCGTCGGTTCGATCTTCGTGCTGTTCTATCTCAATGCGCGGCTCGCTTCGATCGCTCTCATCATCGCGCCGTTGGTGGCATGGCTGGTGACGATCATCAATCGCAAGTTCCGCCGTTACAGCCGTCGCATCCAGGATTCGATGGGGGACATCACCCGCGTCGCCAAGGAGACGCTCGACGCGCCGCGCGTGATCAAGGTCTACAACGCACAGGACTACCAGAACGCGCAGTTCGAAGCCGTCAACGAGCACAATCGCCGTTCCAACATGCGCCTGGTATTGACCAAGGGTCTGTCGAATCCGGTCGTGCAGATGGTCACCTCGATCGGCGCGGCCTGCGTGCTCTCCATTGCCATCGCCGATACGATCAATTCGCGCATGAGCATGGGCGATCTGCTGGCGTTCCTGGTCGCATTGACCCAGATTGCGCAGCCGTTGCGCAGCCTGGTTGGCGTGGCTGGGCCCATCCAGCAAGGCATTGCGGCGGGCGAGAGCATCTTCGAATTGCTCGATGAACCCACCGAGCCTGCAGGCGGCAGCTTGCGCGTTGAGCGGGTGCGTGGCGATATCCAGTTTGACAACGTCCAGTTCTCGTATCCCGCCGGGAATGTGCCCGCGCTGCAGGGCATCAGCCTGAGGGTTGCGGCGGGAGAAATGGTGGCGATCGTCGGGCGTTCCGGCAGCGGTAAGTCCACGCTGGTGAACCTGCTGCCGCGTTTCTACGACGTCAATGCAGGCAGCCTGCGCGTGGATGGGCACGATGTGCTCGAGTACGGAATCAGCAACCTGCGCGAGCAGATTGCACTGGTGAGCCAGGAAGTCGTGCTGTTCAACGATTCGATCCGCGCCAATATCGCCTTCGGGCGCGACGTACCGCCGGCGGCTATCGAAGAGGCCGCGCGTGCGGCGCATATCCTCGAGTTCGTGCGCGACCTACCGGCAGGACTGGATACGGTGGTCGGTGATCGGGGCGTGCTGCTGTCCGGCGGCCAGCGACAACGTATCGCCATTGCTCGGGCGCTGCTCAAGAATGCTCCCATCCTGATTCTCGATGAGGCCACCTCTGCGCTCGACACCGAGTCGGAGCGAATCATCCAGGCAGCGCTGGAACGTCTGACTCTCAACCGCACGACGCTGGTGATCGCGCATCGCCTGTCCACCGTCGAGAAGGCGAACCGCATCGTGGTGCTCGACGGCGGCAAGGTGGTGGAGTCCGGTACGCACGCGGAATTGCTCGGCCTGCAAGGCCAGTACGCGTCGCTGCACCGCATGCAGTTCAATGCATGATCCATGGCGTGCGATTCAGCGTATAGCGAACTGTTGAAAGGTCTTTTTCGACAGCGAGGCCCCGCACCTTGAAGCTCGATGCCACCATGCAGCGGCTTTGGTATCAGGGCTGGCCTATCTGGCTGCTGGCGCTGCTGCTGCCGTTGTCGTTGTTTTTTACGGTATGTGTTCGCTTGCGGCGCGGGCTGTACCGCGTCGGGTTGCTGCGTTCGATCAGGGTTGGTCGTCCGGTCATCGTCGTCGGCAACATCACCGTAGGGGGCACCGGTAAGACCCCCTTCGTTATCTGGCTGGCGGGGCTGCTGCAACAACGAGGCCTGCGAGTTGGCATAGTCCTGCGCGGTTACGGCGGCACGTCGAAGCATTGGCCGCGCGCAGTTCTGCCGCAGAGCGATCATCGTGAGGTGGGTGACGAAGCTGTGCTTCTCGCAACTCGCACCGGCACCATCGTCGTGGTGGCGCCGGATCGTGTAGCCGCTGCGAAGCATGCAATCGAACTTGGCGCAGCAGTGATACTGGCCGACGACGGCCTGCAGCATTACCGGCTGGCGCGTGATTGCGAGATTGCCGTTGTGGATGAACGGCGTGCATTCGGCAATGGACAGCTGCTGCCAGCAGGTCCGCTGCGAGAGCCCATTTCGCGTTTGCGATCCGTCAATCTGATCGTACGAACACGACGCGCGGCGACGAATACACTGACATTGCCCTCGGTCGTTGCGCCGCAGATCGCGGTGGCTGCTCAACTCGGCACGGTCGTTGCTCTGGCGGGCGGCGAAGCGCGGTCGATAGAGTCGTTCCGTTCCGCTCCGGTCCACGCGGTTGCAGGTATCGGTAACCCTGAAGCATTTTTTGCAGCGCTCGAGTACGCGGGGCTGCAGGTCAAGCGCCATCCGCTGCCCGATCATGCGGTGATTGGCGGACAGGACATCGATTTTGCGGACGGCCTGCCGGTGCTCATGACGCAGAAGGATGCGGTCAAGTGCCGCGAGCTTGCCGCAGAGCCGCGCTATGCGGGAGCCAGTAAGCGGTGCTGGGTTGTAGGCCTTGACTTGGACGTGAACGCGGCGGATACCGCCGCCGTTGCAACGTTGGTCGAGGGTGTTCTCGGCAGCAGCCAGCCGAAGCAGTAGACTGCGGATCATGGACAACAAGCTGCTCGATATCCTTGCATGCCCGGCCTGCAAGGGCCCATTGCAATATTCCCGGTCGCAACAGGTGCTGGTGTGTCGCGCGGATCGTCTTGCCTATCCTGTGCGTGACGGCATCCCGATCATGCTTGAGGATGAGGCACGCCGCCTCACGCCGGACGACGAGTTGCTGCGCGACTGAGCTTCCAGCCGAGCTGTCCCCATGTCATTCAAAGTCGTTATTCCGGCGCGTTACGCCTCCGCGCGATTGCCCGGCAAGCCGCTGCTGGATATCGCCGGACGGCCGATGATTCAGTGGGTGATCGCTGCCGCAAGTTGCAGTCGCGCCGATGAAGTGCTGGTAGCCACCGATGATGCTCGCGTGGCCCAGGCTGCCGTAAATCCGGCGATTGCGGGGCGCCCGCTCGCGGTGATGACAGGTGCCGAACATCAGTCGGGCACCGATCGAATTGCCGAAGTTGCAAAGGTGCGCGGCTGGAGCGCGGATACGATCGTAGTCAACGTGCAGGGCGACGAGCCGCAACTACCGCCGGAACTTATCGATCAAGTGGCGGCGCTGCTGGAGCTCAATGCCGCAGCCGACATCGCGACGCTGTGTACGCCGGTTGCCAGCCTGCAGGAGTTTCTCGATCCGAACGTCGTCAAAGTGGTGACGGCACATGACGGCGCAGCGCTGTATTTCAGTCGTGCGCCGATTCCGTGGCATCGCGACGGTGCACCGAATGGCTTGATGAGCCAGACGAACATACAGGGAGCGCAACGGCATCTCGGCATCTACGCCTATCGGGTCTCGGCCCTGCAGCGGTTGACCGCGACTCCGCCGACGGATCTCGAAGTCACTGAAAAGCTGGAGCAGCTGCGTGCATTGCAGCTTGGAATGCGCATTGTTGTCGCGGTTGCGTGCGCGGCAACCGGCATCGGAGTCGACACCGAGCACGATCTTGCTCGCGTGCGGGCGATGCTGGGGAAGGCCTAGCGACCGGTCAACCGGTCAACCGGTCAACCGGCCACTGGCCAGCGGGCCAGAGCGGAAATAGACCGGCGTTTTGTAACTGCCGGCCAGCTACTGATGAAGAGAGTTCCCCGCATTGCTTTTCGTCTCGCTCCGCTTCCTTCTGGCCGATAGCCGGTTGGCCATGGAGTCACTCCCGTGACCCTAGGCAGCACTTCACGAATTCGTGCTTTCGGCCTTGCTGAGGTCGCCGTGGTACGAGGTTTCCAGGACATCCCCGTCCCAGCGCACCAATAGAAATCCCTTGTCCAGCAGCTTGAGAATGGTGCCGTGGGGAAAGCCCGGGCGTGAGGGGGCGATGACACGATCGCCTTCGATAAATGGATGAGGATGGTTGCCGCTCATGGTGTGGACGTGGGAGTGGGTATGGGCATCGATAGCGGGAGTGAAATCGGCCTGCGGTTCGTCAGCCAGGATTTGCGGGAATTCATGCAGTTTTACTGCGGTGCCCAGGGACCTCACATTGGCACTTGTGTCTAAGGGAGCCACTGATGCGCCGCTGGGGAGTTGGCCTAGACCGGATGGGATAAGCGGAGGTTGACGCCGCGCCTCGCGGTCTCGAAAGTGAGGGCCCCCGACGTCATGGCATCGGCAACGCGATGCCCTCAGCGGAGCCGTTATGCGTGTGTTGTTCGTCTGCTTGGGAACTCTCTGGATACACGTGGAACACCGAGGAAAAGGCCACTTCTCCGGTTCCTCTCCGATTCCCCTCCGTTATACAGTGCCCACTTTGATCTTCACCCAATCGCCGCGGGAGTCGTGATACAGCGAAGTCATTCGGGCCTCTGAATGCCCCAGCAGGTCCTGCGTATTCACGTCGCCTTGGGCTGAATATAGCCGCTCTGCGAGGGACCGGATCTCGTGGAAGGTCGGGGGATTCTTTCCCTCCCAGTCGATCTTCAATGGCTCCAGCGTGTCCGTGAACCGCCGGCTCAGCGTGTCCTTCCAGATCTGGCTGCCGCGAGGGCTATTCCCATAATCCTCTGTTTGGTGGACCAGGAATGGGCTCAGCACGCCGGTGGAGCGGCACTGCCGGATGACGTCATCGAGGTTCTTTCCAATTACTTTCAGTCCAATAACGAGTGGGATTGCAAGGCGCCTGCCGGTCTTGCTCTGTTCCACCTGCAGGTAGCCATCCTTAACGTTCGCGAACCGCGCGTCAGTGATGTCCTCCCGGCGCTGGCCGGTCAGCAGCGCGAGCAACATGGCGTTGCGCAGCCATGGGAGAGCGACGGTATAGACGCTCTGGAATACCTCCAGAGACAGCCTGGCCCGCTTCACCTTGACCGCCACCGCGCGGGTCGGGTCCACGGGGTTACGTTCGATCCAGCCCTGAGCGATGCATTCCCGGAAGCAATCCTTGAGGAAACTGCGCATTTGCTGCGCGCTACGCGCCTTACCGGCCGCACCAGTCGCATCCAGGATCTCCGCAATCATCGCCGTACTGATATCTTTCAGCGGCTTGTCGGAAGGCCAGTATTTATCGAGCTTCCCAAGCAGGCTCTTATATGTGCGGCGGGTGTTCTCTTCCAGGTCGCGGGAGCTGATCAGGCTACGGTACTTCACCAGCCACTTGCCCCAAGTGTGGTCGGCCTTCCCGGTGATCTGATCGATCAGGCTAGGCCGCTTCAGCGCAACATAGGCGTTCGCCTGCATGGCTGTGGCGATGGCATGCTTGCGGTCCCGCCCTAGGCCATGCTCGACGCCAGTTTCCGGGCTAGTCCACGAGTAATAGCCGGCCCGCACCCGTGTGTGCGCTGGTAGCGGGCGATTGACTTCCTTACGCCGTCTTGGAGCCACGTGCAGCGATTCCCATCATTGGATCATCTTTTTCAAGATAGCGGGCATTCGGGTCAACATAGTAGGTTCGACCCGCCTTCTCCGGCCATGGAAATATACGGCCATTGCGAGTCCACAGCCTCAGGGTGTGGATCGATGGCGCCGGGTCCCAATACTTCGCCGCCCAAGCCTCCAGTGTGATTTTAGTAGTCATCTCGCTAGGTCAACCCGGACTAGACCGTGTGCGTCCCTTCAACGCCGCGCTGCACTCGCGCCCTGGTTCTGGAGTACAGCCATTCCTGCGCCTCGCTGATCTTGAGCAGCGCCATGGCGTTCTCATTACAGGCGTAGGGGCCGCGCTGAAATGCGGCCAGTCGATCAGCGATGATGGCCAGCAGCGCCTCGTGCGTAATGCCGTTCACGCCAGCCTCGGCAATCGGACCGTTCTGGAAGTCGATGTCCGTGCCGCCGTTATCCCACGACACCGCGTAACGATGGTTCGCGCCACCAGCGCCGGGCTCATCGGCAACACGGATCAGCACGCGGTCGTTGGCAGGATTGACCTTGTGATCTTCAATGAATCTCGTCATTCGAATCTCCTTCTGTTAGTTAAAAGTCCAACTCACCGGTTCGCAGTTGGCCGCATCGATGCGCAGTGCGGGCACGAGATGCGGTGATAGTCGTCACGGTTCTCCACTTGGCACTTCGGGCAGGTCCAATAGATAACCGCCGTTTCCTTCTCTGCTCTGGCTAGCAAGTTGTCGACCTTGTCGCGGAGCTTGCTGGACGTCGCAACCGGCGAATTCCGCCATGCTTCCTCGTCGAATGGCGCGCGTGGGTCAGTGAGCCATGCACGTTCGATCGGCGCATGCGGGCGTAGCTCCCTGAGCAGCGCCAGTGCTTCATCTAAAAGCGTCACGCCCCCTCTCCCATCTTTGGCTGTTCGAGCATCGCGTTGAACGCCGCCACCAGCGCCCGCAGCAGTGCTTCACCGTGGATATCCGGATGCCCATCGCGTTGGGTAGTGGCGTACAGGACCTCGCTATACTCGCGGCGCAGGCCGACGCGTCGGTACGAATTGCTGTCGTACACGTTAAGTGCTTCTTGCGGCACGCCGGCGGCAAGCATCGCTTCGTGGTAGGCGAGTAGGTCGGGATGTCCAGCGGCGGGCAGCCCTTGCCGCAACTGTTGAAGCTCCTGAAGCAGGGGCAGCAACAACACCGGATCGCACGCGGCGATGTAGCGCATGCGTTCGTGACCCGTATCGAGCGGATGCGTCGGCGGCTCGACGATGAAGTCGCAGCCCATGCGAACGTATTGTTTCTCGCTCGGATCGTTCCAGTCCAGGCAGTCGCCCAGTTCCCACGGGGAATGGCGATGCTCCGCTGTGCGCTGAGTTAGTTCGATCAATTGTTCAAGCGTCATACTTCCCCTCTCCCAGAGTTAGTCGCACTTGGTGCAGACGTTCAGTTCCGACACGCCGTGCACGCATCGCACAGTGCGCTTGCGCTGATTGCGCGTCAGCGTCTGCAACGCGAGCAGCGCCGGCTCGACGCCGTCGTAGCCCATCTCTACGGCGAGCGCATGCCAGTGGCTCGTGCATGCCTTGAGTCGCTGATAGCGAAAGATGGCAGCAGCCTGCTTGTTCTCTTCCGTCGTGTTCGGCGGCACGAAGTCTTCACGCATGGTCAGATCACTCTCCCCATCCTTGGACGTTTCACGCGCACGCCCATCCATTTGTCACGGACGTAGAGCCGCCTGCCCCTGCGTTGCCGGCGCATCTTGTCGAGATGGCTGAATGCCTTCTCAACCGTCCGATGCGACGAGTAGACAAGGAACGCTTTCCCCTTCGCTACGTTCTGCGAAACCATGAATCTAGCGAGGTTCATTGGCGCTCTCCCTGAGTAGCTACAACTAGCCGCTTGATACTGATGGCGCTCAGCAAGGTGTCCCGCTGCTCGGTAGTTGCCTTCAGATGCTTGCGCAACTCGGTGATAGCTTCTTGGGCGCAGACGGGGCAGTCGATGAACACAACGCCCTTCGGCGCTTCGTCATAACCGTAGTTGAAGCTGTGAACGATGCAGCGAAGTTCGTGAATCACGGGCTACTCTCCCGCCTTCGTTGAAGTGCTGCACATGGCGCGAATGTCACGAGCCACGTCCATCGCTCGGTAGCGCTCTGCAATCTTGGCCGCGTTCTCAAGTGCGTCATCGCGCCAACGCTGGATCTCGGCGCGTGCCGCTCCCGGCGGGGCTGCTCTCTCGCTCAAGGCGTCTTGGACGCGAGTGATTGCGGACATCACCGGCAGGTAGTTGTCGGCGCGAACTCTCAAGCCCGTATCGGGCGCGCCAATGAGGGCGGCATCCAAGACGTCTACAAGATCGAACGCAGCAGCCTGCAGTTCCGCTCGCGGCGGTTGCGCTGTTCTCATGAGCTTGATGAGATGCAGAATTGCGACCTGCGCGCAATACAGGTCATCAGGCTGAGGCGCTGGCGCATGCGGATGACAGAGCCGGTCCACCAGGGAGTTGAGGTCGTCGACGGACATGCCGCCGCGCGAACATGGAACGCGAACCAAGCACGGTTCGTGACCGGCTCGCAGTCGCAGATCATCGATCCAACCGCCAGGGCCGTTTGCCTTTAGCCATTCGTTGTTCGCATCCATCCAAATGCGAAGTTCGTGCTGCAGGCGCTCGATCTGTTCGGCTGCTTGGCATCTAAAGCACAGCCCCACGCGATTGCACTCGCAGCCCGCGCGCCAGTCACGCTCCTTCGATGTCGGCTGCTCGCGCGGCTGACTCTTTCCTTCGGCGACGTCCATCGCCTGCGAGTCTGCAGACGTGCAATGACCTGCGCGGTTGCAGTTCACGGCGTTGTTGCAGCCTGTGCGATATACGCAGGGCCTCTTAATTGAGGGAATGGAGTCGCTCATGACAGCACCTGCCTTTCGTCGTGAACCGCTCCGCGGTCGTGTTCCCACAGGAACGGCTCGACTACCTTCATCCGATGCAGGCCGCGGCAACGCATGCAGTACGGCGCGTACTTCGGATCGGCGATGTGGTTCAGCACGATCACCGCGTCGTGTGCTTTATCGGCCATCCGCTCGCGCTCTGAGGCGTTCGGATCTTGGAAAACCAGCGATTGCGTCATCGTATTTGTCATCGGAAGCTCCGGGGTGCGTTCTGCAGGTGCGCCAGTTGGTCGTGGAGGGCATCGCGCTGCCGCAATAGGTCGTCACGGTCTGTCTGCATCACCGCAACCTGACCGGCGTTCCACCTGGCCGCAGTGATGGCTTGGTCGCGCTCATCACGAATGCAGTAGGGGCAGCCAAGACCGACAACCCACATGCCATGTCGCGGGCACGACTCGGGATGCAACTTCTCTTTGGGTAGTAGCTCGCTCATTCGCCCACCTCAATGAATCTAATGGCCTGCTCCAGTACGTTTCTATCGCGATTCTCCGCGAGCTTTTTTGTGGTCGTGCACCAGCCGAATGGCGTGTTTAGGGCGTTGTTTTCGTACAGCACATATAGAGGATCACCTTCCGGAGTCACGGCCCTGGCGATGTGATGGGTACGCTCAAAGAACTTCTTCTCCGAGGGAAGTTGAGTAGGCGCGTTCATGCTGCATTCCTTTTGTTCGGATTCGAGATGTAGCCAAGCGGCTGTACTGGCAGCTGGTAGGCAATCTCTGGCGGCCATCCCCACCTGACACGCTGTCTGCCGCGCGAGCACGCCTTGCAGCACCTGGTTGGCCTGCCTTCGCGGCCCTTCCGGTATGCGGTGTTCTCTACCGTGAACTCGTGACCGCGCTCGCAATGCGTCTTGCTGATCTCCTGATGGCGGCCCTTGATGACTGAGTCACGGATGTTCTGGCTTTGCGATCCGGCCCACAGGTGATCGGGATTGCAGCAATGCCGAACATCGCAGGTGTGGCAGATCGACGTCTGCGGCTTCCTGGGGAACGTCACCCCGTGAAAAGCCTGGTACATGGCTCTATGGACCCTGGTCTGCCGTCCTCGATAGGTGGAACCGCCGTAGCCGCCAGCTGTTATGAAGCCCTGCCACAGCCAGCAACCCTTCTCGTCAATGACGCATCTGGTCTTGACCCTGCTAACCCAACGGGCGTCGTACGCCGATTGCTCTGCGCGGCGAGACTTCCCAGGCGTGTAGCGAATCTGATTGGCAACCAGATGCCCTTTATCGACGGCGCGCCTGCAGATGCGCCGGGCCGTGACGGAATGAATTCCATACTTCGCCGCAATGGCCGGGTACTGCATGCCAGCCATGCGATCTGCAATGATCGCTGGCGGCAGCTCAGGCGGAAGTGCGTAGCCCTTCAACATATGTCGCACTCCCTCGGGTGTGCGAAGGTCGCTCATCGCCGGTTACTCATGCAGCCGGCAACAACGATCAGCAATGCCAGAAGGCAAAGCGCCTGAAAGATTTCAGGCGTAAGGAAGGGTTCGTTCACGCGGCTTCCCCTTGCCGCGAGACGATCAGCCGGCCGGGTCTACTACCCGTTCGACCCTGTCGTAAACGCGACGTGTCATTGAGATGTTTTGGTGACCGAGTAGCAGCATTGCTTCCTCGACCGTCTTGCACAGGCCAGCGGCCCGCGCTCGCAGATCGTGATACGTAAAGCGTTCGTGACCGAGCTTCGCCCAGCGTCGCTGATATCTTTGCCAAATTGCACGGAAGCCATCCGAGGTGTAGCGATCCCCATCGCGACGACGGATGACGTACTCGCCGGCCGGCTGTAGCAGTTCGCAACGCGCCAGCACGGCCTCGACGGTTGGCGTGATCTTCACCGCAAGCCGCTTGCCGGTCTTCGCCTGCTTGAACCTGATACGCCCCAGGGCGCGATCCACTTGCGTCCAGCGCATTGCAAGGATGTCGCCCTGGCGTTGACCCAGCAACACGGACAGTTCCATGGCAAGGCGCATCCGCAATGGGACGGTTGCCTTGAATCCCTCGAACTCCTCGTGTGTCACATCCCTGTCGCGCGGCCTCGACGGATGCCGCTTCACGTCCCTGCACGGATTGCGTTCCGCCCAGTACCAACGCCCAACCGCTTCCCCGTACGCGCACGACAGAACAGCGAGCTGCTTGTTGCGCTGAATCTTTCCCTTGCGTACGTCCATGAAGTCGCGGAAGTCCCGTGCCTTCATGTCGTCCGCTAAGCGATGACCGAACCAGCGCCGCAGATCCCTGCAGTGCCTGGCGTAGTCGCGCTGAGTTCTGAAGCTCAGCGACGGAACGTAGTCCTTCTCGAATCGATCTAGAATCTGACTGACGGTGTACTTCGGCTCTGTCTCTGTGTCCATGCACAGAGCATCGCTCTAAAACCGAGACCTGTACAGATGAACAGTATTGAACTGTCGCACTCACAGAATAAAAGCATGTGCTCATGACAGCACCGCCACTAACACTTCGTGCCGCGCATACCACTCAAGTTGCTGACACAACGCACGCAGCGCAATCGAGTCGATATCCTCAATAGTCAGTCCGGCCTTGGTTCGACCATCGAGCGCATCGTGGCAAGCGCTGCATGCCCAAACGCCGCAGGTATCAGGCGGTTTGATACCACGGCCATAAAAGCCCCTGCGAATGTGAGCGAGAACAACTGTCTCGCTATTGCCATTGCAGACCGCCGGGATTCGCAACATGCAGTTCTGGCCGTTCGCCAGATCGCGCAGGGTCTTCATGCGGCCTTCCTCTGATCGTGGCTCCACCACATCGGATCAGGATCGGGCACGTACACGTTGACAGTCTCCGCAGCACGTTGCTGGATGAACCCGTAGAAGTTCGAAAGCTCAAGAGTCGAAATCACATCGCGCTTGCCGTCGGCGTCCTTGGTCGTTGAGCGGCGAGGGCGCTTACGCTTCTTGCCCATCACCTCGTATTCAGACCAGCCGAAGTACTCGCCACAGAAGTAGGTATGCAGGTCGTCCAGGTCGTTGCCGGTTGCCTCGCGGATCGTCTTGTACGCACATCCCCACAGCGCACGGTTCTGCAGGTCGCTGCGCTCTTTCTTGATCGGCCCCACCGTGACCATGAACTCTTCGTCCAAGGGCACGGCCGACAGCAAGCCGATCAGCCGCGCGAAGTTGCGCAGACCTTTGCGGAAGGGGATGGACTGCTCTTTCATGACGTGTGCGTGCTCCCGCGATCAGGCTCCAGGCCAATCTTCAGGTACTTCCGCCAGTTGGCTTTGCTGATGACGTTCTCGTGCGCCAGCTTGTCCTGCACCGTCATGTACAGTTCGTGGAACGGCATTAGGTGTTCTGCCTCGTACTCGCGCAGGTGCTGGGCAATCTCGTGCTCTTCCTTGTCCTGATTCAGGATGTCCACGATTTCGCCGAAGCGCTTGTCACGCAGCGTGTAATCGACGATGGACAGATCTCCGCGCGGGTCAGGCGCGCGGCCAGCGGCAGTGACGTTGACCGCTTCCAGCATTACCTGCCCTTCCATCTCTTCGACGGTGTGAGTGCCGCCAAGCTCTTCCGGGAATGCCTCGCGCAGTGCCGCAGCCTCGGCACACTTCGTCAGCATCTGCTGGGGCGCCTTCGACCAGCGGTCATTGACGTACAGGTCATTGGTCTTCTTGTCCTTGGCGGTTGCGACCACCTCCGAGAAGCGAATCTGCACCGGGTATTCCCCGCGCATCTTTGCTTCCGGGTTCCACTTGTACACAGTGAAGTTGCAGTATTCGGGGGCAAGCACGCCCAAGTGATCGACGCGCTCGCCGTACTCCGGAACGGAGTGACCCAGATACAAGCCGGTGCGGTTCGCTGTCGTGCGGTACTCGTAGATGCCGGGCATTACCACGTCGCGCCAAAAGTAATCGCCGCTCTTCGCGTCCTTCACGCGCATGGGGACGATGTGACATGGCTTCTTCAGCGGGTCCAGGCGGCGGGCTACGCAGTAGTCCCAGACCATCAACACGCTATCGGAGGCCGCGCCAGGGAACAGATTGTTCGCAAGGGTGCGCCACTGCGCCTCCGAGATGCCGCGCCGTGCTACGGGCTCGGGAAGCTGCGGGGCCGTGATCTGTGCGACTGCGTTCATGCTGCTCTCCTAACTTTCCGGAAGAACTGAGCGGCATGGCTGGCGCGCTTTGCACTCCGCTCTTTCTTGGTAACGCCCATGCGCTTGAGCGCACCGGCCTGGAATTCGTAAATCACCTGCAGGTCAGCGTGCAGCAGGCGTTCGGCCTCGAACTGCGCTTGCTGGTCCCGGAAGTCCCGGATGAATTTGAGAATGCTCATGGTGCTGTCACTCCGGCTAACCAACTACCGAAACAAGCGGCAGCAATAACGATTGCGATGCCGGCGCCAACCATCATCAATAGCTCTTCTTGATCAGCGCTCATTTCCGGCACTCCAGCACCTGCTCGAACAGGTCGCGAAATGGCTCAGGCAGTTCGATGTTCTTGCCCTGATACCGGATCTGCCCGAGCACTCGGTTGCCGGCCGCATCCAGGCGATGCTCGATCTCGACCGAGAACCAGAAGTGAGCGCCGCCATAGCTGACGTGGATGTCCTCGATATGACCGACGCGCGCGTTGCGCGGATCGCGGTTGATCGACTCATGAACGTGGGCGGGTAGGGCGACCATGTCTTTTTCTCCAGATCAATTCTTTGGCGAAAACCATCGCCCACCGGCCCCGCAGGCACCGATCAGCACTGCGGCTAGCCATGACGGATTACGATTCGTTGAACAGTATTTCCATATCGACTCTTTGCCATTCCCGGTAACTGGGTCGACGCCGCTCGTGCGCTGGCACGTGCTGAAATCCGTACCTCCCAAGTTCACTGCTTTGCGGTGAACACAGTCTTTGCACAGTTTCATGGCCTTCTCCTTTCTCCGGGGCGAGTCTCAGAACGGGATGTCGTTGGCCGTTGCGCTTTCCGGCGTAACCTCGCCGTATGGCATCAGCTCATCGCAGACGGTCTCGAACACATCCTGCTCGATCGTCTTGGTTCCGACCTTCACGCGCCGGCAGACCGTGGAGCTGAACTGAACGTAGATCGGTAAGTTTTCCAGCTCCCGGCAGAACTGGGTGAAGCCGGTCGCACCCTTCTCGATGGGGTCAACCTTGAAGCCGTGTTTACGCAGGCAGCGAACGAAGGCCAGGAATTTGTGCTTGTCCCCACTGAGGGAGACATACATCCAGTCCTCGGTGATGTACGGCTCACAGCCGAGGCCATCGAGTTCACTGAAGAACGCGGACAGCCTCTCGGCATGAGTTCGCAGTGCTGTGCGGCGTTTCCGCAGCATGTCCCGCTTCTCGGTCAGTTGACCGTGCATTTTTTTGATGAATTCACTCATGGTCTTCTCCGTTCGTGCCAGTTAGGCAGCCAAGCACTTCACGCGGTCCAACAGGTAGCAACCGCGGATGTCTTTCATCCAGATAACGGCGCTGTGCCCGCTCAACACTTGAGCCTCGCTGGTCGTCACGGTGGTGACGGTATCGCCGCTGTCCTTCGTGCAAGTCACGAGTGACCCGACTGGCCACTTCGCATTCCAGTCGTCGCACTGTTTTTGCAGCTTCGCTAGGCTTGGTCGCTTCATGTCGTACTTCCTGAGGGGAGGTTGTCTATTTCAATCCAGCGACCAACGTGCGCAGCGTCGGCTTGATCTGTTCCGCGAACGGATGCTCGTTGATGCGATCAGCTACCTCGCGCCACTGATAGCCAGGATCATCGCCCCAGCTGCTTGCGATCCTCGCGACCTCCGAAAAGAATGCGGCCTGACTTTTGTCGGTCATGTCACAGAAGAATGCAGCCAGTTCCGCGGCGGACAGATCGACCTGTATCGTGCGCATAACCATGTCGCTCTAACGCTCCGGGACCTGAGTAGTCAGACCGTGTGCGTGCCTTCGACGCCGCGATCCATGCGCGCCTTGGTGCGGTGATGCAGCCAGTGCTGCGCCTCTTCGATCTTGGTTAGCGCCAGGGCGTTCTCACGGCAGGCATACGGGCCTTTCTGGAATGCCTGCAGGCGATCGACGAGCACGGCGAGTAGCACTTCGTGCGTGATGCCGTTGACGCCAGCCTCGGCAATCGGGCCAATCTGGAAGCTGAGCCGACACGTCGCGCCCCTCGGTACAAAGATCTCGTATTCGTGATTCGCGCCACCCGCGCCGGGCTCGTCGAGCACCTTCAGGTCCAGAACATCGTTGGCCGGATTCACTTTGTGGCTGTTGATCTGTCTCACTGAAATCTCCTGGTGTGTTGAAAATGTCGAACCGATGATTTGAGACTTAGCCGTTCGCCGCTGCGAGCTGCCGCGCCTTGTACGACTGCCAATCCCGCCTGTTGCGAAGCTTCTGACACGCCATGCAATAGCGGAGCATCGAACCGTTGAAGTGGGGCTTCATCCGCAGGTTGTCG
>DASYEW010000003.1:0-214831 GCA_036498785.1 Steroidobacteraceae bacterium | reverse complement strand
AAACCAAAACCAAGCGATAAGAACAACGAAATTCCGCCGGAATTTCAGGCCATTATGGCAACAATCGCCGACAACCTGCAAGCCATAAGAGGACGGCTCGCCGGCTCGGCGCCGGCGACTCTGCTCGCGGTCTCCAAAGGGCAAAGCATCGAGCGCGTCCGCGAAGCCGTCGCGGCGGGACAAAAGGCCTTCGGCGAGAATTACGTACAGGAGGCCTTGGAAAAAATGACGGTAATGGAGCGGGAGGCGCGCGGCCTCGAGTGGCATCTCATCGGTCCGCTCCAGAGCAACAAAACCCGGCCGGTGGCGGAGCGCTTCGATTGGGTGCAGACGCTGGCGAGTGAAAAAATTGCACGCCGGCTCTCCGAGCAGCGCCCGGCGGAGAAAGCGCCGCTCAACGTGCTGATCCAGGTGAATGCCTCCGGCGAAGCGAGCAAGGCCGGGGTCTCGCCGCAGGACGTGCTGCCGCTCTCGCGGGAAGTGAAAAAGCTGGCGAACCTCCGGCTGCGCGGCCTCATGGCGATCCCGGAGCCCGGCGCCCCCCGCGAGCGTTACCGCGAAATGAAAGCGCTTTTCGATCGATCGAGGGCCGTCTTCGACTTCGACACGCTCTCCATGGGGATGAGCGACGACCTGGATGTCGCGCTTGCGGAAGGCGCGACGATGGTGCGCGTCGGCACCGCGATCTTCGGGGCGCGCTCGTGAAGATCGCTTTCCTCGGCGGCGGCAACATGGCGAGCGCGCTGATCGGCGGCCTGATCGCGAAGGGCCGGGATCCGCGCTCGATCTCGGTGATCGAGCTGAGCCCGGCGGCGCGCGAGCGCCTCGGCGCGCGATTCCCGGTGCACCTCTCGACCGCCCCGGACGCCGCGGTGCAGGGCTCGGAGGTTCTGGTGCTCGCGATCAAGCCCCAGGACATGAAGGCGGCGCTCGCCTCGCTTTCGGGGTTTTCGAAGGAGAAGCTGATCGTCAGCGTGGCCGCCGGAATCCGTCTCGACGCGCTTTCGCGCTGGCTCGGCGGGCACAAGAAGATCGTGCGCTGCATGCCCAATACGCCGGGCCTGATCGGTGCGGGAATTACCGGGCTCTACGCGTCTTCGGACGTGGAGAAAAAAGAGAAGGAAAAAGCGGAAAGCATCCTGCGCGCCGTCGGCGAGGTGATCTGGGTCGCCGAGGAGCGCCTGCTCGACCCCGTGACCGCGGTCTCCGCGAGCGGCCCGGCCTACGTCTTCTGGTTCATCGAGCAGCTCGCCGCCTCGGCGGCGAAGCTCGGCATTCCGAAGGAAGACGCGCTCGCGCTCGCGAAGCAGACCGTGCTCGGCGCCGCGCGCCTCGCCGCCGCGTCGGAGAAAGAGCCCGCGGAGCTGCGCAGGGACGTCACCTCGAAAGGCGGCACGACCGAGGCGGCGCTGAAGGTGTTCGAAGAAGAGAAGCTCGCCGAGCGCTTCTTCCGCGCGATCGAGGCGGCGAGCCGCCGCGGCGAGGAAATGGGGAAAGAAATCGGCGGCCCGGAAACCAAAGGGAAGGACTGACGTGCTGAGCCAGATCGCCGCCTTCCTCGTCGAGACCGTTTCGGGCTTCTTCGTCTTCCTGCTGCTCGCGCGCTTCCACTTCCAGTGGCTGCGGGCGCCGTTCCACAACCCGGTCGGAGAATTCGTCCTCGCGCTGACGAGCTGGATCGTGATGCCGGTGCGCCGCGTGATTCCCGGCCTGCGCGGCCTGGACCTCGCGACGCTCTTCGTCGCCTGGCTGCTGCGCGCGCTCGCGATCTGGGCGGAGATCTTCATCATGGGCGGCGAGCCGCGCGGCATGCCGATCCTGGCGGTGGCGGCGGTGGACCTGGTCCGCTTCAGCGTCTACATCCTGATCTTCGCCGTGCTGCTGCAGGCGGTGCTGTCCTGGTTCCACACCTACTCGCCGCTCAACCCGATGCTCGACGCGATCGCGCGCCCGTTCCTGCGCCCGTTCCGGCGAATGATCCGCCCGGTGGGCGGCTTCGACCTCACGCCGCTCGTCCTGCTCGTGCTGCTGCAGATCGTGGTGATCGTGCTCGACTACGCTCGCCCGCTCGCCGCCAGGCTGGGCTAGCTAGCCTCTGCGGAAGATGAACTCGTCGTGGTGGTGGCGCGGGTGCAGGACCGCGCAAGCGACGCAGTCGTAGAAGGCCGCGGCGCGCCCCGATTCCTGGTGCTCGCGCAGCAGCGCGAGGTACGCTAGCTTGATCGCGGGCCAAAGCGACTCGTCCACCTCCGCCTCGGGGAAGCGGTCGAGAAGGCTGCGGACCGCCTCTTCGATCTGCTTGTCGACGCTCGCGAAGATCTCCCGGGCGATCGCGAGCGGCAGGGTGTCCCGCCGCTCGCGGAGCCGGATCGCGATGCGCCTGGCCGTCCTCGCCGTCACACCGCGGCGAGCTTCGCCTTCTGCTTCTTCTCGTCGCCGGAACGCTGCGCGTTCTCCTCGAAGAATTGCTCGTCCTCCGTCGAGCCGTGCAGCGCGGTCGTCGAGGCCTTGCCTGCCGTTACCGCCTGGGTGATCGCATCGAAGTAGCCGGTGCCGACCTCGCGCTGGTGCTTCACCGCGGTGAAGCCCTTCTCCGCGGCGGCGAATTCCTTTTGCTGCAGCTCGACGAACGCGGTCATGTTCTCGCGAGCATAGCCGTGCGCGAGCTCGAACATCGAGTAGTTGAGCGCGTGGAAGCCGGCGAGGGTGATGAACTGGAACTTGTAGCCCATCGCGCCCAGCTCGCGCTGGAACTTCGCGATCGTGGCGTCGTCGAGCTTCTTCTTCCAGTTGAAGGACGGCGAGCAGTTGTACGACAGCAGCTTGCCGGGGAACTTCTTGTGGATGGCTTCGGCGAAGTGCTTGGCTTCCGTCAGGTCCGGCTTGCCGGTTTCGCACCAGATCATGTCGCAGTACGGGGCGTAGGCCAGGCCGCGGGCAATCGCCTGGTCGAGACCGGCGTTGACGTAGAAGAAGCCTTCAGCCGTGCGCTCACGGGACTTGATGAACGGAATGTCGCGCTCATCAACGTCCGAGGTAATCAGGTTGGCGGATTCCGCGTCGGTGCGGGCAACCAGTACGGTGGGCACGCCGCAGGTGTCGGCAGCCAGGCGCGCAGCAGAGAGCTTGGCGACCGCCTCGGAGGTCGGCACCAGCACCTTGCCGCCCATGTGGCCGCATTTCTTGGCGGAAGAAAGCTGATCTTCGAAGTGCACGCCAGCGGCGCCCGCTTCGATCATGCCTTTCATCAGTTCGAATGCATTCAGCACGCCGCCGAAACCGGCTTCCGCGTCGGCAACGATGGGCTTGAGCCAATCCACCGAAGTGTTGCCCTCGGCGTGATAGATCTGGTCTGCGCGCAGCAGCGTGTTGTTGATACGACGTACCACTGCCGGCACCGAATTCGCGGGATACAGCGACTGATCCGGGTACATTTCGCCGGCAAGGTTCGCGTCTCCGGCCACCTGCCAGCCCGACAGGTAGATCGCATCCAGGCCAGCCTTGACCTGCTGCATGGCCTGATTGCCGGTGAGCGCGCCGAGCGCATTCACGAATGGCTTTTCATTGACGTACTTCCACAGCTTCTCGGCGCCCAGCCGTGCCAGCGAATACTCGATGTGCACCGAGCCGCGCAGACGCACCACATCTTCCGCCTTGTAAGAACGTTCCACGCCCTTCCAGCGCGGGTTGGTTTTCCAGTCGTTGCGAAGCTGATCGGCAGCGGAGTTGGTCATGGAGCGTGTCCTCAGTGACGGTAGTGACAAAACTAGTAAAGCGACAGGGTGAGCGCGGGCGTCGGTCCTTCGTCACTCTGTCGATATGAAGCTGGGTCGGTACGAAGCTGGCGTTGTGCGGATGAGTTGCCATCCGTGCGGGATGGAACGAACCGGGCGACGCTCCTGCTGGCTGCGGAATCGTGTTCCGCCAAAGCCCCGGTGAACGAACCTTAGCGGTTTCCGATCTGTGGGTAAAATATATGGTGAGTTATCGATCCATATTTGATAAATATGGCGCATGGAACTACGCCACCTTCGATATTTCATCGCCGTCGCCGAGGAAGGCCACGTCACCCGGGCTGCCGAGCGTCTGGGAATCCAGCAACCGCCGTTGAGCCAGCAGATCAGGGCGCTGGAACGCGAACTGGACGTTCAGCTATTCCGCCGCAAACCGCGCGGCGTCGAACTGACCGATGCCGGCGTCGCCTTCCTGGAACGCGCACGCATCATCCTGGATGAGGTCGAGCGCGCCTTCGCGAGCACCCGGCGGACCGCTCGGGGCGAACAAGGGCGAGTCGTGGTGGGCTTCACCGGCTCCGCACCCTTCCACCCCTTCGTCCCGCGCGTGGTCCGCTTGTTCAGAGAAATGTCGCCGCTGGTCTCACTGGTGCTGGAGGAAAGTGGCAGCAGCGAGCTGGTGCAGGGCCTGCACAATGAATCGATCGACGCCGCGTTCATCCGCTCGCCGGTCGCCGATGTCGTCGAACTGGTGGTGCGACCGTTACTCGAAGAAGAGATGATCGTCGCGCTGCCCGTGGGACATGCGCTGGCCACCGACGCGGCCGGCGACGGTTCCGGCCTGGATTTACCGGCGTTGCCGCTGGCGACACTGGCGAACGAAACCTTCATCCTCTACAAGCGGCCAGGCGGTCCCGGCCTGTATGACACCATCATCACCGCCTGCCGTGGCGCTGGATTCAGCCCCCGCGTGGGACAGGAAGCGCCGCGCATCATCTCTACGTTGAATCTGGTTGCGGCTGGCCTTGGGTTATCGATCGTGCCTGCATCATTGCGCCGCCTGCACATGGATGGCGTCGTGTATCGCCGCTTGTCGCATAGCCCGGGCCTGAAAGCGCCGCTCATCCTGGCGTGCCGACACGGCGAGAACTCGGCCGCGGTGCAACGCTTCATCGACCTGGTGCAGAGTTCTGCCGAGCACATCGAGACGGACGCCTGAGCGAATCATGTCGAGCGGATCCCTGCTGCTGCTGAACAAGCCGTTTCGAGTTCTCACCCGCTTCACGAGCGAAGACGGCAAGGCGACGCTGCGCGATTTCGTCAGCGCACCGCGCATGTACCCGGCCGGACGCCTGGACTACGACAGCGAGGGCCTGGTGCTGCTGACCGATTGGGGAGCCTTACAGGCGCGGCTTGCGGATCCAGCGTGGAAGGCGCCGAAAACCTATTACGTGCACGTCGAGGGAGAAGCGACCGATGCGGCGCTGATGCCGCTGCGTCAGGGCGTGCAGCTGAACGACGGACTGACTCTCCCCGCCGAAGCATGCGTGATAACCGAACCCGAATGGCTGTGGCCGCGCGATCCGCCGGTGCGATTCCGGAAGGCAATTCCTACCAGCTGGCTGACGCTGACGATCCGCGAAGGTCGGAATCGGCAAGTGCGACGTATGACCGCGGCTGTCGGCTTGCCCACCCTGCGATTGATCCGCTGGTCCGTCGGACCATGGAATATCGGCGGTTTGTCACCCGGTCAGTGGCGTGAGGTCGATGGGCAGGAAGTGCGAGGATTCATGACTCGTCGTTGAAGGGGACGCTGACCGAAACAACCCTCCCCCCGCCTTCAGCCCTTTGCAGCCGAATGTAATCCCGCAATCCGCATCGCCAACTCGAGCGACTGCTCGTAGTTCAGGCGCGGATCGACCTGCGACTTGTAGGCGCGGGCGAGATCGCTATCCGTCAGCCCACGCGCGCCGCCAGTGCACTCGGTAACGTCTTCACCTGTGAGCTCGAAGTGCACGCCGCCCAACCACGAACCCATCTCGCGATGGATACGGAACGCGGACTCGAGCTCCGTGACGATGTTCTCGAAGCGCCGGGTCTTGAGGCCAGAGCTGGAAGTTTCGGTGTTGCCGTGCATCGGATCGCAGATCCACAGCACCGGGCTACCCGTGGCGCGCACCGCCTGAATCAGCGGCGGCAGGCGTTTTTCGATGTCCTTCACGCCCATCCGATGGATCAGCACCAGGCGGCCGGGCTCATTGTTCGGATTCAACGTTGCGATCAGACCTTGCACCCATTCGGCGCTCATGGCAGGACCAACCTTGATGCCCATCGGATTGGAGATGCCGCGGAACAGTTCCACATGCGCGCCATCGAGCGCAGCCGTACGCATGCCGATCCAAGGCATGTGTGTCGACAAGTTATACCAGCGCTGCTGGCGTTCGATATAGCGCGTCTGGGCCTGTTCGTAGAGCAGGTGCAGGCCTTCGTGACTTGAGTGGAAACTGACCTGGTCGACCTCGTGGATGGGCGTACGGCTCATCGCCTCGAAGAAATCCAGCGCATCCGAAATGGAATGCACGATCTTCTCGTAGGCGTCCTTGAGCGGCGAGTGCCGCACGAAATCCAGGTCCCAGTATTCCGGGTGATGCAGATCGGCGAAACCGCCATCGATCAGCGCCCGCACGAAATTGAGCGTCAACGCCGCACGCTCGTAACCGCGTAACAGCAATTGCGGGTCGGCCTCGCGATCCGCCGCGGTGAAACCGGGTCGATTGACGATGTCGCCCCGATAACACGGCAGCGTAATACCGTTGCGGGTTTCCGTATCCGCCGAGCGCGGCTTGGCGTATTGCCCCGCCATGCGGCCGATTCGTACGATGGGCTTCTTCATCCCGTGCAACAGCACCAGGCTCATCTGCAGCAGGATCTTCAGCTTCTTGGCGATCTTGTCCGATTCGCAATCTTCGAAGCTCTCCGCACAGTCGCCCCCTTGCAACACGAAGCGCTCGCCGCGCTGCGCCGCGGCGATCTGGTCCTTGAGGCGTTCGATCTCCCACGACACGACCAGTGGTGGCATGCGCGAAAGCGCGGCTACTGCGCTGTCCAGAGCGGCGCGGTCGTTGTACGTCGGCTGTTGCGAAGCGGGTTTGCTCTGCCAACTCGCGGGATGCCATTCGAGCAGATGCGGATTGCGCGTCATAACCTTCCTATCAACCAGGACCGCCTGGGTCCCCAGGGGGCGCCGGAAACCAGGCCCGGATTCGACCAGAGCCTACCATCGGCACCCGCGCCGAAAAAGAACAAAGCGGCCAAGTTGCATACAAACAAGGGCCGTGATTTACAGAACCAGCCCGCGAGCCTCTAATGCCCGCCTTTCCACGGAGCCACCCGCATGCAACAAGTGCTTATTCTCGGCGCCGGCAAGATCGGCGCGCTGATTTCCGGTCTGCTGGCCGAATCCAGTTCCTACGAAGTGCATCTCGCAGACGTCAGCGGTTCCGCGGCAAGCGCCGTGGTGAACGCTCACGGTCTGACGAACCTGCATGCCCATACCCTGGATGCGACCGATACCGCGGCGTTGGATGCCCACCTCAAAAATCATCCTGTCGACGCCGTCATTTCGAGCCTGCCGTTCTACTGCAACGTCGCAGTTGCCGAAGCGGCGCGCCGCGCCGGTATACATTACTTCGACCTGACCGAAGATGTGGAAGTCACTCGCGCGGTGCGCGCGATCTCCGAGGGAGCGGCGCAGGCGTTCGTGCCTCAATGCGGACTGGCGCCCGGCTTCATCTCCATCGCGGCCAACGAGCTGATCGGTCACTTCGATGAGCTGCGTACGGTGAAGCTGCGGGTCGGCGCCCTGCCCCAGCACCCGCACAACGTGCTCAAGTATTCGCTGACTTGGTCCACCGAAGGTCTCATCAACGAGTACGGCAACCCGTGCGAAGCCATCGTCGATGGCCGCCGCATCGAGGTAGCTCCGCTGGAGGGCCTTGAAGAAATCGAACTCGACGGCACTCTGTACGAAGCGTTCAACACATCGGGCGGACTGGGATCGCTCGGGGAGAGCTATGGCACGCGCACCGGCAACATGGACTACAAGACCATGCGTTACCCCGGTCACTGCGAGCAGATGCGCCTGCTGATGAACGATTTGAAACTCAATCACGACCGCGGCACGCTGAAACGCATTCTTGAGAATGCAGTGCCGCAAACGCTGCAGGACGTCGTCGTCGTGTACGTCGCGGTCACTGGCACGCAGGAAGGCGAGTTGCGCGAAGAAAGCTACGTCAACAAGGTCTATCCGCAGATGATCGCCGGACGCCTGTGGTCGGCGATCCAGGTCACCACGGCTTCGGGAATCACCGCGGTCGTCGATCTGGTGCTCAGCGGCAAGGGCCGCCACCACGGCTTCGTGCGGCAGGAGGATTTTCGCCTGCTGGACGTGCTGCAGAATCGCTTCGGCAAGCACTACGCGGCCGGCGGCAACAAGGATGTCTCGGCGCAGATGGTCGTCAGCGGCCAGACCGGGCATCAACGGGCAATGCGAGGACGTAAATGAAACAGATTCTGTCGGCACTAGAACTCGGCGAACTCAACTCCGGAACATGGTCGGCCGATGGCGGCTGGTCACGAGATACCTCCGGTCCGGTGATCGAGTCGGTGAATCCGGCCACCGGCGAACTGCTCGGCCGAATTCAGACCGCGACTGCCGCCGACTACGAGCGCTTGATCCGTTCAGCGCGCGCAACGTTCGATCAATGGCGCGCGGTGCCCGCGCCGAAGCGTGGTGAACTGGTCCGGCTGGTTGCTGATGAGCTGCGTGCACACAAGGACGCGCTCGGCAGCCTCGTCACGCTGGAGACGGGCAAGATCAAGCCTGAAGGCGATGGCGAAGTGCAGGAGATGATCGACATTGCGGATTTTGCCGTGGGTCAGTCACGCATGTTGTACGGACAGACGATGCATTCAGAACGCCCGCAGCATCGCATGTACGAACAATGGCATCCGCTGGGCGTCGTTGGAATCATCAGCGCATTCAACTTTCCGGTTGCCGTCTGGGCGTGGAATGCCTTCCTCGCCGCCATCTGCGGCGATGTGAGCATCTGGAAACCGTCACCGAAGACGCCGCTGTGTGCCATCGCCGTACAGAAGCTGGTCAACCGGGTGCTTGAACGCCATGGCTATCCGGGCGTCTTCCAGTTGTTCATCGGAGCCGGCAACGAGCTGGCGGAAAAGTTTGTCGACGACCGTCGCGTCGATCTGATTTCGTTCACCGGTTCCACTGCCGTGGGCCGCAAGGTCGGCGAGCGGGTCAGCACACGCCTGGGCAGGAGCCTGCTCGAACTGGGTGGTAATAACGCCATCATCGTCGATGAGTCGGCAAATCTGGATCTGGCCGTGCCATCGATCGTGTTCGGCGCGGTCGGCACTGCCGGGCAGCGCTGTACCAGTACCCGCCGGGTATTCGTGCATGCATCGCGCTCGGCAGAGCTTGAACAGCGACTGCTGCAGGCTTATTCGCAGGTCCGCATTGGCGATCCGATGGAGAATGGCACGCTGATGGGTCCGCTCATCGATGCGGCTGCCGTAGACCGCTACAAGGGTGCAATCGAAGCCGCACGACGCGCTGGTGGCAAAGTGCTATGCGGCGACAAAGTTCTGGACCGCCCCGGCAACTACGTCGAACCTGCCATCGTGCGTGCGCAGAGCTCGTGGCCCATCGTTCGTACCGAAACATTCGGTCCGGTGTTGTACCTCATCGAGTTCAACTCACTCGATGAAGCCATAGCGATGCAGAACTCCGTGGATCATGGCCTGTCGTCCGCCATCTTTACCGACAGCCTGCAGAACGCCGAACGCTTCCTCGCTGCGACCGGCAGCGACTGCGGCATCGCCAACGTCAATATCGGCACCTCGGGAGCCGAGATCGGCGGCGCCTTCGGCGGGGAGAAGGACACGGGCGGCGGTCGCGAATCGGGATCGGACTCCTGGAAGGTCTACATGCGCCGGCAGACCAATACGATCAACTGGGGCAGCGAACTGCCACTGGCTCAGGGGATCGATTTTGGTGGAAAGGGAAAATAGGGATTGGAGGTGACGGGAGTGACACGGGTCACAGCGGTGACAATGGTGACGGAAGTAACAGAGACTACCCATCACTGATGTCACTCCGTGTCACCCCTGTGACTACTGTCACTCCTGTGACCACTCTCCAAGACCTACTTCACCTCGGCCCGCGCCAGTTCCACCTGCTGAGCGAGTCGCTTCTCCGATACCGGCAGCGCCGTGCGCAGATCCTGCGCGAACAGCGACACCCGGAATTCCTCGATCATCCAGTGCAGCCGATCCAGTTCGATCCGGGTTTCATGCGGATGGGCCCGAGCGCTGATCTCGCGAAAGGCTTTGATGAACGGCGCGACGCGCGCTATCAATTCAGCGTCCCGCTTGAGATTCCCCGCCACCTTGTCCAGCCTTCGAGTCAGCGCCTTCATATATCGAGCGAGGTGCGGCCACAGCACCGCAGGTACATCGAATGGGAAGCCAGCCGGGACCAGGGCCTGCATTTGCAGGCGAACATCTTCGACAACGGATTTGAAGGTCGGATTCTGCAGCGCTGACAGTTTCTCGCGCACCGCGCGCGCGTCACGCAGGACCTCGGCGATGTGATTGGCGACGCGGTCCACGACCGCGCCGAAGTTTGCACGCTGGGCATCGAGCAGTTTCTCGAAAGCAGCCGCATCGCGCGGCAGCGGAGTATCGGCGGCGAGAAAGCATTCGGCAAAAGCACGCTCTGCCAGTCCTTCGGGCAGAGGTTTGCTGGTGCTCAAACCCTGCCCTAGCAACATCAGCTCGCGTTGTTCCGCGAAACGCTTGCGAGCGTATTTGAATTGCTCGGGTAGCGCGAGAATGGCCAGACGCAGCACGCCACCGCGCAGCAGGTCCGCGGCTTCGGCAACGCTCTTCGCCTCCACTACTTCGACAGAATCTCCGCAGTCGCGAATGGTCGGATAGACATCGAACCGCAAGTTGCGGCGCTCGACACTCTGTTCGAGCGGCAGTGCTCCGAAGTTCCAACGCCTATGACGGCCGGTTGCGGACTGCTGTGCCGCTACAGGTGTCGCTCCCGACCTGCCGCGCAAGCTGCGTCGTAACGCGACTTGGTCGCGCGCCTCCATGATAGTGGCGCCCTGCAGGTCGACCACACGGATATTGAATTGCAGGTAGTCGGGTAACGGCAGCGCAGCGACCTGCTCGGCAGTGAATGCTTCGCCGGTGGTTCGCGTGATCCACAGCGCCAGTGCTGAATTGAAATCCGTGTGTAGATCGAGTTCCTGCGCCGCCCGAACAGCATGTTCAGGAACCGGTACTACGGCTTTGCGTAACTGCTTCGGCAATGCCCGCAGGATTGCCGTGATCTTTTCCACACGCCAGCCCGGAATCAGCCGCGCCAGTTCAGTTGCGTTCAGCGCCGCAACCAGCGGCTCGGGAACCGTGACTGTAATGCCGTCGTTGGCAGCGCCGGGTTCGAAACGGTATTCCAGTGGCAGACGATTGCCCGCGATTTCCAGCATATCCGGATGACTGGTGGCGGTAATCTCCGGCGTCGGACGCCTCATCAGGTCAGTGAGCGTCATCGACAACGAGATCGAAGATCCATGCGCGGGTGCCTTGGCTGTGTGATGTGCCGCATCCGAGGCCCTGCCGCGTGCCGCAGCGGCAGGATTCAACCAGCGCTGCAATGTGGCGACAGAATTTACGTCCTCCGCCAGCCTGGTCAGATAGAAATCCACCTGCGTCTGTTCATCGACCAGCACGTCACGTCGCCGGATCTTCGCTTCCATCAGCTCGACCTGTGTCCGCAGCCCGCGATTGTGCTGCAGGAATGGCAGGCGCAGATTCGAATGACCTTCGATCAGCGCTTCGCGCACGAACATCTCACGGGCCTCGACAGGTGCCACGTTGCCGTAGTTGACGCGTCGCCGCGCCGAAAGCATCAGGCCGTAGAGCGCGGTCGATTCGAATGCGGCAACAAAACCGCGCTCTTCGACCCAGTGCGGTTCGCTGTAGGTGCGTTTGATCAGGTGCTCGCCGGCGGCTTCGATCCATTGTGGCTCGACTGCAGCCACCATGCGCGCGTATAGCCGCGTGGTTTCCATCAGGCTCGCCGCAACAATCCAGCCCGGCGGCTTGGACGCCAAAGGCGTACCCGGTGCGATCACGAATCGCGCGCTACGAGCACCCACGTATTCGCGCTTTTCCTCCAGCGCACCAATGCCGCCGAGAAAACCGGTGAGAATCGCCTGATGCAGCTGCGCATAGTCCGCCGGGACCTGACTGGGCCGCAGCTGGTGATCCTCGATTGCCTCGCCGAGCTGCCGATGCAACTCCTGCCATTCGCGCATGCGGATGTAGGAAAGAAAGCTCTCGCGACACCATTTGCGCAGCTGGTTGGCCGACAGCTCCGCGCTGCGTTCATGAAAAGCCTTCCATAGATTCAGCACCGTCACGAAATCCGAGCGCGGATCGGCGAGCGTCGCATGCCTCTGATCCGCCTGTTGCTGTGCATCGGCGGGTCGTTCTCTGGGATCCTGTCCGGCGAGGAACGCTGTGAGAATCAGCATCTCGGTCACGCAACCGTGATGGCCGGCGGCCAGCAACATGCGAGCAAGTCGTGGATCGATGGGCAGCGATGCGATCTGACGGCCCAGGCTGGTGACCTGACGCGAATCGTCGACCGCCTTGAGCTCCTGCAGCAGGCGATAACCGTCGTTGATCAGCCGGGTATCGGGCGGATCCACGAACGGGAACGCTTCAGGCTCGCCCAGGTCCAGGGTCGCCATTTGCAGGATGACGCTGGCGAGATTGGTGCGCAGAATCTCCGGCGGCGTGAACTCCGGCCGCGCTTCGAAATCATCCGCCGCAAACAGGCGGATGCAGATACCTTCGCTTTCCCGTCCGCAGCGACCCATGCGCTGGTCGGCGCTGGCACGTGAGATCGGCTCGATCGGCAACCGCTGCACCTTGCCGCGTACGCTGTAACGACTTATCCGGGCGAGCCCGGAGTCCACCACGTACTTGATTCCCGGCACCGTGAGCGATGTTTCTGCAACGTTGGTCGCCAGTACCACCCGCCGCACCGAGTGCTTCTCGAAAATGCGCTCCTGCTCCCCTGTCGACAATCGGGAATAGAGCGGTAACACCTCAGTTCCGTGCAGCCGGGCTTTACCCAGCGACTCCGCGACGTCCCGGATCTGCTTTTCGCCGGGCAGGAACACCAACACGTCACCGCGGCTGGCGTGATCCAGTTCGCGCACCGCTTCGACCACGCCCTCGGGCAGGGACAATTCGGTTTCCTCGTCATCGGCAGTCAGCGGCCGGTAGCGGACTTCCACGGGATAACTGCGACCGGACACCTCGATGATCGGCGCACCGCCGAAGAACGCGGCGAATCGCTGCGGATCGATGGTGGCGGAAGTGATAACGACACGCAGGTCGGGACGCGTCGGCAATAGTCGATTGAGAACACCTAGCAGGAAATCGATATTGAGCGTGCGTTCGTGCGCCTCATCGATGATCAGCGTGTCATAGCGCAGCAGCTTGCGATCGTGTTCGAGCTCGCGCAACAGGATGCCGTCGGTCATCAGCTTGACGCGGCAATCCGGACCGGTGCGATCGTTGAATCGAACCTGATAACCCACGGCGCCTGCGCCGCCAACGGTGGTACCCAGTTCGGCAGCGAGCCGATTGGCAATCGCACGAGCGGCTATGCGTCTGGGTTGCGTATGCCCGATGAGGCCGAGCGTTCCGCGCCCAGCTTCAATGCAGATCTTCGGTAACTGCGTCGTCTTACCCGAGCCGGTTGCGCCGCAGACCACGACGAGCTGATGGTTCGCCAGTGCGCGGGCGATTTCTTCGTGATGCGCTCCAATTGGCAGGTCCGTGTCGATCTTCAGCTGCAAAGGCAGGTCGCGCAGCCTCTGCACTACACCGATGGAGGTATCGAAGCCCTTCGTCAGCGCGTGAACAGCCGCGTCCATGTCGGCGCCGGGGGTGCGCCGTGAGAACAGCCGATTGAGCTCACGACCCAGCCTTGGCCGGTCGGCGAATCGGGTCAGGGCAAGCCGCTCGCGTAGAGCCAGCAATGCCGCGCTGGTGGTTTTGAGATCGGACATGAGATGGGAGAGAAGAACGGGCTACAGGCTACAGGCAGGGCGGGCGGGTGCCAGATGCCAAGTGACGGGTGACGGGTGACGGGTGGGGATCTTACCGTAGCCCGGTTGTTTCAACTCGGCGGCAGAAGCACCTCGATCCGTGCCCCGCCGAGCGGCGAGCGGGCGATTGCAATTGCTCCGCCGTTGAGTTGCGCCAGTTCACGCACAACGGACAGTCCGATGCCCTGCCCGCTCACGCGTTCATCGAGCCGGGCGCCGCGATCCAGCACGCGATCGTGTTCCGTTTCCGGTATGCCCGGGCCGTCATCCTCAACGACCAGGCGCAGACCGTCACGTCGCGCAGTGGGGCTGGAGACGCGTTCAGCCGTCATGCGCACGGTGGTCCGCGCCCACTTGAAAGCGTTGTCGAGCAGATTGCCGCCGATCTCAGTCAGGTCTTCACGATCGCCGAAAAACAAGCAACCGTCGGCAACCTTCAGGTCGCAGCGGATGCCCCGGTCGAAATAGACCTTGAGCAGCGCGCCGCGTAAAGCTTCCAGCGCTGCGCGCACATCCACCGGTGCGCTGCCCAGGCCGGTTCCTCCGGAGGCCGCGGCGCGCTTGAGCTGATATTTCACGATGTCATCCATCCGGCTGACTTGCTCATCGAGTTGCGCGGCAACCGGCAAGGCGCGTGCGGTAGCGCCACTGAGTAAATTGCGCATGACGGCCAGCGGCGTCTTGAAGCTATGAGCCAGGTTGCCGAGCGTGTTGCGATAGCGTGCGAGACGATCACGTTCGCTGCGTAACAGCGCATTGAGATTGGTAGTGATACCCAACAGCTCACGCGGATAGCCGCCACCAAGCTCAGTGAGCTCGCCCGTTTCGATTGCCTCGATCTCGCGTTCCACTTGGCGCAGCGGGGCCAGCAAACGCCGCAACAGTAGCGCAAGCGACCCCAGCAACAATGCCATCAGAACACCGAACCAGCCGAACAGGCGGCCACGAAACCGCTGCAGATTGCGGTAGTAGGGTTCGAGATTTTCGGCGACGCTGTAGACGAACGAGCGCGTACGGCGATTGTTGAACTCCCACTGGATGCCCATGCTGTAGGCAAGCACTGTCGAGCCGTCCGCAAGGCGCAATTGCCCGAAGCGGCTCTCGCCGGATTTGAGCTTTGCCGAGAGCTCCAGCGAGGTTCCCGTCAGCGACGCCGACCGCCACATGGTACGGCCATCGCTGCGCCGGATTTCTCCGTAGAGCCCCGATCCCGGATTCTTGAAACGCGTCTCCGCCAGTTGCTGCGGCGAGGGTTGCAAGCCGCCGTTGGCATCCTCTTCGGATGCGGAAATCAGTGCCAGCAACTGCACATGCAGCCGGTCCCGCTCGGCCTGCTCGCTCTGGTCCTGGAATACCAGGTCCAGCGCCACGATGGTGATGCCGAAGAACAGCACCAGCAGGACAGTGACGGAAGCGAGTAGTCGGGTGCTTAGGGAACGAGGCTGCATCAGGAAATGGCGGGCGTTGTCCGTCGATCTTGGCGGCCGATCTTGGCTGCTGGCTTGGCTGCTGGGCGAGGGTATCGCGATTGGAAGCGGGAGCGGTGAGAAGACACACAAGAACGGGATTCGGACCGCAATCCTCCGAACCGGCGTCCGTCACCCCTCACTCCCCGCCTGTTACTTGTTCTCTCTCTGCAGCGCGAACCGGTAGCCTCGTCCCCGCAAAGTCTCGATCGGCTTGATGGTGTCGTCGGGATCCAGTTTGCGCCGCAGGCGGCCGATGAAAACTTCGATGGTGTTGCTGTCGCGATCGAAATCCTGCGCGTAGAGCCGTTCGGTCAATTCCGCCTTGGAGATGACCTCGCCGGCGCGGTGGATCAGGTATTCGAGAATCCGATATTCGAAACTGGTCAGGTCGACGCGCCGGTCGTTGACGCTGACCTCCTGGGTGCGCGGATCCAGTGCCACCGGACCGCACCGAAGTACTGGTTGCGCCCAGCCCCCCGAGCGCCGCAGCAGTGCCTGCGCGCGGGCCAGCAATTCCTCGAAATGAAATGGCTTGGCGACATAGTCGTCGGCGCCGGCCTGCAGGCCCTCGACCTTGTCCTGCCAGCGGTCGCGGGCGGTGAGGATCAGGATGGGAAAGGACTTGCCCTCGGCGCGCAGTTTCTTGATCAGCTCCAGGCCCGGCAGCTTCGGCAGCCCCAGGTCGATGATGGCCAGGTCCAGGGCGTATTCGCGACCGCAATACAGCCCCTCCTCGCCATCGGCGGCGGCGTCCACATTGAAACCGCTCTGCTTGAGCTGGGCGGCCAGGGACTCGCGTAAGGTGGTTTCGTCTTCGACGATGAGTATTCGCATGGGATTGCTGGATCGCAGTAAGCGGCCGGTAGGGATGCCTGTGGGATTAGACGCGCATGCCGCGAAAAGATTCTGCCGGCGACGCCGGTCTGGTAATTAATCTGGTTAAGTAATCTGGGTGGGTTTCTGGGTGGGTTATCGGCCGCAAGTCGCTTGGCCGTAAGTAACCGGGCACCCCCATTACGTTCAATTCGGCCTGCTCATCCGGCACGCCCTGGCAACACCTCAATTCACCTGGTCCGTCAATTCATCTGGCCTGATTGGGCATCCACCCGCACCGTCCAGACCCTGCCGCCGCTGAGCAACCGGATCTGGTACACGACACGATCGCCGTCGCGTACCGTCTCCGCCTTGACGGCTTTGGCGCGGTAGCGGCTCTCCGCCATGTTGACGGCCTGATCCATCGAGATACGGATCGGATCGGCGCTGTGCTCGTTGTTGCGCTGCCGAGGATCGATCAGGTTCTGCGCCTGTGCCACGGACGTGATCGACGGCGCCGCGGTCAACAGCGTCATTGCCGCCAACAGAGCCCGGAAAAACATGGGTACGCGCATGGCCGTAGTTTACGTGCGACGGGGCGTGTCTTTACACCCCATCGCGACAAATGACCTTACTCGGCCGGGGCGACGGCGACCCGGATGCGTAGCTTCTCGCCCGGATCGTAGGGTAGGCGCGTGGTGTACTCGCGGCCGCTGTACTCGTAGGTCACCCGATAGCCGTCGATACGCTCTTCATACTGCTGGTCGTAGCGAACTGCGCAACGCTGCACGACCCGCTCTTCGCGATCGCCGTAGAGACGGCTGGCACTGTCGTACCCGACGCTGGCACCGATGACGGAACCGGCAATCGTCGCGGCATCCCGGCCGCTGCCGCTGCCAAATTGATGGCCGATAACGCCACCGATAATGCCGCCGAGCAACGTACGGCCACCTACGGCAGGATCTGAAATGTGCGGTCGCGTCTCGACGGTCTGCGTATCGGCCCAGCATTCGCGGCGCGGCGTTTCCACTCGCACCTGGCGCATCACCGGCTCGACATGCGTCACGGCAGCATAGTCATACCCATCGTCGCCGCCGCGTGAATCGCGGCTGTGGCTCGCATTCGACCAGGGCGGCGGAGCGGCCAACGCCAAGGGGGTCGCTGTCAGACCGGTCAGTACGATGAGGACGGCAGGGGCAACGCGCATTTTTTAGTCTCCCCACCCGGTGGAATTCACCGAGCGTGGCGACAAGGTAGCCGCGGGGCTCTGAATGAAGGCTGAATCAGGTTGGGCGGCAGGGTGAGGGAAGTGATGAAGGTCAAGATGGGCGGCCCAGTCATTCAGCCCTGCTTCACTTACCTCAGCTTCATCACTTCCATCACCGTTCCGTCACTTCCCCAACCCCTTCGCCTCCTCCCACAACCGGTCCATCTCCTCCAGCGACGCCTCTTCGGGAGTTCGTCCCTGTTGCCTCAGTTGCTGTTCGACGTAGCCGAAGCGGCGCTCGAACTTGGCGTTGGTGGAGCGCAGTGCGGCTTCAGGATCGATCTGCAGGTAACGGCAGACGTTGACGAGGCTGAACATCAGATCGCCGATCTCTTGGGCGATAGCGGACTTGGCGGTGCCGGATTGCACTTCTGCCCGCAACTCGGCCACCTCCTCTTCGACCTTATCGATCGCACCCGCAATGTCGGGCCACTCGAAACCCACTTGCGCGGCGCGTTTGCCGAGCTTGCCGGCGCGCGTGAGCGCAGGCATCGCAACCGGTATGTTGCCCAGCACACTTTCTCCCCGCGCTGCACGCTCACGCCGCTTGTGCTCTTCCCAGGCGACATTCTGTGCGTCCGCATCTTCGATACGGGCAGCGCCGAAGACATGCGGATGACGTTGCTCCATCTTGTCGCAGATTCCGTTCACCACATCATCGAAACTGAATGCGCCACGCTCCGTCGCGAGCTGCGAGTGAAACACGACCTGAAACAACAGGTCGCCCAATTCACCGCGCAGGTCGTCCATGTTGCCGTGCTCAATGGCATCGGCTACCTCGTAGGCTTCCTCGATCGTGTACGGGGCGATCGTGCTGAAGCTCTGCTGCAAATCCCACGGACAACCGCGTTGCGGATCGCGCAGCCGGGACATGATTTGGAGAAGGCGGGAGATGGACATTAGAGGGCTACCGGCCACTGGCCAACCGGCGCTCGGCAAGAAAGGAGACCTCGGCCTCTTGCCGTCGTCACTCTTGTCACCTCTGTCACTCCTGTCACCCTTCATGCCTCAGCAACTGATACAACCCTATCAGCATCCCCGCTGTCGCACCCCAGATATGACGGTCGCCGTACGGTATGTCATACACCTGCACGGTTCGGTCGCCGATTGTGCGTTCGCGTGAGCGGTGATTCGCCGGATCGAGGATGTGGCTGAGCGGAACTTCGAAAGTCGAATCGACTTCGCGCTGATCGAGCTTGAGGACAAAGCCAGGGCGGACGAAACCAACGACCGGGGTTATCCAGAATCCGGTCAGCACCAGATACGGATCCAGGTAACCCGCAAAGCTCACATGTTCACGTGACAGGCCGATCTCTTCCTCGGTTTCCCGCAGCGCCGCTGCGAGCGGTCCAGCGTCCTGCGGTTCAATCCGGCCACCGGGAAAACTGATCTGGCCGGGATGGTTCCGCAGTTGCGCCGAGCGCTGGGTCAGCAGCACCGTCATACCTTCGAGATGATCCACGATCGGAATGAGCACCGCGGCTGCGACCGGACTCGGCGGGAAGAACTGCCGTATGACCGGATCCACGGGCGTCACCACTCCGACCGGCAATGCCGCGTCGTAGCTGGCTGCGGGGTGGGTATCTTTGAGCCGTTCTTCGATCAATCGGCGCAGCGCGGCGTGTTCCGTCACGATCAGCCGCCGCCTTCGGCCTTCACGCCGCCCTTGGTCAGTTCGCGCGGATCGAGCAGCTTGTGCAACTCTTCCGCAGATAGGGAAGTGTGCTCGGCAGCTACCTCATGAATCGGCCGGCCTTCGGCATACGCCTGCTTGGCAATCTTCGCGCCGAGTTCATAGCCGATGATGGGGTTCAACGCGGTAACCAGGATAGGGTTGCGCGCCAGCGCTTCGTTGACCCGCGTCTCATTGACCGTCAGTCCAGCGATTGCCGCGTCCGCCAGCACGCGCGCTGAATTCGCGAGCAGGTCGACGCTTTGCAGCAAGTTGTAAGCGATGACCGGCAGCATCACGTTGAGCTGAAAATTGCCCGACTGTCCGGCAATCGTGATGGTCGCATCGTTGCCGATGACCTGCGCCGCCACCATTGCAACCGCTTCGGGAATGACGGGATTGACCTTGCCCGGCATGATGCTGCTGCCGGGTTGCAACGCCGGCAGTGCAATTTCACCGATACCGGCTAGCGGCCCGCTGTTCATCCAGCGCAGGTCGTTGGCGATCTTGGTGAAGGAGACCGCCAGCGTTTTGAGCTGCCCGGAAAGCTCCACCGCGGCGTCCTGCGACGACAGCGATTCGAAATAATTGGGGCTGGGCCGCAGCTCCAACCCGCTCTTCACCGAAAGATATCGCGCGGCCCGCACCGCGAACTTCGGGTGCGCGTTGACACCCGTGCCGACCGCCGTGCCACCCAGCGCGATCAGCTGCAACCGGGTGCGGCATTCCATGACGCGTGCGCTGCCGTTATCTATCTGGGTGCGCCAGCCGCTCATCTCCTGTCCGAACGTCAGCGGCATCGCATCCATGAGGTGAGTGCGCCCGGTTTTCACGATCGCACCGATCTCGCCGCTGCGCCGGCTGATCACAGCACTCAGGTACGCGAGGGCCGGCAGCAGATGCTGTTCGATTCCAAGCAGCGCACTCAAATGGATCGCGGTGGGAATCACGTCATTCGAACTCTGGCTCATGTTGACGTGGTCGTTCGCGTGCACCGCGCTGCCCGCGTATTGAGTTGCCAGCCGCGCGATGACTTCGTTCGCATTCATGTTGCTGCTGGTGCCCGAACCGGTCTGAAACACGTCGACCGGGAATTGCGCGTCGTGTCGCCCGTCGGCAACCTCGAGCGACGCCTTCTGGATCGCGGCGGCGCGCTTGGGATCGAGCAGGTCCAGCTCCAGGTTCGCGGTCGCCCCCGCCCACTTGATCAGTCCGAGCGCGCGAATGAAGTCCCGCGGCATGCGCAACCCGCTGATGGGAAAATTATCCACCGCGCGCTGGGTCTGCGGACCCCACAGTGCCGCGGCCGGAACCTGCAACTCGCCGAGACTATCGTGCTCGGTACGAAAACCCTCTTGCGTCACGACTACTCCGTGGTGCCACCTGCAACAGGTGCGGCTGGATCGATGGCCGGACGATGCCGGACAGACCTCGAACGGACGCGCGATGCCTGGCTGGATCGATGGAAGCGGCGCTGGAAATTCCGGGAAGTAACAGCGTGCGGTATGATTCTACAATGAACATGCACTCTCTCAACGCCATCTCCCCCATCGACGGCCGTTACGCCGAAAAATGCTCCGAACTGCGGCCGCTATTCAGCGAACGCGGCCTGATTCGCCAGCGGGTGCGTGTGGAAGCCCTGTGGTTGAAGGCGCTGGCTGCCGAGCCGCGCATCGAAGAGCTGCGCGGGTTGCCGGCCGAAGCACTCGCGGTCCTGGATGCCCTTGCGGCGCAGCTGACCGACGAAGAGGCGCTGGAGGTCAAGCGCATCGAGCGGGAGACCAATCACGACGTCAAGGCGGTGGAGTACTTCGTGAAGAGCCGGCTCGATGCCGTGCCCGCGTGGCGCTCACGACGCGAATTTGTGCACTTTGCCTGCACCTCCGAGGATATCAACAACCTGAGCTATGCCCTGATGCTCAAAGAGGCGCGCGACCACGTGCTGCTGCCGCGCCTTGACGCACTGATCAGCCGCTTGCGCACCCTGGCCAAGAGCACCGCGAAAGTGCCGATGATGTCGCGCACCCACGGCCAGCCCGCAACGCCCACCACGCTGGGCAAAGAGATCGCCAATTTTGCATATCGCCTGCAGCGGCAGCGCACGCGCTTCGCGGCAGTCGCGGTGGAAGGCAAGATCAATGGCGCCGTCGGCAACTTCAATGCGCACCTGGTCGCATATCCCGACGTGGACTGGCCGACCCTTGGGCAGAACTTCGTCGAATCGCTGAATCTGGGCTGGAACCCGTACACCACGCAGATCGAGCCACACGACTGGAACGCCGAATACTTCGACGCCCTTGCCCGCATCAACACGGTCCTGATCGCGCTGAGCCGGGACATGTGGGGTTACATTTCCATCGGGTATTTCAAGCAGCGCGTCGTCGCCGGCGAAGTCGGCTCGTCCACCATGCCGCACAAGGTCAATCCCATCGACTTCGAGAACGGCGAAGGCAATCTGGGTCTCGCCAATGCCATGCTGCGCTTCCTGTCCGACAAGTTGCCGGTCTCGCGCTGGCAGCGAGACCTCACGGATTCCACCGTGCTGCGCAACGTGGGAGTCGCTGCCAGCCACTCGCTCATTGCGTGGCGATCGATCGAGCGCGGCCTGGAACGCGTCGATGCCGATCCCGCGCGGCTCGCGGAGGACCTGGACGCCAACTGGGAATTGCTGGCCGAACCCATCCAGACCGTCATGCGGCGGTTCGGTGTTGAAAATGCCTACGAACAGCTCAAATCACTGACCCGCGGCCAACGCATCAACAGCGTTTCGTTGCGTGAATTCGTGGCCGGGCTGGCCATACCGGAGGCAGCCAAACAAGCCTTGCTGAAGCTGTCGCCGGCAACCTATACGGGCGTGGCCGCGGACCTCGCCAGCAAGATCTAGGGGCAACGCCATCGAATAGCTCCCATCGCCTGAAGGCGCGCCGGCCCCGTAGGTAAAAACCGAGGTCTTCTGTTGTCTGTCCATTATGTTGAAAATGATCACAATTCAGCGCTAAGGGCCCGGATATACTCGCGAAATGTCAGTCAGACCCGACCTCACCGTAGCCGCCGTGGTGGAACGTGACGGCAAATTTCTGCTCGTCGAGGAGCGCGTCGGCAATTCCATGGTGTTCAACCAGCCCGCCGGGCACGTGGAACGCGGCGAAGACCTGATCATGGCGGTGATTCGGGAAACCCTGGAAGAAACGGCCTGGACCTTCGTCCCCGCAGCCCTGACCGGCATCTACCTGTGGGAACAGCCCGAAAAGCAACGCAGCTTCCTGCGCTTCACTTTTTTCGGACAGGTCACCAGCCACGACGCGCAGCGTCGCCTGGACCGCGGTATCGAACGAGCGGTGTGGATGGATCGCGCCCACATCGTTTCGCGCTCGTCGCGGCTGCGCAGCCCGATGGTGCTGCGTTGTATCGACGACTACCTGGAAGGTCGCCGCTACCCCCTGGAAATCGTCCAGCACATGCTGCGCGACCTGCCGTCAGGCCTCGCAGAGCGACGAGCTGCGGTCAGGGAAATATCCAGCCCCCACCCCTGATCTGGGCTGACGCTACCGCGACCTTCGCCGTACCACGGCCGATTCGCGGTGGACTCTTCAAATCCGGGCCTGTAGCCGGTCACCCGTAGCCTGTAGCCTTCCCCTATGTCCTCCTCTCCCCTGGTTATCGTCGGCATGTCCGGCGGCGTCGATTCGTCCGTCACTGCGCACCTGCTGATGCAGCAGGGTTACGAGGTCCAGGGGCTCTTCATGAGCAACTGGGATGAGGACGAGAGCGGTTATTGCACGGCCGCGCAGGACTATCAGGACGCGCGCGCCGTGTGCTCCCAGCTCGGTATCGCCCTGCACAAGGTCAGCTTTGCGGGTGAATATCGCGAACGCGTGTTCAGTTATTTCCTGGAGGAATATCGCGCGGGGCGCACACCGAACCCCGACGTGCTGTGCAATCGCGAGATTAAATTCGGCGTGTGTTTCGACTACGCGCGCCGGCTCGGTGCGCAGTGGGTGGCGACCGGTCACTACGCACGAGTCGATCATGCGGCGGGAACCCGCCTGCTCAAAGGGGTCGACCCGGCCAAGGACCAGAGTTACTTCCTGCATGCGATGCCGGCCACAGCGCTCGCGCATACGCTGTTTCCAATCGGTGAACTGCACAAAGATCGCGTACGCGAGATCGCACGTGAACTGACGCTGCCGGTATTCGACAAGAAGGACAGCACCGGTATCTGTTTTATCGGTGAGCGGCCGTTCGCGGAATTCCTGTCGCAGTACCTGCCCGCCCAGCCGGGCGACATCGAGACCATCGAGGGTCGCAAGCTTGGCCGCCACCAGGGGCTGATGAACTACACGCTTGGCCAGCGCCAGGGAATCGGCATCGGCGGGCGGGCCGACGCAAGCGCCGTCGCCTGGTATGTCGCGCGCAAGGATCTCGAGCGCAATGTGCTGATTGTCGTGCAGGGTCACGATCATCCCGCATTGCAGAGCGACGGCTTGATCGCCGGCCAGCTATGTTGGGTAGCAGGTCAAGCGCCTGCTGCACGCATGCGGTGCAGTGCCAAGGTCCGTTACCGGCAGCAGGATCAGCCATGCGAAGTCGAAATCCTGCCGGACGCGAAGTGCATGGTGCGTTTCGATACCCCGCAACGCGCGGTCACTCCGGGGCAGTACGTCGTTTTCTACGACGCCGAGGAGTGTCTCGGCGGTGGTGTGATCGAGTCGACAAGCAGCATTGCCAATGGCCGACCCAGGCTAGTAATGACCCTAGCAACGACCACAGAATGGCAATAGCCCAGACTGGTAATGACCCGGGCTGGCAACGAGATGCAGATTGCAAGCACCTGAAGCGCTTTCGACGCAGAAAGTCTGCACGGGTAGCGCCTGCTCTCGGCAGTGGAGTTCAGGGGCGATAGCTTTTGCAGAGGTTTTCCAGACTTTGCCGATATCACGCGCTGCGTCGGCATACTTAGAATGCTAACCCGCGCCTCCATTGGCGCTCGCCAGCCGCTATAATTCGTCGGCTTGTTCCGGACGCCCGCCTGTGACGATCCGGCCCCCTCAATCCTCCCGGAGGACGCATGAAAGATTCGTTCAAGGCGCGCACGACGCTCGCCAGCGGCAGCAGTAACTTCGAAATTTTCAGCCTGGCTGCGCTGAAGGACCGTAACGTTGCCCGCCTGCCTTATTCCCTGAAGATCCTGCTGGAGAACCTGCTGCGGTTCGAAGACGGCGTCAACGTCACGCGGGCCGATATCGATGCACTGCTGAACTGGGATCCGAAGGCCGCGCCTTCGTATGAAATCTCGTTCACCCCCAGCCGCGTGATCATGCAGGACTTCACCGGCGTGCCGGTGGTGGTCGACCTCGCCGCCATGCGCGAGGCGATGATCAAGCTGGGTGGCAATCCGGATGAAATCAATCCGCTCTCGCCCGCCGAACTGGTCATCGACCATTCGGTGCAGGTGGATGCCTACGGCGGCGCCGATTCGCTCGCCAAGAACACTGCCATCGAGTTCGGCCGCAACACCGAGCGCTATGCGTTCCTGCGCTGGGGCCAGACTGCATTCCGCAACTTCAAGGTCGTGCCGCCCAACACCGGCATCGTGCACCAGGTAAACATCGAACATCTCGCGCGCGTCGTATTCGACGCCGAGAAGGATGGCGTGCGCTGGGCCTACCCGGACACGCTGGTCGGAACCGACTCGCACACCACGATGGTGAACGGCCTGGGCGTGCTGGGCTGGGGCGTCGGCGGTATCGAAGCCGAAGCGGCCATGCTCGGCCAGCCGGTCACGATGCTGATTCCGAGCGTCATCGGCTTCAAGCTGACGGGCAACCTGCCCGCCGGCACCACCGCCACTGACCTGGTGCTGACGGTAACCGAGCAGCTGCGCAAGAAAGGCGTGGTCGACAAGTTCGTCGAATTCTTCGGCGACGGCCTGGCGAACCTGCCGCTCGCGGATCGCGCCACCATTGCCAACATGTCGCCGGAATTCGGCAGCACCTGCGGCATCTTCCCGGTCGACAACGAAACCCTGCGTTACCTCGAACTCACCGGCCGCACCGCCGAACACATCGCAATGGTGAAGGCGTACGCGCAGCACCAGGGCATGTGGCGTGAGAACGGCCAGCCGCAGGCCGATTACACCGACGTGCTCGAGCTCGATCTCGGCACCGTCGAGCCATCGCTCGCCGGCCCGAAGCGTCCCCAGGACCGCGTGCCGCTGCGCAGCGCGAAGAAGACTTACCAGAGCGCCGTCGTCAAGATGGCCGAGGAACGCACGCAGAAGAATCCGGGCGCGACCGGAGTCGGCACGGCAACCTCTGCCGGCAAGTCGTTCGAGGTGAAAGACGGCGCAGTACTGATCGCTGCTATCACCAGCTGCACCAACACCTCGAACCCCGCGGTGCTGATTGCTGCCGGCCTGCTCGCGCGCAACGCTCGCAAGCGTGGCCTGACCTCACAGCCTTGGGTGAAGACCAGCCTCGCACCGGGCTCGCGTGTAGTGACCGATTACCTGGACAAGGCCGGCCTGACAGCGGATCTCGAATCAGTGGGCTTTTACACCGTGGGTTATGGCTGCACGACTTGCATCGGCAACTCCGGTCCGTTGAAGCCGGAAATCTCCGATGCGGTCAAGGCCGGCGACGTGGTCGCCTGCGCAGTGCTGTCCGGCAACCGCAACTTCGAAGGTCGCGTGCACCCCGAAGTGAAGATGAATTTCCTCGCCTCTCCGCCGCTGGTCGTCGCCTACGCGTTGGCCGGCACGCTGAACCTCGATATCACCACTGAACCGCTGGGCACTGGCAGCGACGGCAAGCCTGTCTACCTGAAGGACCTGTGGCCCTCGGCCGCGGAAATCCAGGAATTCATCGCGAAGTCGGTCGATTCGGCGATGTTCCGCAAGGGCTACGCAAGCGTATTCAGCGGCGATGAAAACTGGAATTCGATCAGCCTGCCCGCGGGCAAGATCTACGCCTGGGACGACAAGTCCACGTACGTGAAGAACCCGCCTTACTTCGTCGGCATGACGATGAAGCCCAATGCGGTCGCCGATATTCGCGGCGCACGCGTTCTGGCGTTGCTGGGCGACTCGGTGACGACGGACCATATCTCCCCCGCGGGAGATATTTCCAAGTCCAGCCCGGCGGCGAAGTACCTCATGTCGCTCGGCGTCCAGCCTGTGGACTTCAACTCGTACGGTGCGCGCCGCGGCAATCACGAGATCATGATGCGCGGCACGTTCGCAAACATCCGCCTGCGCAATCAGCTCGCGCCGGGAACCGAAGGCGGCGTCACGGTGCACGTGCCAAGCGGCGATCCGCTGAGCATTTTCGATGCGGCGATGCGCTACAAGCAGGAAGGCACTGCGTTGCTGGTGATCGCCGGCAAGGAATACGGCACCGGCTCGTCACGCGACTGGGCAGCGAAAGGCACGATGCTGCTGGGAGCCAAGGCGGTCATCGCCGAGAGCTTCGAGCGCATTCACCGCTCGAACCTGATCGGCATGGGCGTGCTGCCGCTGCAGTTCAAGGAAGGCCAGAACGCGCAGTCCATCGGCCTCACCGGCAAGGAGAGCTTCGAGATCATCGGGCTCAACGGCGGCGCGGCTAAGGTGGTGACTGTGGTTGCGACGCCGGCCAGCGGTGCAGCAATCAAGTTCGAGGTCCGCGTGCGTATCGATACGCCGAAGGAACGCGAGTACTTCCAGCACGGCGGTATTCTCCACTACGTGCTGCGCCAGCTCGCCGGAGCGAGCAAGGCGGCGTAAGGGACGCGTACCAGGCAATGCAGTGACGCGGAACGGGGGAGCAATTGCTCCCCCGTTTTGCTTTCGGCGTCGCTATTCGCCCAATGGCCATCCCGTGCACTTTCTTCTGCACGCTGCGCCCTATCAAGCTGCCAATTGAACGGCGCGCCCGCACCAGCCACTATCCACTCACCTTCCCTGGAGACCCGTCATGAGCGATCACATCCGTGTCAGCGTCGAAGACAACATCATGCGGCTGGTTCTGGCCCGTCCCGAAAAGAAGAATGCGCTGACCAACGCGATGTATGCGGCTTTGGGCGCGGCACTACAACGAGCGGAGAGCGATCCCCAGGTTCGCGTGGTGCTGCTCGAAGCTGAAGGGGATGCTTTTACCGCAGGCAACGATATCGGCGATTTCGCGGCGGTGGCCGCAGGTACTGCGGATCGCAGCGACATGCAGGCGTTTGCATTTCTCGAAGCGCTGGCACGAGGGCAAAAACCTTACGTCGCCGCCGTGCATGGCTTTGCCGTGGGCATCGGCGTAACGATGCTCATGCACTTCGACCTGGTCTATGTTGCTGAAGACGCAAAACTGAGCACACCGTTCGTGAATCTCGCGGTGGTGCCCGAGGCTGCATCGAGCTGGCTGATTCCCGCCCGCATTGGCCATGCGCGCGCATTCGCCATGTTCGCCCTCGGCGAAGCGATCGACGGACGCACCGCGGCCTCCCTGGGGATGGCCAACAGTGCATTGCCTGCAAGTGAGGTGCGCGCCAAAGCCCTTGCTGCGGCAAAAGTGCTGGCCGCTAAACCCATTGGCGCATTGCAGGCTACGAAGAAATTGATGCGCGACGCCGAAGCCATCTCTGCACTCATCGCGCGCGAGGGCGAGATCTTCGGGGCCAGATTACGTACGGCTGAAGCCGCGGAAGCCTTCCGTGCCTTTGCCGAACGCCGCGCCCCTGATTTCTCGAAGATCGAAGGCGAATGAGAGGCCAACGGTCAACCGGCCATCGGTAAGTCGGCCAGAATAGATCGCTCCTTTTCTGGCCGACTTACCGGTTGACCCATTGGCCGGTTGGCCCCCTCCTACCTTATCCCTTTGCGCCGCTGCTGCAGTCTCTCCTTGTGGTGTCGTCCGGCGTTCTGGATGCGCTTCAGCAGCATCGAGTGTTCAGGCATGTCGGGCTCGTCCTCGACGCTCCACTGATCTTTGAAGGCCTGCATCGCTTCGTTCTGCACCACCGCGTGGCGATTGGACAGCAGCAGTGAAGACGGCGAGCACACGCGCGCACGAATCAGGCCCAGGTCCTGCGCGGCGTCGAAAAGACTGGGGTACCAGCTCTGCCAGGACGGCAGCAGGTTCTCGACCTGCTCACGCAGGCTGCGACGCTGCAATGTTTCCGGCGTTTCGCTCATGACTGCCTTTTACCATGGAGTCAGGGAAAAATTGAACCTGCTACGGCGCACGCGGCGCTATCGACCGACGTGCCGATGCATCTGCTATCGTAACGTCTGGATGCAATCGCAGAGGGAACGCCCATGACTCACGCGGCCACTCAGGGTGCCTGCCTATGCGGCGCGGTACGCTACGAAGTCGACGGACCGTTCGCCATGACCATCCATTGCCACTGCTCGATGTGTCGCAAGCATCACGGCTCCGCGTTCGCCACCTTCGTCAGCGCCCCGCTGATGGGATTCCGCTGGCTCAGCGGCGAGCACGAGGTTCGCAGATATCGATCCTCGGCACACAGCGAACGTGGCTTCTGCAAGATCTGCGGCTCGGTGACGCCCATGCCTATCAAGTCCATGGACGTCGTCATCTGCCCCGCCGGCAACCTGCTCGGCACACCGCAGCTGCCCGCCGGCCGGCATATATTCGTCGGCTCCAAGGCCTCGTGGTACGAGATCACCGACAGCCTGCCGCAGTACGAAGAATACCCACCGGAGTTCGGCGCACTCGGCGTCGCGCGGACCGAGATTGAGGCGCGTCCTGGCGTGGTTGCCGGAAGCTGCCTGTGCGGACAGGTCGCGTTCGAAATTACCGGCGCGGCGCTGCGCGTGCGACATTGTCACTGCACTCGTTGCCGCCGTGGACGCAGCGCCGCACATGCAACCAATGTGCTCTATAAGCTCGAGGACTTTCGTTTCACCCGAGGTGAGGCGCAGGTCGTGGATTACAAGGTGCCCGAAGCGCAGTTTTTCGCGGTCGCATTCTGCGATCATTGCGGCGGAGCGCTGCCGCGTATTTCGCGCGAACGAGGTTTTGTCGTTACGCCGGCAGGCTCGCTGGATACCGATCCGGCCGCATCCGCACCGGCCGCGCATATCTTCACCGGATCGAAAGCGAACTGGTTCGACATCACCGACCGCTTGCAGCAGTTCGAGGCGATGCAGCCGTAGCAGCCACACGCCTCGAACATAACGACTCCCAACACTGTAGCCCGACTCTTTCAGACCTCCTGTCTGTCGACCGCTCGATACCAGTCGATGTTTCGCGTCGCCAACATGACTGCGGCGAGAGCCGCGAACAACGTGATTGCTCCGAGCAGCAGCGCGTAGTCTTCCGAAAGCACCAGCACGTAGAGCAGTCCGTACACGACGGTCATCGCGGCACCTACGACGATGCCCCGCGATCGACTCTTCAGCACACTCGCCAGGTAGGCACCGATCAGCGATACCAGCGCAGCGGCGGCTACGATATATGCGTACACAAAGGCGACGTGTTCCGACAACGCAATCAACAGCAAGTAGAAAGTACTGAGGGCGAGTCCAACCAACAGATACTGCAGCGGATGCATCCGGATACCGCTGATCTGCTCCCATGCGAAGAAAGTCAGGAACGTGAGTGCGATGAACAACGCCGCATACTTGATCGCGCGCTCACCGCGTTGATAGACATCAACCGATTGGTACAGCGCCACACCGAGCGCCGACTCCATCAAGCGCGGCTCATCGACTTCCGCGTCCTCCCACGCCTGGCGGTAGGAACGGTTGGCCTCAAGCACCTGCCAGCGCGCGTCGAACCCGGACGCGGAGATGCTATGACTGACCGGCAGGAATGCTCCCTGGAACGAGGGATGCGGCCAATCCGAATGCAGTGCGATGTTGGTAGTGCTGCCGGTGGGCAGTATTGACAGATCGCGACTGCCTGCGACGATCGCGCCGAGATTGAATGTCGGGCCTGCAGCGATTGATCCCGCTTCGCTCGAGGACCGGCCGTTGCGTATCGCCTCGCTCAGATCGACGCTGGCTTCAATGCCACGATACAGGCCAGGCCCGGCAGGCCCCAGCTCGATATCCTGATTGGCAAAGCGCGCTTGCTGAACTTGCCGCAGGCTGCGCACCTGCGAGAGCGGTACGCGCAGACGACTCTGCTTCCATAAATAGGTCGTTCCAGGCTTGTCGAGCAATGGCTTCAACGCTACGAAGTCGAAGCGTCCGTTGAGACGAATGTTGGCCAGATAGACTGGCACCGCGTAGATGCCCACCCGGCGCGGCTGCGGCTCCAGCTTCATCTGCACGTCCACATCGAGCTGCGCGGGCAGCAGGTAGATGTCGCTGCGCAAGACCTTGGTGACATTGTTCTCGACGACGCTGCGCTCGGTCGGTATGACCAGCATCGGGCCACCCGCAACGATATTTCCGCCCCACCCCTCGGCGACCCGGGCGTAGGCCTGCTCTCTCAGGCCCACGCGCTCGCTGACCAAGCCGCGCAACATGGTCAAGGGTATCAACAGCAACAGCACGATGGCGCCGATCAGGCACGCTCTGACGGTGACGGAGGCCGACTCGCCAAATTTCAGGACCACAGCATTCTCCTTGAAGCCTGCCGCGCAGCCTGGCGGGCCACTGTGGCAAAGTGCCGGGAGATGCGGACCAACCGTGGCAGGCTGCCACCAGAAGCTGGCATCGGCCATGGAACCGCGGCTGTGGCTGCGGATCCAAGCTTGGACCCGATCTGGCGACAAGCCTGACGGCCCGGACCTGGCTACCGCAATATGGCGACCCAATACGGTGACTATGAATGGCCACGGCGCCCCGTGATAATCCGGCAGCGACGCCGGTCCGATGAATAACTGTTTCCTGCGAGGTCCTGAGCAATGTTCGTACGACGCAATCAGCCGGGTTATTCGGCCAATGTGGCGCCTTCGGAAATCACGGCGGAGCAGACCTACCTCAACCGCCGCAGCTTGCTGCAGGCTGCGCTGGCTGCCGGGGTTACGGGGATTGGCGGCGCGGCGTGGCCGCAACGATCCGAGGCTGCGAACCTCACCGCCCTGACTGCCAAGCGCAACAGCGCGTACAGCACGGACGAGAAGCCGAACACGTTCGAAGAGATCAGCACCTATAACAATTTCTACGAGTTCGGCACCGACAAAGCCGACCCGGCGGCGAACTCGGCTCGCTTCCAACCACAGCCGTGGAGCGTCGAGGTTTCCGGTGAAGCGGAGGTCACTGGCAAATTCGCGCTGGAGGACCTGCTCAAACCGCATGCGCTCGAAGAACGGGTGTACCGGCTGCGCTGCGTTGAAGCATGGTCGATGGTCATTCCCTGGATCGGCGTGCCGCTGGCTGCAGCGCTCAAGCAGTTCAAGCCCACCTCAAAGGCCAAGTACGTTGCGTTCCAGACCGTCCTGCGCCCCTCCGAGATGCCGGGCCAGCGTGTTTCCGTACTGCAGTGGCCGTATGTGGAAGGCCTGCGCATCGATGAGGCCATGAATCCGCTAGCGCTGCTCGCGGTGGGACTCTACGGCAAGACCCTGCCCAACCAGAATGGCGCGCCGCTGCGCTTGATCACGCCCTGGAAGTACGGCTTCAAGGGCATCAAGTCCATCGTCGGCATCCGTTTCGTCGAAAAGCAGCCGCCGACCTCGTGGAATATTTCCGCGTCGCACGAATACGGCTTCTACGCCAACGTCAATCCAAACGTCGATCACCCACGCTGGAGCCAGGCTCGCGAGCGCCGCATCGGCGGCGGGCTTTTCAACGCGCGAGTTCCCACCCTCATGTTCAACGGCTACGAGAAGGAAGTGGCCGGCCTCTACCGGGGCATGGATCTCGCCAAGAACTATTGATCGACCGCAGAATGCCGTCCGCCCTTATCGTTCGCCGCTGGATCAAGCCGGCACTTTTCGCAGTGTGCCTGCTGCCGTTGTTGTCGCTCGCGTTGCAGGCCTTCGAGATTCACGGCCTGACCCTGGGCACGAATCCGATCGAGAGGATCCAGGACACGATGGGACAGTGGGGACTGCGCTTCCTGCTGATCACACTGGCGGTTACGCCCCTGCGCGACTGGTTCGACGCGCCCTGGCTGGTGCTGTTGCGGCGGATGCTGGGACTATTCGCATTCTTCTACGTCCTGATGCATTTCCTGACCTGGCTGATCCTCGACCAGGGGCTCTACTGGTCGGGAATCCTGGCCGACATTGCCAAGCGCCCGTTCATCACCATCGGATTTCTCGCACTGCTGATGCTGATACCGCTCGCCGTGACTTCCACCAACGGCATGATGCGGCGACTCGGCAAACGCTGGAAACGCTTGCACCGGCTGATCTACCCCATTGCACTGCTCGGGGTCTGGCACTACTACTGGCAAGTGAAAGCCGACATTCGCGAACCGCTCCTCTACCTGAGCATCGCGCTGCTGCTGCTCGGCTGGAGAATCTGGAAGAGAAGCGGTTGGCGGTTGGCGGTTAGCGGTTCGTCGGAAAAGGCCGCGGCTGCCAAAGGCGCTGCCGCCTCTTCACCAACCGCCAACCGCTAACCGCCAAGTGAAAGCCGACATCACGAACCGCTCATCTACCTGAGCATCGCGGTCGTGCTGCTGGGCTGGAGAATTTGGAAGAGAAGCGGTTGGCGGTTGGCGGTTGGCGGTTCGTCGGAGCAAGACTGTCAAAAGCGCTGCCGCCTCTCCACCAACCGCTAACCGCGAACCGCCACCCGCTTCTCCTTCACATCGCCGTGCGGATCTGCCACAGCTCCGGGAAAAAACGCAATTCCAGTGCCTTGGCGAGATACGAAACGCCGCCGGTACCGCCGGTGCCGCGCTTGTAGCCGATGATGCGTTCCACCGTCTTCATATGGCTGAAGCGCCAGAGCTGGAATTTCATGTCCAGGTCGACCAGCTTTTCCGCCAGCTCGTACAGATCCCAGTGATCCTCGACGCTGTGATAGACGGCCAGCCACGCAGCTGCGACCTGCTTGCTCGGCTGGTAGGGCTGCGACCAGTCGCGGTCCAGGTAGCTGTCAGGAATCTCGAAACCGCGACGGCTGAGCAGGCGTAGCGATTCATCGTAAATGCTGGGGCTGTGCAGCGCTCGCTGTAATGCCGCGTAGGACTGTTCGTCGCGCTTGTGCACTTCGATCATGTCCGCGTTCTTGTTGCCGATCACGAACTCCAGCATCCGGTACTGATACGACTGAAAGCCCGAGGCGCGCCCCAGCTGGTTGCGAAACGCGGAATACTCCGCCGGGGTCATGGTCGCCAGCACGTCCCACGACTGGGTCAATTGCGCCTGGATGCGTGAGACGCGCGACAACATCTTGAAAGACGGCCCGAGATCGTCGCGGCGGATATGATCGAGTGCGGCCGTCAGCTCGTGCAGGCACAGCTTCATCCACAGCTCCGAGGCCTGGTGGATGATGATGAACAGCATCTCGTCGTGTTCGTAGGAAGCCGGCTTCTGCGCGCTCAGGATCTGGTCCAGGTGCAAGTACTGACCGTAGTTCTGCGACTCGCCCAGATCCCAATGAACCTGTTCGTCGGAGAGGTCGACGGGTCGCGGGGTGCGCTCTTCTGCCATGGGGTGAACTGACCAGTGAATAATGACCGGTACGGGAGGCAACGAGGGTCGGCGCGCTACCGACGGATGTCAAGTTGGCCATCGGCCAACAGGCTATTGGCTATTGGCCAGAATCAGAACCGGTGTGAACTCACGCGTCACAACGACGGCAGCATTGGACGTCGGGGCTTACCCAAATACCCAGGCCGGCACGCGCTGCCAGCCACGCAGCAATTCGCGGTCGAGGCGTCGATAGTCGGGCTCGAACGATTCGACCAGCGACCAGAAGCGTCGCGAGTGATTCATCTGCTGGGTGTGGCTGAGTTCGTGAACCAGCAGGTAACGCAGGACGGCAGCATCCTGAAACAACACGCACATGTTGAGGCTGATGGTGCCGGAAGCCGAACAGCTGCCCCAGCGCGTACGCTGGCGGCGGATCTGCATACGTTTGAAGTGTAGCCCGCACTGCTGTGCCATTTGCAGCAACTCTCTCCCAAGTTCCAGCTGCGCCACACTCGCGAGCCAGCGCTGCAACGCCCTCGCGACACCCTGTTCGTCCTCGACGCGTCCGCTGATCACGAGGCGACCCTCAGCGGTGGTAACAATTCGTATCTCGCTCGCGCCCGGACGGTAGTCGACAGGATAACTCAGGCCCAGCGCAGCCAGCTCGATGCGTTGCGGGCACAGCGATTGGGCAACGCCACCACTGGTGGACAGATCGGCAACACGATCGTCGATCCAGCGGCGATGCATGCCGACAAATCGCTCCACCGTCACCGCCGACGCACCGGGAGGCACCACCACCTCTACCCGTCCACCCGGATAGACCCGCACGGACAAGCGACGAGCGCGGCGACTGACGCGCACATTCCATTGCTGCGCGACATCCCGCGATTCGAATAGCTGAAGTTGTCCCGGCATCGAAAGCGAGTCTAGCAGCAGGAAGTCACAGTGGTGACAGGAGTGACATAAGTGACAACGGCGGTGACAGGGTACGGGTCACACTGTCTAAGTGGTCAACTGGCCACTGGCTAGCTGGCTACTGGCCAGATTCCAGACTCAGAGTCTTCTGTCACTCCTGTGACTACTGTGACTACTGTGACTACTGTGACTCCCGTCACTTCCTCTCACCTCGGCCTCGCCGCCGCGGCCTCCAGTAATTCCTGCGCTTTACGATAATCCGGTGCGATGACGAGCGCGCGCTCGATCATGTCGCGTGCCGCCAGAGCATCGCCGCGTTGTAACTGCACCTGGCCGAGCAACACCAGCGCTTCTGCCTGCCCCCAGTCGGGATTTCCCGGACGGGAGACCGGGGCCGAATCGAAGATCGTTACCACGCCGCGAAGTTTTTCGAACAATTCGACCGGGGAATGATTGGCTACTCCGGCGAAGCAGATCGCCTCGATCAGTCGCACTCGCGGGTTGGTGGGCGCAAGCTCCAGGGCGGTGCGCAACGGCTTGCTGCGCAGACAGCTTCCGGAGGACTGAACGACACCTGCGCATGCCGCTGCAATGGCCTGTCCTTCAGCCAGGCGAGGATCGAGCTTCAGCGCGGCATCCGTGTGTTGTATGCAACCTTGCGCGGCCTTGCCAGCGGAGCTGCGTGCAGATCCTTTGTCGCCCCGAGGATTCGCAGCTGCGTCCATATAAAGTTGCGCGAGCTTCCAGCGCCCGTAGGCAGCGTAGTACTCCTTGCTGCGGTTCAGGGCTGCTGGTGCCTCGACCTTGTCGATCAACGTCAGTGCCTCTTCGAGGCTACGGATATCAGCCGTGTAATAGGCGTATTGAGCGCGGGCTACCGCATCGTCCAACTCTCCTGCCGCGTCGGCCCAAGCAGGCTGCAGTGGTATGCAGGCGCACGTTCCAAGCGCCACGGCCATCGACAGGGCACGCAATCGAGACGCTATCCGGTGGCGCTCCAGCGCTTTCATACGACACTTCACTCCAGCTTGACTACAATCCGGCTTCGAATCGAAACGATAGCACACGATGTCGTGCGCCCCGCGTGCCGCAGTTCGCTACGAAACTGCGGCCCGGACCGGATTCGGCACCTTTCCCTGGAGACTCGCGCGTTGCAATTGACGGATATCGGATTGAATCTTGCGCACGACAGTTTCGATGCCGACCGCGATGCAGTGATCGCACGTGCGTTGCAGGCGGGAGTGACCAGGATGCTCATCACCGGCAGCTCGATCGCGAGCACTCGTGCGGCAATCGCAATGGCACGAGCGCAACCCCTTCTGTTCAGAGCCACTGCCGGCGTCCATCCTCATCATGCAGCGGAGGTGGATGCCACGCAGCTCGGTGATCTGACTCAGCTCGCGCACGAACCTGAAGTCGTGGCCGTCGGCGAGTGCGGTTTGGATTATTTTCGCGACCTCGCGCCCCGCCCGGCCCAGCGCAAAGCTTTCGCCAGTCAGCTGGAGCTTGCAGCGGCCTTGGGCAAGCCGGTGTTTCTGCATCAGCGCGATGCACACGAGGACTTTTTGGCGATACTGCGTGAATACCGGTCGCGGTTGGCTGGCGGCGTCGCGCATTGCTTTACCGCCGGCCTCGAAGAAGCACGTGCATATCTCAACATGGACCTGCACATTGGTATCACTGGTTGGATCTGCGATGAACGACGCGGATATCACCTGCGCGATGTTGTCTCGCAAGTGCCGGCCGACCGGTTGCTATTGGAGACGGACGCTCCCTATCTGCTGCCGCGCAACCTCGATCCAAAACCTCGCGACCGGCGCAACGAGCCCATGTACCTGCCAGCGGTACTCGCTGCCGTCGCAGCAGCACGGAACGAATCGCCTCAGCAACTTGCATCGATCACGACCGGAAATGCCATGCGCCTGTTTGCGTGGCCCTCTGCACCCGCCAGTGGAGAATTACCCTGATGGACACATTGCACCTGGACCCACAACGCCTCACCCGCTACGTCGACAGCGCATGGGATGACTCGATCGTACCGGCGCTGTGCGACTACATCCGCATTCCCAACAAATCGGTCAACTTCGATCCGCAATGGGCGCAGCACGGTTACATGGACCAGGCCGCGGAGCTGATGCGCAAGTGGTGCGAGGCGCACGCACTGCCGGGCATGAAGGTGGAAGTCATGCGCCTGCCAGGTCGCACGCCGCTGTTGTGCATCGAAGTTCCCGGTAAAGTGAATGACACCGTCCTGATGTACGGCCACATGGACAAGCAGCCCGAGTTCACGGGCTGGCTGGAAGGACTGGACCCATGGACCCCGGTGCTACGCGATGGCCGGCTGTATGGCCGTGGCGGCGCGGACGACGGCTATGCGGTGTTCGGCTCCCTGCTGGCGCTGCGCGCACTAGCCGATCAGAAAATCCCTCATGCACGCTGCATGATTCTCATCGAGGCGGGTGAAGAAAGCGGCAGTCCCGACCTACCCGCTTACATCGATGAGCTGGCCGCTCGCATCGGCGAGCCCTCGCTGGTCGTCTGCCTTGACGCCGAGTGCTCGAACTACGAGCAGTTCTGGTGCACGACATCCTTGCGCGGTAACCTCATCGGCACGTTGCGGGTGGATGTCCTGACGGAGGGCGTGCATTCCGGAATGGCCAGCGGCATCGCCGCCTCCAGCTTCCGCATTGCGCGCCAATTACTGGCTCGTGTCGAAGATGCGGCGACCGGGAAGATTCTCATCGACGCTTTGCAGGGCGCGATTCCTCCCGACCGGGAGCGCCAGGCGCACGCCGCTGCACAGGCTCTCGGCGCCGAAGTATTTCGCAAGCTGCCGTTTGTGAAAGGAATGCAACCGATGTCCAGTGACGTCGCCGAGTTGCTGCTCAACAGTACCTGGCGTCCCACGTTGTCGGTTACCGGGGTCGAGGGAATCCCCGCCGCCAGCAGCGCCGGCAACGTATTGCGCCCGATGACCGCTCTGGTGCTTTCATTCCGCCTGCCGCCGGGTGTCGACCCCGAACGCGCCGCACAGGCCGTGAAACAGACACTGGAGCGCGATCCGCCTTATGGCGCCCACGTATCCTTCGAAATCGAATCGAGCATGGGCGGTTGGAACGCCCCATCCAGCGCGCCTTGGCTGGAGGCCGCCGTCCAGTCGGCCTCGCAACAGTTCTTCGACCGCGACGCGATGTACATGGGTACCGGCGGCAGCATCCCATTCATGGGCATGCTCGCCGAGAAATTCCCGCGCACCCAGTTCCTCGTCACCGGCGTGCTCGGGCCGCACTCCAATGCGCACGGACCGAATGAATTTCTCGACATAGCGACGGGCAAGCGCGTGACGGCGTGCGTCGCGCTGGTTTTGGCGGAGCATGGGAGGAAGAAGTGACAGTAGTCACAGGAGTGACGAGGGTCACAAGGAAAAGTGATGGAGTCGGGAGTCACGTTGTCACTCCTGTGACTCGTGTGACTTCTGTCACTTCCTCACGCCGCCAGCGGATTCGGCTCCGCGTGCTTGCGCACGTTGGTCCAGACGTCGCCGAAGGCGGCAGCGATGTTGCCCCGGTTCTTGTCGACCAGCGGGAACTCCTCGGGGAGATCGTCGATACGCACGACGTGGCGTGGCTTGCCTTTGGGGAAGTTGCTACGCAGAGTAAAGATCAGCCGGCCTTCGACAGGAACTTCTCCGGTCAGCAGCTTGACTGCGGCCATGCGGTCGTACAGTGCGTGCTGCGGATTGGCGAATGAGTAGCGGCGCTTCTTGCCGATAGCGGCCCATTCGAGCATCTGGTCACCGCCGAAGACGGCGCCGGGAAGATCGAGCAGGTCTGCGATCAACACGCCGCGCTGCGTGAGCAACAGGTAGTTGATGTGGATCTGGCCGCCATTGCCGTTGGGCACCAGCACGTTCTTCAACATCTCGTAAGCGACACCGGCGATCGCTGCGTCGATTGCGCGGCGTGCACGGTAGGCTTGGAATTGCATGAACGCCCACACCGCCAGCGCGAGGATGATCAGGCCCGCGGCGACCGGGTAGGCCCAGGTAGGAATCTGTGTCGGAATCGGCATGTTCACGTGCCCTGCAACTGCGTGCGTAAAGCCTGCAGTGTCGGTTCAAGTTCCATCTCGTGGCGCGGCAATTCCAGCAGCCTTGCCAGGCTCGGCGGCACTTCGACCGGATGGCCGATCTGCGGTTCGACGATGTCGTTGAACTTCGCCGGATGAGCGGTAGAGACAATGACCCAGTCGCCGCGTACACCGCGTGCGAGCAGGCGACGGAAGACCTTCGCGGCGGTGGCCGTATGTGGGCACCAGACCTGGCCGAGCTCATGCGAGTCGCGGCGAATGGTGGCGCGAATTTCGATATCGTCGACGCTCGACGCACCCACTTGTGCCTGCAGCTCCTCATAGTCGGGATGCAGGTTGCGCAACCGCTCCATGTTGCTGGGATTGCCCACATCCATGGCCGATGCCAGCGTGGCGATGCTCGGGCGCGGCTCCCATTCCCCGGTGCGCAGGAATTCGACGATGGTCTGGTTGGCGTTGGTCGCCATGACGATCTCGCCGATGGGCATGCCGACATGCCGTGCCCACACGCACGCCAGCGTATTGCCGAGATTGCCGGCTGGGATGATGAAATTGGCGCGCCTGCCGTTCTGGCGCCACTGCTCCAGTCCGGCTTTTGCGTAGTACGCCATCTGCGGCAACAGGCGACCGACGTTGATGCTGTTGGCAGACGACAGCTGCAGCGTTTGCGCGAGCGTGGGATCGGCGAAAGCCTCCTTCACCATGCGTTGGCAATCGTCGAACGTTCCGTTCACCGCGAAAGTCCGCACGTTGTCGCCCCAGCATGCCAATTGCTGCGCCTGGCGTTGCGACACGAGGCCATTCGGGTACAGCACGACGACATCGACCCACGGACGACCGTGGAATGCCGCGGCGACCGCCCCGCCGGTGTCGCCGGAAGTCGCCACCAGGATCGTCAGCTTGCGTGGCGAATCGCCGTGAATGCGCTCCATCGACGCCGCGAGGAAGCGTGCACCAAAATCCTTGAATGCCGAGGTCGGGCCATGGAACAGCTCGAGCACCGCGGCAGGTGCTGGCGCCGCGGGCAGCGGCAGCAGCGGCGCAGGAAAATTGAATGCCTCGCGACAGATCTCACCGAGCTTGTCGGTAAGCGGATCGCCTTCGGCGAACGGTGCGATCAGGCGTTGCGCTATCTGCGGCAGCTCGGTGTCGCCATCGAACTGATGAGGCTGAAGATGCGGGAAAGCCAGCGGCACATACAAGCCGCCGTCGGACGCAATGCCCTGCATGATCGCCTGACTAAGCGACACCCGGTGCGCGGGATCGCGAGTACTTACATACTGCATCAGATCACCCGCGCCCCATGGGCGTCGAGTGTCGAGATCCATGCGTCGCTACCCAGTTTGTGCGCCGTGAAGCCGGCCACCATCGCATCGCGAATCCGCTCCGCATCCTGCTGCTCGCACCAGGCGAAAACCGTAGGACCCGCACCGGAGATCGAACAACCCAGCGCGCCGTTCGCAATTGCCGCGTCTTTGACTGCCTGGAAACCCGGGATCAATACCTTGCGCTGCGGTTCGATGATCACGTCTTCGAGCGACTCGCGAATCAGCTGCAGATCCCCGGTAAAGCAACCGGTGAGAAATCCGGCCAGATTGGCCGACTGCCAGATCACGTTCGACAGGTCGATGGAACGATTGAGAATCTGCCGCGCCTCGCGCGTCGATAGCATCATGTGCGGATGCACCAGCACACAACGCACGCTGTCCGGAACCGGAATCTGTTTGACGTTCGGATTGTCGATGCCGACGGTGAGCACCAGGCCGCCGAACAGCGAGGGCGCGATGTTGTCGACGTGCTTCGAGCCGCTCGCGACCGCCTCGCCTTGCATCGCGAATTGCAACAGTTCAAGGCGGGTCAGCGACTTTGGCAGCAGTGCGTTGGCGGCGACCACGCCAGCCACGGCCGATGCGGCCGAACCGCCCAGGCCGGAGCCCAGCGGAATGCCCTTCTCGATGCTCAGCTCAATGCCGAAATCCAGCCGCAGATCACGCACCATGCTGAGCACGGCCATGCCAGCGGTGTTCTTTTCCGGCTCAAGCGGCAGGTCGGTGGCCACGCCGGTGATCGATGCGATGCGCACGCCGAATCCGTCGGGGCCGCGCTCGGCGATTCGCCGCGCCGTAACGCGATCGCCGATGGCCTGGAAGCTGTGCCCGAGCACGTCGAATCCCACCGCGACATTGCCAACGCTGGCCGGCGCAAAAGCGGTTGCAGTCTGCAGCATGGTCAAAGCTTCGCACCCAGATAAGCGCATACGCGCAACAGATCAGCAAATACGCCGCCCGCGGTCACTGCCGGGCCGGCCCCTGGTCCTTGCACCACGAGCGGATTTTCGTTGTAACGCTGCGTCAGGAAACGCACAACGTTGTCCGTCAGATTGATGTTTGCGAAGGTGTGCGAGCGTTCGAGCTCGACCAGTCCCACGGACGCTTTACCGGTGTCCGCGTTCAGCGAACCGACGTAACGCAGTACGCGATCGCGGCTGCGCGCCTCGGCCAGCCGCTGTGCCATCGGCGCATCGAATTCGGGCAGCCGCTCGAGAAACTCTTCCGGGCCGCACTGGGTCAGCGCCGCCGGCACCAGGCCTTCTAGCTGCACATCGCGCAGCTCCAGGCTCAAACCCATTTCGCGTCCGAGAATAATGAGCTTGCGTGCGAAGTCGATACCCGACAGGTCATCGCGCGGATCCGGCTCGGTATAACCCTTCGCCTTCGCAGCACGCACCACCGCGGAGAAAGGCTCCTTGCCGTCCCACACGTTGAACAGATACGCCAGCGTGCCGGACAGAATGCCTTCGATACGGCGGATGGAGTCGCCGGTATCGCGCAGGTCGCGCAAGGTCTGGATGATCGGCAGTCCTGCGCCCACCGTTGCTTCATAAAGATAGTGCGCCCCGCCCTGTCGCCGCGCCTCCTGCAGGCGTGCGTAGAACTCCATGTCCGCGCTGTTGGCCTTCTTGTTCGGTGTCACGACGTGAATGCCGCTCGCGAGCCACCCCGGGTAACGCGCGGCGACGTCGGCGTTGGCCGAACAGTCGATGATGATCGCGTGCGGCAGATGGTCGGCGTGAATGTGCTCGGCGAACTTGGTCAGGTCGGTCGGCTCGGTGGCGCTGCTCATTGCATCGCGCCAACGCGACAACGGCACTTCGGTGTTGGCCAGCAACATGCGCTTGCTCGACAGAATTCCGCGCACGCGCAGATCGAGCTTCAGGTCGCGTCCGAGGCGTTCGATCTGTGAAGCGAGCTGATCGAGCAGCACGCCGCCGACGACGCCTGGCCCGATCAGGCCGATCGAAATGGTGTGCGGCGACAGATAGAAACCCGCGTGCACCGCTCGCAATGCGCGAGATGCCTGCTTGCCATCAATCACCACGGAAATATTTCGTTCGGAAGCTCCCTGGGCGATGGCGCGCACGCTGACCGCCGCGTTGCCAAGGGAACCGAATACTTTGGCAGCAACGCCGTGCGAACCGGCCATGCCATCGCCGACGACGGCGAGAATGCTGCAACCCGTGTCGACCTCGACACTCTGGATCTGCCCCTGGCGTAGTTCGCTGTCGAAGGCCTGGCGCACTACCGCTTCGGCGCGTGTGGCTTCCGCTTCCGGAATGGCGAAGCAGATCGAGTGCTCGGAACTGCCCTGGGAAATCAAGATCACCGAAATGCCGTGGTCGCGCAGCGCGCCGAACAAGCGTTGCGCCGTGCCCGGAACCCCGATCATGCCGGCGCCTTCCAGGTTCACTAGTGCGCACCGATCGATGCAGGTGATGCCCTTCACGGCCATCTTCGATACCGGCTTGGCGCAGATCAGCGTGCCGGGGTTCTCCGGCGCGAAGGTATTGCGGATCCAGATCGGAATGCTCTTGGCTACCGCCGGCGCCATCGTCTGCGGATGGATCACTTTGGCGCCGAAGTACGCCAGTTCCATCGCTTCGTTGTACGACAGGGAGTCGATGACCTTGGCGTCCGGTACCAGTCGCGGATCGGCGCTCAACACGCCATCCACATCGGTCCAGATGTGAATCTCTTCGGCATCCAGCAACGAGCCGAAAATAGAACCGGAGAAATCGCTCCCATTGCGGCCAAGCGTGGTCTGCAATCCCTTCGGGTCGCGGGCCACGAAACCGGTGATGATGAGGGTTACGGCAGTGTCGCGAGGAATGAGGCGCTCGGTGTTGTCGCGCGAAACATCCCAGCGCACGGCAGGTCCGAGCGGGCCCCATTCGACCGAGACGATTTCCCGGGCGTCCACCCATTCGACTTTGCCGGGGCGCTGGCCGCGGGCGCGCAGATAGGCCGAGAACAGACGCGTCGACCAGATCTCGCCATAGCCCGCGATCAGGTCGCGCACCGTCTGCGAGGCCGAGCGGATCAGCCGCACCGTCTGCAGGATGCCGGCAATGTCGCGGCAATCGTGCTCCAGGGTCGCGAGGAACTGCAGGCGTGCTTCGCCGCTCAGCAGCGTGTCGGCGATCACCTGGTGGCGATGGCGGATTTCCTCGATGCGCTTGTCGACCCCATCGTCCTGGCGTTCAGCCGCGGCGATGACGTTGAGCAATGCATCGGTAATACCCCGGCAAGCCGACAGCACGACCCCGAGTCGGGGCTGCGGATCCTGCTCGAGGATCCGTGCGACACGCTCCATGCAAACCGCATCGGCGACGCTGGATCCGCCGAATTTGTGTACTCGCCACCGCTCCACTGTTTTTATCGTCTCTTGTTGCCAGAATTCGCTGCCGTTCGCCCTCGCGCAGACGCCCGTCCCGTGCTTCACAATCAACACGGGATCCGCCAGAACCTTCGGGAACGCGCGAACGTTGGGAGGCCGACACTCTACTGACAGCCCCAGCATGCGGCAAGCTTACCGCGCCCATAGCACAAACCGGCGCAGCTGCGGCTCAACTGCCGCCGGAAGTGTCCAGCCGGCCGAAGCCGATCACCGTCCCGCCGGGCTCTTCCTCGCCCGCCACCTGGGGGAAACCCGGACGCGCAAAGCAGATGGTCTCGGCCGGATCGGGAGTGGCTGCCTGCACCGCCAGGGAATTGAGGTAGGTGACCTTGGCGGGACCGACCTGGATCAGGTCGCGATGCTTGAGCACGCGCCGCACGATGCGGCCCGAGTTCACCAGCAGGCCGTTGGTGCTGCCCAGGTCCAGCAGCAGGTCCTCCGCGCCGGTACGCACGATCAGGGCGTGATAGCGGCTGACGAACACGGAGTCGATGCGCACGTCCGCCTCATCGCCGCGACCGATCAGGATGCGATTCGGGCCGAGCGGAATTTCCTGCGCCGGCAAGCCCTGCATTTCGACCACCAGCGTCGCATCCTGGGCATCTGAAAGCTGCTGGTAGTGCCGGGCCAGCGACCGCATGGCTTCGGGTAGCCCGCGCTCGCGCAATCCCAGCTCCATGACCGCACGATCGAGCGCGGTGGTGGTCACTAATGGTGCAGCCTCCTCAGCGGCGCGCTGCAACGCTCGGGTGCACAGCGCGTTGATCTGCGCTGGAACCCCACCAGTGCGCGAATAGATCTGCGGCATGAGCGTATGCGGCATCAGGGCGTCCGGATCGGCTGCGCCCGCAGCCCGCAGTCGATGGGCCACATAGGCCGCCGTCTGATCTTCGCTCAGCGGTCCAAGCAAGAACTTCGGCACATGGGCGGCCATCAATTCGGCCATGCGCGGGGATTCCAGCACGTGATTCAGGGACGGTTGCCCCAGCATCAGCACCTTCAGCACGCGTACGGCTTCGACCTCGACCGCGCACAGGCGGCGCACTTCTTCCAGCACCGAAGGATGCATGCTCTGCGGGTTCTCGATCACCAGCAGGCAGATACGGCCGAGCGACGCCTGGTGGTGCAGGAAACGTTCGAGCAGGCGGCGCAGGTCGGTGCGGTCGTTGTCCTCCAGTGTCATCCCGAACTGGCTCAGGACGTCGATCAGGAAGTCGCGCGGCGCGCTGTATTCGCGATTCACCGCCGCAGTCACGATGCGATCGTCCAGATCGCGCAGCAGACGCCGGATCAGCAGGCTCTTGCCGCAACCGTGGTCCGCCGTGACCACGCCCAGGCGTGCGCGCGTCCACAGCGAATGACCCATGAACTCCAGCGCCCGCAGGTGCTGGTCGCTCGGGAAGAAAAACGCGTCGTCATCGGTATCCGCAAACGGCGGCACGACGAGATCGAAGGGAATCTCGCTGGTTGTCTCGCTGCGCGTGGCTGTGGGGCTGGATTCAGTCATCGAGAATTCTGTGGAATAACCGCTACCTGGGTTGAGTCGAGGGGTTGGGTCGAGCCAAATCTGTCGGTAAAAGCCCTAGGACTGCGCCCAGCCCTATTGCAACCGTGTGAATTGCCGCTGCGCGGGGCGCGCGGGAGCCGCAACTCGTTCTGGAAAATCTGCTGCAACCCGCTGACTACACACGCTTTAGGGCGGGTTCGGAGGGTACAGCGTCGACGAGTTCGTATTGACAATAATCGCTGCTTCGGGCGAGCACAAGCGCGGCGGCAATGGCGGGGTTGTCGCCGGACGCACTGCGACATGGGCCGCGACATGGAAAATTTACGGCAAACGATGGGAATCAAGCGGAGACGGCGGGCGATGGTGGGTCGTGCAGGGCTCGAACCTGCGACCAATTCCTTAAAAGGGAACTGCTCTACCAACTGAGCTAACGACCCAGGCGACGCATCGGCCAACGGCGGGCTACCGGCTGGCCTCCTCGAAGGGCGCGCATGATAACGGATCGCCGCCGCGAGTTCATCGAAAATAAGGCGTCGGATCCGCCACACCGGCGGCGGTGAATCCTTCGCGCCGCAGACGGCAGGAATCGCATTCGCCACAAGCCCGTCCGCTGGCATCCGCCTGATAACACGACACGGTAGCGCCGAAGTCGACACCCAGCTCGATGCCACGGCGAATGATCTGGGCCTTGGTGAGATCCTGCAGCGGCGCAACGACGCGAAACTGCAGCGCACCTTCGACGCCGACCTTGGTTGCGAGATTCGCCAGCCGTTGGAACGCCGCGATGAACTGCGGCCGGCAGTCCGGGTAGCCGGAATAATCGACCGCATTGACGCCGATATAGATCTGCGCCGCCTGCAAGACTTCCGCCCAGCCCAGCGCCAGCGACAGCATCAGCGTGTTACGCGCCGGAACGTAAGTGATGGGAATACCGGCCTGCGGCGACTGCGGAACGGCGATCGTGGAATCGGTCAGTGCCGAACCGCCGATGCCGCCCAGATCCACCCGCATGACGCGGTGGTCGACGGCTCCAAGCGCTTGCGCAACCCGGGCGGCGGCGTCCAGCTCCGCTCGATGCCGCTGGCCGTAGTCGACGCTGAGCGCATAGCACTCCAGACCCTGCTGGCGCGCAATGGCAAGCGTAGTGGCGGAATCGAGGCCGCCTGAGACCAGAACTACAGCGCGAGCGGAAGTCATGACTGCGTGGTTACGGGTTGGAAGAGATCTGTTTGCAAGGTGTTACTTCAAAGAGTGTCCCGCTATGGGATCGAAAACGGAATGAACTCTGCGTGCCCCGCGAGCTCTGCGCGAGTCATTTCCAGATCCGTTGCGCCGCGATTAGCGCCCCGGCGTATCGCCCCACAGATACTTGTGCAGTTGAACCTGCAACCGCACGGGCAATCGTTCATCGAGTATCCACTGCGCCAGATCGCGCGGCTCGACCTGGCCGAAGCTCGGGCTGAACAGCACCGTGCAGATTGAATTCAACGCCCGATCGCGCACCAGGTCGCGAGCCCACTGGAAATCGGCGCGGCTGCAAATGACGAACTTGAGCTGCTCCTCAGCACGCAGCAGTGCAAGATTCTCCAGGCGATTGCGTTGGGACTCGGCGCTGTCCGGCGTCTTGATGTCGACCACGCGAACGACGCGGGCGTCGACCGCGCTGACATCCAGGGCACCGCTAGTTTCGAGCGACACGCGATAGCCGGCGTCGCACAGTTGGCGCAGCAGCTCGTGACAGTTCTTCTGCGCCAGCGGCTCACCACCCGTGACGCAGACATGTTTCACACCGAACGCAGCAACTCGCTCCAGAATCTCGCCGAAGGTCGCCCAGTCACCGCCGTGAAAGGCGTACTGCGTATCGCAGTACTGGCAGCGCAGCGGACAACCGGTCAAGCGAACGAATACCGTCGGCCAGCCGACGCTGTCCGCTTCGCCCTGGATCGAGAGGAAGATTTCAGTGAGCTTGAGGCGGGATGCTGTCCCGGCGCTCACAGCTGGTGACGCGGTAGCAGCCATGGGAGTCGAAGGTGATGAAGGTTGATGGAAGTGAAGAAGGTGATCGAGGTTGCGAAGCGGCGCCGAATTTCGAGACGCCAGCTGCAATCCGCATCACCTATAACGCACTCATGCCTTCATCATCTTCCCTCGCTCTCCATCTTCTGCAGCCGCTGGCTGGCCAGTCGGCCTGCTGTCGTATCGGCGTACTGCTTGACCACCTGGTTGAGCGCGGAGCGGGCTTCACCCCAGTTCTTCAGTTCGTAGTTGCAGTAACCGATCTTCAGCAGTGCATCCGGCGTCTTGCGGGAGTCCGGATACTTTTCGATCACGGTGCGGAAATCCTTCAACGCCTCGGGATATTCCTTGCTGACGTAGTGGGCTTCACCCAGCCAATACTGCGCGTTGTCGATCAGAGCACTGGTTGGAAACGCCACGAGAAACTGCTTGAAGCCGCTGATGGCCTCCGGGTACTTGCTGTCCTTCAGCAGGTCGAAGGCCGCCTGGTAGTTGGCCCGGTCATCGCCCTGGGGCACCGGCAGTCCGCCACTGCGGGAAGCGCTGGCACCGGCAGCGCCCGCTACGGCAGTGCCTTCGATGGCGGCAACCCGTCTGTCGACGTCGCCGTACATCTCACGCTGCTGCTCCTGCGACTTCGCCGCATTGTGCTGCAACTCGTCGATCTGGCCACGCAGCGTCCGCACCTCGGTTTGCGCCGCTTCGATACGCTGCGAGAGATCCAGCAGGCTCTGGTTGGCAAGCACGCGTTCGATGCGCAGCAAGCGCCCGTCGAGCTCGGTCAGCTTCTGTACCGTTGGGTCTTCTTCGGGCGCCGTCGTAGCGCAACCGGCCAGCACGGCACAAACCGCGACGGCCAGACCGACCCTCAGTACCGATTGTGGCAGTCTGCTGAAAATCGCGGTCATGCCAGGCATCGGAGCATTCACCTGCCCGTTCACCGGCTAGGCACCAGCTCGACACGGCGATTCTTTGCGTACGCCGTTTCGTCACTGCCCTGCACCGCCGGCCGCTCTTCGCCATAGCTCACGGTGGTCAATTGCGTTTCGTTCACGCCCTGCAGCAACAGCGCACGACGCACTGACTGCGCACGGCGCTCACCCAGGCCGATGTTGTACTCGCGCGAGCCACGTTCGTCGGAATGCCCTTCCAGGCGCAACTTGCGCGCCGGATCGGCTGCCAGGTACTTCGCATGCGCAGTGACGATTGCCACGTACTCAGGCTTGATGTCGGCGCGGTCGTAGTCGAAATAGATGATCGTGCCGGTACGCTTCAGCTCCTCGACAGCACGCTGCTCAGCAGTCATGGCGCCGGAAACATCGGATCCCTGCGTGCCACTGGTGGTGGCTCCAGAGCTGTCCACGGGCGTCGCCGGCCCCTCGGGAAGCGTCTGCGGCTTCTTCGGGCAGCCACTGAGCATGGCGGCACTCATCAGAACCAGGACCAACGGCATTACGCGCATTCAAAGTCTCCTTGCGGAAAAATCAGTTCGGAATGGCCCACGCTGCGGCCAGGCCGGTAAAAATCGCGCAAATTCTGCCACAAGCGCGCCATGCTCACCATGTTCTTCCCGTGCCGGACGCGACTTTCGCGACATTCATTTCGGTGGGAACGGCGCCCACACGGGTTCGCGGACGTCACCGCTGCTCACGCCGAGGCGTTGTTGAAACCGGCCGTCGGACGACACCGTCGCCAGCACTCCACGACCACGGTCCTGGGTGGCGTAAATCAGCGTCGCACCGTTGGGGGCGAAGCTCGGACTCTCATCCTGGCGGCCGGGCGAGAGCACCTGCACCGCTTTGGATGCAAGGTCTACAGTGGCAATACGGTAATTGCCGCGATCCAGGAATACGACCGCGAGCTGCTTGCCGTCCGGCGACAGCCGTGGCCGGGCGTTGTAGCTGCCTTCGAAGGTGATGCGGTTGGCGCGATTGGGGTTGCTGACGTCGATCTCATAGATCTGCGGACTGCCGGCGCGGTCGGAGTTGAAGTACAGCTTCTTGCCGTCCAGCGACCAGGTCGGCTCGGTGTCGATACCCGGATCGAACGTCATGCGCGTGAGCAACTGGCTCGACAGGTTGAGCGTGTAGATATCGACGTCGCCATCCTTGCGTGACAGCGTCAGGGCCAGAGTAGTTCCGTCGGGTGACCAGGCCGGAGCCCCGTTGATGCCGGCACGCGCCGAGACCCGGCGACGCTCGCCAGTGCGCAGCGTCTGCACGTAGATGGCGGCGTTCTTGGTCTCGAAGGAGACGTACGCAAGGCTCTGGCCGTCCGGCGACCAGGCCGGCGACATCAGCGGCTCGGTCGAATCCGCGATGGTCTGCTGATTTTCGCCGTCGGAGTCCGACACGATCAGCTTGTAACGCTGCTGCGGTGGGGTTCCTTCCGCCTTGATGAACGCGATGCGCGTCGAGAACGCGCCGCGGATGCCGGTGAGCTGCTCGAAAATGATGTCGGCGATGCGATGCGACATTGCGCGCATCGAGGCAGTGTTCGAGGTCAGCCGCTGCCCGGTCAGGCGCTGGCCGGTGAGCACGTTGTACAGCTCGAACTGCGCCGCGTACCGATCGGCGCCATCGGGGGTGAGTTTGCCGACCACGATGAAGTCGCTCTTCAGGTAGCGCCAGTCCTGGAACTTGATCTGCTCGCCGCTGCTCGGGCGGTCGATCATGTCCTTGACGTCGAGTGGCTGAAAGCGGCCGCTGCGCAACAGGTCCGCGCCAACCACCTGGGCGACATCGAACGGCGCAGCGCCGGTGGACTCCCAGCCGAACGGCACCACGGCAATGGGCACGGCGTTTTCCTGGCCGCGGGTGATCTCGATGACCAGTTGGGCGTGCGCGGCGGAGCAACCCAGCACCAGCAGCGTCCAACATGCGATCCAGCGAGCAAGCTTCTTCACAGATTTCTCCAGTTCACGGTGGGTCGTACGGCCCCATTCACAAATCGTTAGCCAGCCGTTGTGCGCCAGTCGGGCGGCGCTAATCGGCTGGCTTGAAGACGAACAACAGATTGCGTTCGAACAGACGCTGATCCGGCGGCGGCGGCAAGGGCGAAGAGCGCATAACGGCCGCCTCGATGGATTGCTTCACGGCCGCATCGCCGTTGCAATCGGTAACCTGCACGGAGAGCACGACACCGGCAGGCGTCTGCGCCACTTTGACTCGGCACTCGAGCCCGGCCTGGGCCGACGGGGGGCGATTCCAGTTGCGCACCACCCGCTGTTGGATCAGCCCGATATACGCATTCAGCAGCCCGGCGTTCTCGGCCTGCGTGCGCCCCTCCTCCTCCGCCAGCTGGTTCTTCAGTTCGTTCTCGCGCGCCGCCTGCAGCTTGGCATCATCCGCCGCTTTGCGTCGCTGAGCCTCCTCCTTCTGCTTGCGTTCTATGTCGGCGACACGCTGACGCTCAGCCTCCGCCTGCTGCTGGCGCTGTGCCTCAGCCGCCCGCTTGCGCTCAACTTCCTGCTTGTCACGCAGCTGCTGTTCTTCCTGGGTGCGCCGCTGGTCCTGCTCCTGCCGTTGCTTCAGCTCAACCTGACGTTCCTGCTCGGCACGTTGTTCCGTTTCGCGCTGCGCCTGCTGTTCCCTCTGCTTCGCTTCTTGTTGCTGCTTTTCCTGCTGTTGCTGCTGTTCTTCCTTCTGGCGCTGCTCGGCGGCCAACCGCTCCCGCTCGGCCGCCTCCTTGCGGGCTTGGTCCTGCTTCTCGCGCCGGCTGCCCGCGCCGAGCATGGTCTGATCGACCACCACCGCCTGGATGGCCAGCACTGGCGGCGGCGCGTTGCGCGTGAACGAAATCATCGTCAACCCGAAAACCGCCGCGAACAGCGCATGCACCAGTGCAGCGCCCAGCAGGTACGTCCAGTTCTGTTTGAGGAAATCGGTCATCAATGAGAAGCGGCTGGGAAATAGCGGATGGCGGATGGACGGACCATGCGGCGATCAGGGCTTTCCCTGCGCCTTGGCGGCAGTGGCAGGATCGGTAATGAAACCGACCTTCTCTGCACCGGACTGCTGCAGCAGGACCATGCCTGTGACTACCCGGCCGTAAGGAACGTTCTGGTCGGCTTTGACCAGCACCGGAGTCTTGGGCTCCCGGCGCAGCACTGCGGAGACGCGTTCCACCACCGCGCTGTCGGCTATGGGTGATTCTTCGTCCTTGCCGAGGTTCAAATAGAACCGGCCGCCCTTGTCGACGCCCAGGATCAGCGGCTTGTGCTCGCGCATCAGATCTTCAGGCAGCGGCTCGGCGCCCGCTTTGGGCAGATCAACCTTGATTCCCTGTGTGAGCAGCGGCGCGGTAACCATGAAAATGATCAGCAGCACCAGCATTACGTCGATGTAAGGCACGACGTTCATCTCTGCCATCAGTCGCCGGCCGCGCCGGCCGGGCGCCGCGCTCATGCGTGAGCTTCCATGGCTGCCGCAGCCTGCGAGCGCGGCGTGGTTGCATGCCGTTGCAGAATCGACGACAGCTCCTCGACGAAGGTGTCGTAACGCGATTCCATGCGGGTCACTTGATCGGCATAGCGGTTGTATGCGATGACCGCCGGGATTGCCGAGAACAGGCCCATGGCGGTGGCGATCAGCGCCTCGGCAATGCCGGGAGCAACCATCGCGAGGGTTGCCTGCTGTACGTTCCCGAGGCCGTGGAAGGCGCCCATGATGCCCCACACCGTGCCGAACAGGCCGACATAGGGGCTCGTCGATCCGATCGTCGCGAGCATGGAGAGGCTATGTTCGAGCCGGTCGCTCTCCTTCAACAGCGCCACGCGCATGCCGCGCCGCGAGCCTTCGATCAACTGCTCGGAGCCCACGCCGCTCTGGCGCAACCGCGAGAATTCGCGAAAGCCCGATTCGAAGATGCTTTCCATGCCCTTGGTGACACGGCGGCCCTGGTCGATGGCGCGGAACATGGCGGACAGGTCGCCGCCCGACCAGAACACTTCCTCGAATTTGTCCGCTTCCCGCCGCGCGCGGCTGAGTTCGGCGCGTTTGCGCAACATGATGGACCATGAGATGAGCGATGCCATCAGCAGCAGCACCATCACGATCTGCACGATCAGGCTGGCGTGAAGCACCAGCTCCAGAGGCGATAGATCACCCGTCATTAGCCGTCTCCTGCAATGCTCAATTCTTTCATCAGCAACTCCGGCAGCGGCCGGGGCCGCAACCGCGCCGCATCCAGGCAAGCCACCCGCACCCGCCCCGTCACCAGCAGCTCAGCGTCGGCGCTGGCATCGTCGCTATCGCGCACGATCTCCTGCTTGAACGTCATGCTGGCCCCACTGGATTTATCGATGGCGCAACTTACCCGCAGCAGATCGCCATAGCGAGCCGGCCTGCGAAATTGCGTTTCCGCCTCCACCACCACGAACATCACCCCGTGCTCCTGCTGCAAGGGCCGCTGCTCGATGCCGACCGAACGCAGCCACTCGGTGCGCGCCCGTTCCATGAACTTGAGATAGTTCGCGTAATAGACGATGCCACCGGCATCGGTGTCTTCCCAATAAACGCGAACGGGCCAGGAGAAAGGGGGCATGGATGGGTGATGCAGGTGATGAAAGTGATGGGGGTGATGCAGGTGACGTGGGTCAGGATGGCAAGCTGGTGGTGAGCCCAAGTCGGTCTCTCAAACGCCTTGCAGCGCATTTTTTACACGCATCACTGCCATCACCTGCTTCACCTTCATCACGACTCCTCATCCTCATTCCCCAAACAACTCGCCCGACCCGGGTCGTTCCGGAACTTTGAGTCCGAAATGCAGGTAAGCGTTCCGTGTCGCGACGCGACCGCGGGCGGTGCGCATGACGAAGCCCTGTTGGATCAGGAAGGGCTCGATGACGTCTTCGATGGTGCCACGCTCCTCGCCCAGCGCAGCGGCCAGGCTCTCGACGCCCACCGGTCCACCGTCGAATTTCTCGATGATGGCGCGCAGCAACTTGCGGTCCATGACGTCGAAACCCTGCGGGTCGACGTCGAGCATGTTCAGCGCAGCCTGCGCCACCGCATCGGTGATGCGTCCATCCGCTTTGACCTGGGCATAGTCGCGCACGCGCCGTAATAACCGATTGGCGATACGGGGGGTTCCGCGCGAACGCTGGGCGACCCGCATGGCGCCGCCGGCGTCGGTTTCGACACCCAGGATCTTGGCCGAGCGCGCCACGATGTGTTCCAGGTCCGCCTGGCCATAGAACTCCAGCCGCTGCACGATGCCGAAACGGTCGCGTAGTGGCGACGTCAGCAAGCCAGCCCGCGTGGTCGCGCCGATGAGCGTGAACGGCGGCAGGTCGAGTTTGATCGAGCGTGCCCCGGGCCCTTCGCCGATCATGATGTCGAGCTGAAAGTCCTCCATCGCCGGATAGAGGATCTCCTCCACCACCGGACTGAGGCGGTGGATCTCATCCACGAACAACACGTCGTTGGCCTGCAGATTGGTCAGCAGCGCGGCGAGATCGCCGGCCCGTTCGATCACCGGTCCGGAGGTCTGGCGCAGGTTGACGTTCAGCTCGTTGGCGATGATGTTGGCGAGCGTGGTCTTGCCGAGCCCCGGCGGCCCGAAAATCAGCACATGATCGAGCGCTTCATGACGGCTGCGTGCCGCCTGGATGAAGATCTCCATTTGCGTCTTGACCGCAGACTGGCCCACGTAGTCGCTCAGGCGCTTGGGTCGCACCGCGCGATCGAAGGCTTCTTCGTCGCCCTGCGGACCGGGCGCTATGATTCGGTCGACTTCGGTCATGGCAAACAGCGCGTGAGGCTTGGGACTTGGGACATGGATGGCGCAACGCTCATCGCGCCGCCGCTGCCTGCAGCGCGCCACGGATCAGATCTTCGGTGGTCTGCGCCGCCGCGTCGACCGACTTGAGCAGGCGCGTTACCTCGGCGGGTTTGTACCCCAACGCGAGTAGCGCACTGAAGGCTTCAGCCTGCGGCCCGGCAGCTGCGTCCGTTGCGGATACCGATGCTCCGCCCAGCGTCACGCCGCCCAGATTCTTGACGCGATCGCGCATCTCGATCAGCAGACGCTCTGCCGTCTTGCGGCCCACCCCGGGAATACGCACCAGCGAATCGGCATCGTCGGCTTCGATGCACGCCAGGAAGGCATCCACGCTCATGCCGGAGAGCAGCGACAGTGCCAGCTTCGGTCCGACGTTCGACACCTTGAGCAGTTCCCGGAACAGGCGCCGTTCACGCTCGGTGCCGAATGCGAACAGGATATGAGCGTCCTCACGCACCACCAGGTGGGTGAACAGGTTGACCTCGCTACCCGTCGCCGGCAGCGTGTAGAAGGTGGACATCGGGGCTTCGACTTCATAGCCGACCCCGCCCACGTCGATCAATAATTGCGGCGGATGTTTCGCCGTAAGCCGGCCGCGCAGGAATCCGATCATCGTGCCGCACCCGACAACGCCGCAGTCATCGCGCGCAGCCGGCGCGAGTGGGCATGGCATAGCGCGATCGCCAGGGCGTCCGCCGCGTCGGCGCCCAGCGGACCGGGAATATTGAGCAAGCGCTTCACCATCAATTGAACCTGTTCCTTCTCTGCCGCGCCGGTGCCCACGACCGCCAGTTTGACTTCACGGGGCGCATATTCGAACACCTGCGGCCGCACGGCAAAGGTGGCGCTCAACGCCGCGCCTCGCGCCTGACCGAGCTTCAAGGCACTGTCGGCATTGCGGTGCATGAAGACCGTTTCGATCGCGACCTCATCGGGACGAAATTCATTGGCAAGCTGATCCACCGCGGCGAAGATTTCCCGCAGGCGCTCGGTGAAAGATTCTCCGCGGGTGCGAATCGCACCGCTGATCAGATATTCGACGCGGCCAGCCTTGACTTCGACGACCGCATAACCGGTTCGTAACGAACCGGGATCCAACCCCAGGATGCGCACCTGTGCCGGTAAGGGTGCCGGCGGCAGGCGTGGCGCCATTACGGCAATCCCTGGCTCAACGATGCCGAGCTCGGCGAGACTCCGCGGGCGCCTGACTCTGCGCAATGCATTCCTCCACTGGCAACCTTGAGTTTTAGTGCCGGTATGATACGGCAAAGGCCCGCGGCCTGACGACACGATGTACTCGCAGCGATGCAACCCGGCGGCACCAAACCCAGCTCTCAACCCCTGTCCACAGCGCAGCGCGCCGCTCAGGAATACCTGAGCGGCGTCGCCGCGATGGATGTTGCGAACGCCACTGTCGTCACGCGGGCACAGGCTATTGCCGACATCGTTGCCGGCCTGACGGCAGACGAAGACATCCAGCTCGGCGCGACTGCCTTCCCGCTGCTGGAAGCGGGACTGATCAGCGCCGAACAGGCTGCTCAGAACTTCGGCGCCACCGCCGCAAGAATCGCCACCGAGTTATTGCGACTCGGATCGCTGGGTGTCGCCGGACCACGCGACGCCGCTGCAAGCCTGTCCGCTACCCAGGCGGAAGCGCTGCGCAAGATGCTGCTGGCCATCGTGACCGATCCGCGATTGGTCTTGATCCGGCTGGCTGCTCAGCTACACGAATTGCGCGAGAGCAAGGACGCGCCGCAGCAGCAGCTTGAACGCCTGGCGATGCAAACACGGGAGATCTATGCGCCACTCGCCAACCGTCTGGGCGTGTGGCAGCTGAAGTGGGAGCTGGAGGATCTGAGCTTCCGCTATCTGGACCCGGAGAACTATCGGCGGGTGGCCGGCTGGCTGGCGGCCAAGCGGGTGGATCGCGAGCGCTATATCGAAGCAGTCACGCTGCAACTCGGCCAGGAGCTGGCGCGGGTGGGGATCGAAAGCGAGATCGCCGGCCGGCCAAAACATATCTACAGCATCTGGCGCAAGATGCAGCGCAAGGGCCTGTCCTTCGATCAGCTCTACGACATCCGTGCGCTGCGGGTGCTCGTAAATACGGTTGCGGATTGCTATGCAGCGCTGGGAATCGTCCACAGCCTGTGGCCGTACATCCCGGGCGAGTTCGACGACTACATCGCCACCCCCAAGGACAACCTGTATCGCTCGCTGCACACCGCGGTGATCGGTGCGGGCAAGTTGCCGATGGAAGTCCAGATCCGCACCCGCGAGATGCATGAACACGCGGAACTGGGTGTTGCCTCGCACTGGCGCTACAAGGAGGGCGGCAAGAGCAATCCGGCATATGACCAGAAGATCGTCTGGTTACGGCAGATCCTCGAACCCACCGATCGCGACGGCGAGGAAACGGAGGGGGATTTTCTCGAACGCGTGCGCTCGGAGATCTTCGAGGATCGCGTATATGCGTTGTCGCCACGGGGCGAAGTAATCGAGCTGCCGCGCGGCGCAACGCCATTGGATTTTGCGTACCACGTGCACACGGATTTGGGCCATCGCTGCCGTGGCGCGAAGGTCAACGGCCGCATGGTGCCGCTGACGCACGCCCTGACTAACGGCGATCAGGTCGAGATCATCACCGGCAAGCAGCTCAATCCCAGCCGGGACTGGCTGGTGCCTTCACTGGGCTATCTCGTCTCGCAACGCAATCGCAGCAAGGTGCGTGCGTTCTTCCGCAAGCAGGACGAAGACCAGAACCGCCAGCAGGGCCGACAGATACTGGAGCGTGAGCTGCAGCGATTGGCAATTCACAGCGTCACGCTCGAACAACTGCTCGAAGAATTCAAACTGGGCAGCGCCGAGCAGCTCTATCTCGCGATTGGCGAAGGCGAGCTCACCGCGGCGCAGATTACCGGCGCGATCCAGCGGCGGGCACGCCCTCAGGAACTGCCCTCGCCCATCGCCCGCAAAGCCGTCGTCGAGACCAAATACACATCCGGAATCACTATCGAGGGTGTGGGCGACCTGCTCTCACACTTCGCGCGCTGCTGCGGACCGGTACCGCCGGAGACCATTGCCGGTTTCATAACCCTGGGTCGCGGCGTCAGCATCCATCGCCAGGATTGCGCCAACCTCAGGCGGCTGCAGGAGACGCACCCGGAGCGAGTCATCGCCGTCGAATGGGGCGTGGGCAGCGATCGTTCGTTCGTCGTGGACGTCAATGTCCGCGCGTTCGACCGCCGTGGCCTGGTGCGCGACGTCACCAGCGTGCTGGCGGACTCGAAGATCAACATTCACGCCATGAATCAGACCACGCACGCCGGCGATGGCATCGCCGAGATCAACCTGCAGATCACAGTGCACGACCTGGAAGAACTCTCCCGGGTCATGGCGCGGATTCAGGGTGTTGCCAATGTGCTCAGCGTTCGGCGCAAGGCATGACGCAAGACGCCAGATAGCGCAGGCATTGCTGAGTGCAGAGATCGCCGCGCACAAGCATCACGCGGCACGGCGTCGCCAGGCACGAATACCATAGAGCGCAAAAATAACGACCAGCGCGATAAGGAGAGCCCTGAGCTGATCGCCCGCCGCCGTCTCGTATAACAACCATGCGATGGCGATACAGGCCGCAATTGGCACGGTAGGGCCGCCAGGAATCAAGAACGGCTCACCGTCGGTGCGCACATTGCGACGACGTAGTTCCCACGCTGCGACCGCGCAGAGGAAATACAGCGACAGCGCCGTGAGATTGGCGAAGATCGCCAGTTGCTCGAACGTACCCGACAGGGCGATCGCGCCGACCAGGAATCCATAGGTCACGATGGCGAAATTGGGCGTGCGGAATTTCGGATGCACTCTGGCCAGGGCCCGCGGCAGGAACCCGTCGCGACTCAGCGCGAACAAGCCACGCGGCTCGGACAGAACGTTGGCGCTAAGGTAACCGAACATCGATACGACGGCGCCGACGATCATGACGGTGCGCCCGATCGGACCCACTACAGCTCCAGCCGCTTTCGCCAACGGCGTCGTGCGCTCGAGCGCAAGGTCGGGACCGAGGATGCCCAGTGCTACAAACTGGATCGCGAGATACAACACAGTGGCTGCACCGAGAGCCAGGAATGCAGCACGCGGCACCGTACGCGCAGGATTCTTGACTTCGCCGCTTGGGATCAGCGAACCCTCGATACCTGAAAACGCAAAGATGACGATGCCAGCGGTGCTCAGCACCAGGCTGGTATCAGGAACGGTGGTCCACACCAGATTGGCGGGCTTGATGAAGAACACGCCGATGCCGACGAATGCCAGCAATGGCAGCAGCTTGGCCACTGTGATCGTCTCGAGCACGCGTGCACTGTTACGAATGCCGCGGATATTGATGAGCACCAAACCGGCGACCAGCGCCACGATCAGGACGTTGGGGAGCCATGTCGGCGAGGGAGCGAACAGCGCCAATATCGAGCGCACGATCAACGAGGACACACCCGCGGCAGCGGACAGGCCGGTGCAGAACACCAGGCAGCCCGCCACGAATCCAATCATCGGCCCGAGCGCAGTCTCGACGTACGCGTAGGGACCACCGGTTGCAGAGACCCTGCTGCCGGCTTCGGCGAAACACAGCACCACCAGTCCGATGACGACGGCGCACGCCAGGTAGGCTAAAGGTGCCGCCGCTCCCAGCTGCAGCACTGCGAACGCCGGCAGCGCAAAGATGCCGCTACCCACCGTGTAGTTGAATATGTTGGAAGCGAGCTGACGAACGCCGAGCTCACGGGACAGCAGCGAATCTGCGCTGCTTACATCCGGTTGCCCGGAAAAATCGGTTTGGTTCATCGTTCGCCCCACCGTTTGTTGTTATCCCCGGTGGGCAAACGGTAGCACGGACTGGGGATAAACGGCGGCTGGCGGAGGACGTGGGAATAGCGGGGCTACGCAAACAACAGCGCCACGCCATGCACCGTCGCTAAGACAGGTCGGAATACTCCGGAACGCACACGCCATGCTCGCAAAGAGGACCGCGGCTTACCACCCCGGTCCTCTTGATCCTGCGCGCCTGACGGGAATCCTTACCGATTCGGGAAATCGATAGCGATCTTGTCCGCGTTGAGGGCGGCTTCGTGCAGCGCTTCAGACAACGTCGGATGTGCATGCATCGTGCGCTGGATGTCCTCGGTGCTCGCCGAATACTCCATCGCCAGAACCGCCTCGGCAATCAGCTCTCCGGCCATCGGGCCGATGATGTGGATGCCCAGGATCTCGTCGTTGTCGGTGGCAGCCACCACCTTGCAGAAGCCGCCGGTGGCTTCCATCGCGCGGGCACGGCCGCTGGCGAGGAACGGGAACGAACCGACCTTGTAGGCACGGCCGCTGGCCTTCACTTCCTCTTCGGTCTGGCCCACCCAGGCAATCTCGGGAGCCGAATAGATGACCGACGGGATGGCTTTGTAATTGACCTCGCCGGACTTGCCGGCAATCAGGTCGGCAACGACAACGCCTTCTTCCTTGCCCTTGTGCGCCAGCATCGGGCCGCGCACCAGGTCACCGACCGCCCACACGTTCGCGGCGTCGGTCCTGCAATCGTGATCTACCTTGACGAAGCCACGCTCATCGACCTGCACGCCAGTGCCTTCACCGAGCAGGTCCTTCGAATAGGGTCGGCGGCCGATCGCCACGATCACCTTGTCGACCACCACGCTCTGCTCGCCCTTGGCGTCGTTGTACTTCAGCGTCACGCCGCTGGCGCTCTTGTCAGCACCGCTGACCTTTGCACCCAGGCGGATATCCAGCCCGAGCTTCTTGAAGTGCTTCAGCGCTTCCTTGCCGACCGCGCCATCCGCCATCGGCAGGAAACTATCGAGGGCCTCGAGCACCACGACTTCCGAACCCAGGCGACGCCACACGCTGCCCAGCTCCAGGCCGATCACGCCGGCGCCGATCACACCGAGACGTTTCGGCACTTCGCTGAACTCCAGGGCGCCCCAGGAATCCACGACCTGCTTGCCGTCGAACGGCAGGCTGCGCAGTTCCGTCGGAGCGGAACCTGCGGCCAGCACCACGTGCTTGGCAGTGAGCTCTTCCTTCTTGCCATCTTTGCCGGTGAACTCAACGCGATTGCCGGAGAGCAGCTTGCCGTGGCCCTGCAGGGCAACCACGCCCGCCGCTTTGAACAAGGCAAGAATGCCGGCGGTGGATTGCTTGACGATGTTAGCGCGACGCTTCTGCATCGCATCCAGATCGAGCGCCACGCTGCCAACCTTGACGCCATGAACCGCGAACTCGTGCTGTGCGCGGTGGTACAGCTCCGAGGACTCGAGCAACGCCTTGGAAGGAATGCAACCCGCGTTCAGGCAGGTGCCGCCGAAGGCATAGCTGCCGTCCTTGTTCTGCCATTCATCGATGCAGGCGACCTTCAGCTTGTTCTGCCCGGCCCGGATGGCGCAGGGATAACCGGCAGGGCCGCCGCCGATGACGATAACGTCGTATGAGGACATGGAATCTCCAGAGAAGGGGTTAGCGGTTGGCGGTTGGCGGTTGGCGCAGATTAAAGACGGAGTGGGCGGCAGGTTGGCAGGCTCTTCATCTTCACTAACCTCCAACCGCTAACCGCCAACCGCTTCTTCCTACAACTGCAGCAGCAGACGCGCCGGATCTTCGAGCGCATCCTTGATAGCCACCAGGAACTGCACGGACTCGCGGCCGTCGATGATGCGGTGATCGTAAGTCAGCGCCAGGTACATCATCGGCCGGATCTTCACCTCGCCGTTGACGACCATCGGACGGTCCTGGATCTTGTGCATGCCGAGGATGGCGACCTGCGGCGAATTGAGGATCGGCGTCGACATCAGCGAGCCGAAGACACCGCCATTGGTGATCGTGAAAGTGCCGCCGGTGAGTTCTTCGATCGTGATCGAGCCCTCGCGAGCCTTCTGCGCGTAGCTGCCGACGGCCGATTCGATCTGCGCGAAGCTCATGTTCTCCGCATTGCGCAGCACTGGCACCATCAGGCCGCGATCGGTCGAGACCGCAACGCCGATGTCGTAAAACTCGTGATACACGATGTCGTTGCCATCCAAGGATGCGTTCACCGCGGGGAACTTGCGCAGCGCCTCGATGGCAGCCTTGATGAAGAACGAGGTGAAACCCAGCTTCACGCCGTGGCTCTTCTCGAACTTGTCCTTGTAGCGGGCGCGAATCTCGTTGATGGCGCCGAGATCGACCTCGTTGAAGGTCGTCAGCATGGCGGCTGTCGCCTGCGCCTGGATCAGGCGCTCGGCAATACGGGCACGCATGCGCGTCATCGGCACACGCTGTTCGATACGGCCACCGCCAACAGACGGCAACTGCACCGCTGCAGCCGGCTTCGCCGCAGCGGCAGGAGCGGCCGACATGTGCTGAATTACATCACCCTTGGTGACCCGGCCGTCGCGGCCGCTGCCGGCGATCTGGCCTGGATCGAGCTTGTTCTCTTCGACCATGCGCTTGGCCGAGGGTGCGAGCTTGCCGGCAGCGCCGTTTGCTTTGGCTTCGGTGGCTGGCTTCGCCTGCGCTTGAGGCTCGGCGCTCTTGGCGGGGGCAGCCGCGGCAACACCCTCGCCGGCTTCCAGGATCGCGAGCACCTGGCCGCTGGTCACGGTGGCGCCATTCTGGACTCTGAGTTCTTTAATGACTCCGGCGAAGGGCGCCGGCACTTCCAGCACGACCTTGTCCGTCTCCAGGTCCACCAGATTCTCATCGCGGCCGACGCTGTCGCCGGGTTGTTTGTGCCAGCTCACCAGCGTTGCGTCGGAAACCGATTCGGGCAATTGCGGAACTTTGATTTCGATACTCATTAAACTAGCTCTTTGCGTTGGCGGCGGCCTTCAGACGGGTCGTGTGCCGCAGCGATTCTTCTGTACTGGTGGAGCGCAGCGCGGCGTCGACCAGGGCCTGTTGCTGTTCGACATGCAACTGGAAGATACCAGTTGAAGGCGCTGCCGCCGGGGCGCGGCCCGCGTACAGCAGCGACTGGTTCTTGGCCAGCGGCTCCTGCAAACGGTGACGGATCTGGTACCAGCCGCCCTGATTCTGCGGCTCTTCCTGGCACCATACGATTTCGCGAGCTTGCGGATACTTGCGCAGCACCGCGGCGTATTCCTCGCTCGGAAACGGATAAAGCTGCTCGATGCGCACTACCGCGATGTTGTCGATCGAGTCGGAGCGCCGCGAGTCGAGCAGGTCGAAGTAGACCTTGCCCGAGCAGAACACGATGCGTGTCACCTTGGCTGGCTGGATGTCGTCCACTTCGCCGATGACGTTGCGGAAACTGCCGTGAGTCAGGTCTTCCAGCGGCGATACCGACAGCTTGTGCCGCAGCAGGCTCTTCGGCGTCATGACGATCAGCGGCTTGCGGAACGGCTGTTTCATCTGCCGCCGCAGCATGTGGAACATCTGCGCCGGAGTCGAAGGCACGCACACCTGCATGTTCTGCTCCGCGCACATCTGCAGGAAGCGCTCCAGGCGCGCCGAGGAATGCTCCGGCCCCTGGCCTTCATAGCCGTGCGGCAGGAACAGCGTCAGGCCGCAAAGCCGACCCCACTTCGATTCGCCGGAGCTGATGAACTGGTCGATGATGACCTGCGCGCCGTTGCTGAAATCACCGAACTGGCCTTCCCAGATGGTGAGGCAGTTCGGTTCGGTCGTGGAGAAGCCGTACTCGAATCCCATCACTGCTTCTTCGGACAGCAGCGAGTCGATGATGGTGACACGCGGCTGGCTCTGCGACAGATGCTCCAGCGGTATGTAACTCTCGCCGCGATTCTGGTCGTGCCAGACGGCATGGCGGTGGAAGAACGTGCCGCGACCGCTGTCCTGTCCGGTCAGCCGCAGTTCGTGGCCTTCGCTGATCAGCGTGGCATAAGCCAGCGTTTCGGCGAATCCCCAGTCGAGCGGAATCTGGCCGGCCGCCATCTTCTCGCGATCCTGCACGATGCGTGCGACCTGGCGATGCAGGGTGAAGTTGCTGGGGAAAGTCGTCAGCTTGACGGCCAGCTCGCGCAACTGTTCGACGCGCACACCCGTCGCTACGGTTTCGTTCCAGTCGGCGCTCTGGTACTTGCTCCAGTCGACCGTGTGCTTGTTGCCGATCATGCCGAGGGATTGCTTGGCGGTGGACTTGCCTTCGTCGAGGTCGCGGCGATATTGCTCGACCATCGCATCGGCATCCGCCATCGCGATCACGCCTTCGCCGACCAGCTTCTGGGCATACTTCTGTCGCGTGGTCGCCTGCTGGCGAATCACCTGGTACATCATCGGCTGCGTCGCAGCCGGCTCGTCGGCCTCGTTGTGACCGAAGCGGCGGTAGCACACCAGGTCGATTACCACGTCCTTGTGGAACGTCATGCGGTAGTCCAGCGCCAGGCGCGTGACGAACATCACCGCCTCCGGATCGTCGCCGTTGACGTGGAAGATCGGCGCTTCGATCATCTTCGCTGCGTCGCTGCAGTACTGGGTCGAACGCGCGTCGAGCGGATTGGAAGTGGTGAAGCCGACCTGGTTATTGATGATGAGATGCAGGCTGCCGCCGGTATAGAAACCGCGTGCCTGCGACAGTTGCAGCGTCTCCATCACGACGCCTTGCCCGGCGAACGCGGCGTCGCCGTGAATCAGGATCGGCGCAACCTTGTCGCCCTTCGCATCGCTGCGGCGTTGCTGGCGCGCGCGCACCGAACCTTCGACCACCGGATTGACCACTTCGAGATGCGAAGGGTTGAACGCCAGTGCGACGTGCACGTTGCCCGCCGGAGTGCGGATATCGGTGGAGAAGCCCTTGTGGTACTTCACGTCGCCCGAACCCTGCATGTGGTTCGTGTCGTAGCGACCTTCGAATTCCGAGAACAGCACCTGCGGCGACTTGCCCACGACGTTGACGAGCACGTTGAGGCGACCGCGATGCGCCATGCCGATGACGATCTCCTCGATGCCGCGCTGGCCGCCGACCTGGATCAGGTCGTCCAGCATCGGAATGAGGACGTCGCCGCCTTCCAGCGAGAAGCGCTTTTGCGCCGGGAACTTGGTGGCGAGGTAACGCTCGAGCCCTTCCGCGGCGGTGAGGTCGCGCAGGAAGGTCTTGCGTTCATCGGCGGAAAACCGCTGCTGGATGCGGCCGTCCTGAAAACGACTCTGCAACCACAGCCGCTCGGTCGAGTCGGAGACGTGTGCGAACTCCGCGCCGATCGGGCCGCAGTAGATGCTGCGCAGCTGGGCGATCAGGTCGCGCAGCTTCATGCGCTTGGCAATCGCGTCGCCGCGGCTGCCGGTATAGAACTCGGTATCGAGGTCCGCATCGGAAAGGCCGAAGTGCCGCAGCTCCAGGACCTCCGGAACCGGCCGCTGCATCAGGCCCAGCGGATCGATGTCCGCAAGCAGATGTCCGCGGTTGGCGTAAACCTGGATCAACCGGGAAACAGCGCCCTGTTTCGCGGACACGTCGCCCGCCGCCGGGGCCGATGCCGCGGATGCAGGGATGCGGACGTCGCGTGCCCGCTCAGCGAGTGCTGCGCGAATCGGGCCGTGCGCGGTTTCCCGCGCAGATCCGACTATACCTTTGAAGTACTCGCGCCACTTCGGATCGACCGAAGCCGGATCGGCAAGAAACTGCTCATATAAGGATTCGAGATAGGGGGCGTTACCCGCTCCCAGCGGCGTGGAGTCGAGCAAAGCTCGCAAAGAGTCGCTCATTGCGCTCGTAAGTTCCTGTTCTGAAGAAGGAAGCTCGGCCTAGGCCGGCGTGATGGACGATGTCATAAGGCGGCCGCTAGTGTAGCCGAACCGCGCTGCAGTTGAGAAACGCGACTGTGCTTAAAATCACAGAGTTTTAATGTGGGGACGCTGGATGAAATAAAAACGGCGTGCCTCGGACGATGCACGCCGTGAAACGAACTGCGCATATGGGGCGCCGCGAACAGCGAAAATACCGGTCGCGCCACCCCTCAATGGCTACGAGTGCTTGCAATTGGCCAGCGAAGCCGCTTGGCACCGCGCTTCAGGGTTTCGCCTGACCCAGGCCCTCTTCGATGCGCCGGACCAGTTCGACCAGACGCGGCCGCACCTCGCCCAATAGATATTCCGGCGACACTTTGAACGCCGGCGCACCGCAGTTGATGGACATCGGTGGCAGTCCGTTACCCGGACAGAAACCCACGGCAATGCCGTTCACGTCGGGTTGCCATTCGCCGAGCGACGCGCACACGCCCACTTCCCTGTATAGCGCGAGCGATTTATCGATCGCAGTCTTCAGCGCAGGCCATGCAAGATGGTCCAGCTCCCGGATCTGATCGAGCAGGTCGGCCCGCTCGGTCTCGGTGCAGATGGCCAGGTAGGCGCGGCCGATTGCCGAGGTCGCGAGCGGCAGCCGCATTCCCACTTCCATGTTGAGAGACAGCACGGCATTGCCTTTGCAAACCTCGACACAGACCATGCTCAGTCTCTGGCGCGCACCCAGTGCCACCGATGTCCCGGTGAGGTCCGCAAGTTCCTGCATCAGGGGTCGTGCCAGGTCGCGCACGTCGAAACGCCCCAGCACTGCGCTACCTAGCGCCAGCGTCGCGGTGCCGAGCCGATATTTGCCCGACTCTTTTACGTAGTGCAGATAGCCGAGCTTCGTCAGGGTGTAGGTCAGGCGGGACACCGTCGACTTGGGGAGATGACAGCGTTCGGAGATGTCCTGATTGCCCAGCAAACGGCTGCCGCTGCGAAAGCATGACAGTACGTCGAGCCCGCGCGACAACGCCGTAACGAAGTGTCGATCCTGCTTGCCCACATGCGGCCGCGGAGCCGCCGCCGCTGTGCCACTCGCCGTCGCAGTTCCGCTCGCCTCGACGAGTCTGGTCGTTTCAGATGCTCTAGTCGCCATAGGAGTTCCCGCCCTTTGGTTTAGATTCGTTGATCATCTTTGTAATCCGGCAATATGCCGTCCTCCCAACTCGCACCAATGCTTGTGTTGTTCTTCATTCTATAAACGCTCTTCCCGTCATCGCTCGCGCCGTCATCGATCGCATCAGGCGCGCGCCATCTCGGCTTCCTGCAGCGCCCGCCATTGCACCTTGCCGGTCGCCGACTTCGGCAGCGACTCGACGAATTCGACGATGCGGGGGTGCTTGTACGCCGCCATGTTCTGGCGCGCCCAGTCGATGATTTCAGTCTCGCTGACCTGGCCCTTGTGGCTCGCGCGCAGCACCACGACCGCCTTGACCGTCTCGCCACGATGGGCGTCCTTGGCGGCGATGACGCAGGCCTCCTGGATAGCAGGATGCTGGTACATCTGCGCTTCGACTTCGGCAGGCCAGACCTTGAAGCCCGCCGCGTTGATCATTCGCTTGAGGCGGTCGACGAGAAAAAAATAACCCTCGGCGTCGATGTAACCCAGGTCGCCGGTACGCAAGAAGCGCTTGCCGTCGAGCTCGATGAAAGCTGCGGCGGTCGCCGCATCGTTACGCCAGTAGCCGAGGAACACCTGCGGTCCGTGGGTAACGATCTCCCCGACCTCTCCGTCCGGCATCTCGAGCAGTGTTTGCGGATCGATCACCCGCGAATCCGTATTGAAGATCGGAATGCCCAGGCACTGTCGTTTGGGGCGATCCGGAGGGTTGATGTGGCTAGGCGCGATCGTCTCCGTCAGACCATAACCCTCTATATAAGGCGCGCCCACCAGCTGCTGCAGCCGCTCTCCAACCGCAGCCGGCATGGCCGCCCCGCCACCCGACACGCGCTGCAACGACGACAGGTCATACTCACTAATGCGCGGGTTGGCGAGAAAATCGACCACCATGGTCGCGATCGCGGTCCACCCCATGACCTTGTAACGCTGGATCAGCTCCGCTGCGACTTCCCGATCCCAGCGGCACATCAATACGATGGTGCTGCCCTGATAGAGCGGCGCATTCATGCCGCCCTGCATGCTGGTGACATGAAAGAACGGCAGGACCACGAGCTGCTTGCCATCCGGGGTGGCGGAGAACCACAACGTGTTCGAAACCAGGGTGTGCATCACGTTGCCGTGCGTGAGCATGCAGCCCTTGGGCTTGCCGGTAGTACCCGAGCTGTACGGAATGACACACAGGTCATCGGAGCCCATCAGTAACGGTCCAGGCTTGAGCGCACGCGCCATCGCATCGCTCCAAAGCGTGACGTCACTATTTACGATGGCTTGTCTGGGCGCTGCAACGGCTTCGGGTAAGCGCAGAGTTGTCGGGTGCTTCACGTAGTCGCTGTACGCCGCCACGATTGCCTTGCGACCGGTGCCAAGCAGCGGCGCGAGCTGCGGATAGACCTCCTGCGTGACTATCGCAACCGTGGCGCCACTATCCTGGAGATAGTGATCGAGCTCGTGGGTAATGCTCATCGGGTTGATCGGCACCACGACGGCATTCGCTCGCAGGATGGCGTAGTACGCAACGATGAACTGCGGGCTGTTCTGCATCACCAACAGCACCCGGTCGCCCTTGCCGACCGCGCATTCGCGCTGCAGAAAACCCGCCAGGTGCTCCGCTTCCTGGTGGAATTCTGCAAAGCTCAGCGGCGTATCGAAAAAAACGACGAAAGGCTTGTCGGGGTAGCGGGTAGCCGCAACTTCGGCGTTGTAGAACACATTGGTCCGCGGCGCGGCGATCTGCTGCGGCAGTCCGCGCGGCCAGAATTCGAAATGCTTGCGGGACATTCCCCGATCCCCCGTGACCCTTGCGAATTGTTATACCCGTGCTGGCGTGGGGCGTCCCGATCGGATTCCACACCGCAGGCTATTGTTCTGCCGCAGAAATTAACACACTCGTAATTCCGCACCAATACTTTGACGTTGTCTACCGCAGAAATGTCGCGTTATGTCCGCGAAGAGAGGTAATCCGCTGGTGAGCTGCGGTTGATCGCGAGTTTTCAAAGTTGCGGGTAGCCGTCGGGCGCTTCTATCATCAGATCCGTCAACAGGAATTAATTTCTGCATAGCAGTCGCGCAGATTGACCAAAGGCCTACTGACATGGATCTTAATTTCGCTGCCGATGAGCTCGCTTTCCGGGAGGAAGTGCGCACGTTTTTGCACGAAGACTTGCCGGCCGAGATCAGCGACAAGGTCCGCAATAGCCGTGCAGTGGGAGTCGAGGACTACAAGCGCTGGCAGCAAATCCTCTACCGACGCGGTTGGGGCGCTCCAGGCTGGCCTAAACAATTCGGCGGACCGGGCTGGAGTCCGCTGCAGATGCATATCTACGAGGAGGAATCGGCAGCGGCCGGCGCACCGCGCGTCATTCCGTTCGGCCTGAAAATGGTGGCGCCGGTCATCATGGCCTTCGGCAGTCCGGCTCAACAACAGCGCTTCCTGCCACGCATCCTCAGTGGCGAGGACTGGTGGTGCCAGGGTTACTCTGAACCGGGCGCAGGCTCCGATCTTGCCTCGCTCAAGATGCGCGCCGAGCGTCAGGGCGATCATTACGTGCTCAACGGCCAGAAGACCTGGAACACCCTTGGGCAGCATGCGAACTGGATCTTCTGCCTGGTGCGCACCGATCCCAACGCACCCAAGCAGCAGCAGGGTATTTCCTTTGTGCTGGTAGACATGAAGACACCCGGCATCACCGTGCGTCCGATCATCACCATGGACGGCGCGCACGAGGTCAACGAAATCTGGTTCGAGAATGTCGCGGTGCCGATGGAAAATCGCGTCGGTGAGGAGAACAAGGGCTGGACCTACGCGAAGTTCCTGCTCGGTCACGAGCGCACCAATATCGCCGGAGTGGGCGCCTCCAAACGCGAACTCGGCCGCCTGAAGACTATCGCCTCCAGTGAAATCAAGAACGGCAGGCCGCTCATCGAAGATCCGCTGTTCGCGGCTCGCATCGCCCAAGTTGAGATCGACCTGATGGCGCTGGAGATCACCAACCTGCGCGCCTTGTCGGCCGAGAGCGAACAGCGTGCGCCCGGCCCGGAGGCGTCGCTCCTGAAGATCAAGGGAACGGAGATTCAACAGGCACTGAGCGAACTCATGATGTACGCGGTAGGGCCATATGCCCTGCCCTTCCTGCGCGAATCGCCGGAGGAAGGCGACCTGAAGAGTGTGGTCGGGCCGGAATATGCGGCGCCGCTGGCAGCCACGTACTGCAACGCTCGCAAGGTCAGCATCTACGGCGGTTCCAACGAGATCCAGCGCAACATCATTTCCCAGATGATCCTGGGACTGTAAGGACCGCTCGTGGACTTCAGCTTCACCGCCGAACAACAACTGCTCGCCGACACCGTGCAGCGCTTCGTCCGCGAGAATTATTCCTTCGATACGCGTCGCGCGATTCTCACCTCGGTACCGGGCTGGAGCCGCGATGTCTGGCAGGACCTGGCAGCGCTCGGCCTCACCGCCCTGAACGTTCCCGAAGAGCACGGCGGTTTGAATGGCGGTCCCGTCGACACGATGCTGGTGATGAACGCACTGGGCGCGGGCCTGATTCTCGAACCGTTCCTGGGCGCGGCGGTGCTGGCGCCTGCGCTACTTACACTGCTCGCCGATGCCGGGGCGTCAGCCGCGTTGCTGCCTGGCATAGCCAGCGGTGAACACATCGTGATCGTGGCCCACCAAGAGCCACGAACTCGTGGCGAACTCAACCACGTAGCTACCCGTGCAGAACGCAGCGGTAACGGCTATGTGCTGAACGGCTACAAGAACGTCATCGTCCACGGTAACGCAGCGGATGAGCTGCTTATCTCAGCGCGTACTGCGGGGAATACAACGGACTTGCAGGGCATCTCAGTGTTCCGTGTCGACCCGAAGGCGACTGGCGTTACCGTCACGTCCTACAAGACCATCGACGGACAGACTGCCGCCGATTTCGAACTGAACAACGTAACAGTGCCGGCAAGCGCTCGTGTAGGTGTCGAGGGCGAAGCCTGCGGCGCGATCGACTCAGCCCAGGGAATCGCTATCAGCGCAATCTGTGCCGAAGCTGTCGGCGCGATGAAAGCAATCAATGCGGCCACTCTCGAATACACCAAGAGCCGCAAACAGTTCGGCCAGCCGATTGCGAAATTCCAGGTCCTGCAACATCGCATGGCGGACATGTACCTGCAGGCCGAGCAGGCTACCTCGATGAGTTATCTTGCGGCGATCAAATGCACCGATCCGGACGCAGCCGAACGCCGTCGCGCCCTGTCGGCCGCCAAAGTGGTCATCGGACAAGCCGGCCGGTACATCGGCCAGCAGGCAATCCAGTTACACGGCGGCATGGGCATGACGGATGAGGTGATCGTCAGTCACTATTTCAAGCGCCTGACAGCCATCGATCTCACCTTCGGCGATACCGATTTCCACCTGCAGCAGTTCATTGCGCAGCCGCTCTTCGCCCTATCTCCTGCAACCTGACCGATCCGCACGAATCGAGAACCGGCGGCCCACAGGCGCTCGTCCTGGCTGCGCGCAACCGATAGATCGCGGCCAGGCAGCTGCGAATCCAGATAACGTAGTCTTAATCCGACTTTTAGTGCGTATGTCGCTTTGGCCAGTCGGCATTCAGAATTGAACCGTTACGCTATTACCAAGCTCTAAATTGCTATCGAAGGAGAACAATCGTGCGTAGCCAGTCCAGACTTTCACTACTTGCCTTGTGCGCGGCTGTGTCTGCGGCCGGCGGGCTGCTGCCCGTGGCCGGATATGCCGCCGCCATGGCCTCGACCGACGCGGTGCAGTCCACCTGGAAGGTCCAGGAGATCCGCTACTCCTACGTCGGATTCACCACGGCGTACACCTGTGACGCCGCCGAAGACAAGCTCAAGGAAATCCTCATGGCCGTGGGTGCGCATCCATCGACGATGGTGCGGGCCAACGGTTGCCAGATGGATCGCCCCTCCAGGAATTTCTTCGTCACGATCACCACTGCGACACCCGCCCCCGCCACGGATGCAACCGCTGCCGTGCCGGCCGGTGAGAAGACCCGTCAGCAACTCATCGAGCGCCTCAATGGCAAGAAGCCCATCAGCGATGCACCGTTTGCGGCAGTGTGGAAGACAGTGGACCTGGGGCGCGATCGCGATCTCAACCTGAAGCCGGGCGACTGCGAGTTGATGCAAGGGCTGCGCGAAAGCGTACTGCCGAAACTCTCGGTCAAGATCGAGAGCGACAAGGTGCAGTGCACGCCACACCAGCTGGATATTCTGACTCCCGAACTGAAAGTGTCGGCGCTCGTGCCGCTGGCGAGTCCTGATCAGAGTCCGGCGATCAAGGGAACCTGATCGCCAGCACCAGATCGTCAAAGCAGCGGCAGCCGGGCAACTATAGCGGAGTCATCGGCTAGCCGCGCCCGAACACCGGGATGGCTGCGCCGGTAACGGCGCTGGCGCGGTACGACGCCAGAAACGTAATCACATCGGCGATCGCGCTGGCGGGCACCCAGCGCGATACATCCGCATCTGGCATGTCAGCGTGATTCTGCGGCGTATCGATCGTACCCGGTAATACCGCGTTGACCGTGACGCCGCGGTCTTTCAACTCATCCGCAAGACTTTCCGTCAGCTTCTGCACGGCGGCTTTCGATGCCGCGTATGCACCCATTCCCGCTGTGGCAGGTTTAGTTGCGGTCCCCGCTCCGACATTGACGATGGATGCAGGCGCGCTGGCCAGTAAATGAGGCAACGCTGCGCGTGAAGCAATCAGCGTTGTCTTCAGGTTCATCGAATACATCCGCTCCCATGTGTCGAGGTCGCCATGCTCGATTTTTTCCCAATGAAAGCCACCGGCGACGTTGACCAGAACATCGATACGTCCGAGCTGCTGTCGCACCGAATCGATCGCATGTGTAGCGCTTGCGAGATCGGTCAGCTCGACATTGCCGACCAACAGGTGCGGCGACCCAAACTGTTTTTGTAGCGCAGCCGGAGGCGTCGCTGCCCTACCGAGCAATGCAACTGTGCCACCCAGATCCGCGAATGCCTGCGCAACCGCAACGCCGAGTGAGCCGTATGCACCGGTCACTACCACTACGCGATCTGTAAATGCAGCCATGACTCACTCTCCAGCATTGCAGGTTGACGATCTTGAACTGTAAGAAATCGCGACGGATGCGGGCGTGTGCAAACAACGATACGCTGCGAGCCACACGTTAATCGCCAGCCTCAGTGAGGATTACCATAATGCAATCAAGACTTCTGCGTGCCGTTGCCGTCGTGGCCACCCTGCTGATTGCAGGCAGCGCCGGCGCCACGGGTACGCGTCTTGGCTACGATCCGAAGGCCGATCCGTTTGCGCAGTATCAGGACGCCGTTGCGCAGGCCACAGCACAACACAAGCTGGTGCTGGTCATTGCCGGCGGCGACTGGTGCCGATGGTGCCATGTGCTGAACAACTTCGTCACGCGCAACGCCGATGTCGACGCGGCCCTCCACGACGCCTTCGTTGTCGTCAAGGTGTACATCGGGGACGAAAATCTCAACGAGTTCTTCTTCTCGCAATTGCCTGAAGCACGCGGCGCGCCGCACTTCTGGATCATCTCCCCGGACCGCAACGTGCTCGGCTCGCAGTCAACCGGTGCTTTCGAGCACGGCAAGAGCGGCTACGACAAACAGGAATTCCTGGACTTCGTCGAGAAGTGGAAACAGAGGTGAAATGCGTGGCGGCCGACAGTAGCGGCCGTCACCTCGTGTTGCCGATCCGGTTGCTAGCCTGATCGAGAATCTGGGGGATTCCGGGAGCCAGGCTCCCGGGCAACGCGCCGGGCAACGCCCCGACCAATGCCCGACCAATGATTGAGTAGCGCAACTCAATCGTTCTGAGTGACGAGATCAGGCTCGCGAAATCGCCGACGGCAGTTCATCCAGCGCCATGATCCGTGCGGCGGCATCGAGCCGGATTGCTTCCTTGGGCATACCGAAAACGACGCAGCTCGCTTCATCCTGAGCGATGGTGTCGGCCCCCGCATCACGCATCTCCTTCAAACCGCGCGCACCGTCGTCTCCCATGCCCGTCATGATGACTCCGAGCGCATTGGCTCCGGCGCACTTGGCGGCCGAACGGAACAACACGTCCACCGACGGTCGATGGCGATTCACCGGCGGCCCTTCGCGGATCTCGACGAGATACTGGGCACCGCTGCGCCTCAACAGCATGTGTCTACCTCCCGGTGCGATCAGCGCCCGCCCCGGAATTACCCGGTCGTTGTTCTGAGCTTCCTTCACTTCGATACGACACAGCGTATTGAGTCGCGCTGCGAATGCGGCAGTGAACTGCTCGGGCATGTGCTGGACGATGACGATGCCCGGTGTAACCACGGGCAGTTCTTTCAGCACCTTCTCGAGCGCCTGCGTACCACCGGTGGACGTACCGATGGCCACCACATGATCGGTCGTGCGCGTCATTGCACGTTCAGCCGGACCTAGTATGACGTCAGCCGTGTTGCGCACCGGTGCTACCGGCGGCGGCCGATCGCGCATCACCAGTCGCTTGACGTTGGCCGACGCCGCAGCCTTGACCGCGGAGATGAGATCGTCGGAGGTCTGACTCAGGAATTGTTTCAGGCCAAGCTTGGGCTTGGTGATGATGGTGACGGCTCCTGCCGCCAACGCCTCAATGGTAGTGCGCGCACCTGCCTCGGTCAGGGTGGAACAGATGATGACCGGCGTCGGGCGCTCGTGCATGATTTTGCGCAGGAACGTAATGCCGTCCATGCGCGGCATCTCGATGTCCAGCACGATGACGTCCGGCCATTTGAGCTTCATGCGCTCCATGGCGATGATCGGGTCGGCCGCAACACCGAGCACTTCGATGCCCGGATCGCTCTTGAGGACATCCAGCATCACCTGACGGGCGACGGCGGAATCGTCCACCACCAATACCTGAATACGCTTCATCGACGGTGCTACTGCTTGCGGTAGATCGAGGGCGCAACGGACTGCACCGCATCGCTGATATCGTTGAGCGACTCGGAATGGCCGATACAGAAATAGCCACCCGGCTTCAGCATCGTCAGCACGCGCTCGACGACTTCCCGCTTGGTCTGGACATTGAAATAGATCATGACATTCCTCAGGAAGATCATGTCGAACTGACCCATCCTGGGCAGCGTCGTGTTGAGATTGATCTGCATGAAACGGACGCGCTCGCGCAGACTGCGCTCGACCAGAACCGTACCATCCTGTTCGCCGGTTCCTTTCAGGCAGAATTTCTGCAGATAGTCGCGCGGCGTATTCGTGGTGCGCGACACTGGATAGTGACCTGTGCGTGCCTTCTCCAATACCCGCGTGCTCAGGTCGGAGCCGATCACTTCAAATGGGGTTCCCTGCAGGTGTGCAGCCAGCACCATCGCGATGCTATAGGGCTCTTCGCCGGAGGAGCAGGCAGCGCTCCAGACACGGAATGGTTGTGCGCGATTGCATGCCTGCTCGGCCTGGATGCGCAGCAACTCGAAGTGGCGCGGCTCGCGAAAGAAGTAAGTCTCGTTGGTGGTCAACAGGTCGATGGCAATCTGGATTTCGGCCGGATTCTTGCCGCTTGCGATCACCCGAAAGTATTCGGCATAGTTACTGCAGCGATTGACCTGCAGGCGCTTCGCAAGCCGTCCGGTGACCAGCGCCTTCTTGGCGGTGGACAGGCTGATCCCTGCCGCATCGAAGATGAAACGCTGGAAGCAGCCGAATTCCTGGTCGGTGATAGTGGCGGACATGGCGCGAACTGTTCGAATTGTGGATTGACGATTGACGCGGAAAATTCAGGACGAGCGCGGAGCAGCGAGATTCGACGCAGCGGATGCGCCAGGCATATCGGACTCATCATCTCGTTCATCTCGTTCATCGGGCTCGTTGGGCACATCCAGCGACACGTCGGGGACAGCCGCTACCCTGTCGCGCTGCGACTTCAGTGGCGCGCGCAGCTCATCGCGGCGGCGGCGATGGGCTTTCATCCATGGAGCGATGTCCTCTCCGGGCATCGCTCTGGCAATCAGCCATCCCTGACCGAGCGTGCAGCCGAATTCCTGCAGCAGCCGCCAGTCCTGCATGGTTTCCACGCCTTCGGCGACAGTAACGAGTCCGAGATTGTTGGCCATGTCGAGCGCGGAACGCAGGATCACCTGCAGGTGCTCACGCTCATGCGCTCCCTGTACGAAGCTGCGATCGATCTTCAGCTCGGTAAATGGAATTTGCGCGAGCTGCTGCATCGAGGAGAACCCGGTACCGTAATCGTCGATCGACAGGCCGAAGCCCCGGATTCTCAATCGCACCAGCACGCCCAGGGCGACGCCAAGCTGTTTTACCAGCGAGCTTTCGGTCACCTCGAGGATTACCTGTTCGGCGTCGAGCCCGTGGCACTGCTGCAGCGAGGATATCTCCTGCGCAATGGCGGACCTCTCCAGCAAGAGCGGCGAGAGGTTGATTGCGAGCGACAGGTGCATGCCACGCGCCTCCCATGCCGCAGTCTGCAGCATGGCCTGATTCATCACGTGCATGGTGAGCGGATGAATCAGGTCGTGACGTTCCGCAAGCGGTATGAACTGATTCGGAGGCACGAAACCCAGCGTCGGGTGCTGCCAGCGGGCAAGCGCTTCCACACCGCGTGGGATGCCGGTCCGGATGTCGACTTTGGGCTGATAGTGGACGGCGATTTCGCCGTTGTCGATTGCGGCGCGCAGTGACTCAACATCGATCGGCACGTCGGCGCTGCGACAACGCTGCGCCACGACTTTGCCGAAATTCTGTAACGCAGCGAGCAGCGTCTCGGCCCGCAGCGGTTTCTGTATCGCTCCCAGGACGTGCAGACCCAGCACGCTGCCCATGGCACGCACCGAATCTATCAGCACCCGACCGTGCGAGGAGCCGACGATGATGGGAATATCGATGCCACGTTGTTGCAACTGCTGCAACAGCTCCGGCCCATCCATCGTTGGCATTTCCAGATCCACGATCATCAGGCACGGCAGCGGCGACAGCGTGGTCAGCAACGCCAGGGCTTCGCGGCCGTTACTAGCCTCGTATACCGTCCCGATGCCGATGTCGCGGCACAATGCGGCGCTGTAGTTGCGCTGCGTAGTGCTGTCATCGACGACCAGTACCGAACTGATCTGTGGCAGGGGTTCGCTGCAGGGCGGCGCGGACATCTACAATGCCCTCACGCTTGGTCCGCCGCAACGGCTGAGCCGTTCGCTTCCAGCGCCGATGCAGCGTCCAATCCATCCGTTTCATATTGCGGAGCCCCGAGCCCGGCGATCTCCGATACGTGCAGCACGCGTTCGACATTCAGCAGGATGACGAACTTGCCGTCGACCTTGCCCAGACCGTGAATGAAATCGGTGCGAATTCTCGCGCCGAACGCCGGTGGCGGCTCGATATCCGCGGCTGCGATGTCCAGTACCGCATTGACGGTATCGACGACCACACCGATGACCTGGCGTTCACCCTCCGCATCGATCTCGACGATCACGATGCAGGTACGCTTGGTAACCGCGTTCGATGGCTTGTCGAACCGCACCGACAGGTCCATTACCGGCACCACCGCGCCGCGCAGATTGATTACGCCACGGATGCAACCCGGCATCATCGGCACAGCGGTCAGCGTGCCGTACTCGATGATCTCCTTGATCGCCAGAATGCCGATCGCAAACACCTCGGTGCCGAGCATGAAAGTCAGGTACTGACCCGACTGCTGCTGCTTTCCCTGCGGATTCTCGACGGCCTGTGCCACTGCGCTCATGCTCGCACCTCAAAATCGCGTGAACTGTGCTTCGTCCGGCGACGCCGCTGCCATGGCGAGATTGCCGGATGTGTTGACGGGAACCCGTGCCCCTCGCTGGGCGGGCTTGACGCTGGTCGTCCGGCGCGCCACGACTTTCACCGCAACGCTACCCGTCACCTTGAAGAAACCGATCGTCTGCTGCAGCTGTTCGGCCTGACCGCTCATTTCCTCGGCGGTTGCCGCTAGCTCCTCGGAAGAGGAAGCGTTGAGCTGCGTGGTCTGGCTGAGCTGGCTTACGGCGGTGTTGATCTGCCCGACGCCGGAGGACTGCTCCTGCGAGGCCGCCGAGATCTCCTGCACCAGGTCGGAGGTCTTCTTGATACTCGGGACGATTTCATCGAGCAGCTTGCCGGCCTTCTCAGCCAGCTCGACGCTGCCGCTCGCCACGGTACCAATCTCCTGTGCCGCAACCTGGCTGCGTTCTGCCAGCTTACGCACTTCCGCTGCCACCACTGCAAACCCCTTGCCGTGCTCGCCCGCGCGTGCAGCTTCAATTGCTGCGTTCAGCGCCAGCAGGTTGGTCTGATAGGCAATGTCGTCGATGATGCTGATCTTTTGTGCGATCTGCTTCATCGCCGCGACCGTCGCCTTGACCGCCTCACCGCCCTCCGCGGCTTCACTCGCCGCCTTGGTGGCCATGCCATCGGTCACTTTCGCATTCTCGGTGTTCTGCGAGATCGAGGCCGTCATCTGCTCGACCGAGGCGCTGGTCTCCTCCACACCTGCCGCCTGCTCGCTGGCTGCCTGCGACAGCGACTGCGCGGTCGTGCTGACCTGCTCGGAGGCGCTCGACATGGCATCTGTGGCGGTATTGATTTCGCCGATGATCATCGAGAGCTTGAGCACGGTGTTGTTCGTGTATTCCTTCATCTCGCCAAACACACCGTCGTAGGACTTGTCGATGGTCTTGGTGAGATCGCCTTCGGAAACCGCGCGCATTACACGCATCACGTCATCGATGCTGCCACCGGCGGCGGCAACCATGGCCTGCATCGCTCGCAGCATGTCACCGACTTCGTCCTTGGAGGTCGAGGTCACATCGACGGCGAAATCGCCCTTCGCAAGTCGATTGGCCGCCGTTACCGCCACCTGCAGCGGACGGGTTACGCCGCGGCTGATGAAGATCCCCATCACGATGCCGATCACGGCGCCGGCCAGCAACGTCGCAATGATCCAGTTACGGCTCTGCTCGTAGACCACGGTGGTCTCATCGGCTGCCACCTTGGCACGGCCCTCCTTCTGCTTGGTGAGCTCGTCCATCATCAGATCCATGGCATCGGACTTCTCGCGGATCAGGTTCAGCGACTGGATCAGCGCCTCATCGCGATGCTGCAGGTCCTGCTTGGCCGCCATGGCCATGGTGCGTTGCATTTCGCTCTGGTACTCCTCCCAGGTGCGATCGAACGCCGCGAATAGTTCCCGTGCGCGATCCGTAACGAATAGCGGCTTGGCCTTCTCGACGTAGTGCTCGACTTCCGCCGAGCCCTTCTTCATCCCATCGAGCTGCTGGTCGCGCTCGCCCTGGCTGGTAGCGAGCAGGTAGTTGGAGCGCTCGCGGCTGATCGCCACCAGGGCGATGTTCGCCTCTTTGATGTACGACAGGCCGAGCAGTTCATTGCTGTACATCTCATCGGCGCGATTGTCGATCCTGTTGGCCGCCAGCAGGCCGACGACGCCGATGACCGCTGCGATTGCAACCAGCAGCATGAATGCTGCCGTCAGCCGGGGTCCGATCCTCATATTCGTAAGCATGACTCTCCTTGGAAATCGGTTTGCCGACGATCAGAACAGCGACCCGGCACCGGCGCCGATATCGAGCACCCGATCGGTGTTGAGCAGCATGATGAATTTGCCATCGACCTTGCCGAGGCCGTGAATGAAATCGGCGCGGATGCTGGCACCGAAGCTCGGCGACGGCTCGATCTCCGTCACATCGATTTCGACCACTGCGTTGACTGCATCCACTACTACACCCATGTCCTCTGCCTCGCCGTTACGCAGTGCCTCTACGATGACGACGCAGGTGCGCTTGGTCACTTCACTCACCGGCGTGCCGAATCGCAACGACAGATCCATCACCGGTACCACGGCACCACGCAGATTGATCACACCCCGAATGCACCCCGGCATCATCGGCACCGAAGTCGGGATGTCGTACTCGAGGATCTCCTTGATCGCCAGGATGCCGATGGCGAAAGCCTCCCCACCGAGCATGAAGGTCAGATACTGCGCGCGCTGCGCCGTCGCGCCGTCACGCGACAGCCCGGCTGTCGTTGCAACTGCGTTCATGTCCACTGCTCAGAAACGGGTGAAGTTGGCTTCGTCGGGATCGGTCGCAGCGACGGCGAGGTTGCCGACAGCCTTGACCTGAGACCTTCGCGCCTTCGCACCCGGAGCTGGCTTGCGTGCACCGCCTGCAGCGGTATTCCCTGCTCCGGCGACCTTGAAGAAGGAGATCGTCTGCATCAACTGCTCGGCCTGACCGCTCATCTCTTCCGCGGTGGCGGCCAGTTCTTCGGATGAGGAAGCATTGAGCTGCGTGGTCTGGCTCAGCTGGCTCATTGCCGTGTTGATCTGGCTGACGCCCGAGGACTGCTCCTGCGAAGCTGCCGAGATCTCCTGCACCAGGTCGGAGGTCTTCTTGATGCTCGGTACCATCTCATCCAGCAGCTTGCCGGCCTTCTCCGCCAGCTCGACGCTGCCAGTCGCAACCGTACCGATCTCCTGCGCCGCAACCTGGCTGCGTTCTGCCAGCTTGCGTACTTCCGCCGCCACCACAGCGAAGCCCTTGCCATGTTCGCCAGCGCGCGCGGCTTCGATCGCCGCGTTGAGCGCCAACAGATTCGTCTGGTAGGCGATGTCGTCGATGATGCTGATCTTCTGCGCGATCTGCTTCATCGCAGCCACGGTTTGCTTGACTGCCTCACCACCCTCGGAAGCTTCGTTCGCCGCCTTGGTGGCCATGCCGTCGGTTACTTTCGCGTTCTCGGTGTTCTGCGCGATCGAGGCCGTCATCTGTTCGACCGAAGCGCTCGTCTCCTCGACACCTGCCGCCTGCTCGCTGGCCGCCTGCGACAGCGACTGTGCCGTCGTGCTGACCTGCTCGGAGGCGCTCGACAATGAATCGGTGGCAGTGTTGACCTCGGCAATGATCATCGACAGCTTCAGCACCGTGTTGTTGGCAAACTCCTTGAGCTGCCCGAAGGAACCTTCGTACTGCTTGTCGATGGTCTTGGTGAGATCGCCCTCGGAGATGGCGCGCATCATGCGCACGACGTCTTCGATACTCTGGCCGGTGGTCGTCACCAGCTTGTTCAGGCCTTCGCCCATGTCCTTCTGGAACCCCTGCAGGCCATTCAGGTCCACCATCGTGGTGAAGTTGCCCTTGTTGGCGGCGTCCACCAGCAGGCGTTGTCCCTCGATTACCTGCTGCAGCCGGGCAATCATGTGCTTCAGGGAGTAGAGCAGGCTGGCGCTGTCGCCCTGCTTGGTAGCGACTTCCAGTGCCAGGTTGCCAGCAGCGACTTCCTTGACGAGATGCGCTGCATAGGATGGCTCGCCGCCGAGCAGTTTCAGCAGGCTGCTGGTAATTGCCGCAGCCAGGGTCAGCGCGAGAACGACCGCCAGCACCGCGACAATCACCATGGTGCGCGTCGCAAGCGTCAGACTGGCCTCCCCTTCCTTCACACTGCTATCCGCGTCCGCGCGGTTGAGTTCGACGATCTTGTTGAGAGCGGCTTCCGCCTTGTCGAACAGCACGCGGGAATTCTCGTAGCTCTTGAAGTACTCGACGAACAGCGCCTTCTGCTGCGCTTCGGCTTTGTTCTTGGCGAGCGACTCGATGATCGTGGCGAGTTGTTCGTCGGAACGCTTCCATTCGGTCCATTCGCCGACGAAGTCCTTCCACATGACCGCCTCTTCGGTGCCCTGCGGCAGCGCTTCGTACATCTTCCAGCCGGCGTCGATGCGCTCCCACACCTTGTGCCTGGTTTCGCCCAACGCGGCGAACTGCGCCTGCGCTTCGTAGTCGTTCTCGTGCAGGGCGGCGGAAAGCGCAACGGCCTTCAGCGCAGTTTGTCCTTCGCTGACGGTCAGCAGGCCCTGAATCGACGGCAGGTCCACTCCGCCGGTGTCCTTCAACGAGTCGCCCACCTGGTTGATACCCCGGTAGCCGAAGTAACCAACGCAGGACAAGGCAATCAGAGCGACCCCCACCAGGGTCAGCATCTGCCATTTGATCGACATATTCTTGAACACGTTACAGTCCTCTGTATGCGAAGCGCCGCTGTGGGACGCCTTATGCGAGTTTTGGTATGCGAATCCGGTTGTAGGAAATCGAAATGTCGGGTGTCTACGCCGATAGCGCTAGCGGCCGCGCGGCGCCGGACGACGCGTCGACAGCTGCCTGGACCAGCGCTGGAACATCGAGGATGAGAGCGACATCGCCGCTGCCCAGGATGGTCGAGCCGCTGACGCACTTGACCGCGTTGAACATGCGGTTGAGCGGCTTGATGACGGTCTGGAATTCGCCCAGCAGCTCATCCACCACCAGCCCGGCCTTCTGCCCGCCGTAGTTGACCACCACGATATTTTCCCGCCGACCGCCGCTACCGGCGATCTTCAGCAATTCGCGCAGCCGGATGAACGGCAGCGGCTGTCCGCGCAGGTTGGTGTAGTCGTGGGCCGAGTCGGCCGAGAACTCCACGCACTCCTCGATCATGTCCAGCGGCACGACGAAGGTGGATTCTCCGAGTCCCACCAAGAAGCCGTTGATGATTGCCAGCGTCAGCGGCAGCCGTACGATGATCTTGGTGCCGGCACCCTCGGTGCTTTCGATGTTGATACTGCCGCGCAATGCGGCGATGTTGCGTTTGACGACATCCATGCCCACGCCACGGCCCGACAGGTTCGTCACCTGCTCGGCTGTGGAGAATCCGGGCTCGAAGATCAGCGCGTAAACTTCTGCATCGCTGAGCGTGCGGCCCGATTCGATCATGCCGCGCTCGGTAGCCTTGGCCAGAATGCGGTCGCGCTTGAGACCGCCGCCGTCGTCGCTCACTTCGATCACGACGCTGCCGGAATCGTGGTAGGCGTTCAGGCTGACCGTACCGCGTGCCGGCTTGCCGCGACTCACCCGGACATCCGCCGCCTCAATGCCGTGATCCACGGCATTGCGGACCAAGTGGGTCAGCGGATCGGCGATGCGCTCCACCACGGTCTTGTCCAGCTCGGTGTCTTCGCCGGTCACTACCAGCTCGATGTCCTTGCCGGTTTCCCGGGAGACATCGTTGACCACGCGCTGAAAGCGATTGAACGTTGCGCCGATCTTCACCATTCGCAGCTGCAGCGCGCTGTCGCGCACCGACTCTACGAGATTGGAAAGCCGCGAAGTGGATTCCTCAAGCTGCGCGCTGTGCGTGCGACGCGCATCGAGATTGGCGCTGGCGGCCGCAATGATCAGCTCGCCGACCAGTGTAATGAGGTCGTCCAGCTTGCGGGCGTCGACACGGATCGAACGATTCTCAGTCGCCTTGCTGTCCTTGGAAGGCTTCGCATCGCGCTGCCTGTCCGCAGACACTTCGGCGATGGAATCCTCAGCATCCGACTGCGTTGTCGTGCTGTCAGCCACATCGCCATGACTCATGCAGCGCGCCAGTTCATCCACGGTGAGCGTTCCGCATTTCACGAACAACTCTCCGGCCCTTGCATCGGGCTCGGGCAGCTCGCGAATCACGGCCGCGTATTCGGTGTAACGTGAACCCGGCGCCAACAATCGCAAGGTGCAGTCGTCGCGCACGAATTCGAAAGCTCCTTCGATCCGGCTGCGATCGGCGTCCGTTCGCAATCCGAACTCAAAGCCGAGATAGCACAGCTCCGGATCGAGGGATTGCGCACCTGGCAGCTTGTCGTCCACCACCTGCAAATCCACGATGCTGCCGAAAGTGGTCAGGTAGCGGATCATGGACAGAGGATCCATGCCTGCCTGCAGTACATCCGCTTTGAACCTGACGGAAACGTGCCAGTGTTGTGCGAGCGCGCATTGCGTGTCGTTACGGGAGCCTGCGCGGGCCTTCGCAACCGACGACGATTCAGCGGCCGCACCAGCCGTGCCTGCCGTCGTCACAGCACCGGCTTTGACCTGCAGCAGCGTGCTCAGTTGCAGCGACCGTGCATCGAACGATGGATGCCGGTCTTCCTTGCCCGCCGCAACTGCGGTGACCAGTGCCTCGATGTGATCGGTGCAATCCAGCAGCAATACGACGAACTCGCGATCCATCGAGACGCTGCCGATTCGAACCCGGTCCAGCGCCGTTTCCAGCACATGCACGAAGCCAACGATACCGTCGAGCCCGAACAGGCCGGCGGAACCCTTGATCGTATGCGCGACGCGGAAAATCGAATTGATCGTGTCGGCGTCGGTGTTCTCCGCATCGCGCTCGCAGACGACCAGCGCTGCCTCCATGTCGCGCAGCAGCTCGAGACTTTCATCGACGAATATCTGTAGCGCCTCATCCATGTCACGCCACCTGCCGATCGTTGCTGTTGAGTAGTCGTTTCAGTCCGCACAACGCGAGCACGTCGCGTGTCGCGGCGCTCGCTGCGACGATGCCGAAGGTGCGGCCCTGTTGCTGAGCGAGATTTCGCGCCGCCAGCAGGATCTGAACCCCGGCGGTGTCGAGTTCGCTGACCTGCGTAAGGTCGAAAGCGACGTCGTCAGTCGTGGCACCTACGGCAGCCAGTGCATCGCGCAGCATTGTGGCGGCGGAATAAATGGTCATCTCGCCTTCGATATGCACCACGCCGTTGCGGGATTCGATTTGAATGCTCATCGCGCGACCTAGGCCAGGATCAACTTGGAGACCGCCGCGATCATCGTCTGCGGCTGGAAGGGCTTCACGATCCACGCCTTGGCGCCGGCCGCACGGCCTTCCTGTTTCTTGTCCTCGCCGGCCTCGGTGGTCAGCATGATCACGGGAGTAAAACGATAGCTTGGGTGCTGCTTGACCTCCTTCAGGAAGGTAATGCCGTCCATGACGGGCATGTTGACGTCGCTGATGATCAGGTGAATCTTGTCGCCGGTCATCTTGTTCAGCGCTTCCTGGCCGTTGCCCGCCTCCATCACTTCATAGCCGGCGCCGGCAAGCGCGATGCTCGCAACCTTGCGCACCGCGGCCGAGTCGTCCACCAGGAGTATTTTCTTGGTCATAGCTGCTCACTCGTTCAGAAAAACGTAACTTCCTGCGGGGCCACGGCAGCTACAGCAAGTCCCTGGTGATTGCGGTGCTGTTCCTCCGTCGTGTAGGACTTGGTCATCTCGGCGACACGCTCGCGTGCCAGCTCGACTACATTGGTGCCCGCATCCTGCGGCTCGGTCGCGCCGAACTGCCGCATGGCGGTGGCTACTTGCGCCAGGATCTGGCTGACCCGATCCTGGAACTGCAGTTGCACCAGCGACTCGGCGACTTCGTCCTTGACCAGCGTGCTTTGCGCCCGCGATTCCTCGGCGGACTTCGACATCGCCGCCGTCCTGCCGCCGAACCGGGTCACTACGGCGCGGATGCTGGCTTCGGAATCCGCAATCGCCTGGTTGTCGTAGCCCGCGATGGATTCGTTGCGCCGGGAAATACTGTCCAGCGTGTTGTTGATGAAACCGACCTTCTCGCTGATGTTCTTGCCGGTTTCCCGCGAAGCACGCGATAGCACGCGCACTTCCTGTGCTACGACCGCAAAGCCTTTGCCCGCTTCGCCGGCCTGCGCCGCTTCGATAGCCGCATTCAGCGACAGCATGTTGGTCTGGAAAGCGATCATCTCCACTTCGCTGGCCATCTTGCGCAGCTCGGCGGTATAGGTGACCAGGGAGCGGATCTCCTCCGCGAGCTGGTTGCGGCTGCTCTGGATGGTCTTGAGCGCTTCCAGCACACCCATCAGATCGCGCTCACCCTGGCTGACGTCGGCGATCAACGCCGACGCATCGCCCTCGGCCTTCTTGCTCGAGCTGTCGATGGCCGCGTCCAGGTGATCCACGATGCCCGCGAAGCGATCGGTCAGCGAGACGACCGCCTCTTCCATGTGCTGGCGGGAGGTATCGATCTGCCTGGACCAGATCTGCAGGACTTCGTTGTACGGCGCGACGATAGCTGCGGCATCGGCATTGGCGTCGGGCCGCTCGTTACCCGATGCCGTATTGAACAGTCGTTTGAAAATCGGTTGCATAGATTTTTTTCGAAACCGCGCGGGACAGTTGCCCACGCACGACGCGCGCTCGTTCCAGTTGCCTTGCAATTACATCGGCCGTTGCGTGCTGCGCCTGACGCAAAAAATCATGATCGTTACGTAAAACAAACCCCTAATCGCGATTAATCCTTTGCGGAAAACCCTTAAGGACGAGTGAGAAGAGTGACGGTGGTCACAGGCAGAAGTGACAAAAGTGACGGGAGTCACACGAGTGACGAATGACAAGAAATGACATGGCACGAGCTCAACGAGGCGAGCCACGAACGCCGCCGGCACATCGCTCCCTCTTCCCCATCACTCGTCACTCGTCACCCGTCACCGACATGATTGGTGTGACTCCTGTCACCCTGTCTTCTCTCACACCGGCCACACCATCATGATCAAAGGCACCCCGAGCAACACGATGAGCACGGACAGCGGCGCGCCGAGACGAGCGTAGTCGCCGAACTTATAGCCGCCCGGCCCCATCACCAGCGTGTTGCACTGGTGCCCGATGGGCGTCAGGAAGTCGCAACCCGCGCCGACTGCGACCGCCATCAGGAATGCGTCGGGTCGAAATCCCAGGTTGCTGGCGAAGCTGGCCGCAATAGGAGCCATGACGAGGACGGTTGCCGCGTTGTTGAGGAATGGCGTCAACGCCATTGCCGTCACTAGAATCAATGCCACCGCCCCGTAGGGCGGCAAACCGTGCGCTACATTTGAAAGAGCCCTGGCGATCAGGTCTGCGTCGCCGGTCGTGCGAATAGTCTCGCTGACCGGAATGAGTGCGCCCAGCATGATCAGGATCGGCCAGTCGACGGTTTCGTAGGCCTCGCGCAGGGATAGCGAGCCGGACAGCACGATCAGCAATGCGGCACCGAAGAATGCGATGCCGACTGGCAACACCGCCGTCGCGGCAAGCGTCATGGCCAGGATGAGGATCGCGATGGGAACCAGGCCACGGCGTACGCTGCCCAGCCCGATGCGACGTGCCGCGAGCGGCAAGCAACCCAGTTCGCGCAATTGGCTGGGCATATCCGCTAGCGGACCTTGCAGCACGATGACATCGCCGGCATGCAACTCGACGTCGCGCAATCGCTCGGTAAAGCGCTGGCCGCTGCGGCTGACCGCCAGCAGATTGACGTTGAAGCGTTCGTGCAGCGCCATTCGTCCGGCCGCCTGTCCGACCAGTATCGAGCCCGGGCCGATGACCGCCTCGATCACGCCGATCTCCTCATTGATGGCCTCGGTGCGGGTAGTGCGGTCCTTGCCTTCCAGTTCCAGACCGGCACGGGCAACCGTGCGCTCCAGCGCTTCCGGATCCCCCTGCAGCATGACGATATCGTTTTCCCTGAGCACCATGTCCGGCAACGGCGTGGCGGATTGCCCATCGCGGACCACGGTCGTCACCATGACCTGCTGGTCGGACTGTTGCTTCAGTGCTCCGATCGTCTGACCGAGAATGACCGAATCGGCGCCAACACGCGCCTCGGTGAGGTAATTCGTGATGTCGATGGCTTCGCCTAACGTCGGCGCGGCATGTCGATCGCGTGGCAACAGGCGGTAGGCGAAGGCGAGAAATACCAGGCCCATTGCCGATAACCCAAGGCCGACCGGCGCGAAATCGAACATGCGAAACGGTTCGCCGCTGAGTTCCGCACGTAGCCTCGACACGATGATATTCGGCGAAGTACCGATCAGTGTAACGAGCCCGCCCAGCAGCGAACCGAACGCCATCGGCATGAGAAAATAGGACGGCGATGTCTTGGACCGCTTCGCCATCTGGAAGGCGATCGGAATCATCATCGCCAGCGCGCCGATGTTCTTGACGAAGGCGGACAGGATCGTGACTGCGGCAACCAGTACGACAAGCTGTGCGCGAACCGAACTGATACGCGATGTGAGCGGCTGCAGGAAGACTTCGATGATCCCGGAACGGGCAACGGCAGCACTGACCAGCAAGGCACTCGCCACGATGATGACGATATCGTCGCTGAAGCCCGTAAAGGCACGCTCGAATGGCACAATGCCGACCAGGACGCAGACCAGCAGTGCCAGTCCGGCTACCAGGTCATAGCGCAGCCGTCCCCACACGAACAACGCCATCATGCCCGCGATCACCACGACCGCCAGGATTTGTTGAATTGTCATTACAGGACACGGTTATGGATCGCCGCAAGCGTTCCTTCCGGTGCCCAACGCCCGAAGCTCGAGCCGCGTTCCGCAACGCAATGCTCCTCCAGGCTCATAACTACGTGCCCGATGCTCGTCGGGCCGTGTACGACAGCCTGTCAAGGTCCCGCAGCGACCGCGCGACGATCAGGCCAGCCACCTGCCAGCGATTTGTAGAGTGCGATGAGCGCAGTGGCGGAGCGTGCCTCCGACTGTGCCAGCTGATCCTGCGCCTCCAGTTGCGAGCGCTCGGCATCCAGTACATCAAGGAAGTCGGTGATGCCGCCGTTGAAGCGCAGCCGCGCCAATGTGGCTGCCTTGGTATTGTCGGCCGCAGCGGCTCGCAGATGCTCCTGCTCGCGCAACGCACGGTCATATCGCACCAGCGCATTCTGGGTTTCTTCGAGCGCGCGCAACACGGTCTGCTGATATGCCGCTAGATTGGCCTCCGAATTGGCGTCCGCCGCCGCCATGCGGGCGCGCACTCTGCCGACATCGAGGAAACTCCAATCGATGCCCAGCGCAACAAAGCGTGTTTCGCTGTCACGCTTGAACAATGCATCGACGTCGCTCGCCTGCGTACCAACCGATGCACCGATGGTGAAGCGCGGAAACAGGTCCGCTGTTGCAACACCCACGCTGGCGGCCGCACCTTCCAGACGATGCTCAGCCGCGATCACGTCGGGCCGGCGTCGCAGCAGATCGCCGGGCGTGCCGGCGGCAACAATCAATGGCAACGTCACGGAGACAGCCGGCGTTTCCAGTGTGGTTCGCAGCGCATCCGGCTCTCGTCCGGTCAGTACAGCGATACGATGCTCGGCAATTGCGGCAGCAGCCTCCAGCGGCGGTATGCGACCCAACGTGGATTGCAGTTGAGCACTGGCCCGTGCCGTATCGAATTCAGTGCCTCGTCCGGCATTCAGACGGGCCTCGACCAACTGCAGCGAATCGCGCTGATTGATGGCGTTGGTGCGTGCAACATTGAGTCGCTCAAGCAACCCTTCGTGCTCGAAATAGGCCTGTGCCAGTTCGCCAACCACCAGCACCTGCAGCGCAGCCAGATCTGCCGCCGCAGCTCTCGCCTCGGCACGCTGCGCCTTCACGCTGTTGCGAACCCGGCCGAAGAAGTCCAGTTCCCAGAAAGCGTCGATGCCGAGCTGATAGGTTTCGGCGTCGCGGTCGCCGCGGGCCACACCTGGAAACTGATCGGCGCTGGAACGACCATCGCCAGCCTGTCCGCTGGCCGTAACCACTGGCAGCTGATTCAGGCGCGATTCGCGCAGCAAGGCACGAGCAGCATTCAGGCGAGCGAGGCCGATGCGCAGATCGTGATTGGCACTCAGCGCATCGTCGATCAGCCCGGACAACCGCGCATCGTTCAGCGACTTCCAGAACTCCGACTCCACCGGCGCGTCGGTAACCTGCACGTCTCCGGAACGAACCAGCGAAGCTGTCTCGGGATCCGCAGGACGCACATAGCGGGGTGCGAGCGAGCAGGCCGACAACCATAGGAGCAGCACTCCACCCAGCGTCATGCGCAGCAATGCGTTACACCTCGCCATGGGGCACCTCATTCGTACCGGCCGTCGCAACTGGCGTCGTCCGTGCAGGCGATGAGCGAGTTACCAGCTTGCGCAAGGCCACGTAGAACACCGGAGTCAGCAGCAGGCCGAACAATGTGACACCCAGCATGCCGGCAAATACCGTCACGCCCGTGGCCGAACGCACCTCGGCGCCTGCGCCACGTGCAATCACCAGCGGAACGACGCCGGCGATGAATGCTATGGAGGTCATCACGATGGGCCGCAACCGCAAGCGACAGGCCTCGAGCGCCGCCTCCACGATCCCTTTGCCGCCCTGCTCCAGTTCCAGCGCGAATTCGACGATCAGAATCGCGTTCTTGCACGCCAGCCCCATGAGCACCACCAGCCCGACCTGCACGAAGATGTTGTTGTCCCCGCCGGTCAGCTTCACGCCCAGCAACGCCGAGAGCAGGCACATCGGTACGATCAGGATCACCGCCAGCGGCAGAGTCCAGCTCTCATACAACGCGGCGAGCACCAGGAATGCGAGCAGCACCGCCAGCGGGAACACCACCAGATTGGCCGATCCTTCATTGACCTGCTGGAACGTCAGGTCCGTCCAGGCCAGCGTCATGCCTGGCGGCAGCACCTGCGGCGCCAGCGTGGACACCTTCGCAATAGCCTGGCTGGAAGACAGCACACGCACATCCGAAGAACCGATGAGGTCCGCGGATGGATAGCCGTTGTAGCGCAGCACCGGATCCGGGCCATACGTCGGCTTCATCGTCACTACGCTGCCGATCGGCACCATCTGACCGCTCTGGTTGCGCGTGCGCAGATTGCTGATGCCTTCGACGTTATCGCGGAAGCTGGCATCGGCCTGTGCGAGCACCTGATACGTGCGACCGAACCGATTGAAGTCGTTCACGTATACCGAGCCCAGGTACACCTGCATCGTCGTAAACAGATCGTTCAGATCGATACCCTGCGCCTTGGCCTTGGTGCGATCCACGATGGCATCGAGCTGCGGCACGTTGCCCTGGTACGAGGTGATCGGGAACCCCATGCCGGGCGTTTGCACGATTGCACCCGATAGTGAGTTCACTGCGTTCTGCAGTTCTCCATACCCCAGCCCGGTACGATCCTGAATGAACAGCGAGAAGCCCGAGCCTGTGCCCAGACCCAGGATGGCTGGCGGCAGGATCGCGAAGGCAAAGCCGTCCTGGATACTGGCAAGTTTGCCGTTGAGCTCAGCGCTGATCTGCTCCGCGCTGCGCTTGCGCGTCTTGAAGCTCTCCAGCGAAAAAAACACCGTACCGGTGTTGGACGTGTTGGTGAACTGCAGCGTGTTCAGGCCCGGGAACGCTACGGCGTGATCGATGCCTTCGGTTTCCAGCGCGAGCTTACTCATCTGGCGGACCGCCGCATCGGTGCGATCCAGCGAAGCCCCCTCGGGGAGTTTGACGCCGCCGATCAGATACAGCTTGTCCTGCACCGGGATGAACCCACCGGGTACCACGGTGAACATGAATGCTGTTGCGATCAGCAGACCGGCATATACGCCGAAAGCCACACCGCGCCGTCCAAGCGAAACAGCGACGGCACCCTGGTAACGCTCGGAGCTGCGTTTGAACAACCGGTTGAACGGTCGGAATATCCAGCCCAGCGCACGATCCATGATCTGCGTCAGGCGATCTTTAGGTGCATCGTGCGGGCGCAACAGAACCGCTGCAAGCGCGGGCGACAGCGTCAGGGAGTTCAGCGCCGAGATCACGGTCGAAATCGCGATCGTCACTGCAAACTGTTTGTAGAACTGCCCGGTGACCCCAGAGAGGAAAGCCATGGGCACGAACACCGCGCACAGCACCAGCGCGATAGCGATGATGGGTCCGCTGACTTCGCGCATGGCCTGATGCGCAGCTTCCAGCGGCGTGCGTCCCTCGGCAATGTTGCGCTCGACGTTCTCGACCACCACGATCGCGTCGTCCACCACGATGCCGATTGCCAGCACCAGACCGAACAGCGACAGCGTATTGATCGAGAATCCCAGCGCCATCAGCACCGCGAACGTTCCGATGACGGACACCGGCACCGCCAGCAACGGAATGATCGACGCGCGCCAGGTCTGCAGGAACAGAATCACCACCAGCACGACCAGCCCGACGGCCTCGAGCAGCGTCTCCACCACGCCTTTGATGGAATCGCGGACGAATACCGTGGTGTCGTAGACCACCTCGTACTTCATGCCTTCGGGAAAGCTCTTCGACAGTTCGGCCATGCGCGCACGAACATCGTCGGAGAGCTGAATCGCATTGCTGCCGGGTGACTGGAACACGGGGATAGCCACAGCTTGGTGGTTATCAAGGTTCGCTCGCAGCGAATAGTCCGCGGCTCCGAGCTGCAGGGTTGCGACGTCTCCAAGGCGAATGACCTGCCCTGCCGCACCGCGCTTCAATATGATCTGCGCGAACTCCTGCTCCGTGACCAGGCGTCCCTGCGCATTGATCGAGATGAGGAAGTCCGCGGGTTTTGGGGTGGGCGGCGCGCCCAGCTGGCCAGCAGAAACCTGGACGTTCTGCTCCTGGATTGCCCGCACGATATCGCCCGCGGTGAGACCGCGTGCGGCCGCCTTATCGGGATCGATCCAGATCCGCATCGCGTATTCGCCCGCGCCGAACAGTCCGATCTGTCCGGCTCCAGTAATACGCGAAAGCTCGTCTTTGATACGCAGCGTCGCGTAGTTACGTAGATAGGTTGCATCGTACTTGCCGTCAGGCGAAGTCAGATGCACGACCATAGTGAGGTTCGGCGACTGCTTCTGCGTCGTCACGCCCTGGCGACGCACGTCCTCGGGCAAGCGGGCTTGCGCCTGGCTGACGCGATTCTGCACCTGCACCTGGGCATCGTCGGGGTTGGTGCCCGGAGCGAAGGTAACGGTGAGCACCATGACGCCGTCGCTGCCTGCGACCGACTTCATGTACATCATGTGCTCGACCCCGTTGATCGCCTCTTCCAGCGGTGACGCCACCGTTTCCGAGATCACTTTGGGGTTCGCACCGGGATAGACAGCCCGCACTTGCACCGTGGGCGGCACCACTTCGGGGTATTCGCTGATGGGCAGCAACGGAATCGCGATGCCGCCCGCCAGCACGATGACGATCGACAACACCGCCGCGAAAATGGGGCGGTTGACGAAGAACGCTGAGAAATTCATGGGATGTGTTGCGTCGGCTGACTAGTGCTGCTGCCCGGGAGTCGCTGCGGCAGGCTTGCCGGGCGCAGCAGATTCCATCGAGACCAGCTGCGGTTGCACGGTCATGCCCGGGGCGAACACTTTCTGCATGCCGGCGATGATGACGCGGTCATTCGACGCCAGCCCCGAGGTCACGATGCGCAGACCATCCGACAGCCGTCCCAGCACGATGTCCTTGCGCACTGCCTTATTGTCCGCGCCGACGACGTAGACGTACTTGCGATCCTGGTCGGTCATTACTGCCTTGTCGTCGATCAGCACGGCGGGAAACTTGTCGCTGCCCAGCAGCTGCACTCGTGCGAACAATCCAGGAGTGAAGATGCGATCGGCATTCGCCAAGACGGCCCGCGCACGGATGGTGCCGGTCAACGGATCGACCTGGTTGTCGAGAAAGTCCACCACGCCTTCGTGCGGATAACCCTGCTCGTTGGCGAGGCCGATGCGTACCGGATTTCTCGCATCGCGCGAGCTCTTGCGTCCGCCCGCACGGGCAATCTCGTTGTAATGCAGGTAGGCCTGCTCGTCGCCCTCGAAATACACATAGACCGGATCGAGCGAAACCAGCGTCGTCAGGACGGTGCTGTCCGCCTTGGCGAGGTTGCCGATCGTGATCAATGCGCGACCGGCCCTGCCGGAGATCGGCGCCCGCACCTCGGTGAAGCCCAGGTTCAATCTCGCAATGTCACGCGCCGCTTCGGCGACATGGACTTCGGAAGTCGCCTGCGACAACGCCGACTCGCGCTGGTCATACTCTTCCTTGGAGATAGCGCGTGCATCGGCCAGTGTCTTGGCGCGCGCCAGCTCGCTCTTGGCGAGTTCCACCCGGCTGCGTGCCCGGTCGAGTTCGGCGTCGGCACGTTCGGATTCCGCGCGGTAGCTGCGAGCGTCGATGACGAACAGAACATCGCCCTGCTTCACTTCCTGCCCTTCGCGGTAGGCAACCTTCTCGATATAGCCACCCACGCGCGGAGTCAGGTCGACCGTCTCGACCGCAGAGACACGACCGGTGAACTCATCCCACTGGGTTACGTCACGGGCGATGACCGCAGCAACGGTGACCTGCGGCGCCGGCGGGCCGCCGCCATTCGCCGCACCGCCTCCGCACCCGGCAAGCAGTGCAGCAGCGCTCAGGCAAATGAAGCATCGGCGATGCAGGTCGTTCAGCAGTGTCATCGTCGCTTACCGGAATCCGAGGGGGCGCGGAGTATATAGGGAACAAAGCCGTTAGCGGATAACGGTTGGCGGATAGACTACGAACACAGGCAGCACCCGTATTGCATCGCCGGCATTCGACAGACGAAGATCACTCGATCTTATTGCGCGATGGTTACAACGCGCACCAAACAGAACAGTCGCTGGACGATCAACTCACCTGACGCAACTTTCTGCGCTTGAAGTCCAACAGGATCTCGCGCGCGGCATTATGCCCCGGCGCACCGGTGACACCGCCGCCAGGATGAGTCCCCGATCCACACATATATAAGCCCGCCAGCGGCCCACGATAGTTGCCATGCCCGAGCATCGGCCGCGCCGAGAACATCTGGTCCAGACTCAGGGCGCCGTGGAAGATATCGCCGCCGATCAGACCGAATGTGCGCTCCAGGTCGAGCGGGCTCATGATCTGCCGCCCCAGCACCGACGCTTTGAAGTTGGGCGCATGCGCGTTGACGGTATCGATCATGAGATCCGCGACGCGCTCGCGATGCGTATCCCACGATTCGCCATTCGGCAGTTGCGGTGCGACATGCTGGCAGAAGAGGCTGGCAACATGCTGTCCCGGCGGAGCCAGGCTGTCATCGAGCGTGGAAGGAATCAGCACCTCTACGATGGGCTGCTTCGACCAACCTTGTGCGCGGGCGTCCGAGTAGGCGCGCTCCATGTAGCCCAGCGTTGGCGCGATGATGATTCCCGCGCTGTGGTGCGCAGCGCTGACCTTGCCCGGCAGACAGGTAAAATCCGGCAGCTCGGACAGTGCAACGTTCATACGGAAAGTGCCGGAGCCGCAGCGCCAATTGTCCATGTGCTCGCTGAATGCAGCGGGCACGGCGGAACGATCGATCAGTTTCGAGAACAGCAGCTTCGGGTTGAGATTGGATATCACCGCCGCGGCGTCGAAGCGCTCGCCGGCCTCGGTTACCACTCCCCTCGCCCGGCCGGCTTCGACAACAACCTCGCGCACCCCGGCATTCAGATGAATATCGACACCTCGGGAGGCTGCGCACTTCGCCATGGCTTGCGTGATCGCACCCATCCCGCCGATGGCGTGGCCCCACGCACCTTTCTTGCCGTTCACCTCGCCGAAGACGTGGTGCAGCAGCACGTAGCCCGACCCGGGTGCATACGGGCTCGCATAGTTACCGACGATGCCGTCGAAGCCGTACACCGCCTTGATGGGATCGCTTTCGAACCATCGATCGAGGTAATCCCCGGCCGAGCAAGTGAACAGAGTCAGCAACTCCTGGCGCATGCCCATATCCAGCTTGCTCAGCCGACCACTCAATCGATAGGCGTGCATCGCCTCAGGGAGTGCGGCGCGCCAACCGCCCGTGACGACGTTCGGCGGTGTCGTGAGCACGATGTCGCGCAACAGATCGGCGATCACATCGAGCCTTTCACCATAGGCATCGATGCGCGCCGCGTCGCGTTGGGAAAACTTCGCGACTTCCTCCTGTGTCCTGCCGCCACCCGTCGCAAGATACCTGCCATCGGCCGTCGGCAGGAAATTGGAGAGCTTTCGCTCCACGATGCGCAGGCCGTGAGCGTGCAGGTCCAGATCGCGGATCACCTTGGGATTGAGCAGCGACACCGTGTATGAAGCGACGGAGTTGCGGAATCCCGGATGGAACTCTTCGGTAACCGCGGCGCCGCCGACCACATGGCGGCGTTCCAGTACGGTGACTTTCAGTCCCGCCGCCGCGAGGTACGCGGCGCAGACGAGGCCATTGTGGCCGCCACCGATGATCAACGCGTCGCTGGTTTTTGCCACTGCCTGCTCTCTGGAATGCTGTCGCGCATGCGTCGCGCGAAACTGCGCAGGCACACTTCGGTTTCGCTGAGGGGTCCGACCGCGTAGCTGCTCGAACCCATGCCAGCCTGCACGCCTTCGATCAGCTTCTTGTCCTCGACGTTGACCTGCCGGTTGATGCGCCAGTTGAGATAGCGAGCTGCCCGCATCTCGCGCCTGCTGTCGGGATGAACGTACGCGATCTCGCGAATCATCGTTTCGGTTGGCGAGACCGGAATGAACTGCATGAAATCGATCTGATCGGGATAGATGTCGAAGGCGACATTGGGCCACAGCTTGAAGTAGGTCCACAACCGCTGGCGCTGCGCCGGCAACCAGGCAACCGCGGGCAGAAGCTTCTGGTACAGGCGCTCCGACCAGTTCTTCGACGGAGTTTCGCGCAGCGTGCCCCACATCTTGTCGACCCACTCCTGCGCCTCGATGCCATAGCTCCTGCCGAACAGGCGCGACAACCCGGGATGGGCGACGTTGATGTGCATGCCGTCGGAATAATTGTCGGCAACGTTCTTCCAGTTCACCGGACGCGGCCGCAGCGTGACGCGGCCTTGCGGTACCAGTTCCTCGAAGCGATACGGCGCGAGCTCATCGACGTACGGGGCCAGCATCTCGCCCACACCCGGCAGCCCAGGCTCAAAGCGGATAAAGATGAAACCCATGAAGACTTCCTGCTCCAGAGCGACCAGGCCGTGCCGCTCCATGTCGAAGTCGCGGAAGGTATCGCGATGCGGTACGCCGGTCAGTCGTCCATCCAGCGAATACGTCCAGGCGTGATACGGACAGGTGATGCGCCCAGGGCACTGGCCCTTGGGTCCGTCGAGCAGTCGCGAGGCGCGGTGGCGACAGACGTTATGGAAGCTGCGCAGCACGCCATCCTTGCCGCGTACCGTAACGACGGCTTCGCCCAGGATATCGAAGCAATGGTAGTCACCCGGGTCCGGCACATCGCTGCTGTGGCACACGAGCTGCCAACTGGTGCGGAAGATGCTGCGTTTCTCGAGCTGGAAGAATTCCGGATCCGAATAGATCCAGGCCGGCAAGCCGACGGCGTCGTTCGGGTCATCCGACCAGGATTGCGCAGCGGAGTGGGCAGGTCTGAGCGCGACGTTCATGATCCACTTCCTGCGCCTGGTGAAGGCGGCGGGTCCGGTGGATCGAGGGTACGCCCGTAAAACGAAGCCGGTCAATCGAGGCGCCTCCGTGCGCCTCGTGGGAAGTGTATGCAATGGATGGCAGTGACCTGTTCACTGCCAAGTTCGCCCGAGTTCTCTGCTATTTGTCGGATCCCTCCTGCATCCTCAATTTCACTGGGGTTCTATTTCACCGAATAGCCACGCCCGGTCAGACAGGCCGCCTCCGCCCGCTGGTAGTCGCTGCGTTTGGCGCTGTCCGCCGTACCTGCTGTCGGATCGAACCCGCTCTGGCCTACCGCCCAGCTATGGCACTCGTAACGATCGGTCTTCTGTTGCTCGGCGCTCTGCCCTGTCTTTGGATAGGCGAACAGGTCCGTGGACGCCGGCTGTTCCGGCGCAGTGCTCGACGCATCGCTCGTATTACCGGGAGGTGCAACGACCTGATACTGCCGAACGGCATCGTTGTAGCGGAAGTAAGTATCGTCGTAATAGTAGTAAGGCACGCCGCCCCACCAGTACGTGCTGTAGTACGGCAGCGTTGTGACGAAGGTGCCTAACGCGAAACCTCCGTACCAGCCGCGCGGGCCGTAGTAATAACCGCGACCGTAATACGGACGTGGGTAAAACCCCGGACGACCATAGAATCCGCCGTGAAATGCCGGGCTACCGTGGAATCCAGGGGCAGCATGCAAGCCTGGGTTGCCGTGAAATCCGGGCCCGCCATGAAATCCTGCAGCACCATGGAACGCAGACGCGCCGTGAGACCCGCCACCATGCTGCTGGGCCAAAGCCGCTGCGGGCAAGCTCAGCGCTGCCGCCACGCCCACCAGGAAGATTCGCCATTTGCCGGAAAACATTTTCGTATTCATATCGCACCGCCTCAGCATCCACGCAGGGGATCGCCCTGTGGTTGCTAATATAGACTCCCCAGGGCGCCTGCAGTTCGCCATGACAGTGCTGCTTGAGAATCACGAGCGAACGATTGATTGAAATTGATAAATTGAAATTAATCGGCCCGTAATCACCGCGCCGGAGCCAGTACGGTTCAGCCGGAGTTCAGTTGTAATCTTGCTTGGAGCTCAGTATGCGAAGCGATTTCATCACCGGTCCTTGCACTCCGCGCTACGGCATGCGGCTCTGGGGTGCGTGCCTGCTGTTCGGCGCAGCTGCATTTATCACCGCATGTTCCAGCGGCAGTCCGCGCCGCACCAGCGACGCTGAGGAGTTACAGCGTTACTCGCAGTATGCCGGCGAACCCATCTCCAGCTTCTCGCTGCTCGGCGGTCTGTATAACTGGAGCTCGCTTGGCAAGGACAAGGTTGCGGTCTGGACTACATCCAGCCAGGCATACCTGCTCACTGTTCAGTTACCGTGCAATGAACTGCCCTTCGCTCAGCGGATCGGCGTGACATCGGCGGGTTCCACGGTCAGCAAGGGGCTGGACTTCGTCAAGGTCGGACACCAGAAGTGCCCGATCGCCGAAATACGGCCGATCGACTATCGCCGCATGCAGCAGGATGCGAAACAGCAGAAGCAACAGCAATAAAGCGACTTAACAGCGCCCGTCGATCATGCCAGGCAGCAGCGACATCGCGTTGAATACGCGATGCGCACCCGCATCGAGAAGCTGCGCGCCCGCAGTCAAACCCGAGTAACCGAAGACTGTCATTCCGGCCGCAACGCCGGCGGCGACACCGGTCGGCGAGTCCTCGACGACAATACAGCGTTCGGGCGCAACGCCGAATTTGCTTGCCGCCAGCAAGTACACATCCGGAGCTGGTTTGGGATGGGCAACTTCGGTAACGCTGGTCAGTTTGCCTTCGAAACGAGGCAGCAATCCCGTGAGCCCGAGGGTCGTGCGCATTTTCTCCAACTCACCGCTGGAGGCGACGCAGTAAGGCAGCCGTATGGCATCGAGAGCCGCCTCGATGCCGGGGATGGCACGCAATTCAGTTTGAAACGCGAGGCGGGTTCGCTGGCGATAATCGCGCATGAACTGTTCAGAGACATCGGCTCCCAGCAGCGCCGCGACTAACGGGATGCATTGCGCCGTCGACTTTCCGAGGAAGCGCTCGAACGCAGCATCGAAGCTCATCGAAACATTGGCTTCGGCCAGCAGGTCGACGATGACCTGGTGTGAGATCCGCTCGGTGTCGACCAATACGCCGTCGCAATCGAGAATCAGCAATTCGAAGGGCATGGGGGAAGGGAGTGACGGGTGACGGGTGACGGGTGACGGGTGACGGGTGGGGACTCTAGCTGTCGGCTCGGGACTGTCAACCCTCAACTCTTTGCTTTCCCAGCTTTCATCAGGCATCGATCAGCCCGTGCCGGATAGCCAGCAGCGTCAGCTCCGATTGATTCACCATGCCGAGCTTCTGTTTGATGTTGTAAAGGTGCGTACCCACGGTCGATGCGGAGAGGCTCAGGTCATCCGCGATTCTTTGCACCGTTTCGCCACGCGCCAGGCGCACGAACACTTCAAATTCTCGCTCGGAGAGTCGCTCGACCGGCGATTTGTCGGTGCCTGAAATGTCCGCCAGCGCTAACTTCTGCGCCAGCGCGGTATCGATGTAACGCCGGCCCGACGCAACGGTATTGACCGCTTCTATCAGCGCTTCGGGAGCGCTGCGCTTGGAGAGAAAACCCAGTGCACCTTCACGCAGTGCGCGCCGTGCGTGCATTGGATCGTCATGCGCTGAGAGCGCCAGCACCTTGGCATGAGGATCGCGAACGCGAATTCGCCGCAAGGCCTCCAGCCCGCCCATGCCCGGCATGGCGAGATCCATGACGACCACGTCGGGTGCGAGCTCCGCATAGCGTTGGCACGCGATCTCGCCGGACTCCGCCTCGCACACCTCCGATACTTTCGCCAACGATTGCAACAGCAACCGAAAGCCGGTTCGCACCACGGCATGATCGTCCACCAGCAATACCTTGATCATGGACTCACCGTTAGCGGGATCGCGGCAGTCAGGCACACCCCGTGGGGTCCGTGATTGGCAACCTGCAGCGTGCCGCCCACGTTCTCGACGCGGTCCGCCAGTCCGCGCAGGCCGAAATGCCCGGGCTTCGACCATTGCGCCGGCAAGCCGATGCCGTCATCGACGATCCTGACAAGGATCTGCTCGGCCTGCGTTTCCAGGCTGATCTCCACTCGCGATGCCTGCGCGTGCCGCAGAGCGTTGATCAAGCCCTCCTGCACCACCCGGTAGATCGTGAGCGTCACGCTCGGGCCAAGGTCGGCCGACAGGTCGTGCCGGGCAGTCAGTTTGATCGATGGATAGCGGCGCTGCCAGTCACCCACCAGGTTCTCCAGCGTATCCGCCAGTCCAAGCGTATCCAGCGACAAAGGCATCAGTCGCGGAATGAGACCGTGCATCGCATCGTACAGCCGCGCCGCTTCCTGTGAGATCAATTGTGCCGCGTTGTCGACATCGGGCTGGCCAGGCCCGGTCTGCTTTGTAATCGCGAGTGCGAGACTGCGGATAGCGGTGACCGATTGGCCGAACTCGTCATGCAGCTCATGCGCGATCAGCCGTCGCTCCTCTTCGATCCGCTGCTCGATCAATCGCGCCATCTCGCGACGCTCCTCCAGCCTGGTCTCGGCCTCGTGCGCCTTGCGTTCGGCCTGTACATTGTCCTCGACAGCCTGCGCCATGCGATTGAACGCGACACCCATGGTGCGCGCTTCAGTGCCAGGCAGGTCGGGTAAGCGAAACGACAACTCGCCACGTTGTATGCGTTGCAGGCCATCGGCGATGACGGGAATCGGCGCCAGCGACCGCCCCACCAGCAGGAACGCCAGCCCGCTCACCATGACCAGCAGCACTCCCGCCAGCGTGTACAACTGGCTGAAATCGTCCCACGCATCGAGGATCGCACGCGACGCCTGCGCTTCGACCACCAACTGCACTCCGCCGGGCAGCGGAAAGATATGCCTGGCCGTATGCGGCGTCAGCAGGTGCGCGAACCACGCCGGCGCATCCCGGCCGGCTTTCCAGGTGGGCGGTGGAGATCGATAAAGCACCTCGCCTGCCGCAGTGCGCAGAATGATGTCGTTGGCGCGAACCCGGCCCAGCTGATCGAGGAACTGCAGTACCAGCTCGGTACCGCCTTCACGCGAATAGATGCCTGCCAGTCGGCCAAGCAACTGCGATGCCACGCGATTCGCCGCCTCGATCTCCTCGCGCACCGATGCACGCGTATTCTGGACTTCGGCCACTATCAGCACGAGCACGAACGCGGCTGTCAGGCCGGTCACCACGATGTTCAGGCGAGTGCGCAGCTTCATTGGCGAGGTCCATGTCAGGGATTTACCGCTGCCGCAATGTTACAGGTAGGAACCGTCCTCAGGGCAGCACGCACTGGGGCAAGTCGCAGGTTTGCAAGGGGCCGGTTTGCAAAGGATTGAACCGGCCGTGGCGGATCGTTGGCGGGCTGCCTCATGAAAATCATGAGACCGGTTTCATGATGATCGCGTTTCGGCGAGGGCCGGCGACGCGGACTATTCACCTGGAAGTACGGCGGACCTGCGCTGCCGGCCTTCTGGGGCATGGCCGGGTACGTGGCCGTGCCCCGACCGCAGATGTTGTGTTCTCAATCGAAGGCTCGGATGAAGGAGTGTCAACATGAAATGGGTAACCCCTCAAGCGGTTGATTACCGATTCGGCATGGAAATCACCATGTACATCGCCAATCGCTGACGGAGCCACGGCCGCAGCCTGCTGCTGGGGCTGCGCCGTACTTGCAGCGCCCGTCGTGGCAGCGCCGTCGTGAAGATCCGGGTACTGGGATCCGCTGCCGGCGGAGGCTTTCCTCAATGGAATTGCAATTGCGGGAACTGCGCCGGTCTACGTAACGGCACCTTGCGTGCCCGTGCCCGTACGCAGTCGTCTATTGCCGTGTCAGGCAGCGCCGACGCGGCGTGGGTGCTGGTCAACGCATCGCCCGATATCGCGGCCCAGCTCGCAGCCAATCGGATCCTGCAACCGGGCCGGACCCTGCGCGACTCGGCTATTGAGGCAATCGTTCTCGTCGACGGCCAGATCGACCACACGACCGGGCTCTACACCCTGCGCGAGGCGGCGCGTCCCTGGTCGCTGTGGTGTACCGACAGCACTTACGCCGATCTCACTCGCGGGAATCCCATACTGCAGGTCCTGGCTCACTATTGCGGGAGCGACCGGCATCGTATCGGCCTCGACGGTGAGCAATTCACCATCGATGCGGTACCCGGCATCAGTTGGCGTGCATTGCCCGTTGCCAGTAAACCAGCCCCGTATTCACCGAATCGCGAGTCGCCCGTACCCGGGGACAACGTGGCGCTCGCGATCACGGATGAAGTAACCGGCAGCACGGTGTTCTACGCACCGGGACTGGGCAACATCGACGCCGATGTGTGGCGCGGTATGCAATCGGCTACCTGCGTTCTCGTCGATGGCACTTTCTGGACTGATGATGAAATGATCCGACTCGGCGTGTCACGCAAGCGCGCCCGCGATATCGGTCACCTGCCGCAAAGCGGTCCGGGCGGAATGCTGGAATGGCTGGAGCGCTTGCCGCCGCAGACGCGCAAGGTGCTGATCCATGTGAACAACACCAACCCGATCCTCGATGAAGACTCGCCCGAGCGTGCCGAGCTGACGCGTCGGGGAGTCGAAGTCGCAACCGACGGCATGGAGATCGTGCTATGAACGCCGCCGCCCTGAATCCCTCCGCCAGCGTGAGTCCGGATGTGAATGCATCTGGCCAGAGCAATGCGCCGGCGTGGAGTCGGGAGGAATTCGAGGCGCAGCTGCGTCAGCGCGGTCGTGCATATCACATTCACCACCCCTTCAACGTCATGCTGAACAGCGGCCAGGCGAGCCACGAACAGATTCGTGGGTGGGTCGCGAACCGCTACTACTACCAAGTCAGCATTCCGATCAAGGACGCCGCCATTCTCGCCAACTGTCCCAACCGGGCTGTGCGGCGTAACTGGGTACAGCGCATCCTCGACCACGACGGATACGGCGAAGACCCGGGCGGCATCGAGTCGTGGCTGCGTCTGGCGGAAGCCGTTGGGCTCTCGCGCCAGCAAGTCGAGGGCCTTGGCGAGGTGTTGCCGGGAGTGCGCTTTGCCGTCGATGCATACGTCAATTTCGCCCGCCGCGCCCCGTGGCAGGAAGCCGTGTGCTCATCGCTTACAGAAATGTTCGCACCGGAGATTCACAAGCAGCGGCTAGCCAATTGGCCGGAACACTATCCCTGGATCAACCTCACGGGACTGCACTACTTCCAGAGCCGCGTCAGCCTCGCGCGGCGCGATGTGGAATTCGGCCTGGCTGTGACGCTGGAACAATTTACGACCCGCGCCGAGCAGGAGCGGGCCTTGCAGGTGCTGCAATTCAAGCTCGATGTCCTGTGGCAGATGAACGATGCCATGGCGCTGCGTTACGGGGTGACCTCGTGAGCAGCGACGTCATGCACGACAGTGCCAATGGCATCACAGCGCAAACCAGGCCCTTCGTTGGCCGCGGATTCCGCTTGCAGTGGGAACCCGCACAGAACTCGCACGTGCTGCTCTACCCGGAGGGAATGGTGAAGCTCAACGGCAGCGCCGGCGAAATCGTCAGCAGATGTGACGGTAAACGCACCCTCGACGAGATCGTCGCGGACCTGGAAAGCGCCTTCAACGCGACCGGCTTATCCAGCGAAGTGGCCGACTTCGTGGCGTTTGCTGTCGAGAAGAAGTGGCTGGAAATCCGCCCGTGAACAGCGCCATCGATCTGCCTGCAGTGAACGACAAGCCCGGGCCGCCGTTGTGGCTGTTGTGCGAACTAACCTATCGATGCCCGTTGCACTGCGTGTACTGCTCCAATCCAACCGACTTCTCGCAGACCGGGCCTGAGCTGAGTACCGAGGACTGGCTGCGTGTATTGCATGAAGCGCGTGCGCTTGGAGCCGTGCAACTCGGTCTTTCCGGCGGCGAGCCGTTGGCGCGCGACGACCTGGAGCCGATCGTCGCCGAAGCTCATGCGCTGGGTTACTACACGAACCTGATCACCTCGGGAATCGGACTCACGGAGTCGCGCATCAAGGCGCTTCGCGAAGCGGGCCTGGATCACATCCAGCTCTCGTTCCAGGACAGCACCCGGGAGATGAACGACTTCCTCGGCAGTACACGCACCTTCGCGCTGAAATCGAAAGTTGCCGCGCTCATCAAACGCTACGACTATCCGATGGTGCTGAATGTAGTGCTGCACCGGCTCAACATCGACCACGTCGAGCAGATTCTCGACATGGCGCAACAGATGCAGGCCGAGTACGTGGAACTGGCAAACACCCAGTACTACGGCTGGGGATGGCTCAACCGCAAGCAGTTACTGCCAAGCCGCGCACAGGTGGAGCGCGCCGAAGAAATCACGCGGCGCTTTCGCGAGCAGGTTGGCAACCGCATGAAAATCTACTTCGTGGTGCCCGACTATTTCGAGCGCCGGCCAAAGCCGTGCATGAATGGCCTCGGATCGGTCTTCCTGACCGTAACGCCAGATGGCACTGCCCTGCCCTGTCATGCCGCCCGCATGCTACCAGGCCTCACGTTCCCGAACGTTCGGGACGCAAGCATCCGGCACATCTGGTACGACTCGGCCGGTTTCAACCACTTTCGTGGCGACGCGTGGATGAAAGAACCCTGTCGCAGCTGTCCTGAGAAAACAAAGGACTTCGGCGGATGCCGCTGCCAGGCGTACCTGCTTACTGGCGATGCTGCCAATGCCGATCCGGTCTGCGATCTGTCACCGCACCATCACCTCGTCACCGCAGCCCTCGCCAATGCGGAGTTGCCGCACGTTAAAGAAAAGCCGCTGGTGTTCCGCGATCATCGGCTCTCCATTGTGTCCTCCTGAGGGGGTGTCCATTTTCGGCCCGGATTCGAGCGATAAGTCGCTCTCAGGTCGCTTGTGGTGTTTATCGAACACCTTGCTTTGCACTGCGCCCGGGAGTCAGATACCACGGCGCTATCCGTTATCGCATCCGTCGATGCGGTGCAGGCGATGGAGTGTCATCCGCAACTCGCAATTCGAAGCTCGCAGTTCGCAAGTCACAGTCCGGAATACCAGGTCCGGAATAACAGGAGACATCGATGGCCAAGCTCGTAGTGCTCTATAAAAAGCCGGCGGACGCCGCTGCCTTCGATGCCTACTACAGCGCCACACACGCGCCTCTCGCCAAGGAGATTCCCGGACTGCGCCGCTACGAAATCAGTACTGGCCCGGTGGCAACTCCCCAGGGCGGATCGCCCTACCACCTGGTCGCCATCCTGAGCTTCGACTCGTTGACATCGTTGCAGCAGGGATTGAGCACACCGCAAGGCAAGGCTACAGCGGGAGACCTGTCGAACTTCGCCAGCGCCGGCGCCGATCTGCTCATGTTCGATTCCAGGGACGCATGAGTGGAGCCGGCCAACCGGCAACTGGTCAACCGGCCCGGGGCCAGCGCACAAGAACGAGGACAGTTCGCACGACTGGCCTATGCTCTTCCTCCGGCCAGTAGCCCGTTGGCCGTTGGCCAGTATCCTCCTGGCCTACCCAATTTCCGCCGCGTACATCGACGCCGGTATCTTGGCATCGTCCGCATCCGTTACCAGCAGCAGGTGTATGCGGCCGTTCTCGACGTGCGCCGCCACACCCTCGACTTTTGCCCCAGGTGTCAGTCGTTGCAGGCTCTGCAGGTGGCCCTCCGGCCCCAGGATGCCGATGGCCGCGCCAGCGCACGGACCGTCCGAATATGAGTTGTCGGTATCTTCGGCTACGGCCGAGAAAACGATGCGCTCGTCCGGCAACGCCGCGCCGTCGGTAAAACACAGCGGGATACCATCGATGGCTCCGAGATCGTAAGTACGGACATCGAACGGGACCGCCGCAATGGCATCCTTGGCTTCCAGCTGCGCCAATACATCGTGCAAATTCATCGTAACCAGCGCGTTGAGGCCACCACCTTTGTTGCCTCGCTGAATCAGCACGAAGCGCTCACGCAGCACCACAGCGCCTTCAATATTGAGGTCGATCACGTGTTGCTCGACCGCATCGAACAACTGCGTTAGATCGATTGCTCGCGGCTTGCCGTGAATCGCACCGTGCTCATCCAGCCGCAGCAACACTCCTTGGCGACGATTGCGCTTCGACCCCGAGCCGATTGCGAACAGTGCACCGTGCGTAAAGCTCGCAAACGACGGCAACAGGACCAGGGCTTCCAGATCCGGTTTTACTTTCTTGCGATCGCCCTTGTCCGCAGGCAACTCGCCCTCGAACAAGCGGAACAATCTGCCCGGTTGGGTCGCCTGCACCGGAAAAACGCCCAAGTGCAATTCGTCGTCGGCCACGACGTACTGCCATGACCGGACCGTTACAAGCCCGCTGGCGGCGCTGATATAGGACGGTCGTCCGGGAGCACTCGGCTGCTCAAGATCGAGCTCGCGAATTTTTTTCAGGTGCAAGGCGGCGGTCATGTGACTTTGGGGACTTCGGGAAAGCGTCCCACATTCTAGTTCCTTTCGCTGAATAGCGATTCATCGGACACTCAGCCGCTCCAGAGCTTCGCGTATCGCAGCCTCATCGTAAGGCTTGTTCATCTGCGTGACGCGTGGGTCGTCATGCAGCCGAGCATCCAGTGCATTGCCATAACCGCTCGCAACGGCCACCGCCAACTGTGGGGACCGACTGCGCAACTGGTGGGCGACATCGAGCCCACTGCCGTCCGGCAAGCCGACGTCCACGAACGCTACTTCGAAATCATTGCGCTCCTGTGAAACCTGCAGAGCCTCCGCCACCGATGCGGCTTCCACCACCGTGAAGCCGATTTCTTCCAGCACATCCGTCAGGAACAGCCGCACCAGCGATTCATCCTCCACGATGAGCGCCATTCGCTGGCCCGGAGCAGCCTGCGGTCCGGCATCGATCACATCGCGAACACGCGCGGCCAACTGCGCACGGCTGAAAGGTTTGGTCAACAATTCCACGCCCGAATCGAGCCTTCCCTGGTGCACGATGGCGTTGCGTGCATAGCCGGTGGTGAACAGGACTTTGAGCCGCGGCCGTTTCCGCTTTGCCCGATCGACTAGTTCGCGTCCATTGAGCCCGGGCAACCCCACATCGGTGAACAGCAACTCCACCTCCGGATGACGCTCCAGGGCGCGCAACGCCGACGCCGCATCGGTCGCTTCCAGCACGGTATAGCCCAGTTCCCGAAGACTCTGCGTACTGTACGCACGCACGTCCTCGTCATCCTCAACCACCAGGACGGTTTCGCTGGATTGCCCCTGCGGCACCACTGCAACGGTGTCGTGCTCCACTTCCACTTCTTCGCCCAGCAGGCGCGGCAGGTAGATTCTCACGGTTGTCCCCTGGCCGGATTCACTGTAAAGCCGCACATGGCCACCGGATTGTTTGACGAAGCCGTATACCTGGCTGAGCCCCAACCCCGTGCCTTCGCCGATCGGCTTGGTGGTGAAGAACGGATCGAACGCCTTCGATAACACTTCCGCGCTCATGCCAACGCCCGTGTCGCTCACGCAGATGACTACATACTGACCTTGCTGGATCTCGACGAACCGGTTGGCATACGCCTCGTCGAGATAAGCGTTGGCCGTTTCAATGGTCAACTTGCCGCCCTCGGGCATGGCATCGCGCGAATTGACGGCAAGATTCAGCAGTGCGCTTTCAAGCTGGTGAGCATCCACATCGACGCGCCACAACCCGCCGCCGAGCACCGTCTCGATGACAACGTTCTCGCCCAGGGTGCGTCGCATCAGCTCCGAGCTGCCGGAGACGAGACGATTGATGTCGGTAGGCTTGGGATTGAGCGGTTGCCGCCGCGAGAAGGCCAGCAATTGCTGCGTCAGGGTTGTCGCACGTTGCGCGCCGCGATTCGCATTTTCGACCGCCCGACGCAGCCGGCCATCCTCCGCCGGCAGATGCCGACTGACCGTTTCCAGGTTGCCCAGGATCACGGTGAGCAGGTTGTTGAAGTCGTGCGCCACTCCGCCCGTGAGCTGTCCGATCGCTTCCATCTTCTGCGACTGATGCAGCTGTTCCTGGATCGCACGCAGCTCCGACATGTCGCGTGTGACCTTGGCGAATCCGATCAAGGCGCCATGCTCATCGCGAATCGAATTGATGAGCGCATTGGTCCAGAAGCGGGTGCCGTCCTTGCGCACGCGCCAGGACTCGGTCTCGTACTTGCCGACTCTTTCGGCGGTTCGCAACGCCTGCTGTGGAACACCGGCGACACGGTCTTCCTCGGTGTAAAAGCGCGAGAAGTGCTGGCCGATGATCTCCTCCGCCCGATAACCCTTGATGCGTTCGGCGCCGGGATTCCAGCTCACCACGTGGCCGCCGGGATCGAGCATGTAGATCGCGCAGTCGGTCACGCCGTCCACGAGCTGCTGGAACTGCTGTTCGCTCTTGTGCAGGTCCACTGTACGTTGCGTTACGCGTTGCTCGAGGTTCGAATTCACCTGCTGCAGTTCCTGCCGCGCCGATTCGCTGGCTTCGAACAGACGGGCATTGTCGATGGCGATAGCGGCCTGGGCTGCGATGCCCGCCACGACGCGCTCGTCGCGCTCGACGAAAGTGCCCGGCACTTCGTGGCCGAAGAACAGTCCGCCATAAACGAAGCCGGAACGGGAAGTCACCGGTACCGCCAGGTAAGAGCGCACCGGCAGGTGGCCCGGCGGCATCCCGTGGTAAGGACCCGATTTCCCGTAGCGTGGATCCTTCAGCACGTCGTCGATGCGCAGGATCCCTTCGCCGCGGAAGGTGGGGCCGAACAACGCCGTGGCGCGCGGCAGCGGGAATTTATCGAAGGCTTCGCGGGACGCACCCGAGAGCGTGTACAGCGTGAACGACTTCCCCTGCTCATCCTCCTTGTTGTAGAAAAACGCACCGAAGCGCGCGCGCGTGATTTTGGTCGCGGCATCGGTAACCCACTGCAGGATGCCCTCCACGTCCAGCGTAGAGGCAAGAACGGTGCCGGTCTGGTTGAGCAACTCCAGAATCCGCGTCTCCTCCCGCAGTGCCTGCGCCGCCTGCACGTTCTGGGTGACATCGCGGAAGTTCCAGACGCGCCCGACTTCCCGCGACCCGACCAACTGTACTTTCGAGGAGCGCTCGAAAACGCGGCCATCGAGCAGCTCCAGGACATCGAGGGCCTGTGCCGGCGACGCCGTGTAGATAGCAGCCACCCTCGCAAGGAATGCAGCAGGATCGGCGAATTGCCGGCTGATGGCAGCCAGCGCTCGTTCATGCTCGCGCGATTCGACGATCTCGTCGCTGAGACTCCAGAGCTGCACGTACTTTTCGTTGAAGTCGGTAATCCTGCCGTCGGCGTTGGTTACGAGCATCGCATCGGACGCCGCTTCCAGCGTGGCGCGCATCATGGCGAGCGACAGCTCGAGCTCACTGGTCTTCACCTCCAGGGCTTCCTTGGACCGAACCAGGTCTTCCTCGGCACGCTGACGGGCCACCAGAATGCCTCGTGCGTTCTGTAACGCCACCGAACGCAGCAGTTCTTCCTCGTTCGCATCCATTATCGATGCCCTTCCAGCAGCCGTTCCGCGAGCCTCGTGCCCAGCACCCGCGCCCTGATCTTTGCGAATGCCGTCTCGCGGGTAGTGGAAGTGTCATCGCAGAACGGCGAGAAGCCGCAATCATCGGTAGTGCCCAGTTGTCCGACAGGAATGATCTGCGCAGCTTGCAGGATGCGATCCCGCACCTCCTCGGGTGTCTCCACGCGCGGATCGATGGGTGCGACCACGCCGATGAAGATCCGCTGATCCGGCTTCATGTATTCGCGAACGATCTTCAGCACACGCACCGGATCGACCTCTCCCGCCAGGGCGATGTAGAAATTGCCCGCCTTCAGCTCGAACAGGCTCGGCAGCAGTTCGGCATAGTCGACATCCGCGCTATGGGTCGAGTCACGGTCGCCACCCGGACAGGTGTGCACGCCGACGCGGCGGCGATCCTCCGCTGAAAAACGCGACAGGGCGAGATTGTTCAAATCGATAAAGCTGTTGAGCAGTTCCCCGGACGGATCGACTTTCATCGCGAGCCGCGCTTCAGTGAAGTCGATCTGCACCTTGCAGGCTCCTTTCTGCAGGCAACGCCGCACTTCGGTTTCGTGCTCGCGCAGCAGGTCCTCGATGAACTCCTCCCGCGAATAGCCCTCCAGCGGTTCGGGGGGATACATCAGGCTCAGTGCTGAGGGCGATATCACCGCCTGCTTTACCGGCACATGCGCGTATCGCAATGCAGTATCCAGGTAGCTATCCGCGTACCGCTTGTAGCGGAACGGACCGCTCACCAGTCGGGGCATGCGGCGCGTGTGACCGGCGGCAAAGGGAATGCGGAAGCCGTCGGGATGGGTATTGCGCAGGCCATGCACGCAGTAGGTCCAGAAATTATGGTATTTGCGCTGCTCGCCATCGGTGATCACCGGCGAACCGGTGTCCTCGAAACGCTCGATCGTGTCGCGGATGGCGCTGTCATACAGCGGTTCCAGCGCCGGATCGTCGCTATCCCCGCGCGACACGGCTTCGATAAGCGCCAGCGGGCGCGGAATGCTACCTATCGGTTCGGTAGGAATCGTCATGCTTGTTTTCCCACAACGGGGGGCCAAGCGCCATTCTTCGATGGATCCGCGCAGCACCCTTATCCCTTCGTTCGAATTGTCACGCCCGCGGATGAATCCGCTCGCTTCGACTTGCTGGTGGTCGAGTTTCAGGCAACGCACGCAGCAGAGAATTTGTTCCGACCGGGTTTCAGTCCAGAGCCCGCATCCTGCCAACCTGGTAGGTCAGGTGGGCCTTGACGGTCGGCCACTCGGTGGCAATAACGCTGTATACGCAAGTGTCGCGCAAGGTGCCGTCAGCGCAGAGGCGGTGGTTGCGCAGAATGCCGTCCAGCTTGGCGCCTACACGTTCGATCGCGCGGCGACTGGCGGTATTGAAGAAATGGGTGCGGAACTCCACAGCAATACAGCCGAGTGACTCGAACGCATGTTGCAAGAGCATGAGCTTGCATTCGGTGTTCAGCGGCGTGCGCTGAACGCCCGCGCGATACCACGTTGAGCCGATCTCTACGCGCCTATTGGCGGCATCCGCATTCATGAATGTCGTCATGCCGGCAGCACGATCGGTACTGGTGTCGATGACCGTGAACGGCAGCATGCTGCCCTGCTGCTGCTGTCGCAGACGCTGGTCGATATCTTCACGCATCTTGTCGGGGCTGGGTATGAATGTGTACCAGAGCTTCCACAGCTCACCATCTTTCACCGCCTCCACCAGTTCATCGTGGCGCTCGTGCGAAAGCGGCTCCAGCCTTGCGTACTTGCCGCTCAGCGTCAGGGGCATCAGCCAGTTCATCCTCAGTGCTCCTTAGGGTCGATGCCGGTAGTTTATCGCCGCAAAAGCAAGAAACGGGACGTTTGCAGCGGCGTCAACCGCGATGATCGTCTCATCGACCCGATCGGGCTGGCTGGAGGACTACAATGCCGACGCCAATACCAATGACCGGCATCCACATGGCGACGCGCATGCGGCAACTATCGCTGTGCATTCGAGACGTAAGCGACATGACCAGGGCGGCATTCGGCATCCTGCTGCTGACGGCAGGTATTGCGGCAGCCAATGAACCCTCGCCGCAGGCGGATGGGAATCGTCAGTCGCGCGACGACGCCTGGTGGACGGGACCGCTGCTGGCCGCCTCCGCCGGCAGCCTGCCGCAAGGGCACTTCCTCATCGAGCCCTATCTGTTCGACGTAGTCACACAGCACCGTTATGACGACAACGGGGATCGGCACAGCGTGCCCAAGCAGGAGTTCTACGGATCGCAGACCTACCTGCTCTACGGCCTCACCGACCGGGTGAGCGCCGGCCTGATTCCTCGCTTCGGATTCAATGCACCCAGCAATGGCGCCAACAGCTCTGGAATCAGAGTCGGCGACCTGAGTCTCCAGGCACAGTACCGCCTCACGCAGTTCGAGGAAGGCAGTTGGCTACCCACCACCTCCGTCGTGTTCGCCGTGACGCTGCCGACAGGCAAATATGACCGGCTCGGCGAGCGCCCTAGCGACGGCATCGGCAGTGGCGCCTATTCGGCCGCTGCCTCTTTGTACTCCCAGTATTACTTCTGGATGCCCAACGGCCGGATCCTGCGCTCGCGACTCAACTTCTCCTGGTCGTTCTCCGATGACGCGCGCGTGGAAGGTGTCAGCGTGTACGGTACCGTCGCCGGATTCAGCGGTCGGGCACGCCCCGGCAATTCGTTCAACCTCGATTCGTCCTGGGAATACAGCATGACCCGTAACTGGGTACTGGCGCTCGATGTGATCTATCAGCATGACAGCGACACGCGCGTGCACGGCTTCGCAGTCGAGCCGGTCAGTGGCAACCCACAGCGGGTGGATGCTCATTCCGGATCGAGCTGGCAATTCGGCGTGGCACCAGCAGTCGAATACAACTGGAACGCAAATGTCGGTGTGATCGTCGGCGCCCGCTGGATCGCAGCGGGCCGCAATACGAGCGCCAGCGTGACGCCGGTGGCGGCGATCAACCTGGTGTATTGAGGGGAAGGTGACAGAAGTGACAGTAGTCACAGGAGTGACACCAGAAGGGCTGAGACTCGCTTCCGCCTCACTCCTGCCTCTTTGTCACTCCTTGTGACTATTGTGACTACTGTCACTCTCCGTGACTCCCGTCACCTCCTCTTCATCCTCTTCCTACAAACGGCATCTTCGTCGCCGTTATCGTCATGAACAGCACGTTGGCGTCCAGCGGCAGGCCGGCCATATAGAGCACGGCATCGGCAACATGTTTGACGTCGAAGGTGGGCTCCACTTTGACCGACATATCGGCCTGCAGTGTCCCGGTGGTCATCGCGGCAACCATGTCGGTCGCCGTATTGCCGATGTCGATTTGACCGCAGGCGATGTCGTATTTGCGCCCCTCCAGCGAAGTGGCCTTGGTCAGGCCCGACACGGCATGCTTCGAAGCCGTGTAGGCAATCATGTTAGGCCGCGGCACGCTGGCGGAGATCGAGCCGTTGTTGATGATCCGCCCGCCGCGAGGCTCTTGGCTCTTCATCAAGCGAAAGGCCGCCTGCGTGCAGAGGAACGCGCCGGTCAGATTGGTATCCAGGACCGTTCGCCAGCGCTCCAGCGACAGATCCTCCAGTGGCGTCGGAGGTGCACCGGTGCCAGCGTTGTTGAACAGCAGGTCCAGCCGGCCGAACTCGTTGGCGATACGCGCGAACAGGGAGGCGACAGAATCGGCGTCGGTTACATCGGCGGCGAAGGCATGACACCCCGCGCCACCCTGTTTCGCCACCTCATCGAGCCGGTCCTGCCGGCGGCCGGTGAGCACCACGCGGTAGCCCGCCTTCGCCAGTGCCAGTGCGACTGAATGTCCGATGCCGGAGCCTGCTCCGGTGATGAGGGCGGTGTGTTGGGTCGTGAGTTGTGGCATGCAGAGAAACCTGGTGATGAGTGAGGGCTAGGTGACCAGTGAGAGGCAGACGAATGAGGGGTGACGAGCAAGAGCACCCCGAGCGGTGCGGCTTCCTGCCCGTCACGCCTCACCCGTCACGCCGTGATCTGATCGCCGGTCCCAAACCAGGAAATCGGCCGTATTTCCAGCGACCGCGAATTGCACGCGCTGCCTACCAGATGGGCAGCTTCGATGGCTTCCTCGAGGGTCTGGCAATCCAGCACGTACAGCCCCAGCAGTTGCTCCTTCGTCTCCGCGAACGGGCCGTCGATCACGACCGGCTCGCTACCCTTGCGAATGGTCACGGCAGCGGTGGTGGGCATAAGGCGCACCACTGGACCTAGTTTGCGTTGCGCGCTGAGCTGCTTCTGGATGACTTCGTGTTGGGCCAACAACGCCATCTCCTGCTCCCGGCTCAGGGAAGTCACTTCGGACTCGAAACCGTAGATCAGAACGGAATAAAGCATCTATCTATCCCCACTGTGCTATCCCCACTGTGCTATCCCCACTGCGCCTGGCCCTCGCTGTGCCCGGCCGTCGCTGTGCCTGACTGACGAAAAGAGCTCTAGAGAAGCCGTAATCCAAGGACGAAAGAGTATGACCGATCCCGACAATCGATAGCCCCTTGGCGCTCTCGCCAGCAGGTCATGAGGCCATCGATGCGGTCGCCATGCGGCCCAATGTCGCGCCAAAGCGGCGGATTCCGAGGCGGGCAGCGGCATCCGGTCACAAAAGTTCGCAGCGCCGCGAGCGATCGTGCGGCCTTGGAAAAGCCCCGGAAAGGCCGCAAATAGGTGCTCGCAGGGAGCTGCGAGCGCGTGCCAGGCCGGCAAGAAAATCGAGCTATACCAAGACCTTTCGCCGTTAACTTTGTCCAATCCCGCGAATCGATCCGGTGCCCGGCCGTAATACTGTCGGGAAAGCCCCGGTCCCGCCGTGCGTGTCCATCGCCTATATAAGCCGGTCCGGTCGCAGTCATTCTGGAATACAATCCGCGGCCCGAAATTCTTAACCCCTTAGGACTCAATGTGGAACAAGCCCAACTCGAACTGCAACTGAAGATTTGGAAGGAGCTTGCGATCAGCAAGCAGATATTGATGCGCACCGCTACGGACGCGCTGAAACTGGACCAGAACTGCACCCAGGATCAACTCAAGGAAGCGCTGGACGCCGCCATCAAGAAGATCGGCGAGAGCGACAGCAACGTCATCACCGCACGCGAACAGGCCAAGCAGGCCGTTGCCGCCGCGGAAAAGAAAATGACTGCAGCGACTGTGGCGCTCGCCACCGCGGAAGCCACCGTGGCGGAGCTGCAGACCGCACAGGAAAACACCCTCAAGCAGATGGCTGGCGAACGCGCCGCCGTCGCCAAAGAACTGCAGACGCTGAAAGACCGCGTCGCCGAGCGGGACAAGTCGATCAAGGCCATCAACACGGCACTGGCCGACACGCCGGATAACATCGTCAGGAAGATGAAGGCGCTGCGCAAGGAAAAGCAGGACGAAGCCGACGCCCGTCGTGAAGTGGAAGCCACCGTCAGCTCGCTGCGCAAGGACAAGAAGCAGCAGGATCAGCAGGTCGCCGAGACGCTGGAAAAGACGGTCAAGCTGACCACCCAGTATCGCGAAGTGCATACGCTGTGCGTAACGCTGCACGATCAGCTCAAGACCACGGCAACCGATGCCAGCACACTGCCAGCCGTCCCCGAACTCGACAGCAAGTTGCTGGAAGAGATCGAGCAGGCAAGCACCAAGCTGAAGAAGTAAGGTATTACCTCGGCGCGCACGCGGCGGCGCGCTTGAGGAGCAGTTCGCTCTCACGTACGTTCTGCGTGAGAGCCGCCGCCCGCTCGAACTCCCCGCGCGCTTCATCCAATCTACCGAGCTTCACCAGCAAGTCGCCGCGCACGCTCGGCAGCAAGTGATAGCCCTTGAGCGCAGCTTCCGCGCTCAATCCATCGACGATCTCCAGACCCGCCTGCGGACCAAACGCCATCGCGACCGCGACTGCGCGGTTCAGCTCGACAACGGGCGAAGGAATCAGCCGTCCCAGGGCACCGTAGAGCGACGCGATCCGCGCCCAGTCCGTTTCCTGGGCTGTAGTCGCTCGCGCATGACAAGCAGCAATTGCGGCCTGCAGCGCATACGGTCCCATTGACGTTGCCAGATCTACCGAACGTTGCAGGGCCGCCAGTCCGCGACGAATCAACAGCCGATCCCAGCGCCCGCGGTCCTGATCGAGCAGCAATACCGGCTCTCCGGACGGTCCAATGCGCGCACCCGCACGCGACGCCTGGATTTCCATCAGTGCAACGAGGCCATGCACTTCAGGCTCGGCAGGAACGAGCGGAACCAGCAAGCGCCCGAGGCGCATTGCGTCTTCGCCAAGCTCCGGTCGCATCCAATGCTCTCCAGCGGTTGCCGAATAGCCTTCGTTGAAAATGAGATAGATGACCTCCAGCACCGAGGACAGCCGCAGCATCCGCTCCTCTGCACGCGGTACCTCGAATGCAACGTGCGCTTCCGCCAGAGTGCGCTTCGCACGCACTATGCGCTGGGCGACGGTCGACTCGGAAACCAGAAATGCACGCGCAATTTCCTCAGTGGTCAGCCCGCCGAGCAGTCGCAACGTCAATGCAATGCGCGCTTCGGAAGAGAGCAACGGGTGGCAGGACGTGAAGATGAGGCGCAGTAGATCGTCGCCCACGTCCGTTTCGATCGCCGCTTCAATCGACGCCTCGATCCCGGCCTCATCCATCTGCTGCTGCAGTTCGAACTCGTGCCCGAGCTGCTCGTGCTTGCGCTCCAGCAATTTGCGCCTGCGCAGCACATCGAACGCCCGATGCTTGGCAGTGGCCATCAGCCAGGCGCCTGGATTATCCGGGATTCCCGACTGCGGCCACTGCTCCAGTGCAACCACCAGCGCATCCTGCGCAAGCTCTTCGGCGATACCGATGTCGCGCACGATGCGCGCGAGACCGGCGATCAGTTTCGCCGATTCGATGCGCCAGACCGCGTCGATTGCACGATGAGTTTCGGTGGCCGTCATGGCCACCGATCACAGCAATTTCGGCCGGTCGGCGCAAGCGCGCCGATCGCTTGAGGCTACTTTCGCTTGTCGGCAATCTGCGCGCGCAGACGTTCTTCCTGTTCGCGCAGCTCCGGCGTGAACTCGGCGCCGAAATCGGCCGCCTCGAACACCTGGCGAATCTCGATCTCGGATTCGCTGCCGGTGGGATTAGGACAGCGCTTGACCCACTCGATGGCTTCTTCCTTCGACTTCACCTGCCACAGCCAGTATCCGGCAATCAGCTCCTTGGTTTCGGTGAATGGCCCATCCATCACGGTACGTTTGTTTCCCGAGAACCTGACTCGCGCTCCCTTCGAGCTCGGGTGCAACCCCTCCCCGTCCAGCATGATGCCGGCCTTCACCAGCTCCTCGTTGTACTTGCCCATCGCGGCAAGCAGTTGCTCATCGGGCAAAGCACCCGCCTCGGTATCGCTGTTGGCCTTGACCAGAATCATGAATCGCATAGCAGTCTCCGGTAGATAAAGGACTTCGGGACCGATCGGCGGCGGGCTGACTGCCACCGGATCGGGACTCTCATGGCTACGTCGAACGACGCGTCGCCGGATCGACACGCCCGGAAAAGAATTTTCCCTTCTCGCCGTGGCGGCCTGGCGGGTACTCTCGCGGCGCGCTCAGCAGCGCGACTTATGACGTGGGCGAGCTATTCTTGCGGATCAAGACTGACGGGCTTCCGGCAGGCCGTTGCCGGGAAAGAACAACTTGACCGGGCGGATTTCAAACACGGTATTCACGCTGGGCAGGGAGCGCGCGAGGGCAACCGCCTCTTCGTAGGACTCGCAATCCACCACATAGAATCCGAGCAATTGCTCTTTCGTCTCCGTGAAGGGCCCATCGACCAGCAGTGGCGTACCCGCCGTTCTGAGCTGTTTCGCGGTGTGTGTCGGCATCAGCCGGACGACGGGGCCGAGCTTGCCCTGCGCCGCCAGCTTTTCGTGGATCTGCAGGTGCCGGGCCACATGATCGTCATCCTGCTCCTGCGTCAGGGCCGCGACTTCATCCTCCGGCACGTAGATCAGGATCGAATAGAGCATTCCACAAACCTCTTCAGAACAGGGAGCCCTGCGCAGCCTGGACGGGGATGGCAGGCCGGATGTGGAACGCATCCAGCAGCAGGCGCGCGAACTCGGGGCCTTTCCCCGCTTCTTCGTGCTTGAAGTAGACGAATACATCCCGGCAGGCAGATGTGCTGTCACGAATGATCTGCGCCCAGCGCGTTATGTCGGCGGAAGTGTACCCCTCGTCGCGTAACCTGAAGTATCCATAGTCCGCTGTGATCTCTACCGGCGTGGAAAGTTTCTGACTGTCTGCCACGCAGAGCGCGAGATTTCGCGCCCGCAGACGCGCATAGACTTCAGCGTCGAGCCACGACACGTGGCGAAACTCGAAAGCCGCGCAGGTGTTCTCCGGAAAGGCCGTCAGGAACGTGTCGAGCAGTTCCAGGTTCTTTCTGAGGTACGGCGGCAATTGGAATAGCAACGCTCCCTGTTTCGGGCCGAGCTTGGCTGCTGTATCGATGAAATAGCGCACCGCGTCCGCGCAGTCGTGCAGCTTCGCGTCGTGGGTGATGCGCTTTGGCGCCTTCAGCGTGAGCTTGAATCGATCCGGCGTGGCACGACTCCAGCTATCGAGAGTCTTTTCGTTCGGTGTCCGGTAGTACGTGTAGTTGATCTCGACGGTGTCCAGGCGCTCCGCGTAGTACGGCAACATACGTGTCGCCGGCAGCTTTTCCGGATAGAAGCTGCCCTTCCATTCAGGATAGTTGTACCCGGACGTTCCTACCCAGATGGCCATGCAGTCGCGGCTCAGGCGTTTTCGCCGGTCACCAGCCGCCGATACTGCCCAAGATGGCGAATGGCATGCTGCGCTTTGCCCAACGATTCGTAGAGACGGGCGAGATTGTAATGGCAGTCCGCGAGCGTCGGATCTTCGCCGATGGCACTTTGATAGGCTTCGATCGCTGCCGTGGTACGACCGAGATCGTCCAGCAGCACGCCGAAATTGAACATCAGCAGCGAGTCCGCTCCGCATTGTTCGACCGCGCGCCGATAGATCCGCTCTGCTTCATCGGTCTCTCCCCGCTCGTGCAGCAGGCGGCCCCAATTGGTCCACGCTGCAACGTTGTCAGGATCTGCTTTAACCGCGTGCTCATATGCTCGCTGAGCCGCGCGCGGATCGGTGCCTTCCAGCTCCAGCGCTTCGTTGAACCACTCATCCGTTCCTTTGGGCGCGCCCTTAGCCGTGTCCTTTGCGGTGGGCTTCGTGGCCGAAACCGGTTTCGCTTTAGACACGACATCGCGTTCGACGACTTTGAGATCGCCGTCCTCCAGGTTCACGTCGAAGCCAAGCACATACTGGCCGCTGTCCGCCTGGAACTGGCTTCTGCCGTCGCGTACCACGACATGATCGCCAACTGCGCTGATGCTCAGGCCGGACAACGGCATGGTTTCAGGAAGATGGCGCCGCAGGTCTTCGAGGGAGCGGCTGATGCGGCGGCGTGAAACCTTGGCCTCGATCAATGCACGAGCGGTCCGCAGCACGATGAGGTCCTGGAAGGAGAAGCGATATTCGCGACGCGGGCCGCGGCTGGGTTTGACGAACCCGACATTGATGAGCCCGCGAACGGTGCTGCGCGACAGGCGCAGGACCCGTTCTACGTCCCGCACGCTATAGGAATGCATCTGCAATCCGTGTGCTTGTAACTACCCGCGAGTGCACCGGCTGCCTGGCGACAATCAGCGTCGGCTGGCCTTGCGGGCCGTCTTCGCTGGCTGCTCGACACGCTTCGGCGCCTTGCGTGGACCGAGCTGGGAGGCGGACACCTTGGCGGATTCGGTCTTTTCCAGGCTGGCGCGCAACGCCTCCATCAGGTCGATGACCTTGCCGCCACCCTCTGGCGCGATTTCGGAGACCGAGATTTCCTGGCCCTCGACCTTCTTCTGGATCGCCGCCTCGATGCGACCGCGCAATTCGTCGGTATAGGCGGATGGGTCGAACTTGTCTGCCGTCTGCTGATCGATGAGCTGGCGTGCCAGCTTGAGCTCGGCAGCCTTCACGTCGGGCTTGGCGACATCGAGCTCACTCGCGGAACGCACGTCGGCAGCGAAATGCAGCTGCTGCATCGTCAGTACATCGCCGATGGGACGCAGGATCACGATATAAGCCTTGCCCCTGGCAGCCCAGCGGCCCACGGCGCAACGCTTGGATTCCTTGAGTGCTTCGGTCAGCAGCCCATACGGCTTGGCGGCGCCTTTGTCGGGTGCGAGGTAATAGGTCTTGTCGAAGTAGACCGGATCGATGGACTCGATGGGTACGAATTCGGCGATGTCGATGGCGTGCGTGCCGGCTTCCTCGAGCGCCTTAATCTCCTCGGGCGCGAAGGACACGTATTGGTCCTTGGCGAACTCGTAGCCTTTGACCATGTCATCGCGTTCGACCACCGAGCCATCCTTCTGGCAGATGTACTGCTGCTTGAGCCGCGATCCGCAGCCCTTGTGCAACAGATTGAAGGAGATGGCGTTGGCGGACTGGGTGGCGGTGTACAGCTTCACCGGAATGGCCACGAGTCCGAAGGAGATGGTGAGAGATCCGATCGAGCGTGCGGCCATGACTGCCTCTTTAAGACTGACCGGGTTATTCCCGGGGATGGCTGACCGGGCTGGCCCGGCCTGGAAATGAGTCCGAGTTCAAACGCTACTTCCGAAAGCCCGTGCAAGGCTCTGTTTTACCAAGAGCCCATCTTGCCACCGGTCGCCGGTCTTTTCCAAGCGCGACAGCACATTACGCAACGTGAAATGGCCCGGTTCGGCCGCTTCCAGCTCCTCCCAGGTCAGCGGCATCGAGACCGGCGCCCCCGGCACCCCCCGTGGGGAATAGGCAACGTTCAGGGTCTTACCGCGCACGTTCATGTTGTAGTCGATGAAGATCTTGCCGGTACGTTTGACGATCGCCCACTCCATGGTGACGTCCCTGGGGTGCTCCCGCATGACATGCCGCCCCACCATTTCGGTAATCTGCCGTGCGCCGTCAAAAGTCACGGTCTGGTCAATCGGCACGAAAACATGCAGGCCGGTCTTGCCGGAAGTCTTCACCACGGCCTGCAGCGACATCTGCTTGAGCAGCGCGTGTATCCAGAACGCTACTTTCCTGCCAACGGCAAAACCCTTCTTGTTGAGCTCCGGTTCCGCGCCCTTCGCCTCTTTGCCCGAGTAGATGTACGGGTCGATATCGAATACCAGGTAGTCGGGGTAGTTGAGCACCGAAGCTTCCAGGGCGGCACGGGAACTCGCGTAGTCGGTGCTCTTGCTGGCCGTATCCCCGGCTACCTTGGCACGCGAATGCCACACATGGAATTCCAGCGTCCCCATCTGGCCCAGCCACAACAACGTCGGCAGGTTGTTACCAAGCAGGTAATCGTGCTGCTCATCCTTGTGCTCGGAAAACACGGTGACTGTCTCGGCGAAGTCCGGCAGCTTCTGATCGTGGTGCTTCTGGAAGAAGCGTTCGCCACCGATACCTTCGGGCATGCGGATCATCGTCAGCGGACGGTCGCGCAGGTGCGGCAACATGTAGGGCGATACGCCGGCGAGGTATCGGATGAGCTCGCGCTTGGTGATTGCCGGCTGCTTGGTGGCCTTGTCGGCAGGCCAGTATTCCTTGTCCAGGTTGGTGAGCCGGATGCGCGCATCGCCCACTGAGAGATTGATCTGAGCTGCAGTGCTATCGAGCTGCTGAAGAATCGCACCAATCTCGTTTGCCGGTGTCGTGACCTTGGTGGTCTTGACGGTCCTGGAGCGTTTCTCCTGCACCGTGCGCTTGACGCTTCGCGGCTCGATGTCGTCGCGCAATCTGATGAACACCGGCGCCCGTAACAATCCATCGGGAGTCCAGCCGGAGAAGGTCACCTCGACGACCAGCTTCGGATCCAGCCAGGTGGTGGGCCGATGCAGCGGCGGCTTCTCGGCAAACGGCACCTCCTTGGTTTTCAGATCGTCCGAATACTTGAGGAGTTGCCTCACGATGTCCTCGGTCAATCCGGAGCCCACATGCCCCGCATATTTTAGCTTGTTGCCTTCCCAATAGCCGAGCAGCAATGCACCCAACGGCTCTCGTGCACCCTTCCCTTTCGTGTAGCCGCCGACGACGAACTCATGCGTGGTGACTGCCTTGATCTTGAGCCACGCCGCAGAGCGCTTGCCGGGCTGATAGACGCTGTCCTTACGCTTGGCGACGATCCCCTCGAAACCACTATCGAGGGCGGCGGCGTAGAGCTTCTGCGCATCCTCGGACGCATGCACAACCTGGATGTGTGCAGAAGGCAGCACGCATTGCGCCAGGTAACGCCGGCGATCGATGTAGGGCGCGCCGCGAAGATCGATGCCGGCGAAGTGCAACAGGTCGAAACACACCAGCGCCGCCGGTGCTTCACGCTGCGCGACCGCGATCTCCTTCGGAGTTTTGAGCTGGGCGCGATTCTGCAATGCATTGAATGACGGTCGACCATCCGCTCCCAGCGCGACGATTTCACCATCGAGAATCATCCTATCCACGGCCTGTGCGGCAAGCCCGGCAGTGATTTCCGGAAAGAACGCGGTGAGGTCGATGCCACGCCGGGATTGCAGGTAGACCGCGCCGTCCTGCAAAAATGCAATGACGCGATAGCCATCGACTTTCGGCTCGTACAACCAGTCGGCATCGGAGCTCAACGTCGCGCCGCTTTCGGCCAGCATCGGCTGGAGCCGTGCAGGCATTTCCTCGACGGGGCCCGTCGGAGCGAGCCGTTCCGCCTCCATCCGTACCGGCTCGAGCGGCGCAACGTCATCGAGAGAAGCGCCGGAGATCACGGAATGCTTGCGCGCCAGCACATCGTCAGGACCGGCGAAGCGATCCTGGTGCTTGAGCAACAACCATTGCTTGTCCGTCGCCGTCCTGACCAGCGCGAAGGAACCCTTCAGTTTTTCGCCACGCAGGAAGAAACTCAGCTTGCCCGCAGCAAGTTCGGCGCGGATCCGCTCCTGCGCCCGCTGTCGATCGCCGAACGAATAGTCCTGGCCCTCGTCCGGCGAATACACACCGCAATCCCACACGATCACGTTGCCGGCGCCGTATTGCCGTTCCGGAATCATGCCTTCGAACGAAGCGTAGTCGAACGGATGGTCTTCCACTTCCACGGCCAGACGCTTCTCGCCCACCTCCAGCGACGGACCTTTCGGAACGGCCCACGACTTCAGCACTCCATCGAGCTCCAGCCGGAAGTCGTAGTGCAAACGCCGCGCCGCGTGCTTCTGGACGATGAAGAGCAACGGGCCGCGGCGCTGCGTAACGACCTTGGGACCAGGCTCCGGTGTACGCGTGAAAGTGCGCTTGGCGGCGTAACGATCGAGGGGGCGCTTCATGGAAGGCGACCGTCAGCCTTCATTTGAGCTTATCCGTGAACCGGTAGACGGCAATGAGCACGCCGAACCCAAGATACAACCCCAGCAATGCCACCAGCATCAGCAACGCCATCTGAAACGTCACCACATGCTTTGCCAGCAGCACGATCACCGTAACGGCCAGGCCGGTGAACGAAACCACGACTGCGGCTACTGTCTTTAGCGATGTGTTTTTCGACATCGACCGTGTAATCCCGGCGTTTCAAGCAATCTCGTTTGGGGAAAATCGTCACGCCCCGGCGGGGAATCTCAGCCCGGCTTGCGCATCACTCCGATCGGCAATGCCGCGATTCGCTGCATTTCAGCGGTCGCGATGATGGCAGGGTCGGCCAGGTAGGCCGCGGCAAACCCCATAGCATCCGCACCCCAGAACAGCTCGTTGTCGATGACCAGCGTCGGCACTCCGAAAACTCCCTGCTCCAGCGCACCTTGTGTTGCCGATCGCAATGCTTCCTTGACCTCAGCTGCAGCCAGCGCATCCGCATCGACGCGCAGCGACTCCATCAGCCCGCGCAATACCTGCTCATCGGCAGCATCGGCACCCGTCGTCCATAGTGTCTTGAAGATCGTATCGATCGCCTGCGGTGTATTGCCCGCCGCAATCGCCAGACGCAGGTACGGCAACGGGTTGAACGGATGCCTGGCAGGAAAACGAAACTCGATGGCATGCTCGGCAGCCCACCACGCACACCAGCGATAGGTCCATGCGCGCTTGGGCGCCATCTCCGCCGGCCCCTTCTGGCCCCAGTGATTCAGCAGCCCCGCAAACAGAATCGGCCGGTGGCGAATTTCCAGCCGGTCGGAGAATTCCCCTAGCCGCAGCCAGGCAAAATAGGCAAATGGCGATATGAAATCGAAATACCAATCGGCTTTACGCATGCGGCCTCGACAATCAACAGCTGGCAGTCACAGCTTCATGCTACCCGAATCAGCGCATCCATCCACGTCGCAAAGGCATGCAGGGCGGTGGCCCTGACCTCCGGATCCTTGCGTCCGGTGCGCGCCGGCACATGAAACGAATGATCGGCATCCGGTAACAGCTGCAAGGTGGCGCGGTGACCCAGCTTTCCGATAAGCGGCTCAAGCAGCTCCAGCTTCGCCAGCTCGTCCCGCGTTCCCTGCAGGAACAACATCGGAATCGTTACTGCGAAAAGATGCTCGGCGCGCGTATCGGCCGGTTTCCCGGCCGGATGAAGAGGAAACGCCAGGAAGGCCAGTCCCATGACACCTGGCAGTGGTGATAGAGCCTGAGCCTGCGATGTCATACGACCGCCGAATGACCTGCCGCCGGCAATCAACGGCAGCGCGGGTGCCAGTCGTGACGCCTCCGCCACGGCCGCACGAACGGTGGCATGGCAAAGCTCAGGACGGTCCGGTCGTTTCGAACCGCGCTGCATGTATGGAAACTGAAAACGCAACGTTGCGATGCCGAGCGCAGCCAGTTCGGTCGCAACCGTGGACATGGAGGGATGCTCCATACCGGCTCCTGCGCCGTGCGCAAACACAAAGCAGGCGCGTGCATCGGAGGGCAGCAACCACAAACCCGATACCTGATCGGAAACATGACCAGGGACAGCGTCGATGACCAGGGTTACAGGCTGCGCAGACGATGACATCGATGTTGTGCTCCGCAAAATTCCCACTCGCGATTCGCACCGTAACGGTGCCCCGCTCGCCGGGCTACAAATTTCCGCCGACGCCACGCCGAGCAGTTAATATGCCTGCGCTTGCGCCTGTTCCAGTCCATCGGGATCGAGCGTCGGAATCAATTGCCGACCGGATTCAAAACCCATCAAGAGGTGACCGTCATGATTCTAGGGATGTCGCTGCCAACCTTCACGTTGTTCCACGTGATCATCAGCCTGCTGGGCATCGCCAGCGGCCTGGTCGTCGTGTTCGGCATGCTGAGCGCCAACCGGCTGCCGGGGTGGACCGCATTCTTCCTCATCACCACGCTTGCCACCAGCCTCACCGGTTTCCTGTTTCCCTTCGTCCGCTTCGGTCCGTCCCATACCTTCGGAGTCATTTCGCTGGTAGTGCTGACGCTGGCAGTGATCGGCCTCTATGCGAAGCACCTCGCGGGTGCATGGCGTTGGATCTACGTAGTGGGCTCGGTGGTCGCGCTCTATCTCAACGTGTTCGTGGCCGTGGTGCAATCCTTCCAGAAGGTTGCATTCCTGCATCCGCTGGCGCCCACAGGCACTGAAACGCCGTTCAAGGTCGCGCAGCTCGCAGTACTGCTGATCTTCATCGGCATTGGGTATCTGGCGGTCAAGAAGTTTCATCCAGCGACGCTGATGCAGGCACGGGCCTGAGGCAGATGCGATGGCGTCAACCCGTCATCGCCTCCTCCTCGACTGTCACTTTTTGATGCCGTCTCCGCGCGGCTCCTGCGGCTGTACCACCTCGGTCTTGAAGCCATCGGTGCGCCAGCCCTCGATGCCTTCCGGAAGCCAGTACACGTGTCGATAGCCGAGCCGGATGGCGCGTTTCGCGGCATTCCAGCTCAGCCAGCAGCGCTCGTGGCAATAGATCACGATGGGCTGATCGAGATTTCCCGCACTTTTCTGCGCCAGCAGCGCGGTAAAGTGCTGCTCCACGTCCGGGGCGACGTTGCCTTGTCCCGCGCCGGGAATCCAGAGGCTGCCGGGAATCGAGTCATGCGGCAACGGTAGCCACGTCGCTTCGGGAGCCAATCCGCTGGGGCGCACTGGAGCGTTCGATACGTCGATGAGGAGTGTATCGCCGGCCTTCAGCAGACCGGCGAGCCCCTGCGTATGAATGACTGTGCCGCCGGTCACGGTGTGTGGCACCTCAGAATTGACAGGGCCGGTCCAATAACCCTCGGGTTCGGGAACGTCATCGCTGAGCACCGGCAGCGATATCAGCAGTAGCACTGCCATCAACCACCGACCGCAACCCAGCAACCTCACGCGTTCGACTCGATACGGGCTGGAAACCTCGACACATCTCACGGTCATAGCAGCTCCCGCCGCGCGATCAAGCGGCTGGCACCGTGAAGCTGTGCTCGAAACTCTCGTTCTTGCTATCGCGCACAGCGACCTTCAACTCCCCCTTGGCGCGCGGCACGAAGCCGAAGGTAATCACCGGATCGGTGCTCAGCGAAATATCCGAATCGACATGCAGCACTATGCCGCCGCCGTAGGTCACGTCGATGGTGCGGATGAAATGCGCAGGTGTGTAGTAGCGCGTGAGCTGATCCATCTGCATGCCATTGAAGTTCGGATGACGGATCATCAATTGCGCCTGCATGGGCTTGCCCGCGGCAAACGTGTCCATCAGGTGGAGTTTCATCTCGCCGAGGTTGTGCATCGGGTCGCCGGCCCCTGCAGGAGCCGAACATCCGCCCGACGCCTTCACAAACTTCGCAACACCATAGAGCTTGCCGTCCGCACCCTCCGCGACCGCATGGATATCGGTGTACTGATCCACGCGTACCCGCATCTTCAGCGTACGAGGGTCGGCCGCCGGCCCGAAGGTGAAGTGTCCGGCGAGCGGCGCAGGATTGTTGTCGATGACGACATAGACCCCACGAACCGGCTGAGCGTTGCCTTTCAGGGTAATCGTCAACGGCACCAGCGCCGGATCGAGCGCTCGCGGCGGCGCTTCCAACTGCAGCACGCTGGATCCATCCAGGACTTGTCGATCGGCGAACACTGCGCGTTGCACCTGAACCCAGCGAGCATTACGCGCCGCCTGGTCGCCTTCATCGTCAGCCAGTGCCACGGAGGCAAAGGCAACGCTGGCCAACAGCGCCACGAGCATCGAACAGGCACCGGGAAATCGTAAGATCATTCCCATTCGAGCTCCTTGAATGCCTGGGTCACATTGTGACCGTGATAGTCGTCGAACAGTGTCCATTTCGAGCGCTCCGATTGCGCCACGGTAGCGACCGCCGCCTCGATTTCCGTCCCGCTCGCGATCGCCTGCCGGGTACCCTTCAGCAACGTGTCCAGATAATGCTCCAGTGCCGCCACCGCCGAGCTGAAATCGACGCTTGCCGGACCATGACCTGGCACGGCTCGCTGCGAGAAACGGGCCTTCAATCGCGTCAGTTCCTGCAACCATCCTTTAAGACTGCCGTCGAGCGAGGGGATGCGCCGCACAAAGAGCAGGTCCGCCGGAAACAAGGTCTGCGTCTGCCGATCGAACATGCTGAGATCACAATCAGTGTGAGCCCTGGCGTGCGCCGTAAGTTCCAGTACCCGCCCACCGAGGTCGATCTGCGCCTGGTCGCGGACCAGCATGGTGGGCTCCACCACCGGCCCCGCACTTCCGGGACCGAGCACTGCCTCCAACCGCTTGCGGTAGTACTCGCCGCGCTGCGCAAGTGCTCGCGGCAGCAGGCTATGTCCTACGAACGTCGGGTTGTCCTGACGAAAGGCACCGGCACCGAAAATATGATCGGGATGGACGTGCGACATTAATACATACCGAATCGGCAACGCCGTTACGCGCCGAATGGATGCACGCAACCGCTCCCCGTCGCGCAGACTACCGCCGGATTCAGTAACCGCCACCGCATCGCGTCCCACGATGAAGCCGATGTTGGCGATGGCATCGTCGTTGTCTGACGCAACATCCTTATCCACGCCACGACGAGTGTGCACACCCGGGGCGACCTCGGTTGTCATAAAGGGAGAATCTACCGCCCCGGCTGCACGCACCAAGACAGGGAGACAGCATAGACACAGGCCGCCGATCAAAGCATTGCGACGTGAGAGCGGCTGTCCGTGACTGACAGGCAGCAAACGTTCGGCCGGATTCGCCATGCTGAATCGACCTGTCGGCAACGATGCCGCTGGCCCGTGTCGCCGTCTATTTGGCACCCATCCCCGCCTCCTCGACTATCCATTCGCGCGCTCGTGCCGCGTCGAGGAACTCGCCGATATCGGAAACCAGCAGGTGCGGCCGGGAGCGACGCACCATCTCTGCGACCACCTCAGCACGACTCCGCGAACCGTCACACAAGCGCAGGATTGCAACCGCGGAACCATTGAGCTGCACCCTGCCCGTCGGCCCGACGAGCACCGCCTGGCCATCCAGGCCGTCTTCCACCTGGACGCCGGGCGCAAGTTGCAGGCGGCCCGGCGCTATCGCCGGCGCATGAACTCGCTTCTTGCCCGCAACGGGCCTCCGGCCGCGATCTGTCGACATGACGCATTTCCGCATGAACCTTCGCCGGTGCGCGCTGCCCCGACCCGGAACAGAAGCAGATTGCGTGCCATGGCGGCGGCGGACCGTCATCGGTCCCACCTGGCAAGCTCGCCGGATGCGCCCGATCAGGGGTCACCGATCAATTATTGATTACGCCGTTGGTGCGATGGAGAGCCACGCCAAGCTGGCGGCAACGGCGATAAAGCGTGGTACGGCTGACTCCGAGATGCTTCGCAGCGTGCGACATGTTGCCCTTGCTGTCGCGAATCGCCTTCAGTAGTTCCTCCCGCTCGCCGGACAGCGCATCGGATTGAGTACCAGTAGCGCCGAAGTCGTGAACATCGGATGCGTCCGCATTTCCGGGCGCCGGTCGTTCATCTCTCGAGGACCCGTCACGCACTTCGCTTGGCAGGTCTCGCAAGCGCACTACGCCACCATCGCAGATCGCGAGCGCAGTACGAATCACATTGCGCAGCTGGCGAATATTCCCTGGCCAGTCGTACGCCAGCAGACGCTGGAACGCATCCATTTCAATGGCAACCGGCCGGCCGTCGTTCGTCTCCGCGGCGACGAATTCGCGGATCAGCCGCTCCTTGTCTGTGCGTTGTGCCAACCGTGGCAGCTCAAGCGTGATGCCATTGAGACGGTAATACAGATCCTCGCGAAACTGGCCACGAGCCAGCATGGTCCGAAGGTTCTGATGCGATGCACACACGACACGCAGATCGACCTTGACGGGCGCCTCGCCACCCAATGGAACGACCTCCTGCTCCTCGAGCACGCGCAGCAGGCGCGTTTGCAGTACCAGCGGCATGTCTCCGATCTCGTCGAGAAACAGCGTTCCGCCCGAGGACTGCAGAATCTTGCCTTTCATGCCTTCTTTGCGGGCGCCGGTGAACGCGCCAGAGCGGTAGCCGAAGAGCTCGCTCTCGATCAGCGACTCGGGAATCGCCGCGCAATTCAGTGCGACGAATTGCTGCGCAGCGCGTCCGCTGGCCGCATGCAGGGCACGGGCAAACATCTCCTTGCCCGCGCCGGTCGGTCCCTGAATCATCACAGGCACGCGTGAAGTGGCAATGCGATGTGCGCTGCGCACGTTTCGCAGCATCTGCGGATCCTCCCCTGCAAGCTCCTCCAGCGTGAGCGGCAGGCGACGCGTTGCTGTCGGCGTAAACTGCACCAACGACGGCGATTGAGCAGGAATGGATGGCGCGCCCGAAAGCCGCGTGCTGGCGGTGCCATAATCCAGGCTGGCAAAGAATCGTCGTCCCAACGATGCATCGCGCACCGGACGCAGTGCCGGCCGCCCCCGGTGCAATGGATCGATCAGTTCCTCCGCGCGTACATCGAATATCTCATCGATGCGCCTGCCGATCAGTTCGTTGCGATGGGTCGCTCCGAGCAATCGCACCGCGGTGTCGTCCACGGCAATGACCGTAGCGTCGTTCGCAAGTGCCAGCGCGCCGTCGTGCTGCAAATTGACGAACTCGGGTCGCGCATGGAAACGAAATATCATTGCCTGGCGGAAATGCCTTAAAAACAGGCACTTTTCTATCAATCGCGCCGACAGGTTGACCAGCGCCATGGTGTGCGCGAGCCCCGGGCATTTTTCGTGCGCATTGAGCGTGGATGCATCCAGCACGGCTACCAACGAGCCGGACGGATCGCGAATCGGCGAGCCCGAGCAGGACAAGCCGATGTGGCAGGCGCGGAAATGTTCTTCGCGATGCACGATGACCGACTGGTTCTCCGCGATACACGTACCGATGCCGTTGGTACCGGCCTGCTGTTCGCTCCAGTCGGCGCCGCTCACCAGCCCTGCCACGCGGAAAGTATCGGAAAGCGTTGCATCGGTCTTTTCGTACAGCACCATGCCGGTGGCATCGGTGAGCATGAGCGCATGGCCCGATTCCGCGATGTATTCGTAGAGCCAGTCGATTTCGGCGGAAGCGATCTGCACCAGTTCTTCGTGTTGGTTGCGGCGCTCCTCGAGCAACCTCCCGCCGATGATGGTCGGTGCGTAGTGGCGCGCCGGATCGATCGAATAATCCAGTGCACAGCGCCGCCAGGAACCCGCGATCGCCGTATTCAGCAGCTTGCCGGCGGCCGGCGCCTCGGCGCCCATCGAGCGCACGAATTGCAGGACTTCGGCAACATGCTGCGTTGCGGTCACTTCCTCCATCGCAATCTGCCTCCCGCGACTGAACAGCCGCCAAGGTATTTCAGCTATCGGATCCCGTCCACACATCGTCGCGACAGGATCGCAAGATTATATTTCCGCCCGTCATTTCGCCCAACATTCCGGCGACACGGCCCGACGTTTCCTCATGCGTACTTGCCGTAGTCGGTGCCAGCGCGACTGTACCACTTGTGTTGTTTGTACCGTAACAGTGTTCGTGACTGACACATAAATCCACTGGCGCGCGTCGCGCACCGAATTATCCGCCGCGCCTGGCAAGTCGCAAAACGCAGCATGATTCCCGCTAAATCCGCAGCGCAAAAATCCGATTACACAGCTCTTTCGGCGTTGCCGCGTATCAACATCCGACGACAGTGGCATAACCCTTGCTTGATCCCGCGCGCGATCAGGACCGGATCTCGTGCTGCACGGCCGCCATCGTCGCGACTGTTGCTAGGTCAACACAATCAAAGGGGGAAGCGTCATGCGCAACATCGAACGGAACCATGGATCTCGCCGGGCGTTGCGACAAACGCTCGCGACCGCAGTCATCGTAGCCGGGGTCTGCGGCCCTGCCGCTGCCGTCGAACTCACCGCCGGGGACTGGAAGTTTACGGCCAACGGCAACATCAATGTCCACTACATCAACGCTAGCTGCGAAGAGGAGACCAAGGCGCCGGTTGCGGGCGGTCTCGCCTGTATGGGCAGCAACGGACAGGATCACAGCTCCTCGATCAGCAACGGCCTGTTGCCCGCGGCACTCGCCATCGGAGTTTCCACCACACAGGGTGGCTACGATCTGGCCGTTACGTTCGGATTTTACCCCGGCATCAGCACCAATGACGGCAGTCCGAACCTGCAGCAGGGCGCGACCTTGCTGAACACCGCGCTGGGCACCACCGCGATCGACATGCGGCAAGTCTTCATGACCTTCGGCAATGCCAGCATGGGAACGTTTCTGCTCGGTCGCAACATCGGGTTGTTCGGCGCCGATGCGATCCTGAATGACATGACGTTACCCGGAGTCGGCGCGGGTAACGGCAACTACGCCGCGCCCTCCAATACTTCGCTCGGTTCGATCGGCCTGGGCTACATCTACACCGACTGGCTGGCGCAGATCGATTACACCACGCCCGATATCGGCGGCCTGAAGATCACGATTGGCGCCTTCGACCCGCTCGAACCGATCACACAAGGGACTGCGACGCCCGAAGCCGCGCCCGGCTATCACGGCAAGGTTGCCTACACGAGAGGATCGATCTATCTGTCCGCGACATTCATCACGCAGAAGAACGAAGGCGTGGCCAACATCGGCGACTACACGGCGAGCGGGTTCGACGTCGGTGGCAAGCTTACCCTCGGTTCGGCCGAGATTCTGGGCTGGTACTACAACGGTACGGGCATCGGCACGACCGCCCTGTATCTCAACGGCGCTACCGCCACCGGTGCGAAACGCGATTCCGATGGCTTCCTTGCCCAGGTCACTTACAAGTTCGGCAAGCTCAAGCTCGGCGTCAACTACGGCGAAAGCAATCTCGATCTCGCCGCTGGCGAAGCACCCTCCGCGCTGGTCAAGACGAACAAGAAGTACACCGGAGGTATCTATTACTCGCTCACCGAGAATCTCACCTTGCTGGGCGAGTACAGCGATGTGAAGGCCGAGGCGCACAATGGCCTGGAAAACAAGAGCAACAACTTCAACGTCGGCGCCTATCTGTCGTTCTGAGGTTGGTCAACGCCGCTATGGCACAACAGCTCATTCAGCAGCTTCGGAAAGCCTCGCGCCGCTCACTGTGGCTCGCGTGTGCATGTGGCGCTGTCGCCTCCTCTGCGCACGCGGACCGCGTGTATGTGTCCAACGAGGATGGACACAGTGTTACGGTCGTCGATACACAAAGCGCTACAGTCGTCGACACAATCGCTGTCGGTAAGCGGCCGCGCGGCTTGAAACTCAATCATGACGGCTCGCGCCTGTTCGTCGCCGTCAGCGGTCTGCCGAAATGCCCGCCGAGCGTTCCCGACGAAGAGTGCGCCAAGCTCGAACGCGATCTGCAAGCCGACGGCATTGCCGTGATCGACACAGCATCGGGCAAGGTTCTGCAGGTGTTGCAGGCAGGTTCGGATCCGGAGCAGTTCGCGCTGACCACGGACGGCAAGCGCCTGTTCGTAGCGAACGAAGATACAGCGACGACGTCGGTCGTCGACATCGCTACTGCAGCGGTGATCGCCCGCATTCCCGTCGGGCGCGAGCCCGAAGGTGTGGTTGCTGCTCCGGATGGCCGCTGGATACTGGTCACCAATGAAACCGACAACTCCGTGTCGGTGATCGATGCACACACCCTGAAGGTCGCAAAGTCTGTCAGCGTCGGCCAGCGGCCACGCGACATTGCGTTCACCGGCGACGGCCGCATCGCTTACGTCTCCGGCGAGTTCGATGCATCGCTTTATCGCATCGACATGCCTGGCGCGGAATCGGTGGAGAAGCTGGTGCAATTGCGCAAAGAGGCACGCCCCATGGCGCTGGCACTGGATGCGCAACGCAAACGCCTTTATGCAAGCACCGGGCGCGGCGGAACGGTCGCGGTCATCGATCTGGTGAAGTCCGAGCTCGTCACCGAGGTCGCCGTCGGAGCGCGGCCGTGGGGCATGGCTATATCGCGCGACGGCAAACGGCTCTATACGGCCAACGGGCCCTCGAACGATATCAGTGTTGTCGACACAGCGACCCTGAGCGTCATCCGCCGTATTCCGGCGGGGAAATCGCCGTGGGGCGTGGTCATCGGACCTAACCCGCCCGGATCGACTTCCGCACCACCGCACAGCGTCGACTCGACAGCCGCGAGCACCGAATCATTTCTCCAACCCGCAACTGCGGTGCGCTTCGCCCTCTATCTCCCGATACAGCTTCGCCAGTTTCTTGGCCTGGTCGGAGTCGCGAAAGATGCCGCCGCCTTCGCCGGGCAAGGTCGAGTACTTGGCGAACGTCCCAGCCTGCACGAAATCGTCGTAACTCATCCGTGCTGCGATGCGGTCGATGGCGCATGCGCACTGGTACAGGCTCGAGAGCTTCTCGCCATTTGCGGCGATGCACTCGTTCACGTACTCGACCCGCGCAACGGTCGGATAGTCGTTGGCAGCGGTGTTGGTGTTGGGGTTGGCAGGGTCTGTAGCGGTGTCGCCGCGAACCGGACCGGCGGCGGAGAGCCATGTCAGGGCGAGCAGGCCCAAGGCGGTACATGGATGGCATAAGCGTTGCATTGTCATAGGCAGCCTCATCTGTGGTCCGCGATTCCTGCACGGAAGTCTTGCACGAAGACCTTGCATGCTTCGGACCACACGAAACGTTAACGACATTTCAATCGGGGGATTGGATATGAACCATCGACATCAGGGGATTGTAGTTGGTCTGACGGCGCTGGCCACGGGGTGGCTGGGCGCGGCCAGCGCCACCGACCTGGAGCAGGCCATCGCCAAGCCGGCCAACTGGGCCGCACAGGCCGGTGACTATGCCAATCATCGCTATAGCGAGCTCAAACAGATCAACGCGAGCAATGTCGGCCAGCTGCAGGTCGCGTGGACGCTGTCCACCGGCGTGTTGCGCGGCCATGAGGGCTCGCCACTGGTCATCGGCGACACGATGTACGTGCACACGCCGTTTCCCAACAACGTGTATGCAGTCAACCTGAAGGATCAGTCCTTCAAGTGGAAATACGAACCGAAGCAGGATGCGACAGTCGTCCCGGTCATGTGCTGTGACACTGTCAACCGTGGCCTGGCCTACGGCGACGGCAAGATCCTGCTGCAGCAAGCGGACACCACGCTGGTTGCCCTGGATGCAAACACCGGCAAGGTGCTGTGGAGCGCCAAGAATGGCGATCCGAAGATCGGCGAAACCAACACCAACGCGCCGCACGTCTTCAAGAACACCGTCATTACCGGTATCTCCGGCGGCGAGTTCGGCGTGCGCGGCAGGCTGATCGCCTATGACCTCGCAACCGGCAAGAAGCGCTGGACCGCGTGGAGCACCGGACCGGACAAGGAACTGCTGGTCGACCCCGCCAAGACGATGACCTGGACCAACGGCAAGATGGCCCCCATCGGCGCGGACTCCTCGATCAAGACCTGGAAGGGCGATCAATGGAAGCTCGGCGGCGGCACCACCTGGGGCTGGTATGCCTACGATCCGCAGCTCAACCTGGTCTACTACGGCAGCGGCAATCCGGGTACCTGGAATCCCAGCCAGCGTCCTGGCGACAACAAGTGGTCGATGACGCTGTTCGCACGCGACCTGGACACCGGCATGGCGAAGTGGGTCTACCAGATGACCCCGCACGATGAGTGGGACTTCGACGGTGTGAACGAAACCCTGCTGGTGGACGTCAACGGCAAGAGCGGGAAGGTACCCGGGCTGGTGCACTTCGACCGCAACGGTTTCGGCTATACGCTGAACCGCAACACCGGCGAGCTGATGGTGGCGGAGAAGTTCGACCCGAAGGTGAACTGGGCCACGAAGGTCGACATGACGACCGGCCGGCCGATCGTGGACAAGAAGTACTCACCGGGCACCACTGGTCCTGACGTCAACGTGAAGGACATCTGCCCTGCTGCGCTGGGTTCCAAAGACCAGCAGCCCGCCAGCTACGACCGCAAGTCGGGCCTGATCTTCGTGCCTACCAACCATGTGTGCATGACGTACGAGCCCTTCCAGATCGAATACACCGCCGGTCAGCCGTATGTCGGCGCGACGCTGACGATGTATCCGACTCCGGGAAGCCACGGCGGCATGGGTAACTTCATTGCCTGGGATCCGTCCAAAGGCAAGATCATGTGGTCCAAGCCCGAGCGCTTCTCCGTGTGGTCAGGCGCCCTGACAACGGCTGGCGACATCGTGTTCTACGGCACGCTGGAAGGCTACATCAAGGCCGTCAGCACCAAGGACGGCAAGGAGCTGTGGAAGTTCAAGACACCCTCCGGAATCATCGGCAACGTGTTCGCCTACGAGTACGAAGGCAAGCAATACGTCGGTGTGTATTCAGGCATCGGTGGTTGGGCCGGCATCGGCATGGCGGCAGGACTCAAGGAGTCCACCGAAGGCCTCGGCGCAGTCGGCGGCTACAAGGACCTGGCCAAGTACACCACGCTGGGCGGATCGCTGTTCATATTCGCCTTGCCTGGCAACAGCGCGAGCCAAACGGCGCAACGCTGAACTGGCGCTGCTGTAGCGCTCGTATCGAGCGGCGGTCGTACTGAACGCGACTGACCGCATATTCATACCAATGGCGGTGTGCCGTATCCCAGTGGGGATACGGTGCACCGCCCACGGCCACGGAGCTAGTGGAATGGGACGATATGCCTCGATGTTTACAATCATTGCGCTGTTGAGCAGCGCACTTGCCCCAATTGCCCGTAGCGCTGACCCGGCTCCCCAACAGAGCACCAAGCCGGCCAGCAAACCCAAGAATTCTGCGGCGCAAGCGGCACCGGCCGCCGGCGGCGCTCTGTACACCGTCAAGGACGGTGACAAGGTCGATCCGAATACTCTCAATGGCTGGAAAACCTGGCGTGCGCTGGCCTGCGAGCGTTGCCACGGCGCCGAGCAGGAAGGCCTCGTCGGACCGGCGTTGGTCGAGTCGCTGAAGAAGCTGACCAAAGAGGAATTTCACACCACCGTGATCAATGGCCGCCCTGACAAGGGCATGCCGCCATTCGGCGGCAGCGCGATGGTGATGCAGAACTGGGAAGGACTGTATGCTTATCTGAAGGGCCGTTCCGACGGCAAGATCAAGCCGGGACATCTCTACCCGATCGGTTCGCCCGGTCAATGAACGCGATCGAAGCACCTCGGTCATAACATGAGGCCTGTGAAACGTGAATCGATGTTTCAGGTTCGATGTATCACGCGGCGCACCGACATGACACTTTCCCGCGAAACACTCACCGTAACGCTACTGCTTGCAGCATGTCTTGCGCTGCCGGCCATGCCGGCATACGCACAGCAGGCGGAAACAGTGCTGCGCGTATGCTCCGATCCCGACAACATGCCGCTATCGAACCGCAACGGCGAAGGTTTCGAGAATCGCATCGCCGAAGAGTTGGCGCGCGACCTGGGTCGGCATGTCGAATACACGTGGTTTCCGCAACGCATGGGGTTCGTGCGCAATACGCTGAAGAAAAAGAACGACACGACGCAGCAGTACGAGTGCGATCTGATCATCGGCGTCCCCGCCGGATACGAGCTGACGGCGACGACCAAGCCTTACATGCACTCGACCTACGCGCTGGTCTTTCCCTCACGCGGCGAATTCAACGACCTGAAAACCGCGGACGATCTGCTAAAACTTCCGCCAGCCAGGCTCAAAGCGTTGCGCATCGGGGTGTTCGCACAGTCGCCCGGCTCGGACTGGCTACTGCGCAACGGCATGATCGAACGCGCGGCAATGTATGCGGCCCAGAGTGGCGATCCGGCCGAGAACCCCGGACTCATCATCGGGCGCGAAATGGCCGCCGGTAAAATCGATATGGCCATCGTGTGGGGCCCTATAGCGGGCCTGTTGGTGCGCGAACAAGCTGCACATGCCCCCTGGCGCGCCGTGCCCTTCGCACCGGACCCGGCCATCAAGTTCGACTACCAGATCGCCATGGGCGTGCGTTTCGGTGAAAAGCAGTGGCAGAACACGCTCGATGAGTGGATCGCCGCACATCGCGACAAGGTACGAGAGATCCTGCTTGGCTATCGCGTGCCCATGGTCGATGAGAGCGGCAAGGTGACCGCAGATTTCCGCGAACAGCAGGCGCGCGAATAGCGACTGCGACAGCATGATAGACACACGACGCACACGATGAGTCAGGAGATGAGCGCATGAAGACGAAGGCTGCGATCGCGTATGCCGCGGGCAAGCCGCTCGAAGTGGTGACGGTCGATCTCGATGGGCCGCGCGCGGGCGAAGTACTGGTCGAGATAAAAGCGACCGGCATCTGCCATACCGATGAATTCACGCGCTCCGGCGCCGATCCGGAAGGCTTGTTCCCAGTGATCTTCGGGCACGAAGGCGCCGGCATCGTGGTCGATGTCGGCCCCGGAGTGACCTCGGTGCGCAAGGGTGACCACGTCATTCCGCTGTACACGCCGGAATGTCGGCAGTGCAAATCCTGCCTGTCGCGCAAGACGAACCTGTGCACGAAGATCCGCGCCACGCAGGGCAAGGGCGTGATGCCCGATGGCACCAGCCGCTTCTCGATCGGCAAGGAAATGATCCATCACTACATGGGTTGTTCGACGTTCTCGAATTTCACCGTGCTGCCGGAAATCGCCGTGGCGAAGATCCGTGAGGACGCACCTTTCGACAAGGTGTGCTACATCGGCTGCGGTGTGACGACCGGGGTCGGCGCCGTCATCAATACGGCGAAAGTCGAACCCGGCGCGAACGTTGTGGTCTTCGGCCTGGGCGGCATCGGCCTGAACGTGATCCAGGGTGCGCGACTGGTCGGCGCGAACAAGATCGTCGGCGTGGACATCAATCCCCGGCGCAAGGTGCTCGCCGAGAAGTTCGGCATGACGCATTTCGTCAATCCGAAGGAAGTGGGCGGCGACCTGGTGCAGCACCTGGTCGAGCTCACCGATGGTGGCGCCGACTACAGCTTCGAGTGCATCGGCAACGTCGACCTGATGCGCCAGGCGCTGGAGTGCTGCCATCGCGGCTGGGGCGTGTCGGTCATCATCGGCGTTGCCGGCGCTGGTCAGGAGATCAAGACGCGGCCGTTCCAGCTCGTCACCGGTCGCGTATGGAAAGGCACTGCATTCGGCGGCGCGCGCGGCCGTACCGACGTGCCGAAGATCGTGGACTGGTACATGGACGGCAAGATCAACATCGACGACCTGATCACGCACCAGATGCCGCTGGAACGAATCAACGACGCCTTCGATCTCATGCATAGCGGAGAATCCATTCGCAGCGTCGCGGTCTTCTAAAGAACAGGAGGCGTACGCAGCTTCCCGACAGGTTCGACGATCACGATCAGCGGTTAGTCAACAAAGTACATCTTGAGCGGAGACACCATCATGGCTGCAGTTTCAATCCATCCTTCGGTCGACAACGGCGTACAGCCGGGCAATCCCAACTTCGCCGGCGGCACCCTCACCTGCCACTGCACCCAGTCGCCGGTGACCGTGAGCATCAAGGGCAACGTTGCGTTCAATCATGCCTGCGGCTGCACCAAATGCTGGAAACCCGGAGACGCTTTGTTTTCGGTTGTTGCCGTTACCTCGCGCGACAACGTCACCGTCACCGCCAACGGGCAGAAGCTCAAGGTGGTGGATCCGGCCGCGACGATCCAGCGTTATGCTTGCACTGGCTGCGGCGTGCATATGTATGGCCGCATCGAGAACAAAGCCCACCCCTTCTATGGCCTGGACTTCGTGCACGTCGAACTATCGAAGGAAAAAGGCTGGGCTGCGCCGGAATTCGCGGCCTTCGTTTCCTCTATCATCGAATCCGGTGCACCGCCGGAGAACATGGGCGCAGTGCGCGCACGGCTGCGTGAGCTGAAGCTCGAACCGTACGATTGCCTGTCACCGGCACTGATGGACCTGATCGCGACGCACACCGCCAAAGCCAAAGGAGTGCTGGCCGCGTAAGAGGAATGTGAGGTATTGGGGCGTACGAGAGTGCGCCCTTTTACCTGTTGTTCGTCCACCTCGACACTGACGCCGTTAGCGTCTGCATCTTCTAACGCTGACCGTTCGCCCCCTCCTCTTCTCTGCGTTCGCCCTGAGCCCCGTCGAAGGGCTCATCTGAACAACGCGAACGACTTGCTGAGAGTAATCCACAAACCCCAGCCCAGCGGTATCGCAATCGCGACCCACACAATGACGAGCAACGCGGACGAGTTCGCCATAGCCGTTTCCGTGCGAGCACTCACCGCTGGCTGACCCAGCGCCTTCTCATGTGCCCGGGCTCTCTCGGCTGACAGTTGCTCCTCCGTCATGTAATGACGTTCGTTCACCGGCCGCACGAGCGCATTACAAAGCAATCCCAGCAACAGCATGGCCGCCAGCACATACATCGTAATGTTGTACGCCTGATATGGCGGCACGCCGTGCTCCAGCTGAAATTCCCGAATGTAGTTGACGATCACAGGCCCGAGAATGCCGGCCACAGACCACGCTGTAAGCAACCTGCCATGAATTGCCCCAACGTGCTGCGTACCGAAAATGTCCGACAGGTAGGCGGGGATGGTCGAGAATCCGCCGCCGTACATGGTGAGGATCGCGCAGAAAATGGCTACGAACAGCCCAACGTGGCCGCTGCTGCCAGCCAGCGGCGCGCTCACGTACAGTGCTATGCCAAGCAGGAAAAAGATCGCGTACGTCGTTTTGCGTCCGATGAAGTCCGACAATGACGCCCAGAAAATCCGCCCGGCGATATTGAACAACGACAACAATCCCGCAAACGCCGCCGCGATCGTCGCCACCTGAGTGCGCTGCGCCTCACTGAGCTGCGCCAGTCGCAACGGCACGTGCAGCAGTTGCCCACCGAACACCTCCTGCAACATCGGTGAGGCCATGCCGATGACACCGATGCCGGCGCTCACATTCAGGCACAGAACTCCCCACAGCAGCCAGAATTGCGGCGTACGCAAGGATTCGTTGACATGTACATGCCGCGACGTCACCAGCCGGCGATTCTGCTGAGCGACCGGAATACCGCGCACCGGCAGCCATCCCAGCGGTGGAATGCGATAGCCGAATGCACCCAGCAGCATCGCAACGAAATACACGCCACTCAAGACGACGAACGCCTGCCACACCCCCACGGAACCGGGACCTGCGAAGAAATTCATGAGCCGGTCCGCCAACGGCGCTCCGATCATCGCCCCACCGCCGAAGCCCATGATGGCAAGCCCGGTGGCCATGCCGCGATGGTCCGGAAACCATTTGATGAGCGTGGAGACCGGCGAGATATAGCCCAGCCCCAATCCAATGCCACCGATCACTCCCGAACCCAGCCACATCAGCCAGATCTGGTGGATGTAGATGCCGACCGCAGAGATCAGCAGGCCGCCGCACCAGCACAACGCCGCGACGAACCCGGCCTTGCGCGGCCCGGCGGTCTCCAGCCAGTGTCCGAACAGTGCCGCCGCCGAGCCCAGGAACACGAAGAACAGCGTGAAGGTCCAGCCGAGCATCGAGACCGGCCAGTCGCAACTGGACGAGACGAGCCGCGCAAAGAATCCGATGCCATCGCAGGTAACGGGCCGCTCGATGCCGATGGCGCGCGACAGCGGAAGCCAGAAAACACTGAATCCGTAGGCCATGCCGATCGACAGGTGGATGGCGAGAGCCGCCGGCGGCACCAGCCAGCGATTGAAGCCAGGTGCCGCTATGGTCCGTTGCCTCGCGAGCAGGCCGGCGCCGCTGTTTCGTTGCACGGAACCGGTTGCATCGTTGCTGACCACGGGACTAACCATGCGGTGCTCCTTGGCGTAAATCGCGGCGCGAGTGATCACAATCTTCGCCCCAACGAAATGCAAGGGCCATACCGGAACGGCCGGAATCGGCCCGACCCGGCCCATGCAACTGGCCGATGAGGCGGAACCGGACGCCCCAATCTCGTCGCGATTCCCTTCCGGACAAATCCCTTCCGGACAATGGTCCGCAGCCGTTGCAACGCCTACCGTTGTGCCATTCGCGCCGTCAGCGCATGCAGAGCACAGCAACGATGGAACTTCGTGAAGGCTCATTCGACTTTCCGAGCATCAAGGGCTCCGGCCCCCAGGCGCTCACATCCAACCCGACGGTGCGCTTCCCTCGCAATGTCATCGCGGCGACTGCTGCGCTGACGGGCTATTCCGCCGGCTTCGATCGCAGTGACGGGGATCATCATTTCGGGCGCTTCCAGATCGAGCTGAGCGCGACGGTCAACCCGGCGGATCCGCGCGAGGTTGTGGTCGATGCCCTGTTTGGCGTTCGCGACTGGTCCGGCAGCTGGGACGACGAATATGTGGGCAATGCACAGTACGTGGTCATCGCCGAGCTGGAGCCCATCGCTCCGGGCGGTCCGACCCGCGGCGATCTCATTATTGCGGATGCCGAATTCACTCAAGCCATCCAGCACTTCCGCAGCTACAAACATCTGCCCGCCAGCCAGGCGGAACCGGATAACTCGATGCGACTGGTGACCGGGAAAGACACCGTCGTGCGCGTGTACGCCGACTATGACGCCTCCTCAGGCCTGCCGGTCATCGCGACCCTGAGCGGACAGATGCGTGTCACGGCCGGCGGTACGACACAAACGATACTGCCGCTCAACCCCATCACGCCGCGCCGCGACAACCAGGTCGAACGCAGCCAGTTCGGCCAGACACTGAACTTCCTGATCCCCGAAGCGTTGTGCCGGGGCACGGTGAGCGTCGAGGCGGAAGTATTTCAGTCCGGCGACATGACGCAGATCTCGGAGACCTTCCACCGCACGCTCACCTTCTTCGATGTGCCACCGCTGTCGATCTTCGCCGTCGGCATCAACTACACCGGCCCGGATCGCAAGGCCGGTGTGCCTGAGGGTTCACCGCAACTGGCAGCTCCGCAGCAGAGCGACTTTGCGACGCTGTTCGCCTTCACCGAACGCCTGTATCCGATTCCTAGCGTCGCGCAGACCGGCTTCATGACCATCGACTACGACGCCGAGGTGAAGTCCGACATCACCAAGGGCTGCGACAAGTTCGAAGACCTGCGCGACACCATCAAGGACCTGGTCGGCGACTCTTCCGACATCTTCTACGGACTGCTGAATACGGGCGTTGAAACCGGAAGTCTTGGCGGCTGCGGCGGCGATGGCAACGCCTGCGTCGGCATCATCGGTGCAGACCGCACGGCCGCGCACGAACTCGGACACGTCCTCGGACGGCAGCACGCGCCGTGCGACAACGTGACGCGCTGCGCACGGCCGCTCAATACCGACGATGACTATCCGCAGTACGGCTCGTTCGACTCGGACAGCATCGGGGAGTTCGGCGTCGACTCGGTAACCCTTGCAGTGCGCGATCCCGGCGAGGTCCACGACATCATGGGCTACTCGGGCAACAAATGGATCAGCCCGTACACGTATTCAGCCCTGCTGAGTCGGGTGCCATTGCCGGACGATACTTCTGTCAGCCCCTCGATCGCATTTGCCGCGCGCCGTGCGCAGGACGATGAATGGCTGCGTAGAAAGCAGGAGCACCTGTTTCTCTCCATCAGCATCGACCGCCAGCGACACGTCACATGGCGCCCTGCTTTCCACTATCCGACCCGTTTGCAGGGGCATGGCACGAAACGCACGGCGTTCGCCATCGAATTCCTCGACGCGAAGGGCCAAACGCTGCATCAGTCGTGCCTTTACACCGGAGGCAGCAGCTGCGGCTGCAGTTCCGGTCCCGAATGCCAGACCTGGCCGATGCGGATTTCACAGGCGGTCCCCTATGTGCCTGGCGCCCGAAAACTGGTGATCTACGAACACGACAAGGTGATCTACAGTCATGACATCGGCGAGCCGCCGCAATGCAAGCTGTCCGTGGATGTGGCCGCCGATTCCAAAAAGCCAGCATTGACGGCTCACTTCGGCCTGCTTGGCGCCGCCACTACTGACAACGCTAACGTGTGGTTCCTCCTGCAATGGCAGGATGGCAGCGGCGTATGGCGTAGCGTCGCACCCAGAACGCGCGACGATCATCTGACAGTGGCACTCTCCCTGTTCGGTCGGCGACGCATTGCACCGCTAAGACTGCTCGCGACCAACGCAGTCGCAACCAGCATCACCGAATGGACAAATGACGGCAGTCGGCCGACCGCGTATCGCCGGGCCAATCGCGACGTGACGCTCGTTGCGACGACCGCCGCTAGCGATCCGCAAACGCCCGTCAGTGTGCCGCAGGTGCTGCGAATTCACGCGCACGATGCGGACGGCCGATCGGTTCCGGCGCCGCAGATTCGCTGGTACGGCGATGGCAGCACTGAGATCGGCCGTGGACGTTCGTTCGACCTCGCACAGCTACCCTACGGTCAACAGGTTCTGCGAGCGGTTGCGCTCGATAGTGGATACGGACGCGGGTCGCAACAGTGGGTCGTGGAGCGCCGCCGCGATGGCAGCTTCACGCTCAAACTCGGCCCTGTCACCCACACGCGGCGCTATCGAAAGCGGCATCGCCCATAGCCGGCATTCCATCCGCACCGTTTGCGTACCGATCATTGCAGGCAATTTCCAGGAGCACTGTCATGCCAATCAAGAGCGATCAGATTTCGTTCAACTCGTTCGAGGGCTCGGGCCCGCGTACGGCGACCCAGGATGTACTGTTCGATGCGCCAGTCTCACAGGCCGTCGCAATCCTGACCGGCTTCAACGCCGCCTTTACACCTAATGACGACCATCATCTGGGCAACCTGGAGGTACGCGTCAACGCGGCAATCGATGCCCTGGTGCCGCAGCGGGTTACGGTGACGGCAACATTCGGCTTGCGCGACTGGTCGAACGAATGGGATGACAAATACGAGGGCACGGTGGACTTCGCCGTGTTCGCCACCTGAGGGGGCTGCGGTAACGCCGATTGCGTGCGATCAACGTCGGGCCGTATCTGCTGCGACCCGTTGTGATTGTCCTGGTGTTGAAGCAACCGTACCGGTGTCATGCTCGATGAATACCTGGACCATCGAGACACTCAGCGCGGACGAGATCGCCGTCATGTTTCCGCTCTTGTCCGGAAAGCCATCAGCCAGTCGACGCAGCACGGGGTACAACGATGGCTGCGAGAGACCGCCGTAGCTGGAGTGGTGCGTCGACCAGGATCTCACGAGCTGCGCGTACCACGATTCGACATCGGCATAGCCGCCGACCACACCTTCCGCCTTCTGCGCACTGAGCTTGACGTTGAAGCGCAGGCCGCGAATGTCGTACGCGCCGGGACGTCCCAGGAACACCGACCACGGCCAGAGCACATCGGCAGGCTCCGTGGTCAGCACACCGTCCACGATCTTGCCTTTCAGATGGTGAATGAAACGCACTCCAAAGCGCTCATCGATGCGATTCGAACCACCCGGCATGATGTTGCCGCCGGTGGCATCCGTCATCAGCCGGTCGCGGCCGCGATAAAGCGTCACATCGACCGCATCGTCGTTGCTCAGGCTATCGACATTGGTCAGCTCGACCAGGATGCGGTTGTAGTTCATTTCCGTCACCCACATATTGGTGAAGTGGGCGAACGTCCCATCGGGTGTGCGGAACAGGCGCGTGCAGCCGATCGCACGGAACAACTGGTTGTCGATACCCTTCTCGCCCGCCTCGGAAGTGAAATCGTGCGGTCCGATCTTGCCGTCGAGGTTCAGGCCAATCGCCGTCTTGCCGCTGGCTTCGCGGTACGGAAACTTGTTCTCCTTGTCCTGCGGGTAACGCACCAGCGATTCGCGCTCAAGCTGCGTCTTCTCCACCGTGCCACCGTTGGGATAGAGCGATTTGAACTGCTCGCGCGGTCCCTCGTTGAACCCTTGCGGACACTCGTCTTTGCCATCGGGAGTCTGGCGGATGGCCCATAGGGCACCCGTCAGCGCATAGCCGATCTTGCGGTCCTTGATGGCGCCCGAGGAATCATCCGCGACCGCGGCGGTTGTAACCAGGCCGAGGGCGACTGCCGCAAACGACGCGCGTGCGATCCACAATGGTGCAGCTCTCTGAATTCGATGTTTCACAAATTTCTCCCTCGGGCTCGAACGGGTTACCCGGCGTTATTGAAAAAATCATCGCGCAGGAAGAAGGCCTTGAAGCCATTGCGGCTGCCGCCGAACTCGCCATTTCCGTTGCCGTTGATGTCACCCGGCGCTACGTCACCGGCATAGGTATAGACCGGCGTCCCTCGATACGCCCAGACACGTAGCGCTCCCAGCTGACCCGGTGTCGCGGCATGTCCTGTCTGTGGATCGATCTCAAGCACGCTCCAGGTGCGGCTCGTGCTCTTGGCATCTGCTGCAGCCACGACGTATGGCCAGTCACGCAGACATCGTTCCACCTTGCCTCCGCCGCAGATGGCAAGCCGGTAAGCCTGCGGCGAATCCGGCTGGTTGCAGGCGAGCTGATCGTAGGAATCGTCGGCGCAGTTGTAGACGTAGATCGTCTTGCCAGCCGCATCGGCGAGCACAACGCCAGTTTCGCTGTCCTGTTTCGTGAAGCCGGCAGGCGGAGGCGGTGCCTTCTGCGTATAAACGTTGTGCCAGCCCGGAACGTCGCTGCCCTGCAAGCTGCCAATGCTTGCGTCCAGCGCGTTGGTATAGAGCGGCTTCTTCCGGAACGCCCACTGACGGATACCTGGAGAACGCTCGAAGATGGTCCACTCGCCCAGTGGCTGAGCCGATTCGGATGCGATCACGGGTACCCAAGTGCGCGCGCAGGTTGCGTCGCAATTGGATTTCTGCGGGCCGTCCCGGTCGGAAAAGTAAACCGAATAGTGCTTGTCGGTCAGAAGCTGTCGGCCGAGCGCGGTGCTGTCGATCGAGAACCCGGGAGGAATCGCCGGTGGCACGGTCGCCACTTCGCGTTCGGCCGGGCCGTCGCCTCCGGATTTGCGGGTACTCGCACCCAGTACGTCGCCCGGCACTTTGTCGAGAATCGACATATACAGTGCGTGCTCGTCGTACGCCCACTGCTTCTTGCCGTCCTTGCGCACGATGATGGTGAATGCCCCAATCGGCTTCGCATCGTCGGCTGCCAGCACCGGCGGCCATACGGCGGTGCAGCTCCGTCGCTTGTCCAGCTCCGGCAGAACCAGGCCGGGAGGGTACGGACTCATGAGCCCGGCAGTTTTCGTGGTGACCCCATCGGTGCATGCCGAGGCATTCTTCGGATCGCCAGTGATGCCGTTGCGCATCGTGGTGTACGGCCAGTAGTAGAGCGTCATGCCACGGGCGTCGGCAAACACCGGTCCGTCCAGCTCGCTGCTTTCGACACGAAAACCCGGCGGCATCGAAGCGTGCAGGTAGTCCTCGCGCTCCATTGGCGCTGGGCTCTTCGTTTCGGCTGCAACGGCACCTTGAGACAGCGCGCAAAGGAACAATCCCAGCCGTAAAGCCTGAAGGAGAGCGCCGCGGATATTCATTATGTGTCGCATGTGCGGTTCTTTGGAGAAGTCTCTTGCGCTACCAGCAATGGCCGGGCGCGCAGAGCTCGCCCGGACGTATTCATCACTCGCCCGCCAGTGGAATCACGCCACCATTTCACCGATCTCCTTGGACGTCCCGTTGGATTGAGTTCCCCAGGAGTTGTTGTCCAGGCCGAATACCTTCATCGACGTGTAGCCCAGCCGCGTACCGCCAGTTCCGGCGCCATCGATGTGCAAGCCGGTCTTGACCTTTCCGCCGGCCCGTCCGGCGGTGAACATGGGCTGATTCTCGATCGAATGGATACGCGCCAGCGACTGGTCGGTGCTGGCGTAGATCAACACATTGTCCAGCAGCGTGCCGTCGCCTTCCTTGACCTTCGCGAATGCTCCGACGTAGTAGGCCCAGCTCTCCATGGCGCGGCGAATGAACCACGAGGTCTGTGGCTGATAGCCGAGCTTCGGGTCGGTCGCCTCTTCGTGCGATGCCGTGTGATGCGGCTTGTCGTAACCGATCTTGCTGGTGGCTGCGGCAGATTGCGAATACGCCATGTTGAAGACGCGCGTCTGATCGCAGGCAACCGCCATGACCATGAGCTCCGTCATCAGCCGGTGGCGGGCGCCGACGAGCTCCACATCCAGCCCGGCCTTGGGATCTTCCTTCGGAGCCACGCCGACCACGCAGGCGGCGCGCGGTTCCGGCTTGGTAAGCTGTTGGTCGAACTGCCGCTCCAGATCGCGCAGGCCCGTGAAGTACTGGTCGAGCCGTGCCTTGTCTTCGGCACCGATGGTCTTGGTGAAATCCCTGGTGCTGTCCATCACGCCGGACAGCACGCTCTTGCGCAACATGACGCGCGGATTGACTTTGAACTCCGCTGCATTCGGATTCTGGAAGTCCTCGCCGAACAGCTTGGCGTAGAACTGGATGGGCGACCAATCCGCGATATTGATCGAATTCGCATTTTCGTAGCTGAAGCTGTCGCGCACATTACCGGTCGCGGTTGCAGTCAATGTCTGGAAGCGCGTCGTGCTACCGATCTTCTTCGCAATGGTGACGTCGATGGTCTCACCGGGAAGGTCGGTGCCATTCATCGGCGCAATACCCGAGCGCGCAATGATCCAGCCGGTCTTGTGGCAGAGATTCGGCGCCGCATCGCGGAAGCCGTTGAAGTTCGTGTACAGGTTGATGTGCTGGCGCACCGGTGTGAGCGACACGATCTCCTCGGGCAGATCGAAGTTCGCACCCAGCTTCTTGGGTACGAAAATATCCTTGTTCATCCCCAGGCCCCAAGCCCAGGTACCGAAGCGCACCGGCAACGGCGCGCCGGAGGCAAGCGCCGTAGCGTTGTCGTTGAGGAAGCAGTTTAGCAGCGGCAATGCAACCGTCACCGCGCTGCCATTCAGCATGCCCCGTAACACACGACGTCTGCTCAGCTTGCTCATACTCTTCACTCCCGCCCGGTCAGAGCGCTTACTGAATTCGGATTCTGATTCAACGTGATCTGCTGCTGCGGCAGTGGGACCGGCTTCTTGACAGCGGGAGCCGGTGCGCTGGGCCCGACTTGCGTGAACGCGTCATTCAACACGATCGTGCGCAGCAGATCCGGAAGCTTGTAACCTTCCGCCGCGAAGCGCTCATCCAGGTACTTCAGCAGCGGCCGTTCGACTGCTACAACGGGACCGCCGGTGCCGTAGCTGTAGAGGCGCCTCACCAGGCAGCTCGTCAACCCGGGGTTGTCGTGCACTGCCTGCGCCAGGCCATCGACGTCCTTGAACTGCTTGCCGTCCAGATTGCCGCTGGTGTCGATCGGCGCACCGGCTTCCTTCTCACGATAGCGGCCCGCACCATCGAAATTCTCCAGCGCCAGCCCGGTTGGATCCGTGATCTTGTGGCAACCGGCGCAGGTCGGATTCTTTCTATGTGCGGTCAGGCGCTCGCGCGCCGTGCGCAGCGAAGCATCGGGATTCTCGAGCGCCGAGAAATCCACATTCGGCGGTGGCGGCGGCACTATCTGGCAGAGCAATCGCTCACGCAGCGCTTTGCCGCGGTAAGTCGGCGAACTACGTGCCGGATGTGCATAAAGGCTCAAGAAACTGATCTGCGTGAGAACACCGACACGCGGACTGTCTGCCGGAAACTCATAAGGCACCCAGCCCGGCATCGTCGGCACCTGATAGATCGTTGCCAGCGCGGGCGACATGAAGGTCTCGCGCGTCGTGAACACGTCGCGATAGTCCTTCTTCTTGGTGATGAGCTGGTCGACCAGCGTACGCAGCGTTTGTTCGCGCGCATCCTGTAACGTCGCCCCGGTGACCATGGGATACACGGTCGGATCCTTGGCGAGGTTGCCGAAATCTTCGAAGCCCAACATGTCATCGAAGAAGGCCCGCACGCCAGACTCCAGACGCGGACTGGCCAGCATCGTATCCACGGCACTCTCCAGGCCCTTTTTGGTCTGCAGCTCGCCGCTCTGCGCCGCCTTGAGCAACGCATCGTCGGGGGCCGCATTCCACAGGAAGAAGCTCAGGCGCGCAGCGAGCGAATACGAATCCAAGCGGCGTTTGGCGGAATTTCCCGGGACCGGCTCGGTTCTGTCGGCAATCATCAGGAACTGCGGATCGATGAGCATGCCTTCCAGCACGAACGTCAACCCCGAGTAGAAATCCTTCAGGCTGGTCGCGCCGTCGTGCGCTTGTCCGACGAGCTGCACCACCCGCGCATCCGGCAACGGATGACGGAACAACAACCGCCCGGTGTGCTCGATGAACTTCCTGGCGCACGCATCGTCGGCAGCAAACTGATTGGCCGGTTTGCACGGCACCAGGAAATCGCGGCGCGACGGCGTCTTGTGTTCGATGCTGCCCTTATCCATCACCTGCGCAGCAATCGATGATGCACTACGTTGCAGTTGCTGAAGCTCTCCGGAAGTGACTCCGGCCGTCGCTGCACCCGAAGCAAGCAGACCGTCCGTTCGCCGCAGCGGCGCAAAGGGCGTCCCGACCTCGATGTCGCGACCGAATATGTTGGCGATGGTGTTGGCGTATTGCTCGGCGGTCATGCGCCGTACGCGTGCCGGTGCCGCAGGTGCCTCGACTCCACCGTTCGAACCGGAACACCCGACCAGGCTCAATGCAGCAATAAGAAGTCCGGCACCTTGTGCCAGCGCACGTTGGAGATGACGTCGCTGACGCGTGACCGAACGAGAGAACGCAGACTGCATCGGACACTTTCCTCTTTCGCTATCGCTATCTGTTGCGCCGGCCTTTGCACCGGCTCATTCGAAACACCGTTGTCCTGCGAGCAGCCTATCGGGGTATACAAGCCTAGAACGCTGCTGCAGCAAAAGGGTCACTCTTTATGGCCAAAGAAGCCGCATCGCTAGGATGGCTGTCATAGCAACGGCCAAAATATAGGCCGGCTTCATCGCCACCCATTGCGCCTGCATTTTCTGGCAGGCCGGCTGTATGCCGCATCGACCACCCATCGCTTGGCCACTCCTCACGCAGGAGGAGGCACCCTGCCCCCTCCTGCGTTGCCATCACATCTTGAAACGAACACCGGCAAAGAACGCACGCCCGAGCGTGTCGTATATCTGTGGATTCGTCGGCATGTACCAGTACTGAGCATTCGCGACCGGCGGTGGCTGCGTATCCAGCAGGTTGGTGATATTCAGATACACCTGCGCGCTGGTGCCGCCGGAACTCTGGAGGTCATAGCTGATCGACAGATCGTGATAAAACCTGCCGGAGATGTAGTTGTAGTCGATGGTCTGCGCACTGGGGATCGATACCGGACAGTTCGCCGAGCACTGCACGTAGTTAGGACCGTAGTGCCCGGAGCTCAGCGAGCGGCCCGTCCATGACACCGTTATCGGGTCCAGCGTGTACGTGGCGGAATATAACCATCGCGACTTCAGCGGACCGGTGCCGGAGTTGTCGCCCGCCAGATCCTGCACCGGATTGACACCGTCGTCCCGCTTGGAGAAATAGACGTGCGTTCCCAGTGCACGCAGAGTGAGATCGCCGCGCAACGACGATATCAACGAGTCGAGATGCGTGCTGTAGCTGGCTTCGATGTCCAGGCCGCGCTGATGCAGAGTGGCGAGGTTGAAAGGCCGCGAGGTCACGAAGGTGATCTGGCCATTCTCATCGCGCGTGATCAGGTCGCACATGGCCTGCTGGCCAAGGAAGCACCGGTTCAACGTATCCTGGGTGCTGACTGTGTCGATCGCGCCCTTCACATCGATGTCGTAGTAGTCGGCCGAGATGCTGAAGCCGCTGAGATATGATGGCTGGTAAACCACGCCGAATCCGGTCGTATCCGCCTTCTCCGGCAACAGGTCGGGGTTACCGATGGTCTGATTGAGGAAGGTCGGCAACGGTGCGTTGTTGTGGAACGGATCCAGTACGCCCGGCGACTGACCACCCGTACCCGCTGCAAACAACTCACCCAGGTTCGGCGCACGTATATCTCGCGAGCGCGTCACACGAAAGCGTACGTCGTCGATGGGGTTGTAGGTCAGGCCTGCCTTCCAGGTCGTGACATAGCCGGAGGTGCTGTAGTCGGTTGCTCTGACCGCACCATTGAAGTCCAGCGAACGAGCCCACCTCATATCCTTCGCCAACGGCACGACGGTTTCGAAGTAGCCCTCCGTCACCGAGTAGCTGCCGTTAGTACCTTTGAAATTTCCGGCGCTGTACGCGCTCTGCAACGACAAGGCATCCGGCGTGCCGCTGACTTCTTCCTTACGCCACTCGATGCCGGTCGCTATGGATACCGGACCGGCCCAACTGCTGAACGGTTCGCCGGACACACCCGCCGTAGCGACGCTCTCTTTATTCTCCTGCGACAGATGCGCGAGGCCCTTCGAGAACGCTATGGCCGCCGGACCGTTCTGCCCCCAGCCGAACGGGTTCCATGGGACGCAACCGGGGATATCGTTGGCGGTCGAAGCATCCGAATTCACGCGGCAGACGATCTGGCCATCGGCGGTACGCACCGAATCCACTGCCTGCTTGAAGTTGTTGCGGTTCATCACCCGGCCATTGATGTCGCTGTCGGAAATGCCCTGCTGTGCGAACACATCCCACTTCCAACTATCGCCGAACACAGTAAATCGGCCTTCGGCACCGCCTGCGTAGCTGTACATGCGGCGAGTGTTGTTGGTGGTGATGAACGGCATGTCCAGGTTGAAGCTGCCCATGGAGAACGATGGCAGTCCTTGTGTCGCCATGGTTGCGGCGATCGATGGATCCAGATACGGATTGTCGGCGGAGATGGTGATGTTGTTGAGCGAGTCGTCCAGCTTCGAGCGCGCATAACCGGTCGAATCGCTCTGGATGAAATTGAAGAACACATTGATGTCGTCGGTGATGTCGTAGCTGATCCGCGCGAAGGCGTTCTCACGCTGCAAGCGATTCGCCAGCGACTGGTTGTAGTAGTTGACATCGGAGTAGCGCCAGTCGCCGCCGACATTGAACTGGCTGTTCGTCAACGAACCGTACTGATACTTGCGGGGGGCGCCATCCGGACCGAAGTCGGTACCGCGCAACGGACCGCCGGTGATGATGCCTCCAGGTGTTGCAAGCAACGTGGATGCCTGGCCACGGATGATGAACTGCGGTACCGAGGTTGCGCCCGTCGCCGGGTTGTAAGCCGGGTTGGCCAGAATATGGACCGTGTCGAAGCCCCAATCGCGCGATGCTGTCGCGCCGAAGACGCCTTCGTTGCGCGCAAATTCGCCGCTGACGATGACATGGCCGCGGCCACCGCCGAAGGCCGTGCCGGCGGTGAGATTGACCTTGTAACTATCGTTGTCGCCATGAGTGCTGACGCCGCCCTGCAACTCGCCCTTGACGCCGGTGAACTCCTTGTCGATTCCGAAGTTGACCACGCCCGCCAGAGCATCCGAACCGTAGGCCGCCGAAGCGCCGCCGGTAATCACGTCGACGCGGTTGATGAGCGACTGCGGCAGATCGTTGATGTTGACCGCGCCGTTGACGTCGCCGCTGACGATGCGATGCCCGTCGAGCAGCACCAGCGTACGGAATACATCCAGGCCGCGCAGGTTCAGGTTGTTCTGCGACTGGCGACCGGTGGAGATCTCGTTGCCGCCGCTGGTGGTGCTCATGCCGCCCGCAAACGCTGGCAGGCGATTGACGAAATCGGAAATGTGCTGCGATGGCGCCTGCTGCAGCTGCTCGGTTCCGATGACAGTTACCGGCGTCGGCGCCTGGTAGCCATCGCGAACGACGCGCGATCCGGTGACGACAACCTCATCGACCAGCGGCGAGTTCGGTTTCGCAGTAGAGTCCGACCCTTTCGATTCGGACTGCGCATACACCGGCTGTATCGTGACCAGCGTTGCGGCCAGCATGGCCGTTGCTCCAACGCCGGTCAGCGCGCGCCTTCCCGGTGCGCTCCCGCGCAGTGCATTTGCAAGCAGATTGGATTTGACCTCGATCATTTACGTACCCCCTCGTCGATGACGGCTGCAGCCGTCGTACTTTTGTGAAATCAGGCTGCGCAAGCCGGGACGCGACGCGCACGCATGCGACTGCGTGCGTCGCATCGACAACCCCCTTCGTCGTCTTCGCGAGCCCCTGCCTTACACCCACCGAACTTGCGCGAATCAAGCCCCCGTTCTGCTAGTACGCAGAGCACGCCGGCCCGATGACATCGGGAGGGTGGAATCTTTCTTCCGATATGAAGCGCCGGACGGCGTACTTCAGGACAACGCTTCTCGACGGCAAATATCTGCCGGCAGATGCGATGGTGCTGGCGCAGAAGTCGCGCACTGACTAAAGTCCATCGCCACGAGAGGTGTCTATGACTGATCTGGAAATCGATGCGACCGATTTGAAGATACTGCGTGTCCTGCAGCAGAACGCGGAGTGCTCGATGCAGGAGCTGGCGAGAAAGGTGGGCCTTTCGCACACGCCCTGTTGGCGGCGCTACAACCGGCTCAAGGAAATCGGAGTGATTCTCGGCGAGGCCGCGATGATCGACCCCAAGAAGGTCGGTGTCAGCGTAAACGCGATCTGCGACATCGTTCTGCAGCATCACAACGAGGCCGCGCTCGTTGCCTTCGAGAAGGCCGTGCAGACTTATCCGGAAATCGTCGCGTGCTTCGCGATGACGGGACCGAAGGACTACCTGTTGCGCGTCATGGTAGCCAGCCTCGAGGACTACGAGCGCTTCTTCAAGCAGAAACTGCTGCATCTGCCGGGAGTGGCCACGGTGAATACCAGCTTCGCATTCAACACCGTGAAGTGGACCACGGCGCTTCCGGTCTAGGCCCGGACCTGCGCATGGTTCGGACGCGTCGCGGGCGCCAAGTGCCTGCGCTGATGTCATGACGGTCAGCATCAGATTGGCAGGGCGACGGAAAGCTTGACCGTCTTCAGGGCAAAGTTCGTATCGACGGCACCGATGCCGGGCAGATGCAACAGCGTCTGCTTCATGAACTTCTCGTACTCGGCGACGCTAGCCACCGCAACGCGCAGCAGATAATCTCTGGCGCCGCTCATGGCGTAACACTCCATGATCTCCGGGCAATCGAGCGTCGCCTTCTCAAAGGCGACCAGGGATTTCTCGTCGTGGCGTTCCAGCACCACCGTGCACAACGCGTTCAATCCCTTCCCGATCTTCTCCGCGTCGACCACCACTACTTTCTTCACGATCACGCCGAGCTCTTTCAGCCGGGTGTAGCGACGCCAGCACGGGGTGTGCGAAAGACCGACGTTCTCCGCCAGCTCCTGCATCGACTGATCCGCATTCCTCTGCAACTCCCGAAGAATGCGCAGATCCACGGCATCCAGTTTCTGTGACAAGGCCCTTTCCCCCAACGCTCTATCGGGACTGTCGTCCTAAATATTCTGCGGTTCGCGCGGCCTCATCCTAATTTGGCTGGTCTGGCGTGCTTTGCATAAAGCGACAGTCATTTATCCGTTTGGGACAGTGCCGGTAGAAGACATTAGTCATCCAAGAAATGACGCGCACGACGCATAAGCAGTCGCGCCAGCGGACTTTTGTGAGAGAAGCACGCCGGCCCGGCGTTTGATCGGCCGCTTAGTGTGTCAACGCACGCTAGCGCGAACGGCTGCGTCGCGATGCTGAACGCAGATGGGAGGATGGTTGAGCGGTGTCCTGACGCCATTGCGTCGCGGAGTACCCGAAGGTGCTGCGGAACCACCGCGAGAATGAACTCAGGTTCTGGAAGCCGGCGACTTCCGCCGCGTCGGTCAGGGAGAGACTCATGTCGGTGGCGAGCTGCTGTGCGATCTCGCATCGTGCACGCTGTAACAACGACGCATAGCTTTGTCCGTCTCGTTCCAGGCGTCGTGACAGTGTGCGCCGGTCGATGCCCAGCGCCGTGGCAACATTGTCCGCACTGCACGAATCGCGCGGCAGCATCTGCGCAATCATCGCGGCGACTTTCGCTGAAAAGTCCACCGGCTTGAGCGGCAGCGACCCCTCCAGATAACCCTTTGCCTGCCGTCTCAAGAAAGGTGCCGACGTCTCGACCGTTCGCTGCAGCGTCTGGCGGTCGATGAGTATGCCGGACGTGCTCTGCTCGTATCTGACCGGCGCCTGAAAGAACGCCCGCTGCAAGCGGGTGTGCCCGGTACTCGCGTGTGAGAAGCACACCAGTTGCGGCCTCCAGTTCGGGCCGATGAGCCAACGGACGATCTGCACGAAGCCGCACGCACAGAACTCCGTTGCCTGCAGCGTGCTGGCGCCCGGAGAAGCGGCGATCCTGAACGAGACGAAAGGTTCGTTGGGATGGTTGTCGAATGAAATGATCGCGGCGTTGCCGTGCAGGTAGAGGCGCGAAAGGATGGTATGCAGCGCATCTTCGATCGTTTCCGCCTCACGCAGCAGCAGGCTGACCGCACCCAGATCGGGTATGCCTCTGGCGATCGACGCGCGCGCTCCAAAATCGTGACACCCGGAGGTTTCGGCCGACAACTCCAGCAGCCGCAGAAAGGAATCGTGGGCAATCAGCAGGTCGGGTTCCTTGAGGCACTCATATTTCAATCCCGTTCTGCCGAACATGGCACGCGGATCCAGGCCGACCTCCTGCGCTGCCTTCACGTAGCCGGACAAGGTCGCGCCGCGTACAAAGTGGGATCGATTCATCTTTCTAGTGCCCCCATTGCGGCGTCCGATTGGTGACAGCCGCCAGCGTGCTCCCGAGGCGCGAACCGCATTGCCTGACAGCATGCCGGAGCGCACAACCGCGAGCCCGATACCCCAATACGTATTCAAAGTAGGTCCCAGACTATTTCAAGACACAGTCCAGGACACATCATTCGTGTAAGACATGTCACTTATAAATGGAGCGCTGAGCGCTCGCAACTTTAGAATAGTGGCGCACGCGAGGTGCCAGCCATAAGGAATTGTCGCTCCCCTTCTGTAACACACCCGCTTTAACACGCTGGAATGGCTGATAACTGCCGGTCGATGTAGTTGGGTCGACTTAGTCTGGTTGATGCTGTTTCAACAGTTGCCGCGTCCATCGTTCGGCAGCGTGGAGCCCGCCAGCGACCACGACTCACCATGAACAGCGTAGTTAGATCGATGGGAACGATTTTCCCCTACACGATGTGACCTACCGCATTGCTCGGCCATATCGATCATGGGAGTATCCCCCGACAAGGCACCGGCGCAGCCGCGGCCGATGCACATACGGCCAGGATTAATGACGCGCACAAATCGAATACTCGTGGCCGACGATGACGATCCGCTACGCCAGGCGACGCGCGACATCCTCGAGGAAGAGGGCTACGAAGTCACCGTTGCAAGGGACGGCGATGAGCTGTTGCGCACCTATCTCAGCCAGCCATTCGATCTGGTGCTGTGCGATCTGTTCATGCCGGGAAAGGACGGCTTGCAGGTCATCGCCGAACTGCGCAAGGCGTTTCCGCAAACGAAGATCGTGGCCATGAGCGGCGGCGCATACAACGGGACACTCGACCTGTTGCACACGGCGCAGCTATTGGGAGCAAAGGAAGTGCTGGCGAAGCCCTTCGGCAGCTCGAAGCTGGTGGAAGTCGTCCGGCGGGTACTTGCCGGCTGACCGGCACGCCGCCCGTCATCAGCAATCGCGTCCTCAGCAGTCGGCATCGTCAGCAACCGCAATCGTCGGCAATCGCCATCGTCAGCAATTGATAGACGCGTCCGTCGGGGTCTGACCGCACCCTGGATCAGCGAATCTGCCCTGCTCTCAGACGCCTTGGTGTTGCGAGAAGCCGTAGTATTCGTTCACGCCGGCAATCGTGGAGCGCACCATATCGCGTTCCGCTTCGGTCACCGCCGGATTCCATATATCCAGAATCAGCACGGCGCGCGGCTCGTCGCTATCGTTCCAGGCTTCGTGCTCGATCGTGTCGTCGAATATGAACGCCTTGCCGGGATGCCACTCGCGCTTCTCGGCGCCGACGCGGAAGCCGCAGCCGGGCGGAACGATCAGTGGCAGATGCACGAGAAGACGCGTGTTGTTGATACCGGTATGGGGCGGAATGTGCGTCTTGGCATCCAGGATCGAGAACACGGCCGTCGGCGCGCAGCCCGGGATGTCGCAGCGGGGCCAATTCTGGAGGGCCGCAACCGTTCGTGGACAGCGCTCGATGTGTTCCGGATGTGCGACACCCTCGCGCCATAGATAGTAGACACCCCAACGTCGTGAATGCTGCAGCTCCCGCCACTGTTGCTGCGACGGTCCCTTCTGCTCCCGGGTGACGTAGGGTTCCAGTACCGAGTCGCCGTCCGAGAGTACGTTCACGAGCTCAGCGCGAATATCGTCGGTGGCGGCCTCGATAGCGTCGAGCCAGGGAAACTCGCCACGCTCATGGAATTCGATGGCCGGCAGGTACGGAAAGTACATAAAGGAAGGTTGCGGACGGTAGACCCGCTGCTTCTGTACCAGGGTCGCGAGGCAGCGGTCGAAACGGCCAAGCGATACATCGCTGTGCCGTGTTCGCAGATCCGTCAGGCGCTCTTCGAGAAAAGTCTCCAATGCGTGGTTGTTAGTTTCAACCGCCTGCTTGGCGTGCGCCAGAATTGGCTGCATCGATGGCGGCACTTCGGCCGACGGAGGAATCAATTGCAGCATTGTCCGATAGGTGGCCGCCGCCGCACGCGGCTTGCCCTGCAATTCCTGCAGCGAAGCCTTCTGCATCAGCGCACGTATATTGGCAGGCTCGAGCTCCAGCGCCTTATCGATTGCCGCCAGTTCCTCGTCCGGGTGATTGAGTCCCCGTAACGCCGCGGCAAGATTGATCCACATCGAGGGATCACGCGGCTCGTTCTTGATGGCTTCCTTGAGCAGATCGCATGCGACCGATGGGTTGTTTCCCAGCAGCATGCGTCGCGCGATTTCATTGAGCACCAGCGGATGGCGCGGCGCCTCGGACTCCGCCTGGCGCAGAAACCGGGCGGCTTCATCGGCACGCCCATTGGCAAATGACTGCGCCGCCGCGTCGATCAGTTGCCGGATGCGCTCGTCATTTGTGGCTGAAGTAGCTGAGCTCGACCGAGCCGTGCCAATACCGCTCATAGGACCGCCCCGATTTGCGCAGATGCTCCCACCGAAGTCTATTCTTGTGGCATACCGCAACGAAAGCCGTCGGTCGGTCGAGATTTATGAAAAACCGTTTATCGAGTCGGTAATTTTCGCTCACCCTGATTTCGTTCATCTTGATTCGTGCAATTGGAGCGGTGGCATTGACGGTCCGATTCATGACAGGAACGAAAACCATCGCATAGCTCCGTGTGGTGCAGCAACCGCCACGCCGCACGCAAGATTCTCGACAGGGCGGAAACACGCTAGTAGCGATATGCAGGGGCTCGTCCGATCGGCATTGCTTGCCGCCCTCACTTGCCGAACTGGTAACGCACTCCCGCCCAGTACGCTCTCGGAGCGCCCGGCGCGTAGAACGTCGCACCTACCAATGGCCGCTCTCCATCGATGACGGGAGCGGCGAACGGGCGCGACACGAAGTTCCCCGTATCGGTAAAGCCGGTCGCACCCAGTTGCGCGGCAGAGTAATACTTGCGGTCGAACAGATTGCTTACCTCGGCGAACAGCTTCCAGTGGTCCGAAGGTCGGTAGTCCGCGCCGAGATTGACCACGGTGAAACCGGCGGTCCGGCCGGGACCGAGGTAATAGACACCGTCGGGTTCATGCTGATTGTTCTCGTTGCCGCGCGCATAGGAATTGCCCAGCGTGATTGCGTCCAGATCCAGCGAGAATCCATCGGCCACGTCCCACTGCACGAACGACTTCAGGATGTAATGCGGAATGAGTGGAATGCGGTCGCCCGGCTCGATTTCGATGTTGCCTTCAAACCCGGGAGCGTCGGCGTCGTTGGAGCTGTTGCCTTCGCCGAGCACGGACTCCGCCGTGCGATAGGTCGCGTCCAGGTGGGTGTAATTGGCGCCGACCGTGAATGCACCGATACGTGACTTCGCTCCAAGCTCCACGCCCTGTCGGCGCGTCTGCCCGAAATTCTTGAAGTAGCCGAAACTTGCCTGCTCGTCGGAGACGAAGATGATGTCGTCGTCGTTGGTGGAGCGGAATACACCGGCATTCCACACCAGGCCGGTTCCGATCAGGCCACGCACCCCAGCTTCATACGTCTTGGTCACGACCTGCTCCAGCGGCGGGTCGCCAGCCATCGAATTCGGCAGCCGGCAGGGATTCTCCGGATCCGCACAACCTAGCTCGATTGCCGACGGTGCGCGACTGCCCTCGTTGTAGCCCAGATACGCGGAGAAAGCCTGCGAGGGGTTGAACGTGAGTCCTAGCGCCGGATTGATCCTGTCGAACGTATGGTTGCCGGAAAGCGAGCCCGCCTCGCCCGCGGGTATGAGCGCGTCGCGATTCTCGATCTTGGTCCGGTCGTAGCGCGCCGACAATGTCAGGTGCAGGCCATTCCCCAGCGGCATCGTATCGGTGGCGTAGACACTGGTCGTATCCGCACTACCCCTGAGGTCGACGCGGGAGTCGTCCGCGTCTTCCGAATCCTGCGTGCCGTCGGCGAACGCTCCGGGGCCATCAGCCATACCCACACCGCGATCCGGCATGAGAAAGCCGAACTGGGACGATTGAAGGAAATGCGAACGACTGTGGATGTACGCCGCACCCACTGTCAGCTTGTTGTCTGCACCGTTCAGCTGCGAGGTGAATGTCACCTGCCCGGATATGCCACCGTCCTCCTGTGAGGTCCGTGTGCGATTCAACAATCCGTTGCAATTCTCGTTCGGCTCGCTGTTGAGCAAGATATTGGCGATGCAGCGCCAGGATGGGAATGGCGTGTTATCCGCATTCTCACCGCTGGTGGGAAAGCCGGTGTAACCCGCTTCCGTCAGTGCTTCCTGCTCTTCGGCGGTTGGCTGATACACGTTCTCGCCGAGCGAATCGTCGTTGATATCTCCGTTCAGGGTCTGAGTCTTGATGTTGCGATAGTAAGCATTGCCGGAAAGCGAAATGCTCGACGAGAAGTCGTGTGTCGCCTGCAGATTCACGAAAGTGGAACGGTTCCCGGTATTGTCCGGCTTGGTGTAGACGCTGTCGTAGTCGCGCGCCAGGAAGCGCTGTTCCTGCAGGCCGTTGCCGGTGAGATCCGTGTCCGCGTATGCCGCAGTCAGCGCGATGTTGCTGTGATCACTGCGCCAGCCGAGCTTGCCGAAAACCTGCAACGCATCTGTCGGCGATGCGTCGCGCCAGCCATCTTCCTTGAGCTTGTTGGCGGTCGCGTACCAGTACACACCACTCGCGGTATTGCCGCCCGTCTCCAGTTCGATGGATCGTCTGCTGTTCGAGCCATACGACAACTGCACGCCGCTGCCCGGATCGCTGAAGCCATCCTTGGTGCGAACCGACAGCGCACCACCCAGAGTGTTCAGGCCGAACAGCGGATTCGATCCCGGCATCACTTCCATGGTGGAGATCGCGGCGCGCGGAATCAGATCCCAGCTGACGACATCGCCGAACGGTTGGTTCAGCCGCACCCCATCGAGGTAAATCGAGAGCCCCTGGGGCGTGCCCAGCAGCGGCGAGGCAGTGTAGCCTCGGTAGTTAACGTCCGGTTGCAGCGGGTTGTTCTGAATATCGTTGACATACACCCCGCTGAGCGTTCTATTCATGAATGCCGTGAGATCGGCGGCGTGGCTGCGTTCTATATCCTCCGCGGTTGCGGTCTGTACCGGCGCGGCGATGAGACTACGATCAAGCGTCGAGCCCTGAAGCGGCGTGATGCCTATGACAACCATGGTGGGATGGCGCTCATCGGCAGGAGCGTCCGCCTGCGCTGCGGTAGCATCGTCGGCGTGCGCGGGCACACCAGGCCAGAGAACGATCGAACAACAGGCAAGAGCATTGGCAGCGTGGATCGAGGGTTTCACGAATGTGCTTCCCATCGTTGGACTTGTCATCGCAGTGTCTACGAATACTGCCATCGCTCACCAGAGAGAGCTTCCCGCAGCGGCCGGGAATTATTCCCGAGTGAAACTAGCGAATAACAGCAGATGCGGATTGTATCGGAGCAGGCAATGCCAGAACGCCAGCTAACCCTCGACCCCGCACCGGCACCTCACTTGCCGGTATGGCGCGATGTCGCCATCGTGATCGCGATCACTGGGGTCTGCGTCGCCATCGCGGCGCGTCTTGAGCTCAATGAAACACTGTATCGGATCACGCGACAGTGGGAATTCGCCCAGCTCGATGAGGTGCCGCTGGGGCTGCTGATCCTCGCGCTCTGCCTCGTCTGGCTCTCCTGGCGTCGTTACAAACAGGCTCGCGCCGAGATTCTGGCGCGACAGGCAACCGAAGCGCAGCTTGCCGGCGTGTTGACTGAGAACCGCAGACTAGCGCAGGCACAGTTGCTGGTGCAGGAAGAGGAACGCAAGAACCTTGCACGCGAATTGCACGATGAACTCGGCCAGTACCTCAATGCCATCAAGCTCGACGCAGTTTCCATCTACGACCCGGCAACCACCGACCTGGACTTCACGCGCCGGACGGCATTCGACATCATTCAGATGAGCGACCATATCCACGCAGTGGTCAGCGACATGATCCGGCGCCTGCGTCCGGTGGGGCTCGACGAGCTGGGACTGGTTGCGGCACTGGAACACTGTATCGATCACTGGCGCCAGCGCCGGCCGGAAACCCGCTTCAGCCTGAGGGTCGAGGGCAACTTCGATGGCCTGGACGAGCCCACCAACCTGACGCTGTATCGCATCATGCAGGAGGCTTTGACGAATGCCTACAAACATGCGGAAGCACACCACGTCGATGTCAGCCTCGAACGCAACACGGCATTCCCCGGCGCCCCGGAGACACTGAAGCTTTCCATCTCGGACGACGGCCGAGGCATGCCGCCGCAGGCGACCAGTTCCGGTTACGGGCTGAATGGTATGCGCGAGCGCGTCGAGATGATCGGCGGCATGTTCGTTCTGGAAAGCGCACCAGGCAACGGTGTCTGCCTCACTGCCCTCCTGCCAGCGAGTCATTGATGTCAACCGGCACGCACACCGCAGTCACCGTACTTCTCGTCGACGATCACGCAGTGGTACGTGAGGGCTACAAACGACTACTCGAGCGCAGCGGTGACATAGCGGTCATCGGTGAAGCATCCGACGCGACCACCGCTCACGCATTGTTCTGCAAACTAGCACCGCAGGTCGTCGTCATGGATATCGCGCTTCCTGGTGTGAGCGGCATCGAAGCCATGCGACGCATGCTGGAGCGCGAACCGCAAACGCGTGTCCTGATCTTCAGCATGTACGAGGACGCAATCTTCGCGAGCCGGGCCTTGCATGAAGGAGCATGCGGCTATGTAACGAAGGCGAGCGCACCCAACGTCCTGGTCGAGGCCGTACACACTGTCGCGCAAGGTAAGAAATACATCAGCGCCACCATTGCTCACGACCTCGCCCTGCGCGCGGTCGCTATCGACAAGGCTGCCAGCGACGGTCTCTCTGCACGCGAATTCGAAGTGCTGCGGCTGCTGCTGCAGGGCCAGTCGGTCAAGGAGATTGCGCAGGCGATGGGCCTGAACCCAAAGACGGTAGCCAACCATCAGTCGGCGATAAAGCAGAAGCTGGGCGCGGATTCGTCGTTCCAGCTGCTGCGGATCGCGAGCAAGCTCGGCTTCGGCACGCAGGCTGACTAGCCTGCGGTAGCTCTTCGGCGTTCCTCGATTCCTGACAAACTCGCGTTATCCGCGGCAGCGCTCACGGCGGGTGTTATTGCGATACGGCGCTATCGACCATTACCGGCTTGCCGCGATAGTACTCCGGGAACATCTTCTTCAGATTCTCGATCTTGGGCAGATCGTTGAAGACGATGTACGGGGAGCGCGGATTCTGAATCAGGAAGTCCTGGTGATAGTCTTCGGCCGGATAGAAGCCCTTGAGCGCATCGACACGAGTGACGATCGGACGGCCGAACGCCTTGGCTTTGTCCAACTTTGCAATGTAGGTCTCCGCAACGTGCTTCTGCGCGTCATCGGAATAGAAAATGGCGGAACGGTATTGCGTGCCGCTATCCGGCCCTTGGCGATTGAGTTGCGTCGGGTCGTGCACTACCGAGAAGAAGATCCGCAGCAGCTCGCCATAGGAGACTTCCGCGGGGTCGAAAGTAATCTGCACCGACTCGGCGTGACCGGTTCTACCCGACCCCACCATCTCGTAGTGAGCGGTCGATTTCTCGCCACCCGCATACCCCGACAGCACCTTGCGTACGCCGCGAACGTGCTCGAACGCCCCCTGCACGCCCCAGAAGCACCCGCCTGCGAGCACCGCAGTTTGCAGTGACCCTGCCGCCTTCGGATTGTCGACCGAAGGTGGCGTGATCATGACCGGGGCTTCTGCCGCATGCGGCAGAGACAGCCAAACCATTCCCGCAACAGCGAGGATCGCCATCGTTGCATATCGTCTACGCCACCAGATCTTTGCGAATGCCATTAGCCGCTCCAGGTCATTGGGACATTGTAGAAATGACGCGCGAACTCAAGCACGCTTGACGAAATGCAGCGCGACCGAATTCATGCAGTAACGCAAACCAGTGGGCCGCGGTCCATCGTCGAAAACGTGCCCCAGATGCGCATCGCAGCGACGGCATGAGATGGCATCGCGTTGCATGCCCAGAGTTCTGTCGACGCTCTTGACGACATTCATCGAAGAGATCGGCTGCCAGAAGCTCGGCCAGCCGGTACCGGATTCGAACTTGGTGCGCGAGTCGTACAGCGCGGTATCGCAGCAGATGCAGCGATACACGCCATCGTCGTGATTGCGTGCGTACTCTCCACTGAACGGCCTTTCCGTCGCCTCATGGCGCGTGACTTCATACGCGTCATTCGACAACTGGCTGCGCCATTCCGCGTCACTCTTCACCAGTTTTGCGAGACGCACTACGCCTACGCTCGTACCCGCCGGGGAAAAGTTCTCGATCGAAACATCCTGGTTTAGCTTCGGCGAGGACAGGGTTGCGGCCACTGCCGTGCCGGTCAAAGCGTTGGCGGTCAATCCACCTAGCCCCCACAGCAGAAAAGTGCGCCGCGTAGCAGAGTTATCGTTTGCCATCGAAATCTCCTAGCCGAACGTAAAGGAGTAAGCCTGCACACCGCCATCCAGAAATTCGATCGATAGGGTATGTTCGCCCACGTCCTGTGACTGTCTGATCAACTGGTAGAGACGCTGTTCTTTCACGACGCCATTGCCGTTCGCGTCGGTGTCTACGCCGTGATTCGCGCCTGGCGCAGCGCCATCCAGTTGCACGCGGAAACGCACCGGCTTTCCGTCTGCGCCTGGACCAAGAACCAGGTGCAGGTCACGAGCGTAGAAACGGAACGCGATCTTGCCTGACGCACGCTGAAGTACCGCCGCTTCCTTCCCAACGACCCACGGCCCCGACAGTCCCCACTGATTGAGCTTGAGATCGGATGGCACCGTATAGGTTCCCGCCCGATCTCTGGTGAAGCCTTCCGGAGAAATGAAATTCTCGGCGCGCTCGTAACCGATGTAAGTCTCGGGCGATTGGATATGAGCTTCGTCGGCGGCCGCCTGAACGCCGGTTGCAACCGGACCGCCGGGGTTATCCGCAGGTAGATTTTCAACCCCGGCTTCTTTCAGCAACTCGCGAATCGTGCGCTCCGACTCGTCGTAGTTACCTTCGCCAAAATGATGGCCGCGGATGTGGCCCGACGCGTCGATGAAGTAGTGAGCCGGCCAGTACTGGTTGTTGAATGCCTGCCAGACGGCGTAGTCGTTATCCAGCGCAACCGGATAGTCGATGCCCAGGTCATGCACGGCGCGACGGACATTGTTCAGGTCTTTCTCGAAGGCGAATTCCGGAGCGTGTATGCCGATGACGACCAGGCCCTTGTCCTTGTACTTCGCATACCACGATTTCACGTAGGGCAGCGCACGCAGGCAATTGATGCAGGAATAGGTCCAGAAATCGATCAACACGACTTTGCCGCGCAAACCCTCGGTCGTGAGCGGCGGCGAGTTCAGCCAGGACGACACTCCGGAGAGCGGCGGCATGTCGCCCTCGAACGGCAATGCTCCGGACTGCGCCTTGCTCATCATCATGGCGTTGCCGCCGGCCATCGAACCGCCGGCGTTCATCGCGCCGTTGTTCATGGCGCTGGGATTCGCATTCATGGCCACACTCGGCGCCATGCTCATGCTGCCGCCTGCGCTCGCTGCCGGATTGATGTTGTCGACCAAGCTCTGTTCGAGACGATTGGTACTGGCAAGCGATAACTGTGTCAGAACACCCGTATCCCAACCGGATGCAATAGCAACGACCGCAACCAGCACGGTGACACCTAGACCGCGACGTATCCATTCACCGGCACCGAGGCTCTTCTTGAGCGCAGCGAACACACGACCGCCGGCGAGAGTTGCCAGCGCCAGCGAGGCCGCTGCGCCAAGCGCATACGAGAACAGCAGCAAGGTGGTCTGGGTGTTCGGACCGGAAATCGCGGCACCGGTCAGCACCAGTCCCAGAATCGGACCGGCGCAAGGAGCCCACAGCAACCCGGTCGCCACACCCAGCAAAACCGAATGAATCAAGCTCGTTTTCGATCCAGGCGTCGCGCTGGACTGCGACAGGCGGTTGCCCAGCGCCACGAACGGACGCGAAATCCAATCCGCAAGGTGTGTTGATAACAGGGTCGCGGCAAATGCCGTAAACAGTACCAGCGCGAAAATGCGGCCGTATTGATTGACGCGAACCGCCCAGGAGCCGCCGACCGCGGCGAGCGTCGCAATGCCAGCAAAAGTCAGCGCCATCCCGCTCAGCAACGGCAACCCGCTCTTGAGGAAGGGCTGTTCGGCGCGGGCGAATACGAACGGCAGCACCGGCAGAATGCACGGGCTGAGGATGGTCAGCACGCCGCCCAGAAACGCCAACAACACCAGGGTCATATCGATACCACCTTGCTTATATCTACAGAATTGCCCAACCCGCTGCGACCTGCCCGGTCCGAATCGCCGCTGCGCCCGACTGCGTATGTGTACAGACCGGCCAACCACGTCGTTAATGACCGGTGATGCAGACCGCGCCAAAAGCCGACCCAGACTCCGCGTCGCGCCACGCATCCCAATCCCTCGGCTCACAACGTCGAGAAGGGCGAATCGCGCTCGCTATATACTCAAGAATATACCGTCCCGTTGATTCCCGGAGCACTGCATGCGGCAAGCCCTAGTCATTCAACACGTCGCCTTCGAGGACCTCGGCACACTGCAATCCGCATTGCTTGAAGCTGGATTCACCATCGAAACACTACAGGCCGGGATCGACGACATCTGCGCACTGGATGCTTTGTCCGCGGATCTGCTGATCGTGCTGGGTGCACCGGTGGGCGTCTATGAAACCGCTGACTATCCGTTTCTCGCCGACGAAATACGCCTGCTCACGCAGCGACTGGCGGCGCAACGCCCTACGCTGGGAATATGCCTTGGCGCACAGCTGATGGCGGCAGCACTGGGCGCACCCGTTGCGCCGGGTAAGCAAGGCAAAGAGATCGGCTGGGCACCTGTCTTTCCCGCACTGCCAACGCCTCACTCACCAGAGCCATCGGTGCTGGATCAGCTCTTCGCCGCAGACCTTCGGGTGCTTCACTGGCACGGCGACACTTTCGAACTACCGCCCGGTGCAGTCCACCTGGCAAGCAGTGCCCGGTATGCGAATCAGGCGTTCTCGATCGGCACTCACGCCCTCGCCCTGCAGTTTCATCCCGAGATCAAGCTTGGTTCGCTCGAACGATGGTACATCGGTCACGCGTCCGAGCTGGCACAGACGGGCGTATCGGTGTCGCAACTCAGAAAGGACGGCCTGGCGTACGCGCCAGCGCTCCAGCGCGCCGCCCGATTCGTCTGGGATTCGTTTCTGCAAAGGGCCTGCCCCGCTGCGACAAACAACGCGATAAACGGCAGCTGAACGGAGTCGCCAATTCTAGGCGCGAAACAGCGGCAGCTTTACCGTAAAGCGCGCCCCTCCACCGGGGGCATCTGCAATCGCAATGATGCCGTCATGGGCTTCGACGAGATTGCGCACCACCGCAAGCCCGAGTCCCGCTCCGCCGGTTCGCCTGCTCCTTGAGGTTTCAAGCCGTGCGAACGGTTCCAGCATGGCTTCGCGCTGTTCCGGCGGGATACCAGTTCCTTCATCGTCGACGATCAGCGTAGTCGTATGCTCGTCGGCATCCAGCTTGATATGGGCGACGCGGCCATATTGCAACGCGTTGTCGACCAGATTGGCAACCACACGCCGCAGTGCCAGCCGGTCGCCCAGAACGACAGCGTCGCCCACAAAACCGGCCAGCAGGTCGACGGATTTCCCCTCGGCAACTCGATCGCTGACTTCCGCACGAACTACCTGATCGAACTCGACGAGTTCCTGGGTAAGCTCCCCGGCACCGGCTCGACTCGCGAGCAACGCATCGTCGAGCAAGCGGATCATGTCCGCGATGTCGGCGTTCGCGCGGTCGCGATCAGCTCCTTCTGGTAACTGCTCTATTCGCAATCGCAGTCGGGTCGCAAAGCTGCGCACGTCATGCGAAATGCCACCCAGCATCGCCATCCGCGCCCGCAACAGTTGCGACAATCGGCTCTGCAAGCGATTGAAAGCTTCAATCAGCGCGCGGATCTCCTGAGCGCCGGAACCCGCCTGGGGCAAAAGAACCGGAGAACCCGCCAGGTCGATGCGGTCGACAGCGGCAGCAAGATGGGCGAGCGGTTTGGTTTCGCGCTGCATGACGATGAGCGCCACGAAGCCGATCACGGTACCGAACAGACCGGCAACGAACCCGATCGGCAATCCCAGCAGACTCGCCACCGGCGAACTACGCGTATCGACAACAAGAGTCGCGCCGTAGTCAAGGCCGATGCGGAACTGCAGGTCGACCGGTGCGACTGAGATAAACCGCGACAGTAATCTGGGTTCACCGTGTGCCGCAGAGAGCGATACGCTCACCGCCCGGCCGCCGAGACCTTCAAGGTAGTTGTTCACTGCGCGCGCTGCAGCACGCGGTACGCGTTGCGATGGCGTATCACCGACATTCAATCCGGGCTCGATACGAGCGACAAAGCGATCGGATGTAACCGCGCGCAAGACCAGCTGTCGTTCCTGAGCTGGCGACCGCTCGACCAGAGCTACCAGCGCAGCAATCTGGCCCGGAAGCGGCCGGACTTCACGACCATCGCGATTCATGGACACGTAGAAAATCGCGATCGACCCGATCCACGCAATGCTCAGGCTCAGCACCACGATCCAGCCGATGCGCGATGCAAACGTGCGACGCATCATCAAGATGCCCTCGTCACACGCGCAGTGAGTAGATAGCCGCCGTTGCGCACCGTGGTTATCAGATTGGAGCCTGGACTCGCCGCTTCAAGTTTGCGGCGCAAGCGCGAAATCAGCATGTCGACGGTGCGATCGAAGGGATCGCCAGATCGCCCCCGTGTCCAGTCGAGAATCTGGTCACGAGTCAGTACTCGACGCGGCCTGTGCACGAAGCATGCAAGTAGATCGAATTCTGCACCGGTAAGCGTGACAGCAGCACCCCGTGTATCGACGAGTTGCCTGGCATCCATGTCGATGACGAAAGTATCGAAAGCGAAGCGGTGATCCGCTACCGGCGCGGGCGCTGCGATGCCCCGCCGCAATACGGCACGTACTCTTGCCAGCAACTCGCGTGGCCCGAAAGGCTTGACCAGATAATCGTCGGCTCCCATTTCCAGGCCGACGACACGATCGATCTCATCGCTCTTCGCCGTCAACATGAGGATCGGCAACGCGTCGGCGGCGCGCAATCGTCGGCAGATGGACAGACCATCTTCTCCGGGGAGCATCAGGTCGAGAATTACGAGATCCGGGCGCGTGCGCAGCAGGACTGCATCCATGCCGGCCGCATCCTCTGCGACTTCGACACCGAAACCTTCGCGGCGCATGAGATCGCCGACCAGAGCGCGAATCTCCGGGTCGTCCTCCACGATCAGGATCGTTGCAACCTTCATGACGCTCTTGTAGCGGGAACGGTCGCGATTCTCAAGAACCGGACGCCGGCGTTTACACACTGTTACAAAACACTTAACCAACGTCGACATTCGTTGTGTGCCGTTCAAACGGCAGTGACGCTTACGAGCCAATCTCACTCCCGGCCGCGATAGCACCGCGACCGTTACACCTACCAGATTCGCCCCGCCGCGTGTCGCCGGTGCGATGCTTGAGGAGAAGCTCGATGTCGAAAACACTGCAAGGTCTACTGATACTGTTCACTTCGCTATGGCTCGCCGCCTGCGGAGGTGACGATGACGGCTCATCCGGATCGCCGCCGCCGACCGGGTCCTCCGACCCCTTTGCCGCCGTGGATGAGGCGGCGCGCGCCGCATACGCGTCTCAACCTATCGCCGGAATGGGGCTCTCAATCTACGATCGCAACGGCACCAAGGTTTTCGAGCACATGTATGGCAGCTTTTCCGCGGATCAGCGGGTCGCTATCGCCTCGGCATCGAAACTGGTTTCCGGAGTCGTGCTGTTCCGGCTGATCGATCAGGGCTATCTGTCGCTCGACTCCACGACTGGGCAAGTGCTGGGTTGGACCGGCGACAAGGCGAACATCACCCTGCGCCAGTTGCTGTCGTTCACCTCGGGTCTGCCACCGGAGAATCGCTGCACCTATCGATCGGACACCTCGCTCAGCCAATGCGTTGATGAGATCTCGCAGATGGATCTGGTGGCGCCACCCGGAACCCGTTTCGATTACGGCTCGACCCACCTGGATGTGGCCGGGCGCATGGCAGAGGTCGCCACCGGCAGTTCATGGAATGCGATTTTCGCCGCGCAGTTGCGTGACGCGCTCGGCATGCCGTCGGATCTTCTCTATTACGCTAACCCGCTGCGGCCGCTACCTACCGACAATCCACTGCTGGCGGGCGGATTGATAACCTCGATGAACGAGTACGAGCACGTATTGCATTTCGTCTTCGATAAAGGTCTGTGGCAAGGCAGCCCCCTGCTCGCCTCGGGCATTTTCGATACGCAGGCCATTGCGCCCTATCCGAATGCGGTTATCGGCCATTCCCCCGCACCGAATGGCATGCGCTACGGGCTGACGGCTTGGCTCGAATGCGACACGCCTGCCACCGGCTGCGCCACGATCTCCTCACCAGGGGCTTTTGGATTCACTCCGTGGCTCGATCGGGATACCGGTTACTACGCGATCCTTGGAATGGAGTTCTCCGACAACTCTTCCACCCACTTCGGCGGTATGACCGAGGCACAGCTCAAACCGCTTATCAAGGCCGCCTTCGCTGCCGGCCTTGCCACACAGGCTCCTTGAAACGCCCCGGTGCGCTGACCACCTGGCGCTGCAAGGACTTGCCGCGCAGCTCTTGCTACTCAATCCCATCGCTACGGAGAATCCAGTGTTTAATTCAGCACTCAAATCATCCCTGCTGACTTGTGCCCTTGCGCTCATCGCGACCACACCAGCGCATTCACAGGCCCGCCCAAGCCCCACGGCAATGCTCGAATCCGCCGATACCAACAAGGACGGCTTCGTTTCACGCGACGAATATATCGCCGCGCGCGCCCAGAACTTCGACAGGCTGGATCGCAACCACGACGGCTTCATCGACCAGGACGATGTGCCCCGACGGCTGCGCGAGCGTAAGGAATCCAACGACCGCATTGCGCAGCTGCGTGCCGAATTCGACACCGACGGCGACGATCGCATCAGCCGGTCGGAATATGCCAAAGGTCCCACCACGCTGTTCGACCGGGCCGATACCGACCATGACGGCAAGCTCAGCACGCAGGAAATCGCGGCGGTAAAAAGCGCACTACGGCGTCAATAGCCCGCGGAAACGCGGCCCTTTGCGGCAGGAAGCCAGTGGGCGCAGGCAACCCTGCGCCCCGCGGGGACTCATCAACCACCTTCCACTAACGATGCATTACGAATAAGTCATCTGCAGCAAAGGCAGTTTTTTACTGCAAGCGGCGAGTGCGCGCTATCGTATGCATTGCTGGAACGGACCCACTTTGCGATGACGCGAGCGCCGCTTCCCTGGCTCGCGCAACGGCACCAAACATTTCCAACCATGCGAGCCGGACCCACGACACGTTCGCCCCTTTCCCTGCTGACGCGACTGCGATTCGTGCTTTTCGGGCATGAAGACCTGGCGGGAATCATTTTCTGGGCTGCGCTGGTCGGATTCTGCGGCGCCATCGTCAGCGTCGCTTTTCGCGAAGCCATCCGTCTTATCGAGCGCTTGCTGACTGGCGAGGGCGGCAGCCTGGTTCATGCGGCCACGCAGCTCGAGTGGTGGCAGCGCGCAACGATACCGGCTTTAGGCGGACTGGCTGCGGGCTTGGTTCTCTACGCTGCTGGACGAACCCTGCGCTCACCCAAAGCCGTCGACTACATGGAAGCCATCCTGGTCGGAGACGGAAAAATCGGCTCAAGGATAACGATCGTTCGCAGCGTGTCCTCGCTGTTTTCCATTGCCTCTGGAGGCTCGATCGGCCGGGAGGGCCCGATGGTGCAACTGGCGGCGATGATTGCATCCAAACTCGGGCGGCTGGTGCGCACGCCGGTTCCTCGGCTGCGACTCATGGTTGCCTGTGGCGGTGCTGCCGGTATTGCAGCCGCCTATAACGCGCCGATCTCGGGTGCTTTATTCATTTCCGAAATCGTCATGGGCTCGATCGGCACGGAGAGCCTCGGCCCACTGGTGGTCGCCTCGGTGACGGCCAACGCTACGATTCACAAGTTTCTCGGCTATGGCCCGCTCTTCGAAGTGCCGCATCTGCAGTTTGCTTCCAACTGGGAGCTGATCTTCTACGCCTTGATGGGAGTGCTGCTCGGCCATCTGGCGCCGCCCTTTCTCGCGTTGCTCGATTCGAGCAAGGCGCTGTTCACACGCATCAAGTTGCCGATCTATTTTCAGCTCGGGCTCGGCGGCCTGATTGTCGGCCTGGTATCCATCGCGCTGCCGCAGGTCTGGGGAAATGGGTACAGCGTCGTCGGCGATATTCTGCGCGGCGATCTGATCGGCCTGTTGTTGCTCGCTGTGCTGGCAGCCAAGGTGCTCACGATTTCCGCAACGGTCGGCTCCGGTGCCGTCGGCGGTATATTCACTCCGACGCTCTTCGTGGGCAGCGCCATCGGAGCATTGGTGGGAGGACTGCTGCATCAGTTGCTTCCCGACGTGGTCTCCACTCCCGCGGCGTACGCGTTGACCGGGATGGGCGGATTCCTCGCTGCGACCACGCATGCGCCGCTCACCGCCATATTGATGCTTTTCGAGATGACGCTGGACTACGAGATCGTCCTGCCGCTGATGCTGACGTGCGTGATTGCGCACTACACCGCCAAGGTCTATCGAGGCGGCGAGTCCGTTTATCACGCGTCCCTCAAGCGCGCGAGCGATGAAGCGGACAGCGATGACTGGCGATTGCGAACGGTCGAGACGCTGGTCAAGCCCGCCGCCGCGGTCGTCATCAGCGGCACGTCCCTGAAGACGATGTTCGAGCAGTTGCCCAAACGGCCGCTGGAAAGAGTTTACGTGGTAGATGACGAAGACGTGATCGCCTGGCTCGATCCCAGGGCCGCCTTCGAGCGGCTCAATAAACAGGAAATTGCAGCGACCACGACTGTCGATGAGATCGCACAGCCCCTGGCCTTCTCGCTGACGCCAGAGATGCCGCTGTGCACCGCCCTGGATGGGTTCCTGCAGGAACAGGCCACGGTGCTTCCAGTCACGCCCGGCCAGTGGCGCAACACGCTGCTCGGCGAAGTCTCACGTCGCGACGTGCTGCTCGCCGTCCAGGATCGGCTGACCTATCCGAAATAGACCGGCCGAAATAGGCCGGCCCAAATAGTCGGACCAGATAGTCGGCCTGGGACACGCGGCATCGGCGCCGCCGGACGGGCGGCGCCAATAGCGGCCCAATAGTTACGGCGAACTGACGCTCAGTACATTGTTACTGCGATCCTTGTCCGGGATGACATGGTCCGGATCGATCGTCACCGCTGTAATGGGCTGCGTGCTGTCGACGCTCAGCGTGGTCTGCGCATTCTGAATCCACGTTTCCGCGGGCAGCTTGATGCGCCGGTGCGTGCCATCGTGGAAGTCGACCTGCACCGTTGTCGGCATCACCAGAGGATCACGGTTCTCGATGGTGATGGTGGCTCCGTGCTGCGGATTTCCGTCCACGTAAGCGATGCCCTTGACGGCGAGATCCAGCGTCCAGTTATTGAAATACCAGCCGCGCCAGAACCAGCTCAAGTCCTCGCCGCCTTCGCTTTCCATCGCGCGAAAGAAATCCGTCGGGCTCGGGTGCCGATAGGCCCAGTCGCGAATGAAACGCCGGAAGGAGAAGTCGAAGCGCTCCGGCCCCAGGATCTGCTCGCGCAGCAGGATCAAGCCCAGGGCGGATTTGAAGTAGGTCACCGGGTGACGATACTTCTCGCGAATCGCATCCGCGCGCGTCAGCAGCACCGGTGCGTCCGGGTCGGCGAGGATCGGCAGGATCTCGTCCACCGGATTGCCGCCACCGGGCGCATATTCGGAATCGCGCTTGGGCCCGTACACGCCATGACCGAAGGCATCCGATTCATAGACATCGATGAAGGTATTGAATCCCTCGTCCATCCACGCATCGCGACGCTCATCGAATCCCACCACCATCGGGAACCAGGTGTGGCCGATCTCATGCGCGGTGATCCAGAACAAGTCCTTGCCTTTGTCCTCGATGCCGTCGAAGAGCACGCCGGGATATTCCATGCCCGAAGAACCGCCGGCAATGTTGACGGCCGCCGGATAGGGATAAGGAAACCAGCGGCGCGAGAATTCTTCGACCGCATGCTTGAGGTACTCGGTCGAACGTCCCCACGCAGCCTCCCCGGCACTCTCTGCCGGATAGAAAGACATGGCGAGCGAATGATGCTGATCGGGAAGCTGGATACGCGACGCATCCCAGATGAATGCACGCGAGGCGCTGAAGGCAACGTCGCGGGAATTCTCCATTCGATAGTGCCACGTCAAAGTCCCACTTTGAGTCGGACGGCTCGCCGCATCGCCGATCTCCTGCTCGGACCGGATCGCAACCGTGGTATCGCTTGCAGCTGCCTGCGCGAGGCGCTGCTGCTGTGTGCGCGTCAGCACGTCTCCGGGGTTCTGTAATGCTCCGCTGCCGGCAACCAGCATGTCCCATGGCACGGTGATGAAGTAATCGAAAGTGCCATATTCGAGGTAGAACTCCTGCGCGAGATAGGGAAGCGTGTCCCAGCCCCGCAGATCGTCATAGACCGCCATTCGCGGATACCACTGCGCGATGTCATAAATCTCGCCGTTCTTCGTTGCCACCCAGGAGGTTCGTCCGCCGAAAGTGCCGGGGATCGTGTAGTGATAGCGCAGGTGCACCCGCATGCGCCCTTTGATCGGCTCGAGCGCTTCCGGCAACTGGATTTGCAGCCGGGTATCGGAAACCACGTAGTCCGCTTTTCTGGTGTGCCCGTGCAGCTCGATGGCCACTTCGTCCAGGACGAATCCGTCGGTGAACTCCTTGCGAGGCCGTGAGCGGGCTGCACCGGATCGCGAATCGGTGCGATAGGTATTCTGGTCGAGCTGGATCCACAGGCTCGTCAGCGCATCCGGGCTGCGATTGGAATAGGTAACGATCTCGCTCGCGCTCAATTGCTTGAGCGTCGGGTCCAGGCTCGCGTGGATCTCGTAGTCGGCGCGGTTCTGCCAGTAGTCTGGCCCCGGCGCCCCATTGCTCGAACGATAACGGCTGACCGGCTGCGGCAGGATCAGCGGCGCGAATGTCTTGAGCGGGTCATAGCGATCTGTGGACCAGGCAACATCGACGCTAGTCAATATGCTGGTCAATATCAGGAAAATCAGCGCCAGAGAGGAGTAACGAACAGGGATGGAACGACCCGCGAATGGCATGTAGTAGAGCTCGCGATGTGGGGATACCTGAGAACAAACCGGGTCGATCCGGCGACGCATCGCAAGATCGATTTCGGGACGGAAAGATACTCCGCAATTTGCGCGAAGACGAGATCGCAATCGCGCCGAGCCGCCTGACTGTGGTCCGGGAAAACCCCAACCGACCGAAATTTATGTCATGCAGCAGCCGGGGTGCACCTGCTTTCATCATCCCTCGGCATCACACCTCCTGCCATCCGAATTGCTTTGCGCGCGGCCATCGCTGAGTGCGAGCCAGCTCGCTGAACGGGTCGTCCACGCACGACGCGACGTCGACCTCCGGGAAGAAGGCCTCCCCCACGCCGTCCCTGACGAAGAATGCGTTGAACCCGAAGCGATGCGTTCCCACCAGTCGATAGCCCTTCTCCCGGCCCAGCTTGCACATAGCCGCCAGTGAGGCGCCGCGATAGTCCTGCGATTCGAAGACAAACTCCGGATCGTAGGGAACCGTCAGCGCCCGATCCGGCGGAATGGGATTGTGCGTCTCGCACACAACCACTTGCGGTTCGATCACGGCGATGGCTTTCCACACCCAATAGTCCATGCCATCGATATCGAGACTGAGCAGGTCGATGGGACCGCTCACGCCGCAGCGGGAGATCTGATCGTTGACGTTCTCGGCGGTGATCCAGGCTCGCGTAAAGCGCGGCGGATGCAGGAACGTGTCCGGGTGATGCGCAAAGAAAGCCTGCCCGGCTGTTACGTTGCGCTCGTTGCCGTCGAACAGATATCCCCACCAGCCATGATTGATGATGAGGTTGGCCGTGTTGCACTCGCGGCCATGGCCGGCGCAGATTTCCACGCACTTGCGGTTGATGGGTGGAATGAGGGCGAAGAGGCACAGCAGAATGCCGTCCTCTTCGAATTGGGAATACTTCCTGAACCCCACATCCTTGAAGCTTGGCAGCCAGCCATTGTCCTGCGCGGCCAGCAAGCGGTACTGGTGCATCAGCACCTTCTGGGCCACCGCTTCGTTGTTGAGTCGCGGCTCGAGCACCGATGCGTGCGCATCGAACAGGGATCTTGCCAAGCGTTTGAGCGGATTTCCGGGCTTCCGTTTCATGGTGATCCCCTTGCCTGCCAGCGAGGTTGTAGAACGCCATTCCGAATCGGCCGCGCATCGCGCACGATCACTGTGACTCTTGCTTAACTCCGCAACGGACTCGTTGGAGGATACGCCTTTGGAACGCTGCTGCTATCAGCGCAATAACTGCAGCACGAGCTGCGGCGTCGAATTTGCCTGTGCCACCATGGCGACACCCGCCTGCTGCAGGATCTGCGCCCGGGTGAGGCTGGCGGTTTCCGTCGCAAAGTCGGTGTCCTGTATGCGGGACCGGCTGGCCGTCACGGATTCGGTATTGGTCGACAGGTTGGCGACGACGGAGTCGAGCCGATTGAGCTGAGCCCCGAGGTCCGCGCGTCGCGAATTGATATAGTCGAGCGCGCGATCCATCTTGGAGATCACCGCGTTGGGATTGTTGACGACATCGGCATCCATGATGTCAAGCGCCCCGCCATTCATCGCGAAGCTGCCGATATTGAGGGTCTGTCCGACCTCGGATCCGACCTGCAGCGACTTGGTACCGGTCGTGAAGTCGCTGGACGCAACCTTCTCCCAGGATTCGGCAAAGCCCGCAAGCTGATCTTCACCGCTGCGCACCGCCGTGTCCGCGACGACCGAAGCGGCAGTCCTCACGGGCCCACCGCTCGCGTTGGCTCCGCCGATCGCACCGGTGTCGGCATCGGTGAGACTGCCTGAACTCAACATCGAACCGATGAATGCGGCGCCGTCCGCCTGGAATTTGGCCTTGAAGTCGGCAATGCCGGTGAAGGCTCCGCTGGATGCGTTCTGCAGCGCCTGGTCGAGCGTGCGGTTCGAGTCCGCCGCGAGATAGGTCGTGACGTCCTTGATGCCCTGCCCGCCGGCAGCCTTGATCTGCTCATCGAGATATCGCATGCCGGCATACGCCGCGGAGTACGAAGCACTGGTCCCGTCCCAGCTCGTTCCCCAATCGGCAACCTTGTCCATGACATTGGAGATTCCGGCCGCGGAACCGCCGATATCCGCAAACACTCGTTCGTCCGCGCCCTGAATCAGCTCTGCGGTGCCTTCCAGAAACCACTGCTGCTTGCCGGCAAACATGGATCCCACATTCATCGTGGCATCCATCACCGCATGCGTCATTTCGTGCGTGAGCACACGATCGTTGTACTGCGGCGCATTGCCACCGTTGGGTGGATTCGCCGGCATGAAATCCGCCATGTCGATCTGCAGCGTGATGTTGGTTCCGGTGCCGTTTGCACCCACTTGCGCGCCAACCTGCGCAAGCGTGCCGCCGGCACCATCGCTGAACGTTGTCAGGTCGATGTTGATCGGATTGCCATGCGCCTGGATACCGTAATACTGCTGAATGAGATCTTCAGCGGAAGACAACCAACCGGACTGCAAGCCATCGACCACCGCCAGCTGATCTGAGTTGCCCACCACGCTGGTGGTGCTTTGACCGAAAAGCTGCTGCCCGTTGAAGGTGGTGGTGCGGCCGACGCGGTCGACCTCCTGCGTAAGCTGTGTGATTTCCTGCTGCAGAGCGGCACGATCGGTCTGGCTGTTGGTGGCGTTGGCCGACTGGACCGCGAGTTCGCGAATACGCCGCAGGCTTTCACTAACCGTGCCCAGCGCGGCGTCTTCGGTCTGCAACATGGAGATGCCGTCGTTGGCATTGCGAACGGCCTGCGTGAGACCGCGGACCTGCGTGGTCATGCGTTCCGAAATAGCGAGACCGGCCGCGTCGTCGGCCGCGTTGTTGATGCGTAGTCCGGACGATAGACGCTGCAGCGACGTGGTCAGCTTACTCTGGGACGCACCCAGATTTCGCTGCGCGTTGAGCGCGGCAATGTTGGTGTTGAGGCTCAGTGCCATGTGCCAAATCCGTCTACCTGGCTTGTCGGGGCCGAATCCCTAGGGTCCTCTCCCCGGGGTTCGCCCAAGGATCGCTAGGTTTTACTATCGGCTCGGAACGCAATGCCTTGAATTCGCGCGGGCGCAGCGAGATGCACGTCGCATTTCTGACGGGATCCGGAATACAGTCAACAGCTGAGCTGCGAATAGGCGGATTGAATGCATTGCCTTTTGACACGGCAACACGGCTGGATTGGCGTCGTCCCTCAGACTAGCTGCGCGTGAACAGCGAGTAGCGATTTGCGAATGCGAGGCGCGGTGAATTCCAGGAATCGACGCATCTTCAGCGGCAGTAGTCGGCGCTGCGCATGGACGAGGTGTACGGGAATTGGCGGTGGTTCGAAATCCTTCAGGATGATCCGCAGCTTTCCCTCCTCCACCATCCGCGCCAACTGGTAGGAGAGCACATTGGTCACTCCGATACCGGCAATCGCCGCGTCTATCGCCGCTTCGGCAGTGTTGATGTGCAAACGGCACAACGGGCGCACCGACCTCGCCTCCTTGCCACGAGGCGTGAACATCCAGGCGGTTCCGCCCGCCAGGCCGGAGAAGGTGACACATCGATGATCGGCAAGGTCTTCGGGACTCTTTGGCGTGCCGTGCGCGGCGAGATATTCTGGACTTGCACAGACGACCCGTCGGATGGTGCCGACGCGTGTCGCTACCAGACTGCTGTCGGGAAGCTCACCGATGCGTACTGCCATGTCTATGCGCTCGTCCACCAGATTCACGTTCTGATCGGAAAGCGCCATGCGCACGTTGATCGCTGCGAAATCCCTCAGGAACTCCCCCACTACGGGCAGCACGTGCAAGCGACCGAACGCGATTGGTGCGGTGACCGTCAACTCACCCCGCGGCGTTGTGTACTCACCTGAGGCTTGCGCTTCGGCCTGTTCGATTTCGTCCAGGATGCGCCTGCACGCGGCAACATAGGCGACGCCTGCTTCCGTCAGTGCGAGCTTGCGCGTTGATCGCACCAGCAGGCGTGTTTTCAGATGCGCCTCAAGATCGGCGACCTTGCGGCTGATCGTGGGAAGCGGCACGGCGAGCTTGCGACTGGCAGCCGAGAAGCTGCCTTCCTCCACCGAGGCAACCAGTATCGACATTGCATCCAGGCGATCCATTGAGTCTCACTTTTCGAGAGGACGGCTTCCACAAATACAGGATTACTCGCGCCGACGGTAGAGGTTAGTCTGACGCCAGCGGCAACGTGCCCGCTGCACCGGAAGAACGATCGTGCCCTACGGGTTCCTCGATACATTGTCGACGCCGAGCGTGAAGGCAGCACAGGCTGCCAATGACAGCGCCCACCTCTGGTCCGACTTTCGCGGCCATCGCACCTTCGATCGGCTGACCGAGGATGAGATTGCCCTCATCGGCGAGCGTGACAGCTTTTACCTCGCAAGCACGGGCGAGAACGGTTGGCCGTACATCCAGCATCGCGGCGGTCCGCCAGGTTTTCTGCGAGTCCTGGATGACAAGACGCTCGCCTTCGCCGATTTCCGCGGCAATCGCCAGTACATCAGCCTCGGCAACCTCGCCGCGAACGATCGTGTCGCGCTGATCCTCATGGACTATCCGCGACGACAGCGCCTCAAGATTCTCGCCCATGCGCAAGTGCGGGATCTCAAAGACGATCCCGAACTCGCGGCTCGCTTGGCAATGCCGCATTACAAAGCCAAGGTGGAACGTGCAATAGTTCTGCATCTGGAAGCGTTCGACTGGAACTGCTCGCAACACATCACGCGACGTTTCACGGAAACTGAAGTAACTGAGGCACTGGCACCGATACAACGCCGCATCGAACAGCTCGAGGCAGAGAACAAGGCGCTACACCAGCGCCTGGAGCAAACGGCGTTGTCCGGCACCTGAGCGCCGTTACAAATTGATCCGCATTCCCGTCGCAGGGGACTCATCGTTGAAGAAGCCATTCGATCTGCTGATCGACAGTCTGCACGCGTGTCGTATATGTCGCGATGCACCCCGCTACGGATCGGCGCTGCCTCATGAACCACGGCCGGTGATACAGGCAACAAGGGACGCACGCATCTGTATCGCAGGTCAGGCACCGGGCGCTCGCGTTCACGCTTCCGGCCGTCCCTATACAGACCCCTCGGGTATTCGCCTGCGCAGCTGGCTTGGGCTGGACGAGCCGACTTTCTACGATGCTCGGCAGATTGCCATCGTGCCAATGGGTTTGTGCTTCCCCGGGAATGACGCCAAGGGAGGCGATCTTCCGCCGCGACGTGAATGCGCCGAAACGTGGCGAGCGCGCATCTTCAGCTTCCTGCCTAATCTCGAGCTGGTTCTTTTGATCGGACAATACGCTCAGCGCTGGCATCTCGACCGCAGCGCTACCGCGCAGGGAGTTACGGGTACGGTTGGGAGATGGCGCTCTATCTATCAGCCCGAGAGCCGAACCAGAATGATGCCGCTGCCGCATCCCTCCTGGCGCAATACGGCGTGGTTGAAGCGCAATCCGTGGTTCGAGACCGAGCTGTTGCCGGTACTGCGAGCTGATATCTCCGGATTGCTCAACCGACCGGCGGCCGGTGAACACAGGATTCACCGGCCGCCTCTACCTATCGATGACCGGTCATCGATGCCTGACAGATGACACTCTCGCCGCATCCTGCTTGAGCAAGTAGACAGACGCTGCGAGAAGCACCACATCCTTCATGAGGAAGGGAATGTTGCCAGTCATTGCCGGAAACCCGCCGGCGGAAGCGGCCCAGCCATTGGGCATGAATGGAATGATCGTAACAGTCATGACGAACGTCAGCGTCGACCCGATCGCTCCCAGCAGGCCGAGCTTCTTGTCCCAGAATCCCAGGAACAGCAGCAACCCGAACAGCCATTCCGCAACGCCCAGAAACCAACTGGCGCCGCGGATCCCGAAAACCGGATACAGCCAGGAGATGAGGGGTCCGTTACTGATGTAGGGAATCAGCACCTGCGCTTCGTACTCGAACCACTTCTGGTAGCCGAAGAACAGGAACATGATCACCATCGATGCGCGAACCAGGTGATAGTCGAGATCCTCTTTGAGGACGCCGGACCTGCCCAGGAAATTGATAAGAGCGTTCATCGTTTGATTCCTTGTCGATGTCGGGACGGCGTTGTTACGAGACCGCCGGAAAATCGACGGCAGTGTCGTTGATGCGATTGAAGATGTTCGTGAATGTGGTCACGGCCACCGCCAGACTGATATCCACCAGTTGCTGGTCGGTGTAACCGGCGGCCTTGATGGCGGCGAACTGCGCATTGCTGATCGTGCCGCTGGTTGTCGCCAGATTCCTGACGAAGTGAACCAAAGCATCTCGCTTGACGTCGCCCGTAGGCTCGCCTGCGCGAATCTGCTTCAGCACTGCCGGCGCAAGACCGGTCATCTTGCCGAGCAGCGAGTGCGCAGCCACGCAGTAATCGCAGCCTACGATTTCGCTGACGAGCAGCTTGATGGTCTCTTGGTCCTGCTTGCTCAGGGCACTGCTTGCCAGCACGCCGTCGGCCTGGAGGATGGCCTTCAGGGCTACGGGGTCAAGCGCACCGATGGCGGCGAAAGTGTTCGGCACCTTGCCGACGGCTTTCTTGATCTGGGCGTAGACCTCGGCAGTGGCACCGGTGGCGGATTCAAGGGCGGGGATGGAAATGCGAGACATCGTGATACTCCTCGGGGTTGAAACAACGAGGGGCACTTTACGGGCAACGATCGAGTTGATTAGTATGCTTTCAACTCAATACTATGCTCATTCGTCTCACTTATAGGCCAGACATGTCTCCACCGATGGATTGGCTCAGCCAACTTCTCGACCTGATGCCGGTGCAGGGTCACCTGGATCTGCGCTGCTTCTATGGTGCGCCCTGGCGTATCAATCAGCCGCCCGCAGAAGCTGGGGAGATCCAGTATCACATCGTGCTGGGTGGCGTAGCCGTACTCGAAGACCCGAAGGGGGGCCCTGCTCAGCGCCTGGTCGCGGGCGACATCCTGTTGATTCCCGATGGCACGGGGCACGTTCTTCACGATGGTTCCGGCGCAGCGCCCGTCATCGCTAGTGAACGCGCAAGTCTCAATCTGACTATCAGCGAGAACGACGGAACGGGCGATCGCCTGGACATGCTGTGCGGTCGCATCGTCCTCACGCCCCAACATGATCGCCTATTGCGTGACTATCTGCCGCCGCGATTGGTCGTGCGTGCGGCCGACAACAGCGCGAGCACTGCCCGCCCCGGCACCGCTGCGCAATTGGCTTCCCTGGTTTCGCTTATGCGCTTCGAGTCTGCGAGTGCCAGCTTGGGCGGACGAGCCATGCTGAATGCGCTGTCCACCGCCATGTTTGCGTTGACCCTGCGGTTGGCTAGCGAATCGCAGGCAGCGCCAGCTGGACTGCTCGCCTTGGCTGGACATCCACGCCTCGCACCTGCCTTGGCGGCACTGTTCAATGAACCTGCACACGCATGGACGCTGCCGGAACTGGCGCGTCGATGTCACATGTCGCGAGCAACCCTGGCGCGGCAATTCCAGGAGCGACTCGGCCGTTCGCCCAGCGATTTGTTGACAGACATTCGCATGACTCTCGCGGCAAGCGAACTGAAAAAGCCATCAGCAATCACTGCTGCTGTGGCGGAAACGGTGGGGTATCAATCCGAAGCCGCGTTCCAGCGAGCTTTCAAACAACGGATGGGTATGACGCCGGCGCAATGGCGACGCGGTGCAGATGTGTCGGACTAGCGAGACGCCTCGGCGGACAGGACGGCGCACGACGACGCGCAGCTAGCGCAGCACGCCGATCAGATACTCGACAAACGCTCGCGCCGCGACCTTGGCGGTGCGCCCCGCGGGAAATACGGCGTGAATCTCATTGCCGATCATGCTCCAGCCTTCAAGCACGCGAACCAGTGAGCCCGACGCCAGTTCCGCCCGGCATCCCCAGATTCCTGTGGATACGATGCCGAGACTGGCAACCGCGGCTGCGATAGCGCCATCGTTGACGCTCGTAACGAGGCTGGCGGCAACCTCAGCAATGATCGCCTTGCCACGACGCTCGAACGTCCACGCGACAGAATCGGCACCAGGCGGCCCGAAGATGATCCGATGATTGTCGAGTTCCGTCGGCGACCGCGGTGTGCCTGCGCGTAACAGATAAGACGGCGACGCGACAGCCACGCGCTGAATCTTACTTACCAGGCGCGCAGTGGCGCCTGAACTCGTCAACGGACCAAAGCGCAGCGCCACATCGACGTTGTCACGCAACAGATCCTGGCGTCGATCTTCCATCATCAGATGAATCCGCAGCGCGGGGTGTCGACTGACGAAATCCGGCAAGCGAGGAATGATCTCGCGCACAGCAATACCTGCCGGCACCGCGATACGCAGATTACCGCGAAGCTCGCCAGTACCGCGTGCCGCGTGACTCGCCTCCTCTAATGTATCGAGCGCTGGCTCTACCCGGGCGAGATAGTCGATGCCGGCGTCTGTCAGAACCACCGCTCGCGTGTTGCGCGTGAACAGCTTCACGCCGAGCTCGCTTTCCAGCCCGATGAGCGCACGCGATGCGGCAGGCTGCGAAATACCTATCTCGCGCGCAGCGCCGGAGATGCTCCCCATACGCGCCACGCGGACAAAAAGCCGCAGACCGGACAAACTCTCAGTCATAACTTATACGCATAGATGTTAGGCATGTGAGCATACTACTACGCGTCTCATGCATACCTCATCCTGATCTCCAAGCCAGCCGCACTGGCCACCACTTCACCAGGAGATCCGCATGAACACCCAGCCCAACCCCAACTCAACCCTGCCCTCCTCAAACCTTTCGGGTCAGGTAGCTATCGTCACCGGCGCTTCCAAAGGCATCGGCGCGGGCATTGCCAAAGAGCTTGCAGCCCGCGGCGCGTCGGTCGTCGTCAATTTTGCTTCGAGCCAGAAGGATGCGGATCGCGTCGTCGCGGAGATTCTCAAGGCCGGCGGAAATGCCGTCGCCGTCCGAGCCAACCTGGCCGACGCCGCCGATATCGATCGGCTCTTCGCCGCGACCAAGCAGGCCTACGGCAAGCTCGACATCCTGGTGAACAACGCCGGCATCTACGCGTTCACTCCATTGCAGACGATCACGGCGGAGACCGTGGCGTCGATGTTCAACATCAACGTCACAGGCTTGCTGCTCGCGAGCCGCAATGCTGCAGCGATGTTTCCGTCTTCCGGCGGCAGCATCGTCAACATCGGCTCTGTGGTTGGCGAACTGGCACCACCGCAAGCTTCCATCTACGCCGCAACGAAAGGTGCGGTCAATACGATCACTCGCGTGCTCGCCAAGGAACTTGGCCCGCGCAATATCCGCGTGAATGCAGTGAACCCAGGACCGGTGAAGACCGAAGGCTTCGAGGCGGCTGGCATGGCTGGCGACTTCGAGAACTACATGGTGCAGAACACACCGCTCGGACGCGTCGGCCAGCCACAAGATGTGGCGACGGTCGTGGCGTTCCTTGCCTCCAAGGATGCCGCGTGGATCACCGGCTCGCTGCTCGACGCCGCCGGCGGTTGGCGTTAAGCGTCCCACGAGATTCTGGCGCACTCACAGCGTGGGAAATGGACTTCCCTAGCTGCCCGACAACGAACGGCCCTGCGTTTCAAGATCGGCAGTGCCCCAACGCTGCAACTGTCGATAGAAGGTCGCGCGCGAATTGAAGCCAACGCGTGTCGCAATCTCCTGCATCGAAAACTTTTCCGAATCGCGCAACCGTTCGGCGGCGCGAACCCGCTTTCGATACAGGTACTCCATCGGAGTCACGCCATAGATCTTGCGGAAGGTTCGCATGAAATGATGCACGGACAGACAGGCCGCGGCGGCCATGTGCTCGAGCCCTATGTCGCGGTCATAACAGGAATGAATGAAATCGGCGGCCAGGCCCATGCGCCGATAGATCTCGACGCGCGTCGCCGGCTTCACACATTGGAGCGCGAGTGCCTGCATTCTGGTGTTGCGGTGCTGGACCAGCATCCGCACGGCGAGAACCTGCAATTGCTCCTCGTACCAACGCTCGTCATCCACACCAGCGCGGATGTGATGACGAATGAACCTCAGCACAGGCGTTACCGTCGCATCGTGCGGATTCAGGCGCTCCAGGAACTCCGGACTACGGCGCATCGATGCAGTGCTGCGCTCCAGCATGCTTTCGCTGTCGATGTCGACTGCACCGAACACATCGTCGAGCAGCCCCGGCCTGAAAAAGATCGAGAACGACTCCACCTCGCGGTCGCTGCGAATCACCGACCCGTACTGCCGGCCTTCGTTGAGGATCAGGTAGTTGTCATCATCGACCGCGACCGTCCGAGCGTCGATGAAATACCGTTCCCGGCCCGAACTCGCCATCTTGATGGAAAGCCGCTGCCGATAGCGTTCGTACTCGGCTTCACGGCTATGAGCCAGGATCAGGCAGTTCTCCCGACCCCAGTGCGCATAGAACCAGCTCCGATACTGCGTATTGGCTGGGGACAGATCCGGCATCGAGCGCAACAGCATGTTGACCTGCCTTGCTACAGCCCGTCCTGCAACAACTGGATGAGTTCTTACCTGACGAGACCCCGCATTGTCGCGACGAAATTCGCAGCCAGCGAGACACATCGAGGCGTCGGCGTCGTTACAGTCGGGCGTCTCCGCAGATGGAAAACCACTCATGCCCGCCCTTCGACTCGCCGCGATCGCCGCCATGCTGCTCGCCGTCTCCGCGCAGCCGCAATCTGCAACGACCCCCATGAAGCCTTGTGACCACGACATCTTCCGTCAGTTCGATTTCTGGGTCGGCACCTGGGAAGTCAAAAACCAGGCTGGCAAGATCCTCGGCCGCAACGTCATCACGACAGAGCAACAGGGCTGCGTGCTCATCGAGCAGTGGCAGTCCGCAGGCGGTGGCACCGGCATGAGCATGAACTACTACCACCCACAAAGCGGCCACTGGAAGCAGAACTGGGTGGGCGGCGGCATCATCCTGGAAATGAGCGGCGGCCTGGAGGATGGCTCCATGGTCCTTGAAGGACCGTCGCGCGAGATCGGTCAGGATCGCCAGAGCACGCTGCGCGGAACCTGGACTGTCTTGCCCGATGGCCGCGTGCGCCAGCACTTCGTCGAATCGGAAGACCAGGGCAAGACCTGGCAGGAATGGTTCGACGGCTACTACTCCAAAGTGAAGTAGCGGTCCCTCACGATCTCGAGTCCCCCAGCCCTCGCAGCGCACCATCGATCATCCGAACACAACCACGACACAAGTTCAGCGTGCCAGGAAATCCCGGATCGCGACGGCGATGTCCTCGGCGTGTGTCTCAAGCGCGAAGTGACCGGTGTCGAGGAAGCGAACGACCGCATCGGGAATGTCGCGCTTGAACGCTTCCGCCCCCAGCGGCAGGAAGAACGGGTCGTTCTTGCCCCATACCGCCAGGAATGGTGGCTTGTGCGTGCGGAAATATTCCTGGAAGGTTGGGTAGAGCGCCACATTGCTGCGGTAGTCGCCCAACAGGTCGAGTTGTATTTCATCGGCCCCTGGACGGGCCATGTAGAAGTTGTCGAGCGAGTACCCGTCTGGAGAGATACGCGTCGTATCAGGCACTCCGTGCGTGTACTGCCAGAGTATCGACTCGGGCGCGAGCACGGTGCGCAGTGCCTCTCGCTTTGCCTGCGAGGCGTCTTCCCAATACGCCCGGATTGGATTCCATCCTTCGCTCAGCCCTTCTTCGTAAGCGTTGCCATTCTGAGAAATGATTGCCGTGATGCGCTCGGGATGTCGCACGGCGAGTCGGAAGCCTGTGGGCGCACCGTAGTCGAACACATAGATTGCGAAGCGCTTCAGACCGATCACCTCGGTGAAGCGCTCGATGACAGCAGCGATATTCGCGAATGTGTAGGTAAAAACCCGCCGCGATGGCATCTCCGATTGCCCGAACCCCGGCAGATCGGGAGCGACTATGTGGAAACGATCTGCAAGCAGCGGAATGAGATCGCGGAACATGTGTCCGGAACTCGGGAAGCCATGAAGCAGCAGCAGTGTTGGCGCTTCGACGGCCCCGGCCTCCCGGAAAAATACTTTGAAACCGTCCACGTCGGCTTTACGGTATGTCGTCGCGCGCATTGGAAGACTCCTCTTCGCTACTGCATTCAAGCTGTGCGCGGAGAGTTAACTCTCCGTGGCGTAACGTGTCCAATACCTTTTATGTGGTTAGCTTGTCTTCTGCGTCCGTCCAACGCGGCTGTAGCAGAAATCCACGCGTGCATGGTGCGTTCTGTCGATGCTGCATTCCGCGCTGCGCCAATGGCGCCTTATCTGAGGTATCTCCATGAGCGTCGTAGTCTCCGTGAATGTCGGTATGCCCCGCGATATCCAGTGGGATGGAAAGACCGTTCGAACCGCGATCTGGAAGCAGCCGACTGCAGGCAGAGTGACGGCTCGACGTCTCAATCTCGTGGGCGATGGACAAGGGGATCTCAAAGGCCATGGCGGCGAGCAGCGTGCGGTGATGGTCTATCAGCTCGATTCCTATCGGTATTGGCAGCCACACCTCGGCAGGTCGGAACTCGAGTACGGCTTCTTCGGTGAAAACCTGACGGTGGAGGGTCTCGCGGATAACGACGTATGCATCGGGGACCGCTTTCGGATCGGCACCGCTTTGTTCGAAGTCACGCAGCCGAGGGTCACCTGCTACAGGGTAGGCATTCGAACCGGGTATCCAGCGCTGCCCGCGTTACTGGTGTCGCATCATCGACCGGGATTCTATTTTCGAGTGATCGAGGAAGGCGACATCGGCGCGGGCGATGAGATCGTCAAGATCGCCGAGGGTCCCGAGCGCATGTCGGTCGCGGACATTGACTCGCTGCTGTACAGCTCCGCTCACCCGATCGAGAGCCTGCAACGCGCACTGCGGATCCCGGCGCTGAGCGTCGGCTGGCAGGACTCATTCAAGGCGTTGCTCGCCGCGCGGCTCGAAGGTAAGACGAGCGGAAATGCCGGCCTCTCCTCGATGCCAACGTCACCGCTGTTATGGAAAGGCTTTCGTCGACTGCGAGTGACCGAATCGCATCCGGAGAGCGAGGATGTGCGTTCGTTTGTGCTTGCGGCGGAAGATGGCTCGCCTCTGCCCGCGCCCCTACCCGGCCAGTACATCGCAATCAAAGTAACGACGAATCCAGATCTCCCCGCTCTGACTCGAACCTATTCGTTGTCTGGATCGCCGGCGGCGGGCACCTACCGTATCAGCGTCAAACGCGAAGTCGCAGGCATCGTGAGTGGCTACCTGCATACCCATACCCACATCGGAGACATTCTCGAAGTGGGCGCGCCTCGCGGAACATTCACACTCTCCTCCAGCGGCGATCCGCTTGTGCTCCTCAGCGCGGGCGTCGGGGCTACACCGCTACTGGCGATGCTTCACGCCTCAGCCGATACGAAGACATCCGTGGCTCGGGAAATCTGGTGGCTGCATGGCGCACGAGATGCCGCTCACCGCGCTTTTGCAGATGAAACCCGTGCGCTCCTGGGATCGCTGCAATTGGCACATTGGCGCACGCTGTTCAGCAGACCGGCTACGACTGACCAGCTTGGCCGGGACTATGATGAACTGGGCCATATCGACATTCCGCTACTCGAGCGGCTTGGTATTCGCAGGACCAGCGACTTCTATCTCTGCGGGCCAGGCGAGTTCCTTCGGAACCTGACCAGCGGCCTTACGCAGTGGGGCGTCGAAGATTCCCATATCCACAGCGAAGTCTTTGGGGCCGTACCGGTTCCCGCAAACCCCGGCGTCATCAGCGCTGACGAACAGACCCCACACTTGCCTGCCGGCGATCCGGGCACAGGACCGAACATCACGTTCGCACGCAGTGGACTTGTCGTGCGCTGGAACACTACCCGCCTTACCAGTTTGCTCGAACTCGCCGAAGCGTGCGCAGTACCCGTACGCTGGTCGTGCCGATCAGGTGTATGTCATACCTGTGAGTGCGCGCTCATTGGTGGAGAGCTGAAATATTCGCCAGATCCGCTCGATCCTCCCGCCGAAGGCAGCGCACTGATCTGCTGTGCGACGCCGCTCACCGATATCGAGCTCGACCTCTAGTCCGCTCGCGCCCCGACCGTCGGCGCCTCTGGCTTCACATAGAACAGCAGGCAGGCACAAATCAACCCCAGACCTCCGAGCGGATACTTGAGCGCTATCAAAGAGGCGACCGCAAAGGCCGCGAGCGTGAGCACCGAGCGCATGCGCATCATTCGCCGCGTCCGCGCAGGTACGTTCTCTTGCTGCGGCCGATCGACAACCTCCCAGCAAAGCAACAGATAGGTCGCGTTAACGAGTACGAATACGCCGGCGTATACGGACACTGGAACCGGCGCGAGCCGGGTATCGGCCATCCATGCGGTAGCGAATGGCAACAACGACATGCTGAACATGTGCGCGAAATTGCCCCAGATCAACCGTGGCGTCGCGATTTCGGCGTATTGCAGCAGATGATGGTGATTCACCCAGACGATGGCGAGAAAGAAATAACTGACCGCATAGCTGAGCGCCGTCGGCCACAGCGGCAGGAGCGCCGCGAATGAGGCTGATTCGGGAGCCCGCAACTCGAGCACCAGGATCGTGATGATGATGGCGAAGACACCATCCGAGAACGCGTTCAGTCGCTCGGGAGTCGATTTCCGGTTCATGTCACTGCTACTGCGTCAGACTTGAGAGAATTGCCCGGTATGCGTGAAGTCGAACCGTCCCGGGCAAGCCGAAAATCCGGGTACGTTTTCTGGTAACCTGTTTATTGTATTTTCAGAGGTTATTGAGGGGTTTCTAACTTGTCAACCACGCGTGGTTCAGCGGTGCGGCGAGCTGTCAGCCTGAAAGGACGAACCAGGGTGGCCCTGGAGCGCAAGGCACAAAGCGACAACCTCGGGAGCCGCGCCAACGGCAGCGCAACAGCCAGTCGCCCTCCTGCTCTTTTCATCGCGGACGCTCTCGGGCTCGATTTCCTGAACTCGATTGCAAGACCGGTCGATGAAGTCGTCGAATGGATCGGTTGCGGCGAAGACCTGTTGGCCTGGCTGGCACAGGCCAAGCTGGTTCCGGACGAAGTCCTGACCACCCTGCGCGTCAACGCGCTCCCCGGGGAACTCGATGCCGCAGCCGCCCAGGCTCGTGCGCTCAGGGACTGGTTTCGCGGCTTCGTCGAAGCACACAGGGGCAAGCCGCTACGATCGAACGCACTGGCACAACTCGAGCCTTTGAACAAGGTACTGGCACGCGACGAAGAATTCGGTCGCATCGTTGTGCGGCCACGCGGGCAAGCCCATGAAGGGAAATCGGACCTCGAGTGGCAGGCGCTGCGGCGATGGAGATCGCCAGACACCTTGCTGCTCCCAATCGCGAGGACTCTGGCGGAATTGGTCTGCGAAGAGGATTTCACGCGAGTGAAAGGCTGCGAGGGCATGGGGTGCATCCTGTTCTTTGTCGATCGGACCAACAGCGGCGCGCGGCGCTGGTGCAACATGGCGATCTGCGGAAACCGCGCGAAACAATCGGCTCTTCGGGAACGACTGCAGCGAGGCCGCAAACGCCGCGGATAACTGCGCTGGCCGGAACAAATGACCTCGACTGGCCCTTGTCATCAGCAGATGTAATTGCCACGCATTGATGTACGGGGAGAGGATCATGAAACGAATCTTCGCTTCTTTGGCCGTTCTCGCGTTGACTTTAGCGACCGCCGCGGCGTGGGCGGACGCGTACAGCGACACCATAAATCTGTTCAGAAACTCCGGCCAAAGCGCGTCCTTCTTCGACAAGAGTTACGGCTACGCGGTGTTTCCAACCATCGGCAAGGGTGCGTTCGTCGTCGGCGGAGCTCACGGCAAAGGCCAGGTGTATGAGCACGACAAGTATGTCGGTGACGCCGCCGTCACCAAGTTGAGCATCGGTTTTCAAGCAGGTGGCGAAGCCTACAGCCAGATAATCTTCCTCCAGGACAAACGCGCCTTTGAAGAATTTACCAGCGGCAACTTCGAGTTCGCCGCCGGTGTCAACGCGGTAGCGATCACTGCGGCCGCGGGAGGTGAAGCTGGTACTACCGGAGCGAACGCGAATGCCAGCGGCGGCAAGAAAGACGCGACTACCGCAGGCTCGTATCACAAAGGTATGGCCGTGTTCACCATTGTTAAGGGTGGAGCGATGTACGAGGCTTCATTAGCCGGGCAGAAATTTTCTTACACTCCTCGCCCCGAGAAGACCTGATCCCGGTACGAACCTCATCGGTCTGCTGCAGGGCGTAAGCGGAAGTGGATCACCGCTCTCCTCGCCCGACGGGGATAAACGCCGCAGGAGGCCTGCCAATCAAAGCGAGCCGTGCAGGTGGTACATTTGTCTCCTTTCAATGGAGCAAATGGCATGTTGATTGCTGTCTGGCGATTTCTGGTCGTCTCCGCTTTCACACTGTTCTCAATGTCCGTGGCCACGGCCCACGTCACCGTGTGGCCCAAGACCTCAGTCCTGGGCACCTACGAAAAATACACGGTGCGCGTCCCCACCGAAGGCAATATCGCAACCACCTCCATCGAACTGGAGATTCCCGCAAACGCCACGTTCATCTCAATCGGCGCTGCCGTGGGTCACACGTACGAGTTGCGAAAGTCCGACGGTAGGGTCGTCGCCATCGTGTGGTCGATGCAGATCAACCCCGGCGAGTTCGCCGAGTTCGCCTTCATTGCACGCAATCCGAAGGACGGCACGGAACTCATCTGGAAGGCCGTGCAGCGCTTTGCCGACGGTACTAGCACCCAATGGAACGGCGCTGCTGGCGACAAGCGACCCGCCTCCATCACTATCTTGGGCGGTGGTAACAGCGAACATTCTCACTGATCCGCGCAACCGTTTTGGTCGTTCAGTCCAGGATGCCTTCGCGGCCCTCGATGTTCATCAGCGTTGCTACCAGAAGCGCGACCAGCTTTTCCTCTCCGGCACGTTCCGCGAAGACTTCCGTTTGTGCCAGCGTCAGAGTGCGACCGGCTTTCAACACCCTGCCGCGTGCATAAATGCGATCACCTCCGGCAGGCGCAAGCAGATTGATCTTGAACTCCGCGGTAAGAACGCCTCTGCCTGCAGGCATAAGCGTCAGTGCAGCATATCCGGCGGCTGTATCGGCGACAGCGCTCACTGCGCCCGCATGAACGAACCCATGCTGCTGCGATATCGAAGCATGCGGCACTAACGAGATTTCAACGAACCCCGGCGAGACCTTGCTCAGCTCCGCCCCCAAAGTGCCCATCAGGCCTTGCTTGGCGAAACTCGATCGGATGCGCTCTTCGCAGCCCCTGTCTTCGATATCATTTGCCATGGCTATTCTCGCCGCACGATCGGGGTCGTTACCTTAGCATGTCGCAGTCAACCAGCACCTTCGAGAGAAAGCTGCAACTCAACGCGGATGAGCTCAACGCGTTTCTCGATGGAGCATTTCCCGCAGTGGCGCGGCCGCCTATCGGCAAGGTTGTGTCCGTCGAACTCGACCATGTGCGGATGAGCTTGGAACCCCGTCCGGAGATGACGCGGCCCGGAGGCATCATCTCGGGACCGACATTGATGTCGCTGATCGACGGCTCCGCTTACGCGGTAGTTCTTGCCCACATCGGGCGTGTCGAAATGGCGGTCACGTACAATCTGAACGTCACTTTTTTGCGCGCGTGTCGCTTCGAAACAGTCATCGCGGATGCACGCCTATTGCGCCTGGGCCGGCGCTTGGCGACGGTCGATGTGCGACTGTGGCAGACGTCGGAAGACCGTTTGGTCGCACAGTCTACGATTGGGTACTCGTTGCCATAGAACGTCGAACCCAAAGGCAATCGGTTGCAAAACGTTGCGACCGGAATAGAGCGAGGATGGATTGGCGCCCCGAGCAGGAATCGAACCTGCGACCTGTCGCTTAGGAGGCGACCGCTCTATCCACTGGGCTACCGGGGCGTGCGACAAGTGTAGCGACTAACGGGCACGGGCGAAACGGCGACCGGCGGTCGAAGCGTCCGGCGTGGCCTGGTGGCTCGGCTGTCCGACTCGGTTCATGCCGGAATTCCCAGGCCAGACACGTCCCGGCTCCCCTGCTAATCTGCTCTCAACGCAACAGGAGCACACCATGGCTGGGGAAACTCAGGCGGTTGGGGAAAATACGGTTTGGGAAATTGCGCAGATCGAGATCAAGAGCGGCGCCGAAGCGGCGTTCGAGGCTGCGGCGGCCAAGGCCTTACCGCTGTTCCAGCGCGCCAGGGGCTGCCGGAAAGTGCAATTCCAGCGTTCGGTGGAAAATCCGGGCCGTTACTGGCTGATCGCGCAGTGGGACACGCTCGAGGACCACACGGTGCACTTCCGGGGGTCGGCGGACTTCCAGGAGTGGCGCAAGCTGGTCGGCGAGCACTTCGCGGCGCCGCCGGTGGTGGAGCACGTCCGGCGGTTACCAATCGGATTCGGCTAAAAATCGCTCCGTAGCGGATCGCGATGGCGCGTTTAATCGCGTACATTGACCCGCTCCGGCACTACTACAGAACCCTGATAAATATGAGTCAAGACAGTTCCCTGTCCGCCACCGCCCGTCCGAATCTGCGCCAGGCCGCTCTCGACTACCACGAATTCCCGACCCCCGGAAAGGTGTCGATCGCCGCGACCAAACAGCTCGCCAACCAGCGCGATCTCGCCCTCGCCTATTCACCCGGCGTCGCAGCAGCCTGCGAAGCCATCGCAGCCGATCCGCTCAATGCCTTCCGCTATACGGCGCGGGGCAACCTCGTCGCGGTAATCAGCAACGGCACGGCCGTGCTTGGCCTGGGAGCCATCGGTCCGCTGGCGTCCAAGCCGGTCATGGAAGGCAAGGCCGTGCTGTTCAAGAAGTTTGCCGGCATCGATGTATTCGACATCGAGATCGACGAGCGTGACCCGGATCGCCTGGTCGACATCATTGCGGCGCTGGAGCCTACCTTCGGCGGCATCAATCTCGAAGATATCAAGGCTCCGGAATGCTTCGTGGTGGAGCGCAAGCTGCGCGAGCGGATGAAGATCCCGGTATTCCACGACGATCAACATGGCACGGCCATCATCGTCGGTGCTGCGGTACTCAACGGCCTGCAGGTCGTGGGCAAGGACATCAAGTCGGTCAAGCTCGTTGTGAGCGGCGCAGGCGCCGCAGCCTTGGCGTGCGTGGAGCTGCTGGTAGAGCTTGGTTTACCACGCGAACATGTGTGGCTCACGGATCTGGCGGGCCTCGTGTATAGCGGCCGCGTCGAGCTGATGGACCCGCAAAAGTCGCGATTCGCACAGCCCACCGAGCAACGCACCCTGGGCGAAGCCATCGTGGATGCCGACATATTCCTCGGCCTGTCGGCGGGCGGCGTGCTGAAGGCTCCGATGGTCGCGAGCATGCGGCCGCGGCCGCTGATTTTCGCGCTGGCCAATCCGACGCCGGAAATCCTCCCCGAGGAAGTCATGTCGGTACGCGACGATGCGGTGATCGCCACCGGTCGCACGGACTATCCGAACCAGGTCAACAACGTCCTGTGCTTCCCCTACATTTTCCGGGGCGCCCTGGATGTCGGCGCGGTGACGATCACGCCTTCGATGGAAATCGCAGCGGTGCGCGCGATTGCCGAACTGGCGCGCCAAGAACAAAGCGACATCGTGGCCAGCGCCTACGGCAGCGAGAATCTGTCGTTCGGGCCGCAGTACATCATTCCCAAACCTTTCGATCCGCGCCTCATCGTCAAGATCGCACCGGCCGTAGCACGCGCCGCGATGGATAGCGGCGTCGCCACACGCCCTATCGCCGACTTCGAGGCGTACGAGCAAAAGCTGCAGCAGTTCGTTTACCAGAGCGGCACGTTCATGCAGCCGGTATTCGCCGCGGCTCATAAGGTGGCACCTGAGAACGCACGCATCGTATTCGCCGAAGGCGAGGAAGAACGCGTGTTGCGCGCGGTGCAGATCCTCGTCGATGAAAAACTGGCGCGTCCCATCCTGGTGGGGCGACCGCAGGTCATCGAAAAGCGCCTGCATGACTACGGTCTGCGCCTGAAGCACGGCGAGCACTTCACGATCGTCAATCCGGAGCAGGACTCGCGCTACCGCGAATATTGGGAAGAGTATCGCAGCATGATGGCGCGCCACGGCGTGACCAAGCAGTATTCGAAACTGGAGATGCGCCGTCGCACCACGCTGATCGCAGCGATGCTGCTGAAGAAAGGCGAAGCAGACGGCATGATCTGCGGCACCATCAGTACGCCAGTGCGGCACCTCAAATACATCGAACGCGTGCTCGGTCATCAGGCAGGAACGAGTGTATTCGCAACGATGAGCGCGCTGGTGCTTCCGGGCCGGCAGCTCTTCCTTGCCGACACCCATATCAACCTGGACCCAACGGCGGAGCAGATAGCGGAAATAACCATCATGGCGGCACAGGGCGTGCGTCGTTTCGGCATCGAGCCCAAGGTCGCGCTGCTGTCACATTCGAATTTCGGCAGCCACGAAACGCCGTCGGCACTGAAGATGCGGCACGCGCTCGATCTCATCCGGGCAAGGGCGCCGGAACTTGAGATCGACGGCGAGATGCACGGTGACTCGGCGCTGGATGAGAAAGTGCGCTTGACGGCCTTGCCGGAAGCGACGCTGCGCGGTTCGGCGAACCTGCTGGTCATGCCGAGCCTCGACGCCGCAAGCATTGCCTACAACCTGCTGAAAACGGCTGCCGGCAACAACATTGCGATTGGCCCGATCCTGCTCGGCTGCGCTGCGCCAGTAAATATCCTGACGCCAGCGTCGACTGTGCGACGCATCGTGAACATGGCCGCTCTCACGGTCGTCCACGCCAACTCGGCTCGGGCAACCTAGAGTGAACTGGGGGTGTAAGTAGCGCGGGGTTGCCCGTACGACTTGCGCCCTCGCCCGCTCGACCGTGTTCCGTCAGCGCGCTTCTGCGATTGAAGCGCCTCAGCCGGCTGGCTTCGTCTCGACATAGCGGACATCGGCAATCCAATTGCGCTCCCGGCGCGTCAGGCGCGATGCAACGTCCTCTCCATCGAAGTCCACCGTGCCCTTCTCTAGCCGCGACTGATCCACGTTCTCGAACGTATTGACGTTGACTACCGCATACACATGGCCGGCAATCTCGCTCGTGACCAGCGGCACGACGCCGCACCGTAAGCAGACATGAAATGTCGCAGTCCGTGTACCGAATTCGTATTTCGAGACGTACACGGAATCACGAACGACTACCGCCAGCCGGGCTTTGGGATTGGATGTCCAGACTCCGCCATGCTTCACGCAGAAGGAACAACCACACGCGCGTGCCGGAATCTCCTGCGCATCCCCCGCCCATTCAAGCTCGAAGCCGAGATTGCCGCAGTGGCAGCTACCGTTGATCAGCATACGAACCTCCGACACAGGGTCGAGTTAAATTCCCGCAAACCGGCGACATCTCGGCCGTGAAGAATGCAGCGCGCTTACGTTAAGGCTACTATTTCAAAACGCAGGCATCAGGATTCTAGGCCGGACCGCAGGAAGGTGTCACCACGTTGGGTGTCACGACGTGGGGAGCGCAGCAACGTCTGTGCCCTTCTATCCCGCTCAATGAACTGCAAAGGAGTCAGCGCAGACATGAAAGTTGCAACTCTGCTTATCGCGATATTGATTGCACCGACGTGCTGGGGCGCACCCGTTGCTGGCAAGAATCCACCGCAGGACTGCCACATCGGAACATACCGCCTGCAAGACGACAGCGTCATCGATGTCGGGCGTAGCGAGGATCCTCACCTGCGATGGCGGCGCGAGGATGGCACGACGGGCGAGCTCACTAAGACCGAGAAAGGAAGCTGGACGAGCACGCTCGGATGGACTGGCAAACCCGATGGACGGCAGATATCTTTCTCCGATTGCAGCCGAGGCACCATCGTATTCGATGAAGTCCAGGGGCAACGTATCGCCTTCGATACCACCGAGACCCGCTTTCAAGGTGCGGGAGTAACGCTGGCCGGCAGACTCGTGATGCCCAAGGGAGCGGGTCCAGTTCCAATCGTCGTTCTTGTTCACGGATCGGAGCACGATTCCGCACGCGACTACTACGCTCTGCAGCGGCTCTTTCCGGCCGAAGGTATCGGCGCATTCGTCTATGACAAGCGTGGCACCGGCGCATCCGACGGACAGTACTCGCAGGACTATCTGACTCTCTCGACCGATGTAATAGCCGCCATGCGTGAGGCGAAACGACTGGCGGGCAATCGCGTCGGCCGGATCGGCTACCAGGCTGGCAGCCAGGGAGGCTGGGTCGCGCCTCTGGCCGCCACGATCGAACCCGTGGACTTCGTCATCGTCGGGTTCGGTCTTGCTGTTTCTCCACTGGAAGAAGATCGCTCGGCAATCGCGCTCGACGTGACACGCCATGGCTATGGACCAGATGTCATGGCCAAGGCGATGGAGGTCGCCGATGCATCCGCAACGATCCTTGTTAGCGGATTCCGCGATGGCTACGACCGCCTCGATGCGGTTCGCAAGAAATACCAGAGCGAATCCTGGTTCAAATACATCCACGGCAACGTCACCTTCGCGCTGTTGGAGAAATCGCCCGCCGAGCTTCGCGAACTGGGGCCCAAGCTCTTCGCCGGTCTGCCGATCAACTACGACCCCATGCCGGTGTTGCGCAATCTTGAAACGCCGCAACTATGGATTCTTGGCGAAGACGACATCGACGCCCCGAGCGCCGAAACCGTTCGGCGACTCAGAGCAGTCGCGGCTGCCGGGCGACAAATCACAACGGTGGTATTTCCACACGCCGAACATGGAATCTACGAGTACGAAACACAGGCCGATGGAACGCGCCTCTCTACGCGCAATCCGGATGGCTATTTCGCCATGATGCGCGACTTCATCCTGCGCGAACGGCTGGAGGGCGCCTATGGATCGAGCACGATCTTTGCGCCCGGGCGATAGAACGTCGCCTACGCCTACGCTGCATTCACAGTTTTCTGCCCCTACTACTCATCCCACAACCCGTGCTGATCCGATACTAAGAACTCCGCCGCAGTTCATGTACTGCGTGCTGAATGAAGGAGTGAGACCGTGAACAGCAAGGCCACATCGCTCGCGCCCGCGCTTGAGTACAGATTTGAACGAGGCTTCCCTACATCTGACACCACGCAGGCGGCTTACGATGACGCCGACCTGAATCGCGCCATCGAGGCCTACCGCTTCTTCTTTGCCACGGTCTCCGGCGCTGCCATCTACAAAGGCAACGCAAAAATCGGAATCGTCCCCAACAAGGTCTTTGGCACGCTGGACACCCAGCCGAAGCACGTCATCTTCACCGCCAACTCCGACACACCTTATGCGCCGCTGTTTCTCGATCTCTCGCAGGGTCCCATGGTGGTGGAGCTTCCTCCAGGCCCGCTCATTTGCATCGCCATGGATATCAACCAGCTCTGGATCGCCGATCTTGGCCTGCCGGGCCCGGCGGCGGGCAAGGGAGACAGAGTCGTCTTCCTGCCACCGGACTACACGGGTGAATCTCCCGAGGGTTACCGCGTCGAGCGCTCGCCCTCGAACCTGATGCTTGTCGGAATCCGCGCGCTTCCTGTCAACGGCGACGTTCCCGGCGCCGTTGCGAGCATCAAGACCGTGAAGGCCCGTCCCCTCAAATCGGTTGCCGGATGGCCCGAGCTCACCTGGCTCGACCTCACGCCGGTTCCACAAGACACCACACCGCTCGCCTGGGAGGACAACATCCAGTATTGGCGCGAGCTGTCCGAGGTCATCAACAGCGAATACCCCAATTCGCGCTTTCACATCATGTATGGCGAGCTCGCCGCGCTCGGCATCGAGAGGGGAAAACCTTTCAAGCCTGATGCTCGCATGACCAGCATCCTTGAGAAGGCCGCGAAGATCGCTAACGCGCAAATGCGTGTCGCGTCCTTCGGCGATCGTCGGCCCGACCGCATCGTCTGGCCCGATCGAAAGTGGGAGTGGGCTGCGTTGCGCTTCGAAGACGGCGACTTCAACACAGCGAACTACGCCGATCTGCATGCTCGCGACAAATGGTTCTACCAGGCCATCGGCGTCTCGCCGGCGATGTTCAAGCGCGACCCCACCGCCGGCTCGCTCTACTGGCTCGGGCTGCGTGACGCCAACGGAACCACTCTCGACGGCGGCAAGACCTACAGGCTGAGCGTGCCCCAGCCCGTGCCTGGCAAGCTCTTCTGGTCAGTCACCGTGTACGACACCGACACCCGAAGCCAGGTCATCACAGACCAGGGCAAGACTGCCTTACGTTCCCTCTTCGAACTCAAGAACAAGATCGGCACATCGCCCATCGACCTCTACTTCGGACCCACGGCCCCCGCCGGTCATGAAGGCGAGTGGATCAAAACCATTCCAGACAAAGGCTGGTTCGTTTATTTCCGTGTCTACGGCCCGCAGCAAGCTGCATTCGATGGATCGTGGAAGCCCGGCGATTTCGAGGCAACGAGCTGAACGCATTCAGCTCTGGGACTGCGGCTTGAGTTCGACGGTGACTTTTTCTATCTTGCCGGTGAAGGCAAACGGCAGCTGATAGGTAAAGTCGATCGGCGAACCGACGTCCATTCCTATGTCCAGCCCCTCACCGAGCGAGATCGCGACCGGGATGGTGCGTTCAAGCCGGCCTTCGGCGATCTGCTTGTCATTGGCGGACATGGTGATCTTGCCGCCTTTTCCCATGCCGCCGCCGTCATAGACGAAGTCGACGACCAGGTTGACCTTCCCTTTCGGAAGCGGCTCTTGGGCAACGAACGTCGGCCGCTCAGCGCTCAGGAAGTTGTAGACGAAAGTCGGCTTGCCGTCGCGGAAGTAGAGACCGTAGCCGCCCTCGAGGCCGCCGTGGGTAATGATCATGCCGTTCGTCTTGTCGTCCAGCAGTTCGACCTCGGCGGTGATCGTCCAGGACTTGTTGCACATCGGTGGGGACGCGGCATCCGGCAGACCGACAGTGCCAGGGTAGTACGTCATCTTGGTACGTCCAGCGATGAGGCTTGGTCGCCCCATCAACTCGGCGTTCATACGGGGATTGGAGCCGCGCCAGTCGAGCGGCAGCACGTTGTACTTGGAGGCTTCGACCCACCACAGGTCCTGCAGCTCGCGAAGCTTCTCCGGATATTTCGCAGCAAGGTCGTTCGCCTGCGAGAAGTCCTCGTCGATCTTGTACAGCTCCCACACTGCCTTGTCGGGATCCCACTGCGGCCGCTCTGCCACCCAAGGCACGAACGATGGCGATGAGGCCATCCAGTCATTGTGGTACAGGCCGCGGTTGCACCCGAGCTCGAAGTACTGCGTCTTGCGCAGACTAGCCGCTTCCGCGTCATCGAACGTAAAGGCAAAACTCACGCCTTCAATCGGCTTCTGCACGACGCCGTTCAGCTCGGTCGGTGCAGTGATGCCGCATAGTTCGTATAGCGTCGGCACAATGTCGATGGTGTGGAGGAATTGCGTACGCAAGCCACCCTTGTCCTTGATGCGCGCCGGCCACGAAATGATCATCGGGTTGCGCGTGCCACCAAAATGGCTCGCGACCTGCTTGGTCCACTGGAACGGCGTATTCATCGCGTGCGCCCACGCGGATGGAAAATGGTTGAAATGCTGCGGACCGCCGAGTTCGTCGATTGCCTTGATGTTGTCCTGCCACTTCTCCGGAAAGCCATTGAAGAAGAGATTTTCGCACAACGATCCTTCCAGGCCGCCTTCAGCACTGGAACCGTTGTCGCCCGCGATGTAGACGATGAGAGTGTTATCGGCATCGGGCAGCGCCTTGACTGCATCGACCACGTGGCCGAGTTCCTCATCGCAGTGCGCGCCAAAGGCGGCAAACACTTCCATCATGCGTGCGTACAGACGCTTCTGGTCGGCATTGAGCGTGTCCCAGGCAGGCAGACCCTTGGACCTGACGGTGAGCTTGGTATCCTCAGGGACTACGCCGAGCTTCTTCTGCCGCTCCAGGGTCTCCTCGCGATACTTATCCCAACCAGCGTCGAACTTGCCCTTGAACTTCGCTATCCACTCCTTGGGGGTGTGATGCGGAGCATGCGTCGCGCCCGGTGCGACATAGAGGAAATAGGGCTTGTCAGGCGCGATAGTCTTGGCTCTGCGCACCCACGCGATCGCCTTGTCGGCCAGATCGGTAGTGAGGTGGTAGTTGGGATCGGTCGAAGCCGGCACGAGATCGCGGTTCTGGAACAGGATCGGGTTCCAGTGGTTCATGTCACCGGCATTGAAGCCGTAGAAATAGTCGAACCCCAACCCATTGGCCCAGCGATCGAACGGGCCAGCAGCGCTCGTTTCCCAGGTCGGCGTGTTGTGGTTCTTGCCGATCCAAGCCGTCATGTAGCCGTTCTGGCGCAGCACCTCACCAACGGTCCCGCAGCTTCTGGGCAGGATGCACGTGTAGCCGTCGTAACCTGTCGCAAGCTCAGTGATGCCGGCGAACGACGTCGAGTGATGATTGCGGCCGGTGATGAGAGCGGCGCGCGTCGGACTACACAGAGCGGTCGTATGGAAACGGTTGTAACGCAGCCCTTCCGCAGCCAGTTTGTCCATCGTCGGCGACGGCACGCCGCCGCCGAACGTGCTGAATTGTCCGAAGCCGACATCGTCGATCAGGATCAGCAGGATGTTCGGCGCGCCTTGGGGCGGCAGCACGGGTTGCGGAAATTGCGCCGGATCGGAATCGAGATAGGTACGACCGACGCTTCCGGAAAAATGAAAATCAGGAAGCGGCAGCACGTTTGGCGTACCGGCATTCGCGTTCCGTTCCGGCTGCGACGAACCACTTTGTGGCGATCCAGGTACTCGGCCTTTCTCTCGCACGATACTTCCCCCTTCACGTCCACGCTGCGACTATCAACTAGCGCGGTGGTATCGGACCGCGCCGAAGGGGAATAGAACGAAGCCGCGCCGCAGTAAATATGTAGAAGGGGAATGACGCAGCGGAGAGCTATTCAAGATAGCGCGTAATCGTCTTGACGACAGTTAGCAATCGAAGCCGTTCGCGAAAGAATTCAGGCGCGCATGTCACATTGGCGGATCTTCGATCGTCATGATGGTGGGACCAACAAAAGGACACCGATCATGACCGCCAGACTGAATCCCGCTACCGCTGCCCCGGCACTGATGAAGGAGTGGCACAGCATTTCTCTCGCTATTTCCTCCAGCCTCGATCCGAGCTTCCGCGAGCTTGTGGAGATCCGTGCCTCCCAGATCAATGGGTGCGCCAACTGCACCAACATGCATACGGTGTTTGCGCGCGAAAATGGAGAAACCGAGCAACGTATCTACCTGTTGCCAACCTGGCGCGAGGCCCCGTGCTATACCGATCGTGAACGCGCTGCGCTCGGCTGGACCGAAGCGCTGACGCGACTCTCCGAAGCACATACGCACGAGAGCGCGTACGAAGCCCTGAAGGCCCAGTTCACGGAGGAGGAGCAGGTCAAGCTCACATTGATCATCAATATCATCAACGGGTGGAACCGCATCGCCGTCGGTTTCGGCGGTTGGGTCGACCCGCAGGCTGTGAAGTCCGCCGCCAAAGCAGCCGCCGCCTGATGGTGAAGGGCGCGATCGGGATGCAGCGGTGAGTTTCGAGCCGCTGCGTCGAAGCTCACACGCGGGGCGCTCAGCGCACTTCGCAATCTACCGTTTTGCTTTTTGTAGTGCCCGTTGTTGGCGCTCCGGGCGTCGTATTGCGCGAAAACACCGGTGGTGGGCTAAATATCAACCCGGGGTTCTTCGGCACGATCACCGGTGGCATGTTGAAATTCGCTACGAAACCGAATTGTCCGGCTTGGAAAGTCTGCGCCCCCGCGGAATTGGTCACGCTAATCAGTCCATCCAGCACCTGAACGTATAGTCCGGGAGCCCGGCTGCCGCCGGCTGGTGAGGTAGGCATAGGAATACCCTGCGCAAGTTGCAAGGTGTTCGCGTGACCTGCCGTTCGTACCGGGCCGGGAGCTGCATCGGGCGTATAAACGACTGCGACCGTGTTGGGATCACGTAGCCCGCTGTCGCGCCAGGCGAGCTTCGCATGTTGGTCGGGGACGTAGTCGACGACTACGCTCGCACCGCGTATATCAAAGGTCGATGCCGCCGTTGCGAGCGTGAAGGTGTCTCCGCTGCGCGTGCCCAGGAGACCCGTAACGATGCGCACACTCCCCTTGGCAAGTGCAAACAGAGCACCGTCGCTATCCGCAGTGTCCTTGTTGTAAACGTAGCGCTCGAGCTTCAGGTTCGTTTCGGGACCGAGCGTGATGGAGCTGTTGTCCGCAAGCGCCAGCGTCGCATACGTTTCGCTTGTGCTACTGAGCACATCGCCCTGCTCGATCGACGAGCCCAGGCCAAGCACCTTGATCGAACCGTTCGCACGGGATACCAGGAGGTTGCCGTCGAGTTCGGTCACGGTGCCGATCGGCGCCGCATTCGCGAGCGTCGCGATGCATAGCAGGGCAAGCGATACGCCTGCCTTAGTTGCAATACATTTTCTTTGAAGTGTCATTCTCTGCTGCCTTGGTGGCTGCCTTATCGGTGGAGCTCTGCGCGTCCTTCTTCGAGTCGACCTTGCTCTCGCTGGAAGGCTTATCGGTGTCCGGGGCGCTGCTGGCGCTGACAAGCGGACTCGTGGCACCCGAAGTCGCGGCACTCGTAACGGTATTTATCAGGTTGACGGTCGTATTGAGAGTTTGGGCGACTGGGGTCGACTGCAAGACGATGCAACCGGCCGCTGACGGATTCACGGTACATACCGAAGCCGGGGGGAGAACTGAGCTACAGCCGGCGAGCGTTGGTGTCGCCGCGCATTGGGCCACGGTCGGCAGAACAGCACTGCAACCTGCAGCCGACGGCGTCGCCGTGCAGGTGGCAAGCGACGGCAACACTGCTCCACAGCCAGGAGCTGAGTGATTCGAGGTGCACACAACAAGCGTTGGCAATACTACGTTGCAACCCGCCGCAGTCGGATTAGATGTGCATGCCATCAGAGTCGGCAGAACAGCACCGCACCCACCCACTGAGGGCGTCGCGACACACGTGGCAAGCGACGGCAACACAACGACGCAACCAGCAGTTGATGGCGAAGCCGTGCAAATGGAGAGCGACGGCAGCACCGCGCTGCAGCCAGCAGTTGCGGGATTCGAGGTGCACTCAACAAGCGTTGGCAATAGAGCGCTGCAACCGAGGGTCGTGGGTGCTGCCATGCATTCCGACAGTGTCGGCAAGGATGGTACCGGCGAATAGAGTGACGGGGTTTGCGTCACCGCACCGGTCAGCGCTCCGGAAGCCGTTATCGCTCCACCAGCGAACAGCCCGACCGTGCCGCCAGACACATCGCCGTCGACAGCAAGTGTCGCTGCATTCGTATAGGTGCCGCTCGCTGGCTGGTAGCCCGCATACAACGCCACATCGCTCTCAGCCGAAATGAAGCCACCCGGATTCACGAGCATCGAACCTTCGGTCGCCAACACGACAGATGATCCAGAAATGTGTACCGCGCAGTCGCAAGCGGTCGGGATTGCAGTCGTCATCGACCCGCTCGCGCTTACGCTCGCCACGCCACCAGCTTCGATGAAATTGACAGTCAGGGGGCCGGTGTTACTGATATGCACGTCGCCTATAGAGGTGGCGTTCCGCAATGTCCCGACAGCAGTTCGAAGCGGCGCGTTGCTGGACCCGATGCCCGCAGCACCGTCCGCGATAACAGTGAGATCGCCGCCGGAAATCAGGCCGCCTGTAGCCTGAATCACCGCTCCGGAGGCCCCCACCAGGACGCCCGAAATGCCGGCATCGACGGGTGCCGCAATCGTGATATCTCCCACGTTCGGCGCCTGGAGCACGACGCCGAAGCCGAAGCTGGACGTATTCACCGAAACAATTCCGCTCACGTCGGAGACCTGACCGCCGCCCGGTACCGTACCCACAGTAAAACTGCCGTTGTTCGCCAGGGAGAACCCGAGCGAACCATTTGCACGGCCAGCGATGACCGCGATCACATTGTTCTCGTTGGTCAGGGCGACTGACCCGTTCGAGGCTACAGCGGCAACGGCCGCGGCAGTGATCTTCCCGCCGCTTTGAGTGATGTCGCCGTTGGCAGTTGCCAGACTCAACGTGCCCGCCGCTGCTGTGATCGGCGCATTGATAGTAATACCCTGATCTGCCTCGAGCCGCAGCGTGTTCGAGTTGGCCCACGCGAGCGGACTCACGACTGTGATGGTGCCGCCAGAGGGGGCCGAGGCAGCGGACGACGTGGAGACCGTTACGTTGCCGAGCCCCAGCTGGTTCTGCAGAGCTGCTGTCGACAGAACCGAAACAGCATTCGCTGCCGTGATATCGAAGGGCGGCGAACCTGAAATGGTCACATCGCCACTGGACTGATCCGACGCGATGGTGATGTCACTCGGATCGAGCAACAGCGTTCCCGCCGCTCCTGAGGGCGCCCGCAAGTCGGCGACACCGCGGAAGTCGAGGTAGCCTTTGCTGGAGGTTTCGACGAAACCGCCGTTGCCGCCCTCGTCCACGCCCTGCCCCGCACCACGGGCGGAAATGCTTCCGTACATCTGCGTTTGCCGATCGGACCAGACGACGACCTTGCCGCCGTTGCCGGTTTGCAGAGCATCGGCTCTCACCTGAGCCGCTGCGCCTACGTACGTTTGCGAGGCGTTCTGAATCGTCGCGTTCGCACCGTGCTCATCGCCGCCGAGGAGAACAGTGCCGCCACCGGTCTGGCCGCTGACATCCACCACGGCGTCGTCGGTGAGACCCACGCGGTTGCCAGTCACTTCAACTACACCGCCGCTGCCAGCGCCCGTGGCACTAGTGACGCTGCCCGCGCCAAGCAGCGTGTCGCCGCTCGACCTAAATACGATCTTGCCGTTTGCTCCCGCGACAGCACTGTTGGCGCTGACGAGCCCCATCTGGTTGACCAATGCACCGTAGATGCCGACCCGACCGGAGTCCGCGACGACCTTGCCGACGTTCAGAGCCTGGCTGCCCGGCGCGCTGATGACGACGCGCACATCCGGATCGCTGGAATCGGCGAGGTCGACGCTCTGCCCTGCAGCCAGAACAACGTCGCCGCCCGGCGAGGTGATGACACCGCCGTTGGTCACGCTCGACCCGATGAGATAAACCTGCCCGCCGCCGGGCGTCGTAATCGCGCCCTGGTTGCTGATGTCGCCCGCATTGCCGGCGCCGCTGAATTTGAGCTTGCCGGCGAGGAAGTCGGCATTGCTGAGGTTGAGCGTGGAGGCCACGAGGCCGTTTACGTCTACCCGGGCACCCGCGCCGAACATGATTCCATTCGGATTGATCAGGAAGACTTTGCCATTGGACTGGAGCGCACCGAGGATCTTCGTCGGGTCCTGGCCCGTGACTCGATTCAACACGCTGCTCGAGGAACTCTGCTGGATGAATCGCGTCAGCTCGCCGGGCATGATCGAGAAACCCTGCCAGTTGATGATGGCGCCGGGTGAATTCGTGATCAGCAGCTGATTTGGCGATCCGACTATGCTGGCCTGGCCCGCGACAACCTGCGCGCCCGTGGGGTTGGCGCTCACGTTTCCAGAGAGCACGCACGCGAAAGCGACTGCCAACGCGACAGCTGGACCTTTGATACGCGCCGATAACTTTGGCTGGCGCGCGCACCGCACGGCGCTTGCTTCGCTGGAGCGGCTCACGTTCACATTCATTCCTGTCTTCATCGGGTGTGCTCGGTGCCGGCGATCAATAAGTGAACACGAGCAATGCATGGAAGCGCTCGTCGCCTCGCACTTCCGGTTCGGAGGCGCTGACGACGTGCCCATAGTCCACCTGCAACGACAACGACTTGCCGCTGCTGAGGCGAAACCCTGCGCCAACGGTGCTCACGCGCTCGTGATCGATCTCACCGGCGAGCGCATCGTTACGCGAAACACGTGCGCCGTCGAAGAACCCGAGGACGTTACATCGTGTCGTCCCGCCCAGCAGCTGGCCACACAGGTTTGGCGTGTAAAGCTCGGCGTTTGCACTGAAACCCTGATCGTTGGAAATCTCACGCTCCTCCAAGCCACGCACGCTCGTGGCGCCACCGACCCCGAACTGCTCGCCCGCGACGAGAGCGTCATTGGTTGCCTGGCCATTCAGCGTGAGGCGCATCTGCCAGTCACGAGGCAGCTGCCTTGCGAAGCCGACGCCGTATCGCAGCAGCGCATAGTCCGATGTCGCACCGGAACGCGACGCAGTGAAATTCGCATCGCTGGCCTGTGACCCACCCGGAATGTTGCGCACCCCGGTGAGATAGAAGTTGAGACGGCCTGCTGCTAAAGCCCATTGCGCGGCATAGGACAGGCTGAGCGGATTGACGGTGATGTCACCGCCCAGCTGCGTCCCCATGAACGTGACGTCGTTGCGGAATGCCTTGTGATCGAAGCCCAGCGTCAGCTGCGATTCGTAGTTGCCAATCCGGCGCAGATCGTGATTGAAGTGCGTGCCAAACACCGTGCCCGCACCACTGACTGCGAGGTTCAGCAGGCCTGCGGATACGACGCCTGCGTCAACGTTCGAATAGGTGCCGTAGAAGTCGAGCGAATCGCGCAGCGAATATAACGGAATGTGATATCCCGCCCCGTAGACGCTCATCCTGCTCGGCTCTTCCACGCTGGTGGTGTACGACGCCGTGAATACGTGATCGAGGCCGCCAATATTGAAATTCTGATACTGCGCGGTGACGTGAGTGTGGCCCGATGAATCGTTGCCCGAGTTGTCGACAAGTGCGCCGGCAGACCAGTCCTTTGAATCCTCGACCTGCACAACCGCATCGACGACACCCGGCGCAGCGCCGCTCTGCAGCTGCAAGTTGACCTTCCGGGAAGGATTCTCATTGGCCATTCGCAGGTTGGCCGAGAGCGCATCGGTATTGGGAATGGCGCCTTCGACAATCGTGGGCAGGCTGTGTCGGACATTGGCCGCATCGTGGAAATCGTTGCCCGCGACACGGACCTCGCCGATACGCGTCTCGATCACTGAGATATGGACCACACCCTCATTCAGTTCCTGCTCCGGCAGAACAACCTTGACGAGACTGAACCCGCGTTCGCGATAAGCGGCCTGCAGCGCGGCCAGCGCACGTTCGACGTAACTGAAGTCCCGGTTCTGGCCGACGAACTCGCCGACCAACCCCTGCACGAGGGACGGATCGAGCAAGGTGTTGCCCTGCACGTCGACGCGCGTGATCGCAAAGTCGCCAATCGAATCGGCCGCGGCACGCGTGGTATGTACGGATGCGGCCAGAAGAAGGCACAGGCCCAGAGCCCACCGCCGTGGGGAAGAAGCATGCATCGCGGTTGATGTTCCGTTTTCTTGGGAAGGCCTGTTCGCCATCCCGGGCTTTTGATTGGTGATGCTGGACCGCACGGAGTGTCTTCTATGCACACGCGTCGAGGTGTGACCGGATCGACAGACCGGTCAGGAGGATCGGCGCGCTTCGGTGTCCGAACAGTCAGCAGCTGAAGAGTTGCTTGCAAGCAGTTCGCTGCTGACAATCTTGTGCGCGCTTCAGGTGGCGCTGCGAGAAATCGGATCTATTGTGGATGGGTCCGATCGAGGCTCCGCATCAAGCGGCCTCGGCCGGAAAGATCATGCAGGTTTCGCTGCCGTGAGCGAGCAGCTTGCCGCGTTCGTCGAGAATCCGGCCCTCGCTTGTCGCAGTCCTGCCGCCGCGATGGATCACCTTGGCCTCGCAACGCACGATGCCGTTCGACGGCAACACCGGGCGGATGAAGTTGATCTTCATTTCGAGTGTTGTGTAGTTCTCACCTGGCTGCAATGTCGTATGAATGCAGTGAGCCATCGCTCCATCCAGGATCGTCGCGGCCCAGCCGCCCTGGATGACTCCGATGGGATTGAGGAACCGAGCGGACGGCTTGCCAACGAATACGACCCGACCTTGATCGACCTCGAAGAGATGAATGTCCATTGTGTCTGCATAGGGCGCACACGGATGACGACCATCGAGCATGCCACGCAGGAAGGACAAACCGTCCTCGGCCATCAGCGTCTCAGGCGTGACCACACCCACGTTTCGTCTAACATCGTCATCAGCCATGAACGGTGCTCCCTGGCACGGATGGACATTCGAACGTCTGCTCTCATGAACAGTTATCTCGCGACACACAGCGCCGTGGCAGGTTGCCTCGCCATCCATTCGCTCTTACCTGTTCGATAAGTGACACGGCAGCGTATCAAGGACCGGGCGAGCCGCGCAGTGGCAGTTCAGTTATGCAAGTGGCAGCACAGGTGGTCTGTACCGCATCAACGTTAGTGAAGCTGTATCGTGCACCAGGACAAGAACAGTGCGGCGTCGAGGCTCCACATCCACTTCAAAGTGTGACGGACGGACACGAGGATTTTGGTCCGGCATCTGAATGTGCCATCAAGTTATGTCAGCGGCGGGCCGATACCTGGCTGCTACTAAACCGGATGGCCGACTGCAAAGCGAAGAAGAAAGAGAAAATGAGAGACCGGATGCGCCCGATTGTCTTCGGTGGCTATGCCATCTTGGGTCTGTTGCTCGCGGCGTGCCACGGACACCATGCAGGCCGCCCGCCGGCACCGAACATTCCACCTCCAGTCGAGCCGATGCCAGCTGGAACGTTGCAGTTCGCTACGGCTGATCTGCGGGTGGCCGAGTCGCAGGCCAGCGTCGAGGTAAGCATCACCCGCACGGCGGGCAGTCACGGTGCGGTCAGTGTGACGGTGAGCACGGTCGATGGCACCGCCACTGCCGGCCAAGACTACAGCGCTGTTAATACCACCATCACATTCGCTGACGCAGACACCACGACGAAGACAGTCACGATCCCGGTGCTCGATGACAGCATTCATGAGCCGGATGAGACTTTCACGGTCACGCTGTCCAACCCTGCGGGCGGTACTACGCTTGGCACGCAGGCTGCGGTTTCCTTCACCATCGAAGACAATGATCCACAGCCGCCTCCGTCCGCTGCGCAGTTGGCTTTGGCTGTGGGGACCAAACAGTTGCTGTTCAATTGGCCGGCCGTGAGCGGCGTCACTCATTATCAGCTTCTGGCGAACCCGGACGGCGCATCCGGCTTCACGCCAGTGGGGCAGAACCTCGACGCGTCAGCGACGAGTGCGGCGCTGGATATCGCCGTGCATCGGCAGGATTGGGCTCACGCACGCTACAAGCTGGCGGCATGCAATGCCACTGGCTGTTCAGACTCAAATGAGGTCAACGCGCTCGGCTCTGCACTCCAAGCCATCGGGGCTATCGGGTACTTCAAGGCCTCCAATACCGGGTCGGCAGTTCAATTCGGCGACAATCTGGTGCTCAGTGCCGATGGCACCACTCTGGCGGTGGGAGCGAACCTGGAGGGCAGTACTGCCACCGGCATCAACGGCAATGAGACCGATAGCGGCGCAGTTGGCGCCGGCGCCGTCTATGTATTCACGCGCACGGATAATGGCTGGTCGCAACAGGCGTATGTGAAGGCCTCCAATACGGAGGCGTTAGACCGGTTCGGGTACGGCCTGGCGCTCAGTGCCGATGGCAACACACTGGCAGTGGGTGCCTATGGGGAGGCAAGTGCCGCCACCGGCATCAACGGCGATGAGACCGATAACAGCACGAATGGCGCCGGCGCCGTCTACGTGTTCACGCGGACAAGTAACACTTGGTCGCAACAGGCCTATGTGAAGGCCTCCAATCCCGGGGCGTCCGACGGTTTCGGTACAGCGCTGGCGCTCAGTGCCGATGGCTACACGCTGGCCGTGTCTGCTCCCTCAGAGGCCAGCGCAGCCACTGGCATCAATGGCGATGAGATCGACAACAGCACGAATGGCGCCGGCGCCGTCTACGTGTTCACGCGGGCGGGCAGCACCTGGTCGCAACAGGCCTATGTGAAGTCCTCCAATCCCGGGCAGTTCGACGCTTTCGGGACATCTCTAGCGCTCAGTACCGATGGCGACACGCTGGCAGTCGGTGCGTCATCAGAGGACAGTGCAGCCAGCGGCATCGACGGCGTTGAGACCGACAACAGTGCCAACAACTCCGGCGCCGTCTACGTGTTCACGCGGGCAAGTAGCACCTGGTCGCAACAGGCCTATGTGAAGGCGTTCAATACCGATGCGTCAGACAATTTCGGTTTCAGGGTGGCGTTCAGTGCCGATGGCAACACGCTCGCCGTGGGTGCATACGCGGAGGCCAGTGCTGCCACCGGCATCAACGGCGATGGGACCGACAACAGCACCTTTTACGCTGGCGCCGTCTACGTGTTCACGCGAGCGAGCAACACCTGGTCGCAACAAGCCTATGTAAAGGCGTCCAATACCGGGGTGCAGAGCACATTCGGGTACGGTCTGGCGCTCAGTGCCGATGGCAACACGCTCGCCGTGGGTGCATTCGGGGAAGCTAGTGCTGCCACCGGCATCAACGGCGATGAGACCGATAACAGCGCGAACCACGCGGGCGCCGTCTATATATTCACCCGAGCGGCCAACACCTGGTCGCAACGGACGTATGTGAAGGCTCCCAATACCGAAGCGGGGGACATTTTCGGGCGCAGTCTGGCGCTCAGTGCCGATGGCAACACGCTGGCCGTGGGTGCGTTGGACGAAGACGGTGGTGCCACGGGTGTCAATGGCGACCAAACGGATAATGCCGTGTTCAATTCTGGTGCCGTGTATCTCTACTGATCGCGGGTTCTTCAGGCGTGCGCAGCCTCTCCAGAGATACAATGGGCGCGCCCGTGAACCCTTCACCAGATCAAGAAGCGGGGATCCAACCTCATGCGAGCCTCCATACCCTCCTGCGCGCTGGTCATCCTGGCCTTGAGTGGCAGCGCATGGTCCGCCACACCCGGACCGCTTCCACCGGCAGACGACCAGGATCTGGCTCGCACGATCTTCAAGGAGCTGGTGGAGATCAACACGACCCATGACCACGGGTCGACTGAGGCCGCACACGCGATCGAGGAGCACTTGCTGAGGGCCGGTTTTGCAGACAGTGACGTGACCTTCATTGCGCCGCCCGACCATCCCACCAAAGGAAACGTCGTCGTACGCTATCGCGGCAAGGGCCAGAACAAGGGCAAGGGCAAGCCCGTGCTGTTCCTGGGTCACCTGGATGTCGTCGAAGCCAAGGCGGAAGACTGGTCCGTCGATCCGTTTCAGCTGACGCAGAAAGGCGATTGGTTCTACGGGCGCGGCACCATCGACATGAAGAACGGCGATGCCGCGCTTCTTGAGGGTCTGATCCGCCTAAAGCGCGAGCGCTTCACTCCCGAGCGGGACATCATCGCCGCCTTTACTGCCGATGAGGAAGCCGGTGGCGACGCGAATGGACCCGAGTTCCTCCTGAAGAATCACCGCGACCTCATCGATGCCAGCTTGGTCGTCAATCTCGACGGCGGAGGCGGCGCGTACAAGAACGGCGAGCGGCTTTACTTCTCACTGGGTACCAGCGAGAAGACCTATGTCACCTATACGCTGGAGACGACGAGCCCCGGTGGTCACGGTTCGCTGCCTGGGCCCGATAACGCCATCTATCGCCTGGCCGCGGGTCTGGGCCGCATCGAAGCGCTGAAATTCCCCGTCACACTGACGACCACAACGCGTGCCGGCTTCGAAAAATTTGCCGACCTGAGTCCCGGGCCGGAGAGTCCCGACATGCACGCGGTGGCCGGAACGCCGTTCGACCCGGCGGCGGCTGAGCGGCTCAGTAACATCGTTCGTTTGAACGCACAATTGCGCACGACGTGCGTGGCGACGCTGATGTCCGGCGGACATGCAGAGAACGCACTACCGCAACGGGCGAAGGCAACCATCCAGTGCCGTATGATGCCCGGCGACACGGCGGAGCATGTGCAGACAGCACTCACGAGCGCACTGAACGATCCGAAGATCACTGTCACTCTCGACGCACCCCCAATCGTCAGCCCTGAATCCCAGCCCACGCCGCAAACCATGGCTCGGGTGACCAGCGTGGTTCATTCCATGTGGCCAGGCGTTGCAATCGTGCCGACCATGGCAACCGGATTCAGCGATGACCGTCAAACCCGCAACGCGGGAATCGTGAGCTACGACTTAGGGGGAACCTGGGCAGACATCGACGAGAACCGCGCTCATGGCCGCGACGAGCGCATCGGCGTCAGAGAGTTCGACGAGAGCGTTGAATACACCTATCGGCTGTTGAAAGCGATGAGTCGCAAGGATTGAGGGATACGACCCGCCACGAACCGCGTTTGGCTCAAGAACGGACACGTCGCGATACGAAAATCACTCACCGCGGGAGTGACAAGCCGGCCGGCGTATTCAGCTGCATGGTTCGACAGGCTCACCACGAACGTAACAACGACAGGCTCACCACGAACGGTAATAGGTAATAACGACAAGCTGACCATGAGCGGGAATGGCGACAAGCTCACCATAAGCGGTAGTAGCGACCGGTTCACCATGAGCGAGGGCGACCAGCCCACCACCTCCGTTCGCCCTGAGCTCGTCGAAGGGTGCCTGCCGCGGGTCTTGTCCAGCATGGTTCACGTATCGCCTAAGAGTGATAATCACGAGAGCAGACGCAAAACCGCTCGCAATCTCCCAACGGAAATCAGGCTGATGCAACGGTTACATGGCGCGTCGCCTGGTGTAGCCCCTGAATTGCCATTCCATAATCCATGCTCTCGCCACCCCAGCGAGTTACCGCCGTCTCCTTATCTATATGTATAGCCCGCTCCCGATGGGCGGCGGGCAATTGCTGCCAGTCGCCCATTGGCTGCGTATGCCCTGGGGCAACGCTATCGAACGATTGGCCGTCGGGCTGCAGGAATCGCAGGGCACCGTCATCGAGGACATGAACCTTCACGGCTCCTTCGTGGACCTTGCGATGATGGAAGCGACATAAGGACACAAGATTGGACGGTTTGGTCTCGCCTCCGTGCGCCCAGTGGTGAATGTGGTGCGCATCCACGTAACGCGTGTGGGTACAACCTGGAAAGCGGCAACCGCGATCGCGCGCGTTCAGCGCACGGCGCAGCGCCGACGGGATTGTGCGAGTTCTGCGACCGACATTCAGAGGATCAGGGTCGGAGTTCGATGCGGAGTTACGACCAGCGGGCCAAAGAACCGGGACGATGCTTGCGTCGCAAGCAAAGCGTCGTGCCGTTTCCGCGGAAACGCCAGGGCCATCTTCAATTTCACAAATCGGCATATCACCGCACGTATTTTCCGTGGGTGCACGATGCGCTTCCGGCACGTCGACTCTCGCCGCCAACGTTTCCGCGGAAACGTGAAGAATAATTTGATGACGGTCACCGCCGCTCATCGCTTCTGCGCCGTGGCACATAAAGCTCTCGGCCATCACGCCCAATGCGTCAGCACGGCGCGCAGGACGTGAGGGCTTATCGATCGGATCGTCAGCGGGAACGTGGTCGAAGTGCATTTCCGCAGGCGGATTCGGCGTTGGGCTCTCCTCGATCGCGGCTTCGAGTGCCTTGAGCACGAGTGCGCCAATATCTGCGGGAAGACTGGCTGTCAGGAGCAGTGAGCCATCATCGTCCCAACGGTACTTCAGGAATCGATTCGCCTGCTGCCGCGCCTCGCGAGAGATCTCTTCGGCTTCCTTCACCCGGCGCCAGTGGCTGACGAGCCTCTCGATGTGCTCACCCGTTCCATGCATGGCGATATGGAGAAAGTACTCTTCGGTCTTCTCGCACGCGACGCGAGTGATTGCCCGCACCTTGCAGTAGCTGAGTTGCCCGCGCTCCATTGCTGCCGCAATCTGCGGAGGCTTCTCAAGAGCGAGTGCGGTGCGAACTTTCTCGCGGGCTGCACCCATGGCAATGCCACATTTCCAGTTCAGCCAGTGCGCGCAGGATTGCACGGCATGACCACTCCAGCCGCCACGGCGGTCGAATTCGGCAATCAGCATCAGGAATCGATAGTTCGCAGCGTTGAGGTGGCCAGCGAGTTCAGTGATCCGGGCAGCTAGGTCCGTAAGGGAACGGGCGTTGTCGGCGCGCTCAGCATCGGAGGGGTATGCGGACATGGCGGCACCCGGCGAGATGGGGGGAGTTAGCGGTTGGCGGAGAGAGAAGCAGAGCCGTCCTCACACGCGGTCACGCATATGAGGACGGAAACGAGGCTAGTTCAGCTTGCTCTTGTCTATTGGTACGTGTGCCGCGGAGACATCTGGGGACACTGCCGCACCGTAAGTCAGAAGCGGTTCGCGGACTTCGTACGTGCTGGATGCAGGCGCCGGACCGTAATCGAGATCTTCCAGCTTCTGAATCGATTCATTGATCAGGTCGCGCGCCGATTCGATCACGGCTGGCCAATACGGACCATCATTACCCGAGGCACCCTCCTCGTCTTCCATTGCCCTGATCACGCAATCCAGGATCGAGTGCGCCTTCATCAGGCGGGCGCGCTCCTCTTCGACAATGTCTTCGAGCGCCTTGAAAGTAGAGCTGGCCTTTGCTCGCTTCGGCGGATTTTTCGCGGAGCGCTTCGCAGAACTATTGCGGCCGGAGCGGACCTTCGACGTATCATCCTTGGTAGCCATGGTCATACCTCTTATCAGGTTGGCGGTGGTTAGGCGCTCGGCGGTGTAACAGCACTGTCGGGCGCCGTTCTTTGGAATCAGGATTCGGAATCGTTTTGGTCGTGGACCGGGAGGCTGGAGAGAAGATTCCGAGGAGCCCTGCGCTCTTCGCGAGCGCGTGTTGATACTACTCCGGAAATTCATAGCTGTATATATACACAGCCATGTACTCAGCACTTATTGCTGATCATCGAACGAACTTGAGGACAGCGAGGAGCAGGAAGGCGGAGATATAGATTAGGTTGAGATATGCCTCTTTGGGTCGGTAATCCCCCCAAAAATTAGCTGAAGTCAGAAGTGGAATTTTCTCGTAATGTGGACCCGAGGAGATTCCAATGAAGAAGTCGAAGTTCAAAGACAGCCAGATCATTGGCCTTATCAAGCGAGCGCAGGCCGGGGAGCCGG
>DASYEW010000002.1:0-126943 GCA_036498785.1 Steroidobacteraceae bacterium | reverse complement strand
CTTGAACTCGCCGCCGTGCAGTCCCGCCATCACCTTCGTCAACGCCGCTGTCAGCGTCGTCTTGCCATGGTCCACGTGACCAATCGTGCCGACGTTTACGTGCGGCTTCGTTCGCTCAAACTTCTCTTTGGCCACAGCGGCAATCCTCTATCTTTTAAAAAGTGACTGAGTGACTAGCAACTAACCACGGAGACTGATGGCTGGCGGGAAGCGGACCTGCGCGCAGCGCGGGTCGATCATTCCGATTCACCAGTTACTAGTCCCTTCTTCTCACATGGAGCCCACGACCGGAATCGAACCGGTGACCTCGTCCTTACCAAGGACGTGCTCTACCGACTGAGCTACGTGGGCACCGAATCAACCATCCGCAAAACGCCCAAATCCGGGCAACCTCCGGCAGTCGATCCCGCCGGCGTCCCGCCCTTATCTATGTCTGTCCAGTCTCCTCGACCGGCACCGGCCTACATCTGCAAGCGCAATGGAGCGGGTGATGGGAATCGAACCCACACCATCAGCTTGGAAGGCTGAGGTTCTACCATTGAACTACACCCGCAACTGCACCGGCCAACTCGAGTGGTGGAGGGGGTAGGATTCGAACCTACGAAGGCATAAGCCAGCAGATTTACAGTCTGCCCCCGTTGGCCGCTTGGGTACCCCTCCGCAGACATAAGAGCCGGCTATTCTCTTTGGCGGCCTATTGAGTGTCAACAACAACCTGCGCCTGATTCTCGGGTGGCGCCTCAAGTGCCTGTGCTCCTGGCCGATACATAAGTAGCGGATGCGCAGGGGACAAGCCTCGAAGGTCGCTCCCGGTTGTTCGCTGGCCGCGGTCAAGGCCTGCATTTGGCGCGCCTCCCGCGCGTTTTTCCGGCCCCGCTAGTTTACGTTGTCCGGCTACTGCCATGCTTGCCCAAGACTTCGAAAATCGCCTCAAGGCGCAAGTCGATTTCCCCAGCCCGTCGCGTGTGGCGACGGACATTATTGCACTGGCGCGCGATCCGGACATCGAGATGGCGAAGGTGGCGCAGGCCATCGGCCGCGATCCTGCGATGACGGCCAAAATCCTACGCATCGCCAACTCGGCGTTCTACGCCCAGCGCCGCAGCAGCCAGAACCTGCGACAGGCGCTGGTCATCATCGGCCTGAATGCCGCCCTGACCCTGGCATTGAGCTTTTCCCTGGTATCGCCACTGCGTGCGCTACGACCAGTCGGCATCGACTACCCGGGTTTCTGGCGCCGCGCGCTGTTGGCGGCCACCGCCGCCAGGGCTTTCGCGGAAACCGGCAAGATCGGGCATTCGGAGGACGTTTTCCTGGCCGGTTTGCTGCAGGACATGGCGGTTCTGGCATTGGACCGCGCGGCGCGGGATTTCTACGGCAAACTGAAACAGCCGGCCGTGCATGCCGATTGGGTCGCCTACGAGATCCAGGCACTCGGCAAGGACCACGCGGCGTACACGGCGATGCTGCTCAAGACCTGGAACCTCTCCGACCGAATTGTCGCAGCGGTTGCTCACAGCCATACCCCCCAGCAGCTTTCCGCCGAAGCCGATGACGGCAAGTTCGCTCGCTGCGTCGCCCTGGGCAGCGATCTGGCCGACGCCGTACTTGCAACGGACAAGGCCTCGATGCTGGCGGCGCTGGCGCAACGAGCGCAGACGCTGCTGCATATGGACGGCGAACAAGTCACGGAAGTGGTCACCCACGTCCTGGAGCTGATTCCGGAAACCGAGGCGCTGTACGAGACCAGCATCATCGCAACGGAAGATGCCGAGAATCTTCTGGCCGAGGCGCGAGAACTGCTCGCCGTGCGCAATCTGCAAGCATTGCAGGAAGTGAGCGCCCTCCAGGCAACCACCAGCGTGCTGCTTACCCGCACCGAGGAAGCTGAGGATTCCAGCCGGCGCGACCCGCTCACCGATGCGCTCAACCGGCCGTGGCTGGATCGTTTGCTGGAACGGGAATTCACCCAGGCAGTCGTGTTCGGGCGCGACCTGAGCATTGCGCATGTCGACATCGACCACTTCAAGACCGTCAACGAGCGCTTCGGCACCGAAGTTGGCGACCGCGTCCTGCGCAGCTGCGCGCAAGCTCTTCTCACTTGCGTACGCGGCAGCGATCTCGTGGCGCGCTTCAGCGGCGAAGAATTTCTGGTGGTGTTGCCGGGTGCCGATCCGGATATTGCCCGGCAGGTCGCGCAACGCATCCTGGAGTCCGTCGCAATGACGAATCACGATCCCGCCAGCGGCACATTGAACATTACCGTCTCGATCGGCCTCGCCACCTACACGGCGCGCCGCCGCTTCCCGAGCACGCTGGGGTTACTGGAAGCCGCAGACCATGCGCTGTACGCCGCCAAGCTGTGCGGCCGGAACCGCTTCGAGTGCTTTGAAGACGTCCACTCGACCGGTCGCCATGCGGCCAGCGGACAGCGCTAGTTAACAGCGCCGCCCTATGGCGCCAGGTCGACCAGCTCGACTTGTTCCGACGTAAAGCTTTCGCCAAGAAACCTGCTGCCCACCCTCGCGAAGCGTTGTGGGCTGTCGGTCGCCAACAGCGAAATCCGCGCCAGCGATTGCTTGGTATTGAGTCCACGCTGCGCCAGATCGGTTGCGAGCGCCAGGGCAGTTGTCTGCGCCGAATCCACGATCGTCACCGACGAATTCACGACGTTGCGTAGCGCCTCCTGCAACACGGGGAAGTGAGTGCACCCCAGCAGCAGTGTGTCGATGTCGCTGCGCTCCAGAAACAGTTCGCCCAGGTAGCGATGCACGACAGCCTCTACGATCGGGCCTTGCGTCCATCCCTCCTCCGCCAGCGACACGAACAACGAGCACGCCTTCGCCACGACGCAGGCATCCGGGCGGATTTGCGCGATGGCCCGCTGGTATGCCCCACCCTGCACGGTTCCCTCCGTTGCGATCACTGCGATGCGACCGGATTGCGAAGCGGCACATCCCGCCGTGGCGCCAGGTTCGATGACACCGATAACCGGAATCGGGGCAAACCGTCGCCGCAGCTCATCCACCGCTACTGAGGAGGCGGTGTTGCAGGCGATGACCAGATACTTGATGCCGCGGCCAACCAGGAATTGTGTGGCCTGAATCGAATAGCGCAGCACCGAATCGCCGCTTTTCGTCCCGTATGGCAGGCGCGCGGTATCCCCGAGGTATGTGAAGCTCTCTTCCGGCAAGTGCTCCCGCAATGCGCGCAGCACGGTAAGTCCGCCAACGCCCGAATCGAAGACGCCGATGGGCAGATCGTGGCGCGTAAATGGCAACGGCTGGCCGGACCGGGGAGGCGTTCCCGACTTGCTTACCCGCTCATCCGCCATCACCCGACACTACTCGCTTGGATCGGTCGCGGCGGACGACATCGGAAATTCTCAGATTTCATAGAGACTTCGATAGTGGCTACGCACGAGTGTATGAACTTTCGACAGCATTCGTTTTTCTACAGCAGCGATGCAATCGCCGCACAGAGCTGGCGCAGCGACAGTCTACCGCGATAGCGGGTTTCCCTTGCGACATAAGACCTTAACTTGCTGCTTCGCACGGGCAGAACGTCGCGGCATAATGGCTCGGTCCTGCGGCAACTTCTTCATCGACGACGTTCGCGAACATGCATGTGGATTGCAGTCTCTTGAACAAGAACGACTATACAAGCGCGGTGGGCAGCAGCCCATCGCGGAGCTGAGCATGGAACGACGCCTCCACACACGCCATCGCGCACGCACCGCCGTCTACGTCTCCGTACCCGGACGTCCAGGAAAACTATGTCGTGCGCGCAATCTCAGCGCCAACGGCGTATTCATCGAAACCGAGAACCTGGGATTGAAGAAAGGCGCGACGGTTCACCTGGCGTTCGCCATCAACCTGGGCGTGGTGACGAAGATCCATCGTCGCACGGCAATCGTTGCACACATCTCCAAGGGCGGCACCGGGCTGATGATGGAAAGCCTGACCGGTACCCGCTAGCGGGATCGCGACTGGCCAGCGGCAGAATCCGGATCTCGCCCGGAAATTAGTGGCACGGTTTGCCGGATACGATTTCTCATCCCCCTTTTTCGTGCTGGCGCCGCACTGAGTGACCTCATCGCGCAATTGCCGCGGCATCCAGTCCCGGTTGTTGCCAATCCGATCCCTTGCACGTCTCGCATCGCTCAGCCCAAGCAACCCATCGGCTTGCGCGACAGGACCGGCACGCGTGGCGCGTATCGTCCGGCTGATCCGCCAAGCGAACGTACGCGGGGATGAAAGGATCGTCTTTTGGAGATAACGCGCCATCCAGACGTGCACTCTTATGTATATTCCGCCTGTTGGTCGAATGCCCTAGCGCGTCACCGCAAACGTCGCGACTTCAAGGTCGCGGCCAATCCCATACCCTCCCGAGCTGCCATCAGTCACGCCGGACATGTAGTCGCATAGATTTGTCGAAAAGATCGCCTGCAATGCCCCGATGGCCGTCATCCCACCACTGTCCGCCGCATCGATGCCGCTCACCCCGCAATCGAGCCGCTCGGCAACAATGACGGGCACGGACCTGCTTGCGCAGCTCAAACGCTGCTTCGGTTTCGATTCGTTCCGTCCCGGGCAGGAATCGATCGTTCGCGATGCACTGGCGGGCAGCGACGTCCTCGCCATCATGCCCACGGGCGGTGGCAAATCCCTGTGCTTCCAGTTACCCGCGATCATCCAGCCGGGAGTAACCCTGGTCGTCTCGCCGCTGATCGCACTGATGCAGGACCAGGTGCGACAGTTGCAGGACAACGGCATCGCGGCGACCTTCATCAACTCGAGCCTGGGCGCAGCGGAGATCCGCATCCGGACTGCGGCGCTGCTGCGAGGGGAATACAAACTGGTCTATCTCGCACCCGAGCGCCTGATGCAGGGCGACTTCCTGAGCGGCACGTTGCCGCGACTGATTGCATCGCAAGGTGTCAGCGCCATCGTTATCGACGAGGCCCATTGCGTGTCGGAGTGGGGACACGATTTTCGCCCCGAGTATCGGCAACTCTCGCTACTGCGAGAACGGTATCCACAGATACCGGTACTGGCCTTCACTGCGACCGCGACACAACGGGTACGTGCCGACATCGTCGCGCAACTGGTGCTGCGCGAACCGGCGATCCACATTGCCAGCTTCAATCGTCCAAACCTTCACTACTCGGTCCGACCCAAGAGCAAACGTACCTACGATGAACTACTGGCGCGGGCGCGGGAGTCCAACAGTGCCGGCATCGTGTACTGCCTGTCCCGCAAACGAGTCGATGAGCTTGCCGCCGGACTGCAACAAGACGGTATCCGCGCGTTACCCTATCACGCGGGTCTCGATGCCGACGAACGGCGGCGGAACCAGGATGCTTTCATCCGCGACGACGCACAGGTCATCGTTGCAACAATCGCCTTCGGCATGGGCATCAACAAGCCCGATGTGCGCTGGGTAGTCCACTACGATCTGCCGCGGACGCTGGAAAGTTACTATCAGGAATCCGGCCGAGCCGGTCGCGATGGCGATCCAGCGCACTGCGTTCTATGTTTCGGCGCGGCGGACATCCGCACGGCGGAGTTTCTAATCCAGCAGAAGGTGGATTCGATTACCGGCGAACCGCTCGAAGACGAACAACGCATCGCACGCCAGCAGCTGCGGCAAGTGCTGAATTACGCGGAATCTGCCGAATGCCGTCGTGCCATCCAGCTGCGGTACTTCGGTGAATCCTTCGCCCCACCCTGCAATGCCTGCGACAACTGCTGCACACCGCGCGAGACGAAAGACTGGACAGTGGAGTCGCAGCAATTCCTGTCGTGCGTCGCACGTCTCGCCCAGAGGCGCGAAAGATTCGGCGCCGCATCCGTAATCGAGATCCTGCGCGGCGGCGCGTCCCAGAAGCTGATCGACCGCGGCCACCAGTCATTGAGTGTCTACGGAATCGGCAAAGCGCGCAGCGTTGATGAGTGGCGCAACCTCGCCCGCGCGCTGGCACACCAGGGCCTGGTGGACGAAACGCAGGACGGCTTTCCCGTGCTGGTCCTCAACAAGCAAAGCTGGGCCGTGCTGAAGGGTGAGCGCCAGGTGCAGATAGTCGAATCCGTCAAACCGTCGCGCAAGCAGCGATCCGGTCCGACGGACACGCCTTCGTCTACGGATGACGCGCTATTCGAACAGTTACGCGCGCTACGCAAGAAACTCGCCGATGAGAACGGCTTGCCGCCGTACGTCATCTTTCACGATTCGACCTTGCGTGAGATGGCGACTCGCAAACCGGCATCGCTCGATGAGTTCGCGACGATTCCCGGTGTCGGGCAAACCAAGCTCGTCCGCTACGGCGAACTGTTCATCGAAACGATCGCCAGAGGATGACGCACGCCCATCCGCAGTGCGAGCGCTAGGAAATCTTCGGCACAAACCACGCCCTGGCAAAAGCGACATACTCGGCGTCGGACATCTCCTGCTTCGCTTTCACGAGACCTCCGACGTCATCGCCGACGTAGTAGCGCAGCCGATCCGAACCATCGATCGACGCCGCATAAATGGCTTGTGCCACTTCCTCTGCCGTTGTCAGCCTGCTCGCCCGCAACTGGTCGAAAATAGCGTTTGTATGCGCCACGAAAGCGTCGTAGTCCGCGAGCTCCGCGTTGTGCGCGTATTCTTCTCCCGCGCGTTTGGAAAAGTTGGTGCTGGTGCCGCTGGGCTGGACGATCTTCACCGCGATGTTCTGCGACGCCAGCTCGTAGGCCAGCGACTCGGTGAATCCTTCCAGGGCAAACTTGGTCGCGTTGTACAGCGATATCATCGGCAGTGTGACGATTCCAGCGCGCGAGCTGACATTGACGATCAGCCCACCCTTGTTCTTCCTGAAGTGCGGCAGAACGGCACGCGTCACGTCCATGAGACCGAACAGGTTGACGTCGAACTGCTCGCGGATCTTCTCCCTGGAAAGCGCCTCGAAGACACCGAACAGGCTGAAGCCCGCATTGTTGATCAGCGCATCGATACGACCGAAGCGCGCGATTCCGGCGGCGATCGCCTGATCGATGCTGGCGAGGTCCTGCACGTCGAGTCGGGCGATCAACACATTGTCCAGCCCGCGCAGTTCGGTTTCGGCATCGGGCGTTCGCATCGTCGCAATGACGTTCCAGCCGTTGCGGGCGAATTCCCGGACGGTGGCCTTGCCGATGCCGGATGAGCAGCCGGTTATGAGAACGGTTTTTTTGAAGGGCATGGAGGGGAAGAAGTGACAGAGGTGACAGGAATCACAGGGGTGACAAGGAAAGAGCGGATACGTCGGAGACAATAGGACTCACGCTTTGATGCAACAATGACGATAATCGTGCATGCCCTGATGCAGGATTTCGCACAATGCGTAACGCCGGACTCTTCGAACTGAATGCCGTGGTCGCGGTAGCGACCCATCGCAGCTTCCGCGGCGCAGCGAAGGAACTGGGAATATCTCCCTCGGCACTGAGTCATGCCGTTGCCGGCCTCGAACAACGGATGGGCGTGAAGCTGTTCAGCCGCACTACGCGCAGCGTTTCACTATCGGAAGCCGGTGAGGAGTTTCTGGCTCGCATCCGCCCAGCGCTGCATGAGATTTCGGCCGCAATGGAGTCGGTCAACAAATTTCGCGACACACCCACCGGCACGCTGCGCATCAACACTTCCGAAGCGGCAGCGCAAATGGCGCTGACGCCGGTCCTGCCCGAGTACCTCAGTCGCTATCCGGACATGAAAGTCGACCTGGTAACGGAAGGCCGGCTGATCGACATCGTTGCGGAAGGTTTCGACGCCGGCATAAGACTCGCCGAAGCAGTTCCCCAGGACATGATCTCCATTGCCTGCAGGCCGGCACTGCGCTTTGCTGTCGTTGGATCGCCGGCCTATTTCGAAAATCGCCAACGACCTCTCGTGCCCGACGATCTGCGTGTGCACAAGTGCATTCGCAGCCGCCTGCCCAGCGGCGCCCTGTTCCGATGGGAATTTGAAAAGCACGGCGAAGAAATCGAAATGGATGTCGCAGGCTCACTGACCCTCGACAGCCACACCCTGATGATCGATGCGGCACTGAACGGCATCGGCCTCGTATGGGTCAGCGAATGGCTGGTCGCACGACATATCGAGGCCGGACGTCTTATCCGGGTGCTCGAAGACTGGACGCCGCCCTATCCCGGCCTGTGCCTCTACTTTCCGCGCCATCGACAAGTTACCGCCGGGCGGCGCGCCTTCATCGATTTACTTCGGGAGTCGCCTTCGCAGCCCGCTGTGTGAAAGGGGCCGTGTGAAGGGCAGTAACAACAGCAGCCCCAAAGCCAGCATGCCGAGCGTCGCCGGTTCCGGAACCTGCTGCGGGTAGCCGTCAAAGATCAGGCTGTCGAAGGCAACCGTCGCGTTGTACAGACGAATGTTGTCCGAGAAGCGCACGAAGGACTGACCGATGTCGACCTGCCTCGGGTCAAACGTCGTGGGATCAAAATTGCTGAACAACCTGCCGTCCGGATCCGCGAAGGACAGAATTCCGTACTGATAGGGACCACCGCTGCTCAAGGTAAAGCTCTGCCCTGCGCCGCGATCCACCAATTCGGCGTGATTGCTGCCGCTCAGGAGAACCGCGCCGGGCAGATCCTGCCCCATGAATCGAACCGCCAGGTCGAAAGCAAACTGACCGCTGTAAGTGAAGACACCATCCGCTAGTGTCGGCGGGTTGCTGTACGGTTCCGTTGGCGGAATCGTCGTGTCGAACAGGAACGTCCCGGTGACCGATTCGGCGAATGGCGATTGCGTGCCATTGGCGGGGTTATTGAGGTTGCCCGTTGCGATCCCGCTGAACGAGCCGGTGATGAAGCTAGCGCCTGCTGGTTGCGAAGCCAGAGCGGCAGCAAGAAACGCCGCGGCGCAGAGAAGCGATCGGGTCGTCATGTCGAATCCCTCCGATGACCACGCTTAGTTTCGGTTCCGCTTTTGGGTTCAGCCCTGGCGGCAGCTTTTGGTCCCTGCTCCATGGTTCGTGCGTAGTACTTTTGGCTGTACTGCTTTCGGATCGATGTTTCCCTGGTCAGCGACGGTGCAATGAGGAGGCGCCGCGACGACTGGCGAAAGCAAACATCAACAGCCCGGCACCGAATAGACCCAGCGACGCAGGTTCCGGAACCTGTTGCGAATAGCCATCGATCGTCAGGTTGTCGAAAGCTACGACGGCACGATATGCATGGATGTCGTCCAAACTGAAATAGGAATGGTCGATATCGACCCGGGTGGCATCGAACGTCGCCGGATCGAAATTCCTGAACATGCCACCGTTCGGCGCCGCCAGACCCAATGTCCCGTTCCAGTACGGACCGCCGCCGGTCACGGTCTGGCTCTGAGCCCGGCCCTCGTCCGCCCAGGTCACACCATTGGGAAAGTAATCGAGGTTTGCGTTACTGATGTCGCGACCGAATGCGTGGATGCCAAATCCGAATACAAAGGGGGTGTAGTAGAAGCTGCCGTCCTGAAATACCGGCGCATCGCAGCAACCGTCCGGATACGGCAGCGGGATTTCAGTCGAAAGCCCGAAATTGCCGGTGACGAACTCCCCTGGGAAAGGCGACTGCGTGCCATCGTAGTCATTGATTGTGCCGCTGGCAGTTCCGCTGAACGTCCCCTCGATGGCATTGGCCGGCTCTAGGCTAGGCACGGCCAGCAAGACCAGCGCGACGCAAAGCAGTGATCCGGGTGATGTCATGTACCCATCCCCAAGAAATCTTTGTCGGCATTTTACGCTCCAGGTGAGTCGGCGCAGTGGGTGGATACCGTTAGGGAATTGACGGACAGGGTGGTGCGATTGGTATTTGGAGGCACTCAGCCTCCGTCGATGACATTTTGATCGCCCGCTATACGCTCGCTTAGCGTACTGGCGAAACCTCAGGATGCGCGGCCCTGTAGTTATCGATACTTGCTCTCCACTGATCCCGCAGACGCTGTTCAACCACCTCGTCCAACTCCACTCGATGACGACCCGCCGCCGCCGAGGGTATGTACCAATCAAGATTACATCTCGCTTGTAAAAGCTCTGTACCCACACTCGCCGGATCGAAACGCATACGAACATTTTTCGCCGTCGTATCCCATGCCTTACGTGTAATCGCATGGTCCAGGATGACGCCATTGCATCCATCGTAGAGCGGTATTTCCGGCATGGCGACCCGCCGAGGATCACCAACGCGGCGGTACTCCACCCAGGCAGCATTCACGTTAGACCATGAAACAGCCAACCGATCATCATGAAGACTGATCACCACATCGCCATAAAAAGTCTTGGGCAGCTCATCCCGTAAGTCCACATGAGCACTGTGCACGGAGGCATCATCCAGCTGCCAGTACACGTCGTAGTCCATTTGGCCCTGGGTTGAGAACGCCGGAGTCAGGGTGTCACCTGGGCGCGCATCGAGACCCACATCTCTAAATGGCAAGCCGATAATTGAAAATGCGGTAATACTTTTCAATCCGAGATTGATTACTCGTGTTGCCACAGGCTGGCTCTGTTGAGCGAAGCACACCGGTGCAATTGCCAACACCAGAACAACCCAGCACTTTCGGAACAAGAATTGAAAACTCAAAGCTGCCCATGGCTGCGCAACCACGCACGATACCTTTCGACGTCCACAACGCCCCGGACAGCTTCTCGCTGCGGGCTTTCTTTGATCATCTCCATCAACTCCGGAAATTGAAACTGCGGAGCAGTTGATTGGCGCTGCGTTGCGGGCGGTTCCCAAAATAAACATTCTATCGGCCCTCCATGACACGTGGCTGGTCTCCAGTCCGGATCGTTGGGATAGAAGATCTCCCTGTCTTGGGTAAAGGCTCTCTCATCGTGAATTACCGGTGACGATATCGTCCGATACTTGGCGTCCAGTGGCTGCATCGTCACACCAGCGGCAATTGCTTTGGCGTACATCCACTGTAAGGCGAAATCGGAGAGGTCTCCCGTGGAGTATCCACCACCAATATCAGAGTGCCCTCCGATGAACCCTCTCTCTTCACGGTAAGGAGTAGTGTTCGGGCGATGTTCTGAGTTTTGAATTGAAATCAAGTCAAGGCGGCACGATGTTCATCCAACGCGATAGCATGAGCGACTGTACCTACTCGTTCATCGATGCTGAAATCATAGCCCGTGTCTACGCTGTCACCGGGCAATCCAAACGATCCAACGGTATCGAACAAACCCATAAATCGAATGCGCAGCACGCGGCAAATACCATTGAGTCGGAGCGCGCTCTTGTAATACCCACCATCTATGCGGTCATAGATTACATTTGCGAATGCCCTAGCTACTGCGGCTCCCCTGCTAAAACCCACCAAATCAATCACGCCATCGAAATCCTTGCCGCTGTCTGTAATCGCAAGCAGACTATCCAGCTTGGCCAGCGCGGTATTTATCGCTTCCTGACCGCCAAGCCCGAATGCCCCACCCAGCACGCGATCCACTGAATTCTCGAAGTCGCTGCGATCTGGCTCGGAAGTTCCCAAACCTTTCTTGTAGTAAGAGTTCACCTCAGTGAAACTCGGATCGTAAGCGCGCCTGAACAGCTCGACGTTCGTCAGCACACCGCTGCTGCGATTGATCCACGTTCCGTCGAACGCAAACAGGTACAGCCCTAACGGATCGATGACGTTCTGCGGGCTCTGGCCAGCGTAGGTGAATGAATTCGCACCGCCTGCCAGGCCGATAGGATCGCTCGTGAGATAGCGGCCGGTTTGCGGATCGTAGTTCCTCAGGTAGTTGTAGTGCGTGCCGGACTCCGCGTCTGCGTATTGGCCGGGAGCACGCAGGTTCAGCACCAGGCTCGTACCGTCGCCGTCCGGGTCTTCATCCACTATGGCCTTACCGAACGGCTCGTACACGGCCTTCCAAACAACACGCCGATCCTTGTCGGTAATCGCCAGCGGCGCGCCTAGTCGATCGGTGTGAATCCAGTACGCTGCTCCATGATCCAGCATCACAACCGGGTGTTGCCCCGCATACAGGTATTCTCGTTGAACGACGCCGCGCCCGTCGGATTCGGCGATGAGCTGGTGCCGCTCATATATATAGAGTGTGGTCTCGGATCTGGGGCCCTCGTAGAGCGTCTTGCGAATGCGCTCACCCCACAGGTTGTATGCGTATTCGGCAGCCAGCCGACCGGCGTTGAAGAGCCTGAGAGGCCGACCTGCACTGTCGTATTCATAGTGCTGGGTTGCGATCTGGGCCGAATGCCCGGCGGCATCGTAGCGATAGGCCGTTGCGTCTGTACTGCGTATCGCGCTGAGGCGGTTCGAATGTGGCTCGTATACGTAGCGGGCCGAAATGCTCTGCGTTGTGCTATTGCGCCTGGCGAATGCAGAACGCGGCGACGAGTGCTCGTCAGAGGCAATTCGATTGCCGTTGGCATCGTAGGTCTAAGAGAACGTGTCTAGCGAGTTTGTCGCCGCGATCAGGCGGCCGACAGAATCGTAGCCGTAGCTTCCGGCAAGTTTGTTATCCGACGCGCCGACGACGCGACCGGCTTCGTCGTATTCGTATTTTTGTACAGATACGCTGCTGGTGGTGCGTCGAGCGATGCGGCCGGTTTGTGTGTCGTAGTCGGTAATACCGGTCAGGCGATTGCCAAAGGCGAGCCGGCCGACAGGATCGATCCCGACCCGGCGATCGAAATCTCCCAGCAACAGCCGATTGCTGAGCCATCCTTCCTGGAGCACTGCCTGCAAGACACCCTCCCTGGTGTACCTGTAACGCAAACGCACGCCTGAAGGTAATGTACTGGCCTTCAGGTGTCCGTCGCGATCATAGCCGTAACTCGTGCGCAGCGTGACATTCGCGATCGATCTGGAATGACTGACCGGTCGCCCGGCGTCGTCATAGCTAAACCGCTCCCGCCAGTTGGGCGCGTTCACGGCAGCGAGCAATCCTTTGTTGTATTCGAGCCGGGTTGTGCCCTGCCTGTCGGTGACCTCGACCAGACGGTTCGTCGCGTCGTACGCACGACGAATCGTTTCGCCGCGAGCATCGATTCTTTCTATCGGGTTGCCGGCGGCATCGTATCGGTATTGCGTCTGGCCCCGGTCCGGACTGTCCTCGCGTACCCGACGTCCGAAATCATCGTAGGCGTATTTCGTTTGAGCATCGTTCGGCGCAGTCACACTCGCCAGGCGACCGGTTGCATCGCGTGCAAACCGGGTTATTCCGCTGTCTGGCGCGAGGATGGCAGTGAGGCTCCCGAAGCCATCGTAGCTAAGCGAGGTTACGAAGCCGAGCGGATCGACAATGCCGCTCGGCTCGGCGTCATCGTCACGATAGGTGTAGCGCCGTAACGGCGGCCCGTCTCCGTCGCGGACTTCACTGAGCCGGCGCTGGGCGTCGTAGCTGTAGTGCAACGCTCGCAGCAATTCACCGCTACGAGTAAAAACTGCGGCCGCGGTGAGCTGTCCATCCGGTGCGTATGTTCTGCCCTCAACCGTATCGGAACCACGCATCGACACACGAGCAGGTCGACCGGCGGCATCGTAGCCGACGTGGCGTTCACGCCCGTTCGGGTTGACGGCTTCGATGAGACGACCGACCAGATCGTAGCGATATTCGAATCTCCGCGTGCTGCGACCACGGAACTCAGTCAGCCGAGTGATGCGTCCAGCAGTATCGTATTCAACGCCAACTGCAGTACCCACCGGCCCCGCGACTCGTATCGGTCGACCCGCAGCATCGTACTGAAGCACACGACGTTCAGAACCGTCTGCCGAATGCACGACCGAAATACGGCCGTCGGCATCGTAAGCAAACTCTGTCACGTCCCCTACGTCGGCACGCGGACCATCGACAGATCTCACCCTGCCGGCCGCGTCGTAGTCGATTGAGATCGCACGCTCGATGGCGGAGAACTTACCTTCAGGACCGGGAGCGAAGCCGGACTCCCGAATTCTTCGTGGCTGACCGCTCGCCGTATACTCAAATGCAATGAAATGCGTACCACCCGGCCTGACGCTGGGAAACTCGATGCGCTCCGGCTCAACGGCATCGTTCGAATATCGATAGCGCGCAACGATGTCATTCCCCCGCCTGATCGCGACCAACCGGCGGTTGTCGTATTCATAGCGCAGCACCGGTGCATACCGGGCGGCGACTTCGGTCAACTGGAACGATTCGTTGTATCGATACTCAACATCGCCTTGCCCGCAGCGACCGCAGCCTGGTCCGCGAACGTTGCTGACGACAGCAATTCCGTCACGCACGTTCCACTCATAGCGGCTCAATCTTCCGAAAGCGTCCGTGACGTCGGTGTGGCCAAGGCCATAGCGAAGCACAATCTTCCCCGCGTTATCGGGATGCGACGACAGCACGGCACGTCCCTTCTCGTCATACGCCCAGATGGCAACATGCACCAGAGCAGCACGTTCGCCGTAGTCCGCGAGGCGCGAAGATCCGATATCAATGCCAGTCAGATGATGCGGATGCCGATCGTCTTCATAGCTGTAACGACGCACGCTTCCGTCGGGTTGAATGCTTTTGGCCAGATTGCCGACCGCATCGTAGCTATAACGCCAGGTGGCCCGAGCGACGCCGCGGACTGCTGCAAGCCTGCCGTTCGGGAAATACTCGAAGCTCAACTTCCTGCGTTGCGAATCGATGACGCCGATCAACTGCTGTGCGTCGTTGTAGCGCAGTAACAGTGACCCTCTTCCTTCGCGAATCGCGGACAGCCGGCCCTCGGCAGTGAACAGCAGCTCGCGTCCGCCAGGCCAGTGCCAGCGATAACCGGTAGCGGTGGCAGATAGCTCACCATCGCCGGCGCGCTGTGCAATGTATCTTGCGTCGGCGATGGACTTGTCGAAACGCAGATGCCGTCCGTCCGCCTGCCACAGATCGATCGAATGGCCGTCGGCAACAACGCTAAGCGAAGCCTCATAGCTGTGTCGCCAACCTGCTCCCAGTACCCCAGCATGACCTGTCGCCTCGCTGTTGTAGTGACGCCTGAACTGTATTGCCGGGCTCCCGGGCAGTGACTCCAGATCGGTCTCCACCTGGTACTTATTGCCGGTGACTACATGAATCGGATTGCCGACCCCGAGCGCCGGCAACAGGACTGCAGGCGCATTGGCGTCGCCCGAATCGTCGCCGCACATCTGCGGATTGCCGCTGCTTCCGCCACCGCCTTCACCGCCACTTCCGTCCGCTGGAGCGCCGTCTCCTGCAGCGGAACCGCCGCCAAATCCGAGGAATCCGTCGCCAAGATTGCTTCCGCCTCCTTCGCCGCCCTGCTCGTTGCCACCCTCTTCAGCGGTGTCATGCGGCTTGCCATCCTCCTTGGGAGGCGGAGAGTCCGATGGGATCCGGGCAAGCTCGGGCAGCTCCTGCCGGGACACGACAAGATCGTTCAAACGCGCTGGACTCTGCATGCGTACCGTTGCCGTAGCGATTACCGGCAGCAGCGTCCGTCGTAACAGTTGCTGCTCGAACGCACGCGTCGCTCCACCATTTCGACGCGTGCTCAGCAATATCCGCGAGATGAACCAGTTGACCAGCGGAACCTTCAGCTTGTAGCCGTAGGTCACCTCCACTTTGAGAATGTTGGCATCCTGGATGTTCAACCCACTCTGCGCGCCGAGCGTCGTGCTGCGTGTGTGCAACCGGTCGTTGGGGATTTCGCGCACGCCCGAGGTTTCTTCACCGAAGTCGGCGAACGCTTCGCGAGTGGGATTGAGGATGCGTATGCGCGCATCCGTAAGCAGAGCAGCATTGATGCGAGCGGCTGTTGCAGCCACGCCTTGCAGCGACGATTCGGGTGAATACAGCAGCACCAGTCCGCGAGCCAGGCCAAGCCGGATCGCCTCAGGATTGGCATTCGCTACAGCCCCCGCGCGCGCTGCTTGCAGGCTCGCGTGATTCAGTGTTGCCTTGGCTTCGTAGACCAGGCCGAACTGGATGGCACCCAGAATGACGGCGAGCAGAATCGGCAGTGCAATCACCGTTTCCACAATCGCCGCGCCCTGGCAGTGCCTTCGCGCCACACCCTCCCAGCACTTCACGCCTTCCATGCGTATGCATCCAATCCTCGGAAATCCCTTTCGCGTTATCCGTAACTTCGCACTTCGCCTCGACCGTGGGCCGCGGATTTCTACCGCTCATGCACAGAAATGCGCACAACCTTGCAGTTGCCAGCTTGTAGTTGTTAGTAGCGCTTGGTCTTAGTCATGCTCCCACGGATAGGATTTGGATCCGCCACCTGCCGAGAAGTCGGTAGAGAGGCTCAAGTCCCGCCATTTCCTGTCGGCCGCCAGCCGCGCGAGATCGCCTTTTTCCGCTCCCTGCACGGCATCGCTGCCCAGCAGCAAGCGCAGCGGAGGGTCGTCGAGGCTCGCGATGTGAACGACGACGGCGGCAGCCCGCACCGGATCGCCTGGCTGCGTGCCGTCATAGTCGCGTTGATAGCGCGCCATGGCGCCGACGGTGGAATCATATTCGGGGCGGCCTTCGCTAAGAGAAGTCGAAGCACCGGCAAAATCGGTGCGAAAACCGCCCGGTTCGACGATGGTCACCTTGATGCCCAGCGGACCGACCTCCCTGGCAAGCACTTCTGAGAAACCCTCGACACCCCACTTCGCGGTCGAATACGCACCGCGGCCTGGCGGCCCGAGCCGTCCACCAATGGAAGAGAACTGGATGATGTGTCCGCAGCGTTGCTCACGCATCAGCGGAAGTGCCGCCTTGGTGAGATTGATCACGCCAAAGAGATTGGTCTCGATCTGGGCACGAAAGTCCTCGAGGCTCGTATCCTCGATCGAGCTGACATTGCCATAGCCCGCATTGTTTACGAGCACATCGAGCCGCCCGAAAGCGTGGACCGCCTGCGCAATGGCATCGCCCCCCGCACGCGCGTCGGTTACATCAAGCGCTACGGTACGAACACGATCTCCATAGCGTTGGACAAGCTCGGCGAGTTGCCCAGGATCGCGCGCCGTGGCGACAAGCCTATGACCCGCGGCGAGCACTGCTTCAGCCAGCGCCCGCCCGAGCCCGCGCGAACTGCCGGTAATCAACCATACCTGTGACATACGATTCTCCGTCAGGCTGATCGTGGTGCATCGGCCGCAATCAACGAGCACAGCGCCGTGCGGGTTCCGCAGCGACAGTCTTAGCCTGGGAGCTGCACACAGCCCATCAGTCACTCAAGCATGCCCTCAATATTAAGCGCATGCTGGGGGGCGCCGGCACTGGCGCGATCCACGGCGCAATTCAATGTCCACCCGGCAACTTCCTGTATCCATTGGCTATATCCCCGAATCCGCGAACACCCTGCGGTACGGTGACCGTTCATGAATGCGCCAAGCTCCGGGAGCAGGAAGAAACCGGCCGTTGCGATCAACACTTTGCTGACGGCGGACGAGCCGCGGGCGGTCACCGTAGAGCAGCCCGAGGGCAGCTCCGATTTCCTCTTCACTTGCGATCACGCCTCGATGCGGCTGCCCCGGGCGTTGGGCACGCTGGGGCTGTCGCAAACCGAGCTGTCCAGCCATATCGCCTGGGACATCGGTGCCGGCGGCGTTGCACGCATGCTTGCCGAAAGGCTCGATGCGACACTGGTCGCGCAGAACTATTCGCGACTGGTGATCGACTGCAATCGCCAGCAGGCGGCGGCGGATTCGATTCCCGTCCGCGGTGAATGGGTGGAGATCAGCGGCAACGAGCGCCTCGATCCGTCGCAGATCGAAGCCCGTCGCGCCGAAATATTCACGCCGTACCATGACGCGCTGAGCACGATCCTGGAGCGGCGCAAGGCGGATCGGAAACGCACTTTGCTGGTCGCGGTGCATAGCTTCACCCCAACCTACCTCAACATCCCTCGTCCCTGGAGCATCGGTGTGATGTACGGCCAGGATGCACGAATGAGTTCAGTGCTGCTGAAGCTGCTGCGTCGGGACGAACGCTTGAAGGTCGGAGACAACGAGCCTTACCCGATCGCCGAAGATAACGATTACACGCTGCCTGTGCATGGCCAGCTACGCGGCCTTGCACACGTCGGCATCGAAATCCGCCAGGATCTCATCGCCGACGAGGCCGCGCAGAAATCCTGGGCCGGCCGGCTCGCCAGCCTGCTGAAGCAGGCCGCCGAAATGCTCGGCAAGTAGCCGCTTGCCCGCGCAACGGATTTCGTTGCGTGGGCACTGGATCGACACCATCAGGCTGACTTACTATCGGGTGCAACACAGGCACGCATACAAGGCTCCCGTACTGATGACCCTGGCCGCGATCGCTGCTCGCTCATCCCGCACGACCTGCACTCAGCGGATGTAGACGATGACAATGCCGGACTCCTCCGCACCGTCACCCGACTACCGTCAGCTTTTCGAATCCATTCCCGGCCTGTACCTGATACTCGCCCCGGACGCTGCCTTCACCGTCATCGCGGTCAGCGACTCGCACTTGCGGGCCACGCACACCCGGCGCGAAGAAGTGGTCGGCCGCGGCGTTTTCGATGTATTCCCCGAAAACCCCGCCGATCTCCGCTCCGGCAGTGCCACCAGCCTGCGCAGCTCGCTCGAACGCGCCCGGGAGCTACGCACCGCCGATACGATGGCGGCATTGAAATACGACATCCGCCGTCCGGACTGCGAAGGCGGCGGCTTCGAGGAACGTTACTGGAGAGTGACAAACTCGCCCGTCGTCGCTCCGCAAGGCACTGTGCAGTACATCATCAACTGTGCCGAAGACGTTACCGAGATCGTGCGACTGCAACGGCAGCGAAACGAACAGGCACAACTTCACGACGCGCTCCAGCACGCCTACGATGATCTGCGGCAGAGCCGGGAGTCGATGGTGCGGCATGAGCGGCTGCGAGCGCTCGGCGAGATGGCCAGCGGCATCGCGCACGACATCAACAACGCCATCTCTCCCGCAACCCTGTACACGGAATCGCTGCTCGAACGCGAACAGTTGAGCGCAAACGGTCGCAATCAGCTGATGACCGTGGCACGCGCGCTGGAAGATGTCGCGTCGACGGTCTCGCGCATGCGGGAACTCTATCGGCCACGTGAAGCGGAGATGACGCTGCGACCGGTTGCAGTCAACGCGCTGGTGCGCGCGGTGATCGGTCTGACCCGTGCGCGCTGGAGCGATCTACCGGGCGAGCGCGGCGTCGTCATCCGGCTGCAGGCTGAATTGACCGATAACTTGCCCGACGTCATGGCGGCGGAAAACGAAATTCGCGACGCGCTGACCAATCTCATCTTCAACGCTGTCGATGCAATGCCCGCAGGCGGTACGTTGACCGTACGCACCGAGCTCATAGGCGAGCAGGATAATTTCCGCCGCGTACGTATCGAGGTTCGCGATACCGGCACGGGCATGGACGAGCCGACCCGCCGTCGCTGCCTGGAGCCGTTCTTCACCACCAAGGGCGAGCGCGGCACCGGGCTCGGGCTGTCCATGGTGTACGCCACGATGCAACGCCACAGCGCCGACCTGGAAATTGACAGTGCGCCGGGTGCCGGCACTGCCATGCGCCTGCTCTTCCCCATCCACGTCCCGACCGACCTGGTGGTGGTGCGGGCACCGGCCGCGACAGCGCCGTCGCGGGTACTACGCATCCTGGCCATCGACGACGATCCTTTGATCATCGAATCGCTGCGTCATACGCTGGAAAACGACGGCCACAGCGTCACCACTGCCGACGGCGGACAAGCAGGGCTCGAAGCCTTCGCGTCGGCAATGCAGGCCAGCGAACCGTTCGACATTGTCGTAACCGATCTCGGCATGCCCTACATCGATGGCCGCAAGGTGGCGGCGGGCATCCGTTCGATCTGCGCCACCACTCCCATCGTCCTGCTGACCGGATGGGGACGACGCATGCTGGCGCACAACGACATCCCTCCCCACGTCGACCGGGTCCTCGCCAAGCCGCCGCGTCTGCACGACCTGCGTTCGGCGCTTCTGGAATTGACGGCGGAGAAGTCGGCATAGCGCGGGGTGTACCAAAGTCACGCTGACGTGACATCGCAGTCGCACGGATGCACAGTGACTTTGCCGTGCGCGAGGCGAACAGCCAGCCGACACCCGGTCCTACAAGGACCAACGGCATCCGCTAACAGCATCCAGGAGACGCCATGAGCGAAGCCGCGACTCCGACTGGCCGGACGGATCGCATCGCGATGCTCGACACCACTCGCGGCATCGCGGTTCTCGGCATCCTGCTGATGAACATCACCAGCTTCGGCCTGCCGAACGCCTACGACGATCCCACCAACTGGGGCGGCAGCAGCGGCGCCAACCTGGCGGCCTATCGAATCATGGCGTTGTTCTTCGAAGGCACGATGCGTGGCCTGTTCACACTGTTGTTCGGCGCGAGCGCCCTGCTTTTCCTGCAACGACACACGACACGCGACCCCGGCCTGCGTCCCGCCGATCTGTATTTCCGCCGCACCATGTGGCTGATCGTGTTCGGCATGATCAATGGCTACGTGCTGCTGTGGGACGGCGACATCCTGTTTTCCTACGGCGTGGTGGGCATGTTCCTGTTCGTGTTCCGCAACATACCGCCGCGCCGGCTGCTGATCGTGGCGGCGATCGCATTGAGCATGCAGACAGTCATGTTCACGCTCGACCGGGCCGACTTCATCGCCAGTCGCGACGAGGCGGCGGCGGCAGAAGTGCAGCAGGCGGCTGGTGCCACGCTCAGCGCCGGACAGCTGCAAGCCATCGAGAACTTCAAGGAGGCCCGCGAAGACTACAAACCGTCGCCAGAAACGCTGACCGCGACGATCGCGGGCATGCGCTCGAATTACCTGGGTGTGCTCGCCGACGTGAAGGACCGCACCTACTTCGTGGAGACGACATTCTTCATCCGTTACGGATTCATGGAATGCCTCGGCATGATGCTGCTGGGCATGGTGCTGTTCAGATTCGGCGTGCTTACCGGCCACGCATCGACCCGCACCTTCATGATGTTCGCCGTGGTGGGCTACGCGATTGGATTACCGATCAACGTATTCGAGCTCATCGGCGTGGAGCGCGGCGGATTTTCCACGGAATCGATCCTGACCTCCTATCTCACCTACGATGCCGGCCGAATCCCGACGACGCTCGGTCACGTGGGTGTCATCGGCCTGCTCTGCCACACCACCGCGCTGGCGGCGATGAAACGGACACTCGCCGCGGTCGGCCAGATGGCGCTGAGCAACTACCTGACGCAAAGCGTGCTCTGCATGATCCTGTTTACCGGCGTCGGCTTCGCGCTCTACGGCCAGCTGCAACGGGCCGAGCTTTACTATGTCGTCGCTGCGATATGGCTGGTCCAGCTGATATGGAGTCCCTGGTGGATGCGCCGCTACCAGTTCGGTCCGGCTGAATGGCTGTGGCGATCGCTGACTTATGGAAAACGGCAGCCGATGCGCCTGACCCCCCAACCAACCCCCGCTTCCCTGCCGATCGCCTGATTCCACTTCACTTCCACATCTTCATCACTGCTGAGCGGGCGTTCACCCACCAACTGTTCCGCATTTTATGCCGCGATCTGCATCTGTTATGCATAACAGATGGCGTTTATGCTGCGTCCCATGAAGATCGCGAAACCCATGCTGCTCATCACCACCCCGGTGGGATTGATCGGCGGAATCTATGAAGCGTACCGGCTGGCGGGTGGCCTGGTATTCCTGTTCGTCGCGTTGATCGCGCTCATCGGCACGGCGATGGGCACGCTGGTCTACACGGTTCGCAAAGAAAAAGCCGAGGCCGAGCGCAAAGCCGCCGCCTCGCAGGCTCCCGGCGCCAGCGCCGCGGACGCCTCGCCTCCCCATCCGGAAAATCACTGAACGCGGAGTCACCCATGGAATTCCTCATCATCGCCACCCTGGTCGGAATCGTCCTCAGCCTGGGCCATGCATTGTTCACGATGACGTCGGGGCCGACGGATTCCAAGCGCATGGTGCGTGCGTTGACCATTCGCGTCGGCCTGTCGATCGCCCTGTTCGCCTTCCTCATGATCGGCTGGTACTTCGGGCTGATCGAGCCGCATGGGATGCACTAGCCGGGGCCGATCGTGGACCAGCAGATCCTCCCGGCGGCTAGCCGCTTGAAATCTCCGCTCTACAAGACGATAGCCGACGAACTGGCCACCTTGGTCCGCGCCGGTACACTGCAGGTCGGGGATCGAGTGCCTTCGGTCAGAGATCTGTGCAGGGAGCGCGGCATCAGTCCCGCAACCGCGATGCGAGCCTACGAAGAGCTGGAGACGGCCGGACTGGTCGAAACGCGACGGCGCTCCGGTTACTACGTGAGCGCCAACTGGCAGCGGCAGCTGGCCGAGCCACAGCACTCGCGACCTTCACCGCGTTCCACCCACGTCGAAATCAGCGATCTGGTTTTCGAGATTCTCGAAGCCTCGCGCGATCGCGACGTCGTGCCGCTGGGTTCGGCGTTCCCCAGTCCGCTGCTGTTTCCCTGGGCAAAGCTGGCCCGCTATCTCGGCAGCAGCGCGCGCCACATGGATCCGTGGAGCACTGTGGAAAGCCTGCCGCCAGGCAGCGATGAGCTGCGCCGCCAGATTGCCCGGCGCTATCTTCACAGCGGCGTGCGCGTGCCCCTGGAAGAGATCGTGATCACCTCGGGCGCCATGGAGGCACTGAATCTGTCGCTGCAGACCGTGACCAGCCCCGGAGATACGGTGGCGGTCGAGGCACCGACGTTCTACGCCTGCCTGCAGGCCATCGAAGTCTGTGGACTCAAGGCGGTCGAGATCCCCACTCACCCGCGTGAAGGCGTGGACATCGGCGCACTCGCGCAAGTGATCTCGCGGCACAACATCAAGGCGTGCTGGTTCATGACGACGCTGCAGAACCCGCTGGGCGCGACCTTGCCGCAGGAGAAGAAGCGCGAGCTGGTCGAATTGCTCGCTCATCACGGCATTCCGTTGATCGAAGACGATGTGTACGCCGAACTGCAATTCGACGATGAGCGGGTCAAGCCCGCAAAAGCCTTCGACAAGCAGGGACTGGTGCTCCACTGCGGGTCGTTCTCCAAGTGCCTGGCGCCCGGCTACCGCCTTGGCTGGGTCGCCGCCGGCCAGTTCGCCTCGCAGGTACAGCGCCGCAAGATCACCAGCTCGCTCGCGACCAGCATTCCCATCCAACACGGCATCGCACAGATGCTGCGCCAGGGTGGCTATGACGCGCACCTCGTAAAACTGCGCGCAGCGCTTGCGAAACAACAGGCCGCCGCGCTGGATTCGCTTCGCAGGCATCTGCCGCCAGGCTATCGCGTAACCCAACCTTCGGGCGGCTATTTCCTCTGGATCGAACTGGACCCGCAAGTGGATTCACTGGAAGTGCATCGGCTGGCGCTGGAGGCGAATATCAGCATCGCCCCTGGGCCGATGTTCTCGGCACGACGTGAATTTCGTCACTGCATCCGCTTGAATTGCGGCCATCCCTGGACCGCACAGATGGACAAGGCGGTTGCCGAGCTTGGTCGCATCATCCGTGCACAAATGAATACCGGATAATGAAGACTCGCAAGCTCGAACGACGCGGACACGACGCCAGCGCCCCTGCAACGTCATTGCGATTGCAGTTACTGAGAATATCCCGCCGCTATCGCGCGTAACGCAGCGACATTCGGCACCTTCTCGATCACCGGGCCGCTGTTACGAAAATTCAGCAGCAGATCATCCGTCGTTGAATAACCCGGCCATCGCGGTCGGCCATCGCCATTCGGATCGCCGCGTTTCGCAAACGCCACCCAGTAGGAACTGATCAGTGCCGCCGCCTGCTCGTCCATTGCATCGGTCGGCCAAGGGGAGGCGTTCAGGGTCCTGAAGACGTACTGGCGATCGGAGGGCATGCGGCGCAGCCTTGAAGTCCGCGGTTGCCGCTTTCGACAGCACTGAGAATCTGTAGAGATATACGGGAGCGACCCGCGCATGGGCTCCAGAGAGAAACAGCGCGGGCTCGGTGAACAGCAGATCACTGACAATGTTCGTCCTGAGAGCCTGTTCGTCGCCATACGCCGCTAGCAGTCGAGCGCGGTGCGCGTCGGAAAATTTCAGCAACTGGTCGAAGCGCCCATCCGAGATCCACGGCGGCGGAAACTCCAGCTCGTTGGAGCCGAGCAAATAGGGAACAGGCATCTGCTCACCACGACCGAAGCTAACGTCGATCCGGTCGGTGACGATCCGGCCATCGATCATCGGACCGCCACCAGTGGTCGATTCGGGATCGCCCGCAGCCACAATCGCGTCCGCGGGGATCGCACGCAGTTGCGCGGCATCGTCAACAACTCCCAACTTCGCTGCGAACACCCTGCCCTGTTCCTCCGCAGAAGGCAGGCCCGTCCGGCTCGGTCGCTCCAGATAAACAAGGTCCGCGCGGGCCAGGCCCGATTGCGAGATCGCCTTGTGAAACAACCCACGTGCCGCGGGCGAGGTCATCAGGTGGTTCACCGAACCGCCGCCCGCCGACTCACCGAAGATCGTGATATTGCCGGGATCGCCGCCAAAAGCCGCGATATTGCGCTTCACCCACTGCAACGCGGCGATCTGGTCCATGAATCCATAATTGCCCAGCGGGCCGGCAGGATTTTCGCGGGTAAGTGCCGGATGCGCGAAGAAACCGAACCGCCCCAGACGGTAGTTGATCGAGACCACCACCACGCATTGTCGCGCCAGCGCGCTGCCATCGTACAGGGCAGCGGTGCCTGATCCGTTTACGTAACCACCGCCGTGGATCCAGAACATCACCGGCCACTTTTCCCGCTGCTCGCCAACGGGCGTGAACACGTCGAGGTTGAGACAGTCCTCGCTTGCCGGCGGTGGACCGACACCGTTGTCCGCGCGATTGATCTTCTGCATGCACAGCGGCCCTACCTTGTCCGCCTGGCGCACGCCGGTCCATGGCTTGACCGCCTGCGGTGGGCGCCAACGCAGTGCGCCGACGGGCGGTGCCGCGTACGGAATGCCTTTGAAGGCAACGACATCGTTCGCAACGACCCCTTCCAGCTCGCCGCTGTCGACGCGCACCCGCCGTGGCGCATCCGCCAGCACGGGCGATCCCATACAAGGAAGAATCAGAGCAACGCAGGATGCGAAGTGTGCGGCGAATTTCCTGTTCATCGTTTTGCCAGAAGCCGGCGTCCTCCGACGATTGTTGCCTGCTCAACGCCAATGCAAGCGCCAGTCTAACTGCTCGCTAGTCTAAGTGATGTGGGTGATGCAGGTGATGGAAGTGATGCCTGCTCAGAACAGGGACGCTCCCGTATCGTCGTCACCTCCATCACTTCCATCACCCACATCACTCACCTTCATCACCCCCCTCACCCACTTCCCTCATCCCACGCCGGTAGCGACGGCATACCTTCGCAGCGCTGCGATGCCTCGCTGCCGCTGTTGCGCAGACAACCAGACAGACGGTCTGAATTTACAAAACGGCAGTCGCTGTGAGACAACACTACCTGTAGGTCGCCGGCGACTGGCGCTGCTCGTCGGGTACGAGCAACATTGCGTCACATTCCACTTGCGAGGATGCCCATGCTCACAGCCACGCGCGTATCCATGGCATTGCTGCTCGCGGCTTTTGCCGCAGCCCACGCCGACCCGGAAACCTATACGGTGGACCCCCATCACACCTTTCCTGTATTCGAAGTGAGCCACTACGGCTACTCCATGCAGCGTGGTCGCTTCAATTCCGTGAGCGGCAGCATCGTGCTGGACCGCCAGGCTGGCCGGGGTTCCATCGATATCGCGATCGACGCTGCATCGCTCGACATGGGGCTCGCGGACTGGGACGAAAAGCTGCGCTCGGAGGACTTCTTCGATGTCGTACGTTATCCGCGCATTCTCTTCAAAGCGGATAAACTGAAGTTCGATGGCGAACGGCTACTGGGTGCGGACGGCACCTTGACCCTGCGCGGCGTCAGCAAACCGGTCGCGGTGACGGTGAATAATTTTCACTGTGGCAAGAGCCGCTTCACCGGTAATTCCATGTGTGGGGCCGACGCCAGCGCGCAGCTAAAGCGCTCGGATTTCGGCATGAACAAACTGCTGCCGGGCGTCGGCGACGATATCCGGATATCGATCGCAATCGAGGGTTCCGTAGGCACTGTGCCTGGGCAGGCATCCGGGCAATAGATCTCGCCGCCACCGCTCGCGCGGAAGATCCCCACAATAAAAAGGCCGCACGAGACGACTCTCGCGCAGATAGAGATCCCACACGGTCTGCGTCGCTCAGCGCGAAATCCAGCTCCCCCATCCGGTACGCGGTTCAGCGGACACGTTCCTCACGTCAGCATGCGTGAGTTTTGCTTAAGACGCGTGAAGCACCGAAACCGGCAATGTTGTCGCCTCGATGCGAACGCCCGGAGGCCGAATGGCGTGTTTATACTGCGGAGCGTCGCATGCGAACGTGCACAACCAAACTACTGCGAGGTCTGCTCTTCATGCACTTCCGAACCTCACGCAACACTTCCGGCATCGTCTTGCGCGTCGTCAGGACTTCCTGCGCATTGTGGTTATTCGCCTCGCTTGCGGCATGCGAACAGCAAGCGGCCTCACTGCCCCCAACAACACCGGCGGCTCCCGCACCGACTGCAGCACATCCGGCGTCGACGCCTATTGCGGCGATGGCCGGTGGCTATCGCATCTTCGTCACCAACGAGATGTCGGGAGACCTGAGTGTCATCGATGCAGCCACGCACGATGTGATCGCAACGGTTGCATTGGGAAAACGTCCACGCGGCCTGCAGGCGAGCGCGGACGGCAAGACGCTGTATGTCGCGCTGAGCGGATCGCCGGTTGGCGGCCCCGGTGTCGATGAAAGCAAGCTGCCGCTGCCGGACAAGGGCGCGGACGGCATCGGCGTCATCGATGTCCAGACCTTGCAGCTGCAACGGATCCTGCGTGGATTCTCCGATCCGGAGCGCATAGCACTGAGTCCGGACGGCAAACAGTTATTCGTTGCCAGCGAAGACACCGGCAATGCGGTCATCGCCGACACCGCCGACGGCACGGTGCGTGCGACCTTGGCAGTCGGTGACGAACCCGAAGGCATCGCTGTCAGCAAGGATGGGAAATTCGTATACGTGACCGCCGAGGAGGCGAACCAGGTGACGGTCATTGCGACCGACACGCACCGGATCGTCACGCACTTCCCCGCCGGCAAGCGCCCACGCGGCATCGCCTTCTCGCCGGACAGCGCATGGGCCTGGGTCACTGGCGAGAACGATGCCTCGCTGACCATCGTCAGTGCGAAATCCCACACGCGCGTCGGCACACTGACCATTCCCGGTGAGAATGCACGACCGATGGGAGTTGCCGTGTCTCCCGACGGCAGTCGTGTGTTCGTTTCGACCGGTCGTGGCGGTACCGTAGTGGCTGTGAACGCCGCTACCGGCGCCATCGTCGGTAGCGTTACGGTCGGTGCACGCCCATGGGGACTGGCATTGAGCCCCGATGGAAATCTCCTCTACACCGCGAACGGTCCATCCGACGACGTATCGCTGGTCGATGCGCATACGCTGCGCGTGATCGGCAAGATTGCCGTCGGCCAACGACCGTGGGATGTGGCCACGATCGCCACAACCGCTTCAGAAGTTGTACCGTAGTTGCAGCGACCCCATGCGCAGCGATTGCGGACTGATCGCGAACTCGCGTGGTTCATATTCCACCTGTACCGACCCGCGCCTACTTATGTCTCCGGGTCCGGTCTGTGGTGACCGGCTATGCCCAGCGGCAGCGACTCCCGGCATAGTGTTCGCGTCAAGAACAGCACTTGCCACCCTCGATCATTCGGGGATATCCCGCGACCGGACCTAGGTGATTATGGCGTCGGTGAATTCCACTATTCCCAACGATGGCTCACTTGCGCGGGTTTAGATAGGATCACGCGCCGCCGGCACCTCAGCCCGGACGCGCGAGATCATCGAGTTGCTAAAACAAAATCCCGGCCGCCGGGGATCGCCAGGCTGAGTTCAGAGGAGGAACGATGCCGTCGACCGCTGCCGCAGCTCCGCCGCACCCTTCGCGGTACGCTCCCATTGTCGTTGCGTCCGTCGCCGACCCATTCGCTACAGCCATGCCCGGCGCTGACAGACCGATCGCCGCTGCAACCTGCAGCTTCGTTCTCGGCTTGTTGCTGGCCGTCGATGCGGCGCATGCAACCGGTGACATCAGTCCTGGACCCGATGCCCTGAAGCGGTTGAGCGTCGAGGAACTGATGGACGTGGAAGTGACCTCGGTTTCCAGGCGTCCGGAGCGCTTGTCGCAAGCCGCTTCGGCGATCCAGGTGATTTCCCAGGAAGAGATCCGGCGCTCGGGTGCGAGCAGCATTCCCGAAGCACTGCGGCTCGCGCCCAATCTCCAGGTCGCGCAGGTCAATTCAAGCCAGTGGGCCATCAGCGCGCGCGGTTTCAACAACGTGCTGGCCAACAAACTGCTGGTCATGATCGACGGCCGCACCGTGTACACGCCGTTCTATGCCGGCGTTTTCTGGGATGCACAGGACGCGGTGCTGGAAGACATCGACCGCATCGAAGTCGTCAGCGGCCCCGGCGGCACGCTGTGGGGCGCCAACGCAGTCAATGGCGTCATCAGCATCACCACCAAGAGCGCCGCTGCAACCCAGGGCCTGTTTCTCGAGGCGGACGCCGGCACCGAACTGACCGACCGCGCCACGGTACGTTACGGCGGCGAACTCGGCCCCGACCTGCATTACAGGTTCTACGGCACCACTTTCGAGCGCGACGCGACGGCGTCGACCAATGGCGCCGACGCTAACGACGACTGGCAGGGCAAACAAGGCGGCTTCCGGCTCGACTGGGGTCCGCAGGAGAACCTGCTCACGCTGCAATCGGATTTCTACTCGGACCGGCCGGACCCGGACGGCAACGTCGCGGTGAAAACCAGCGGCGGCAACCTGCTAGGGCGCTGGGAACACACGCTGAGTTCCGGATCCGATATGCACCTGCAGATGTACTACGACCGCACCAAGCGCGACTTCGGGAACGGCTTCACCGAAGACCTGGCGACCTACGACCTGGACGGCCAGCACCGCTTCGAGATCGGCAGTCGCCAGGAAATAGTGTGGGGCTTCGGGGTGCGGCGCATGGACGACCGGGTGGACAACCTCGCCCTGTTCGCCTTCCAGCCGGCACATCGCATCCTGGGTCTCTATAGCGTATTCGTGCAGGACGAGATTGCGCTGATCCCGGACCGGCTGCGCCTCACGCTGGGATCGAAACTCGAGCACAACGACTACAGCGGGTTCGAAAACCAGCCCAACATACGGCTGGCCTGGTCACCCGCAGCCGGGCAGACGCTATGGACGGCGATATCGCGCGCCGCACGCACCCCGGCCCGGATCGATCGCGATTTCTATCTCTATCTGATTCCCCAGCTACCGCTCATTGCCGGTGGCGATTTCGACTCCGAAAAACTCACGGCCTATGAAGCCGGCTGGCGCGTGCAGCCGGACACCAACCTGTCGTTCTCGATGTCCACCTTCTTCAACAGCTACGATGACCTGCGCAGCGCCGAACCCGGACCGCCGCCGTTCGGCATTCCCCTCACTTTCGGCAACGGGGTCGAAGGCCATAGCTACGGCATGGAACTGGCGGCGATGTACCAGGTGAGCCAAGAGTGGCGCCTGCGCGGCGGCTATACGCTGCTGAAGAAATCCCTGCACCTGAAACCCGGCAGCCAGGATCTCAATGGCGGCAGCGTCGAGAGCGACGATCCGCAGAACCAGCTCATGATCCAGTCGCTGCTGAACCTGCCGGGAAATGTCGAGCTGGACGGCGTCGCGCGCTACGTCGACACCCTGCCCGATCCGCACGTGTCGGCCTACGTCAGCCTGGATGTCCGCCTGGCATGGAATCCGAGCAAGCGCCTGGAACTATCGTTGGTCGGCCAGAACCTGCTCGACGATCGCCATCCGGAATTCGTACCCACCTCGCCCAGCCCGCGCGAAATCGAACGCAGCGTGTATGGGCGCGTCGTCTGGCGAAACTAGTGGAATGCTGAGGGCTTCATCGCGCTATCGCAGCGGGCTTGCGGCCAGGATTCTCGCCGCGTTCGCGGCCTGCCTGTGCGCCGTATTCGCCAGCGCCGCAACGCCCGAGTACCGCGTCAAAGCGGCATTCCTGTTCAACTTCACGCAGTTCGTCGAGTGGCCGCCGCAGACCGATCCCACGCCATTCGTGATCGGCATACTGGGCGAAGACCCGTTCAGCTCGATTCTCGATGAGACGGTGCGCGGCGAAGCGGTCGACGGCAGGCATATCGTCGTGCAGCGCTATCGCAGCAGCGAGGAGGTCCGCACCTGCGACATCCTGTTCATCGGAGCTTCCGAAAGCGGCCGTCTCGACTCGATCCTCGAGCAGCTGCGCGGCCGGCCGATCCTGACCGTGAGCGACCTGCAGGATTTCGCCCCTCATGGCGGCGCCATCCAGTTCCTCACCGTGAACAACAAGCTCAAGCTGCGCATCAACCCCGAAGCCGCGCACACCGCGCACCTCACCATCAGCTCCAAGCTGCTGCGGCTCGCCGATATCGTCGGCGCCGACCCCGCTCACGAGGTCGCCCCTGTCGCCGATCCAGGGAGGAATTGATCGATGCCTCTGCGCAATACACCCATCCGTCGCAAGCTGACCGCCATCATCCTGCTGACGTGCGGTGTGGCGCTGCTGTTGATGTGCGGCGGATTCTTCGCTACCGAACTGATCACTTTCCGCCAGACGACGGTTCAGCATCTCGCCACCATCAGCAAAGTCATAGCGACCAACAGCACTGCCGCGCTGGCATTCAACGACCAGGACGCCGCCGCCGAAATTCTCGCCGCGCTGAAGGCCGAGCCGAGCATCGTGGCCGCCGGGTTGCTGGACCCCAAGGGCCGATGGCTTGCAACGTATCCGGCCGGACTGTCGGAGCAGGCACTGCCGGCAGCAGCCTCGCAATCGGGATTCCACTTCGAAGGCGGCTACCTGATCGGCGCGCAACCCATAGAACAGGGCGGCAGCGGGCGCCTGGGCACACTGGTGCTCAAATCCGAAATGACGCAGGTGTATCGACGCCTGGAAATCTATGCGGCCATCGCCGCTGCAATGATGGCCATGTCGCTGCTGGCCGCCTACCTGCTGTCACGCACCCTGCAACAGCAGATCTCACGCCCCATCCGTGCGTTGGCGGAAGCGGCGAGCGCCGTTTCGAACCATCGCGATTACTCGGTGCGTGCCGCGCGGCTCGGGAACGACGAGCTTGGCGTGCTCACCGATGCTTTCAATCACATGCTGACGCAGATTCAGTCGCAGCATCAGGCGGTGATGGACAGCGAAGCACGCGTACGCGCAGTGCTGAACTCGGCGCTTACCGCCGTCATCGTCATGGACGCCGCCGGCAAGGTCATCGACTGGAACAGCCGCGCCGAAGCGATGTTCGGCTGGAAACGCGAGGCCGCAGTCGGCGTGGAACTGGCGGAGATGATCATCCCGCGAAGGTTGCGTGACGCTCACCGGCGCGGCATCGAGCGCTACCTCGCCGGTGGCGACGGTCCGATACTGAACCGGCTCATCGAGCTGACTGCCCTGCGCCTCGACGGCAGTGAATTTCCGGTCGAGATCTCCATCAGCCCGATGCAAAGCGGCGGCGCCGTGACGTTCTGCGGCTTCATCACCGACATCACCGAACGCCAGCATGCACAGGAGAAAATCCAGGCCCACCTGGGCCGCCTCGACCTGCTGAATCGCATCACCCGCGCCATCGGCGATCGCCAGGACCTCGCCAGCATCTTCGGCGTGGTGATCCGCAACCTGGAAGACAACCTGCCGATCGACTTCGGCTGCGTGTTTCTATACGACCCGCTCGCCCAGATGCTCACAGTCAGTGGGATCGGCGCAGCCAGCAGCGCGATTGCCACGCAACTTGCAATGCCGGTGGGCACCCAGGTACCCATCGACCAGAACGGCCTTGCTCGCTGCGTGCTGGGCACACTGGTTTACGAACCCGACGTCAGCCTGCTGCACTCCGCGTTCTCGCAGCAGCTCGCCAGCGTCGGACTGCGCTCACTGGTCATCGCACCGCTGCTTGCCGAGAGCCGGGTGTTCGGAGTGCTGGCCGCGGCTCGCCGTCAACCGGCGGGATTCAACAGTCCCGATTGCGAGTTCCTGCGCCAATTGAGCGAGCACGTGGCATTAGCGTCGCATCAGGCGCATTTGCACACGGCCTTGCAGCAGGCTTACGACGACCTGCGTCAATCGCAGAAAACGGTACTGCAACAGGAGCGCCTGCGCGCTTTGGGGCAAATGGCCAGCGGCGTGGCGCACGACATCAATAACGCCATCTCGCCAGTCGCGCTGTACACCGAATCGCTGCTCGAGCGCGAACCCAACCTGAGCGAGCGGGCACGCAACTACCTGACGACGATCCAGCGGGCCATCGAGGACGTGGCGGAAACGGTGGCGCGCATGCGCGAATTCTATCGGCCGCGCGAACCGCAGCTCGCACTCGGACAGGTCAATCTCAATCGCGTTGCCGGCCAGGTCATCGAGCTCACGCGCGCGCGCTGGTGCGACGTGCCTCAGGAACGCGGCTTCGTGGTCGAACTACAGGCCGACCTGGCGCCAGGACTGCCCGAAATCATGGGGGCCGAAAGCGAGATCCGCGACGCGCTGACGAATCTCATCTTCAATGCCGTGGATGCCATGCCCGAAGGCGGCACGCTGATAGTCCGTACGCGCAGCGCTCCGGCTGCACAGCGCACAGACGCCGAGGCGACGGGCGAGCGGGTCAACCTGGAGGTGCGCGACTCCGGCGTGGGCATGAGCGAAGAAACGCGGCGGCACTGTCTGGAGCCGTTCTACACTACCAAGGGTGAGCGCGGCACCGGCCTGGGCCTCGCGATGGTGTACGGCATGGTGCAACGTCACAGTGCCGAGCTCGATATTCAAAGCCAGCTCGGTCACGGCACGACGGTACGACTGACGTTCACCGCTCCCCTCAGCGCCGAGTCGACCACCGAACGCCTGCCGGCGCTGGCCGCAGAAGTGCGCCGGCAACGCATTCTGGTCATCGATGACGACCCGATCATCATAGAATCGCTGCGGGACATCCTGGAGGGCGATGGCCACCTGGTGACAGCTGCCAGCGGTGGCCGCACGGGGATCGATGTCTTTGCGGCCGCCCACCAGGGCAGCGAGCCGTTCGGCATCGTGATTACCGACCTGGGAATGCCGTATGTCGACGGGCGCCAGGTCGCAGCCGGTATCAAGGCAATTTCACCCGCTACTCCGGTGCTACTACTCACCGGATGGGGACAGCGCCTGCTCGCCGAGAACGATATCCCGCCCCACGTGGACCGGGTCCTCAACAAACCGCCGAAGCTTCGCGAATTGAGGCAGGCACTCGCCGAGATGAGTGCCCGCGCACCGATTGGATGACACATGAACTCACCGCTGACTGTAATGCCGCACGCCCGCCTGCTGATCGTCGACGACGAATCGGCACAGATGAATGCTTTGTGCCAGACGCTCGCCGACGCGGGCTATGCGGCCACGGGTTTCACTTCCGCCAACAAGGCCCTGGCGCTGTTGCGCGATGAGCGTTTCGACCTGGTGTTGACCGACCTGTTGATGCCGGAAATGGACGGCATCACCCTGCTGCGCGAGGCACAGGCGATCGACCCCGACCTGCTGGGCATCGTGATGACCGGTCACGCAGCGATCGACACCGCCATCGAGGCCATGAAGGCGGGTGCGCTCGACTACGTGCTGAAACCCTTCAAGCTCAGCGTGATCCTGCCCGTGCTGGCCCGGGCCCTGAATGTGCGGCGAATGCGCATCGAGATCGCGCAGCTCCAGCAGCGGCTGCGGGAACACGTCTCGGAACTGGAAGCCGCCAACAAGGAACTGGAAAGCTTCTCCTATTCGGTATCGCACGACTTGCGTGCCCCGCTGCGCGCGATCAGCAGCTACTCGAGCATGCTCGTGCAGGACTTTGCGACACAGATTCCCTCCGAAGCGACGCAGTTGCTGACGAAGGTGACCGACAACGCCCATCGCATGGGCGAGCTCATCGAGCACCTGCTGCATTTCGCACAACTGAGCCGGCAGGCGCTGGCCAGGCGCGACGTGGACCTGTCGTCGCTGGTGAAGGACATTGGCGATGATCTGCGTAAAGAAGCGGGAACGCGGGTGATCGACCTGCGTATCGACGATCTGCCAGTGGTGGTCGGCGACGCAGTATTGCTGCGGCAGGTGTTCGTCAACCTGCTGTCCAACGCATTCAAGTTCACGCGCCAGAAAGCGCGGGCGGTGATCGAAGTGGGCTGCCGCAAGCAGCAGGGACAGACGATCTATTTCATCCGCGACAACGGCGCAGGCTTCGACATGCAATACGCCGGCAAGTTGTTCGGCGTCTTCCAGCGCCTGCATGGTAATGCGGAGTTCGAAGGAACCGGCATCGGCCTGTCCCTCGTGCAACGAATCATCCAACGCCATGGCGGCCGCATCTGGGCCGAAGCCGCGCCGGGCAAGGGCGCGCTGTTCGAGTTCACGCTGACCGGCAATGACGAGAGCGACTGCCAGTAATCGGTAAGCAGATGCGTCAAGACCTCAGCCCATCGACCCGCGCCCGTACGTCATGCTTTGTCGCCGGCCTTGTCGCCGGTCCATAACTCCTTCAATCGGTGCGCAGCCAGCTTCGGGTGCCGCTCGCGGGTGAATACGCCCTTCTGGTTGAACGCGCCCACCCGCATGATGCTTTGTGAGGTGCGAAAGTCGGCAAACGCCCATGGATGGGTGCCGATGACGAAGGCATGTCGCGACAGCGTGCGAATGTACATCTCGATCATGTCGGCCTGATATTCCTCGCTCCACATCTCCGGCGGTTGCGCATGCACGCCGGCGATGGCGTCGGCCCCAAACTCCGTAAAGATGACCGGTTTACCCGGATGTCGCGCCCGCAGGTTCGCAACGTCCTGTTCGAGCGCCTTTGCCGCCTCATCCAGACGCCCTGAAACCGCGTACCAGCCGTTGTAGGAATTGGTGCAGATGACATCGCCGGGGGCAATCCATTCAGCCGGTCCGCCCTGCACGCTGACCAGCGTTACCGGCCTGGTGTCATCGAGCCGCCGGAACAGGTCGAAGAGTGGCGTAAAGAATTTCGTACCCGCAGCGACCGCTCCCTCCGGCGCCGGATCCGTGGTGTGAAACGGCTTGAGTATCGGTTCGTTTGCCACCGACCAGAGGATGACGCAGGGATGATTCTTATCGCGCCCCACCAGGTCGACGATGTTCTGCTGCAGTTGCCGTTGCCGCGCTTCCTGGATCGCAGGGCTATCCATGAAAACCAGGCTGACCGCGGGCGTTTCGTCGATGACCAGGAAGCCGTACTCATCGGCCAGCAGCATTGCCTCTTCGCTGTACGGATAGTGTGAAGTCCGGAAGCTGTTCGCCCCCAGCCATTTAAGCAGTTCGAAGTCGCGGACGATCGCCGCGATATCCAGCCCACGTCCGTGCAACGCGAAATCTTCGTGCTTGCCGAAGCCACGCAGGAATACCGGCGCACCGTTCACCAGCAGACGATCGCCGTCAACCCGGACTTCGCGAATACCGATCTTCAGGCGATAGACATCGCGCACCGTCGCGTCGACAAGACTCACCGTGAGCTTGTACAGATGCGGATCCTGAGGCGACCACAGGCGCGCATCGGGAACATCGAACTCGATCGAGGCTCGCGAATTCCTGACCTCACCCTGCGCATGCAACTCGGTATTCTCACCGGCCAGCGTAATGTCCGCCCGACCGCTCCAGCCGGGCGAGGTTTCCAGGACAATCGAGACCTTGCCATTGCGACCTGCAACGGTAGTTCCCACGGTGACGTCGCGCACGTGAACATCCGGCGTCGTGAACAACAGCACCGGCCGATGAATTCCGGCGTAGGGAAAAAAATCGTAGGTCGTCTGCGGATAGTGTTGCGTATGCAGCGAAACCCGTGAGGTGTCCGGAATGGCAGGCACGCGATCCAGCCGTAAATCGTTCTCGACGAAAACGACCAGCCGGTTGTCGGCATCGGCGGTGACACGGCCGGTCACGTCGAACACGAATGGCAGGTGACCCCCCTCATGTTCGCCGAGCAGCTCGCCGTTCAACCAGACCTTCGCTCGATATGCCACCGAGCCGAAGCGCAGAAAGATTCTTTGCCCGGCCCAGCCACGATCCAGCACAAACTCGGTTTGATACCAGGCGGCGCCGGTGTAGTTGCGCACGTCGTCGAAGATTTCATTCCAGCTGCAAGGCACTGGAATCAGGCGGTGGTCCTCGATGCCACGCGACCATCCGCGGCTCTCTCCTACCTGGTCCGGATCCACGCGGAATTTCCAGACACCGCTGAGATCCCGCGTAGCGCGCGTCGGACTTTCGTAGGGATAGAGCCGGGTCGGCCGCGCGATGGGTTGAAGTTGCACACCGGGTTGAGCGTCTGCCGCAAAAGCGGACCCGACCGACATGGCGATACCGCCCGCGACGCCGAAGAAGGTCCGTCGAGTCAGCGACTCGCCGGACTCGGTGGCATCGGGCACGTCGGGCACGTTGAATGGCGAATCCACGGACGGACGATTCATCATGCGTCGTCTCCCAAGGTTCGGCGTCAGTTGCAAGGACGCATCGAATGCTGTTCGCCCGGTATTTTTGAAATTGGCGATCGAACAGGAGCAACCGTAGCAATCGGTCATACCAATTACAACATCCGCCTTACCCATACGTCCCGAACTGTGCCGGCGATTGTCACATTGCGGCCAAAATACACGGGATTTTCGCATTTGTTCTTGTCGGAACTGGCCTGGCCAAAGATAATCCAGCCCTCCTCCGGCTTGGACCTCCTGGCAATGCGATGACTGAAACCCGACGGCTTTACGAGCGGATAGCGCAGCAGCTCGCGAGCGACATTGCCGAAGGCAAATACGAAATCGGCCAACGCCTGCCCTCGGAGCGCGAACTGGCGCAGACGTTTTCCGTGTCGCGCCCCACCATTCGGGAAGCCATCATCGCTCTCGAACTGGACGGGCTGGTCGACGTGCGTACCGGCTCAGGCGTGTACGTCCTCAACCGCGCGCCGCCCACTGGGCAGGCCGGTGCGACTGACATAGGTCCGTTTGAACTGCTTGAGGCACGCCGCGCGATTGAAGGCGAAGCCTGCGCACTAGCGGCGACGCGCATGGATGACGAGCAACTAGCGGAACTCACGGCGCTGGTCGCCGAGATGCGCAGCGAGAATGAACGTGATGTCGTCATGAGCGAGGACGCGGACCGCCGTTTTCACGAACTCATTGCGCGAGCCACGCAGAATAGCGGCATGATTGCGGCAGTACAGATGCTGTGGGACGCACGCACGCGTTCGCCGCAAAGCCGCTCCATGAGCACGAAGGTACGCGCAAGAGGCGTCAAGCCAAGGATCGACGAACACACTGCAATCGTGAAAGCACTACGCCGTCGGGATGCCGAGGCAGCGCGTACGGCGATGCGGGAGCACTTATCCCGGGTCATCGAAGCGCTGCTTGAAGCCACGGAGGTTCAGGAACTGGAACGCGCCCGCGCACAGGTAGCAGCACAACGCCGACGCTACGCACCGGCAAAGTAGTCGCCGGATTACTGGATCCGCAAAGAGCGACGCAGTCAGACACCAACACGCGGAAAAGCCCGCACCCGGATCGCGTAGCCGGCGCGATCCCACGCTCATCGGCATCGCCTCTATAGCTTCCATTGACAGCCCTAATTGGTAAGACCACAGTGGCATGACCAATCTACGCACCAGCGAGCTGCAGCATGCCCAGGATTGTCGATGCCCGCGTCATAGTCACTTGCCCCGGACGCAACTTCGTCACGCTGAAGATCGAAACGGATAGCGGCGTGTACGGCATAGGCGATGCCACGCTGAACGGCCGCGAGCTTGCCGTCGTCAGTTATCTCGCCGAGCACGTGGTCCCCTGCCTCATCGGTCGCGATGCGCGGCAGATCGAAGATATCTGGCAATACCTGTATCGCGGCGCCTACTGGCGACGCGGGCCGGTGACGATGACCGCAATCGCGGCAGTCGACGTGGCGCTATGGGATATCAAGGCGAAAACCGCCAGCATGCCGCTCTACCAATTGCTTGGCGGCGGGAGCCGCACGGGCGTGATGGTCTACGGACATGCCAACGGCAACACCATCGAAGAAACCGTGGCCGAGGCGATTCGCTATGCCCAGATGGGCTACAAAGCGGTCCGCCTGCAGAGCGGTGTGCCGGGCTTGCAAACGACCTACGGAGTTTCCAAGGACAAGTTGTTCTATGAACCCGCGGACAGCGCGCGGCCTTCGGAGCACGTCTGGTCCACCCCGAAATATCTGCCGACCGTTCCCGAGCTTTTTGCCGCGGCACGCGCCGCACTTGGCTGGGATATCCACCTGCTGCACGACGTGCATCATCGCTTGACGCCGCTGGAAGCCGGCAGGCTGGGTAAGGACCTGGAACCCTATCGGCCGTTCTGGCTCGAAGACGCCACTGCCGCGGAGAACCAAGCGTCGTTTCGGCTGATTCGCCAGCACACCACGACACCGCTTGCCGTGGGTGAAGTGTTCAACTCGGTGTGGGATGCCAAGCAGCTCATCGACGAACAACTCATCGACTACATCCGCACGACCATCGTGCATGCGGGCGGCATCAGTCACATTCGCCGCCTGGCGCACCTGGCCGAACTGAACAATGTCCGCACCGGCTTTCACGGCGCCACCGATCTTTCCCCGATATGCATGGGCGCCGCCCTGCACTTCGACCTGTGGGTACCCAATTTCGGCATCCAGGAATACATGCGTCACACCCCGGAAACGGACGCCGTGTTTCCACATGCCTATCGCTTCGAACACGGCGAGCTGCATCCCGGGGATGCCCCCGGACTGGGCGTGGATATCGACGAACAACTGGCCGCGAAATTCCCCTATCGCCCCGCCAGCCTGCCAGTCAATCGGCTCGAGGATGGCACGCTGTTTCATTGGTAGCGGAATCACTGGCAGCAGCGATTCTCCGCGAGCGATAAGGAACTGAGAGTACTTTCCTACAGTTTTCTAGGGCACTTCTTACGCGCTCGACGCATACCGTCCGGGAAGTTGCCTGGACGGTGGAACACGGAGCCCTGTTGGCGACTATCGACTGTAGTAGTCGCCCCCGAGGAGCGCCGCCATGCTTCATCGAACCTCTCGTCTACTGTCATGCATCGCGCTGTCTACTTTGTGCGCGTCTGCACTCGCACAGATAAACAGCCCGTCGCCACCGCGGACCATGCCACCGGCGACCTCGCCTCCTGGAGCCATACCTCCAGCAGCGCCACGCCCACCGGTTGGACCGCCTACCGTTCCCGGACAACCGACACCGGTAGAGCCGCCACCGGCGATACCGAATCCACCATCCGCTCCAGTGGAACCGCCGCCGAATATTCCGCCGCCGCCGTCGAACCCGATCGATGTGCCGCCGACAACCGGAGTGCCACCCGCGAGCTGATGCTCAGCATGCTCGGAGACGGGGCACTGAAGACTTGACGATTCGATGTGCCGTCGGCCAATAGTTGAGTCGCTCCCTATCGCCCCGACTTGATCGTCGTAGCTTGATCGTCATGGCTTGATCGTCATGGCTTGATCGTCATGGCTTGCCCCGCTTGCGCGCTTTGGCGGATAGTAAGCGCATGCGATACCCCATGCGATATCCAAGGCGCGAAAGCCAACTGCATCCCGAATCATTCCCGGAATCATTCGACGACCCGATCGCTGCCGCTCAGCGGGCGGCGCCATGATCGTTCATCTCATCGATGGCACGTACGAGCTGTTTCGCCACTTCTACGGCCTGCGCCGATTCAACAAGGGCAACGACGCGCCGTTCGGCGCAGCGATCGGCGTGCTGAACACAGTCCTGCAGATGATCGAAGAGCAGGCCACGCATGTCGGCGTGGCAACCGATCACGTCATCGAGTCATTTCGCAATCGTCTGTGGCCGGACTACAAAACCGGTGAGGGCATCGAGCCAGCCCTGTTCGCGCAATTTCATCCGCTTGAAACGGCCTTGGCGGCGATGGGAATCGCGGTATGGCCAATGACCGAGCTCGAAGCGGACGATGCGCTTGCCTCGGCGGCGAAGCTCGCCGCGACCGACGAGCGTGTGCAGAAGGTCTGCATCTGGACGCCAGACAAAGACCTGGCGCAATGCGTGAATGGCGACCGCGTCGTGCAGGTCGACCGAAAATCGCAGCAGATTCGCAATGCCGCGGCGGTTCGCGCGAAGTTCGGTGTGGACCCGGCACTGATCCCCGACTTTCTTGCGCTGGTCGGCGACACCGCCGATGGCTACCCCGGCATGGAAGGCATCGGCCGGATGACCGCGGCCCGCCTGCTCAACAAATACGGCGCCATTGAAGACTTTCCGCCGGACATTCTCGGCGAGCGTCGCCAACAGGCGCTGCTGTTCAAGGATCTGGCGACGCTGCGAACCGATGCGCCGCTGTTCGGCGATGTCGATGAATTATTCTGGCGTGGCCCCACCGATACATTCGCGGCCTGCGCAACGCAGCTTGGAGATGCCAAGCTGCTTGCCCGTTGCCTCAAAGCCCAAGCCACGCGAGCCACCGCCACCTGATCTGTCGACCCGCAGCCTGTCGCCCGTCCGGTTACTCAGCTCTCGGTCGCCGCACTGCCGGTCGCGGCGCTAGCCGGAGCCCCAGCGGCCGCCTTGTGCTTGACCGGCGGCCCTTCGCTGGGAGCGAGGCTCTCAATCGTGCATCGGCCCTCGCGCGGCACGATGATGGTGCTGAAGCGATCGAGGGTACCCATCGGCCGTGTGTCGAAGCCGATGCTGGTCGCAAAATTCAGCCCCATGCACGGACCCATCAACTTCGCGTAATACCACTTGCGATGCGCGTCCTGCACCCACAGGCCGCGATCGTTGTCGGCACTCCAGTCGCGGATACCGCCATGATTTGCGAACGGCACGGAAACATCGGTAGTCGGCGCGGCTGCTGGCGCGTTGGCAGCGGCTGCCAGGCCAACACCGGCGGTTGTCGTGAGCGCGGCGACTCCTATTGAGATGCACAAGCGACGGATGTTCATGGTCTCGGTCTCCGGAATTCCCAAATCTGCCATCTGTTGGAGCTGGAGGACCGTCTGCAGTTCCGGCTCGGTCGATGACGTTTAAATCATTCGCAACGCGGTCAACCGGCGGGCTTGAAGTGCGTTGCGGGCTGTACTGGTTTCATGCGTGACTGCCAAGCGGCGCATCCTGCGAACGATGCGGACCGACGGAGGGAACGACCGAAATCCAAAGAGTCGGCAAAAGGGCCAACGGGATCCGATCGCTCCCTCCGATGCCGGTCAATGGAACAGGTTGTGAACGATATCGAGCACCACACCGGTCGTAACCACGGCCAGTACGGCATCATGATTCACGCGTACCCAGTGATACCCTCGCGGCGGCACACGCAGACCATGACTGCGATAGTCCCCGATCCAGTACGGACGCTGGTAGTAAGCCACCGGGAGCCGTTCGCCACGGTTCCACGAGTGCTCGTAGTAACCGCGAGGCTGGTGATAGACGCGCCGCACGGGAAGATAGCGAACCGGCGGAGCTGGATGAACGACGCGCCCGTGATTGCGATCATGCGCGTTACGGTTCTCATCGTGCCGGTCGGAGTGCGCAGCGGCGGGCGACTCCTGTCGATCCTGAGTCGGGTAACCCTGCCCGGCCATCGCGGTCCCGGTAAGCAACGAAGCCAGAAGAATTCCAACTGCAGCGCGTTTCATCATCTCTCTCCTTCCACATGAATCGACGTGGTGCGTCGATGTGAGAGAGAGTTTGCGGGGGGCTCGATGAGGACTACCTGAACGAAAACATTCAGGATGCATTCAGCTCAAAAGCGCCTTTGGCGGCACGTTTCAAGGGCATTCTGCCCGCAGGGGAAATCAGCTCTCGACTGCAATCCTGAGCTTCGCCAGGGCATGATCCCATTGCTGCGCGATCACTTCGAGAGAGCGGCGCGCTGCCTCCAGCTGCGCCGGCTCGAATTGCCACAGACGCTCGCGACCGCTCTTCACGTCATGCACCAGCCCGGCATCCGCAAGCACTTGCAGATGCTTCGTGACTGCCTGTCGCGTGATATCGGTTCCCGTCGTCAGCTGCGCGATCGACATCGCTCCGCCGGCGCACAGCACGGCGATGATGCGCAGGCGAGTCTCATCGCCCAACGCCGCGAACAGCGGCGCGAAATTCGACAGCGCTGCAGTCTTCGTGCTGCGTGCGGACATGCTAAGGACTGGCAGTGTGTGTTTCGATGTTGAGCATCTGTCCGTCCCAGCCCTCGCTGTTCATGCGAAATGCCTCCAGGCGGCGCGCCGGCGGGACTTTGTCGAAACCGGACTCCACGACACTCAGCAGCGTGCCGCCATCGACGTCCTGCAGCTCGAACACGACCAGCGTGGTCGGCTCCTGTGAATAATCGACTTCGGGTTTTATCGCCGCCGGGTGCCAACGCCAGGAAAGCAATCGCTCCGGCTCGATGCGCTCAATCGCTATCTCGAACACGATGTGTTCGTAACCGGGATAGGTAATCTGTCCCTTGACCCGCTGGCCGGCGACAAAAGCGTTCCCCTGCAGCGCAACGCCAAACCAGTTGCCGAATTCCTCCGCATTCGACAGCGCCCGCCATACGCGCGAACGCGGCGCCTTGAGCAGGATCTGTCTCTCGATGCGGTCCGATGACGATGTTGGTGTGTTCATATGCAACCTCTTGGATGCATATTAGCCAGGACACTCGCTACGCGCAACCTGCTGGTTGCTTATCAGCGATCGCAATCAAAACCCGACTCACGATTGGGGGATGGGCCCTGGCAGAAGCAGTTGCGGACCCGGGTTGCCGATGTATCGCAGCCGGACCGCATCTTGACGATCCTGGCGGCGGGCGTGCATCGTGCGTCCGTTGCGCAAGCAAGGAATCCGGAATTCATGGGCTACGAACTTTCCTATGCCAGTAACGACAGCGGTTCGATCCGACATATCAACTCGGTGCAGGAATGGAATGTGAAGGTGGTTGGCGGCCACGTCATCCAGCTGCAGCTCGCCGGTTTTCGCCGCAACGGCGAGCGCAACACGTTCGCACTGAAACACCTGCTGATGCCGTCCAAGAAGGCCGGCGTCTCATCTGACGTCAAAGCGGAGCGCCGGCTCATGCATCGCATCGATGCAGGCGGAAACAAGGCCGAGAACCCGCACCGTGGCGCAAAAGCCATGGACCCGTACGCACAAACGCGTGGCGACAAATACGGCAAGGCGGCAAAGCTGAATGCCAACAAGACCACGGCATCCAACTCCGTGATCGATCTTTCGCTCATCAATATCTCTTCGGTACTTACCAAGATCGCCCAGGCCTGCGACACCGCCAGTGGGAGGATTGGGAAGAGGATCATGTGGTCGTAGATTTCGGCGCCGCCTGCGTCAAGCGCGTTCAGGCGGACTGGAGCGGCGCCGGGAATCTGTTTGCGATCACGCACCATCCGCTGGCTACAACAGTACCGCTGACCGGCATGAAGGTGGGCGACCGGGCTTTCGAGGTGTACCACCTCGGTTAGGTAATCGCCGCGCATTGCCTCGACAACGCAAGTAACGCCAATCCAAAGAGGTGACGTCATGCTGAAACCGATCACGGTCGCCACCGGCATTGCCGGCACGCTCGACCTCCTCTCGGCCTTCGTATTCGCCGGCCTGGCCGGCATGGGACCGGTTCAGGTACTGCAATTCGTAGCGAGCGGGCCGCTCGGCGATACTGCCCTGGCGGGATCTGGTTACGCCGTTGCCGGCGTGCTGGTCCACTTCGCAATCATGGCCTGTATGGTGGCTGCTTACATGATCGTCGCGCAGCGAGTCCCGGTATTGGTGCGCCGGCCGCTGATTGCCGGCATCGTGTATGGCCTGCTGCTGTGGTTCATCATGTACTGGGTCGTGCGGCCACTGCGCTGGGCCAGCCTTCCTCACCCCACTAATCCCAAGGCCATCGCCAATCAGTTGTTTTCACACCTGGTACTCGTCGGCATCCCCATCGCACTGGTCGCCGCCAGATATCTGCGGCCACAAAAGACCGGGACAACACAGCACGCCTCCATGGGGGCATGAACTGCAATCACCGACCGACGCGCTGTCCCTTATCGTCGATCACGACCTCACCGTCTTCCTTGGCAAAGGCTCCACGCTGCGGTTGCGGCAGGATGTCGAGCACCAGCTCTGAGGGCCGGCACAAGCGCATTCCACGTTCGGTGATGACGAATGGACGATTGATGAGAGCAGGCTGCGCCAGCATCGCATCGATCAGTGCTGCATCGGTCAACGCAGGATTGTCCAGCCCCAGTTCCTGGAACAGCGAGCCCTTCTCACGCAGCGCCTGACGGACCGAAAGGCCGGCGGACGCGATCATTGTCGTCAACTGTTCACGCGACGGGGGATCGACCAGATACTCGATGATCGTCGGCTCGATGCCGGCGTTGCGAATCAACGCGAGCGTGTTACGGGAAGTCCCGCACTGGGAATTGTGATAGATGGTAACGGGGTGCACGAGTACATTCCTCAAGGCTACAGTCACCTGCCAATGCAGGCGGCCATCGAAGTGCGCATCGTAATGAATCCCGCCCCAAGGGTCGATTCAATTCAATGAAGCCCCGAGGTAGCACACGGATTTCCGTCGAAGCGAGTTCTGCTGCCCAACCGCCGCAGTTCGCTTCCGCGGGGACCCGCAGTCGGATGCGGAACTGGCTACGATCAGGACGATCGCAGCCAGCACGCAGACACCCACACGTCGCTACACTTGTTGGCGACGATACAATTCCTTAGTTGACCTGCCCTTGCGCAGCCTGTGCCAACAGATCCATTTCCTCCAGGGCCAGTACGCAGTTCACGTTGAGCAGGATGACGAACTTACCGTCGACCTTGCCCATGCCGTGGATGAAGTCCGCACGGATCTTCGCGCCGAAGGTCGGTGGCGGCTCGATTTCCGAGGGCGGAATATCCAGCACTGCATTCACCGCATCCACCACCACACCCAGGTCCTGGCGCTCGCCGTTGACGGCGAACTCGATGATGACGATGCAGGTGCGCTTGGTAACCTCGGTCGGCTTCCTGCCGAACCGCACCGACAAATCCATTACCGGTACGACCGCACCGCGCAGATTGATCACTCCGCGCACGCACGCAGGCATCATCGGCACCGTGGTGAGCCCTGCGTACTCAATGATCTCCTTGATCGCGAGAATACCGATGGCGAACGTCTCGCCTCCCAGCATGAAGGTCAGATACTGCAGCATCTGATCGTTGCCCACCGCCGTGGCGGGCGCGATGGCCGACCCGGCGGTCGACCCTCGCGTCTGCTGCGAATTTACTTGAGTCATGATGACGCTTCCGTTCTCAGGCGAATCGTGCGAACTGGGTTTCGTCCGGGCCGCCAGCGCTGGAAAGCGCTGCCGTGGCAACCTTGCCGATCGTCGTCCTGCGGGCCGCCTTCTTGGCTGCCAGCGCCTTGCGCTCGACCGCGCTCTCGCTCACCACGGAGTTGCCGGTCTTGAAGAACGACATGGTCATCTGCAACTGTTCGGCCTGGCCGCTCATTTCCTCGGCAGTCGAAGCCAGCTCCTCGGAGGAGGAAGCATTCACCTGCGTTGCCTGACTGAGCTGCGACACCGCCGAGTTGATCTGCGCGACACCCGAAGACTGCTCCTGCGAGGCCGCCGAGATCTCCTGCACCAGATCGGAGGTCTTGCGGATGCTCGGGACCATCTCATTGAGCAGCTCGCCTGCCCGCTCAGCCAGCCCAACGCTCTCCGTAGCGACCGTGCCGATCTCCTGCGCTGCGATCTGGCTGCGCTCAGCCAGCTTACGAACTTCCGCGGCCACTACCGCAAAGCCCTTGCCGTGCTCACCCGCACGTGCCGCCTCGATTGCAGCGTTCAGCGCGAGCAGATTGGTCTGATAGGCGATGTCGTCGATGATGCTGATCTTCTGTGCGATCTGCTTCATCGCGCTGACCGTTGCCCGAACCGCCTCGCCACCCTCGGCGGCTTCGTTCGACGCCTTGGACGCCATGCCATCGGTGACTTTGGCGTTCTCGGTGTTCTGCGCGATCGACGCCGTCATCTGTTCCAGCGACGCACTCGTCTCCTCTACTCCGGTTGCCTGCTGACTTGCCGACTGCGACAGCGACTGTGCCGTGGTGCTGACTTCTTCCGCTGCGCTCGAGAGCGAATCGGCGGCGCCATTCACTTCTGCGATCACCTGTTTCAGTTTTTCGATCATGGTGCGCACCGCGAACAGCATGCTGCGGTCGTCGCCCTTCTTCGTCTGCACTTCGACATTCAACTGGCCGCTAGCAACAGCCGTCAGCAGGCTGGCCGCATACGCCGGTTCGCCTCCCAACTGTTTAAGGATGCTGCGCGTCACCAGCAGGCCTGCGACACCCGCGAGTATTGCGGCCAGCACACCCAGGCTAACCATGAACTTGCGAGCTTCCGCATAGACCTTCTCGGCGTCAGCCGCACCCTGGTCGTTCTGTTTCGTTTCAACGCCGACGATCTCTTCGATCGAATCCCGCAGCGCCGATTCCTTCGGGTACAGGACAGCGACCAGCATCTGCCCGGCCTCGTCCTTCTTGTTCGCCAGAGCGAGCTTCGCCACTTGATCGAGCAGCGGACGCACCTCTGAGGACTGTTCCTGTACCTTCGCGATCAGGGACTTTTCGCTATCCGTGGTGCCCGTACCGGAGCTGAACAGCTGATCGAGCGTGGCAATCGTCTTGTCCAGTTCCTTGATCCGGTCCTGCAGCGTGTCGGCTTCCTTCTTCATTCCCTCGGTGCCCGATACGATCACGAAATTGCGAATGCTGAGGCTCAACCGATAAGACGATGCGCGCATGTCCTGGGCACGTAGCATCTCGACGTTGTTCACATCGGTGATGGAGCGCAGGTTGGTCTGGATCAGCTCCATGCGGCTGACGCCGACCATGATGACCCCCACCAGCAAGGCCAGCACCACGCCGAATGCCAGCGCCAGTCGCGTAGCCACCTTCATATCTTGGAACATTGCATCGTCTCCGAATTTGAATCTGCTGTTGATCGCTGTTGTCGCGACGGATTGCTGCAGCGATGCTGCGCCGCGCTACTCAAAGCGGATATCGGTTGCGCGTGCAGCGGCTTGATGCAGGGAACAGCGATTCAGGAGAGGTCTTAAGGTTGCGTCCGGGATTGACGCTGCGCCGCTTTGCGCCTTTGGCGTGCGTCTTTTTTGGCTTGCGGAAATGCAATCAACGAGGGAGCGTGACGCAGGCTGTTCAGCCGGCAGCCCGCTGCGACGAGCGCTCCAGGTGAGTACGCAATCCCTCGCAAACGCGTTCGAATTCGGACGTCACTGTCATAACGTCGTCGGCCCAATCGTAGGGATCACTGGCAGCGCAGCGCGTTTCCATCTGCAGCGCCAGGGCGGCCAACCGCTTTATGTGCAGGTTGTCGCTGGCACCCTTGAGCTTGTGAGCGGCTCGGCCCAAGGCGCGACGATCGGCTACGGCGTGCATCTCCGCGACGATCTCCTCGCCGCTCAGAATGAAGCTACCAACAAGCTCGCTCACGAATTCGGCATCGTCACCCGCGATTTCGGCCAGCCGTGTACCGAGGGCTACATCGCATACCGCCTCCGTGCTTGCTTGCTGCATCGATGCTGCGGCAGTGGGAGCGATCGGTGCGATCCCGATGAATCGCTCCAGCACCTCCTGCAATCGCGCCACATCCAACGGCTTGGTCAGGTAGTCATCCATTCCCGCGTCGAGGCAGCGCCCCAATGTGCCGGTCATGGCATCGGCGGTCAGCGCCACAATGGGAATGCGCCGGCCATCAGCCTGCGCGGCGCGGATCCGCCGCGTGGCTTCAAGACCATCCATGACCGGCATCTGCATGTCCATCAGGATCAGATCGTAGCTACCCTGTACGCAGGCTGAGACGGCCTGTGCGCCATCTCCAGCAAGCTCGACCTTGCAGCCGAACTGTTCGAGAACGCGCTGCGCGACGCGTTGGTTGATGAGGTTGTCCTCGACGAGCAGGATGCTTGCGCCATAGCGTCGCTTGGCTGCCGCCCCGAGCAAGCCGCGGGTGATGATCGGCTGGGTGCGCAGATGCCACTGCACGGCGTCATGCGACAAAGTCCGGCGCAGGCATTCGACCAGTTCGCGAATGCGTACCGGCTTGGCAAGATAGGCGGAAAAACCCACGTCGATGAAGCGCTGCATGTCATCGAAACGATCCGGGGACGTCAGCAGCAGGATGCGCGTCTTCATCAAGTCGGGCGACGTCGCTATCTGCTCGCCCAGCCGCACGCCATCGAAGCCGGCAAGCTGATGGTCCAGAACCGCGACATCGAACGGTGCAGCGGCGGCAGACCGCAATTTCTCCAGCGCTTCCGTCGCATTCGACGCGGTAGCGACCTCGAAGCCCACAGCCGAGAGATGCTGCGACAGGACGCTCAGCACAGTGGCATTGTCGTCGACCAGCAGTACCCGTGCGCCCGGCTCGGGCAGCCCGGCAGCGATGGCGGTGGAAGCATCCTCATGCTCCGGCGCAACTTGCAATGGCAGCGTGAACCAGAATGTCGATCCGACATTCAACGTACTCTCGGCACCCACCTCACCACCCATCATCTCCACCAATCGTCGCACGATGGACAGGCCGAGTCCGGTGCCGCCGAACTTGCGAGTGGTCGAAGTGTCCGCCTGGGTGAATGGCAGGAACAGCTTGCCGAGCGCCTGCGGTTCGATGCCGATACCTGTGTCGCGTACCTCGAAACGCAGTTGCAGCGCTCCGTCCGTGCTTGACATCGTGTGCACCTCGACCACGACTTCACCGACAGGCGTGAACTTGATGGCATTGCCGATCAGGTTCAACAGACACTGGCGGATGCGCTGTGGGTCGCCGATCACACGCTGGGGAATATCGGGTTGGACACTGAGGATCAGTTCCAGGTCCTTCGCCCGGGTCTGGAACGCCATGATCGAGCCGACATCATCGACGTGCGAGCGCAGGTCCAGCTCGATGCTCTCCAGGTCGAGCTTGCCGGCCTCGATCTTCGAGAAATCCAGGATGTCGTTGAGGATGGTCAACAGCGATTCGGCGCTGGCACGAATGGTTTCCGCATACTCGCGCCGCGAGTGATCCAGGCCCGTGTCCAGCAGCAGGCCGGTCATGCCGATGATGCCGTTCATCGGAGTGCGGATTTCATGACTCATGTTGGCCAGGAAGTGCGACTTCGCCTGCGTCGCAAGTTCCGCCTCCTCCTTGGCGATAGCCAGCGCCCACGTGCGGTCGGCAATCAGTGCCTCCAGCGCGATGGCCTTGCGATGCAACCGATCGCTGTAGGCGCGATACAGGACGACAGCCAATGCCAGCGCCATGGCCGTGCATAGAAACCAGAACCAGAGGGTTTGATAGAACCAGGGTTGCAGCGTGAACTGCAGCGTGGCGCCCTGCTCGTTCCAGACACCGTCGTTGTTGCTGGCCTTGACGTGAAAGGTGTAATTGCCGGGAGGCAGACCGGTGTAATACGCCGTACGGCGCGTTCCGGCATCGATCCAGGCGCTATCGTAGCCTTCGAGCCGGTACTTGAATCGCATCCGATCCGGAGCAACGAAGCTGAGCGCTGTGTACTGCAGCTCCCATTGCGTTGCGCCGGCGGCAACACTCAGCTCCCCTGTGTTGGGCTGCTCGACTCCATCGACGATGACCTTCTCCACTACTACCGGCGGCGGACGCGGATTGGCCAGAATCGTCGCGGGATCGATACGCACGACACCGCGAATAGAGGGCAGCCACAAGCTGCCGTCGGGAGCCATCGATCCTGCGCGGGTATTGCCGCCGTTGAACTCAGACGCACGCAGCCCATCCGCGATTCCGTAGGCTTTGAAATCGAGGTGCTCGCTGCTCGAATCGGCAAAGGCGTCGAGGTCCGCGTCACGCACGGAGTAGAGGCCGCGATTCGTTGTAATCCAGTATTCGCCGCGCCGGTCCGCGACGATCTGCAAGACGGTTTCCGTTTGCGGCCCGTTACCCCGTGCCAGCGACACCATGTGCCCGTCGCGATACCGCGCCATGCCATTGAGCGTTCCAAACCACATCGTACCGTCGCGGGCCAGGTGCATCGCTGTAACACGGTCGGCGGGCAGACCTTCGGCAGTGCCGTAGCGACGAGTGGCACCGTGGTCGAGCACGTGCAACCCTCGCACGTCGGTCGCGAACCAGATACGGCCCGCGAGATCCTGCTGGATCACGCTGGTAATCATGGTTCCCAGCGCGCGAATCTGCGGCAGTGGCGCGCCGATCTTGCCGTTCTCCACCACGTCGATACTGTTGTCGGTGCCGATCCAGATGCGACCCTCGGAGTCTTCGCTGATGGCCTTGACCAGGTCGCCCGACAACCCGGTGCGCTGGCTGTACTCGGTAAGCTGGTCGCGATACCAGCGCCAGGCGCCGCGCCCCTGGGTTCCAAACCAGAGCGCGCCATCGCGCGCCTGCAAGACTGTTCGGACGCGGATGTTTTCAAGGCCGAAACGTTTGGCCAGGTATTCGACATGGCCGTGCGCGTAGTGGCTCAGCCCCGCATCGGTGCCGATCCACACTCCGCCATCCGCAGCCGGAGCAATGGTCCATGACAGGTTGCCCGGCAGTCCTTCGGGAATGCCGATCGGTGTGAACTTGCCATCGCGCAGGCGCGTTACGCCGCCGCCGTACGATCCGACCCAGAGACTGCCCTCCGCATCTTCGCGCAACGCACGAACGTCGGTAGTCGACAGGTCGCCCATCTCCAATGCCGCGAAGTTGTTGCCCCGCATGCGCACCAGTCCGCCCGACATGGAGCCGATCCAGAGATTGCCATCGCGATCGCGGTACAGCGCGCGAATGCCGCCTCCAATGCCACCGCCGGTTTCGACGGGAACGAACGCTGCGCCGCTGCTGCGATATAGATGAGATTTGTCGGTGCCGAACCAGAGCGTCCCATCCGAATCCTCGTGCATCGCAGTCACGGCTTGTCGAGGCTCCGCGGCGCTCAGGACGACCGGCTCGACATGGGAACCGACGATTCGATACAGCCCGTCAACAGCAGTGGCTACCCACAGCGCACCGTGCCGATCCTCATGCACCACGCGGATGCTGGCGTTATCGAGACCCTCGGCAAACGCGGTGCGAACGATAGAGTTGCTACCGTCGAACCGGTACAGCCCTGCCTCCGTTGCGAACCACAGGTTGCCGCTGCGACCCTCCGTGATGGCGTAGATGAAAGTCGCTGACAGGCGCGCATCGCTTACGAAACGGCGAAAGGTTCCGTGCTCCAGTACGACGAGACCGGCGCTGGTGCCCACCCACAAGCGCCCGTGCGAATCTGCCCGCAATGCGGTGATCATGCTGTTGGTGATGGCAGGCGTATTGCGCCGATCGAACACGGTGAACCGCACGCCGTCGAAGCGCGCCAGTCCTTCCTGGGTGCCGACCCAGAAATAGCCGTCCGGGGTCTGCTCGATGGCCAGCGAAGAATTCTGCGGCAGGCCGTCCGACACCTGCCAGTTGCTCAAGACATATTGCGAAGGGTCCTTGTCGGGGCTGAGCGCCACCGCGGCGTACGAGGCGAGAAAAAGTGCACTGGCGCACACTTTTGCGGCCAGACTGCCGACCCCGCGCCCGGCCTGCGGAAAATAGCGCGCGCTCGACCGGCGACGCGCGAGGCTGCGCCACGATCGGAGCAATCGGCAAAGGTATGCAGGCAGGCGCATCGCAGGATGTATCGGCTCGGCAGTACGCCGCCTTTAGCTACGGAGTGAGACACGTTAGGGGAGGACACGCCGGGAATCGGACATCCCCAGCCAGCAGTCGACCGCACTTCGACGATCTTCCAGGCACCCATATTCAGGACACGGTGTAACGCGCTCAATCAGCTATCCCCTGATGCAATCGCGTGCCGAGTGCGACGTACGTTGCAGTTTCAACAGCTACTGTCCGTACTGCTGCAGGCCGGCACGATCCAGCGACGAGAACTCGTCATCCGACAACTCGATGTCGACGGCGGCGACGTTCTCTTCAAGATGGGAAACCCGGGAGGTGCCGGGGATCGGCAACATCACGCGACTGCGCTTGAGTATCCACGCCAGGGCGAGCTGGCTTGGCGTGGCATCGTGCTGTTTCGCCATCGTGTCGAGCAACGAGCCTGAAGCGGCGAGATCGCCCGCCGCGAGCGGGAACCAGGGAATGAAGCCGATGCCGTGCTGCTTGCAGTAGTCCAGCACGTCCTCGCTGGCGCGATCCACCAGGTTGTAGCGATTCTGGACCGTCGCCACTGCGAACACTTTCGAGGCCGCCTGAATGTCGGCAACCGACACCTCGCTCAACCCGGCACAACGGATGGTGCCGCTGTCGAGTAACGCTTTGACGGCGCCGAACTGCTCGTCACGGGGAACCTGCGGATCTATGCGATGCAGTTGCCACAGGCCGATCTGCTCGACTCCCAGCTGACGACAACTCTTGTGAGCTTGTTGAATGAGATAGTCGGGATCGCCGCGCGGCGTCCATTGGTCCGGACCGCCACGGGTCAGGCCGCCTTTGGTTGCAACCAGAATATCTCCATAAGGATGCAGCGCTTCTCGGATCAACTGTTCGGCCACATCCGGTCCGTAGGAATCGGCGGTGTCGACGAAATTCACGCCCAGATCGGGCAGGCGCCGCAGCGTACGAATGGCCTCCGCACGATCCGCGGGCGGCCCCCAGATGCCTTTGCCGGTCAGCCGCATGCTACCGAAGCCGAGGCGATGCACCTGGAAGGCGCCGCCGATGGAAAACGTACCGGATTTCGTAGCATTGGCGGCCGCGTTCATGATGGGCTCTCCTGATGGTGGACCGGGACTTTAGCGCGCGATAGTGACAGTGCGGATAGCACGCGACGTCGATGAGGATGAGGATGAGGATGACGCGGGCGGGAGTGGCGACGACGGGATGTCGGGATGACCGGGTGACGTTAGTCCGGTTGCGTCGCAAAGTCTGTAGCAAAACTGCCTAACCCGTCCGCGCTAGGCTGCCGGATGCGCAGGGCCGTAATCCCTATGCGTTACTGCGATCTGAAGAGATGACATGCGCGCTGGCTCAAGTCTCCTTAGGATGAATCAACTTGAGCGGACGCAAAGTGCAAGAATTCGTAATCATCGGCGCCATCCGGGTGGGAGGCCGGAAGCCGGCGCAGACGATCCGGTAGGGAATGGCTTTCCGTGCAATACAACCAGGACCGGCCCGGTCCTGTGTGAGTACGCCGGGCGTCGCGAGCTACGGGATGTACCATTCTTTGCTGAATGCGCGGGACTGAATAAGATACGCTGGCCCGGCATTCGCGGTGAGGTGCCGATCTGCTCGCGTCGCCACGAAACTTCCGGACCCCTTCCCTGAGAGGATATAGATATGAAAGGTTCATTGCTCGCCGCCGCCCTGTCGGGTGCCCTCCTGTCGAGTGTGATTGCGCTGCCGGCTGCAGCCGCGCTCAAAGAAGGCGATATGGCGCCGGACTTCAAGACCCAGGCTTCCCTGGCCGGCAAGGAATTCACGTTCTCGCTGAAGGACGCCCTCAAGAAGGGCCCGGTCGTCGTTTACTTCTACCCCTCAGCGTACACGGGCGGCTGCAACGTGCAGGCGCACACATTCGCCGTGAATCACGATAAGTTCGTGGCCGCCGGCGCTACCGTGGTCGGGGTATCGCTCGATGACATCAAGCGTCTCAACGATTTCTCCGCCGACCCCGAATATTGCGCGGGCAAACTGCCGGTCGCCTCCGACGCCGCAGGCTCGATCGCCAAGTCCTACGACCTGAACGTCAAGGCTGGCGCGCCTGGGTTCAAGGACACTCGTGGGGTAGAGATCAACCACGGCTTCGCCGAGCGCACCACGTTCATCGTCACCCCGGACGGCAAGATCGTCGCGACCATCGGCGGCGTCTCCCCGGCCGAGAACGTCAACAAGGCCCTGGATGCCGTGCAACAACTCTCTGCGAAGAAAACCGCCAAGACCTGAGTTGCGGCAACTGAGTTCCTGAGCAAGGCTCAGCATGAAAAGGCCCGGTCGCGCAGCGCACGACCGGGCCTTTGTTTTTATTGGGGTCGACGAGCGACGGCGACAGGCGCATCCGGCACAGAGAGCGGCGACAGGCTACGGGCGACAGCCAGACGACCTTCGGACCTTCTTTGGTCGTAGCCAGTAGCCCGTCGCCTGTAACCGTCGCTCGTCGCCCTCACTTCCGCTCATCGAGCGGCACGAACTTCAGATCCTCCGGGCCCACGTAGTTCGCACTCGGGCGAATGATCTTGCCGTCGATACGCTGCTCGATGACATGCGCAGCCCAGCCGGTGGTGCGCGCAATGACGAACAACGGCGTGAACATCTCGGTCGGCACGCCCATCAGGTGATAGGAAACCGCAGAGAACCAATCGAGGTTCGGGAACATGTTCTTGATGTCCTTCATGACCGCCTCGAGCCGGTCGGCGATATCGAACATCTTCATGTCGCCGGCCTCGCGCGCCAGCGAGCGGGCAACTTCCTTGATGACCTGGTTACGCGGGTCGGCAATGGTGTAGACGGGGTGGCCGAAACCGATGACCACTTCCTTGTTGGCCACGCGGGCGCGAATATCCGCCTCGGCGTCGTCCGGCGTGTCGTAGCGCTTCTGGATTTCAAAAGCGGCTTCATTGGCGCCGCCGTGTTTCGGCCCGCGCAGTGCGCCGATAGCCCCGGTAATCGCTGAGTACATGTCCGCACCGGTGCCGGCGATGACACGGCTGGTGAACGTGGAGGCGTTGAATTCGTGCTCGGCGTACAGGATCAGCGAGGTGTGCATCGCATGCACCCATTCCATGGCCGGGCGCTTGCCGTGCAGCAGGTGCAGGAAGTGGCCGCCGGCCGAATCGTCATCCGTCTCGACCTCGATGCGACGCCCGCTGTGACTGTAGTGATACCAGTACGCCAACATCGAACCAAGACTGGCGATCAGGCGGTCCGCAATGTCGCGTGCTCCGGCAATGTTGTGATCGTCTTTCTCGGGCAGCACGCAACCGAGCACCGACACGCCGGTGCGCATCACATCCATCGGGTGACTGGCGGCGGGCAACTGTTCGAGCATCGCCTTGACAGCCGCCGGCAATCCGCGCAGGCGCGAAAGCTTGGCCTTGTACGCCGACAATTCCGCCCGGGTGGGAAGCTTCCCATGGACCAGCAGGTAGGCGATTTCCTCGAATTCGCACTGTCCGGCGATATCCAGGATGTCATAGCCACGGTAGTGCAGATCGTTGCCGCTGCGACCGACGGTGCACAGCGCAGTATTCCCCGCCGTGACCCCCGAGAGCGCAACGGACTTCTTGGGGTTGAAGGTGGCAGGAGGTTCGTTCATCGCCGGGTACTCGCTGGTTCCACGCAATTGGCAAACTCTCCCACACTCATTCGCCGCCGTACACAGCTTAGATGTGCTGATTGACGGGGCGGGATCTGCGCTGGACCGCGCTGCGGGGGATAGAGGGGTGGAAGGCGACGGGCGACGGGCGACGGGCTACAGCCAGACGACCAGATGAGGGCCTCCTGATTTTCTCTGGCTGTAGCCTGTAGCCTGTCACCTGTCCGCTCCGGCGCGCGGGGAAGTACTCAGAAGCTGTACTGGGAACGCACCGCGTATACATTTACGTCCTGGCCGATTTCCACGCCCAACGGCGGTGTGCTTGGCGCAGAGCCGAAGGGGGTGAGGTTGCCGGGACCCGCCGGGTTGAGGCGATCTGCATCGATGCGCAGGTAGTTGAACATCACCTTCACATTCGGATTCACGTACCAGTTGGCTCCGAAGGTCCAGATATTCTGCACGCCACCGCGAACGCTGTCGGGTGTCGCCGCAGTGCCTGCAAGGCCTTCGTGGAAATCCAGGTCCAGGTGCGAGTAACGCACCGCCAGCTCCCACGCACCGAAACCGCCCGATGAAGTAAAGGGAACGAACGGCCGCGGCGCCTGGAACGAACCATTCGCCATGTTGTAGCGCCGACTCTCGCCAGTCACTATCCAGCTCGTTTGAACGTAGTACCCGCCAAATGAAGGATCAGGCAGCGTGCTCGGTTCACGGCGTTGCAGGCCATACCAGAAGTTCTCGCCTTGAAGATACCAGTTCTTCCAGTTCGCACCGAACTCCACGCCCGCTGCGTAAGCCGAGTCGGCGTCGATGGAATTGGTGTCGACCAGGCGGGTGCTGTCCACGCGGATTTCCGGCCGATCGCGGAAACGGATCGGGTAGCGCGCGCCGGTCGCGGAGGAGCCCTGGTCGGCCGGCTGAAATACCCAGGTGCCGGACATGCCGAGATGCACGTTGTAGTCGGTGGCGGTTGCCGCAAGGAAACCGAACCGACCCACCGCCGCGAGCTGTGAGTCGAACACTTCCGCATCGTTCACGGTGCGGCTGGTCAGAGTCATCGAACTCATCCAGCGCGATCCGCTGCCGCGCACACCCAGCCCGATACGGCCATCGGCACCGGCGAGCGCACGCGACAGCTCCGAAGAACTGGCGCGCTCCATGAACAGCAAATCCTCTACACCGGTACCGTCTTCCATGTTGGCCGGTGGCGAGAAGGCTCCCAACTGAATACGGAACGGCGCGAAGCCGCTGTAGGCAATCCACGCATCGTTGATACGTGTCGGTCCTTCGGTGCCCGCGCCGCCCAATTCAAGCATGAGCCGGTAGTCGAAATCGCGGGACAGGTTGCCTTCGAACCCCATGCGCGCGCGCCGGAAATAAATCCCGTCGGACAAATCCCGCGCGGCGTTGGTCTCGCGGTTGGCGCTTGCACCGACGGAGCCACGGCGAAAATCAGTGGTGAGCGGTCCCTCGGGGGCCTGGTCGTGCTTGGCCATGTCGAGCTGGACGACACCGCGAAACGACATGGATGCGCGGCCATCGGCACTGGTGATGGTGGGGCGCCCCTGGTTCATCGACACCCGGGGACCGTCGCGCTCCTTGATTTTGGACTCATCGACCGTCTGCTCCAGGTTGGCGACCTTCGCCGCCGTGGAGTCGACGCGGCCTGCCTGGACCTTCAATTGCTCGATGAGCGCCGCCTGCTGCTCGAGCATCTTCTGTTGTGCTTCGAGCTGCGCCCGTTGCGTCGCGAGCGCCTGCTGCAACTCGGTGAGCTGATCCTGCACCGACTCAGTCGCAGCCGCGTGAGCGGCCGAAGCGCCAAGGGCGGAAACACCGAAGGCCACGGCAGCGTGACGCCATGAACGCGAAGGAATGAGCATGCAAGCCTCGTCGAAAGAACCGGAGAAAACCGGATTATGGCAGAACGGTAAAGCCGTATTTGCGAAAGGCTGCTGCTGCTGTCTCGCCGCGCAGATAAGTAACGAACGCAGCCGCGGCAGGCTGCGCTACCGCCGTGGTCGCTACCGGGTAAGTGATAGGCAGGTGTGAACTCGCCGGAAACGCATCGACGACGCGCACGTTCTTGTCGACCTTGGCATCGGTCTCGTAGACGATTCCCAGCGGCGCCTCGCCGCGCGCAATGAATGCCAGCGCGGAACGAACGTTCTCGGCACGCACCAGCTTGTCCGCTACGTCGTTCCAGACACCGAGCGATGTCAGTGCGGTCCGCGCATATTTGCCGACGGGCACTGAATCCGGATCGCCGGTGGCCAGACGCCCCTTGCCCAGCGCTGCGGCCAGGGGGAAGTTGGGAGCGATCTTCAACTGGATCTGGCTGTCCGCCGGCGCCACCAGCACCAGCCGGTTGCCCAACAGTTCCTTGCGCGTGCTCTTGTCGATGAGGTTGCGCTGCTGCAGGTAGTCCATCCAGTCGGTATCGGCCGAAAAGAAGACATCCGCCCGCGCCCCTGCCTCCACCTGCTTGGCGAGCACCGAGCTGGCCGCATAGGAAAACTTTACCGGCTGGCCGGTTTCGCGGGTGTAGGCCGCGCCGATTTCATCGAGCACGTTCGTCAGCGACGACGCACCGAATACCAGCAGCGGTTGTTGGGATGTCTCGGCTGCATGCGGCGACAATGCGCCAAGCAACATGGACGCCAAGGCGGCGCACACGACAAATCGTCTTGAATGTCGCAAGAAAACCTCCCACCGCAACGACCAGGCGCAATTCGGGTGCAACCCAACTCAGATGCAATCAGGGATGCAACCCGGCACGCAATATTCTTTCGCGCATAACGATACGAAGCCAACGCTCAAAGCGCAACTTTGTTTTGCGTTTTGGGTTTTGGGATTTGGGATTTGGGATTTGGGATTTGGCGACGGCTATCGCACCGGGGCGATGCGATGAGCGAAGCAACTACTGATCAAGTGGACGGACGACGCAGGATCAGGTCCGTTGTGACACTGTCACCGCAACACTCAGTCGGCGGCGACGACCCTCTGGTGCTGCTCGCCCAATCCGGCGATGCCCAGATCGATCCGGTCACCGACATTCAAATACGTCGGCGGCACCTGTCCTAGGCCGACCCCGGGAGGAGTTCCGGTGGTCACGATATCGCCCGGCTGCAGGCTCATGAAGCGACTCAGATAAGACACCAAAAACGCCGGCCTGAAAATCATGGTGCGCGTGGAACCGTCCTGGAAGCGCCGGCCGTTCACGTCGAGCCACATCGCCAGATCGTGCGGGTCCCCAACTTCATCCGCGGTCACCAGCCATGGCCCGATGGGACCGAAACTGTCGCAACCCTTGCCTTTGTCCCACTGCCCGCCCCGCTCGAGCTGAAAGGCACGTTCGGAAACATCGTTACAGATGAAGTAGCCGGCGATGGCGGCGGCACCCGCAGCTTCATCGACGTACCTGCATTCTCTGCCGATGACGAACGCGAGTTCGACTTCCCAATCGAGCTTGGTCGAGTCGCGCGGCTGGATCACCGGATCGTTGGGCCCCGACAGCGCACTGGTTGCCTTCATGAAGATGATGGGTTCGGGGGGAATCGGCGCCTTGATCTCGGCGGCGTGATCCGCGTAGTTCAGGCCGATGCAGACGAATTTCCCGGGACGCGCCACACAGGGACCGAGCCGCGGCTTGCCTGCGACGACAGGTAGCGAGTCCGGATCCAGCCTGGCGATGCTAGCGAGGGTCTTCGCATCCAGCGTTGTGCCATCCACGTCCGCGATGACACCACTGAGGTCACGCAGCACGCCTTGCCGATCCAGCAACCCTGGCTTCTCAGCACCGCTCGGACCATAACGAAGCAGCTTCATGTCGTTTCCTCAAGCTAAAGCCGCAGGCTTTGCGGTGCACAAACGTTGCCATGTTCGCTGCGTGATTGCCAGTAGGTAAGGCCGAGTGCCCCATTGCGAAGCATGGCGCAAAAAAAAGGGGCACCTGGCGATGCCCCTTTCAATTGCCTAGCAAGGCGCCGTTATTTGGCGCTATCAGCCGACCCCGGTTTCAAATGTTTGTCCATGAAGGCCATCCACGTCTTGAAGGACTCTTCCTCGATCGCATCCGGCTGGAACGAACCGTCGGCCTTGCGATACAGGAACGCATAGCCGTGCCGCGGATGATCGAACTCGACCCATTGCGCATCCAGGCCCGCTTCCTTCGACCACTCGTACATGGTGCGGAACAGTCCGGAGAGCTCATCCTGGGTACGACCCATGTGCAGCATCGGCGTCTTGATCTTGCCAATGCGTTCCAGGGTACTGTCCTTGTTCATCAGCGACTTTACCTGGTCGAGATTCTTCTCCTGCAGCATCAGATTGCGACCCTCGTGCGGCGCACGCATCAGGTCGACCTTCGACAGCTCCCAGTTGGCGCCTTCCGAATTCACGGCGGCGGCCCAGGTGGTGAACATTGCAGCTTCCGTGACCAGTTCGCCCGAATGACTGATGCCCACTGAGCCGACGGCATCGCCCTTGACGAACGGCAGCGACTGCAACTGCTGGATCATGCTGATGTAGTCGTCCGAATCCAGCGCCGGCTCGGAATTGATGACGCGCGGACCGCCGCTCATCATGTCGTACATACGATGGGCGCGACCGTCGTGTTCGTTGAAGCCTTCCATCGCCATGGCGCGGTAGTTGCCGTAAGCCACGACATAGCCGCGCTCGACCATGCGATCGATCATCGGCTCGATGCGATACATGATGGAGTCCAGGCGCATGAAACCACCGCCGCCGTTGCCGGAGCCCAGCAGGATCGCGGGGAATGGCCCGTTGCCCTTGGGCTTGCGCACCGCCATCGGCACCAGGATCTCGTCCCGGGTCTGGATCAGGTACAGGTCGTAAGTCTGCTTGGAATTCGGTATCTGGCGCGTCAGCACCACGTAAGGCGCGTCCTTCTGCGGCATATACAGCGGCATGCCGTTCTCAGTCGGCGCCGGCTCGTTCACCGCTGCCTGCGATGGAACGACGATCCGTGCGGCAACGATCTTGTCGCTGACCGGCATGGGTGCCGACTCGCTGGCACTGGCCGTCAGCCCGATGGCGCTGGCAGCAAGCAGCACTGCCGACACGCCGATATAACTGGTCATCCGGTTCATCCGATTTCCCCTGACTTGCGATTGTTGGATTCCCGCGGCTGTAGCGCGACGCGGATCGCGGTGGCCACGCTGCAACGGCGGTGGCTGGGGAAAATAGCACCGGCTCCAAACGACTGCAAACGTTTGCAACGCAGGATTACGCAGCACTCGTCGGCATTTTTGTTAAGACTCGCCGGAGCGTCTGGACAAGGCAAATCGCAGCGAGTACCGGCATCGGCCCGACTTCCGCAATCATCCCGGTTGCGTGCCCGCTGAAGCTGTATAAAACTACAGCGCGGCGAATCCACGCGAAATGGCGCCGGCGTACGCGCAACCAACCCTCGCCAGGCCAGATCCAGCTGGGTCGCACCCCCTTCAGCCCAGACTCATCCATGTTTGAAACCAACGCAGACCCGGTCACTTATTCGATTGCGGTACGCGGCCTGTGCGACTTCACAGCAAAACGCAGCGACCTCGACCAGCGCTTCACGCCCGTGCCCACCGCATCAGAAGGAATGGCGGGCCATGCCACGGTCGCCGCGCGTCGCGGCTCGGGCTACCAAACGGAGGTGTCGTTGTCGGGAGAATGGTCGGCAGAGCACGCAACACTGCGGGTGCGCGGTCGTGCCGACGGTTATGACAGCGCCGCGCACCGTGTCGATGAGTGCAAGACGTATCGAGGCGACCTGGCGCGCATGCCGGCCAATCATCGGGCGTTGCACTGGGCACAGCTGAAGACCTACGGCTGGTTGCTGTGCCAGCGCGACGGCCTGCAGGAAATCGAGCTGGCGCTGGTCTACTTCAATGCGGACAACCAGGAAGAGACCGTACTCAACGAAACATTCTCCGTGCAAGCGCTGCAGGAGTTTTTCGATCAGTCGTGCCAGCAGTTCTCGGTATGGGCTAAGCGGGAACTACAGCACGCAATGGCGCGCGACACCGCGCTCACCCAGCTCGCATTTCCTTACGCCACCTTCCACGGTGGCCAACGCGAACTTGCCGAAGCCGTTTACACCTGTGCGAGCACCGGTCGCAGTCTGCTGACCCAGGCACCCACTGGAATAGGCAAGACGGTAGGCACCCTGTTCCCGCTCCTGAAAGCCATGGCGAATCGGAAGATCGAGCGGATTTTCTATTTGACGGCCAAGTCCACCGGACGGGCGACCGCATTGGACGCGTTGCGCCTGCTCAATCGCAGCCGCGGGCAACTACCGTTGCGAACTGTTGAAATCGTCGCACGCGACAAGGTCTGCGAGCATCCGGATAAAGCCTGCCATGGCGAGTCCTGTCCGCTCGCCAGAGGTTTCTACGACAAACTCGCGCTCGCGCGGGAGGCTGCGCTGGCGTGCGAAGTCATGGATCAACGCTCGCTGCGCGCAGTCGCTCTCCAGCATGGCGTGTGTCCGTATTACCTGAGCCAGGAGATGGTGCGATGGAGCGACGTCATCGTCGGCGACTACAACTACTATTTCGACCACAACGGGTTTCTGTACAACCTCACGCTGGAGAATCAATGGCGCGTCGGCGTTCTGGTCGATGAAGCCCACAACTTGATCGAGCGCTCGCGACAGATGTATTCGGCAACGCTCGATGAGCGCGAGCTGGATGCGGCACGACGCCGGGCGCCACCGCAAATCGGCAGGCTGCTGCAAGAGGTAGCGCGACACTGGAATGCATTCTGTGCGGAACAACCGGACGTGTATTGCGTCCACGATGACGTTCCCGAGCGATTGCTATTCGCACTGAAGGCGGCTGTCACGAGCCTGACCAACCACGCGGTCGAGCTCGCTGGAGACATGCAGGAGGACCTGCAGCACTTCTACTTTGCCGCCTTGCACTTCTGCCGCATGACCGAAGCACTGAGCGAGCACTCGCTGTTCGATGTCAGCCGTGCGCCGGGCGGCAGCCCCGGAACCGTCCTGTGCATCCGCAACGTCGTACCCGCTCAATTCCTGAGGCCACGCCTGGCGCTGGCACGATGCGCGATTCTGTTCTCGGCAACGCTGACCCCGCGACACTTCTACACAGACATGTTGGGCCTGCCGGCGAACACTCGCTGGCTCGACGTCTCCTCGCCTTTCAGCGCCGATCAATTGTCGATTCGCGTGGTGCACGATGTTTCCACCCGGTACCGGCACCGCTCGGCGTCGACGGCCCCCATCGTCGAACTGGTGGCGCAACAATTCGCGCGCGAGCCGGGCAATTACCTGGTCTTCGTCAGCAGCTTCGATTATCTCGAACGACTTGTCGCCGGCTTCTCGGCCAGCCATCCACACATTCCACTGTGGCAGCAGGAAAGATCCATGCGCGAAAACGACCGGCGCGAATTCCTGGAGAGGTTCGAGGCGGACGGCTGCGGCGTGGGGTTTGCCGTGCTGGGCGGCGCCTTCGCGGAGGGCATCGACCTCCCCGGCAATCGCCTCATCGGAGCATTCATTGCCACCTTGGGCCTGCCGCAGGTCAATGCCGTCAATGACCAGATGATGCAGCGAATGCAATCGTTGTTCGGCGCGGGCCACGAATATACCTACCTGTACCCCGGGCTGCAGAAAGTCACGCAAGCCGCCGGACGCATCATCCGCACGACTTCGGATCGCGGCACGCTGTACTTGATCGACGATCGCTACGCCCGCGAAGAGGTGCTGAAGCTGCTCCCTGGATGGTGGCGAATAGGCGCCGAGAAGATTTTCCGCGAACCGCAGTCATCGATCGGAGAACCCCCTGGCTGACGCGGTGGCGGCCATCGCAGGCCATGCCCGATACATCAATCCTGAACACGGGGAACGCCCGCGCCGCCAAGTCGTTTAGCGAAAGCTTTGCACTGACATCGCTCATCCGGCTCCGGCCAGAGGGAACGCTACTCATGACCCAGCTCATGCGCACCGCAGCCTACGTAAGAAGAAAGCCGACGGACGGCAACGTGCCCGACGCACGACCGGTTAATAAAGTCGATCGCGCCATCTGGCAGCACTTGCAAACCCCAAACACCGTCGACTCCCTGACCAGGGCGATTACCGACCAACTCGGCATGGCGTCGGGGAAGGCGGTAGTAGAAGTGGAAATGGTGCTGCAACGTTTTCTGGCCGAAGATCTGATCGAGTTATCATCCGACAGCTAGCAGACGCTGCGCCCACCCATGCGCATCCACGTTGACGAATGATCTCTGCGTTCCTGGCGAACGCCATCGACGATCCTTACACGCTGAGAGCGCCCGCTGGCACGGTCAACTAACGATCCCCGGTGCATCGCCGCCCTTGTAATTTTGGCTCTTCGCAGCGCACTACTTAGTCGCGCCCTATTGGTCGCACTCGAGCGGTGCTCGACTGGCGCTCAGCGCGGAACTCTGCATGTTCCCCCACGTTGCTTTTCATCACGTGCGACACATCGTGCGCGCTGTGAATCTTGCATCCATCATTCGAAGAGGAGTTCGCTATGACAACCGCTAGTGGTCATACCTCAGCAATCCGTGCCAAGAAAGTCATCGGCACCAGTGTGAAAGATACGTCCGGTCAGAAGATCGGCGAGGTCGAGGACATTGTCCTGGACAAGCAATCGAACAACATCATGTACGCGGTGGTGGGCTTTGGAGGGTTTCTCGGCATGGGCGAGAAATACCATCCCATGCCGTGGGCTTCGCTGGACTACGACGAGTCCCAGAACAGCTACGTGGTCAACCTGACCAAGGATCAGCTCAAGGCGGCACCGGCCGATTCCATCGAAGCCCTGACCAGGGACGACGGCACAGCGTATCGCGATAGCGCCTATACCTATTACAAGACGCCGCGTGACTGGTAGGCGAATGCGATGGTTCTGTCAGGCAACGATCAGGGCAGGCGAATGCACGGTGCGTCGCCTGCCCGTCCCTGACATAGCCCGGGCGGAAATGACCCGAGCCGATGCGTTGAATGCTGTGGAGGATGACGGGGGAATCGATTGAGCCAGCTCAAGGCCCACAAGAACAATGCATCGGCGGCGAATCGATCCGTGGTCGGGCCAAGCAAGCCGCGGCTGCTGAAAATTCTTGGACCGGGACTGATCACCGGGGCATCGGATGACGATCCCAGTGGCATTGCGACGTATTCCCAGGCCGGCGCGCAATTCGGGTTTCAGCTCGCCTGGACATTGTTGCTGACCTATCCGCTGATGGTTGTCATTCAGGCAATCAGCGCACGTATCGGACGGACGACAGGCCACGGGATCGCCGGGAACCTGCGTGAGCACTATCCCAACTGGCTGCTGCAATCCACTGTGTGTCTGTTGTTCATGGCGAACACCCTGAATATCGGCGCTGACCTCGGCGCCATGGGAGAGGCGGCACGACTGCTGCTTCCCGCGCTCGCGCCGTGGATATATGTCGTGGCTTTCGGTGTGATCTGTACCGCCGGACAGATGCTGTTCAAACACACCCGCTACGTGGCGATACTGAAGTGGCTGACGCTGTCGCTGTTTGCCTATTTCGCCACGCTCCTGGTCATTCACGTACCGTGGGCGGACTTTGCCAAGGGCCTGTTGCTGCCACGGATCGAAGCCACTCGTGAATTCTGGATGACCGTGGTCGCCATCCTGGGCACGACGATCAGCCCTTACCTCTTCTTCTGGCAGGCGGCCGAGGAAGTCGAAGACACCAAGGCCAAACCGCAGCGGGAGCCGCTGCGCCAGAAACCGCAGCAGGGACCCGAAGCGCTCGCACGCATCCGGCTCGACACGATAGTGGGAATGGGCTTCTCCAACCTCGTGGCGCTTGCCATCCTGACGACGGCCGCCGCGACCCTGAATGCTGCGGGCGTCCACCAAGTCACCAGCGCCGCACAAGCAGCCGAGGCGCTGCGTCCCATCGCGGGAAACTTTGCTTTCGGACTATTCGCGCTCGGCATCCTCGGAACCGGCCTGCTCTCGGTACCTGTACTGGCAGGTTCCGCGGCCTACGCACTCGGTGAAGCACGACGCTGGCCGGTCGGCCTGGCACGCCAGCCATTGCAGGCCAAAGCGTTCTACGGATCGATTGCACTCGCGACCTTTCTCGGCGCGGCGGCAAACTTTTTTGCACTGAACCCGGTGACCGCATTGGTATGGGCAGCAGTCATCAATGGCGTGGTCGCCGTGCCAGTGATGGCGCTATTGATGGTCATGAGCGCAAATCGAAAGATCATGGGAAAATTCCGTATCTCCCTGCGCTGGAAAGTCCTTGGCTGGCTGGCAACGGCGCTGATGGGCGTCGCGTCGGTGGGATTCATTGCAACTACGGTGACGGGTGGATAGCCGGTCGACTGCGGCCCATGGCGGTGCGGATGGCAAAGTACATTCTCGTATGGCCGAGGTCGGTGCTGGTGTGGCTCGATGGTGGTGGTGCCTGCGCGGAAAGTGACGGGTGACGAGTGATGAGTGACGTAAGCGGTTCGACAGACGCGCCGACAAGTCATTGAACGCAGCAGGCATCGCTCGAACCCTGCCTCCAAAGGGTGCAGCTAGGGGTGCCCATCATGATGTTCGAGGACATGCAATGAATATCCGACTGTTCTGTGCCGCAGTGGTTGTCCTGCAGTGCATATCCCTCAGCGCGTTAGCGGATCAGGAAGAGCCTCTGCGCCCCACCCCTGGTAGCGTTGCCGAACCCACTACGGACAGAGTGGGTGCGGAGATCTACGAGAAACAACGAGACAAGGAGTTGAAGCAGGTCGACGCCTCGCTCGATACGCAAAGCTTCGTGCAGAAGGCCGCTCTGGACGGCATGACCGAAGTGCAGCTCGCCCAAGTGGCACTGAAGAAAAGCCATGACGACGCGACCCTCAATTTCGCGCGACGCATGGTGAAGGATCACACGGCCGCGGGCGAGAAGCTGGCAGCCGTCGCAACACAGCAAGGCGCTACAGTACCGACCAATCTCGATGGTGAACACCAGCAACTAGTGCTGCAGGCGCAGTCGCTCAACGGCTCCGCTTTCGATGCGGAGTACGGCAAGCAGATGAAGGCGGCCCACGATAAGGCAGTCGCCCTGTTCGAAAGCGCGGCACGAAACACCCAGGTAGCCGAGCCAGTACGCGAATTCGCGGCGGACACTCTGCCTACATTAAAGGAGCACCTGCACATGGCAGCGGATCTGACTGCGGGTTCGATGGCTACGGACAAGTGAGGTGCGGTTGCCGCGATGCGATGATGTGAGCATCACCATGTGAGAGACAGCAACGTGCCTTGCGCGATGACATTGGCGGTTCCCAGTATTCCGTATCCCGAATAAGCACCCCCTCAAGCACGGGCTCCCCGGCATGCCGGAACCAGCGAGCTGGGGGCTATGATTCATGGACAGCGAGAGTGATGAAGGTGATGGCAGTAATGTAGGTGATGAAGGTCCGGAAGCCGCGAGCCCTGCACTGGACTCTTCCCCACCATGAACCCGCAGGAACATTGACCATGTCGTATCGGCTTCGACACGGCGAAGCTGATACCCGGGACATACGCCGCATATTTCGCGCCCATGTCGAGGATGCGCAGGCAATGCTCACTGCCAGGCGCATTTCCGATGGTGCCGTGCACGAGACCCGCAGGTTGCTGAAGAATGCCCGGGCAACGCTGCGACTGATCCGCGATGCAATGTCGACAGCGCAGTACCGACATGAGAACGAAGGCCTGCGCGATGTGGGCCGGCCACTGAGCGCTTGGCGCGATGCCAGAATTCTCATCGATACGCTCGACAACCTCGCCAGCGACCTGGACAGCGACTCCGAGCAGGGAGCAGCGGCCGCACTTCGACAAATTCTCCAGCGCGAACGGCGCCATGCGGCGCGCAGTGCGTCGAATGGCTCCGAAGGACTGGCTCTCTCCCGCATCATGTTGCGCCTGGAACGCGCCCGCATCGGACGCGCGCCTGTGGAAGCCGGTGGCTGGAGAGCTATCCGCCGGGGCCTGAAGCGCGTGTACTCAAAGGGACGCAGCGGGTTTGGCAGTGCCCGGTTCTGCGCGAAGGCCATGAGGCGATCGGCCGGGAGAACGGCAGTTACGCAACCACGGGGAGGAGCACAACTGCCACCCGGGCAATTGCAACTATCTGTTCAGTTATCCCTGCAATTGCACGAGTGGCGCAAACAGGTGAAATATCTGTTGCACCAGCTGCGACTGTTCGAACCACTGTGGCCCGGTCCGATCGGCAAGTTGGCGGACCAGGCGCATGTATTGTCCGGCTATCTCGGCGATGACCATGACCTGGCCATGCTGCGGCAGAAAGCTCTGGAGCACCGCGACATACTCGCAGGAGCCGCCGGCGCGACTGCTCTTCTAGCGCGCATCGATCACCGTCGCGAGCGCCTGCAGGGGAAAGCCCTGCGGCTTGGTGCCCGTCTCTATGATGAGAAGCCGGCACCGTTCGTATCCCGTATTGGCAAGTACTGGAAACGCTGGCAACGTGAGTCTGACCGGGTGACGGGTGACGGGTGACGGGTGACGGGCAGGATTGTGATGCGACCGCGGCGTCAGCTTTCAACTTCTTGCCCGTCACCCATCACCCGTCACTGATCACTCACCCATCTCCCATCTCCCCCACTGAGCACCCGACCCCTCCGCCCTGCGCAAAAACCACCCTAAAAGCCCAGCAGCAACAGCGATTTAGTTATGTAACGAGGTTACACATTAAAGAAAACGTCATGGTGGGTGTCATCCGACTGTCATACGAGACTTATTTAATGCGGGCCCTGGTTGAGTGACTGGTCGCACGACTGGTCAACCGACCTATTGATCGACTATCGACCCGACCTTCATCTGAGGAGCAACGGAAAAGTGGCCAAGACGACGACCCGAACGATGACCAAAGCCGCGCAGTGTTTCACGCTCGCTGCGGTTGCCAGCCTGGCAACCTCGGTGGTCATGGCAGCCGATATCTCCGGCGCCGGCGCAACCTTCCCCTACCCGGTTTATTCGAAGTGGGCCGAAGCCTACAAGCAGCAGACCGGCATCGGCCTCAACTACCAGTCGATCGGTTCCGGTGGCGGCATCAAGCAGATCAAAGCCGACACGGTCACCTTCGGCGCCTCGGACAAGCCGCTGGAACCCGCCGAGCTGAAGGAATCCGGCCTGGTGCAGTTCCCCATGATCATCGGCGGCGTGGTGCCGGTGGTGAACGTGGCCGGCATCAAGCCGGGCGAACTGCTCATCGACGGCCCGACCCTGGCGAGCATCTACCTCGGTGAGATCACCAAGTGGAACGATGCGCGCATTGCGAAGCTGAACCCCAAGGCGAAACTGCCGAACCAGGCGATTGCCCCGGTCTATCGATCCGACGGTTCGGGTACCAACTTCCTGTTCACCGACTATCTCTCGAAAGTCAGCCCGACCTTCAAATCGAAGATCGGCGCCAACACCTCGGTAGAATGGCCTACCGGTATCGGCGCCAAGGGTAACGAAGGTGTCGCCAACATGACCGCGCAGACCGGCGGTGCGATCGGCTACGTCGAATACGCCTACGCCAAGCAGAACAAGATGACTTATCTGCAGGTCCGCAATCACGATGGCAAGAGCGTGTCGCCGGAAGCCAAGGCGTTCCAGGCCGCAGCCGCCAATGCCGACTGGAGCAAGGCCGAGGGTTACTACGTGATCCTGACCGATCAGCCCGGTGCGCAGACCTGGCCGATCACCGGCGCCAGCTTCATCCTCATGCATCGCGAATCCAAGGATGCGGCTTCATCCGCCGAAGCACTCAAGTTCTTCAACTGGGCCTACACCAAGGGCGGTGACCTGGCGAACTCGCTTGACTACGTGCCGCTGCCGGACAGCGTGACGAAGCTGGTCGAGCAGACCTGGCGCACCTCGATCATGGCGAACGGCAAGCCGGTCTGGACCGGTAAGTAACCTCGCCCTCGCTATATCGAATCGTTGCGAAACTGACGGGAGTCGAGGCTGGAAATGTACACGCTCGACTCCCGTTCTTCGTCGATGCTAGCGAAGACTTTCACGCGGCAGTTACGCCGCGAGGCGCGTGCGGAAGGCATCTTCCGCAACGCCACTCTCTTCTGCGCGATACTCGTGCTGGTGCTGCTCGCCAGCATCATCATCTCCCTGATCTACGGCAGCCTCCCCGCCTTGAAGGCGTTCCAGTGGTCGTTCATCACGCGTGAGAAATGGAATCCCGTCACCGAACAGTTCGGCGCGCTCGCGCCCCTGTACGGCACCGTCATCAGCTCGCTCATTGGCATGCTGATCGCCGTTCCCATCAGTTTCGGCATCGCCGTCTTCCTCACGGAAACCTGCCCGCGCTGGCTGCGCGGCCCTATCAGCACCGGCATCGAGCTGCTTGCTTCGATCCCGAGCATTGTCTTCGGTATCTGGGGCCTGTTCGTACTGGCGCCGATCCTGCAGCACCACGTGCAGCCCTGGCTGATCGACAATCTCGGTCCGCTGCCCTTGGTCGGCAAACTTTTCCAGGGCCCGCCCTTCGGTATCGGACTGCTCACTGCGGGACTCGTGCTTGCAGTGATGGTGTTGCCATTCATCACCGCCGTCATGCGCGAAGTGTTCCGTATGACTCCCCAGCCACTGAAAGAAGCGGCTTATGGAGTCGGCGCGACTCAATGGGATGTGGTCTATGGCGTCGTCGTGCCCTGGTCCCGTACCGGCGTCATCGGTGGCATCATGCTTGGGCTGGGACGCGCGCTGGGCGAAACGATGGCCGTGACCTTCGTCATCGGCAATGCGCATCGCATCAGCGCCTCGCTGCTCGCACCCGCCACCACTATCTCCGCGGCGATCGCCAACGAATTCAATGAAGCCGTCGGCGACCTGTACACCTCGGCGCTGATTGCGCTGGGCCTGCTGCTGTTCGTGATCACGTTCATCATCATCGGCGCCGCACGCTACATGCTGCTGCGCCTGGAGAGCCGCGGAGGCAAACGGCCATGAAGGGTCTGAAACGGCGACAGATCGTCAACCTGCTGGCCTTCACGGCATCCACTCTCGCCACGTTGCTCGGCCTTGCGGTGCTGTGCGCCATTCTGTGGACGCTGCTCTCGAAGGGCCTGAGCGGCATCTCCTGGCAACTGTTCACGAGCATGACGCCCGCGCCGGGCAGCCAGGGCGGGCTGCTCAACGCCATCTTCGGCAGCATATTGATGACCGGGTTGGGCATCCTGATGGGCGCACCCGTGGGCATGCTGGCGGGCACCTACCTCGCCGAATACGGACGTGGCACCCGCCTCAGCATGGTCGTCAGGTTCATCAACGACGTACTGTTGAGTGCGCCCTCGATCATCATCGGCTTGTTCGTCTATACGATGGTGGTTTTGCGAGTGGGGCATTTCTCCGCATTTGCTGGTTCCCTTGCGCTCGCCATCATTTCTATTCCAGTGATGGTGCGCACGACCGAGGACATGTTGAATCTCGTGCCGATGAGCATTCGCCACGGATCGGCTGCGCTCGGCGCGCAGCCCTGGCGCACCGTGACACAAATTGTGTATCCGGCTGCTCGCAGCGGCCTGCTGACGGGTCTGTTGCTGGCAATTGCGCGAGTCAGCGGCGAAACGGCTCCGTTGCTGTTTACCGCACTCAATAATCAATTCTGGAGCACCAACCTGAATCAGCCCATGGCGAACCTGCCATCGGTGATCTTTCAGTTCGCCATGAGCCCTTACGAAAACTGGCAGTCGCTGGCATGGTCCGGCGCCCTGCTCATCACGGGTTTCGTGCTGTTCCTCAGCATCGCGGCCAGGTCCGTGGCCACACTCTTCGGCGAACACGATACTCGCGCAGAATAATGCAGAGTCGTACTGAGTAACGCTGCCGATCCTTCGAACCCGCCCTAAAAAAGTGCCCGGCCACGATCGCTCGTGGCCGGGCACTGACCGCTAACGACGGTCTGCTGTCGAGCTTACTTCTCGATAGCTCCTTCGCCCTTCACATTGACGTCGCCGGGGTTATCCAGCACGGACATCACGACGCGGCGATTGTGCGCACGACCTTCGCTGGTGGCGTTGCTGTCGATCGGCTTTGCTTCGCCGTAACCGCGAGCTACCAGTTCGCTGGAAGGCACGCCCTGCTCCATCAGATAGGTTCGCACGGCATCGGCACGCTGCTGGGAGAGCGTCAGGTTGTGCTGATCCGCACCGCTGCTATCCGTATGTCCCTGCAACTCGATGCGCAGCCGCGGGTGCTTCTTCAGATCCGCACCGACGCCATCGAGGATGGTGCGCGATTCCGCGGTCAGCTTGGCTGAGTTCAGCTCGAACGTTACGCCCTCAAGGGTGATCGAACCCTTGCGCGTGCAGCCGAAAGCGTCGACGGCAACGCCGGCGGGAGTATCCGGGCACTTATCGAGGTTATCCGTCACACCGTCCTTGTCAGCGTCGCCAGGAGGCGGCGGTGGCAGCGGAGCCGGCTCGGGAGCCGGCGCTGGCGGCGCCGAGGCAACCTGCACCGGCTTGGCTGCCGTATGTCCGAACGAATACTGGAAGCCGAGCGTACCGATGTAGTCGACCAGGTGGCCCGACGCACCCGCATCGTCCCAGCGCGCCTTGAGATCCGGGCGCAGCGCAAAGCTGCTCGAATTATCCGCACTCTCCCAAACCTTCAACATCAGGCCCACCCCGGCCTGCGTCATGAAATCCGTGGCATTCGAACCGGGGCTGCGATCGTTCTGGACCGCGCCGAGACCGACACTCACGTACGGCGACACCCGTCCGGAGCGATTCATCACTCCCAGGAAGTCGAGCGAGCCGCCATACAGGCTCAGATCCGGACGCGACGGCCCACCGCCGATCTGCGCGCCGTTGAAATTCAACTCGATGCTCAAACCCTCGTTGACATGCTTGCCGAAGCCGACGCCATACAGCCAGTCCTTGTCCTGCACTGGCCGATCGTTGTCGACGGAAATGCCGCCGATCTGCGGCGTTATATACCATTGGCCGACCTCACTCGCGCCAGCCATCACCGGCGCAGCCAGGGCACACAGCAGAATTACTTCCTTCATCAACACACCTCTTACCGTTCTGTTTATATCGAATGCGGGTCGCTTGCGGCCCGACGTGGCCAGATTAGCGACCACAGCCCGGCAAACAAGCTGCCAAAATGGAAGTACTGGATTACGATACCTGTAGGTTCGCGAGGCGAACCACGAGTCGGACTGTAAGAAGGCGGAGCTGTGCAATGAATGAGACCAAGAGAATGCTGGAAGCCCTGAAGCGCTGCATGCGTGCGCGTGCGATGACCTATCGCGGGCTGGGGCGGGCATTGGGATTGAGCGAATCGTCCGTGAAGCGATTGTTCGCGGACCAGTCGTTCACGCTGTCGCGACTCGAACGCGTATGCAGTGCGCTCGACATGAGCGTTGCCGATCTCTCAAAAATGGCAGCGGGCGGACGCGAGGTGCGCACGCAAGCGCAGGCTTACGGGCTGACGCTCGAACAGGAGCGCATGCTGGCGACCAACCCTTCGTTACTGGCCTGCTTTTATCTGCTGCTCAATGGACGCTCTGTAGAGCAAACGGAACGCCGGCTTGGGCTCACAGCGCGCACGATGCGCACGCTCTTGAGCCGCCTTGCAACAGCACGGCTACTCGACGTCGACGCCAAACGTAACGTCCAGCTGCACGCCACACTGCCCATAGCTTGGCGGCCGGATGGTCCCGTGCGCAGGCTCTACGAGCGGCAGGTGCGCGCCGAATTTCTGCAGGGATCGTTCGGCGCCGGCAACGAAGCCCTCAGCTTTCATTCGGCGGAACTCTCGCCAGCATCGGTTCGCATCCTGCTACGCAAGATCGAACGGCTCGCTGCCGATTTTGCGGACCTGGCCGCGCTGGACGTCCACGTCTCGCCACGGGAGAAGACCAGTGTCGCGCTGCTGCTCGCCTGCCGACCGTGGGTGTTCTCGATGTTCTCCGCCTATCGCGCCCGTGCCACGTAACGATCCGACGGCGACCGGGCAGGTTGCAAATGAAGACGCTGTAACGCGCGCAGCTCACATCCTCCCGCGTCGTCTCACGTCGTTGAGTTCAAAACCCCAGGTCGCTCAATGAAGCATGCTCGTCGGGACGGCGACCCAATGGCCAGTGATACTTGCGGTCGCTCTGCGCTATCGGTGCGTCGTTGATGCTGGCGACGCGCCGGCGCATCAATCCTTCGCCATCGAACTCCCAGTTCTCGTTGCCGTAGCTGCGGAACCAGTTGCCGCTGTCATCGTGCCATTCATAAGCAAAGCGCACGGCGATGCGATTGTCGTGGAAGGCCCAGAGCTCCTTGATCAGGCGATAGTCCAGTTCGCGCTGCCACTTGCGTTGCAGGAACGCTTCAATCGCTGCGCGCCCCTGCAGGAACTCGGCGCGATTGCGCCATGCACTATCGAGGGTATAGGCCTGCGCAACCCGTGCGGGATCGCGCGTATTCCACGCATCTTCGGCAAGACGGACTTTCTGCGCGGCGGTGACGGCCGTGAAAGGCGGTAGCGGTGGTCGACTCATTGGCGTCTCCGTTTCTCGATTCGTACCTGGCAGCGAGGCCTTTGACGGGCTCCTCGGCAACTGTGGCAACCCGTCACAGCATAGACCATGGACCAGCCACACGCCGTATATGTGCCGCACACATGAAGCCCACAAGGTGCGCTCGATCGCAATCGATGCATATGGCCGGGCGGCGCACGGCGCAACCACTGCGGCAGACAATAGCGTCACGAATATATCCGGGTAAGTACGGAATGCGCGCACTTGTAGCATCGCTGGCGAATTCCCCGGCGCAAGCAGGTGCGTCGCATCAGCCGACAACGACTGCTCGTAACAGGTGTGCCGACGGATTCGAGGCTGTTCCCCTTCATCCGGAACCGCTGTGCTGGCATTTTTTTGGGTAACAGGGGGGTGCCCATTGGACATATCCCCCACTTCTCGTACCCTGCGCAGCAGGCTCAGAACGAAAAACTGCCTGCTCATAACCGGAATATGGCGCGATTGCCGCGCCGCTGCGTATGGTCCAAGGCCATTGTTTCCTCCCTGTCATCTGTAAATTGACCCTGCCCCTCTCGAACGATCGCACCTGTTTGCACAGAATGATGCCCAGAAGAATTCGATTGCTGGCGAGGTGAGTGAGATGGACGGTGTAGTCGGTGCGATCACCTATATAGAGCGGATTTCACGCGGACTGTTTGCGGCGGTACTGGTCGGCCTGGCAACTCCCGCAATCGCCCAGCCATTGAATGCACAGCAGGATGTGACCGGCTGGAGATCCACGCTGATGTTCATCCAGTCCGGCGTTACCCAGGACAACACGCACAGCTATACGATCGGCGCTACATGGAACTGGAAATGGCGCCGGGAGTATTCGTTTGCCGCAGCGACCGGCTACTCGGAATTCTCGGTGGGCCGTTGGGAGACACCGAACGGCAGCGAGGGCGGCAAGGATTGGGTTACCCAGGTGGGCATCACGCCGGTGATACGGCTGCATCCCTATTCGCAGTTTTCCAATTGGTTCCTCGAGGGCGGCGTCGGCCTCAACGTGATCCTTCCGGTGTACCGCAACGATGAGAAGCGCTTCAGCACCGAATTCAACTTCGGCGACCACATCGGCATCGGCCGGGAGTTCGGCCAGAGCAATCAGCAGGAGGTCGTGCTGCGGCTGCAGCACTTCTCGAATGCCGGGCTGAAGGAGCCAAATCCGGGTGAGAACTTCCTGCAGTTCAGGTATTCGTCACGCTACTAACGATATGCAGTGATACGCAACCTGGAACATAACTGCGGATTCAATTGGCACCGACGCCTGTTCCGGATTGGTGTCGAAGCGCATCCACTGTAAGCTCGCGCCCCCGACACCGATCCGGACGCTACCGGGCGTCGCTGAGAATCATGCATGGCAATCTGGCAATTCAACGTCGAGCTGATTCCAGCGACGTGGCTCGCTGCTGGTAACGATATCGAATCCCTGTTCGGCGAAGAGGGTTTCGATGCGTTGCCCGCGTGGGCGGCGTACGAAGACCCCGGATTGGAACAACGCCTGGGCATGCTGCTGCCGCGCAGCAGGTCATGGAATCCGGCGCAGATCGTCTGGGGCTCTCAGGACGGCAACGACATTCGCCTGTCGCGCCGCCATGAAGGTATCGGCTGCGTCGCAGTGCATTTCGACCTGCGTAACCCGAACATGCTGCTGATCCGCGCAATCGCCGATCTCGCCCGCGACCTGGAACTTGCAATCCTGGTGCCGGAAGTCCGTCGCATCGCCACCTCCGACGTCGAGGCATTGTTGCGCTTCGCCGCGGAATCTTCGGCCGCGCATTTCGTCCTCGACCCGCAGTCATTCCTGTCGCAGCTGGACACGGTCAGTGAGAGAGCCAACTGAGAACAGGCCCTAGTCCTCTACTGAATCGGGAACGGCGTGGACGCTCACCATCGTGAGCACATTGTAAGCGGCAACCGTCTCGCCATCCTGATTGGTGATCTCTGTATCCCACGCGACCTCGCCCCAGCCCTTGTCCGCGCGCAGCGATTTCTCCTTGCAGGTGAGCCGTACCCGAATCGCATCGCCGGGCTTGACCGGCTTCACGAAGCGCAGGCGGTCGAGGCCGTAGTTACCCAGCACCGGGCCATAGTCCGAATCGACGAACAGTCCCGCGGCTGCCGAGATCAGGAAGTATCCGTGCGCCACGCGTCCACCGAATAGCGGATTACGCGCCGCTTCGGTGTCGCTCATGTGTGCATAGAACGTGTCGCCGCTGAGATCGGCAAAGCGCTCGATATCCTCGACGGTCACCGTGCGCCGCGCGGACAACAACGTGTCGCCAATCTGCAGTTCGTGAAACGGTTTACGGAACGGATGCACTCCGGGATCCAACTGTCGCGATCCACGCACCCAGCGGCCGGTCACCGCGCTGATCGTCTGCGGCGAACCCTGGACCGCTGTGCGTTGCATGTAGTGCATCAGGCCGCGTATGCCTCCCATCTCCTCTCCTCCTCCGGCTCGGCCTGGCCCGCCATGAACGAGAGCCGGCATCGGCGAGCCGTGACCGGTGGACTCCTTGGCGCAATGTCGGTCGACTACCAGCAATCGACCGTGATAAGGCGCAAGTCCGAGTACCAGATCGGCAGCAACGGTTTCGTCTGCCGTGAACACGGAGCCCACCAGGCTGCCTTCGCCGCGGCGCGCGAACGCAATTGCATCCGCGCTCGATTCATAGGGAAGCAGCGTGCACACCGGCCCGAATGCCTCGATCGAGTGAACCGCCTTGCCGGATTTTGGATTGCGGCAATAGAGCAAGGTGGGCGCCACGAATGCGCCTTTCTCGCGGTCGGCATTGACCAATCCGATGTCCCCATCGCCCGTGATCATCTCGGCTTCGCGGCGCAATTCCACGATCCGCCCCAGGACTTCACGCCGTTGCGCCAGTCCGGCCAGCGGCCCCATCCGCACCTGTTCCTCGCGTGGGTCGCCTACGACGATCCTGGCAAGCGACGCCTTGATCGCCTCGGCAACGGCATCCGCATGGCTTGCCGGAACGATTGCCTTGCGGATTGCGGTGCACTTCTGGCCGGCCTTCGCCGTCATCTCGCGAACCACTTCACGCACGAATAGGTCGAACTCGGGCACACCGGGCGCTGCATCCGGACCCAGCAGACAGGAATTGATCGAATCGGTCTCGGCAACGAAGCGCACTGCATTGGCGATGACGACCGGGTGCACGCGAAGTTTCTGCGCGGTGCTGGCCGAACCCGTGAACGACACGACATCCTGGCATTGCAGATGGTCGAACAGATCGCCGACACCGCCGCAGATCAACTGCAGCGATCCCTCCGGAAGGATCCCGGACTCGATGACGCGTTGTACTACCAGTTCCGTAAGATATGCAGTTACGGTGGCGGGCTTTACAATCGATGGAACGCCGGCAAGGAAGGTCGGCGCCAGCTTCTCCAACATTCCCCATACGGGAAAGTTGAAGGCGTTGATGTGTACCGCGGCGCCTTCGAGCGGGACGCAGATGTGTTGTGCGACGAACGTACCTGTCTTGGACAATACCTCCACATCGCCATCCACGTAGACGCGGCTGTTGGGTAACTCACGGGCACCGCGGCTGGCATACGCGAACAACGTGCCGATGCCGCCGTCGATATCGATCCATGAGTCGGCACGGGTTGCTCCGGTTGCATAGGACAGCGTGTAGAACTCTTCCTTGTGCTCCGTCAGCAGCTTCGCGACCCGCTTGAGCAACGCCGCACGTTCGTGAAAGGTAAGCCGACGTAGTGCCGGACCGCCCACTTCGCGCGCGTGCCTGAGCGCAGCACGAAAATCGATTCCGTCCGAGGACGCCTCGGCGATGACCTGGCCTGTCGTCGCGTCGCGCAACAACAGCGCATCGCGTTCACCCGGGTGCCAGCGCCCCTGAACGTAGCTCTTCAACTGCATGACAATCTCCTCGCTGTATCTCGTCAGTGGGCGCGCAGGTCGCGCTTGTCGATGACTCGCCGGGCCTTGCCGGGGGAGCGTTCGATGGAACCCGGCTTGCCGACGTTCACCGCGACACTGATACCCACATAAGCCTTCACGGACTGAATCAATTGCCTGGCGGCGTCCGCGGCGACGGACGCAGTATCGGCATCGGTGGCGGACTCGACATGAACCGTCATCGAATCGAGGTGACCCTCGCGTGTGACCTCCAGCACATAGTGCGGAGACAACGCTGCTATCTTCAGGACCAGTGCCTCGATCTGCGTCGGAAAGACATTGACACCGCGTACTATCAACATGTCATCCGAACGACCGACGATCTTTGCCATGCGGCGCATCGACCGCGCAGTCGGCGGCAGCAGCCGCGTCAGATCCCGAGTACGGTAGCGGACGATCGGTAACGCTTCCTTGGTGAGCGAAGTCAGCACCAACTCACCGAACTCGCCGTCGGGCAGCACCTGGCCGGTGCGCGGATCGATGATCTCCGGGTAGAAATGATCTTCCCAGAGCACCGGTCCGTCCTTGCTCTCGATGCATTCGCTGGCCACGCCGGGCCCCATGACTTCCGAGAGGCCATAGATATCCACCGCGTCGATGCCCATCGAGGATTCAATCTGCGCGCGCATCGCCTCTGTCCAGGGTTCCGCGCCAAAGATGCCCACCTTGAGCGAGCACGCGCGGGCATCGAGGTTCTGGTGCCCGAACTCTTCGGCGATGGCGAGCAGGTACGACGGCGTCGCCATGACGATATCGGGCTTGAAGTCGCAGATGAGCTGCACCTGCTTTTCGGTCTGGCCGCCGGACATCGGGATCACGGTGCAGCCGAGGCGTTCGGCTCCGTAGTGCGCCCCGAGCCCGCCGGTGAAGAGTCCATAGCCGTATGCGATGTGGACGATGTCGCCGGCGCGACCGCCTGCAGCCCGAATCGATCGGGCCATCAAAGATGCCCAGGTATCGATATCGTGCGCCGTATAGCCCACCACCGTCGGCTTTCCGGTCGTACCACTCGAAGCGTGCACCCGGACTACCCGCTCACGCGGCACCGCAAACATGCCGAACGGATAGTTGTCTCGCAGATGCTGCTTCTCGGTGAAAGGAAACCGGGCCAGATCGTCGAGCGAACGCAGGTCGTCCGGATGAACACCTGCCAGTTCGAAGGCAGACCGATAGTGCGACACGTTTTCGCAGGCATGCCGCAACGACCACTGCAGCCTTCGCAGTTGCAGCACGCGCAGTTCATCCTCACGCGCCGTTTCGATCGGCTCCAGGTCGCCCGGCAGCGGCTGCTTGACCGGCACAATATTTCCCTCGTTGTCCTGGTTGTGTTGTGTTGAACGATTCCCCGACGACTGCTCGTCGCTACTGAATCGTGTCATTCCCGAATCGAGGCTGCGCCTGGAGGGTGCGCGCCATGAAGAATGAAACGCCCCTCGAACTGCCGTGAGCGACCGCGGAAGAGCGCGATGCTGGTGCCAGCCTGATTGGAGACCGTTACATCGTAGATACCGTTGCGCCGCGAGCGCGACCGCTCCTGCGCGATTGCAGTCAGCTCGTCACCCAGATTGCCCGGCGACAGGAACTCGATCTGCGCACCCGAGGCGACGGTAACGACGTTGTAGCTGTTGCATGCGAAAGCAAATGCACTGTCCGCCAGCGCGAAGATCATTCCGCCGTGGCACAAGCGATGGCCATTCACCATATCCTCACGGACAGTCATCTTCAGGTGGGCATACCCAGGACGCACCTCGACGAGGCTCATACCCAGAGCCTGTGAAGTGCTGTCCTGCGAATACATGAAACTCGCGGTCGCCTCGGCCAGCTCCTTAGCCTGGTCTCCCACGCCATCCGGCGAAGCGCTATCCATCTCAGCGGCCCGTGAAAGTCGGCGCACGTTTGCCGACGAATGCGGCAACACCTTCCGCATAGTCGCTCGACCGCCCTAGCTCACGCTGGAAGTCCCGCTCCTGGTCGATCTGTGCTTCGAGCGATCGTCCCGAGGATTCGTAAATAGCCTGTTTGGTTCGGGCCAGTCCGCGCGTCGGAGCGCTGGCAAGCTGCGTGGCGAGCGACTCCACAGTATTCTTGAACTCCGCGTCGTCGACGCAACGCCAGATAAGACCCCACTGCGCCGCCTGTTCGGCCGACAGCTTCTCGCCCAACAACCCGAGGCCGAGCGCGCGCGCATTGCCAACCAGACGCGGCAGGAACCAGGTTCCGCCGGAATCCGGAACCAGCCCGAGCTTGCTGAACGACTGCACGAAACTCGCCGAGCGCGTGGCAATCACCAGATCGCAAGCCAGCGCGATGTTGGCGCCGGCGCCGGCCGCCACGCCGTTGACTGCCGCGATGACAGGCATGGGGAGATTCCTCAATGCGAGCACCAGAGGCTTGTAATAGTTCTCGATGGACTCGCCCAGATCCGCACCCTGGCCACCCGGAGCAACCGCACGATCGTTCAGATCCTGCCCGGCGCAGAAACCACGCCCTGCACCGGTAAGAATCAGGACGCGACCGCCTTCACCCACTACACCTCCGAGCGCCTGGCGCACTTCCGCATGCATGGCTGCAGTGAAACTGTTGAGCTTGTCCGGCCGATTCAGCGTGAGCCGTGCAACGCCCTGCTCCACCGAGAACAGAATGTTTTCGTAGGTCATGATCCGCTCGCTATTCGTCGTAAGTAATTTCGACTTCCGCAGTGGTGGGCTGGGCCTGGCAACACAACATGTAGCCAGCCTCCACCTCCCAGTCCTCCAGCGCCAGACTGTGCTCCATTCGCACTTCGCCTTTGACGAGCTTGGCACGGCAGGTGGAACAGACGCCGGCGCGACACGAATACGGCAGATCGAAGCCGGCGCGTGCCGCCGCATCAAGCACGGAATCGCCGCCAAACGCGCCGTTTGCCCTGGGCATGCTGAAGCTGCGCCGACGACCATCCATCACAATGGTGACCTGGGTGGCTTCACCGGCTACCGTGGAGGCCAGTTCCAACGTTGCAGGCCGGGCTTCGATCGGATTGCCCGCTGTCGCGAACAACTCGGTATGAATCCTCCCCGTCGCGCCCAGTTCGCGCAGTGTCTGGCTCACTGCCTCAACCATCGATCCGGGACCGCAGACAAAGAACTCATCGATTGCGGCGACATCGAAGATCGCACGCGCAAATTCGCGCACCTTGGCACCATCCAGCCGGCCATTGAACAACTCGATGTCCTGCGGCTCGCGACTCATCAGGAAGTGCACCGAAAAGCGGGTGGTGTAGCGATTCTTCAGCGCCAGCACCTCATCCAGGAACATCGTGCTCGCTGCGGTCCGGTTCCCATAGAAAAGCACCAGGTGGCTGTGTGGTTCGGATTCGAGCACCGTGGCCGCGATCGACAGTACCGGCGTAATGCCGCTGCCTGCGGCAAACGCCACGTAACGCTTAGCACGCCGCGGTTCGATGCGAGTGTGAAAGCTGCCATTCGGAGTCAACACTTCCAGCGTCTCGCCAACCTGCAAGCGCTGCCCCAGAAACGACGATGCCTGACCGCCGGGCTGCACTCGCACACCGATGCTTAGATCCGGGCTTCCCGCCGGACATACGATCGAATAACTGCGCCGCACGTCTTCACCCGCCACAGGCAAACGCACCACCACGTGCTGACCGGCCTCAAAGCGATACAGCTCGCGCAGGTGCGCCGGCAATTCGAACGTGACACAAACGGCATCGTCCGCCGCTTCCGTGCGTGCCTTTACCTTGAGTGGATGAAACTTGAGCATGGATTCAAGGGACTCGATTCAATGGCACTTGAAGTAGTCGAAGGGTTCGAGGCAGCTCGTGCATCGGTACAGCGCCTTGCAGGGAGTAGACCCGAACTCACTGACCCTGCTCGTCGCCGCCGACCCGCATCGCGGACATTTGATAACCAGTGATGGCCGGACAATCTGGCGGACGCTCGATACGGATTCAGCCGGTGGCGCAATGCCGTACTCGAGCAACTTGCTGCGACCGGCATCCGTGATCCAGTCGCTGGTCCACGCCGGCGCGATCACATCTTCCAGCTCGATGTTGGCAAACCCCGCCCGCTGTAACGCCTGCCCGACACTCTGCTTGATGACTGCCGTCGCCGGGCAGCCTGAATAGGTGGGCGAGATACCCACACGCACCCGCCCCTCAGGCCCCAGTCGCGCGTAACGCACGATGCCGAGATCGACAATGCTGAGCACCGGTATCTCAGGATCGGTCACGGCCTGGAGCACGTCCCAGACACGACGTTCCGCAGCAGCGCGTTCAAGTACGGAGTCGTTCGGAGCTGACAAGCGCAGCACTCCTACCAGGTTGCGCCGGGATACGTGCGCTGCAGGTACTGCATCTCAGCGAGCAATCGCCCGAGGTGCTCGCTATGGTCGCCGCGCTTTCCATACCAAAGGTAGGACTTGTCTGTCGGTCGCTGCAGTTTCGCTTCCGCCAGCACGGCGTCCACATGCGCACTCCAGCCCGCGCGCACGGCGGCAGTTTCCGGAGCGACTCCGGCCTGCATCATTTCGTTGTCGATAGCGTCGGGATCGAACAGCTCCGTGGTGTATGGCCACAGCCGATCGAGCGCTCGCTGCACACGCTCCTTGCTCTCCTGGGTACCGTCGCCGAGCCGCACCAGCCAATTGGAGCTGTAGCGCAGGTGATAGCGCGTTTCTTTGAGCGCCTTGCCTGCAATCCCGGCAAGACGCGCATCGCTCGATTGCGCAAGGCGCTCGTACAGTTCGAGCTGCCATGCATCGATAAGAAACTGCCGAACGATGGTCTGGCCGAAATCGCCATTGGGCTGCTCGACCAGTATCGGATTAAGGAAGTCGCGATGCTCTCTGAGGAATGCCAGGGCGTCCTCATCGCGTCCGCTGCCCTCAATTTCTCCCGCATACGTCAGCAACATGCGCGCCTGGCCCAGCAGGTCGAGCCCGACGTTTGCCAGCCCAAGATCCTCTTCCAAGGCCGGCGCATGTCCGACCAGTTCACCCAGTTGCTGCGCGAGGATGAGGCTCGCATCCGCGAGGCGCAGCACATACGTGAAGCGGCTCGATACCGCTGGCGTACTCGCTTGCGCTGATGCCGAAGCGACTATGGCGCTCACAGCGTCTTGACCTCATCCGGTATGTCGTAGAACGTCGGATGGCGATAAACCTTGTCGCGCGCCGGCTCGAACAGCGCATCGGCATCGGCCGGATCGGACGCAACGATGTCCTGCGATTTCACGATCCATAGGCTGACGCCCTCTTGCCGGCGCGTGTACAAGTCGCGTGCATGTTCGATTGCCATGCGTGCGTCGACGGCATGAACGCTGCCAACGTGTTTGTGATCCAGTCCGCCGCGCGCACGAATGAAGATCTCGTAAAGCGGCCATTCGCGTGAATCGTTCATTGCAACCTCGATCGGGTCAGGAGGCCACCGGGCTCAAGCAGCTTGCAACGACGCCGCAGCGCGCTGTTTGGCGGCATAGGCGATGGCGGCGTCCCGAACCCACTGGCCATTCTCATGCGCTCGCTGGCGCGCCTCGAGACGCTCGCGATTGCACGGGCCGTTGCCTTTCAACACCTGATAAAACTCGTCCCAGTGGATTTCACCGAAGCGGTAGTGCTGGTTCGTCTCGTCCCATTGCAGCTCGGCGTCCGGAACCTTCAAGCCGAGGTAATCCGCCTGCGGCACGGTAAAGTCGACGAACTTCTGTCGCAGCTCGTCGTTGGAGAAGCGCTTGATCTTCCAGCGCATCGACTGCGCGGTGTGCTTGGAGTCCGCATCCGGCGGACCGAACATCATCAACGATGGCCACCACCACCGGTTCAGCGCTTCCTGGGCCATGCGCTGCTGCTCGGTCGTGCCACGCGAAAGGCGCAACATGATTTCGTAGCCCTGGCGCTGATGGAAGCTCTCCTCCTTGCAGATACGCACCATCGCACGGGCATAGGGACCGTACGAACAACGACAGATCGGGATCTGATTCATGATCGCGGCGCCGTCGACCAGCCAGCCGATGGCGCCGACGTCCGCCCAGGTCGGAGTCGGATAGTTGAAGATGCTGGAGTACTTCGCCGTGCCATCGAGCAGTTGCCCGATGAGCTGATCGCGCGAAATCCCCAGCGTCTCTGCCGCGCTGTAGAGATAGGCGCCGTGACCGCCTTCGTCCTGCACCTTCGCCATGAGGATGGTCTTGCGCAGCAGGGTCGGCGCGCGCGTGATCCAGTTGCCCTCGGGCAGCATGCCGACGATCTCGGAATGCGCGTGCTGGGAGATCTGACGGATGAGCGTCTGGCGATACGCATCCGGCATCCAGTCCTTGGCCTCGATGCGTTCATCCGCGTCGACCTTGCTCTGGAAATGTGCCTCGAGCTGCGCATTGCCGGCGCCGGCCGTGTGCAGATGCTCCTTGCCCAGCTGGTCCAGACCCTGTGTGTACATGGTTACCTCGCGACTACTCGAGCATCGGAGCATCCGCCACTGACGGTGACGGTGACGGTCAACAGCGATGGCGGTAATCAATATGACACGCAAAACACCTAATAACAATATTTTTTGTGTCAGAATAAATCAAGGCGCTTTCCTAGCCTTTTGGCTACCCTTTGCCACCATTTTCTTGACGCACCGCCATGTTAAAGCCGCTCGATGCCGCCACCGCCGCCCTGGTCAGCCGTTTCCGACGCCAGCGTCCGCTACGGGGCGGTTCGCTGATCGTCACCCTCTTCGGCGACTCGATTGCACCGCATGGCGGCGCCGTCACGCTGGGCAGCCTGATTGCGCTGACACAACCTTTCGGCCTGACGGAACGACTGGTACGCACATCCGTCGCACGGCTGGCGCAGGACGATCTACTCGTGGCGCGGCGCGAAGGCCGTCTCAGCGAATATCAACTATCCGAGCATGGACGCAGCAGCTTCGCCGACGCCACGCGACGGATCTACGGAACGACTCCCGCGAACTGGAATGGCGCGTGGACCCTGGTCTTGTTGCAGCCCGTCAAAGGCGGCGTACGCGACGGACTGCGCAAGCAGCTCGAATGGCTCGGATTCGGCCAGCCGGCCCCCGGAGTTTTCGCACACCCCGCGCGTAGCGCGAGCGATGCGCGCGAGCAGCTGGCCAAACTCAAAGGCGCGGCGACGGCCATCGTCCTGGAAGCGCGTAACGACCATCCTGAATCGGATCGAGAGTTTGCCAGCGCTGGTTGGGATCTCACCGAACTTGCGGCACGTTATCGGCGCCTGGTCGGGATGTTCGAACCGGTAAGCAAAGCACTGCGCGGCAGCCAACCCGAACCGGTTACGGCGTTCGTCACTCGGACACTACTGATACACGAGTACCGGAAGATTCATCTGCGCGATCCGCTGCTGCCGGCGCGCTTGCTGCCGCCGGATTGGATCGGCACCACCGCTTACGAATTGTGTCGGGAGCTCTACAGTGGGCTCTTCGACGCCGCCGAAGAGCATCTATCGCAGACGGCCGTACGACTCGTCGGCCTCTTGCCCGCAGCCGATGCGGAAACGTTCAAGCGCTTCGGGGGACTTGGCGAACCCCGAGGATCCAGGGCCGCACGCCGCACGGCCTGATTCAGTCCTGCCAGGTTTCCAGCCGCCGAATGAGCACTTCGAGGAACCGATTGGCTCGATGCCCATCCATCACGCGATGGTCGATGGTCAGCGTCACGTAACAGCGCGACCGAACCATCACGCGATCTTCGCCGTTTTCCGTCACCACCACCGCGCGCTTTTCCATCTTGCCGACACCCAGGATGGCCGACTGCGGCTGATTGATGACAATGGGCGCGGCCAGCAAGCTGCCGCTGACACCGTGATTGGAAATCGTGAACGTGCCACCACGTACATCGGCGGCAGACAGCTTGTCTTCGCGCGCCTTGCTCACCAGATCGCTGAGTCGCTGCGCAATACCGAACAGGTCCAATGACTGCACGTTATGAACGACCGGCACGATAAGGCCTTGGCCTTCCAGCGCCGTACCCACACCGATGTCGATCGAATCCTGTATTTCCAGAGCCTCGCTGGTCCAGCGACTGTTCGCCTCCGGCACTTCACGGATAGCATCGACGCAAGCCGCCAGAATGTACGCAGTTAGCGTCAGCGAAGCCCCGCGGCTGGCGAACTCCTCACGATGCTTGGCGCGATGAGCCAGCACGGCGGTCAAATCCGCTTCGAACACGGTAGTGACGTGCGGCGCCGTGTGCAGCAAGCTGTCGACCATCCGCTGCGCTATGCGCTTGCGCATGGATGAATGAGGGATCGAACGCTCTGCCTTGGTTGCCGGTTGCTTGGCTACGGGCTCCGAAACCTCTTCAACCGGAGATTCATGGCGCGGTAACGCCACCTGCGATGCATGCGCCAGAACATCGTCGACCGTAATCCGACCGCCCTCCCCAGTACCTCGCACGCCAGCAGGCTCCAGGCCGCGCAGCTCCAGCAGACGGCGCACTGCAGGACTGAGCTTCCTGGCCATCAGCGCTGCCGCATGCGCCGCCAATGCAGCCTCAGTCTTACTTCGCGGCGCTGCGCCACTGGAATTCGCAACAGGCGCTCCATTGCCTTTCGGATCCCGGCTTCGCGGTGTGTCCGATTGCGTGCCGCTGATCTGGATTCGCGCCAACAGCTCGCCCGGCTCGATCTCTTCCTGCTCTCGCTTGAGGATCTCGTGCAGCACGCCGCTTGCGGGCGCGGGAATCTCGATGGTGACCTTGTCGGTCTCCACCTCGATGAGAGGCTCGTTCTCCGCCACCGTCTCGCCGACGGCTTTCAGCCAGCGCTGCACCTGGGAGCGGGTTCCCTCGGATTGCTCGCTGGGGGCGCGGACTTCGATCGTTGAACTCATTTATCCAGTATCCGGTTCAAATGCTCGCCAGCTGGCGAATGGCCTGCAGAATGCGTGGAACGCCTGGCAGCACGGCATCGAGCAGCAGCGGACTATGCGGACTGGGAACATCCGGCATCGTCACCCGCTCGATGGGCGCATCCAGTTCGAAGAATGCCTCTTTTGCCACGGTCGCGGCGATTTCGGCACCGAATCCGGCCGTGAAATTATCTTCATGCACGATGAGGCAGCGATGAGTCTTGCGTACGGATTCGAGCACCGCTTCACGATCCCAAGGGATGAGGGTGCGCAGATCGATTACCTCGGCGTCTACCTGGGACTCGGCGGCCGCCTGCTCGCACCGCTCCACCATGGCGCCCCAGGTGACGATGGTCAGCTCCGTACCGGGACGCAGCAGTTTCGCCTTGCCGAAAGGCACGATGTAGTTGTCGCCCGGATAGGGACGACGCGCCCAAGCAGCGTCCAGCATGGCGCGATGCTCGAAGAAGATCGTCGGATCGTTGCCGCGCAGCGCCGACCGCAACAAGCCCACCGCATCCTCCGCATTCGAGGGCATCGCCACCCGCCAGCCGATTGCGTGCGCAAACTGCACTTCATTGCTCTGGCTGTGCCACGGATCGCCGCACTTGAAGAAGCCACCCGGCATGCGCACCACCATCGGCGCGGCAAACCGATTCGCGGTGCGCCAGCGCATGGTCCCGCAATCGTTGAGTTGTTCCATCGCAGGATCGGCGTATTTGCGGAACTGAATCTCCGGCACCGGCACCAGGCCCGCAACCGCCATTCCCACCGCGCGACCGATGATTCCCTCCTCAGACAGGCTCGTGTCGAAAACGCGCGCCGCGCCGAATTTATCCTGCAGCCCCAGCGTGGCGGCGTGGACTCCGCCCTTGCGGCCGACGTCCTCACCGAAGACCACGACACGCTGATTCACGCTGAGCTCATGCTCGAGGGTGCGACGGATGGCCGTCACCATATTGATGCGTGGACCTTCGGATTTAGCGATCGGCGACCCGGCGACGAACTGCAGCCCTTCACCCAGTAGGCCGCCTTGCCGCTGTAGTTCCACCGACCCGTCTTCGTGCTGTTCGCTGAACGCGAAGCGCGTGGTCTGAGCGGTATCCGGCAATGCACGCTGCTCAACTTGTTCGAGAGCCCGCTCCACTTCTTCACGAGCCCTGGCTTCCAGTGAATTCCACGCTTGTTCGGACATGATTCCAGGCACGAGCTGCTGGCGCAGTCTCGGCAGTGGATCGCGAGCACGTTCGGCGGCAATCTCCTCGGTCGATTTGTAGGTTTGCGTGTCCTGCCCGGAGTGTCCGCTGAGCCGTGGAACGAGTATGCGCAGCAACACCGGACCCTCTCCGGCACGCACCGCAGTCAATGCTCTATCGATCAAATGAGCCGTGCCGCGCGGATCGTTGCTGTCGCCTTCGAGGATTTGCAGATTGCGGAAGGCGGCAAGGTTCGCGGCAATGTTGCCGCCGGGTGTCTGGAAGTCCGATTTCACCGAAATGCCATAGCCGTTGTCTTCCATGAAGAAGAGCATCGGCAGGCGCTGTGTCGTGGCGATCGTCAATGCCGACCAGAACCCGTTGGTGGCTGCCGACGCCTCGCCGCCATGAGCGACCGCAACACTGCCTTCCCAGCGAGAATCCCCCAGCACGCGAGCCCGGTAGCGCACCGACTGCGCCCATCCAATAGCAGGTGTGTATTGCGCCCCGACACCACCGCAGGCCGGCAACACACACGGCCCTTCGGCACGCGGCAAGTTGAATACGACGCCGATGTCGCGCCCTTCGCTCACGCTGCCGCTGCGCATCATGGTCGAGGCGAGCGCATCTTCGACAGTCAGCCCTAGCGAAAGCATCAACGGACGCGAGCGGTAATAGACACCGACACCATCGTGTGTGCCCGTCAGCATCTGACCGAGCAGAGCCTGCGAAACATCGTGTCCGCGGGCCGTGAACTGATACAGCACCTTGCGGGCGGGCAACAGTCGCGTTTCTTCCAACTCATCCAATGCCCGTGACAGCAAGACCGTGAGCACCACACGCTGCCAATCGACCAGCGGCGTCCGCTGCAAGCTCGGTCGCCCAATCGCAATCGCGGTCATGTCGTCTCCTGCTATACCGGCGCAGTCGGCGCGGGTGGGTAAACGGCATGGAAATGCCGGTCAGGAGTCGAAGACTAGCCGCGCCGGGAACACATAAGTCAACAAAATGCAGCGCAACAGGGGGTAGTATTGGCGGTAATCACTCCTCACCACATATTTGTTAGGTACTTTTACTATGACCCTCGATCGTTACGATGCAGCAATTCTGGACGAGCTGCAGAAGGATGGCCGCCGCTCCATCGTCGAACTAGCGGAGAAGGTCGGCCTGTCCGGCACTCCCTGCGCACGCCGCGTGAAGCTCATGGAGCAGGCCGGCATCATCCAGGGCTACACGGCGGTCATCGATCCTCCGCACCTGGGACTGAAGGTGCAGGCCTTCGTCCAGGTCAAACTCGAACGCCATACGGACGAAAACATCGAACGCTTCAGGCGTGCGATGGAAGCCATGGAGGAGATCGTGAGCTGTCACGCGATGACTGGCGCCTACGACCTGCTGTTGCAGGTGGTCGTCGAAGACCTGGAATCCCTCAGCAATGTCGTACTGAAGAAATTGATGAAGATCAGCTTCGTGCGCGACGTTCACTCCAGCATCGTACTGAATACATTCAAGCGCTCGACGCGCGTGCCGATCAGTCATCTCGCCAAATGACTTGCCGCGCTGCGTAAGCAGCCGGCTCAGCTACCGACTCTAACTTCGCTTACGCGATCGAGATGGGCCCAATGTCGCCTGGGTGCTGGTAAGCCACCGCATAACTGCTACGCTCGCCCGAAAATCGGTGGCCATCCGGCGAGCCGCTCCCTGCGAGCCCTCCTCGCGCCCCTGGAGTGACCGGTATGCAGCATAAAGATAACAAGCCGCTAATCGCGGTCGCACCCGCCGGATTCGGTGATGTCGCAACGCCAATCCCAGCCATGGCGGTATCGGCCACGACGCTGCGACTCACCTCGCTGTTTGCCATAGCCGTGTTCATCAACTACGTCGATCGCGGCAATCTCGCGACGGCGGCGCCACTGATTCGGGACGAGCTGCACTTCAACGGCGTGCAGATGGGCCTGCTGCTCTCCGCATTCTATTGGACCTACACGCCAAGCCAGCTACTAGTCGGTTGGGCCGCGGAACGTTTCGGGGTGCGCTGGTTGCTGGCGGCAGGCGTCGGCTTGTGGTCGCTTGCGACTGCGTTTACCGGTCTTGCGTGGAGTTTCACAGCCATATTCACCCTGCGACTACTGCTGGGCTTGGGCGAAAGCGTCATCTTTCCGTGCAGCTCCAAGGTGTTGTCGCAGACTTCGGCACTCAAGGAACGCGGACGCGCCAATGCGGCAATCGCGATAGGCCTGTCCCTGGGGCCCGCCGTCGGTACTTTCACCGGCGGACTGCTCATGGCCGAGTATGGATGGCGGATGGTATTCGTCGTATTCGGCCTGGTATCGCTGCTGTGGATCTGGCCGTGGCTGACGACCGCACCGATCCAGTCATCGGGCAGTGATGCCACTGCCAACAAGAATTCGCCCAGCGTGCTCGACATCCTCAGCGAACGCTCTGCCTGGGGCGCAGCTCTCGGTCATTTCTGCTGCAACTACGCGCTCTACTTCGTGATCTCGTGGCTGCCGCTGTATCTCGTCAACGAACGCGGCTACTCCATATCGAGCATGGCGCAGCTCGCGGGCGCGATCTATGTGCTGCAGGCTTGCGGCGCGACGCTCTCGGGATGGGGTGTCGATCGATGGATTGCATCGGGCGCGACGGCCAATCGGGCCTACAAATCCGCGTTCGCCGTCAGCGGCCTCGGGGCAGCGGTTTGTTTCGTCGGATGCGCCGCCGGCACACCCGACGTCGCGACCGCCTGCATACTGATCGCCGGCCTCCTCCTGGGCATCTCGGCTCCCGCCATATTCTCGGTAGCACAGACCCTGGCTGGTCCGCTCGCGAGCGGCCGCTGGGTGGGACTGCAGAACTTCGTCGGCAACCTGGCCGGCATCCTCGCGCCAATCATCACCGGCTTCATCCTTGAACGGACGCAGCTTTTCGACGGCGCCTTCATAGTGGCTGGAATCGTCCTTGTTGTGGGCGTCTTCAGCTGGTGCGTCGTCGTACGCCGTATTGCGCCGGTGGAATGGAAGATCCGGAGTTAGGCATCGGGTCAGACGCATAGCGGTCAGCGAGGCCGTCCCGGCACGCGCGATCCCTGCGGCGCAACACCACAAGTTGACGTCGCAATCGCGACGTCACGGAACCCCACACACGCATCATCGGTTAACTTTGGGCTTTCCCGTGACTAACTGCTACCCGCAACCCAGGTGATTTATGGCGACCATGCAAGCGGTTCGCATCCACTCCTTCGGTGGCCCTGAAGTTCTCCAGCTCGAGGAAGTACCCCGACCCGAGCCGCTGGATAATGAGGTCCTGATAAGTATTCGCGTAGCCAGCGTGAATCCGATCGATTACAAGATCCGCGCCGGAGGTTACGCAAGACCCGAGGCGCTACCGCTGGTGTTGGGCCGCGACATAGCCGGAGAAGTGGCGACTCTCGGAGCGAAGGTCCGCGACTTCAAGAAAGGTGACGCAGTGTTTGCGCTGTTGCCGCGCGACCGCGGCGGCTATGCCGAATACGTCGCCCTCAAGACCAGCGACATCGTGCCCATGCCCGACCGGGTGGATTTCGAGCATGCCGGTGCAGTCCCGCTCGCGGCCATCACCGCGTGGCAGGGCCTCTTCGACCAGGGTGGGCTTAAGCAAGGGCAGCGAGTATTGATCCACGGAGCCGCTGGCGGAGTCGGCCACATGGCCGTGCAACTGGCGAAGTCCGTCGACGCAAAAGTCATCGTCACCGCAAGCGCCGCCGATGCAGCATTTCTGCGCGAGATCGGCGCCGACGTCGTCATCGATTACAAGCTGCAACGCTTCGAGAACGAAGTACGCGACGTCGATCTCGTGCTCGACCTGATCGGGGGCGAAACGCAGGAGCGCTCGTGGGCCGTGCTGAAACGCGGCGGCACGCTCGTTTCAACCCTGGGACAGCCTGCGGAAGAAAAGGCCCGTACCTATGGCGTTACCGCCAAAGGCTACATGGCACAGGTGAATGCCGATGAGCTGAACCGTATCGCGATTCTCATCGACGAGGGCCGGGTCAGTCCAAGAGTGCAACGTCGCTACGCCCTGAGGGACGTTGCGGAAGCGCATCGGCATCTGGAGCACGAACATTCGCGCGGTAAGACGGTGCTGACGATCGGGTGACGGGTGACGAGTGACGGGCACGATTCGATCGTTAGCCTGGCAACCCGTCAACTCGTTTGCGCCACGGATGCACTCGTATTTACGGTGCAATCCGCTTCGCCTTGACCTTCTTGTCACCGATCTTTCCTGTCACCGACGCAAGCGCATTGCGTTGCACGTCGTTCCAGGCGATGTCGAGCTGTCCGACGTTCTTCCCGTTCTTGCGCAACCGGACATCTGCCGCTACATCGCCCGACTTCAAGTACCAGCGCATCTTGCCACTGACCTGCAGGTCATCCGTCCACTGCACCTGGTCGAGATCGAACTCGTAACCGAAGGGTTTGCGCACATAGGTGAATTCGCCGCCACGCAGTCCGCTGCCGATACCGGCGGTGACGATGAACCGCGCGAACACATCGCCAATGGTTTCAAGGGCACCGCTGACAAGCTGCAGGTCGCGACGACTTGCCTGATTCCCATTCAGTGCATCCGCAGGCTCGAGCTCACTCACCGAACTCGTGAAACTCGGGACCGTACGGATCGGACGCACGTCGGCGATGCAGCTCGTATTACCTGGTGAGAGCTGCGAGACGAAGCGCCGCAGGATGTCCTGAACGCAATGCGTGGTATCGCCGCCATCGGGCAGATAACCCACATCGCTGTAGTAGTACGCCGTGACGTGGGTCAGATTGGGAATGAAGAGATGCACGACATTCGGAAACTGGGCCGCGGCCTGGGAGGCATCCTCGAGCGAGGTGACCGAGTCGAGATCCCCCGACAGCACCAGCGTCGGCACATTTGGAAACCGTGGATGGGCCGGCAATGGATCGCCCTGCGGATACGCCGGTGGCGGCTTTGGCCAATCCAGGCAGGTAGCAAGCGGCGTGAAGTTGGCGTTGGACGCCAGCGCTTCGTCGATGGTGAATGGCGCAAACAGGTCCGGTCGATTCTGGCGCGCACTCTCGATTGCCCGATCGTACTGCTGGCGTCGTTGCGCGGGCGACGCGTTCAGATCGTAGTGCAGCGGGTATTCGGCACAGATCACCGCCTGATACTGGCCGTAACTGAAATCCAGCGGGTCGCTGACAAAGGGCGTGTTGTATTCGGCGGCAAGGCGCAACAAGGGCAGCGAATCATGCGAGTCGAACCATGCGCGCGCTGCCGCGTCGAGCTCACGGTAAGTCACCGGGGAATTGCCAAGATTCGTCATGAGCAGGAACAGGGTCGACACATCGACCGTCACTTCCAGCGGAATGCCATCCGCGTCCGGCGCTGTGCCGCTGATCGGCCGGGAGCGCACGTCTCGCAGCAGCTTCTCGATACGATTCGTAGACGATCCGCGTAACGCGCGGCACGAGGGCGACCGGTTGCACACCAGGTCGAGCCCCTCGCGGCCGGTAATCCAGTCGGTTGGAAACCAGACATCCGGCGGACGCACCGGGTACGCACTGTCCAGAATAAGGCTGCGCAGCCGATCGCCGTGCCAGGCCGCAAACACCTGCCCCACGTAAGTGCCATAGCTATCGCCGTAGAAATCCACCTCGCGAATCTGCATCGCATCCATGACCGCGACGATGTCGTCCACGGCGAGATGCGTTCCGTACAGGGGCGCCTTCTTGCCGAGCTGATCGCCGCAGGCCTTGAGATTGGCGGGATCGCTCGAATCGCCGGTCTGGATCTGCGGGCAATCGACCACTCCGGAACTCCCGGTGCCGCGCTTGTCGATGATCAGGATGTCGCGATGCTCACGCAACGATCCGAAGATATTCAGATAGGCGTCGCGAGTTCCCAGTGTCGAATACCCCGGCCCGCCTTCCTGCGGCAGCAACGTCCCCCATGCCGGACCGCGCTGATCAAAGCGCGGGTAGTACTCGAAGCCAATGCTGATATTGCCGCGCACACCGCCAGTGGGATCGAGTGCCCGCTTGATCGACCCGCAGTAACCGTTGTAGTCGGTGTTGCAGTATTTCAGCGTGAGCGCACCGACGGTAATCGTTGCCGGCGGCGAGGAGTCCGCCAATGCCGGACTTGCGGCAAGCAGCAGGACCAGAATTCCGACCGAACCGCGGATACCCGGAAATCGTGAGCAGGTAATCACGTCCGTCCCCTCCCGTTTGTCGTTCGCTTCTTGCGTCTATTGATGCGTCAACAGTCGACGCCAGTCAAGCCAGGATTCGCAGCACCGAAACCCACAGCCTTCGTCTGTCTTGTAGCCCGCGAGTCCATGCAGTCCAACTGCCATCGCACGGCCGTCCGCTGACGCAATATCCCCCTGCCTTGCCGGCCTTCCCTCATCGGTTTGTTACCGTTACCATTCGGCAGTCAAATCTACGACGACCGACGGTTACCGCTCAATAAAGAAAGCCTGGGGCCAGACCCACGCCAACAGGAGAAATCATGTCCGGTTTGCGAGCAAAAACCCGCGGAATCCTGGCATTTATGCTGCTGTTGTCGCTCGCAGCGTCACCGGCCTGCTGGGCTCAACAACCGACCCTGACCCCGTTCAAGGCAGGAGGCATCTATGCCCTGGGCGAAACAGCCGGCTGGACGGTCACGCTGCCGGCGGGAACGGCTCCATCCGGGGAGTACAGCTACACGATCAGGAAAAACAATTTCGAGGTCCTGCGCTCGGGCAAGCTCGACCTGTCGCAGCCGGCGACAATCGAGGCCACTGTCGATGAACCGGCCATGCTGTACGTTGAGGTAAAGGCCGCAGATCCGGCCGGGATTCCCACCGCCGGGGCAAATGTCGGGGCAACCGCCGGAGCAAACATGGGAGCAATCGTCGTCGGCGCCGCCATTGCGCCCGATCAACTGCAGCCCTCGGTCCCCGAGCCACCCGACTTCGATCGTTTCTGGGCCACGAAGATCGCGGCGCTGCAGAAGGTTCCGGCAAATCCCGTGCTCACCCCCAAGGACAGCGGCGCGGCGGGCGTGGAGTACGCCACGCTGCAGATGGATCACCTCGACGGCAAGCACATTCACGGCCAGGTCGCGAAACCGGAGCGCACCGGCAAGTTTCCCGGCCTCGTTATCTTCCAGTGGGCCAACCCGCCCTATCCGTTACAGAAGCAGTGGGTCACGGATCGCGCGGCCGAAGGCTGGCTAGCTGTGAACATCGAGCCTCACGACGTGCTGCCTGATCAACCCCAGTCGTATTACGACGCCTTGCCGCAGGAGTTGAAGCAGTACAACACCATCGGTCGGGAAGATCGCGACAAGAACTACTTCCTGCAGATGTACCTGGCTGACTATCGCGCAGTCGACTATCTGGCGAGCCGTCCGGACTGGGATGGCAAGACGCTCGTGGTCATGGGCACCAGCATGGGCGGCCAGCAAAGCCTGTGTACCGCCGCATTCAATCCGAAAGTCACGGGCCTGATCGTGCATGTACCCGCAGGCGCCGACGCGAATGGGCCGCTGCATGGGCGCTATGCCGGATATCCCAACTGGCCCGCCGACAACCCCAAGGCCATGCAGGTTGCGCAGTACTTCGACACGGTGAATTGCGCCGCGCGCATCAAGGTCCCCTCGCTGGTGTCGATGGGATTTCTCGACACCGTTACGCCACCACTGGGCATCTTTGTCGCCTTCAACCGGATTCATGGCTACAAGGAAGCGGTGCCACTGGTCGATGCAGCCCACAACCATCAGTCCACGCCGGAACAACAGGCGCCTTACACGACTCGCTCGACCGAATGGCTCAGGGCGTTTGCCGCGGGCGGCACCATTGCCGAGCCGCCTTACAAGGCAAGCCCGCGCCTGGATCGAAATTCGCACCGTGCGCACGAACTACTGCTGCAGAAGCGCAAGCAGGGCAAGATCGACGTTTACTTCCTCGGCGACTCCATCACTCGGCGCTGGGGCTCCGCGGACGAGCAGTACAAGGACCTGCTGGCAAACTGGAACCGGAATTTCCACGGCTGGAACGCTGCGGACTTCGGCTGGGGCGCGGACAAGACGCAGAACATGCTATGGCGACTGGAAAATGGCGAGCTCGATGGAGTGAACCCGAAGGTGATCGTGCTCATGGCCGGCACCAACAATGTCGGCCGCCTTACGCCGCTGGGCGACGATCGCGCGCGCGTTGCGGAGATCACCAAGGGAATCGAGGAGATCGTCCACCTCTGCCGCAAGAAAGCACCGGGCGCCACAATCGTCCTGACTGGCATCACGCCGCGCAATGACAACATCGCCGTCATGCCGACGATCGACCGCATCAACGCGAACATCGCCAGGCTCGCGAATGGCAAATCCATCCGCTACCTGAACATCAACGATCGATTGGCCGACGGCAACGGCAAGTTGCTGGATGGCATGAGTCCCGATCTGCTGCACCTGGCGCCGAAGGCATACCAGATCTGGGCGGACGCGTTGCAACCTATCCTGACGGAACTGCTCGGCCCGCCAGCGAGTGCCGACCACGCCCCGCCGCCAACGGGCGATCCCAGTACTGTTGCGATTGCGCGCTAAGAGAGCCCGATGACGGGCGCACTTGCGACAACTGCGGGAGATTGTCTTCATGATTGAGCGATCGAAGCAAGTCCTCAGTGCTGCCGCTCTTGTCGTGCTAACAGTGACGACACCCGTTACTGCAAGTGAACCTGCGCGTCGGGCAGGCGAGTATCCACTGACCGCGGACTCACTCATTCATAGCGATGTGCCGCACGGCACCCTGCAAGGTCCTTTCGAGTTTCATAGCCGGGTCTTTGCAGGCACCGTCCGCCGCTACTGGATCTTCGTCCCGGCGCAGTACGATGGCAAACACGCTGCCAGCGTGCTCGTCTTCCAGGACGGCCAACGCGCAACCAATCCGCATGGCCCCCTGCGCATTCCCGCTGTGCTGGAGAACCTGATTCATCGCGGCGACATTCCCGTGACCATCGGCATCTTCATCACGCCCGGACATCTCGCCGAGCACTATCCGGAAGATCTCGGTATGGGCAACCCCAACCATCGGGCCGCCGAGTACGACTCGCTCGACTCGAGCTACACACGCTTTCTCACCGAGGAAATGCTGCCACTGGTCGCGACGAAATATCGACTGACCGACGACCCACGCCAGCGCGTCATCGGCGGCACCAGCAGCGGCGCGATCTGCGCATTCACCGCAGCGTGGCATCGGCCTGACGTGTTTGGGAAAGTGATCAGCATGATCGGCAGCTACGTCTCGATCGGCTACCAGCCGGCCCACGACGGCAAGCCGATGGCGGCCGGCGGCGACTTGTATCCCGGCCTGATCCGCAAAAGCCCGATCCGTCCGCTGCGGATCTTCCTGCAGGATGGCTCGAACGACCTGGATAATGAGCACGGCAACTGGTTCCTCGCCAACCAGCAGATGCTGTCCGCACTGAAATGGGCGAATGCCGAGGCGGATCGACGCAGGTCAGCAGGTCCGCGCTATGACGTGTCGCACGCATGGGGCGACGGGGCGCATTCGGACGAACATGGCGGCGCGCTATTACCGGACATCCTGCGCTGGCTATGGGGCGAGCAGTCGCCTGGACAATCGCCTGGGCAATCGATCCGATGACCGATCAATAGTCGACTCACTGGTCGATCCAGCAGCCGCCCGGGATTCGGTTTGGCGCGCCGACCCGCGCCGATTGAATGACTCGTGCCGATTCAGCCCTCGGCACGCGCTTTCAGCGCTGGCCTTTACTTGAGCAGGCCGATTATTCTTCCTACCGCATCCCCTCATGATCGGAGAACAACACTTATGCGATCCAGCCTCTGCCTCGCCATCAGCCTGTGCCTGCTCGGTGCCGCCAGCACCGCCAGTGCCGCCGACATAACCGCAAGCAAACAAACCAGCGCATCCAAACAGGCGCGCGCCGGCGAACCCGCATTCCGCGACCTGTACAAGCAGTTGATCGAGATCAATACCACCCTTTCCGTGGGCTCCTGCACCGAAGCCGCGAATGCCATGAAGGCGCGACTGCTGCAGGCCGGCTACACCGAAAACGACCTGCACATTCTCGCGGCGCCGAGTCAGCCCAAGAACGGCAATCTGATCGCGCTGCTGCCCGGCACCGATGCCAGCCTCAAGCCCATCATGCTGCTGGCTCACATCGACGTGGTGGAAGCGAAGCGCGAGGACTGGGTGCGCGATCCGTTCAGGCTGACGGAAGAAGACGGCTACTTCTACGCCCGCGGTGCCTCGGACGACAAGGCCATGGCCTCGATCTTTGCGGACTCGATGGTGCGCTTCAAACACGAAGGCTATAAGCCCAAGCGCGGCATCAAGCTCGCCCTCACCTGCGGCGAGGAAACGCCCAACGCTTTCAACGGCGTCAAATACCTCCTGGAAAATCATCGCGAACTGATGGACGCGGCTTTCGCGCTCAACGAAGGCGGCGGCGGGAGACTGGACGGCAAGACCGGCAAGTACCTGTACAACGGTATCCAGGCGGGCGAAAAGCTCTACCAGGACTTCACTCTGGAAGCGACCAACCAGGGCGGCCACTCCTCGCGTCCGACCCCCGACAACGCCATCTACCAGATGTCGCAGGCGCTCGAAAAACTCCACGCGTTCGAATTCCCGATTGAGTACAACGATGCGACGCGCGGCTACTTCGCCAAGTTCGGCGCGATCGTCGGAGGAACGCAAGGTGCCGATATGAAGGCAGTCGCTGCGACCGGCGATGCGGCAGCTGTTGCGCGACTCAAGGCGGACCCGACCGTCAACGGGACGCTGCACACGACCTGCGTTGCGACCATGATCAATGGCGGCCACGCCTTCAATGCCTTGCCACAGCACGTGACGGCCAACGTCAATTGCCGCATCTTCCCGGGCCACCCACCCGAAGAGATCCGGCAGACGCTGATCAAGGCGATCAATGATCCGGGCGTCAAAGTGGCATTCCAGGCAGAACCGGAAAAGGCCGGTCCGCCGCCCAACCTGACCCCGCAGATCATGGGTCCGGTGGAGAAGCTGACCAGCGAGATGTTCCCGGGCGTGCCGGTGGTGCCGGCTCAGTCCTCGGGCGCGACCGATGGGCGCTTCACGACGGCTGCAGGTATTCCGACTTACGGTATTTCCGGAATGTTCTCCGACGGAGCCACGACGAATGCCCACGGTCTCAATGAACGCATCCGCGTGCAGTCGCTGATGGAAGGACGCGAATTCCTCTATCGGCTGACGAAGCTGTACGCCGGCGGTAAATAACCTGACCGCACGCTTATTGGTGCGTACCTGACAGCGACAGCCCGCCGGCGATCAACCGGCGGGCTGTCGCACAGGGTCGGACTCCAGCGTCGGCCCGGCAAGTCCCGCCTCATCCTGCGCCAGCCAACGGTCGAGACAAGCGCGCAACCTTTCGCGATCGATGGGCTTGGTGAGATAGTCGTCCATGCCGGCGGCGGTGCACTCGGCATCCGCCCCTTTCATTGCATGCGCAGTCAACGCGATGATAGGAATGCGCTGCGGATAACTCTCCCTCGAACGGATCCGACGCGTGGCCTCGTAACCGTCCTGAACAGGCATCTGGCAATCCATCAGGATCAGGTGATAGCGATTGGTCTGCCACGCCTCAAACGCCGCTTGGCCGTCCACGGCTACATCGACACGATAGCCAAGTTTCTCCAGCATCCGGCAAGCAACTTTCTGATTGACGACGTTGTCCTCTGCCAGCAGGACACGCTGCGTTTCACGTGCTCGTTCAGTCCTCAGCGCGTGCCGCGTGATCATGCGTTGAGTGCGCAGATGCGGGGTTTCCGGGCGGGCACCGAGAATCAATGCCAGGCTGTCGGTCAGATCGCGCTGGGTGACCGGCTTCAATAGATAGCCCGCAAAACCGAGCTCCGCAAAGACACGACCTTCGCCACGCTGGCCCGAGGAGGTCAACAGCACCAGGCACGTGCCCTGCAGCGAATGGTCGGCCAGGATTCTTCTCCCCAACTCGCCGCCATCGCAGCCCGGCATCTGGTGATCGAGGATCGCCATCTCGAACGGCCGCCCTGCAGTCGCAGCCGCCTGCATGAGCACAAGCGCTTCGTCCGCGGAGCCCGCGCACACAGGATCGCAGCTGCATTGCGCAAGTTGCCCCATCAGCACTCGGCGGTTGGTAGCGTTGTCATCGACGATGAGAACACGGCGGCCCTCGAGTTCGATTGGTGGCGCAGGCCGGCTCGTCGCCGGCTGCAGAGCATTGGCAAAACGAACCGTAAACCAGAATGTCGATCCCACTCCCATCTCGCTGGTGACACCGACTTCGCCGCCCATGAGCCTGACCAGCTGTCTGACGATGGACAGACCCAGGCCGGTGCCGCCGAACTTGCGTGTCGTCGAGGTATCCACCTGCGTGAACGCCTGGAACAGCGCATCGATGCGATGAGCAGGAATGCCACTGCCGGTATCGCGAATCTCGCAACGAACCAGTGTGCCCGCGGCGTTCTTCTCTACAGCCCTGCAGTCGATGACGACCTCGCCAGCCTGCGTGAACTTCACCGCATTACCGCCGAGGTTAAGCAACACCTGCCGCAAGCGGCCGGCGTCGCCTCGCACCATATCCGGCAAGCCCGGATCCAGCAGCGCGATCACTTCCAGGCCCTTCGCATGCGCCTGTATCGACAGCAGCCGCGCCACATCCTCGATGGTGTCGCGCACATCCATGTCCAGCAGCTCCAGCTCCATCTTGCCGGCCTCGACCTTCGAGAAATCCAGGATGTCGTTGATGACGGTGAGCAGGCTGGCGGCGCTGTCGCGTGCCGTTCTCGCGTAGTCCATCTGCATCGCGTCGAGCTGGGTATCCATCAGGAGCTCGGTCATACCGATGACGCCGTTCATCGGTGTTCGAATCTCGTGGCTCATATTGGCGAGAAATTCGCCCTTAGCCCTGCTGGCGCTGGCAGCCGCCTCGGTGGCTTCGATCAGGGCGAGCTGATACTTCTTACGCTCGGTAATATCCTGTTGCGAACCCGAAACCGCCAGCGGCCGCCCGTGGGCATCCCGCTGCAGAGCGCCGCGAATCCGGTACCAGCGTGATTCACCGGATCGCGCGCTGACACGTACTTCCAGATCGACAGCCGTACCGTCGGCAATGCTTTTGGCAATCGCGTCGCGGAGCGACCCGATGTCCGAGGCGTGAACCACATCGAAGAAGCGCTGCTCATTGCCCAGCAGGTCCTGCTGTGCGTAACCGAGCATCTCCGCAAAGCGCGGCGACACCCATAACTCACGCGTTACGGCATTCAGCTCCCATAGGCCGTCATTGGCGCCTCGCGTTGCTCTCTCCAAACGCTCTTCGGTAGCACGTAGCTGCGCATGCGCATGCTTTCGCTCGATCTCGTGATCGAAATTTTCGAGCGCGAATACGAGATTGCGGCTCATGCGCTCCAGCAACCCGACGATCCCGTCATCGAAAGCATCGATCTCATGCGAATACAACAGCAATACACCGAACGCACGCCCCGTTCTGACCAGTGGCAGAGCCGCTCCAGCGCGTATACCAACCTCCGACGCCGCCACATGCCAGACGCTGGTACGCTCGTCTTTCAGGAAATCGTTGCTGATGCAGGCAATGCCAGTGCGAAAGGCCGTACCGACCAGGCCACGCCCCTCCGCCGTGTTCTCCGCCAGAGAAATGTGCACTGAACGCATCTTGTCGGCATCCGGACCGGTGACTGCTGCGATCACGGCATCCGAAGAGCCGGGCTCGGCAAGACAGACGCTCGCCGCCAGAAATTTCCCGCCGTGCACGGCGGCGTCGCATACTTGTTGATAGAGTTCGGTGGGTGCAGCCAACCGCATGATGGCTTCGTTGGTGGCGCTCAATGCCGCGAACATCCGGCCAAGCCGCAACGCAGCCGCTTCCATGAACTTCTTCTGAGTTACGTCCCGCGACACGCTGACAACGATCCAGCGGCCGCCGATTCGCAGCGCGCGGCGATGACTCTCGTTGATGGTTTCGCGACCGTCCTTGAGGCGTGTGCGAACTTCCATCCAGACGCCTTCGGTTCCGGATGCGATCACAGCGTCATAGTCGCGTCGCAGCGCTTCCAGCGAGGTCACCAGCAGATCCTGGGGCCCCATTTGCAAGAGCTCGTCGCGGGAATAACCAGTGCGCGTGCACGCAGTCACCGTGACATCGAGGAATCGCATGGTCTCGCGATCCACGATGTAAATGGCATCGGCGTTGGCATCGATGGCGGCCCGAAAGCGCAGCAGCTCCTCGCGGCTCTGCGACACTCCGCAGGAACCCATCAGATCGTTCGTCGCAAACTGCGCCTGCAACGACGCCACGCTGCAGGTACGAACTGCTCGGGCTACCTTCTGTCGCATCAGCAACCGCACTGCCGCCGCGCCAAAGGCAGCAGATAGCAGGCAGAAGAAGATGCTCGGCAACATCGCGAATCCTGGTTATTTATGAATCGCCCCGCAGCCGGCGCAAGAGTGATCTAGGTCACGCTTACCGCCGTCGCTAACCGGCGGCCTTGGGCCTGAACTCCTTAACGGCCAGCATTGCGGCATTCGCAGTCCGGCGGCTGGGTTTTAGCGCAGATTGTGAACAGGTCGGCAAACGCCGCTCACGGCGTTAGGGAAATACATTAGTCCGTTGACTCACCAACGATAAAACCGCGAACTGCAGCGGAGAAATGATGGCAGCGACACCGGTTCAGCGAATGGGAGTCGGGCGGGGGAAACGGAGTCGGCCAAGCCGTCGTAACGGCACCGAGATTCCATGAGGAAAGGGCTAGACAGAGGTCGCTTTCCGCCCATCAGGACGATGGGCTTGCCGGGAGCCAGGATGCAATGACTCACAACAATTCTTTGCAGTGGAAAATCGCTGCAGGTTTCGCAGCTTCACTTACAGAACCGGCGACATGAAGTCGCCGGTTCTCGATGCGTCCAGACCATGCGCGTTGCGCATGCCCCTGACGCTCAATGCAGCGCTGAATGCAGCGCTTATTTCGGCGCCACGTTCAGATAGGCTTCGGCAGCACGCACGTAGTGCCACAACTGGTCGTCGTTTCTGGCGAACGCCTTCGCCAACAGTTCTTCACCTTTCTCGCGCTGACCCGTGCGGATGTACCACGCGCCCACTTGCGCCTGGCCAGTGTCGTCCTTCGGTTCGGCAGCGAGTGCTTTCAGGAAGAAGGGCTCCGCTTTCGCATTCTCGCCGGCTTCCGCATAGAGCTCACCGATGCGGCTCCAATCGCTGGCCACGGACTTCCCGCTCAGCACCTTGTCAATCAGAGCCTGGCCCTTGACCTTGTCGCCCGAGAGGTAATACACACGCGCCACGCCAATCAATTCCCAACTACCCTCGCCCGCAAGCTGTTCCGCTTCCTGCAACGCTGCGAGTCCTGTTTCCTTGGCAGGCTTTCCGGTCACGACGGCCATTCCCGGCCCTTTCACCCTGGCGGCATAGCCAACGCCGAAGCCAAGTGTGAGACAGGTAGCCGCTAGTGCGGTGACGACGATCTTCTGCATATCGATTCCCTTATTCTTGGGGTGGACTTGGAAACCGGCGGAAGTTAGCACAACCAAATGACGTCGTTGCAACGGCATCGCGCATGCCCGTCACTCGGGCATACATGGAACATGGTTTGCTGAATCAGCAAGCGGAGCAACGCCGAGCGTTGCCTTTTCCTGCGGCGCCCACCAGCGCCCGGGTTTCTTTAGGAAGAAACCGCGACGAATGCAGTAGACCGTATCCGATCTTACTTCTTGCCGCCTTTGCGAACCATTTCATCGACCTGCTCATCGGTCACGATCTGCGCCATGGCGCGCGCCACCGTTTGCCAGGACCAGATGCTGGGGCGCTCGAACTTCTCGTGCGGACCGGCATTGGAATCCGACAGGCGCATGGCTTCTTCGATCGTCATCAAGCGTTCGCTGACATTTCGATACATGGCTCTTCTCCTGTGCTGCAACCGATGGCCGGAAACTCCGGCGGAGTGCTGGGGTGGATGTGCGAGTTGAGTATCGATCCGGGATCGTTGCGGTGTTATGAGGCGAACGCTGAAGGAACCATGGGATGGGTGCGTCGTGTGAGCGAAGTGAGAGGTAGCGATAACCAGCAGGGAGTGTGCCGACATGGCCGCCGACGGGGTTGTTGCAATACGTGAGTCAACTCTGTTTGCCAGCTCACACATCTATATGGATACGGTGGGGAGCACGGAGGACCGATTTCGTCCTCCGTCATTTCATGCCGCTTGCTTGTGCTCAGCGCACAGCCACATCCCCTGCGCTCGTCGTGTAGCGCGCTGCCGCATGATTGTGCGACAGGTTCGGACCGAGTTTGAGTCGCGCCGCATTGAAGGAATCCCAGTCAGCGGGATCCGGCAGCGAGGGAATGGTCACCAGTTCTTTGCGGTCGAGACCCACCAGAGCCGCGTCGACCATCTCGGCGGTCTCCATGATCATGTGCGCCGGCAGGCTGTTCACATCGGTGCCGGAACGCTCCCAGATTTCGGTTCGCGTAATGCCCGGCAGCACGGCCTGTACCTGAACGCCGCTAGCGCTCAGTTCCTGGTGCAGGGACAGTGTGAAGTTGAGTACATAAGCTTTCGAACCGCCGTAGCTGGCGCTGGTAAGTTCGGGCGCCACGGCCAGCACCGATGAGATGTTGACGATAAACCCACGACGGCGGGCGATGAATCCCGGAGCAACCGTAGCAGCAAGACGCGTGGGCGCCAGGACGTTGAGCTGGACCAAGGCTTCGAGTGCGTCCGGATCGGCATCTACGATCTGCCTCGGAACGGCCATCCCGGCGTTGTTCACGAGCATGGCGATACTTTCATCGCCGCGCACGCGCTGTTCGACACGGGTCAAGTCGGCTTTCACTGTCAGGTCCGCCTTCAATACTTCAACAGTTACGCCGGTGGTGTCCCGCAGCCGGGCGGCGAGCTGGTCGAGCCGCTGCTCATCCCGCGCCACCAGAATCAGGTCGTAGCCACGCTGCGCAAGGCGATCCGCATACATCGCGCCGATGCCGCTCGAGGCGCCGGTAACCAAAGCCGTGCCCAACGACTGACGAGTACTCATGTGCATCTCCCGGGTTGAATTGCGCCGTCGCATTATTAGATGACGATCATCATATTACTTTCCGAACCCGGCGCAGCACTGGATTGCTATGTCTCCATAGCGACTGGGAATGGCGGCGACAGCCATTGCGATCGCGTACCGGCCTGGCTATCGGCGCGACTATCGAGGGGAGGTGTAATTCGAGATAAATCAATCACCTGCCGGTGCTGGCAGGCAGGATCTGCGGAGTCAGAAGGTCCGCGGCGGGGATGACAGGTTGCGATTCGCCTTCTTGCCGCGGCGCTTGGGCGGCTCCGGCTGGCGAAAAATCTCGCGATTGCGCTCCAGTTCGAAACGGGTGCGACGGATGTGCTCGAACAGGATATGTCCAGCTCCTTCCGCATCGCGCCGCCGCAGCGCATCGAGCATCAGGCGATGCTCGGCATGGATCACCCAGCTGCCCTGCCTGCCGATCAGATTGGTGAATGCCCGACGATAGTGCTGGGTGGTATTCCAGAACCGCTCGACCATGCCAATCAGTTGCTGCATGCCGGCTGCACGGTAGCTGGCAATGTGGAATTCGCGATCCAGGCGCAGAAACTCTTCCGTGTCCGCGGCCCGCTCCATGCGTTCGATCAGATGCTCGAGCGCATCGATTTCCGACTCCGACATCTTGGCAACCGCCTCGCTCAGGGCCAGCGGCTCCAGGCGTTCGCGAATCTTGTAGATCTCAAGGCATTCGCCGAGATCGAGCCGCGCCACCCACGCGCCGCTGTTGGGCACGAGGCTGACCAGTCCATCGCTCTCCAGCCGCTTGAGCGCTTCGCGAACCGGAATGCGGCTGGTGCCGAAACGTTCAGCGAGTTGTTCCTGGCCGATCCGGCTGCCAGGCGGCAACTCGCCGGACAGGATCAACGCGCGAATGCTGTCGGTGACACGCTGACTCAGCAAAGTCGAATCGATAGCCTGCGCCTCAGGCAGAGGATCGCTATGCGCCACTGTGGTTGCACTCCGCATGCGGGCGGCGTTCAGAAGACTGCCGCCAGATCCATCGGGAGGTCCATCGACATGATGCTATCGCCATAGCGCGTAGCATCACACATCCGTTCGATGACATACACGCCCGCCACACACTATCAACGCTGTGCGGCAGCGCGCGAGCCGACGCGCTCGGCGGATCTCTCCCCAGCAACGATTGCTTAACGCAGGATCTCCTTGAGCGCGACCTCGACTTCCTCGGTGCCGGCAATCGCCGCGCGCTCCAGAATCTTGGAGATGCTCGGCGATGCCTCTCCGCCCGTAACCCGCGTGACCGGCGCATCCAGGTAGTCGAACAACCGGCGCTGGATTTCATCGGCCAGCCAGCCACCGTAAGAAGTCCCCAGTGAGCCCTGCTCCACGATCAGCACATTGTTGGTCTTGCGCACGCTGGTCTCGATCGTGTCCCAATCGATGCTGGCGCGATCCAGCCAGCGTAGGTCGACGATATCGACATCCGCATCCAGCTTCTCGGCTGCCTCCATCGAGCGCCGCACCATCGACAGGTAGGTCAACACTGTCGCGCGACTGCCCTCACGTACCAGGTTCGCCTTGCCCGGCGGGATGATGTAATCCATGTCGTCCGTGCGCACCTCGCCACTGGTCTGGTAGAGATCGACATGTTCGAGCATCAACACCGGATCGTTGCAGGCGAGCGCGGCATTCATCAGGCCTATGTAATCGGCAGGATTGGATGGCGCGGCAATGCGCCAACCCGGCGCCGTCGCGAAAATGCCTGCCGGATCCATCGAATGCTGCGAGCCGTAACCGGTTCCGATTGCAACCTTGGTACGCAACACCAGCGGCACCGCGGTATCGCCGCCGAACATATGCCGCATCTTGCCGACCTGGTTGAAGACCTGATCAGCTGCGACCCACAGGAAGTCCGGATACATGAACTCCACGATGGGACGAAAGCGCCCGTCCGCTGCCATGCCGCCGCCTAAACCCAGGAACGCGTTTTCGCTGATCGGTGTACCGAGGATTCGATCCGGGAAGCGCGCACTCAGACCACGGGTAGCTCCGTTCGTACCGCCTTTGAGGCGGTGAATGTCTTCGCCAAGCACCACGATGCGTGGATCCAGCTCCATCCGCCTGCCGATCAGATCGGCGATGGCATCTACGAACTTGCGACTCTCGATCTTGACATCCGCGGTGCGCGGCGATTCCTCATGCAAGGAATCGAGTTCGGACAGATCGCCGCGCAAGCCAACGTCGCGGAACTGCGTCGAGGGCCACAGCTCCTTTCGGATGACGCGCTTCTTCTCGCCCGCGCTTTCGGTGAGATCGCCGGCAATCGACTGCATGACATCCACGCTGCGCTGGCGAAGTGCTTCGATGTCGGCTGGCTTGAGCAGGCCGCGAGCAACCATTGCCTTGCCGACCCGCTCGATGGGGTCGCGCGAGCGCCAGTGCGCTTCTTCCTCTTTCGTGCGGTAGCCGAAAGCGCTGCCGGGCAGCGATCCGTTTTGATGGAAGTAGCGGTAGACCTCCGCCTCGATGACGGCGGGACCGCCACCCTTACGCGCGACTGCGAGTGCCTGCTGCGTCGCCAGGGAGACCGCGAGCGGATCCATGCCGTCCACGCGCCACGAAGGTATGCCGAATCCAAGACCGCGACCGGACAGGCGCGGCTCGCCGGTGGCTTCCGCAACCGTGGTCGAGACCGCGTACAGATTGTTCTCGATGAAGAACAGCAGCGGCAGTTTCCACGCCGAAGCCAGGTTCATCGTTTCCAGTACCGAACCGATGTTGACCGCGCCATCGCCGAAGTAGGTAACCGCAACTGCATCCGTGTTCGAATGTTTGTGCGCCCAGGCTGCCCCTGCTGCGAGCGGCACGCCGCCGCCGACGATGGCATTCGTTCCGAGCACGCCAGCATCTGCCCAGCGCAGGTGCATCGATCCGCCGCGACCGTTACAGAAACCAGGCGCAAGCCCCATGATCTCTGCAAGCGCGCGAAACAGCAGCGTGCGCACGTCGTCGCCGAACGGCTTGACTGGATCGAGGCCATCCTTGCGCAGATATCCGAGGGATTTCGCGAGAAATTGGTGATGACCGCGATGCGAGCCATTGATCTGATCGTCGGCGCGCAGTGCAACCATCGACCCGACGGCACCGCCTTCCTGGCCAATCGAAGAATGTGCAGGGCCGTGCACTAGACCTTCGCCCGCAAGCTGGAGCGCCATTTCCTCGAATGCGCGGATGACGTGCATGCGGGCGAGCATGTCGCCCAGCAAACGCGGATCGGCAGCGTCCCAATCCTTCTGCGTGGTCTCGAGCTGAACCCACGGCGCTGCGCCGGTTAGTGCCTTGGTGGTTGGCATTGCGTGTTCTACCTGTTGGATTTCGATTGAATGACTTGCGGTGTTCGGTTGGTTGCGGCGCGGCTAGACCAGCATGGTCGCCGGCGCTGCGATGAGTTCGCGCAATTCCACAAGGAAGCGCGCACCGATTGCGCCATCCACAACGCGATGATCGCAGGTGAGCGTCAGCGTCATCATCGACGCCACCGCAGGCTTGCCGTCTTTGACCACGACTCGCTGCTCGACCGCACCGACGCTCATGATGCAGCCCTGCGGCGCATTCAGAATCGACGCGAAGCTGCTGATACCGAACATGCCGAGATTCGATACGCTGAAAGTGCCGCCCTGGAACTGGTCCGGAGTCAGCCGCTTGTCACGCGCGCGCTGCGCAAGTTCTTTGGTCTCGCGGGCAATCGTGGAGAGCGACTTGGTATCGGCGGAGCGCACAATCGGCGTGATCAAGCCGGACTCCAGCGCTACCGCGAATGAAATGTCAGCGTGGTGATGCAGCGCGAGTCCGCCCGTGGTGTACGACGCATTTGCCGCAGGCACGTGCATCAATGCGACTGCTACGGCTTTGATCAGCATGTCATTGACGCTGACTTTGACGCCCTGTTTCTCCAGGCTCGCGTTGACCTGCGTACGCAACTGCAGCAGATCGTCCACTTCGACGTGGATGGTGAGTGGAAAATGCGGAACGTCGCGGAAGGATTCGGTCATGCGACGCGCAATGGCCTTGCGCATGCCATCCAGAGGAACCAGATCGTAAGTGCCGGGCGCGATGCCCAGTGCACTCAGCGCCTGAACCGCATCGCCCGACGCGACGACGGTCGGTGAACTCGATACGCCGTGATCGGCCACGGCTGCACCGGGGGAGAAGCTTTCGATATCGCGCTTCGTAATGCGCCCGCCCGGCCCGGTACCCACCACTGAATGCAGATCGATCTTTGCGGCTCGCGCCATCCGGCGTGCTACCGGAGAAGCGAAGATCCGTCCGCGAAGGCCGCCGCCGGCTGCAGGAGAAGCGGCAACAGCTACTGCGATCGACGAAACCGGGACGTCCTTCGCACGTTCGCCAGAAACCTTGTCATTGGACGGTGCGGCGGCTGCAGGCTGCGGACGCGGCGCGGAACCGCTCGGCGCATCGCCCTGCATTCGAGCAATGGGCGTATTCACCTTCACGCCGGCCGTGCCGTCCGGAATGAGCAGCTCTTCGATGACACCCGCGGTAACGGCCTCCATTTCGACCATTGCCTTTTCGGTCTCCACCTCGGCGATGACATCGCCAACGCGAACCGTATCGCCGGGTTTGACACGCCACTTGGTGAGCGTTCCGTCTTCCATTCCGGCAGCAAGTATGGGCATTACAATCATCGGGATGTCCTGATCGGGTGGTCGTGCGAGAAGCTTGGTGCGCCGGCAGGCGCGATCAGTCGAATGCGGATTTCTGCATGTCGCCTAAGCGGCGGGATCGGTCGGATTCCACGTGCGCAGATGGGTAGTGGCTTCATAGCCTTTGCCATTGGGATAGCTCAGCAGCTCGAGCTGCATCCCCCAGGGCGAGAGGAAATAGACCCACGTCTGGCCCGCGCTGGGGCCCGCAGTGCGCACCGTCGGCTCACCCAGAATGGTCAGGCCGTGCACACGCAGGTACGCCAGCGCGACGTCGAAATCGTCCACATAGAAACCGAGATGGTGTCCGCCGACATCGCTGTTCTTCGGCTGGGCGCGATTCTGGTCGGGCGATTCGTATTCGAAGATCTCGAAGTTCGAGCCATGCCCGCAACGGATGAAATGCAGCTTGCGCATGACCGCCCGGGGATGGACGTTCAGATGCCGCTGCATCCAATCGTCATCGCTCTGGAACGGTCCCAACGAATAGATGACCTCGCAACCGAGCACATCGACAAAGAAAGCCCGGGCTTCTTCCAGGTTCGGCACCGTGAACCCGATGTGTTCCATCCCGCGCAGGCCCGGCAATCCGCGCCTGGGTGCTTGACTATTGCCAGCAGACATTCTTCGCGACGCCCCCAAGTAGGTCAGATCGTATCCAAAGACGCTAATCTGAGGGCAGATTATCAACAATCAGGCAGATGTAAATAGTATTTGGATCCAATTCTGCTTATGAGGCCAACAAGACCCCGGCGACGATGGGGTCGGATTTCAGTCAGGGAGGTTGCTGGCAGCGGGCACGCAGCGGCATGCAAGGCCGGAGCATCGAGCGCCTATTGCCTAGCTAATTGCCGGTACCGAGGCCCGTCTTCGGTTGGCGGTATGCGGTGGACCGCGCTGGATGCGCAGTTATCGACTGTGGGTCGCTGGGACAGGGGCAGCCGTCGCATTCGGATCCACAGTCGCTGCTGCCGAGGCTCGTTCGACTTCGAGCATCAGCGCATCGAGCTTCGGTCGTTGTCCGCGTTCCGTATAGAACTTTTCGACTCGTTCGCGGGCGATTCGCTTGCTGTCCCCGTCGGCGCCCGGATCCGCGCTCAGTTCGCGATAGCTCTGCGACAGGTAGCTTTCCGCCTCTTCGATACGCCCTTCTCTGTACAGGACCTCACCCAATGCACTCGCTGAGCGCGCGGACCGCCATGCCGAGGCACCGGTGCGGGTCCACCTGTTCATCGCAGTGGTCAGCACGGTCTCTGCTTCCTTGAGCTTCCCGATCGCCAGCAAGGTCTCACCGAGGTAGTGCTCGGCCGATGCCCGGTATTGATGGTCGGGCGGCAAGTGCTTTTCGAACAGGTCCAGCGTTTCGCGCAACTGTGCTTCGGCGTTAGTGAACTTCTTCTGCCGCATGTAGACCGTGGCAAGCATGGTCTGCAGGTAGCCGATCCGCTGATAGGCCGTGCTACCGGAATCCTTGTGGATCGTTATGGCCTCGCGAATCAGCTTCTCCGCATCGGCGGGATTGTTCTGAGCGAGTCGCACCTGGGCCAGAGAAGCCAAAGTATCGGCAACAGTGCTGTTGGCGTTGCCGTACAGGGTGCGCTGCGCATCCAGCGCACGCTCGAACAGGGCCGCGGCATCGTTGATACGGCCGCGATAGAACAGGATGTCGGCGAGGTAGTAATCCGCCATCACGCGATCGGGATGCGTCTTCGGCAGTACTTCGTAAATGCTCACCGCCTCGCGGGCAGCGCGCTCGGCTCCCGGCAAATCATCGGACCACACCAGGATGTTGGACATCTCGGCGAGAATGGCCCCTACTTCCGGATCGCGCGGCCCTTTGATCTCGCGCATCAACTGCAGCGCCACGGTCAGATGTTCGAGCGCCTGCTTGGTATTGCTGCGCATTTTTTCGAGGCGACCCAGGTCCACCAGCAACTGCGCATGGGCTACCGAGCGCTGGTCCTTGGCGTGGCGGGAGATCTCCAGCGCCTCGGTGAAATACCGGTCGGATTCGTCGGTGCGCCCCGCTTGGCGCAGCGCTATCGCAATTTCCGTCACGATTGAACCGACTGCGGCCTCATCGTTGCCAGGAGCTTGCTGGCGCACGCGCAACGAGTCCTGCAGATAGGCGACAGCGCGATCGGGCTGCCCCATGCGGCGAAAAGATCGGCCAATAGCTTCCAGCAGACGCGCGTGGACATCCGGCTGCTCGTCCAGGTCGCTGCTTATGTGTCGAGCGGCCTGATCGAGCAACGTGCGTGCGGTGGGCTCACGTCCGAAGTTGGTGAACGGATCGGCGGCCGTAAACACCGTCAGCATGAAGTCCGAAACCTTTTCGGCGCGCTCCCGATCCTGCGTCGCACGGTCAAGTGCGCGGGCGATGTCCTGCCGCTGGATGGACATCACGACCGCTACCGCAATGACGAAAGCAAGGAAGCCGACGCCGGCAATCACACCCGGCGTGTGACGGCGAACGAAGCGCTGCGAGTAGTAGACCCAGTTGCCCTGACGCGCCTGCACCGGCTCGTTCTGCAGATGATGACGGATGTCCTCGACCAGGCGTTCGACCGAGCTGTAGCGGTGTTCGGGCTCCTTACGCAGCGCCCGCATGACGATCGAATCGATGTCGCCAATCAGCCGTCGCTGCAGTCGCTCGGGTGACTGCCCACGCGCCAACGCAATCGCTTCAATCGTGGATTCGTCTTCGACCGGCGGAGATTGCATCGCACGCTGCACGATGGCGCTGGGACGCGGCGGATCGATGACGCAGATCGACCGCTCGATCTCCAGCTGGCTTCCGGAAGCCGGCACGGTGTACGGACGCAACCCGGTCAGCAGTTGATACAACAACACCCCGAGCGAATAGACATCGCTGGAGGTGGTGACGGTCTGCCCGAGAATCTGCTCCGGGCTCGCATATTCCGGCGTCAGCACCCTGTCGTTCATGCGGGTGAGATCGGGCGTGTGGACCACATCGCCGGCGTTCAACAACTTGGCGATGCCGAAATCCAGCAGCTTGGGCACCCCATCGGCGGTGACCAGGATGTTGGCCGGCTTGATGTCCCGGTGAACGATCAGGTTCTGGTGTGCATATTGGACTGCACCGCAGATCTCTAGAAACAGCGTCAGGCGCGCGCGGAAGTCGAGCTTCCTGCTGTCGCAATAGCGATCCAGCGGCTCGCCATGAACGTAATCCATGACCAGGTACGGCTGGCCATCCTCGGTTTCGCCGGCATCCACCAGGCGGGCGATGTTCGGATGATTGAGGCTGGCGAGGATCTGCCGTTCGGAACGAAAGCGCGCACCGAGGTCGGCGACGGCGGTGTGATCGACGACTTTGATCGCGACCTGGGCGGAGTACTGCCGGTCGGCACGCTCGCCCAGATAGACGACGCCGGCGCCGCCCCGGCCCAGCACCGAGACCAGCTTGTAGTTGCCGATCGTGCGTCCGATCAACGCATTACGTTTGTCAGCTTCCGCGTTCGCCAACGCCCGACCAAGCGCATGTGTGAGCGGGCTGGTGAAGTTGCGTGAAGCATTGGAGAGCAGGCCGAGCAGTTCCTGCCGTAGTTCCGGCTCCGCTTCGGTGGCGTTGGCAATGAACGATTCGCGCTCGGAACCCTGCAATTCCGAGGCGAAGAAGAACAGCTCCTGGAGCCGTTCCAGGCGCACATCGAGTTTCCCTGTTCCCTGCAACGTCATTGTTCTTTCCCGGTGGCAGGCCACGACACGACTCTTAAAAACTCCCGGCAACAACGGATCGCGTCCACCTAAACGGCGATCAGAAGGTCGGCATGCGTGCTGGCTGGCGTTGGCCTCCGGTTTTCAGCGGGTTGGACGGTCAGAAAACGGCAGATAAAAGCGTTTCACGGCCATTGTGCCTCGCCCCGCGAGCGCTGCCTGAGATGCGCCCTGCAGTCTGCGCAATTGCCCGTCCAGATTAAGTAAAACATACGGCCCGGGGCATTCCCGCACCCTTCGCTCAGTCATGCCCTGATTGTGCTTGTGATGCACAACATAATCTGTTGCGTGTGACCCATGTCACAGGATACCGTCGCTTATGTAATGACCCCTGCAAGCTGGCCTGGATCTTCAATAACACCGTTCCTAGGGAGAAATGTTGTCATGCGTAGCGTATTTATCGGGAGTCTGGTTGTCGCCGGTGCATTGTTCGCCAATGTGACGCTGGCCGATGGCCTCGAACATGCGAAACGGCCTCTGATCAACCTCACGGATGGTCTCGAACACGCCAAGCGGCCACTGATCACCGTCGCGGATGGCCTGGAACATGCCAAGCGCCCGCTGATCAACCTGACCGACGGTCTCGAGCACGCAAAGCGCCCACTGATCACGGTTGCAGACGGTCTCGAACATGCGAAGCGCCCGCTGATCACCGTTGCCGATGGTCTTGAGCACGCCAAGCGTCCTTTGATCCAGATCGCCGACGGACTGGAACACGCGAAGCGTCCTTTGATTGCGGTTGCCTGAACGCTGACGGAGACATTCTCATGAAGATCCAATTCGCACTGGCAGCTGGCATTTTGTTGACGTTGGGCACCGCGGTGTCGGCAACGCTCGTCAACGACGTACCTGCGCAGGCCAAAGCGGTTGAGTCGACGGTTGCAAGGACCAGTTCGCCGGAAGCCGCTCAGGTGCTGGCGATGCTGGAAGCTCGTGCCAGCTCTTCGGCTTCGGTGCCGCTGGCTCGTCCGCTGTAACGCTCGCCGCGAGAAATCGCAAAATCGAATCGAACCGCGCCGGGTGACCGCACCCGGCGCGAGTTCGACGACCGGGTTCGACAGTTCCTGTCCACCCGCATCGATGGCACGGCAATCATCCGCGCCGGCTCTATCGAACAGCCCTGATCGAATATTCGCCTTGGAAACAGCCGCTCTAGACCTGTGCGCTCATGGAGAGCCCTGGTACCCGACGGAGCTGCGCCGATATCTCCTCACTGATTTTCTGCAGCATCGGAACACGCTCGCGAGCCAACCTTGCCTTCGTGGTCTTCTTGGAATGACTGGAACTGTTGAGTGCGGCCACAACCCTGCGTGACTGATCGAACACGGGCACTGCGACAGCGACCACGCCATACGCAAGCTCGTCCTCCACAGCTGAATAACCGTTGCGCCTGCAGTCTTCGATCAGCTTCATGATTTTGGCGCGATCGGTCACGGTGTGATCGGTGAGCGCGGCGAAGGTCGTTGCCTCGAAGTAGCGCTGCAGTCGCTCCGGTCCCAGACCGGCAAGCAGGACCCTTCCCATCGATGTCGCATAGGCGGGAAAACGGCTGCCGACATGCGCTTCCAGTCTCATCAGCGTACGTACCGACGCACGCGCGACATACACGATTTCGTTGCCATCGAGCACAGTGAGCGCCGCTGAATCGCCGGTCTGGCTGGCGAGGTCTTCCAGGTACGTCTTCGTCACTGTCTCGATATTCATCGATTCGAGATACGCCGCGCCCAGCTCCAGCACTTTGGGACGCAGCAGGAAATTGCGCCCTGACTGCATGACGTAGCCCAGCTCCGCGAGTGTCAGCAGGCATCGCCGCGCGGTTGCCGGAGGCAGCTTCGCGAAGCTTGCGACCTCGCTCAATGTGAGCGATGGCGATTCGCGCGCAAATGCCAGGATCACTTCCAGACCCTTGGCCAGGCCGCCCATAGCTTCGCGGCGCGGCGCCGCACTGCCGATCTTTTTCTTCATGCGAGTACTTTATTTCGCTATTCGAAAAATGGAAGCGGCTTTTTCCGGCATTCCGCCGCTTTCTTGACAACGCGTCGCGGCGGCGATCACCATATTCGCATGGCGAAATATTTTTCGCTATACGAAATACTATAAGAGCATCGCAGCCGTGAAGATCGGACCGCAAGCGCAACGCACGTCGTCCATCTCCGCTTCCAACGCGGCAACCATTCTCGTGCGCGGACGCGATCTATGCGCCGAGCTCATCGGACAGATCACTTTCACGGAACACATCTGGCTACTCGTGACCGGCGATATGCCCACTCAGGCGCAACGTCGGGTACTCGATGCAACGCTGGTTGCGATTGCCGAGCACGGACTGGTGCCCAGCGTGCAGGCGAGCCGCATGACGCTGGCCGCAGCTCCGGAGGCGTTGCAAGGCGCAGTCGCCGCCGGAATTCTCGGTTGTGGCTCCGTCATCTTGGGAGCATCGGAAGAGGCGGGCCGCCTGCTGCATGACGTCGTGGCGCGTGCGACCGATTCGTCATTGGAAGAATCAGCAAGCGCGGTGATACGCGAGTATCGGACGACTCGCAGGGCGATCCCTGGCTATGGCCACCCATTGCACAAAGGTCACGATCCTCGCGCCACGCGGCTGATAGAGACGGCGATCGCCGCCGGTTGTGCCGGACGCTTCATAGATGCTGCACAGGCGATAGAACGCGTGCTGCCGCAGATCATCGGCAAGCCGCTGGCCATGAATGTTTCAGGCGCAATCCCGGCGGTACTGCTCGACGCCGGTTATCCCCTGCTCGCTTTGAAGGGTGTTCCGATCCTGGCACGCACGGCCAGCCTGGTTGCGCACCTGCTCGAAGAACAAAGCAAGCCTATCGGCTTTGTGCTCTCCCACGCGGGCGCGTCCGCGATCGAGTACGACGGCGCCGCTCCAGATGGCTTCGTGGCCAGCGATCAATAGAGGCCGCAATGGAACAGGTCCTGAAAGGCATCCGCGTCGTCGATCAGGGCACGTTCATCACCGGGCCGTGCGCGGCAATGATGCTGGCCGATCTCGGCGCCGACGTCGTCAAGGTCGAAAGTCCAACGGGCGATCCCTACCGCAGCTACCAGAACGGGCAGTTCTCACCGCATTTCCAAGCTTACAACCGCAACAAGCGCAGCATCGCTCTCGATCTGAATGCAAGCGCCGACCGCGTGGTGTTCGATCACCTGGTTCGCGATGCCGATGTCTACATCCAGAATTTTCGACCGGGTACGGCAGAGCGTCTGGGCGCAGGAGCCCAGCGCCTGCGCGAACTGAATTCGCGACTGCTCTACTGTTCCATCAGCGGCTTCGGATCGAGCGGTCCTTACCGCGACCGTCCTAGCTACGACTCGGTCGCGCAGGCTCTCAGCGGGTTCCTGAGTGTAGTCGTGGATCCGCAACGGCCGCGATTTCTCGGCCCGGCGCTTGCCGACGCAATCACCGGCATCTATGCGGCATATGGCGTACTCGGCGCGCTGCTGGAACGCAGTCGCACCGGACGCGGCCGGCTGGTTGAGGTTTCGATGCTCGAAGCGATGGCTCACTTTGCGGTCGAGCCATTTTCCGCCTTCTTCGCGCTCGGGCAGATACCCAAGTCGAGTGACCGTCCGCGCCTGGCGCAGGCGTACATCCTGCGTACCTCCGACGACGGCCTGCTCGCGATTCACCTGTCTTCGCTCGAGAAATTCTGGACCGGCCTCACTGCCGCGCTGGATGCCCCATCCCTGCGTGACGACGAGCGATTCCGTACACGGCAAGGCCGTATCGATCACTACGAAGCGCTGGGAGCCCAGCTCGACGCGCTTTTCCTGAAGCATCCCACGCAGTACTGGGCCACCAAGCTCGGCGAACACGACGTGCCCTTCGCTCCGATCAATCGCATCGACGAAGTCGTGAACGACCCACAGGTGCAGCATCTCGGGCTGGTCGTGCCGGTGGAGTCTGCAAACGGCGGCAAACACGCCGTCAGGCCTGCCATTCAATTCGACGGCGAACGCTCCACCAGTGTGCGCAGCGCTCCGCTGATCGATCAGCACGGCACTGCGATCCGGGAGTCCATCGAAAATCGCCAGGGCTGGCCGCCTCTCAAGGACGAGTGAGCCCACGACAACGACACGACAAGCATCAATGGGTCGATCACTGGCCACGGGGGAGCTCACAATGAAGACGACGAACAGGCGTTTCGCGCTGGCGGCAGCGACGGCGTTGGTAGCGACGACACCGGCGCAGCTGTACGCACAGGCAGAAGGCGCGAGCAATGCACTCGAGGAAGTGGTGGTCACTGTCCGCAAACGCGATGAAGCGCTGCTCGACGTACCGGTTGCCGTCAACGTCTACACCGCGGCCGACATCAGATCCGCGGGTATCGAGCGACCGCAGGACTTCATCGACCTGACGCCCAACATGAGCCTGGTGCAGACGCAGAATCAGGGCACGTCGTTCGTGACGGTTCGCGGAATTTCGCAGGCCAGGAACAGCGAGGCTTCAGTAGCCGTGCTCATCGACGGCGTGGCGATGGCAAACCCATCGCAGTTCAACCAGGAGCTCTTCGATATCGATAGCATCGAGGTACTCAAAGGGCCGCAGGGCGCACTCTACGGGCGTAACGCCATCGGCGGCGCTATCATCATCAAGACGCGCGAGCCTGCCGATCAATTCGAAGGCAACGTAATGGTCGGTTACGACTCCGGCCCTGGGTACAAGGTGCGCGGCGGTATCAGCGGCCCGTTGACAGACACCCTGAAATATCGCGCTTCGGTTTCCTATTTCGATACCGACGGCTATATCGACAATGCCTACCTGCACGAAGGCGCCGATCCCTTCAAAGACGTGTCTGCGCGGCTGCGCGCAGTATGGGAGCCGACGGAGAACTTCACGGCCGATCTGCGCTACTCCATGTCGCAGGTGGACACCCAGGCGCTGTATTTCAACATCACCGATAGCGTCAACGATACGAGCCTGCCGGTACGGGTCAACAATCCCGGCGTCGACCAGCGGGACATGTACAGCATCTCCCTCAAACTCGACTACAAGACTGCCGCCGGCACGCTGACCTCGATCACCGCGTACGACGACCTCGAAGAAATGCTGACCGGCGACCAGTTCGACTTCCTGCCGATCCCCGAATCGGTGCTGTTCAAATTCTTCGGCTCCGACCAGGCTCAGCACCAGTTCCTGGACGTGAAAGCCACCAGCCAGGAATTGCGTTTCACCTCTCCTGCGCAGCAGCGCCTGCGTTGGATTGTCGGCGCCTACGCCATCGCCACCGACCGGTTCATTTCCACCGGCAACGTTTTCGACCTGGGTACCGGCGTAGTGCCGGAAGTGCGCAGGACGCCGCTGCCGATCTTCAATCCGCAGTTCACCTTCCTCGCCGACTCGCAAGATAATTTCGCCTGGGCGGTATTCGCCGAGACGGACTTCGACCTCAGCGACAAACTGGAAGCCTCGCTGGCATTGCGCTACGACAACGACGAGCGCAAAAACACCACGGATACGCCCGCGGAGTTCATCCCCGCCGCCCTCGTCGGCGTCGCCTTCCCCGGGCAGGTAAGAAAGAAAAGCTGGGATGAGCTCCAGCCCAAGGTCACGCTGCGTTACAAGCCAACAGCGGAATCGACCTTCTACGCAGGCTACAGCCGCGGCTTTCGCAGCGGCGGCTTCAACCAGACGGGCGTCGGCGCGGCCGGTATTCCCGGCATCAAGGATCTGTTCGATGAGGAAACGGCGGATACTTACGAGGCAGGCGTCAAAGCGGAGTTTCTCGAGCGCCGGCTCAGCGCGAACCTGAATCTCTACTACACGCAGGCGCATGGCTCCTATTTCTTCGTATTCGATCCCAATACGAGCACCCAGAATCTGGGCAATCTCGGCAAGGTCGACTACAAGGGCCTGGAAGTTGAATTGAGGGCGCTGCTCGCGCAGGGTTTCAATGCCTATCTTGGATTTGGCTACACGGATAGCGAGATCAAGGAGTCCGAGCGTGCAGCAACCGATGTCGGCAATCAGGCCCCATTGGTGTCCGAATACAGCGTCAACCTCGGGCTGCAGTACCGACGGCAGCTGTCGATGCTGGCTGGTGTCGACGCCTTCATCCGTGCCGACATGGAAGTGATCGGCCCGACCTGGTTCTATCCGGACAACGCCACCGAGCGCGACCCGGTGGACTTGGTGAATCTGCGCATGGGGTTCGACGGCAAGGCCTGGTCCGTCACTGCCTGGGTGAAGAATCTCACCGATGAGAAGTACAACGCCGAGTGGTCGCCGGGTCCGGCGTTCTTCCCGAGTCCCGGCAACACCAACAACTTTGTCTTCAAGGCGCTGCCGCGGCGCTGGGGCGTCGATCTGAACTATCGCTTCTGACGACACGACAGCGTGCCCTTCATCAAGGAGTACCCATATGGCCAATACCCACCGATTGCCTTCGCGCCTGCATCACACCGCCTACGTCGCGAAGAATCTCGAAGTCACGCGTAAATTCTATGAGGACGTGATCGGCTTGCCGCTGATGGCGACCTGGTGCGAGTCCGACATGTTGTTCGGTTCCGAACGCACCTATTGCCACGTGTTCTTCGGTCTCGCCGATGGCGGCGCCCTCGCCTTCTTCCAGTTCGTCAGGCCGGAGGACCAGGCAGAGTTCGGTCCGAAGATGCCGGCGACGCCCTTTCATCACATCGCGCTGAAAGTCGATCAGTCAACGCAGGATGCGATCGAGCGGCGCCTGCATGCGGCAGGCTACCAGGAGCCGCAGATGTACGTGCTCGAGCATGGCTACTGTCGTTCGGTCTATGCCGTGGATCCCGACGGCATGATCGTCGAGTTCACCGTCGACCATCCCGAGGTCGAGAAGATAAACGCGACGCGACGTGAGGATGCGCATTCCGAGCTGAAGCGCTGGCTCGCCGGCGATCACACTCCGAACAACATGTTCCGTTGAATAACCGGCTCGGTTGAGGAACTGGCATTGAAGAACAGCGCGGACAGAATCCTGACAACACACGTCGGCAGCCTGCCGCGATCGCAGGCGGTGACAGATGTGGTCTTTGCACGCGACCGGGGAACACCCCTCGATGAAACGCTCGCGCGCACCACTATCGCAACGGCGGTGAGAGACGTCGTCCGTCGCCAGGTCGACGCCAGAATCGACGTGGTCAGCGACGGCGAAATGAGCAAAATATCGTACGCCACCTATATCAAAGAGCGCCTGACAGGATTCGCCGGTGATACTCCGCGCGAACCCGGCCAGGACCTGGTCGAGTTTCCGCGCATCCTCGCCAAGCTAGCCGCGCTCGGCGCCACCGCGAAATACACACGTCCACGCTGCGTGGGCGAAATACGCGTCAGCACCACTGCGCCTCTGCACGTCGACCTGGAGAACATGCAAGCTGCAGTAGCCGAAGCGGCGCCACAGGAGGCGTTCCTCAACGCCGCATCTCCGGGCGTCATCGCCTTGTTTCAGCCCAACGACTTCTACAAGACGCAGGACGCCTATCTCGAAGCGGTGGCTGAAGCCATGCGAATCGAATACGAGGGCATCGTAGGAGCGGGCTTCCTGCTACAGATCGACGCACCGGATCTCGGCATGGGCCGGCACACGATGTATCGCGATCGAAGCGTGGATGAGTTCCTGGATCGTGCGGCGATACATATTGAGGTTCTGAATCATGCGTTACGCAACGTTCCGGAGAACCGGGTGCGGATGCATGTGTGTTGGGGTAACTACGAGGGCCCACATCACCACGATGTGCCTCTTGAGTTGCTGCTGCCCGTGGTTGTGAAAGCGAAGGCGCAAGGCCTGCTGTTCGAGGGAGCGAATCCGCGTCATGCCCACGAATGGACGGTATTTCGCGATCAGCCCATCCCCGCGAACAAGATCCTGATTCCCGGGGTCATCGGATCGACGACCAACTATATCGAGCATCCTCTGCTGGTCGCCGAGCGCATTGGTCATTATGCGGACTGCGTTGGGCGCGAACGCGTAATGGCCGGCAGCGACTGCGGCTTCGGAACGTTTGCGGGTTTCGGCCCGGTCGATCCGGACGTCGCTTACCTGAAGCTGCAAGCCTTGAGCGAAGGCGCTCGCATTGCCTCCGATCGGCTCTGGGGCAAGCACTGAGACCGTGCCGCACGCTCGTGGTCAGCCCCGATCAATTCATCGAACATGGGGATGCACGACTGCGCTTTCGTTCGGCAGGCAGCGGCCCAGCGGTGTTGCTCATTCATGGATGGGCGCTTGACCTGGAGATGTGGGATTCCCAATTCGCTGCTCTCGCGCACGCGTACCGGGTAATCGCATTCGACCGGCGCGGCTTTGGATATTCCACCGGCCAACCGAGCATCGCAGACGATGTTCGCGACGTGCTGTTTCTTCTCGACACATTGGACGTGCAGAGCGCTGCCATCGTCGGCATGTCGCAAGGCGCGCGAGTGGCGCTGCGCTTTGCGCTGCAATCTCCGCAGAGGGCTTCATGCCTGGTCCTCGATGGCCCACCGCCTGAAACGTCCTCTGCTCATGGCCTCAGCGCAGAAGTACCGATGACAACCTATCGACGTCTGGCGCGGAATCAGGGAATGGACGCATTCCGCCAGCAATGGATACAGCATCCGTTGATGCATCTGCAAACCGACGACACCGACGTCCAGGCCTCGCTCCTCAGGATCATCGGACGCTATCCGGGTCACGACCTGCTGGGTCTCGAATCGCCGCTATCGCTGCTTGGGGATCGCCTCGATGCCATCGCCGCACCAGCCCTCTTCATCAATGGCGAGCACGATTCAGCGATCCGGTTCGCGGCAAGCGCTGCAATGAGGAGGTTGCTGCCAAATACCAGGGCGGAAATCGTCCCGGCGGCGGGCCATTTGCCCAACCTGGACAATCCTGCCGCTTACAATCAATTGCTCGGCGAATTCCTGCGTATCTACGGCGTGCCAGGCGTGACAGCTGGGCCAACCACCACCACCCAACACTGACAACGTGCCCGATCACTCATCCGGAACTCCATCCATGCAGCACCAGCAAATCGGAATCATCGTCGGCAGCCTTCGCGAGGGCTCGTACACGCGCATGATGGCGCGTTCCCTGGTCGAGCTCGCACCTGCATCGATGCGGCTCGAAGAAATCGCGATCGGCGATCTCGCGCACTACAACCAGGATCGCGAAACGGCCACGCCGCCGCCGGGATATACGGAATTCAGGAACAAGGTCGGCGCTTGCGCTGGCATCCTGTTCCTGACGCCCGAATACAATCGCAGTATTCCCGGTGTGCTCAAGAATGCTCTGGATGTCGGTTCGCGGCCGTGGGGCAAGAGCGTCTGGAACGGCAAACCTGCCGCCGTGATCAGTGTGACGCCGGGCGCACTGGGCGCGATGGCCGCCCATCATCATCTGCGCCAGATCCTCTACGCACTCAACGTGGCCGCGATGCCGCATCCGGAGGCTTACATTCCAGCAGCGGCCACGCTGTTCGATACGAACGGGCAACTCACCAACGTCGCTACCCGGGAATTTCTGAGCGCATTCCTGCGTTCCTTCGAAACGTGGATCAGCCGGTTCAGCGCACCCGACGCGTAGTCTTTCTGGCGGAATGCGGGGTCGGACCCGCTGGAGAGGGGGAGTGACGACATGAGCACTGAAGGCGGCTGTCTATGCGGAGCAGTGCGTTATTCAGTATCTGGCGAACCTTTAGCCAGATCGCTGTGTCACTGCCGAACATGCCGGCTTGCAAGCGGTGCTCCATCCGTTGCGTGGATCGTCCTACGCTCCGGCGATTTTGTTTTTGTCACCGGGCAACCGCTTGTCTTCGAGTCTTCACCTGGCGTAGCCCGCACGTTTTGCGGAAAATGCGGTACGACGCTGACCTACCAACGCCTGACGGAGCCCGAGACCCTCGACGTCACTACCGCGACACTCGACTCGCCGGATGACTTCGCGCCCACCAGGGAGGTCTGGCTGGAGCACAAGCTAGCGTGGGAAAGCATGAACGACAGTCTTGCTCACTACCCGAGAAGCAGTAGGGAAGCTGAGTGAACGCGCGAGACAACGTGATGCCGTGATGGAACTAGCACACTGTCGAATACTGGCTGAGCGACAGGTTCGGTGATTCGCTCGCCGACCGCACCTGCCGGCGTCGCGGTGAGGCGAGCGCCGGCAGATTCGATCTCCAATCGACCTGCCGAGCCCATACGGGCAGGCAGGCTGCTTCAGTCAGATTACTTCAGGGCAAATTGAATTTCAGGCGGCTTGGCCGCGACGCCCGTCGATGCTGAACATGCCAGCGCCGAATGCCACCACCTGCAGCAACCCACCGGCCATGGCGATGTTCTTCAGGAAGTGAATCATCTGGTTCTGGTCGGCGAAATGGTTGTGAAAACCAAACGCCGCCGCAATGGTGAATACAGCCATTGCCAGCGCCACGATGCGTGTCTGGTAACCAAGCACCAGGAGAATGCCGCCGCCCACTTCGACGACGACCGCGACGAGGTAGGCGATGAGCGGCAACGGTAAACCCGCCGCGGCGATATAGCCCTGGGTCGCGGCCGGCGCGGCAAGCTTGCCGAAGCCGCTGATGAGAAAGATCACAGCGATCAACAAGCGGCCCAATGCGGCCACCAACGGTGCCTGACTACGCATCTGAAACTCCGTGAAGTCGTGATTCAGCCGAACATTTTCTTGGCAACCTGAGCGATGTGCTCGCCCTGGAAGCGGGCGCCGGCCAGCTCGTTCTCGCTGGGCATGCGGGATCCATCGCCGGCAGCAATCGTGCTCGCACCGTAAGGGCTGCCGCCGGTGATTTCCTTGACCGTCATCTGGCCCTGAAAACTATAGGGCAGTCCGACCACGACCATGCCGAAGTGGAACAGGTTGGTGATGAGCGAGAACAATGTCATCTCCTGGCCGCCGTGCTGGGTGGCCGTGGAAGTGAATGCACCGCCGACCTTGCCGTTCAATACGCCGCGCATCCACAGGCCACCGGCCTGATCGAGGAAGCTTGCCATCTGCGAGGCCATGCGCCCGAAGCGGGTACCCACACCGATCACGATTGCGTCGTAGTTGGCCAGATCGTCGATGCTGGCGACGGGAGCCGCCTGGTCCAGTTTGAAATGCGACGCCTTGGCGAGCGCCTCGGGAACCGTTTCAGGCACTCGCTTGATGTCGACCGTGGCGCCTGCCGAGCGCGCACCTTCAGCAACAGCCTGCGCCATCGCCTCGATATGGCCATAGGTTGAGTAGTACAGAACAAGCACTTTGGGCACGGGAAAGCTCCTCAGAATCGAAGGAAAGCGCCGGGTATCGGCGTCGCCCCGCATGCTAGCCGTTCACTTGCACTGCAAATAGCCGTAAAGTTTTGGATATAACGTTCAGAGAATCTGAAATGCCCGACCCCGGTACGCCCAGCTTCGATCAGCTCAAAGTGTTTCTGACCGTGGTCGAAACAGGCAGCTTTGCCGCGGCCGGTCGCCGCCTGGCGCGGGCTACTTCGGCGATCAGCTACGCAATTGCCAACCTGGAGCTGCAACTTGGCGTGGCCTTGTTCGACCGCGAGCGGACCCGCAAACCGACGCTTACCGAGGCCGGTCTGGCGGTGCTCGCACAAGCGCGCACGATATCGGTCGGAATCGATCATCTACGCGCCAAAGTGAAAGGACTGGTCGACGGCCTTGAGGGCGAAGTCGCGCTGGCCATCGACGTTATGTTGCCAACCGAGCGCCTGGTGGATGCCGTTCAGGCGTTCGAAGCGCAGTTTCCAACCGTCACCCTGCGCCTGCATGTCGAAGCGCTCGGTGCGGTGACCCAGCTCGTTCACACCCGCGTTGCCACCATCGGCGTGAGCGGACCGTTGCAGGCGGCGGTCCCGGGGATCGAACAGATCCAGGTCGGCGGCGTCGAGCTGGTTCCGGTTGCAGCTCCCAGCCATCCGTTGGCCCGCAATGGAGCGAATGCGCCCGGAGTGGCACGCAATCATCGGCAGCTCGTGCTCACAGTGCGCTCATCGTTCGTCGAGGGGCAGGATCAGGGAGTGGTGGCCACTGACTCCTGGCGACTTGCGGACCTCGGCGCGAAGCACGCCCTGCTGCTTGCGGGCGTGGGCTGGGGCAACATGCCCGAGCCAATGGTCCGTGGCGATCTCGCGGCAGGACGCCTGGTCCGACTGAATCTTGCCGACTGGCGCGGTGGCTTCTACACGTTACAGGCGATCCATCGAACCGACACTCCGCCCGGACCTGCGGCCGCCTGGCTGATCCAGCGTTTTGCTGCTCAACACAACGGGCCCTGAACAACGCGCCCTGAACAACGCCGTGAAAGTTTCGTAAAAGCTTCACTCGATTGCAGCACTCGCGGTCGATTCACCGACGCGATAAAGGATTCCGCTCCTGTGCGTCGCGCCGTGCACTTTGTGCCAATGGCATTCGCGCACCGTTACGCGCGTGATCCGCGCATGAGCAACGATTCCATCGACATCGGCACTCGCTTAATTCCGGCGATTCCGGCCATCCCGACTTCGCGACAGCTCTTCCCTCCTGTCGCCTTGTTGCCGGTAGTCGGTCGGGTCATCGATGTGAGCACGGAACTGCCACTTGCTGGCGTACTGGTGCGCTGGGTTACTCAGGCGACCGGAGGTGCGCTGCGCCGGCTGATCGACCGATCGTTCGAGAAGGCCATTGTACTGGGCGAAGCAATCTGCGATCAGGACGGTGCGTTCGCGATCACGCTGTCGCAATCGCCTCAAGCGCAGCAGGCGGCCTGCGGCCTTGCTTGGCGTGAGGAAGCGAAGAGCTATGTCGTAGTAGCCGACCGCACCAACGAGAATGCAAGTAGCGACGCTGCTGAACCCGTCGAAGTCACCGACGCTATCGACGATATCGTGCTGCGAGTATCCACCCACGTACAACCCGACACGGAATCCTGGCTCGCGCTGGCCAATTATCTCGCTTCAAATCGCATGTACCGGGCGGGAGAACTCACACAGCAACTCATAGCCCCCTTTGCCGATAGCCCCGCAAGTGCGTGGAGCGCACAGCAGCGTACCGGAGCACTGGCGACGGTGAGTCGAGCGCTCGATGACGGCAATGATGCTGCGCCGCTACCGTTGCTGGAACAGGAGCATCTCCTCAACCTGGACGCCCTCGGCCAGGGCGACGTAGTCAAAGCGCTCAACAATTTCCGCGGCGCCGATCAGTTCGCGCAATACGGCGGTCGTGCAGATGAATGGTTCGGCGGAGCGTTCACGCCGATTTCGAAGACCGACAGCGCGCTGTATCGCGACTATCTGCGCGGTGTATGGGTGACTGCGTCACGACGCATGCATGGGCCAGGTGTGCCGGATACATCGCTGGAGCAGCAGATCGTCACGCGCTTCCACCAGAACTTCTTCACGGCTGACGATACGC
>DASYEW010000001.1:0-3273 GCA_036498785.1 Steroidobacteraceae bacterium | reverse complement strand
CCTCGACCGGCTCGTTCACAACGTCCATCGCGTCACGCTCGCGGGCGAGTCGATGCGCAAGCGCCGAAATGGTTTGACCAGCAAGGAGGTGCCGGAGTAAAAACGCTCAGGCCCGCATCGCCACGTCCGCGCTGTTCGCTTTGAACCGCACCGGGAATCCCGGAGACTGGTTTGCTTGAGTTACGCCGCAATGGCGAACCCAGCGAGTTTTGCATAATAGGCGGCTTCCGCCTCGGCAGGTGGGATGTTGCCGATGGGCTCAAGCAGCCGGCGGTGATTGAACCAGTCGACCCAATCGAGCGTGGCCATCTCGACGGCCTGCAGATTGCGCCACGGCCCCAGCCGATGAATCACTTCGGCCTTGTACAGGCCGTTGATCGTTTCGGCCAGGGCGTTATCGTAGGAGTCGCCCACGCTGCCCACGGACGGCTCGATGCCGGCATCGGACAGGCGATCTGTATAGCGGATTGAAACGTATTGGACGCCGCGGTCGCTGTGATGGATCAGCCCGTCCTGCTGCACCGGCTGTCGTTCATACAGGGCCTGCTCGAGCGCATCCAGCACGAAGTCCGTATGCGCCGATGCCGATACACGCCAGCCGACAATGCGCCGGGCAAACACGTCAGTGACGAAGGCGACATAGATGAAGCCCTGCCAGCTCGATACATAGGTAAAATCTGACACCCACAGTGCATTGGGCCGTTCGGCCGTGAACTGCCGCTGCACACGGTCCAGCGGATACGGCCTCGAACTGTCGCTCACGGTCGTCCGGATAAATCTGCCTCGCCGCACACCACGCAGCCCCAGCCTCTTCATCAACCGCTCTACCGTACAGCGGGCCACCCGGATGCCTTCGCGTGCGAGTTGCCGCCAGACCTTGCGAACCCCGTACACCTGGAAGTTATCGTTCCACACGCGCCGGATGTGCACGCATAGCATCGCGTCACGCTGGGCCCGCGCCGGCAGATGTGCTGGATCGGCGCGCCGGGCCACATGCTGGTAATACGTCGACGGGGCGATCGGCAACACCCTGCAGATCGGCTCGACCCCGTGGACCTGCCGGTGATCATCGATGAAGGTGATCATCACTTCGGTCGGCGGTCGAGCTCCGCCTGTGCGAAATACGCCGATGCCTTGCGCAGGATCTCATTGACCTGGCGCAGTTCACGGTTCTCCCGTTCCAGTTCTTTCAGCCGTTCCTGATCGGCGCTGTTGCCGTCGGCCCGCAGGCCCCGATTGCGTTCGTCCTGACGTACCCAGTTACGCAGCGTCTCGCCGGAACAGCCCATCTTCGCGGCAATCGACGCGATTACTTTCCATTGCGATTCATGTTCGCCGCGATGCTCGTGCACCATCCGGACTGCCCGTTCACGGACTTCCGGCGAATACCTTGGTGATTTCTTCTTGATGTTTTCCATGACTCCATTCTCTCAAAGGTTGGAGTCTCCGGAAAACCCGGTGCGGTTCATTGCGGCCAGTACACGGCCGACGCACGACAGAAAGGCTAGCTTTTGATAAAAAGAAGCCCTTACCCGAAAAATCGGGTTTTAGTTTCGATGCTCGTAACGTGAGCGCACGGTGTTCAAGCTTTGTACCACTGCCGAGTATTAAACCATATTCAGAGCACAGGCGCTATCAGCGGTCGCGGTTGCCGCTTGTGGAACATCGCAGTGCGCATTTTGTTGTCCGATGGGAACCAGCCCATTTGCCGCGGCGTGCCGCGCTCTTTATCCTTGGATCGACCGACGATAGCGTCGAGAAGCACTGGACCGGCGAGTGCTGGTGATGATGCAGGATGGCTTGCAATCACTATATGGACAGATTTCGCAATGCGCGTCACACAGCTGTAATCGGCGCACTCATGAGAGGCCGTGCCCCAGGCTTTATGCGGATACTGAAATGGGGGCTGTGCCCGACCGTCGACTTCGTTGTGCAGTACAGATGTGTCTGTCTCTACGCTGTATTCGTTGGCGGCCAGCAGCCACCCGGTTAAGATCGTTGCAGCGTGAAAGCGTCATGCAAACGGGTCGAGTCAGTTGCGCCGCAAGGATGGGCTGTATAGCGAGGTGGCGCATCTGGCTAAACCTTTGTATCACCCTGCCCAACTTTCGTGTAGCGCTGTGTAACACGTAAGTGGAATGGCTCGTGTCCGGATATCGCGCTAACGTAGCGGAACCGCCTGAATGAAGTGGCCTTCGCGGATTGCAGCGCGCGAGGACCTCCACGAGCGACGATGGGGGACTGCTCAATGCACGCGAAACACAGCCGGACCGATCCGTGGTCGCAGACCTTGTTTCTGCTCGATTCGCTGTCGTGTACGGTAGAACCATCGTCGAGCCATAACGTGGGCTCAGCGTCAGGCGGCAGAATTCCCGCCCGCCGCCGAGCGCTACGACGTTCGGCGGTTGCCTGCGCGTCAGGCGAACGCGGTGCGCACATCAAGGTGCTCGAGCGGCCGACCAGCAGAACAGCCATCATCACGTGGGGCGATCCGACGTCGTGCCATTACGGCGATCAGGTCTGGCGCGTCGCGCGAGCATCGAGCGACGGCTTTTGTGCATTGAGCGGACAGCAGATCCGCCGAGGGGACGTGGTCTATCGTCCGTCGCACTATCGGCTTGCGCCGGCCAACGCCGGCTCGATGATGCTCGCGGCTTGTGTACTCGTCGCACCGATCGGCGAGGAAGCCCGGGAAGCAGAGCTTGAAGCCACAGGTTGAGAACGAAGCGGGTTGAACAAAAGAAGTCAACGAAGAAAGTCAGCAGCAAAGAAACGGGCACCGTCGGCGCCCGGAAAACTAATCACCCTTGGCAACGATGGAGGTTCAAGTGAACAAGCCGTTGAAGATGTTGGTCGGTACCAGTATTGCTCTGATGTTCTCGCTCGGTTTCCAGGCCGCGCATGCGCAGGACGACACCACGGCGTCCGCGCCGGCGGCGAAGCCGACCCATAAGCAGAAGTGGCATGCCGATCACAAGCTCGAAGGCCAGGTGCGGCACGCGCTGACGACGCACAAGATCGAGTCGTCGGACATTCGCGTGGTGGCGCGCGGTGGCGTGGTTACCCTTGACGGCACGGTCCAGGATGAGTCGCAGATCGCGCAAGCCACGACGGTCGCGCAAAGCGTGACGGGCGTGAAGTCGGTGAAGAACAACCTCACCAAGCACGAAGCAGGCAACTGATCGCGCGTTAAATCCGGCCGCTGGCTTCTGTCGAGCAATGTGCTTGACAGATGCCAGCGGCCGGTCTTGTAGCGTGTTGCATCTGCCGTTT